>CAZBED010000029.1:0-1714 GCA_964490845.1 uncultured Chitinophagales bacterium | reverse complement strand
AATTTTACTTTTTAAGCTTTATAGAAATAAAAAATAGCTGGACTGTCAAAATTTAATTTTCATACCATGCTGACTCTTGAAAACTGCATTGATCGTGTTTACCTGATTCCATCAGATACTAAGAAAGTATTCATGTCATATTTCAAAGAAACTAAATACTCCGCAAAAACTACACTTATTAGAGAAGGAGAGGTTTGTGATAAATTATTTTTTATTGCAAAAGGATGCTTGTATTCATGTTATTATCATGGAGGGAAAGAAGTCGTGTTTTGGTTTGGAATCGAAGGCGATTTGGTGAGCTGTTTCAGAAGCATGATAACCATGAAGCCGGGCCAGGAAATCCATACCTTAATTGAAGACTGCACCTTTTATGAAATAGACCGGAATGACCTCTATAAATTAATCCAGAGCTACCCAGAGGTAAATCATTTTTATAATAAAGTACTAGAGGAAGGCTATCTATACCTGGAAAATCGGATTATGAATCATTTATTTTGCACCGCAAAAGAACGCTACGAGAGTCTGGTTAAGCGATATCCTCTGGCACTTCAGCGATTTTCAATTGGCCAAATCGCTTCCTACCTCGGTGTTACCATTGAAACGTTAAGCCGCATAAGAGCCGGGAAAACTTAGAATTTTTTGATATTTGTCAAATACTTTCAGAATTTTATCAGTTAACTTTGCGGTCGTAAAGTTTAACTTCTATTCACAAATTTCTCAACATTATGAAAAAATCTACATCCTTACCCTTTGTCTTGGTGGTACTGTTAGCATTTCCAATTTTCTCACAATCATTTGCTCAAAGTGCCATGCTAAATGAAAGCTTTGATGATGAAACATTTCCACCAGTCGGATGGCAAAATATTCAACTGACCGGTACGGGTTTATGGGCGCGCACAACGGCAGGTATTTACCCGCCCTGCAGTCCACACAGTGGCGCCGGTATGGCTTTTTATGATAATTATAATTTTGGATATAATGTATCGGCCATGCTGGTTACTCCGGCCCTTATGATGCCGGCAGGTTTGCCAAAGAATGTAAATTTCTGGATGTACCGTGATTATGAATGGCCTACTTACGCCGACAGCCTAGAAGTTTATTATAATGCAACACCGAATTTGAACGGAGCTGTATTACTGGGGAAAGTAGCAAGGTATTACTGGATGTCCGACTGGTTTGAATTCAATTATCCAATACCTGCTAATGTCTCGGGACCATACTATGTGATTTTCGTAGCAAAGAGTGGCTGGGGCAATGATATTTTCCTTGACGATATCGAGATCCGGGCTTTATATGCAAATGATGTTGGTGTAACATCAATCATTTCGCCGTCTGCAATGGTAATCGCGGGAGACGAAATTGTACCTGAAGTGATGGTAAAAAATTTTGGGATTCAGGCGCAATCCAATATTCCTGTGAAATATAAAAACGGGCAAACAGGTCAGGTTTTGACTCAGGTCTTGCCCTTTCTTGATTCTGCTGCAACAGCGAACGTTGTTTTCCCAACCTGGACTGCCACTGTGGGCGGGCCTTATGATTTTATCTTTAATACTGACCTGCTGGGAGATGAGGACAGATCCAATGATACAATATCCAAACAGGTCATTGGTATCGAGTCCAATCAAAGCTATTCTCATTACTTTTCCGGTGGACTATATCACAGCCTTTCCATTTGTAATGATATGACAGTTATGGCATGGGGAAGAAATACCGA
>CAZBED010000028.1:0-2619 GCA_964490845.1 uncultured Chitinophagales bacterium | reverse complement strand
ATGCCAACGGTACCTATATTTCCTATATACAGACAAACGGTAAAATCAGCGTAACTGGCAGAGGAAGCTGGATGGTGAAAAACGGACAAATCACCATCATGAACGGAGGAGAGGTTTCTTCCATAGCGGCATACAGCGCAACAGACAACCAGTTGGTATTCGGGGAAGAAACCGGCTATTCCAAACCGGCTTCCGCAGTTGCCAGCAAATAATAAGAAAATCATTAATCAACAATAAAAACAATTATCATGAAAACGAACAACACAATCAGAAGTATGGCAGCCATGATGGTCATCCTCTTCGCAGTCACAACGACAAGTTGTCAAAAAGAGAATGAAATCACGCCTAATCCGGGAACGGGAGTTACAACGCCGCCTGTGAATAACACGCCGCCACCTGTAGCTGTACCTCCCTTACCGGCGGTAAATACTAAACCCCGTTTTATTACAACAGTTGCCAACGGAAGCACAGTAAGATCACAGGGATATGAATACGATTCACAGGGCAAACTGATACGATATTTTTCTAAAAACACCGCATCTGTTGACTCGGTTATACTATCCGGCAATGTGGCATTATTCAAAACAGCCAGAAACTCCGGAACCAGTGTTCAAAAGCTGATTATGAACAGCAATAAAACAATGCGGAACTTAATTTCCGACAACATAGAATTACGATTTGAACACAACCAGAATAAAATCAACACACTAACACAGAGTATAGATGGCGGTACGTTTAATACTGTTGCCAGAATGGATTACCTTGATGATAATCTGAGTGCTATTAACGGAGAAGCGGTTATTTCTTACACCTACTACAATAATCTGCCCTATCAGAAAGGTATTAACGAACTGCCAACAGCCTTTAAGCCATTTCAGTATTATAAGGTTTTAGAACAGGAAGAAGCAACAAGCAATGTATTATACAAGAAATTGCTGAAGCAGTCTGTCCTCAATACGGGAGGCCGACGTGAAATGCATGAATTTGTATATGCTTTCGATTCTGATAATCGCGTAAGTAAAATAACTGAAACCATCACAATAACGGTGTCCGGCAATTCAACCCAAAAGACAAGTGAAAGCATTATTTCCTATTAAACATTAAATACTATTCTATCACAAATAAAATTGTAAGTCATGAAAACACAAACACACATACTCTCCATTTCTTATAACAGAAATCTGAGTTTACAACAATTGATTATTCGAACTATCCTTGGTATAACCCTGCTGATGTTGATGCTCTTTACACAGTCGTGCAAGAAGGAAGGCCTGTCCGCATCAGGCGTTGTGGACGGAAGGCTTAACGGCACCTGGCAAAACCAGGAAATACTGGGGAGCGGAGATGTTACTCAAACCAGTGTGGCAGAAATAACTTTTAATGCCGATGGTTCCGGATTTGAAGAAACGTTTAGCCTCGGGCCGTTCGGACAAACCCCCAGAGAGCGAAGCGACTTTTCGTGGACGGCTAAGGGTGGAAATGTCATCCGCCTGCAATTTGAAGGGGGCTCCGCTGATTTTAAAGTGTCCATCACTGACAGCGGTGATGGAATGGCATTAACCTTTCCAAACGGCAACAGAGTAATATACTCCAAAATCAGATAAACAGTATAGAGGCTCTTAACAAAACTGTTGCGTATTATATCGATACAATATGCAGCAGCACGGAAAAGTCAATTTTTATTTACCATACCTATTTATCACACTTAAAATCAAACATCATGAAAACAAGAACATTTTTAAGAAACAAAGCAGTCGGGATAGTTATCTGTTTTGCCCTCCTGGCCTCATCTTGCAGCAAAGACGGCATTCAACAACCATTATCTGATGTGATTACAGCTACCGGCGATTCGGTTTCAATTCTCTCCTCACTGAACGCTTTCAGGTCGCTGCTCAGTGACTCCCTGAATACAGTACCCGGAAAAACAGGCGGCCGGCGGGAAATTAACTGGGACGCAGTTCCTGTTAATTTGCAGGACAACAACAATTTTCCTTCCGATTTCTTCGCACAGACCGATCCCGCAGCGCCCAACGGCAGAAAACGTGGCGCTATCTTTACCACTGCGTTGACTTCCGACTTACGCATCAGCTCCAAAGGATTTGAAGATGTGTATGCCGGCTTATCCACTCAAATAAAAGCCTTCAGCCCTAAGTTAATTCTTGGAACGGCGAATGGCCATGTCATTGACGTCACCTTCAAAGTGCCCGGACAATCCACAGATGCCACGGTAAAAGGATTCGGCGTCATCTTCCTGGATGTCGACAAAGACAATACCACATCACTGGAATTTTTTGATGAGACAGGTGCTAGCTTAGGAAAGTTTTTCGCTAAAAAATCTGATGCGAAATTTTCATTGCTGGGCGTGAAATTTAAAGACGAACACAAAGTGACAAGAGTAAGAATTACGGCCGGCGAAGCAGGAATTGCCGCCACACCCGGATACGAGGACAAAGTAGGCATGGATGATTTCCTGTATGATGAACCTGTGGCAAAATAATTGAAGTAATATCGTTCATATCCATTTTTAAAAGTCACCTGCGGGTGGCTTTTTTGTTTCTTAAGATCCGGTGGTTTTCCCTGAATTTTTTCTTTGGCGGTTTGGGCTGAAGTGAATGGCGG
>CAZBED010000027.1:0-2635 GCA_964490845.1 uncultured Chitinophagales bacterium | reverse complement strand
TGCCTTCTAAGCAGTCGGTCGCACGTTCGATTCGTGCCGCGGTCACAGTAAAATAAGGGTTTTAGCAAGATGCTGAAACCCTTATTTTTTAAATGTGACCTCAAATGTGACCTATGTACGGTTAAATAAGTGAAAATCCACAACAATTAAAGGAAAATAAAGAGCTGATTTTAAAGATGCCGGTTGCCTGTCATAAGCAAAGGCTGACTGAGATTTTTAGTTTAATTGCTTGAAAACAACCTCAAACTGCAATCCCATATACTGGCAAAACTCATCAATAGTAACAACCTGGTGTTGTTCTTTATTGAAATACTCTTTAATCTTCTTAATGAGGTATCTGCCATATCTGTCACTTTTGCCTGTGATTATCTGAATGTCTTTCGGATAAATACACAGTCTATTCATTGTCAAATATTCAATTTATCAGTAAAGATAATTAATTTTTTACATAGGTAAAAGTGTGTTAGTTGGCATAATTATGCAAAAACGGAAATGTCGGAAGCTCCCATTTTACAAGTATAGTAAGTGTATTTATATTTGGTTCATGGTTCGAGTTTTAAAGATATTATTGATTATTTCCGGCTGCCTATTATGCCTGAAATTATCAGCAAATGACAGTGCAAGAGTTGTGCGTGTAAAGGATGGCGACACTTATGTTCTCCGCAAAGGAAATACTGATTTTACTGTCAGACTTAAAAATGTAGACGCCCCGGAAAGCAAACAGCAATTTGGATTTCAATCAACTCTTTTAGTCAGCAACTTGATTTTAGGGAAAGTTGTAAGATATGACAGTACCGGTACTGATATTTATAAAAGAGTTTTAGCGGATGTTTGGATTGATAATAAACGACTGGATAGTATTCTAATCAGAAATGGCTGGGCGTGGCAATATGTTCAATACAGCAATGATACTGTCCTTAAAAACAGTATGCAATTAGCCTTTAACGAAAAATTGGGCTTATGGAAATGCGGAGCTATGGCGATTTGTCCTCCATCCCTATGGCGGAATTATTCAATAAAAGATAAAAACCGTTATTGTAACGGATGTAAATAGATTTTTAACAATTAAAATTAATTAAGATGGCACGTCAGAAAGGTGTAATGAAGTATGTAGGAACGATTGGCGACATACGTCACTTTAAAATCAAAGGTCAATCAGGCTATTTTGCAGGGATGATTGGAGGTCCTACCGATGAACAGGTAAAAACAGCCAAAGAGTTTGAGCGTACCCGTGAGAATATGAACGAGTTCGGTGGCTGCGCAAAAGCAGGAAAGTCCGTTCGTGTGGCATTGTCAGAGGTGCTAAACGGCATGACTGACCCCCAATGTACCGGGCGATTGACTTCTATCATGAAGAAAATCAACATGGAAGATGGTACGGAAGCGAGAGGGGTTCGTAAAGTGGAAATCAGTACACAACGTACTTACCTGTATGGATTCGGATTTGATAAAAACATTTCCTTTCCGAGTATCGTTTATGCTCCCTACTCTCTTACGAGTTCTGTGGACAGACTGACAAGCACATTGACCATTTTACCGGTCAACCCGACAAATGCCTTAAATGCGCCTATCGGGGCTACACATTTCCGTTTTATCAATGCTGTGGGTGTGGTGTCTGATTTTGCTTACAATGACACTACGGGTACTTATGAGCCAACCAATCCAGATCTAAATGAATTGAGTGCTTCTGCTTATGGGGCATACTCTCCACTGAATGCAGCTTATGCAGGTGAAACGATTGATGCATCCTTGCCAGCAGGTACGGTGATGACATCGGATATTTCCGTCATAAACTGTATTGGAATTGAGTTTTATCAGGAAGTGAACGGCAACTATTACAAGTTTTCTTCTGGTAACTGTTTGGTCATTGATAACGTTTACTAAGATGAGAGTTTCAACTGCAATTTTCCGAAGAGCCAAACGGGATGGACGGAATCCATCCACCGGTGCAAGGTCTATGAGCTTTGAAGAGCGTAGAAAACTCGCTGAGGAACGAAGAAGAAAGTTAAAGGGTGAAAAAATGGGTGATTAAAGTTAGTAGCCAAAGACGTGCAAAGCGTCAAGGGCGAAACCCTTCTACGGGTGCATAGTTAGGTTTTGTAAAGTATGGTTTTGAATTCTGCATGAGAGTGCAGGATTTTTTATTTTCTGTCCGATTTATATATATAGACGAAATAAGGTGCAAATATGTATGACTTATGTACGGCTTATGTATGTCTTAGCTATCCTTAAAGAAAGGACCTTTTATAAAAAATGGCTCTCCTGGCTTGTCTGATTAGCTGCAAGTTCTTTTCATAGAGGGTTTCCAATTCTTCAAATTTCTTTGCCTGATGGATGGCAGCTTGAAAATCGGCTTTGTTTTGATTGGATTTAAGTAAGGATTTGGAAAGACACTCCTTTATATCATCTATTGTGATAAATTGGATGACAGAGCCTTTCAGGTAATAATGGAATGCTTTAGAATACCAGAGGGCGAAGCAAAGCCAGTACAGCTGCTCTTTCTCCTCTTCGCTTCCGGCGATACATACGAAACAATTCGGGCAGGATGATTTCATAGGCTTTCCGCTGTTCATTCCTTTGTTCAGGATGAAGAAAAAATGACCTTCGTAATTGAAGTTTTTGTTAAATGTTTTGA
>CAZBED010000026.1:0-5099 GCA_964490845.1 uncultured Chitinophagales bacterium | reverse complement strand
GTGTAAATACGTCTCCGCCTATCGTTACATTCTCTCCCTGACAGATGGTGCGGCTAATATTGACTGATTTCGTTGGATTCACCGTTAGGCTCAGGTTCACTGCACTGTCGCAGCCTAAAGATGTCTGTAAATGCGTAGTATAATTTCCCGTTTGTGTATATACATCACCGCCTATCGTCACATTCTCTCCCTGACAAATCGTTCGGCTGATATTGATGGATTTCGTTGGATTCACGGTCAGACTCAGATTTACGGCACTGTCGCAGCCTTTGCTTGTTTGTAAGTGCGTGGTATAATTTCCCGTTTGTGTATATACATCACTGCCTATTGTCACATTCTCTCCCTGACAAATCGTTCTGCTGATATTGATGGATTTCGTCGGATTCACCGTTAGGCTCAGGTTCACTGCACTGTCGCAGCCTAAAGATGTCTGTAAATGCGTAGTATAATTTCCCGTTTGTGTAAATACGTCTCCGCCTATCGTTACATTCTCTCCCTGACAGATGGTGCGGCTGATAGATGTTGTTTGTGTTGGTTTAACTGTAATTGTTTTTGAAAATGCCGTACTGGCTATACCTGACTTATACGCCGTTAAACTAACTGTGAAAGTACCCGCAGAGTTGAATGCAACTACGACTGTACTTTGTGAAGTGGAAGTAGACGGCGCACCACCGTTTATAGTCCATCGCACAGAGTCTGGTGAACCGGTTGAACTATTGGTAAATGTAAGTGAACTACCTTTGCAAACTACGGAATCATTGACTGAAAACTGTGACACCACCGCCTGGTTAATTCTTATCCATCCGTTATTCAAATCGAAAAAAACATTCCCGCTGCCTTTTACTTTAATACGTGCAGAAGCCGTATTCGTATAGACATTCGGAATCAGCACACTCTCACTTCCGTCATTCGGCGTATTGCTCGCCAGTAAATACGGGAAAGTCCGTGCGCTGTCCAGTGATAAGTAGATATCTACATTTGCACAGGAAATCGGAGATGCTGTCGTTCCTGCAACATCCCATGTTACAGTCTGATTGGTATTTCCGGTAATGTTAGACGCGGTTGGAAAACTGGTTACCCTGAATAAAGAAGATGTAATGGTTGATTTTAGCGTAAGATTGCCGCTGGGAGCATTGAATCTACCATAACCGTTATTGATATCCCGCACTGTACATCGGAACTTCACATCTCTGGTGGTTTCCGGCAATACCTCTCCTTTGTAGCGGATGGAATTGGTAATCAGGCTATCCCATTTTGGGAATGTTCTTGTAGGAGAAGTCGTCGGTAAGAAAGAACGGAAAATCGGCGCCGTCTGAATAGCGTTGTTATCCCAACTTCCTTCAGGCCCCAAATCATATTCTTCCCAGCAATATTTTATGGGATCACCGTTGGCATCGGATGCCGCAGCCGTAATCTCAAAACTGGTTTTGTAGGGTATATAATAGGTCGCGGTGTAGTCAACAATATCAGGTGGTGTATTGTTGCTATTAGTTATCACGGCGCAAGTGGTGCTGCTGGCAATATAGTTGTAGATTTCATTGATACTGGCCCGGTGAAAATAATCATCGGAATGCGGCTGAATATCATTGGCACCGCAAATACCTGCATACGCCATAATGGTGGTACCACTACCGGGTTCAAAAGCAGCCGAAGACGCCCTGTTACCCGCGCAGGACCCAGTGCCCGCATTGAATGTATGGTTTGCTCCAAACTGATGGCCCATTTCATGAATTACATAATCGATATCATACGCGTCTCCAACCGGGTTGGATGAACCTGTCACGCCTCTCGCCTTATTCGCCGAATTACAAACGCAACCTAAAAAGGCAACACCGCCGCCGCCGGTACTGAATACATGCCCGATATCGTAATTAGCATTGCCGATTCGTGCATCACAAACCGTCTGGTTCTGTCCAAGCATCGTACTTCCGTTTGTATTGGAATAGGAATCGCTGGTAATAAAAATCAAGGTATCATTGTTCGGAACGAGATTCATGTGGAACGACAAATCTTTTTCCAGCACACCATTTACCCGGTTCACCGAAGTCACCATGGCGCTGAGTACCCGTGCCTTTGTAGGGCCGGGTGATGCCACCGCTGCTGAATACTCAATGGTACACGCCAATGCAAGTCGGAATGTTCTGATTTTTCCGTCTGTGACAATCGCATTATTTGAATTATTAACCAGCCTTTGCCCGATGGTATTCGAAGGGTCAGACAGTTGCTGCTCATCTGTAGAAGGCGTTTCACAGACTGAATACTGGCCGGGCTGACGAACATAATCTTTTTTGTAATAGCAGTTATAAAATCCGGTATTGACATTTGTATACGGGTCGATAAAGAATATACCCTCTTTGCTGAAGACCATCGCGTGAAAGCCAAATTCCGTGTAATCGAGTTTTGCAGTCACAAACGGGTCATCCGTTGCAATCGCCTGATAGGTCTTTATCATTGGATATTTATCCGCCAGTTCCTTCTCCATCGTCACACGCTCGAAGACCTTGAATGTTCGGTATCCGCCGTCCGGTGTAGGCAACTGCATCAGGATGGACTGTCCGCTTGCTTCTGACGGAATCAGCAGTTGCAGGGATTTGAAGGAAGCATCATTCAACTGCACCTTATTGGATTGCAGCGGAATAATTTTTTGTTCACCCGGAACGCTGAGGCGCCTTCCTGATACATTCTGCCACAGATTATCAAGGGCAAAGGTGTTCAACACACAAATACTACATAATAACGTAAGTAGTTTTTTCATACTGGTAATTTTTAAAAAATAATAGTTGTTTTAATCCGGCTTAACGGTTTATTCTAAATTGCGCTGCATCAGTATTTATCAAAAACAGAAAGTGTTACAAACGGCTTTTGTAAAATTCTTTTGACCATCAAATATAACACTTAACCGACGTATTTCTATGCCGGCAGTTAAATTAGATTTCCACCTTTGTTATTCAATAAAAAAGGCCGGCATAATGCCGGCCTTAACAAATCAATCAATAGCTGATTATTTCTTTTTAGCTGCTGTTTCCGCTTTTGCAGCATCTGTAGCGGCACTTTTCAATGCTCTCGTTATCTCAACAGATACCAATGGAATGGAAGGTGACGTCAGGATTTCAAATCCCTGGTCCGGTAAGTCCTTCACCTTGAACGACTGGCCCAGACGAAGCGGCGTAATATCCACTTCTATGGTGTCTTTCAGGTGCTCCGGTGCAGATTTTACTTTCACCTTTCTCACTTTCACCAACAACTTACCCCCTTCTTTAACGCCCTGAGAGGTACCTACCACATGGATAGGAACGTCCGCAATAATTTTCACGCCGGGTACCAGTTTCAGGAAATCAACGTGTCTGATTTCTTCGGTCACAGGATGCGCCTGTACGTCTTTCAACAAGGCTTCGTGGGTGGTGCCATCGATGTTGACTATGGCTTTGTAGAATTTCGGGGTGTACAGGATTCCTCTCAACTCGCTGATAGTTGATGTGAAGTGTACCACCTCGTTTCCCGCATACATCACGCAAGGAATAAGGCCGGCGGCTCTGTCCGCTTTGGAGGCTGTTTTTCCTACGTTTGTTCTAGCTTTTCCGCTAATGGTAATGGTTTGCATAAAAAATTACTTTTTTTTATTGATGAATAATGAATTTATAGATTTGAATTCGTGTGCATTGCGGATAGCCCTTGCAAACAGCGGCGCCACCGACAATACTTTTATTTTGGAAGATTCCTGCTTCAGCGGGATGGTATCGCAGACCACCAGTTCCGTCAAAGCGGACGCTTCTATTTTCTCATAAGCCTTGCCCGATAAAACGGGATGTGTAATCAGTGCGCGTACACTCTTTGCTCCTTTTTCGAGCAGCAGGTTAGCAGCCGCTGTCAGCGTGCCTCCTGTATCGATTAAGTCATCTGTCAGGATGACATTCTTGTCGGTCACATCCCCTATCAGGCTCATGGATTCAATTTCGTTTGCCTTAGAGCGGAATTTATCACAAATCACGAGGTCTGCGTTGAACTGGCGGGCGTAGTTTCTGGCGCGTTTGATACCGCCCACATCCGGGGAAGCAAATACCAGATCATCGAGGCCCAATTCCTGAATGTACGGCGTAAAGATGGCATTGGCTTCGAGGTGATCCACGGGAATATCAAAGAAACCCTGAATCTGCGGAGAATGCAAATCCATGGTCATGATACGTTGTGCGCCTGCCGCCACCAGCATGTTGGCCACCAGCTTAGCGCCGATGGCAACGCGCGGTTTGTCCTTCCTGTCCTGGCGCGCCAGTCCGAAATACGGCATCACTGCCACCACATAACCCGCTGAGGCTCTTTTAGCTGCATCCAACAACAATAACAATTCCATCAGGTTATCCGCAGGAGCAAACGTGCTTTGCATACAAAACACATAAGAGCCGCGGATACTCTCGGTAATTACCGGTTCAAATTCGCCGTCGCTGAACTGCATCACTTCCACCGGCGTTAAATCCTGCCCGTAGCTTTCCGCAATCTTGTGCGAAAGATACTGGGTGCATCTGCCGGAAATGAGTTTTAAATCGTTAATAACCACGTTAAACTGCTGAATTTGAGGTGCGAAGATACCAATTTAATTACAAATCAAAAAACCGGGGCGCCTTTATTTATAATTTATTAATTCCTGACTATAGCAACCGGAGTGAAAAACTAATGAACTTGTTTGTAACGTAAGTACGCATAAAAAGGACATCACCATCTGACGACTTATAAATAAGTTTATATTTGATAAATGCACTGCTAAATAGAGCATATAAAGCTTAAAAATGGAATTGTTTTATTAAATTGCAAAAACAAAACAGCGCATACAGCGCATAAGTACAAGTGGCTAAAAATGTTTAGTATTATAATGTTGTTTTAGCTACCTGCGCCTATGCGCGGAATGTTGATGCGTGATTTTCCGCCAATTGATAATTTTACTATAAACAACAGAATGTATAATGTTATCTTGATAGCAACCACTCACAAAGAAAATGGCATGTGTAATACAAAAGAGCTATTAGAATTACTTTATCTAATCAAGCCTGATTGTAAGTGTCCCTAAAAATCAGACAGTTTAAAACTGGAGTAAAACTCTTAAATTT
>CAZBED010000025.1:0-5621 GCA_964490845.1 uncultured Chitinophagales bacterium | reverse complement strand
CAATTTATATTTTTTCGAGTAATTCGGACTTTACCATTTGGTAAGCCGCTTGCTGGTCGTAATTTTCCGCAGGTCTGATTAATCCAGCTATATCACCTAAAAATTCAGGGTCCTGCATCTTGGCTTCCATATTTTGCAGGTATAGTTTTTGCCCGGGAGGGGTGTCCACTGCAAACTTCATATACTCATGGTAACTTTTCAGCAGTGCCTCTTTATCCAGGTCGGGTTGGTTTGCCAGAGCCTTATACATATCGTATAAATCTCTGCCTTTTCTACGCTGATAGAGTGCCCTTAGTTTTGTACCTAATAATTCTTCTAATCGATAAGTGGTAATGTTACAGGCTCCTGTAAACCATGATGATTTTACTTCAAATGGGAATTGCTGATAACCTAATACGGTAAAGTGTTCCCGGCAATTGGTTTCTACTTTCAGGCGAAGGTTTTGCACCGGAGGGAACTCCGATTCAAAGCGAAATTTGAGTGTGTTGTTGCTGTTTTTTTGTGCGACGGAACTTTCACCTAAAAAAGCGAGGCGTTCCTGCAACCGCTGAATGGTTTCTTTAATGGGTTCAGGTCTTATCTGTACCAAATCAATATCTTCAGAATATCGAGGTTGTGGATGTAAATACAATTTGTGCAATGCCGTACCACCTCTAAACGCCAGACTTGCAGCCAGCCATTCGTCAGAAAATATTTCTACCAATGCACGGCAAATGACCAGGTCTTGCTCTACCTGTTCGTTGGTTTGCCATGGCACGTGGTTAGCCCATTCTGTTATGTATGCCTGTGGTATCATTCGTTTATTTATTTCGTTTAATGACTCGACTAAAAGTCAGTTTCTATTTCTGTATTTACAATCACTTTCCATCGGTTTTCGGATGAGAAGCCTTTTTTGCCGGCTGATGCCTTTAGCGGAATACGAAACAGTTTTGCTTCGTTTATTTCTAATGAATGAAAAAGAGCATCTGCCAGGATATGATTCTTAAATTCATATTCTAATAAATAACCCAATCGCTGTAAAGCTGTAACGGGCGTATTTTGTAACAGGTATCGGTTAAACACATCGGGCTTTATGGCTTCTGCCAATTCATTTAAAACGGTAGCCACCCTGTTGATGCCACCTATCCTTTTTTCGTATTGGATCAGGTCTGTAGCTGTCAGTATGGGATTGGATATTTTTAGATATCCTGCTTCCGTTTTTTTTGTTTCCAATAAATTGACCGGTAATTCTTTTTTACTGATGTAGTTTACTTTCAGTCCTTTTTTGTATGTTGGTCTTAAAACAGGAAAGGTCGTGATTACAAAAAACTCCTGCGGCTGCTGATGCGATGCTCCGTGATATGCGGCCGCATTTAATAATGCCAAATAATATGGACGATTGAGTTCTTTCATAAAGGCATCTAAATACAAAGACGGCGGTAAAATGCCTTTCGATTTGTATTGTGGCGGAATGATTAAATAATATCCTTTGTGAATAGAAATAACCAACCCCTTTTTTGAAAGGCGACCCAAAGAACTTTTAATGGCTATAGCTGAAAAGCCAGATAATTGTTCCTGAATTAATGCTAATGAAAATGCATATTTACCCTGTGATTGAAGATTTTCAACCCAATTATGAATCTTTATTTCTACTTGCTCACCCATTAAAAGAGTTATTCTATGCGAAAGGTACTGAAAAACGGTGCTTTTTGCAAATTATTTACCTTTTAATTTTAAATAAAGTAAGGTTATAGACTGTCTAAATATAGCTAATGCCAGAAAATCAGCATTTCAAATATGTGCCAGATTTGATTTTAGTCAAGTTTTTGCCTATTGAAGTTTTCAACATTTCGTCAATGGTACGAGTACCTAAGCTAAATTTTTTACCTGTTTCAACGGCTTCTTTACGGCTAAATTCTTCCGGCAGGGCATCAAAGAGTTTGCGCTTACCATCGCCGGACAGAAATTCCATCCTGTCGTTTTGCTTTGGCAGATTGTTGAACATTAAAATATTGTGCTGCAGGTAGGTTTGTGTAATCATCAGGGCATTATTAAAATCTGCCTGTGTGCAATACATGACATCTGACATTTCCGCATTTTCTACCTTGCGCAACGCTGAAAATATCATGCACAAGCGGAAGGTAATCAGCCCTAACCGGAATACAATACTTGCTGCATCTTCGCCGGTGAAGATGGTCACGTCTGACAGTCTGCTTCTGAAGGTGCTGTTCAAACTATCCCATTGGTCGGCACTTAATAGTATTTCTGTGGGGGAGTGTTCCAAAAACTCAATGCTTTGCAATAACAGATCAGCTAACTTGTCGAAGTGGTCGTTGTAAATAATAGAACGGTTTTGCGGTGAGGGGTCCTGCCATTGTATTTCGTTTTTATAGGCATAAAACATAAAACGGCTGAAGAGTCCATCTTCGGCAGAGGCTATGAGCTTTGGAGCCTGTGCAGGAGTACCCGTTATCGTAATTGCCAAGCGTGGTTCGTTGACTTCTATAAATTCATTGTTGGTTTTACGGGATACGGAGATTTTCTCGTGGTGGAATGCCCCGCGCATGATAGAGGAATAGTCGCCCCAATCCTGCTTTTTGGTGCTGCTCATGGTATCTGCTTCGGTTTCGCAGATTATGCCTTGTCCGTCATTGGCTTGCAAATGCTCTATAATTCTTGCCTGACTGCAATTAGCCGGAATGAACACAATCTTAAAGGGTGGTTCTTCGGGTTTCTCGGGCAAAGGTTCTCCCTTTTTTACCTGATGCTGTTTGTTTTTGTAGTCCAGCATTTCGAGTTCGTGTTTCTTTTGTGCGCTTCTGCTTTCCTCGACTACCTTCTGGTGGTATTTATCAGCTAAACGTTTGGCATTTTTTAATACTCCTTTGCCACTGGCGGCAGGTGCAATAATAAAGGTGTACAGGTGCGGATATACTCTTTCCTGTGCATATACACCCGTAACATTTGGCAGGCAGCCGCTAAGGATAGCGATAGCCCCTGAAAAAAAGACATCCCTTTTACGGTTGTCTGTAAAGGCTAATGCGCCTTCTCTGAGTATATCGGGCAGGGTATCGTAGACTTCATCGGGAATGACGGGCGTATTCTTCAGAAAATCTTCCTCGATATCATTTTCTCCATCCGTATTTTGCAAGTTTGCAACATTTGCAAACTTTGCAAATTCTGTGCTATGATGAGTGTAGGCACTCTTTACAGCTGATCTAATTTCTCTTTCAGGTAGGTCAAAATGCTCCAGGCAATATTGAAGAGTGTCCAGTTCTGACAACCCAGCGCGATTGCAGTTAGATCCCAGCAGATACATGTAGTTATTGCGATTTCCATTTGTGTAGTTTATTTTATTGTTAGTGAATCCGATTTGTTGATTGAAAATGAAGGCGGTGTTCAGGTTTTCAGGCTCCTGAGTTTGCTTTTGTTCCTGATTGGATGGTACAGCTATTATATCCGGTGCGTTTTTGCTGTCGGATTGCAGTTCCTGTACTTCTACCCTGAACTTTTGGTAATCGAGGTTTTTGTGGAGGGAGGGGTGGTAACTCATAAAGCACAGGCGTGTGATGTCTTTGCAACTCGGGTCTGCCTTTAAGCCTGTGGCTTCCTCATAGAACTTTTGAACCTGACGATAGGCGGTTTCGTGGTGTTCCATGCCTGTGTCCACTTCGATAAATACTTTCAGCCCGTTTCCGCTTGGACTGACAAAGCATATAAATGTATATGGAATACCTGAAATTACCTGAAATGCCTGTTGCAGCTGCTCTGGTGTTAGTTTGTCAAAGTCGAGGTGGAGGAAGCCGGTATATCTTTCCAGATATGGCATTTGCCTTTTTTCTTTGAAGATGCCGGAAGGCGTAAAAGCGAGGAGTTGCTTCTTTTTGTCAGATGCTTCCTCAGTTTTGCCTTGCTGTACCAGTGAGCGGATTTCCTCGATTTCGGTTTTGAAATTACCTTCGGCAATCCATTTTGAAATGATGACTAAGGATTTGTCTTCTACGGGTACAGTAAAGTTTTTGAAAATGGTGCAAGCTGACATGGTTACTTAGTTTTAGTTGAGGAATTGTTTTTGGCTCTGGTAACCCGAGTGAAGCTGTCTGCTGCGGTTTCCTGTAATTCCTCGTTTGTGAGTTGCCGGTTGCGGAGTAACCAAGTATCTAACTCATCCCTGCGAAAATAAAGTTTTTTGCCCTGAGGGCAGAAGTGTGGGATGTGCCTTGCACTGGTGAGTTTGTAGAGGTGTGACTGGCTTAAATCTAAGTAGGCACATGCTTCGTTGAAGTTGAGGACTGTTTTTTGAAACAGGTTTTGCTCGGTTAGTTTTTCTGCTATTTCTGTGAGCTTGTTTAAGATTAATTCTTCGTTTGCCATGATAATGCATTTTAGTGATTGATGGGACAAACTTCTAAAATGCAGGCAGGGTAAGGGTTAAGGGGTTAATCCCTTACTCATATTACTGAATAATCTTACTGTTTTTTATTGCAGTTGTTTGAATATTTTATCAATGGTTGACTTTTCTTTAGGGTCAATTTTACTTTTTGAATTACTTGCAGATAGATTATTTGCAGTAATCAAGGTGTCCTTCTTTGAGTAAAATAGCTTAGATTTTTCTATGTTGGCTAAACTCAAATCAGTAAAGTATGGCTGGAACTTATCTATTGCATATCTGAAATGCTTTGTTTCACATCCTATTTGAATTTTTACACTGCCGGGCAATATGTTTTTCGCTGTCAAAATCCTTATGAAATCATCTGCATCTGTTACATCTTCATTTAAAAGTTCTATTTGGAAGCATAATTGATTTACTACAGTTTTCAGTTTGTCTATATCATCCTTGAAACCAAAACTAAGTTTCTCCTGAGTTGAATCTACTGCCTTTTCTGATTTATCAGTTTCAACAGGTAGTTCTGCTTTTTCTAATTTCACCATGCCGGACAAAGGCTCTTCTAAGTCCAAGAGGTAGAAGTCTTCCAGTGTTGTCGTTTCTTCAAGGTGGTCTTTAAATTGCTCCTGGATGCTGAAATAAAGCTGTATCAAGGAATGTTTCAGACAATAAATAGCGTAGTTTGATGCTTCAACTTGTGCTGCTGTGCCGGAGAAGCCCATCATATCCAATTCAATTGAAGCCTGTTTTGCTAATACTTTAGCATAATTCAATACTTTTCCCGTTTGATAAATAAGGTCTATTTGACTGGAATAGATTTTTGAAAATCCTAAAACCCTATTGTAAATCCGTTGCGTTTCTACTGTAATAACTAAATAATAAAAGTTAGTAACGGCATTATTATACATCGGTAAACTGGTACTGAAGTAAAGAGGTTGGAGTGTTTTTTCTGATGGTAATTCTGTTTCTAATACTTTTTGTAATGTAGGGTAATCCGCTAATAAGTTGTAAAGTTGCAGATGTTGTTCTATGCAGGTGGAGGGATTAGCTTTCTTTGCTGCTTTTACCAATTCGGTAAATCTTTTATTATTTGAAGTATCTAACTTCCAGGGCTTCAGTACGCCGTGCATTATGCTGTCTAAAATTCTTAATTCCATTATGCTTTCAGGTCGGTTAGTAAATTTGCGTATTCTAATTTTACATTGTCCCCACCCCAAAAAATAGTGCCAGTAATAAATTGAAAACTACTTAAATT
>CAZBED010000024.1:0-18774 GCA_964490845.1 uncultured Chitinophagales bacterium | reverse complement strand
CCGGTGTGGTCGCAGGGTTACCGCTTAAACCACCTGTCCAGCTATATGTGCTCGCGCCGCCTGCCGTTAAAGTAGCAGTAGAACCGGCACATATCGACGGGGAGTTCACCGTCACTGTTGGTTTTGATTTAACTCGTATTGTTTTGGTGGCAGGGGAACTTGCTGTTCCGCCTTTATAAGCCACCAGACTTATTGTATAAGTACCCACTGTATTAAAGACCGGAGATACCGTAGTCGTCGACGTAGATGTGGAAGGCGTACCTCCATTTATTGTCCACCTCACCGAGTCTGGTGAACCGGTGGATGTATTCGTAAATGTCAAACTGCCGCCTATACATACCGTAGTGTCACTCGCCGTGAAGGAGGCGGTCACAGCAGGCGATGTAGAACTTTTTACATTGATATTATCAATATAAATTGAGTGGCCGTATCCTCCATAATTTCTGAAAATAATCTGAACATTAGGTTTATTTAAAAACCCTGCAGGAATAACTACAGAATCTGTTCGCCATTGATTGGCAGCAGGATAAAATTCTTCCCCCTGGCCAGGCATAACAGTAGCTAATGCACTGTCCCCTTTGCGATAGATACTTTGTGTGGTTGACTGACAATTATCCGTTATCAATACCTCTAATGTATCCCATATCCATTTTGGATTTGGCTGCTGCAAACCGATACCAGAACCTGAAGCATTATAATAAGGCGCATGAGATAAGTCAAATTTTAGCTTGGCATCAGACACTCCTGTCAAATTAATTTTGTATGACATGATATCATCTTTCTTTTGCCCCGCATCTAAAGTAGTATTATCGAATTTCATAGTGCGATTACCAACACCATACGCGCTATATCCATTAACACCTTCCCAGTTAATCAACTGATTACCATTTCTGTTGACGGTTTCCCAGCCAACAGGTGGGAAAAATGCCCCTTCGAAATCTTCCACTAACGGGAATGCACCGGTAGAAGAAATAGAAACACTAATATTCTTAGTCAGTGTATTTGTACCTCTGGAGTTGGTTACAGTTAAGGTAACAGATTTCAAACCGCCGGAAGTATAAGTAACTTCAGGAAATCTTACATTAGAGGTAGAAGGCGTACCGCCAGGGAAAGACCATGCCCATGTTGTACCCGTAGCATCATACCAAAACAACGATTTATTAATAAATTTAATAGTCTTGGAAGTACATAAAACCTGTGTCTTAACAGAGTCGGAGAAATCCGCTATCGGCGGAGGTGCCGTAGTATTACAAGCTGTGGATGTTTTTAGAGGGATACGGAACTGACCGGTATTCATTGCCGTCCACATTCTGTCTTTTTGACCTAACGTAAACATGTTGTAAACGTTATCATTAACATAATCCATGTAGTTCATGAACATATCCCCGTTTGCACCGTTGCCACAAGTATTTGGCCTGTTCGGGTAAGTAGGCGTGCCATAGTTTTCAATAGATTGAGGTGGTGTATCATCATTATAATCGCTGCCTGTACAGGTACGCGGGTCTGTATATAACAATGTATTTCCTAAAGAGTCGCGTCCATCATCACCCCAAATATGTCTCAAGCCTAACCAGTGACCTAATTCGTGGCATACAGTACCTCCATTATTGTAAGGAGCAACGGTAACACCGCCGGTTCCAAAAGCCTGACGAACACAAACAACACCATCATTGTAATCATATCCGGTACCTCCCCCTAATCCATCTAATGTAGTAGTTGTCGGAAAAGTTGCATAAGCCAAAACTCCGCCAGACATTCCCGGTACAACCCATAAATTACAATAATATTTAGGGTTCCAGATCGTAGCAGGTTTTAATGTATCCTCAATATAGGATCTTCTCCAGGTGGTAGTACTACCCGGATTCGGTAATCCAATGACACGTGTATTGATTCTGTCAATACCGGGTTCTGTCAACGCGTTACCCATCTGATCATAAGTAGCCTGACACCATTTGATCTTAGTATTTGCTTTTAAAGGCAAGAACGCTGCAGGGATACTGCCTATGTATGCGCTATTTCCCGCAAAATTGGCATTCAACACCGGAAACTGTCCATCCACCTGCGCTTTTGAGATGTTGTAAGTTGTACCCGGAGCCGGATTGGTTACTGAATAAAAACAGATATGCACTATCACAGGAATAGTGACGGAATCATCTGCCATATTTCTGGACGTCATTCTATCCAGCATATACGTTGCTAAATTGCGCTGGAAGTCATTTTCCCAGTTCATTCCGGGGGCAACGGTTCCGCATCTTTCGTCGTGGTTTTTATCTTTAGTGCTGGCTAGCGTTAGATTTATAACACTGCTTAACAACACCATTGTTAATACAATCAGTAAATTATTTTTCATAAAAAATTGTTTTTCAAGCCAAATATACTTTTTTAGCTTAAAAAATCTTAACAAAACAAAGTAATTAACATTATTTTCATCTGAATTAAAGATAAATATCAATTAATGATTGAAAAAACAGCAAATTTACCCTGATGAATCACTTACAATATGAAACTTCTCCCTATTTACTTCAGCACAAAAACAATCCGGTAGATTGGCATCCATGGGCAATGTCCGTATTGGAAAAAGCAAAGTCTGAACACAAACTTGTAATAATTTCGATTGGATATGCCGCCTGCCACTGGTGTCATGTTATGGAGCATGAGAGTTTCGAAGACAAGGAAGTGGCGGAAGTGATGAACGCCTCGTTTGTATCCATAAAGGTTGACAGGGAAGAACGTCCGGATATTGACCAGATTTATATGAATGCAGCAATGATTACGAGCGGAGAAGGCGGATGGCCGTTGAATGTAATCGCATTACCGGATGGCAAACCTGTTTTTGCCGGGACGTATTTTCCAAAAGCGAACTGGATAAAAGTACTCAACTATTTCGTTGAATTATATCAAACAGAACCGCAGAAACTAATCAGTCAGGCAGAAAGAATTACACAAGGATTGCATGAAATAGAACATATTCCACTGCAAAAAGCAGAAAGAAATATTGATAAAAACCTGCTGAATTTAATATGGAACAACTGGAAAGAAAAAATTGACTTTGACTGGGGTGGCAAAAAAGGGGCGCCCAAGTTTATGATGCCAAATAATTATGAATTTCTGCTCCGATATTTTTATCAAACTCATGATACAGACGTAAGTGATGCCATTAAAATCACATTAAAAAGATGGGCATTTGGCGGATTGTATGACGTATTAGGCGGAGGGTTTGCCCGTTACAGCGTAGACAGTTTCTGGAAAGTACCGCATTTTGAAAAAATGCTGTATGATAACGGGCAGTTGATAAGCGTTTATGCGCAGGCATATCAGCTCACCAAACGACCATTATATAAACGAGTCGTGGAAAAAACCATTGCATGGATAGAGCAGGAAATGACGGATAGCAGCGGCGGTATCTATTCATCTCTGGATGCTGACAGCGAGGGCGTGGAAGGAAAATATTACTGCTGGAAGTCGGACGAACTCAAAACGATAACCGGAGATGATTTTGATTTCTTTGGCGAGTTGTACAACATAGAAAGCAAAGGAAATTTTGACGATGGCCTGAATGTATTATTCCGGACAAAAGACCATGAGTACTTTATGGAAAAATACAATATCACCAACGAAATCTTTCAGCATAAATTGGATAGCATTCATGAACTCTTATATGAAAAGAGAAAGGCGAAGATACGTCCCAATACTGATGACAAAATACTGACGGAATGGAATGCAATAACGATAAAGGGTTTGGCAGATGCCTATAAAGCGCTTGGAGAAGAAAAATATTTAAACAAAGCCGTCCGCATCACGAGTTTTATTTTAACCTGTTGCAAAAAAGAAGACTACCGACTGGATAGAAATTATAAAAACGGAAAATCATCGATAAACGGATTTCTGCAGGATTACGCATTCTTCATTGATGCATTGATAGCCTTGCATCAGTCAACGCTGGAAGCAAGCTACCTGACAGAAGCTCTACACTTTACAGAATATGTATTGAATCATTTCTACAATAATGAAAACGGTATGTTTTTTCTTACCTCCGACCTGGATTCGCCCTTAATCACCAGAAGCAGCGACAGTAGCGACAATGTTATTCCGGCAGGCAACTCGACAATGGCAAAGAACTTGTTATTATTGGCCAAATATTTTGACAAACCGGAATATGAGCAAATGAGCCTGACCATGCTCAATAATGTTCTGGATGATGTCTTAAAGAATCCTGTGTATTATTCCAACTGGGCAATTGTACTGGATATGCACTTACATCAAACGAAAGAACTGGTCATTATCGGGAAAGATGCCGCAGAAAAAGCTAGAGAAATTCATTGCAACTACTTACCCGATATACTGATTACGGGAAGCAGGAATGCAAGTAATCTGCCTTTACTCAGATACAGATTTCAGGAAAACAAAACCCTGTTTTACCTTTGTGAACATAAAAGCTGCGGATTGCCTTCAGATAATGTTGAAGAAATAGTACATTTACTTTGAAATTGTAGGATTCACCCCAACGTATATTCAACATGAAGATTCTCATCACCGGCATTACCGGCTTAATAGGACACCACCTAATGGACGTACTGCTGCAAAACGGATTTACGGCTATTCGCGGACAGTACTTCTCCAGTCGTAACACGGACGAATATGCCTTGAAAAGCATTGAGATGGTACAAGCCGACATCTGTAATGAACAGGCGCTTAAAGACATTACCAAAGGCTGTGATGTGGTTGTTCACACCGCTGCAAAGGTGATAGACCATGGCAGTAAACAGGATTTTTATAACGCCCATTACCATGCTACTGATTTTTTACTGAAGGATGCATTTCATCATAAAGTAAAACATTTCATTTACGTAAGTTCAGTAGGTGTTGCTTCCGGCATTAACCGAAACAGAATCATTCCGGATGAGACCACTCCCCTTGTCAGGACAGGTGTTCATTATGACGATGCCAAGATAGATACCGAGCGTCTGGTGAAAGATTTCTGCAAAATTCACAATATGTTTTACACCATTATACGTCCCTCTGCCGTAATTGGAAAAGGAAGTGTTTGGGTAAATGAACCCTTAAAGCGCATTGACACTCCTGTAGGATTAAAGCTGATCGACGATGGGAAGCATCCCTCCTGCCTGATAGATGCTGAAAACCTGGCGAATGGAATATTTTTGTGCATCACCAAAGAGGTGGCGCATAATCAGACTTACTTCTTCACAGACGACTGGGACATTTCATGGAAACAATACCTGACAGATTTAGCGGCAATGAAAAACAAAAAAGTTGGCAGTTCCATTCCGTTCAGAATCGCCTATATGGCTGCAAGTATCGCCGAAACGGTATTTCCGCTTCTTGGAAAGAATCCGCCTTTGGCAAAAAAATCTGTAAAAGCAACAGGCACCAACAGGACCGTTTCGACGCAAAAAGCCAGAACCGAGCTGGGATGGAAATCCGCCGTAAGCTATGAAGAATCAATGAGAAGAATTAGAGAGAGTTTGCACTAAGCGGTATCTTGTCAGTCCAATAGTTTCCCGATCTTTTCAATCATTTTCTCACTGTTCCAATTTTTACCTTCCTTTTCCACCAGTATCACTTTCCCTTGCTTGTCTATCAAATAAGTAGTGGGGTATCTTCTTACTCCTATATTTTTTAGTTGCTGTTCACTTCTTAAGAAAATAAAATTTACATCCAGATATGCCTTCATCGGATGAACGATATCATAGTCTTCATCAGATATCATTATAAATTTGAGGCGGTCACCAAATCGCCGCTGTAATTGATTTAAATCCAGCATTTCACGCCTGCAATCACCGCACCATGTTTGATAAAAGGAAATAATCCGCACCGTTTTATTGTACTCATCCATCGAAACCGCGCGATTTTGTTCATCAAATAAAACTGTCTTGTCGAGCGGTATAGCGCTGTGATGAAAAACAAGAAAATACAACACATTCGAAAATGCCAAAACCAAAAAAACGAGAATAATTTTTCTTTTCATTTCTTTATACCAACAATCAGTTTAATCAATTGTTGCGCATTTTTCAGATTATCAAAATTGTCTGATAGTATTTTTTTTCTGATTTCCACATCCGTTTCCGTAAAAGTCCGTTGCATATAACTATCTATTACTGATGATGAGAAATTTTCAGAAATATTTACCGTGCAACCGGCCAGCTCATTCCCGTGTAAAGCGCTGTCATTAACAATAATAAATCTTCCCAAATAGAGCGAGTTAATTAGCTTCAGTTTCACTCCTGAAGGATTTGCCGCCAGCGCCAGACATATATGCGCATGTTGTATCAGGTGTTTTAATTCAGCATCTGTTGGGTCGGCAACAAGGCGAATATGGGGTTTATTCTTTACAAAGTCAAGTAATAGTTTATGCGGACGTTTACCGGCCAGCACTATCGGATAATTGCAATTTTTCAACTCATTATTCAACACATCAATAACCAGCATGTAATTATCCAGAATAGACAGATTGCCATGATATAACAGATAATCTCCTTTTCCAGGCAAACATTCCATTTTTTCATTTTGATGGAACACATGCTCTAATGACACCACCTTCTCCGGAAACTTATCTTTGTAATATTCCATATCGGTTAATGACAGACAGGATAATACATCTGCAGCTGCAAGGCATTGATCATACGTTCTGAGTTTCTTATACTCCGTAAAATAAAAAATCCGTTCTTTCAGCGTGATGGCCGAATGAAACAGTACACTGTAATACATCCATTCGATATTATGGAGCCGAACCATCTTCTTTCTGTTTTTTAATGCGGGGTGATGTAAAAACCCTGTGGTGTGTGTCGCATCAAACAAGATGGGAAAATCATTAAGCAACAGATTGCGAAGCAAATCATCCGTCATCCTCGATTTCACAATAAATGGTAAAACAGAAAACACATCTTTTATGCTTCTCTTGCGTTCATAATAATATACCTTCTCGCAATAGTTCTGCAACTCCTGTTGTTGCTTTCTGTCGCCATAAACAAAACAATGCAGATGAATTTTTACACCTGACAGATACAGTGATTTCAGTTTATAAAATTCCTCTATGGCGCCTCCGTAATCTGACGGCAGCGGCACATCAAAACAGACTATATTTATAAAAAGGGCTTCAGCCATTTTGAGTCAGGTTTTTATAGATTCTTATCAACTCCTCTTGCTCATTTTCCCAATTTAATTCTGCCGCCGCTTTCGCGCAATTCTGTTCAAGCTGAGCATATAACTCTTTATCGTCCATTAATTTCCGGATAGCGGCTTCTATCTTTTCAACAGAAAGTTCATCGACGACAAGTCCAATCTGATATTGCCTGTTCAACTGAATATACTCCGGAAAGCCAATCAAAATTTGAGGGATACCGGCCTGAATATAATCAAAAGTCTTATTACCAAGTGAGTAATAGTAACTCAGTCCGCGATTTTCCAATAGGTTTACGCCTATATAAGCCTGATCGGTTACATTCCTCAACTTGTCAGGCGTCAGTTTACCCATCAGTTTTACTTTTTGCTCTAATTTCAGCTTATGGATACTGTATATCAGGTGTTTCATTTCATCCCCGTCGCCGGCAATATAAAACGGGATATCATCCACTTTCAGCATCACAAGAAGCATTTCATTTAACCCTCTTCCAATATTCACTGCTCCCTGATACAGCAAATATGAAGGCTGGCCCGGACTATTCTTAATTACCGAAGCCTTGTTTTTAAACGGTAAATTACGGACTACACGACAATCGGTCTGGTATTTTTTATTAAACAACTGAGCAATGGACTGCGTGACGGTATAAAGGGCATCCACATTCGGCACCAACAGTTTTTCAAGCAGGTACCAAACGGATTGTTTAAATGGCTTACCAATTAACTCAGGGCTTTCCGGAAAGTATTCATGCGCATCATACACAACCTTTTTTCGTTTTAGCCTGGCTGCCAGTACACCGGCAGGCAACGTATCCAGGTCACAACTGCAAACAACATCAAACTGGTTGAGCAGCAAAAAAAAGAACAGCCGAATATTGAACTCCGCATAGAACAAAAATCCTTTATTAAAGAAACACTTCAATCTGGTTTGTAAAAACGGAAAATGGCCGACAGTACCTGAATCCTTCTGAATACGGCCAACCAACTCCACAAAGAAACCATTTTGCTGCAATGTAGTGCATATCCTGTGCATACGCCTGTCGAAGACCAAGTCATTAGTTACCGTGAAAATAATTTTCTCAGACACGTTTCAATTCATTTTTGTCGTTCATAACAATAACTTTTTCATCGAGCAAAAAACGAATAACTTCTTTGTATAATGCTTTAGCGAAATGTGCGTTTCGCGGCAGCAATTCTTCCACTTTGTTCCATTTATTATCCATCTTTTCCAATATTTCCTTTTTTGCCTTTCTGAAATTAGCATCCTGCTCCAATTTCCGCTTTTTTTCCAGGCAAATATCGCATTTTCCACAGGGTACCACCTCTTTTTCACCAAAATAGCTGCAGATAATCACCTGCCTGCAATCTGCCTGCTGTTCCGTATAACTCAATATAGCCTTCAGCTGCTCTTCATTTATTTTTTTGCGCTGCCGAATATATTGCGTATTCAGATACAAATTTGTTTCATGAAGGCGCTCTGTCAGTAAGGTAATTGTGGGCTGGTCGCTGGAAGGAATATAGGTTATTATTTTGTTTTTATGCAAGAAACTGAGTTGTTTCATTACTTCTTTTTCATCCAGCAATACCTGTTTAGCCAGTTCCTTTTCACTGATTTTTGCATAATGGTCAAAAATACCGCCGTAGGTTCGCAGCATTGATTTGACAAGAGGAGCATAAACGGCATTTGCCACTTCAAAACGATATAATCCCAGTTTGTCCACTCTGAATATCGCCCTGGACGGCATCAGCACCCCTTCGCTTACCTGCAAATAATTCTCCTGTTCTAAAATTTTCAGGCAATTATACACCAACGTCGATTCCAGTTTGTACGAACGGCAAAAATGGGTCATATCAAACGGATAAGTCATCATATTTCCGCTCTCTACAGCTATTCCGAGGTAATTGCACAGTGAATTGTAAACCTTTTTTATCAACTCTGCCGGTGGAAATCTCTGCTGCAGTCTTTCAGTCAGATTATCTAAATCGCTTTGGGTATAAAACAACACCGCATAAGATAATTTGCCATCCCGGCCTGCCCTTCCAGCTTCCTGATAATATGCCTCCAGGTTTTCCGGCACATCCAAATGTATAACAAACCGGACATCCGGCTTATCTATCCCCATTCCAAAAGCATTGGTGCATACCATTACTGGCTTCTTATTATGCAACCAGTCATCCTGTTTTATATTTCGCTCTCTGGTATTCAACCCGGCGTGATAAAAATCCGCTATGATCTTGTTTTTCTGCAGATACTCTGCTACCTCCTTCGTCTTATTTCTGTTTCGGACATAAATAATACCACTGCCGTTTAATTTATGAATGATTTCAAGCAGTTTAGGATATTTAGCTTCTTCATTTCGTACAACAAAACTCAGGTTATCCCGTATAAACGATTTTTTATAAACCCGGTATCCTTTTCTGAATTTCAGTTTCACAATAATATCTTCCTGCACGACAGGGGTTGCTGATGCCGTTAAGGCCAATACCGGTACCTTTGGATGAAATTGTCTGATTTCCGCTATTTCCAAATAAGGCGGTCGAAAATCATATCCCCACTGTGAAACACAATGTGCCTCATCCACCGCTATCAGGCTAACATTCATTTGTTTAAAACGCTCTAAAAAAATATCCGTTTTTAAACGCTCCGGAGAAACGAACAGGAATTTGTAATACCCAAACTGGCAATTATCCAGGATCATATCTATTTCATGATACGTCAATCCGCTGAATACTGCCGCGGCTTTAATATCTCTTTTCCTGAGCTGAAACACCTGATCTTTCATCAAGGCTATCAGCGGCGATATAACGACACAAATTCCTTCCCGCATCAATGCAGGCACCTGAAAACAAAGTGATTTTCCTCCGCCGGTTGGCAGCAATGCCATTGTATCTTTTCCCTCCAGTACCGACTGAATAATCTCGAACTGCGGAGTTCGAAAGTCATCGTAGCCGAAGTATTTTTTTAATATGTCGCGTGGCTCCATCACTTTCAGTCAAAAATACAATATGAAACAGGAAAATTGATATACGGGATGATATTTATCATGCAGCCATTGAAAAGGAATTTGTATTTTGGAATTCAATTCAACAGATATGAAGATAGAAGAAAGCGAACTGATACTCAATCCGGATGGCAGCATTTACCATCTAAATCTGCTGCCGGAAGATATTGCAGACACCATCTTTCTGGTGGGCGACCCTGACCGTGTGGAAGAGGTATCCCGGTATTTCGACAAGATTGAAATCAAAAAACAGAAACGGGAGTTTGTAACACATACCGGTTACATCGGAAATAAACGCCTCACTTGTCTTTCCACAGGCATTGGCACCGATAATATAGACATAGTGCTGACGGAATTAGACGCTTTGGTGAACATGGATTTAACTACCCGAACGGCAAAGCGTAATTTATCTGCATTAAACCTCATCCGTATCGGCACCTGCGGTTCGCTGCAACATGATATTCCGGTAGACAGCTTTTTAGCCAGCGAATATGGCGTAGGACTGGATGGCTTACTGGGATTTTATAATTTCGAAGTTTCCCATGAAGACAACCAGTTTTTAGAACCCATTGTTCCTATCGTCAGAAATCTGGGCGTGCATCCCGTAATTGTAAAAGGCTCTGACACCTTGCTCCACTCAGTAGCCAAAGACATGCGCAAGGGAGTTACACTGACCAATTGCGGATTTTACGGGCCGCAAGGCAGAACGGTACGGATTGCACCTAAAGACAAAAAATACATTGACGAATTATCTGCCATTGTATTGCCGGGGGAAAGAAAACTAACCAATATGGAAATGGAAACATCCGCCATTTATGGTATGAGCAAATTATTAGGGCATCATGCCTTATCCTGCAATGCCATCTTAGCCAACCGGGTGGACGGCACCTTCAGCGCAGACCCGCACAAAGCTACAGACAAACTGATACGTTCTGTACTGGAAAAGGCCGTTACTATATGACGGATATCGGATTAATAGCAATAAATAAACTGCTGGCGGGGATTCAGTTTCTTCAGGAATAATTCCAGCGCCTGTTTCTTAGGCTCATCCAGTAAGAATTGAATATTATCATTCCAGTATTCTTTTACATCAAAAAACGGGGAATTATAACTTACATATTCCTGCACAATCTGATTTCTGGTACTCCATCCAATCTGGAGCGCTGCATTGAATTCATCCAAAAAACCGTTGTCGATTTGTTTATTGCTCACCCAGGCGGCAAACACAAATGGAAGGCCGGTATATTGCTGCCATGCGGCGGACAAATCATATTCAAAACGATGTTTGCCCAAATGCTCAATCGCGCGGTCGCCGATAATTACAGCAGCTATGTTATTTTGAATAGCCTTTTCAAAACCTTCAAGTGCGGGCAGAAAAGCCACCTCTTTTTTCCAGTATTCCCGCATCAGTAGCTGCACGAGCAATACTGATGTCCTGGATTGATAATCGAGATAAACTGTATTAATTTCTTCGAGCGGAACATTGGAAAACAAGCATACCGTTTTCACATTCCCGCTGGCGCCGATACAAAACGGCGAAACAATCTGCGGATGTTGCAGCTGCGGAATAACCGCTACCGGCACCAAGCCAATGTCTGCATCGTTGGTCAATAGTTTCTGCGCGCAGACCGCCGGTGAATCCATGCTTAACTCAATCTTATGCTTAACGGAGGAAAGTTCCAATCCGTGCAGGAAAGGCTTTGTATTCAAATAGGAAACGGCGGATATCTTTACCACGGTAATATTAATTATTTTAGCTTTGCCGATATATTCTCCTGATGCTGCTTATCGTCAGCATTCAGATGCTCTAAATCGTTTTCTTTTATCAGTTCAACTTTATTTCCATCGTATTCCAGATGATACAGACAGGTATTTTCATGTGAAAATTCATCCATCTGCGAAACCGGTTTACCCAATAATAAACATACCAGTACTCTCAATGTTCTGCCATGTGTGCAAATCAGTATGGTATTATGGGAAGATTGTTTGATTTCATCTACAAATGGCTTTAACCGGTCAGCAAGGTCCTGCGCACTTTCGCCGCCGTCAATCTTAATGGTAAGATTCCCTTTTTTCCATTCCTCTATGATACCGTAATATGTTTTCTGTAAATCCGGATGATGTTCCACTCCTTCAAAAATACCCCAGTCTATTTCGTCAATATTTTCGCGGATTTCATGTGGAATGTTTTTATTCAGGAAATGCGCCACCGTCTGATGTGTCCGCTTCAGCTTAGAAGTATAGATAACATCGAAATCTACCGGGTGGTATTTATTAAAAAATGCTTCTGCCTGTTGCAAACCGGTATCGTTCAAATCAGAATTGACACCACGCCCCTGCACCACCTGTTTGACGTTGAAATCCGTTTGTCCATGACGTATAATATAAATTTGTTTGGGAATATGGCTCGAATCCTGTGTCATAAATAGGTAAATCGTTGTTCAGATGCCGAAATTATAACTATTATCCCGAATAAGAAAGACTGAAAAAAGATATAAAACATGAATTCTTTGTCTTATGAAGGTTGCATATGTTATAATTATGATAATAAACATCTCAAAGCAAAGTAAGATGGATATATTAGTATATCTTTGCATTAATTAAATAATTAAAATGAATAAAGGAATTGTAAAGTTCTTTAACGATTCAAAAGGTTTTGGATTTATTAAAGACGCAGAATCAAACAAAGAGTACTTCGTACACGTTAACGGCCTGATCGACAGCATCAGAGAAAACGATGAAGTGATGTTTGAACTGGAAGAAGGAAGAAAAGGTTTAAATGCAGTTAATGTTAAAATAGCATAATATAGCTTACCGATTACTTTTACAAGCCCCGCAGATTTACGGGGCTTTTTCATTGCATCATGCAAGGCACGCCCGCCTGACCGGACGGACAGTAATCAATCTGAATAATCACCATATGTAGTCTTTTACTTTAACTTTGTTACTTTTTGAGCCAACCTGCCTGTCGGCAGACAGGTAAGTAACCAAAAAGCTTTTATGATGTTTAAAGGCATTTTTAAAATCTTTTAAAAAGATTTTAAACCGCTGATAAAATAAACGCAGATACTGATTGCCACGCTTCGTTTATTTTACAGCTAATGCTGAAAACATCATAAACCTAAACCTCCTGCGGTTGGGTGGTTTATTTCAATAGTACTAAATCTTGAATTATAGAATTAATACTCTTCATCTTCACATCAGCTAATTAGCTAATTATACAGCCTGGCTTTCTCCCTTTCATCTTCTTCGAAAACATAATTGCTGTAATCCTGAATGACATTATATACAGTATCGCGTTCGAGGGGTTTTCTGCCAACCGCTTTAATCAGGTTCACCAGTTCGCGGGTACTCATGGCAGGATGCTGTTCTTCACTGCCGGCCATGGAATAGATCTTGGTGGTATCATCAATCGTTCCGTCCACATCATCCACACCAAAATTCAGCGACAATTGTGTCGTATTTCTTCCTATCATCGCCCAGTAGGATTTGATGTGTTCAAAATTATCGAGATAAATTCTCGAGATGGCATAATTTCGCAAATCTTCCGTTATGGTAGCTTCGGGTAAATGCTTCATCTCATTATGCTGATTACGAAACTTCAGCGGAATAAAAGCGTTAAAGCCTCCCGTCTTATCCTGTAGCCGGCGCAGCCTTTCCATGTGGTCTACACGGTGCTCAAAAGTTTCGATATGTCCATAGAGCATCGTCGCATTGCTTGGTAACCCAATCTTATGGGCGATTTCGTGTATCTCCAGCCATTCTTCCGCACTGCATTTTCCGCCGGCAATTTCATCGCGGATATCCGCGTGAAAAATTTCCGCGCCGCCACCCGGCATGGAATCCAATCCCGCAGTCTGCATGGCTCGCATGCCTTCTTCATAGCCTATCTTCGCTTTCTTCAGAATATAATGGTATTCTACGGGCGTTAACGCCTTGATATGTAAATCCGGACGGTGTGCCTTGATGGCTTTAAACAAATCTACGTAAAAATGAAAATCCTGCTTGGGGATTACTCCGCCGGTGATATGTACTTCCGTTACAGGCTGTCCGTCATATTTTTTTATAATATTCAGAATATCGTCAATGGAATATTCCCAGCCTTGTTCGCGGTGTTTAATTAAACGGGAATAGGAACAAAATTTGCAGGTATACACGCATATATTCGTAGGTTCCACATGGAAGTTGCGATTAAAATAGGTATTATCTCCGTGTTTCTTATTTCGGATATAATTAGCCAATGCCCCAACAAACCCAAGTTCGCCTTTCTCATACAATAACACGCCTTCATCAAAAGTGATGCGTTCGTGGTTCAGCACTTTCTCGGCAATATTTTTAAGCGGCTGCTCTATCTGAAGCTTACTGACCAATAATTCTATCGACTCTTTACCTGCTGTCATACACTTTTAACAATTAACCTGATTTCTTGTTGTAAAAGTAAGTATTTGCCTGTTAACAGTGAATTAAGTTGTAAGTTATTTGAACTAACTTAGCACGGTGTAATATTCAACTGACAAACTACACTGATTATCATATTATAAGAATACGGCCCTCCTGCATGAAAAACGAAAAATTCATACTTTACCTGCTCACATTTATCTGGTTTTGTGCCATTGTGGATTTTCTGCTGATGCTGCCACTCGGAACGGAACTGATGCATTTATACCACATACAGCCCAGAGAATACAGCATGCTGATATTCGCCTTTTCTCTGAGCGGAGGTATTTCAGCATTTATGGCAGCCTTTTATATAGACAGTTACGACCGAAAAACCGTCTTACTGACCGCATTTTTCTTTTTTGCTATCGGCAGCATCTTATGTTCTTTTGCACACACCTATCATCTGATGCTTTTTGCACGATTTTTTACCGGCCTGTTTGGCGGATTGCTGGGCGGAGTTTCTACCGCCTACATCAGCGATATGGTGCCTTATGAACGGCGGGGAAAAGCAATGGGGATACTAAATCTGGGGTTTGGGCTGGCGTCTATTGTCGGCATTCCGTTTGCCATTTTTATCTGCGAGCACCTGGATGTTTTCTGGCCTTTCCGCATGATAGGTATTTTATCATTGCTGACTTTGATTCCGGCCATATTCTACTTACCCAAAATGCGCGACCACATTCCGCCTGACAATAACAGTATTCAGGATGTCGCGATAGCTGTTTTTTCTCTGGCGGCTTATCCGTTTGTCTACTATTTTTCACGGACAGCCAGATATCGGCTGAAAGTAAATATTTCAAAGATAACGGAAGTACTTCGCGTACTGAAAGATAAGAATCTACAGAACGCATTGTTGTTTGGCTTCTTTTTGGTGCTCGGCCATTTTATGTTTATTTCATTTATCAATCCCTACCTGGTGGGGAATCTTGGTTTCAAACTGGAAGACACCAAGTGGATGTATATCGTAGGCGGAATTTCCGTTACACTGACATCGCCCACTATCGGAAAGTTTATCGATACGCTGGGCAAATTAAAATCATTCCGAATCCTGATTTTATTATCCTTCATTCCCATTCTGGTAATTTCGCATATCCATGAGGCATCCATCATGATGGCCTTACTGATTTGCGCGTTTATGTTTATTTTCAACAGCGGCCGTATGATTGCCGCTCAAACACTGATTACCGGCGCGCCGACGGAGGAACAACGTGGCAAATTTCTGGTAATACGTTCTTCATTGATTGAGATGAGCGAGGGATTATCCGCATTAATCGGAGGGCTGATATTAACCAAAGATGAAGTGACCGGACATTTGAATAACTACCACTATATTGCCTATATTGCAGTCCTCATCGGTATATTGTGTATTTATTTAGCGAGCAGAATTGAAGTAAATGCGGAGTAAGAAACGCATATTGAAAAACTACCCCGTCACCAAATCCACAACGGCATCCACCCATCTATCTTCTGAATTCAGGCTTTCCACCAACGTAATACTTTCACCTCCGTGTTCTTTAAATAATTCTAAATATTCTGTACGGATTTCGTATAAAGTTTCCAGACAATCTGCAACAAACGCTGGAGAGAATATGAGCAGTTTCTTCTTGCCGGCTTTTGCCAGTTCCGGGATGACAGCCACCGTATAAGGTTCCAGCCATACTTCTTTCCCCAGGCGGGATTGGAAGGTGACGGTGAATTTGTCCTTTTGAAGATTTAATTTTTCTGTAATCAATCTGGTTGTTTCGTAGCATTGTGCCTTATAGCAATGCTGGTTGATTTCCGTCATCTTCGCACAACAGTCATTCTTCTGTAAACAATGTTTACCCGTAATATCACCGTTCTTTAAATGACGAGCCGGCAAACCATGATAAGAAAACAACACATGATCGTAGTCGTCAAAATTATGCTTGTGACCCTGTGCCACAAAGGCGTCTATGAATTTCTCATTATCGTAAAAATGATGGATATAGTTTAAGTCCGGAATCGTCAGCCATTTAGAGGTAATTTCCTGTACTTTCTGAATCACGGAGCCATTGCAGGCAGAAGAATATTGCGGAAACAAAGGCAGCACCACTATCTTATCCACCTGCTGCAGCCGGAATTTCTCCAGCACACTTGCCAAATCCGGATTCTGGTAGCGCATGGCGTATTCCACCATATATTTTTCCGAGTCTAATGCGGCGCTCACTTTTTCCGTTAAATCCTGCAAATGATACAACAGCGGCGATCCTCTGTCTTTATCCCAAATTTGCCTGTAGGTTTTGGCGGAATTTTTATAACGGGCCGGAACAATAATACCACGCACCAGCAATTGGCGCGCCAGCCACGGATAATCAATTACACGGCCGTCCGTCAGGAATTCATTCAGGTACTTCAAAACATCCCCGTTGCTCGGGCTGTCGGGCGTTCCCAGGTTTACCAATAAAATCCCTGTTTTTTTGATCATGCCATAATAATTAACCGTTTCGGAAAAGGTACACAAAAGTAATAGAAAAAAGCCACAGAATATTCTTTCGTCACATGATTATTTATAAAGAAAGTGTATATTTGAATAAACCGAACCAATGGTATGAGTATAAACAAGATATTTGATAAATAAACGCTATCGGTAGTGCATATAACTAAGTTAGCGGTAAGCGAATTACTACACTGCAACATTGACACAGACGACTAAAAATTGAACATTAACACAAGGACAAAGCATTTTAACAGGTGACCAACATACAGGCCATATTTCAAGCGGACAACGAGTAAGCCAACACTCGTTGCCGAACTTTCTGTATTTTTTATTTTAGACCACCACACAAAATATTTTGAATTACCAGCGCATTAATGTCCTTTTTTAGCGATATAAAACTAAATTTACGAACTGAATTTTACGATAGAACATGACTCAAAAACAATTAGAAGATTACCTCTGGGGAGCGGCCAATATTCTGCGTGGAATGATTGATGCGGCTGACTTCAAACAATATATTTTCCCTTTGCTGTTTTTTAAACGGGTAAGCGACCTGTATGATGAAGAATTTCAGTTGGCTCTGGAAGAAAGTGGTGGCGATTTGAACTATGCCTCATTTGCCGAAAACCACCGTTTTCAAATACCCAAAGGTTGCCATTGGGAAGATGTAAGAAAGAAAACCGTTAATGTAGGTGAAGCTTTGGTGAAAGCATTTAACGGCATTGAGAAAGCCAACTTTGAATTACTGCACGATGTTTTTGGCGATGCCCAGTGGACCAACAAACGCAGGATGAGCGATGAAAAACTCCTTGACCTGATTGAGCATTTCAGCAAAATGAATTTGAGTGTAGCCAATGTGCCCCACGATATAATGGGCGAAGGCTACGAATACCTGATTAAGAAATTTGCAGACGACAGCGGACATACCGCAGCCGAGTTTTACACCAACCGCACGGTGGTAAAACTAATGACCCAAATTACCGACCCTCAAAGCAACGAAAGTATTTACGACCCTACCTGCGGCAGTGGTGGTATTTTGCTGAGTGCCGCTTTGCACCTAAAAGAACAAGGCAAAGAATACCGAACGCTGAAATTGTACGGACAGGAACTGAACCTGATTACCTCTGCCATTGCCCGTATAAATATGTTTATGCACAATGTAGATGAGTTTTTGATTGTGCAGGGCGACACCTTAGACAGCCCGCAGATATTGGAGAATGACGAACTGAAAAAGTTTGACGTAATCATGGCGAACCCGCCTTACAGCGTAAAAAAGTGGAGCCAAAGCAAATGGATGAACGACCCTTTTGGACGCAATATTTGGGGAACACCACCGCAGGGTTGTGCCGACTATGCTTTTCAACAGCACATTATGAAAAGCCTGAACCCAGAAACAGGCCGTTGTGTGGTGCTGTGGCCGCATGGCGTATTGTTTAGAGACAGCGAAGCCGACATACGCAAACGCATGATTGAAGAAGATTATGTAGATGCCGTAATTGGTTTGGGCAAAAACCTGTTTTACAACAGCAGCATGGAAAGTTGTTTGTTGGTGTGCCGCATGAAAAAGCCTAAAGAACGAAAGGGCAAGATCATTTTTATTGATGCCAAAGAAGAGCTGCGCATTGAACGCACAAATGCCTGGCTGGAACCCAGGCATATAAAAACGATTAGCGATGCATATTGGAAATTTAAGGATGCTGAAGGTTTTGCCAAAGTAGCCAACAACAAAGAAGTATT
>CAZBED010000023.1:0-22639 GCA_964490845.1 uncultured Chitinophagales bacterium | reverse complement strand
CCTTTAGTTATATTTGTTACTTTCGTAACAGGAAGTGTATGCAAGGCACACACAGCCGTTTTGCGTCATGCGGGGTGACGTGCTTCATTGAAAATTATGTGTATAATTGAAGTGCGGTTCTTCGTATCGAGTTTAGTGCTAAAAAGCCCGCACGAACGCCAAGCGTGGGAACGTTAGCTGCCATTATTGCTCGGTTCAGAGTGATTCTAATAAATATATTATAACTTCTTGATTTTCAAACTAAAAATAAAATTTGTATTTTGTTACCAAATTTGGTAACTTTGTAAATAAATAAACTAGATGCCTACTATACATACATTAGGTTCAATAAAGATAGATGTGTATTCAAGAGATCATTTGCCACCACATGTTCATGCTATATATGCTGAACGAGAGGCGTTAATCATAATAAGGACTCTAGGATATACGCAGGAAGTCTACCTCCTGCACAACTTAAAACAGTATTAAATTGGGCAAAAGATCCTATAATAAAGAAAATGTTATTAGATAATTTTAATAGACTTAATCCAAATTTACGACAATGAAAAAGACAATAAAAATACCCAGAATTCTTAAAATTAAATCTGTTAAAGATTTTACCGTGGTTTGTATTTTCAACAATGGCGAAACAAGAATTATTGATTTCAAGAATTTATTTAATAAATGGAAAATCACAAAACATGATCCAGAATACAAATTATTGAATGAAGATGAGTTTAAAAAAGTTAGTCTTAGAAATCAAACTTTGTCTTGGAAAAATGTAAGTGTAGAATTATCAGATATAGAAGGAAATCAAGTCATTCATCCTTACGAAATTGATCCTTGTGTATTATACCAAAATAGTATTCCAAGCAATACCACAAAACACATATTTCATTTTGGGAATGCCATAAAAAGTGCACGGTTAAAGAAAGGGTTAACACAACAAGACTTGGCAAATCTAAGTGGAACAAGCAAAACTTATATTTCCAGGATAGAAAATAATGCAATTGAACCTGAATTTTCTACACTATACAAAATTGTTGAAATAGGACTTGGAAAGAAAATTAAAGTTGAAATTAGTTAAGTTCTTAAACAAGATATAACGGCAGCATAACACGGGTTTTATCGTCAGGCGGGCGGACGTGCTTCGAATCAATAAAAGTTGTAAATTAGAACATCTGACTTCGGGTCAGCGCAAAGGTTCAGTCCTCGCCTGTCCGCAAATCCCGGGACCGTTAGAGGCAAACCTTTGTCGACCGACATGAAAATAACGACATGACAAAAAAACTGACCATATTACTTCTTTCATACGGGCTCTTTTCGTGCCGACAACCAGCCGACAATTCCGCTCAATTACAATCTCAAATCAATAACCTGCAAAAACAATTAGCGGACACGTATCGGCCTGGGTTTGGCGAATTCATGAGCAGCATTCAAGTTCATCACAACAAATTGTACTTTGCCGGCGAAAACAAAAACTGGGAACTTGCCGACTTTGAAGTTCACGAAATACTGGAGGCGTTGGAAGATTTGCCAAAGTTCTGTGCAGACAGAGAAGAAATAAAATCTCTTCCAATGATTCAACCTGCAATTGACAGCATCAATAATGCAATCAAACAAAAAAAAACTGCTCTATTCAAAAGCAGTTACAGTTTATTGACAAATACTTGTAATAATTGCCACCGCGCGACAAACTTTGGTTTCAATGTGGTAAAAATTCCTGACACCCCGCCTTTCAGTAACCAAGATTTCAAAATCAACAAATAATGTTCAGTAAATTTCTAAATACCGACAATTCAAAAACTACAGTTCTTATTCGTTTAATGGTAGGGGCTGTATTCCTTTCCGAAGGGATACAAAAATTTTTATTTCCTGACGAGTTGGGTGCTGGCAGATTTGCAAAAATAGGCTTGCCTTCTCCCGAATTTTTAGGAAGTTTTGTAGGCACATTTGAAATTATTTGCGGTGCCTTGGTATTAATCGGACTACTTACAAGATTTGCAAGTATTCCTCTTATAATAATTATGCTTGTTGCTATTGCAACAACAAAAGCCGAGGTGTTAGCCGATAAAGGTTTTTGGGAAATGCTTCACGGAAGCAGAACTGATTGGGCAATGCTTTTAGGCAGCATTTTTCTTTTAATCAATGGCGGTGGCTTGTGGTCGCTTGACAAGAGAATTGCGAAGAATGGAAAATAAAATTGATTTAAAAGATATAGCAAAACTTTTTCTAAAACTTGGTACAATTGCCTTTGGTGGTCCCGCTGCACACATTGCTATGATGCAACAGGAAGTGGTTGTAAAAAAGAAATGGATGAGTGAACAACATTTCTTAGACTTAATTGGCGCAACAAATCTTATTCCCGGACCGAACAGCACAGAAATGGCCATTCATATCGGACATGAACGTGCTGGATTGAAGGGATTATTTGTTGCTGGTTTTTGTTTTATTATTCCAGCCGTAATAATTACGGGCTTTTTCGCTTGGCTCTACAAACAATACGGACAGCTTCCCGAAATGCAGCCATTTATTTACGGAATAAAGCCTGCTATTATTGCGATTATTATTGGTGCAGTTTATCCTCTTGCCAAAAAAGCGCTCAAGACAATTGAACTCGGAGTTATCGGAGTTGCCTCCTTAGTTCTTTGCTTTTATGGCATCAATGAAATAATCGTGATGTTTGGCGCAGGCTTAGTTGCTTTAGCTTTGGTTTCAATTCGAAGCAATACTAAACTAAATAGTTTTGCTCCTTTAACACTTCTCCAGCCAACAAGCCTTTTATCGGCAACCAATATTAAGCTGTTCCTGACCTTTCTAAAAATTGGTTCCATTCTTTACGGCAGCGGTTACGTTTTATTTGCCTTCCTCGACAGCGAATTGGTTTCGCAAGGGCTTTTAACCAGACAACAACTAATTGACGCAATTGCAGTCGGACAAATTACGCCCGGCCCCGTTTTTTCTTCTGTTACATTTATTGGTTATCAAATAAACGGACTTGGTGGCGCAATAGTCTCAACTATTGGAATATTTCTTCCTTCATTTCTTTTTGTCTGGCTGCTTAATCCTCTTGTTCCTAAAATGCGACAATCAAAATTATTCTCCGCATTTCTTGACGCTGTAAATATTGCTTCGGTCGCCATCATTATTTTTGTTTGTTATCAAATGGGCAAAGACTCAATTGCTGACTGGCGGACAATTGTAATTGCAGCTTCAAGTCTTATCGTGACGTTTGCCAATAAAAAAGTAAACAGCGTTTTTATTGTAATTGGCGGATCGGCATTGGGTTACTTGCTGACCTTTGTGTAGCAGGACAAAAAGGGCGCCACTAACAGCACCTACCTTAATTGGCGAAACGAGGTAACAGAAAATTTAGTATCTTTAAAGAACCATTTGTGGGTACAGACAGTTGAGTGTTCCAAAATCCACCACTGCGCCAAGTGACAAAAACGTTAACGGTCATGCTTGACGACTGTTCAAACTTGAAACTGACTACAAAAAACATTTACACATAAATTAACTTTGTATCAAGATACATTCAAACATTAATTGACGTTATGAAAACAAATATACTCTATAGTTTTCTTCTGCTTTTGTTGCTGACTTCATTCAACAAACCATCTGACAAGAAAATTATTGAAGTCAAAGAAGGAACAATTACCAACCTTTATGATGCTTTTAGTAAAGACACTTCCCTGACTAAGGATTTTGGTTTTTCCTGCATTACAAAATATCAAGGCAAGACAATTTTATTTGATGCTGGCAGCAACGCTGACATTTTCAAAAACAACACATCAAAACTCGGCATTGACCTTTCAAAGATTGACATTGTAGTGGTTTCTCACGGACACTTTGATCATCTGAACGGGCTTGATTATTTACTGCAAGTAAATCCAAAAGTGAAAATCTATTTTCCTTACGACATTTTCTGGGGAGCACCCGTTCCATATGATGCAACAGGACAAGAACCAGCCATTAAAGATTCGTTGCCGGCCTATATGCAATACTTTGACGGTGGAAATACAAAATTTTCTATCAACCAATCTGGAAGGTTTTGGAACGCAAACATTGAATTCGTAAAAACATCAAAAGAAATTTTGCCCGGGCTAAAAATCATTGCAACAAGCTCACAGTATATGGGCTACTTTTCTTGTTATCCGGGTAAAAGTTTTGTTGAAGGACAGTTTGACCACAATCAAGATGCTTGTAAAAATTCCAACCTTCCAGAACTATCTCTTTCAATGAAAACTGACAGAGGACAAATTTTAATTGTAGGGTGTTCTCATTCAGGTGTTGAAAACATTGTAAAGCAAACCCAGACAGTTACAACTGACCAAATAGAATTGGTTTATGGGGGTTTTCACATGATTCCGTTTGACAGAGCACAAACAGTTCAGTTAGTAAATATGCTCAAAAACGATTTGAAAGTTCACCGCGTTGCACCGGCTCATTGCACGGGACATCTTGCGTTCAAAATTTTATCCGACACTTACAAAAACGACTATTTATATGCAGGGCTTGGCGAAACAATTTCATTTGACCATTAGACTGAACTTGCTGACAGAAATAGCACGAACCGCTAATATGGGTTTGCGTTAGCGGCAACTCTATGGCGACCGCTTAAATGACAATGACTTTTAAATCTGACGACATAATTCAACACAAATATGGCTAAGCAAGGAGACAAAATCACAAATGGCAGGACAGGGCAAAGAATGATATTCCTTCAGACAGGAAAAGAAACAAATGGACAACTATTAGAAATTGAATCGTTTAATCCCAAGTCAGATATGAGGGAGCCGATTCATATCCATCCAAAACAAGAAAGCTCTGCCAGAGTTATTTCCGGTAAACTTCATTTTCTTGTTGACGGGAAAGAGCACATAGTTGGACCAGGCGAAAAGATTGTTATTCCTGCTGGCGTGCCACATTGCTTTTGGAATGAGGATGAAGCAGAAGCACATTCTGTTCAACAATTTATTCCGGCACAACATATTGACGAATTTTTTGAATCCTTTTTCGCACTTGCCCAGGACAATAAACTCGACAAGAAAGGAATGCCTCCATTTTTGCAATTGCCCTTAATGGGTCTTAAACACAAAGACGATATTCGGGTAATAAATCCTCCTTGGTTTGTGCAACTTTTGACATATTGGATACTTGCTCCGATAAGTTACTTATTGGGCTATAGAAGTAGTTATAAATCTGTAAAATGAGAAGTGGAAGACAGCCCTAACAAGGAGTTTGCGATAGCAGTGATTATTTACAAGAAATCAACGAGTACTTTAAAATTAAGTAAAAAACAGGCAGACACGTACCAGAACGATACACTGTGTGTTCCCTCCATACTGTAACAGCGGTCTCGCGACCATTTTTTTTTGTGTGTTAACGCTCAAATGTGTAACTTGACAAGGCAAAAAACGGCACAAACCCGAAAAACGTTTGCAACAGCCATTCGCTGAATCCTCTACTTGACAACAAACTATATGGGACAAAACATTTTATGAAATACCACTAAATTCAAAGTATAATGAAACAAACTATTATTCTTTCTATGGCATTTGCTGCTTTACTAACTGTTGGCTGTAATAATCATCCCACATCCGCCAATAAGGACAATTCTTCCGGCTTTGACACAACGGGTCTGAGAAAAATTATTGATGAAAAAAATAACAAATTTACCCAAGCCCACATAGTTGGCGACACTGCATTTTTGAATAATATATTTACACAGGACGGACGAGTTTTTGCTCCAAATTCAGAAGTTATAACCGGACGTTCTGCTATTGCAGCAATAAATTTGGAGTACATTAGTTTTGGCATCCATGAATTTCGTGAAGAAACAACTGCATTGTATGGCAGTGGTGACTATCTTATAGATGAAGGCAACTATTTTATGAGTTACGGCAAGGACAGTACTATTGAAAAAGGGAAGTTCATAAATATCTGGAAAAGGGTTGACGGCGACTGGAAATTATATTCAAATATCTGGAACAGCAGTATGCCTTTGACTCCAACAAAATAGCCCGACGAATATGGCATGCTGCCAACATCGTATCGGCAATAGCGGGGCTGACAGTTTAAACTCAGCATTTGCAGGCAAGGATAAGACACAACAAGACAATCAATAATAAATTTTAAATTAAAGACAATGGAAAATTCAAAAAAAGGAAAATGCCCGTTTCATCATGGTGCAAATACAGAAACGCAAAATTCCGTTATGGACAAGTGGCCAAATGCGTTAAATCTTGACATTTTACATCAACACGACACAAAAACAAATCCCTTAGGAGAGAGTTTTAATTATGCTGAGGAATTCAAAAAACTTGACCTTGAAGCATTGAAAAACGATTTAAAAGAACTAATGACCGAAAGTCAGGACTGGTGGCCAGCAGACTGGGGACATTATGGTGGGCTTATGATTCGCATGGCATGGCATTCAGCAGGTACATACCGAGTGGCTGATGGACGTGGCGGTGCAAATACAGGAAATCAACGTTTCGCACCACTCAACAGTTGGCCGGACAATGTAAACCTCGATAAAGCACGCAGACTTTTGTGGCCTGTTAAGAAAAAATATGGCAACAAAATTTCATGGGCTGATTTATACATCTTAGCTGGTAATATGGCTTACGAATCTATGGGTTTCAAAACATTTGGTTTCGCAGGCGGACGAGAGGATATTTGGCATCCTGAAAAAGACATTTACTGGGGTGGAGAAAAAGAATGGCTTGCAAAATCTCGTTACTCAAACAGTTCCGACAGTGAATCGTTAGAGAATCCATTGGCCGCTGTCCAAATGGGTTTAATTTATGTTAACCCCGAAGGTGTTGATGGAAAACCGGACCCTTTGAAAACAGCCAAAGACGTCAGAACAACATTCAAACGTATGGCTATGAATGATGAAGAGACAGTTGCATTAACAGCTGGTGGTCATAGCGTAGGTAAAGCACATGGAAATGGCGATGCTTCTATTTTAGGTTCAAACCCAGAAAGTGCAGACATAGAAACTCAAGGTTTTGGGTGGATGAATCCCAAAGGGAAAGGCAATGCAGAAGATACGGTCTCAAGTGGATTGGAAGGAGCTTGGACTACAACCCCGAATAAATGGAACCACACCTACTTTCATTTATTACTGAATTATGAATGGGAGTTGAAAAAAAGTCCTGCCGGTGCGTCGCAATGGGAGCCTGTCAACATCAAAGAAGAAGACAAACCTTTTGATGCACATATTTCCGGTGTTCGCAGAAATCCAATAATGACCGATGCGGATATGGCAATGAAAATGGACCCTGAGTACAGAAAAATATCCGAGAAATTTTATAAAGAACCTAAATATTTTGAAGAAGTTTTTGCCAGAGCATGGTTTAAATTAACACATCGCGATTTAGGCCCTAAAAGCCGCTACCTTGGTGCTGATGCCCCAAAAGTGGATTTAATTTGGCAAGACCCAATACCAACCGTTGATTACAAATTAACAGATTCGGAAATTGAAGAATTGAAAACAAAACTGCTGAATTGCGGCTTGACAAGAACAGAACTTATTAATACAGCATGGGACAGCGCACGAACATTCCGCTGTTCTGATTACCGAGGCGGTGGGAATGGTGCAAGAATTCGTCTGGCTCCACAAAAAGATTGGGAAGGCAACGAACCAAAACGTTTAGAAAAAGTGCTTAATAATCTTCAACAGATTCAAAACGGGTTAGCTAAAAAAGTTAGTATTGCAGATTTAATTATTTTAGGAGGAAGTGCAGCAATTGAAAAAGCGGTTCATGATGCGGGTGTAAATATTAAAGTTCCTTTTAACGCAGGACGCGGAGACGCAACTCAGGAAATGACAGATATTGAATCATTCTCTGTGCTTGAGCCAATTCATGACGGTTATAGAAACTGGCTTAAAAAAGACTATGACGTAACCCCTGAAGAATTACTCCTTGACAGATCACAACTCATGGGTTTAACCGCTCCTGAAATGACAGCTTTGATTGGTGGCTTGCGTGTTTTAGGAACAAATTACGGAGGAACAAAACATGGTGTTTTCACAGACAATGAAGGTATATTAAGCAACGATTTTTTTGTAAATGTCACCAACATGAATTATTCCTGGAAACCAGTCTCTAATAACTTGTACAACATTGTTGACAGAAAAAGCGGAACAACTAAATGGACAGCGACACGAGTTGATTTAGTTTTTGGTTCAAATTCTGTCTTACGTGCTTATTCCGAATTATACGCACAAGACGACAACAAAGAAAAATTTGTAAAAGACTTTGTAAAAGCCTGGACAAAAGTTATGAACGCAGACCGTTATGATTTGAAAAAGTAACCCAGCTGCTAACAGCATTTCAAAAATCAGCGCTTTTGTTGCCATTATTCAGGCTTTTGTTGCCACTTTATTGTCATTACGTGGTTTCTCTTTCTCTTTCTATAAAGCGAAGATACATTTCGGATATCCTTTGCTATTCAAAAGACATCTCCCTACGTTCGGTGGTACATCAGAGGATAGTAAACTACTAATAGTGAACATGAGATTCCCGCTTCCGCAGGAATGACCGTCTTTTTTTTATACGTTTACTGAAAAATAAAATAAAAGCGTCCTGTCGGCCGCAGGGAGATAACCTTTGATTGCACCGCATATCCATTTCTGCAACACATTTCGGATATCCTTCGCTATAAAAAAAGGCACCTACCTGCAATCGGTGTTACTGGAAGAAAAAAACTTATTTGTTTGGCTGCGGCGTCAGGCGCAGGTAATATTTGATGCGTTTGAAACCTTTGGGGAATTTGACAGCAGCCTCTTCATCCGAAATGGCCGGCGCAATCACCACGTCTTCTCCTTCTTTCCAGTTCACCGGAGTGGCTACGGAATAATTCGCTGTCAACTGCAAAGAATCAATAACACGGAGTATCTCATTGAAATTTCTGCCTGTTGATGCGGGATAGGTAATCATCAGTTTGATTTTTTTGTCGGGACCGATAACGAATACACTTCGTACCGTGAACTTTTCCGATGCATTCGGATGCATCATATCGTACAGGGTGGCTACTTTTTTGTCCGGGTCTGCGATAATCGGGAAGTTCATCGTCACCTGTTGCGTTTCTTCAATATCTTTCACCCATTCATGATGCGACTCGATGCCGTCCACGCTCAATGCCAGCACTTTTACATTGCGTTTGGCAAATTCGTCTTTGAGTTTCGCGGTGTAACCCAGTTCAGTGGTACAAACCGGTGTAAAATCGGCAGGGTGGGAAAACAATACTCCCCAGCTGTTGCCCAGCCATTCGTGAAAATGAATTGTTCCCGCTGTAGTTTCTGCTGTGAAGTCAGGAGCTTCGTCGCCTAATCGTAATGACATGTTATATAGTTTTAAATGATAAAAAATTGAACAGGTAATATTACTAAATACAACAAGATTCTGCAGGCATTAAGTGTTAAATTTTACAATCGGCCTCATTGCCTGTAATTTTGATGGTATTTGTTCGAGGACAAAAGCGCTTTAAAATCACTCAGCCGTTAAAAATTAGAAATAGATTCTATATATTTACTAAAACACTTTTATGGCATCCGTACACATGACACAGGAATTCAATGCTCCGCAACAGGAGATTTTTGATTATTTGAGCGACCACAATAATTTCGGCAGCCTGCTGAATGCCAATATCACGCGTATCAAAGACGCGCCCGGTGACAATCCGAACGGCCTGGGTTCTGTGAGAAGCATCAAAATAGGTATTGAATTATTGCAGGAAACGATAGTCCGCTTTGAGCCACCCTCCGTAATTGAATACAAAATCAGCAATAATGTACCGGTAAAATACCATCTGGGCAGACTGGAATTCAGCTCGCCTGAACCGAACAAGACTGTACTGAACTACACCATTGACCTGGAAACAAAAATCGGATTCATTGATTCCTTACTGTTGTTTGGCATTGAAACGACCATCAAAAGCGGATTAAAGAAATTAGCCGGAAAATACAAATGACACCTGGGCTGCAGAAAATAAAAGAAAAACAGCGTTTGCATTTTTTACAGGACTTTGATGCTCCTGTTCAACGTGTATTTTCATTTTTCAGCGACCACAACCGCTTAGGCGAGATTTATCCCGCGTTCATCAGAAGAATTACAGATTCGCGCAACCCCGCGAATTGTAACGATGTGGGCTCTGCCAGATTAATTATAAGTTTTCCGTTATTCTTTCAGGAAACAATTACACAGTATATTGAATCCCGGTATATCGAGTACAAAATCACCTCCGCCAGTCCGCTGAAAAACCACATCGGCAAGATGAATTTTGTTGAGCTGCCCGGCAACCGCACCAGACTGGACTATATCATAGAGTTTGAACCGCTGGTTCCGTATACCGGTTTTTTTATGAATCAGCTAAATACTAAATTAGTACTGGATGCGCTGAGTACGCTGGCGAGAAAGTTTAAACAGAATCCCAACTATTAACCTATACGAATGAAGAAAACCGTTTTTATACTTCTGTTCTCTATTGCCTTATTCTCCTGTCAGAAAGATGAATTTGTTACACCGGATTACCTGATCTTCGGAGCCATTCAGGGTTCCTGCGCAAACGGATGCCGCTTTGTCTATTATCTGGACAATACAAAACTACAGGAGGACAAGACGGTAAAATATTTTTCCAAAAAAGACCTGTCTCTGTTTAATACAGATATGGATGCGGACAAATTTCTGCTGGCGAAGGACTTGCTTTTAAAAGTCCCGGCTTCCCTTACACAAACCAACCGTACCCTCTTTATTGATTTAAATGCATCTACCCCTGACCTTTGGTATGCGGAAATCCGGCTAAAAAACAGAGTGTACAGCTGGACATTTGACAACGCCACAGGCAGCACTCCGGTTTATTTAAAATCGTTTGCCGACGAAATGATTAAAACCGCCGAATTAATCCGGCAGTGATTATACTAATTTTTAACAATTGCCGTTTAAACCTTTAAACAGTTGAACAGTCAAAGTAACAATAAAATCAATTTAGCATGAAAAAAATACATCTCACCTTTAACAAGCTATTTATAGCAGGCGCTTTGTTAGTAAGCTTTACCGCCTGTAATAAAAATGACTCCACAGAACTGGAAGCAATAGCGGCGCAAAACCTGAACTTAGTCGAAATTGAAGACGACAACTCACAACTGATGGCCGACCAGGCCGAAGCGAGTGGTACTGTATCAAGCCTTCGTCTCAGCGCACCGGCTAACAGTTCCGATATTATATTGGGCGACTGTGCGATAGTGACCAGAGATACTGCATCTACGCCCAAAAAGATTACGATTGACTTTGGAACCGGCTGCACCGGCAGAAACGGTGTAGTTCGCAAAGGCAAAATTATCGTTACGCATACCGGCAGATACCGCGCTCCCGGAACCGTAATTCATATTGTTTCCGAAAATTATTACGTTAATGACAATAAGGTTGATATAGACAGAACAGTCACTAATCAGGGCGAAAATACAGATGGCCATTTAGTTTTCACCATCCATTCTGAACGACATGTTACCTTTACTGACGGTTTATCCTGCAGCAGCACAGTTGACAAAACCCGTGAATGGATAGAAGGCGAATCGACACCTGAATTTGCAGATGATATATATAAAGTTACCGGAACCGGTACACATACATCCAAAAGGGGAATTGTTTATGATGTCACCACCCTAACCCCTTTAATCCGAAAAGTAAACTGCCATGAGTTTGTCAGCGGTGAAGTCAAAATTGTGAGAAACGGCAACAGAACACGATTCGGGGTAATCAATTTTGGCACAGGTGATTGCGATGATGTGGCTACCGTAACTTTAGACAACGGCAGAACGTTTGAAATAAATCTCGGACATTAGTAGTTTTAGAATTGATAAATAGTGAAGGGCTAAGCAGTACTGCTTAGCCCTTTCTTGTTAACACGCTTGGAATGAAATTCAATAATACAAATTCGGTAAATTGGGGTCGGATTTTCTTTTCTTCTTAGTTCTGTTAAACTTATTTTTTGGCGCGAAGGCCGGTACAGCCTTCAACACTAAAGATTTACTGCCAAGCCTAAAAAAGCCAACAATAAGGAGCGTAAACGCCAACACGAATAATTGAGTCATGGGGGTTAGGTTTTTATGTTAAAGTAAAGTTAAGCCGGATTTTAATAAAACGCAATAGCTTCGCCTCATTTTTAACATATTATCTTTAAACCTGAAGTAGCTTTACCATTTTATAGTGCGGAATACCTACCTCTTCAAACATCTCCCCCTCTATACCATAAGCGAGTTTCAGATAAAAGTCTTTTGCTGCTTGTCGCGCATGCAACTCGATGGAGGTATAACCATGTTGCGCCGCATAATTCTCCGCAAAATGTACCAATTGACTGCCAATCCCACTTCCCTGCAAGCCTGATTCCACGGCTACCTGCCGCATTTTCAGTATGCGATTTCCGACGTTCTTTAAAAGCAATACACCAACCACGATGTTGGCATTTAATGCAACGATGTGCACTTCGTCTTTTTCTGCATTTAATTGTTCAGGTGTATATACCAGTCCGAGCGGCTCGCGCAACACTCTGTACCGAAGCTCAACTGATTTTTTTTGCAGTTCCGAGCCATATTCAACTATCCGGATTTCCACTTCACTCATACCGGAACCTAAACTACAAAAATAAATATGGGCGTGGCGGAACTTTTTAAGATAAAAATTTGATTTATAATATAAACTACTTTATTTTTGTTTAAATTATTGAATATGGAACCGGAAGAAAGTATCACTATTATACAAAGCATGATTGAACGCTCCAAGCAAAAAATCAGTAACAGCAGCAAGCATTTCCTGCTTTGGGGCTGGGCGGTTTTCCTTTCCGCATTAGGGCAATATCTCTGGACGAAACTGCATTACCCTAACGGATTTTTAATCTGGCTGAGTATGCCTCTGGCAGCGGTAGTCGCTTTAATCATGGGTATCAATGACAAAAAAACGCAAACGGTAAGCACCTATACTCAGGACGCCATCCGAAAGTTGTGGTGGAGTATGACTCTCGGATTTATACTATTAGCCTATTATCAGTTAAACGGGCATGGTAACAGTATCCCTATTTTTATAATGTTATACGGTATCGGTATATTGACCACCGGAAATTTGCTGGAATTCAAACCGCTGATAATCGGAGGGTCTCTTTGTTTCATTATTTCCCTGATTGGCATGCGTATGGAAAATGACCTGAATCAGTTATTATTATTAGCGCTGGCAGTACTGGTATCTTACATCATTCCGGGGTACCTGTTGAGAGCCGCCTATAAAAACGAGCGGAACCAATGAAAGCATTCAGGGAATTAGATCCGTTATTGCATTCTCAGCTCCGGTTGGCTGTTATTTCTTTACTCATCAGTGTCAAAGAAGCCGACTTCACCTATATTCAGGAAACGACTCAGGCTACTACCGGCAATCTGAGTGTACAATTATCCAAACTAAAAGATGCCGGGTATATTGACATTCTTAAATCATTTGCCAACAACTACCCCAAAACCACCTGCAAGATTACAGCAAAAGGGGTACGTGCATTTGAAAAATATGTAGATGATCTTAAATCCTATTTATCACCTAAACAATAAAAAAATGGAAAACAGAGATGAAAAATTATGGCAATTAGCCACTAAGCGCGCTGCATTCAAAGGAAAAATATTCTCGTACATCGCAGTTAATATTTTTCTGTGGGTAGTTTGGTATTTTACCGGACAACGTAATACGGACAATGGTATTCCGTGGCCGGCATGGGTATCATTAGGATGGGGTTTCGGGCTGGTCATCGGGTATATAAAGCTATACCACATGAACACCTCAGACCAGATTGAAAAGGAGTACGAAAAACTGAAGAACAAATAAACGTTAACAGAAAGTACTGCGCAAAAAAAGCGCGGTACTTTCTACCGTTTTTTTCCGCTATCAGATGGCTGTTTTGTCCAGCACTTGAAATCCTGCCTCCAGATAGTTCCTTATATCGTCATTCAGATAATGAGGGTCGTTTGGATCTTTTTTTATCTTCTTGCCTAAGCGAACAATAATGGCATTCTCATCCGGTATTACAAAAATAAACTGTCCGAGTATTCCTCTGAAATATGGAATCTGATGATTCTTGTAATTGACTATCCAGGTCTGATAGCCGTACCAGTCGCAAACATTGCCGCGTTCATCTTTCAGGTAAGTAGCAGGTGTAGTCATCGCGGCGATGTAGGAAGAATCAATCACCTGCACGGAATCCCATTTGCCATGCTGTAAAACCATTTGTCCCAGTCGGGCAAAATCCCGGGCGGTAGCATTGATACAGCAGAATGATTTTTCCATGCCATTATTATCCGTACTCCATAGCGCATCACTCTCCGCTCCCAGCGGCTGCCACAGATATTCACGGGCGTTTTCCGCAAGTGTTTTATGTGTCACATTTTTAATGACATAACCCAAAATCTGCGTGCAGCAACTCTGGTATTCCCACAACTTCCGTTGTTGATGGCCGTTTCGCAGCCTTAGCTTTCCCATCAGTTTATCCAAATCATTACCGTAGTATGACTCCGCCGTCAGGGAGAAAATATTCCAGTAAGATTCCTCCCAGTCAATATCCGCGCTCATCGTAATGACATCTTTCAGTTTCAGTTTACCATCAGGGATATGGGTTAACTGAGGTACATATTTTTTCACATCGCCTTCAAGAGAGACCTTACCCTGTTCCACCAGCTTGCCAATCAGCAGGGCATTGACCGTCTTTGCCATGGAAAATGAACCGGAAATGGTTTCCTTATCATATTCCTGTGCATAACGCTCATATACTATTTGTCCGTCCTTAATAACGAGGAAGGCGCAGGTTTTGCGTTCGTCAAAAAAATCTATCAGGTCTTTGGCAGGAGCCTGTTTGTTATACTGTTCACTGATCGCCCAGGGCTTCGGATGCTCCGATTTATGAATTGTTTGACCGGAAAATAATTTGTAGTCATCCACATCGGCAAAGTTGTGCTTCAGGCCCATCTGAACATGTTCGGGCAAAAAGAAATAAACGCCCCCTAAAAGAGCGATTCCAATTATAGTGTTTCTCATAGATATAAAAGTAAAAAAATCGGATAAGTAATACTACTTATCCGATGTATAATTTTTGAAGCTGTCAATCTTATTTCAGAATTGTGACTTTCACCTTGAAAAAATAGGCATCTGATTTATCGTCAAAATTAATCTTGCCGGAATAACATCCGTTGCCCTGTGCGTTTAATCCTTCCGCCACTCTTCCTGTTTTGCCTACATATTTATCCTTGGAGGTGTAAAAACTGTCGTCTTTATCCAGATCAGTAACCACTACTTTTGTCCCTCTTTCAATTTTTGACGGTAAATCAGAAGACGAAGAAGCAGAAGACGTTGAAGTGGCAGAAGCAAAGGAGGAAGAAGATGTTTTGCTTCCGCTTAATTTTTTCAGCTTAACCAGATAAAAATACGGCTTGCTTCCATTATCCAATTCAATATCCCCTCCGTATCCGTCTTCCTGATCATCTATTTCCACGTTTTGGACATACCCTTGTTTGCCGATATAATCGTCCTTATCATCATAATAACTGTCTTCCGGGCTAACGGCTACTATCTCCACTCTGTCGCCGTCCTGAATATCCGGATCATTGACAGCTTTATCCCATTCTGTATAGTCATATCCTGATTGGGAATCAGTATTGCCGCCAGCGGGCTTTTCGAGTTTAGCCACCGGTTCTTTGGAAAATTTAGCTTTATAAAAATACCCAGTGGAGCCATCATCGTACTTGAAGTCGCCGGAATAATAGCCATCTTCTTTCATTGTCATATCACTTTTATCCACTTGGCCTTTTTTACCTACTAAATCAAAGCGGTCGGAATAGTAAGAATCATCCGGGCTGATTTCCGCCACATAAACGGATGTTCCTTTTTTAATGGTTCCGGTGATATATTTTACCGGTTTTGCGGTGGAGGCGGGAGCAGGGCCGGTTTTAGCGGCAACTGTTGGTGTGGTAGTCACTTTCGCATCCGATTTCCCTAATTTTACTTTATAAAAGTAATAGCTTTTTCCATCGTCGGTGGAAATACTGCCCGATGTAAAGCCGTCATTATCGACCGTTAGAGTACCGGTTGTGGTACCGGTTTTGCCTACTATATCATTTCTGTCACTATAATAAGAATCTTCCGTAGACACTTCAATAATTTTAAATTTTGTTCCGCTTGGGATAGTGCCCGAAAACCCGGATTTTATATCCGCTGAAGCGCCTGTGTTGGCGGCCCCTATTTTGGTAACTTTAATATCCGTAAAAAAGCAGGTTCTGGAAGTGCCGTCTATTTCCAGTGTGCCGGAGTAGAAGCCATCCTTTCCGGCAGCTAAATCACTCAAAGCGGTAGCATTTTTGCCGAGGAATGTGGCACGTTCATCAAAGTAGGTGTCAGCTTTGGCAATTTCAAGGATTTTAACTTTGGTTCCTTTGGATATGATATCTCCCGCGCTGAGCCGGGCGGATATACCGGCAAAAACCAGTAAAAATAAAAGAAGATTTCGCATAGGTAATAATCTTAGTGTAAATGTAATCATTCAGCAATCATCCCTGCAAATTATAGACCAAAAAATTGGAAGAATACCCAAATGGTGGTATTTATATCAGTCCCCGGCCTGTTTTATGAATCTGATCATTGGATTTCATTTCTTTCATAAGAGAATCCAGTACCCCGTTGATGAAATCTTTGCTTTTGGGAGTGCTGTATTCTTTGGCGATATCGAGGTATTCATTAATGGTGACCTTCACCGGTATGCTGGGGAAATAAAGAAACTCGGTAACCGCCATGCGAATCAGAATCATATCCACCACCGCAAGCCGTTCGGATTCCCAGTTTTTGAGCTTGGGTTCTATCAGCTTCAGGTGTTCTTTTTTATGCTCTGTGGTTTGGTGGAACAAATCCAATCCGAACTGGGAAAGTTCTTTAAATTTATCCCGGAGGCTGCCTTTCTCCAGGTGCAATTTCAGTTCGTGTTTGCTTTTCTGTATGACCTCATGCACCGCTTCGATTACATATTCCGCGTCATCCATCCAGTTGGTAAAAATTTCTTCCGTGTTGGCTGTAAAAACGTCGTCTTCCAGCAGGATATTGTCCAGCAAAAAAGTAACAACGGCCCTGTCTTCCTCCAGGTCAAACTCTTTTCCGTTTTCGAGATAGTCATTATATTCCGGTGATTCCGTCAGCTTTTTATACAACTGCCGGATATTGTCTTCGTCCAGCAATGCGGACGTTTGCGCGTTCTTGATTTCTGTAAGAAATTCCTTATCGTTATTCAGAAACTGTACCAGCACATTACTCAGCAACTTCGTATTAAAACTTTTATCCCTGTCGCTTTTGATATATTTGGAGGCTTTGATTTTAGCGTCTTTCTCCACAAAGTTGGCGACCTCCCTGATCGTTAATAAAATGTAGAGGTATTGGTCTTTTACGGAAAGTATACTTTTTTCAAGTAAAGTCTGAAACTGGGCAGCCGGAGTGTTTTGAGTGGTATCAAAAGCATAAATGTATTGCATAGCTTTTATTCGTACACTTCTTCTGGTAATCATAGGATGGAATGAACTTTGAAGAAACAAAGATACTTAATTAAAAACAGCGGAATATGTTAATTAAATAAGAAATCTTTATGTGTTTCCGCAAAACAAATTTTACAATTTTTTCTTTATACTTTTAGGTTTGCAATATGAAAGAGCTCAGGGCGGTCAATAAATATTTCATCCAATACAAATGGTTGCTGTTGCTCGGTATCCTGTTTGTCGTAAGCTCCAATATATTTGGATTGTACACCCCGCAATACATCCGCTATACCGTTGATATTGTAAAAGAAAACCTGGCGACATACCGGCTCATCAACGGATTTCAGGGACAGTCCGCTTTCAAGACTCAATTTGTTTATTTCATCCTCTTTTTTTCGGGTATCATCTTTATCACTTCGCTGATTAAAGGATTGCTGATGTTTTTCATGCGGCAAACCATTATCGTCATGTCCAGGAAAGTGGAATATGACCAGAAAAATGAACTTTTCGAACAATACCAGCAACTCAGCACCTCGTTTTATAAACGCAACAACACCGGCGACCTGATGAGCCGTATCAGCGAAGATGTATCCAGAGTGAGGATGTATATCGGGCCGGCCATCATGTATTCCATCAATTTGGCTGCGCTGTTTATCATGGTTATTTTTGTGATGTTTAAGATTAATGCCTATCTCAGTTTTCTGGTGCTGCTGCCGCTACCGGTTTTAACGTTCTCTATATACAAGGTCAGTGATGTCATCAATAAAAAAAGCGAACGCATATCCGTGGCGCTTTCCGAACTGACCACCCGCGCACAGGAAGTGTTTTCGGGTGTCCGTGTCATTCAGTCCTATGCTATTGACCGCCAGATTCAGGAGGAGTTTTACGCAGCCAGTGATGATTACAAACAGCAAAATATATCCCTTGCGAAGGTGGAATCCTTTTTTGCGCCACTGATGTTATTATTAATTGGCCTGAGCACACTTTTAGTCGTGTATATCGGTGGTAAAGAAGTTGCTGAAGGAAGTTTTACCACCGGTAATATTGCAGAATTTATTTTTTACATCAATATGCTCACCTGGCCGGTGGCCTCGCTGGGCTGGTGTGTTTCGCTGATACAACGTGCGGAAGCTTCGCAAAAACGCATCAACGCCTTTCTGGAAGACACTACTAAGATTCCCAACCATTCAGAAGAACCACTGGCGGCTATCCATCGCATTTCGTTTAACCATGTTTCGTTTATTTATCCCGACACGGGCATTCAGGCGTTAACAGATATTTCCTTCGACATTCAGAAAGGGGAAAAGATAGCCATCGTCGGAAAAACCGGAAGCGGCAAATCCACTATCGCCGAATTGCTGCTGCGTACCTATGATATTGAAACGGGTGAACTCCTCATCAACGGAAAATCCATAAAAGATATCAACCTTACTGCCTACAGGACTAAAATCGGATATACACCACAGGATGTTTTTTTATTTTCCGATACCGTAAAAAACAATATCCTTTTTGGAAACGACAACCGCCCGGACAGCGATGTAGAAAAATATGCGTCCATCGCCTGCGTCCATGATGATATAATACAATTACCCAAAAAATATGAAACCGTGGTAGGGGAACGCGGTGTGATGCTTTCCGGCGGGCAGAAACAACGCATCTCCATCGCCCGTTCATTCATCCGGGAACCCGAAGTAGTAGTGCTGGATGATTGTTTGTCGGCGGTAGACGCGAAAACAGAAAGAACTATTTTAGATAATCTCCATTCCGTTTTACAAAACAAAACTGTTCTGTTCATTACACATAGAATTTTTGCAGTTATGAACTTTGACAGGATTCTGGTGTTAGACAATGGCAGTATCGCAGAGCAGGGAAATCATGAACAGCTGATGAACAAAAAGGGACTCTATTACGACTTGTACCAACTGCAGCAAACAGAAACGGCTGAAGCATGATTATTCAGGTGTACAGTTATTAACATCTGTTTTTTTTCATGTTGACTAATTAATTTTAAAAGTTCTGTTTTTTGAAATATTATTGTGAACATTAAAAATGACAAAAGTGGAGAACGAAAAGAATTTTGACAAGAATGGAGTGTACTCCAAAAGAGTGAGAGCCGGAAAAAGAAGAACGTATTTCTTTGATGTGCGTACAACAAAAGGCAATGATTACTATCTGACAATAACAGAAAGTAAGAAACGTTTTGAAGATGACAACTACGACCGCCACAAAATTTTTATCTATAAGGAAGATTTTGTCAAGTTTGTCAATGCCATGCAGGAAACCGTCGATTACATCAAAACCGAATTGCTCCCGGATTACGATTTCGATGCCCATAATCACGATGATTATGAAGAGCGCGAATACAAACAAGATTATAATGCGGCAAAACAGGAAAGCGCCACTCAGGAAGTAAAAGAGGAGGAAGAAGAGAAAAAAGAGGAAAAAGAAGAAAATCCGGTGGAATCCACCATCAAGCCTCCGCATCAGGATGAGGAAGCGGAGAAATGGGATTAATCTTTGAACCGTTTATCCTTTGCCTAACAACTCATGCCCCATCTTATCTCTTTTGGTTTTGAGATAGGTTTCATTGAATTTATTGGGAATCGTTTCAATCGGGACATTTTCCACGATTTCGAGGCCATATCCTTTCAACGCGGCGCGTTTCTTTGGATTATTGGTCATCAATTTCATTTTAGAAATATTCAAATCGCGTAAAATCTGCGCTCCGATGCCAAAATCGCGCTGGTCGGCTTTGAAGCCCAGCGCCAGGTTGGCATCCACCGTATCCATTCCCTCTTCCTGCAGCTTGTATGCTTTCAGCTTATTCATAAAACCAATACCGCGGCCTTCCTGCATCATGTACAAAATGACGCCTTTGCCTTCCTTCTCCACCATTTTCATGGCATTGTGCAACTGGTCGCCGCAGTCGCAGCGCAAGGAGCCTAAAATGTCTCCCGTCACACAGGAAGAATGGACACGCACCAATACCGGCTCGTCGTTCTGCCATTCGCCTTTTATTAAGGCGAAATGCTCTTCATTCGTGGTAAGTTGTTTGTAGGCAACCAGCTTAAAGTCGCCGTATTTGGTCGGCATATTCACTTCCACCATTCGTTCTATCAGGCGGTCGTTTTTCAGCCTGTATTCGACCAGATCCTTGATGGAAATGATGCGCATATCAAACTTTTCGGCAATCAGGTACAAATCGTTCAGGCGCGCCATGGTGCCGTCTTCGTTCATGATTTCCACCAGCACACCCGCCGGTTCAAAGCCCGCGAGCCTGGCCAAATCTATGGCTGCTTCGGTATGGCCGGTACGGCGCAGCACCCCTTCCCTTCTGGCGCGCAGCGGGAAAATATGCCCCGGCTTGCCAAACACTTTCGGGTCGATAGCCGGGTCGATCAGTGCCTGTATGGTTTTGGAGCGGTCTGACGCGGAAATACCCGTAGAGCACCCGTGACCGATGAGGTCCACCGAAACGGTGAACGGAGTATCATAATGGGAGGAATTCGAATTCACCATCAGCTCGAGCTGCAGGGCATCGCAACGGTCTTCCAGAAGCGGCACGCAAATCAGCCCGCGCCCGTGGGTGGCCATGAAATTGATGATTTCGGGGGTGACGTTGCGGGCGGCGGTGATAAAATCACCTTCATTCTCGCGGTCTTCGTCATCGACTACGATAACGAGTTTTCCGTTTTTGATAGCCTCTATAGCGGATTCTATGGAATCCAGCTGACGGGTTGCTTCGTGTTGTGGGTTGCCGGACATTTGATACTCCTTTACAAATTTAATAAAACCTGTATGCTGTCTTTCTTAATGTAAATGAGCAAAACGGCACAAAGGTTCAAATTTCCTGTCAAAAGTACACAAAAGTGAGACAATAAAGGGCAAAAACAATATTACGATTAGGCTAAAGAATGACAGGGGTGCATTGGGCGGGGAATATAATCCGGCAGGAATAAAAACAGGTCAATTTGCATATATTCAGCATAGCTGCGCGGCGCATTTACCGGCAATTGGAACTGACCTTCGATATATCCAGAAACTTTTGGGGCACAACAGCAGCAGAACTACTGAAATTTATACGCATGTCAGCACGCGGAGTATTCAATTAACCATAAGCCATTTGATGATTTATAAATAAGTTTAATTATATTTGAAATAAACAGTGGCATGAAATTCCACACATGTCCTCCTAAATCAGATGTATATGTGTGATTTTATCACACATATAAACAAGTTATAGGCAACCAAGCGACAACGCTACAGCAAGACGAACGACAATAAAAATGAGCAATGATAAGTCAGTTGAATGACATACAAACAGAAAACGAAAACAAGAAAATGGAAGAACTATTTCTTGCTGTTTACTTCAACGACTTAGAAAAAGTTATTGAGTTCAAAAATCAATTTCCCGAACTATATGCAAAAAAAGATAAATTTCCGATAGACGAAAACACAACTTTTGACTTGATCAATTTGACATTTTTCAACGAAACAATATGGTTTGACGGAGATTGGATAGACGACATAAAACCATTAGTTGAAAAGCACAGACAACGAACCAAACAAATGTTAGATTTTTGGTGTGCAGAACTTAGACAACAAGAAATCCATAGACAAATAGAATACAATCAATATCACGAACATTTTTTCTGTGACGATCCAAATGATTTTGAAGAAATATTATCAGACCCTTTTTCAACATACCTAGAAAAGGGATTTAATGAAATTGATTTAAGACTTTACAATCGTGCCCAATGTTTTGACTTTACAGAAGTGAAAAAACTTTTAGAACAAGGTGCAAAGTCTAACATTCACTTTGAAAATGACGGTGACAGTAGTACTTTTTCACGAATTTCGGCTGAATGTTCGTATTTAGCGACTTGTCACGTTATTCCAAAATTTGAAGTGTTTGAAACAAAAGGCTATAATCAAAATTTTGACACGACAGAAATGTTTCGCAACATACTTGGTTTGGCGGCACACGAAGAAATGTATCACTTGTTAGACAAATATTCCGAAGACAAATGAAGAATTTGGCTGCCTATAACACGGGTAGCTGTTGCGCAACTACTTAAAATAAAGCGGATAGCGTCTGCTGTTTTTTAG
>CAZBED010000022.1:0-29590 GCA_964490845.1 uncultured Chitinophagales bacterium | reverse complement strand
AAATTTAAGTAGTTTTCAATTTATTACTGGCACTATTTTTTGGGGTGGGGACACAACAATTTAAAATCAGTGGAAAATTGTTCCGGCATATAACTAATCACGGCATTTCTGTTCTTATATACTACGAATACCTCACTGTTTAACTTCTGAGAATACCCCTCTAATTTAAAGTCAGCTACAATAGGTACATTTTGCTCATTAAGTATCTTATCACAGTTATATAGAGCCATTTTATCGACATTCATTACAGTAAATGAAAGATTTACAACTCTTACATAGTTCATACCACCGGTATCGTCTATGAAAAGTTGAGTGGAATTTGACATTCCGTTATCATCATTCCTCCAGATATTATCTCCCCATAAATCCTGGCTGTTATCGCTGAGTGCCTGATTGGATTCTTTGTTAATGGCAAATGGAGTCGCCTTATCCCAAGCTTTCGAATATTCATTATAGATGTATGTTTCACCACCGGTGATATGAAAATTTTCAGATAACTGTACCTGCGCTTTCTTATTTGGTGCAAATGACAATAATTTTCCATTGCCATATGCTTTTAATTCAAACATACCGGCACTTTCCAATGTATGTTGCCTGCCATCCGCATAGTAAGTCATAGGCAAATGATTGATAAGGATATCCAGTTGGTCCCGAAACTCCCTGTATTTCAGATGTACCGTACCTTCGTATATTTTTCCATCCAGATAAAATGCATACGACGGTATAAAAATACGCGAGTCGTTATGATGAATCACTTTACAATCTTTCGCTTCAAAAACATATTCACTGAATGGCGTTTCAGGAATATTGAATTTGGAAAATACGCTGAAAGTCAAAAGCAACAACGGAACAATCATATATGTTTTCATGGATGCAGATTTCACTAATAACGCAGAATACGGTTAAAAATTATTGCTCTATATTGTAATTCTCAATTTTAAGCACAAACCCGTCAAAAACCTGGGATAGATATAAGGTATTATTGTAAATCAAAGAAGTGGAACCACCGGACAGCATACTGCCGTCATCTGAAAAGATAACTTTTGATTCACCGGTTGTTTTATTTATAATATACGATTTAGAAGGAGAAAATACTGTAGGAAGTACAGACAACAAGGCAAATTTTATTTCATCAGGATGAACGGCAACGACAAGTTCATCTCCATGGGCGGTAATATTGTCCATTCCATTGATGTTTGATAATACTTTCTTGTCTCGCAGTGAACCGTCCGGCTGTATCGTATAGGAGAATAAGGCGTGATTTCTGGAAGTTGCCACATATAACATGTTATTTTGATTATACATGCCATTTGGAAAAGAAATAAAACTGTCAACTTTTTTCCATGTATTTGCTCCATCACAAAAACCTACGGAACCCAAATTAGGATTCAGCAGCAATTCCAGAATATTAGTGGAATTTTTATCATTGGAAAAATAAAAACCGCCATTGGGCAATACTGTAATATCATTGGGAGATATCAGCAACGGATTCTTATATTCCCTGACAAACTCGAGATTTTCCGCATTGATTTTAAACTGTTCAATACCGGTGGTGCGTAATGCATCTCCATAATGATTGATTACAAAAAGAAAATCTGTACCATTCACATTCTGAAAATCAATCCCGTGCGGATGAAACGGAATCACTGGAAAATTTATCATTTCCAATTCTTTGCTTTCGTCTGTTGCAAGACTGATCTGATACATTACACCTATATTGGGTTTATCATCTCTCCGTTCATCACACGAAACGATTAATCTGTTGTTTTTTGTATCCAAAACAATATCTTCCGGCCCGGAGGCGGTTATAATCCGGGTAAATTCTTTCTTCACTGATTCTTTGGTGCAGGAAATTGTAAAAAGAATAATAACACAAAACAATAATTTCTTGAACATAAGCGTATTTTTGTATCAATTAAATATACAACAATTGGAAAATATAGTGGCAGTAAAAATCGGAGGAAATATCATTGATGACAAACAGGCATTGACTGATTTCCTCAATATATTTTCCAAAATTCCTAATCCGAAAATATTAATTCACGGCGGCGGAAAAATAGCCACCACTTTCAGTGAACAGCTTAATATACCTATCCGAATGGCAGATGGCCGCCGTATTACAGATGAGGATTCCTTAGATGTAGTGACGATGGTTTACGGCGGATTAATCAATAAAAAAATAGTAGCGGGATTACAGGCTAACGGATGTAATGCTATCGGCCTGACCGGCGCAGATGCCAATATCATAGAGGCACACAAAAGAGTACATCCCACCATTGACTTCGGATTTGTCGGTGACGTTGACACAGTAAATCACTCATTCCTTATTGAGCTGATGGAGAAAAACTATGTACCGGTTATTGCTCCCCTAACACACGACAAAAAAGGAACGCTTTTAAACACGAATGCAGATACAATGGCTGCGGAACTCGTAATAGCTTTAGCAAAATCAAAAAAAATATCTTTTGTTTATTGCTTTGAAAAAACAGGATTGTTGAAAAATATTAATGACCCGGATAGTATTATCGCGCATGTTAATCTGTCGGAAATTCAGCAACTCAAAGAAAAACAAATTATTACAGGCGGCATGATTCCAAAAATTGAGAATATTTCCAAGGCTTTACAAAATGGTGTGGAAAAAGTTATTCTATGTCATGCAAAAGAGTTAGGTTCAATTATCAAAGGAAATAGTATTTTTGGTACTACCTTTACGACCAGGTAATATGACAAAGACAAAAGAAGACATCCGGAATCAGACCATTGAGTTACTTCAAAAACTAATCGGTGTATCTTCATTCAGCAAAGAAGAAGATCAGGCTGCGGATATTATCCGTAAATTTTTAAAAGCTAAAAAAATTCCGTTTGAAACAAAACTCAACAACACATGGGTTAAAAATAAACACTACAATTTTTTAAAACCAACCATTTTACTCAACTCGCATATCGATACCGTGAAGCCTGTCTCCGGATGGAGTAAAGACCCTTTCCAGCCTTCCATAGAAGATCAGAAGCTATATGGACTTGGCAGCAACGATGCCGGAGCGGCATTGATATCTTTACTGGCAACGTTTTTGCATTTTTATGAAAGTGAAGATTTAAAATACAACCTAATTTTTGCCGCCACTTCTGAAGAAGAAATTTCCGGAAAGAACGGTATCGAACAAATTGAAGATGTCAGCAGTGCCTGTCAGTTTGCCATTGTTGGTGAGCCTACCGAAATGAAGATGGCCATTGCAGAGAAAGGGTTGATGGTTTTGGATGCGGAAGTTAAAGGTAAATCCGCACATGCCGCCCGTAATGAAGGTGTGAACGCGATTTATCTGGCGATGGTAGATGTACAGTGGTTTCAGAATTATCAGTTTAAAAAGATAAACCCAATTCTGGGCCCGGTCAAACTAACTGTAAGCATGATAAATTCAGGCACCCAGCATAATGTAGTTCCGGATACCTGTAAATATGTTGTAGACGTTCGTACCATCCCGGAATATACAACAGACCAGGTGTTGGAAATTATCAGGGATAACGTAAAGGCGGAAGTAAAACCCCGCTCTCTGCGCTTGCAGCCTTCACAAATTGACAAAGAGCATATCATAGTAAAAGCAGCCGAAAAATTGGGCATAGAAACTTTTGGTTCTTCTACCCTATCAGATCAGGCTTTACTGAAAATTCCTTCCGTAAAGATAGGCCCCGGGAAATCTGAGCGCTCGCACACGGCAGATGAGTTCGTTTATCTGAAAGAAATTGAAGATGGGCTAACAATCTACAGAAAACTATTAGAGCAGGTTTTATAAACTATATCCTGAACATCAGATTAGCGGAGTAATGTTATAGTACCCTTATAAGCCTTTATCTTGCCGTCCGGCAATAATGCTTTGTAATAATAAGCATAACTGTCTAGCTGACAATCTTCTCCTTTATACCTTCCGTCCCAGCCTTTTGTGCTGTCATCCGGTGCAAAGTTGGAGGAAAAGAAAACTCTCTCGCCCCAACGATTAAAGATGGAAAATTCTATAACGATAGAACTGTCAGCAGAAGCACGTGGCACTAAAATGTCGTTTATGCCATCATTGTTTGGGGTGAATGCAGTAGGCAGGTAAACATCGTATAAGCATTCTTTCAGCACACGGACTGAATCACTTTTAGAACAATTTGCATTAGATACGGCTACGGTATATAATCCGGCATCCGTTACTATAATAGAATTGGTGGTATCATTGGTGCTCCACAATACAGTTGTAAAGCTGCCGTTACCAATACTCAATGTAATATCCTCACAAATGGTGGTATCATTGCCTAAATCAAATAGAGGCAAAGAAAATTGCTCTAACTTAATGCTATCTGTTACTACACCACATTGGTTAGAAATAGAAGCTATAAAAGTACCCGGAGTAGTCACTTTTATAGAGGCCGCCGTTACACCCGTGCTCCAGTTTGTGGTAACATTACCCGTAAATAATGTTTTAGAAAATGGACCGCAAAAAGATGTATCATTACCCAGGGTAAATGAATTAGGTTTTGCAAATTCATCAATAAAAATGGTATCGCTCACCGAACAAGTCGCGTTGGAAACCCGAACCCAATATTTCCCAAATGTATTGACACTGATAGTTGGCGTATTTTCTCCCGTTATCCATAAGTACTGTATATTATTTCCGGCAGCAGTCGCATTCAGAGTGATATTATTTCCGGTACAGATAAAGGTATCCCTGCCTAAATTTACACTCAACAGATTAGAATTCGAAATTATAATAGTATCTGAAACACTGCCGCAACTGTTGCTGATTTTAGCAATATACGTTCCAGCCTGTGTGACACTAACAGACGATGCCACGGTTAATAATTGTGTGTTCAAAAACCAGTTCGTTTGATTATCTCCCGTGGACAAGGTAAAATTAAAGGTTCCGCAAAAAGAAGTATCCCTGCCTAATGATGGTTTGACGGGTAAATTAATTTCAATCACATCAATTGAATCACGTCCGCTACAACCATTTTTAGTTACTTCTGCCCAATAAGTTCCCGGTTGTGTTATAGTTATAGATTGAGTGGTTTCTGTTGTGCTCCATAAATACTGATCAAAGCCAACACCGGCATCGAGTGTGATGTTTCCGCCTCTGCAAACAGTCGTGCTATTGGTGCCGAATGTAAAATTCAACCCCGGAGCCTGAGTGATGTTGATTGTATCTACAGCAAAGCCACAAGCACCTGTAATGGTTGCCCAATATTTACCGGGTTGTGTAATTGTAATGGAGGAAGCAACAATACCTGTACTCCACACGGTAGAAGGAACACCCGTAGACAATACTCTTGAAAAACTGCTGCAATAAGAAGTGTCATTTCCTAAAAAGATAGGAGGTTGCGTCGCCGTTGCAGAAATGACAATCGTATCAGAAACGGCACCGCAGCTATTGGAAACAGTTGCCGTATATGTTCCGGTAGAAGTAACCGTTATAGAACTAGCAGTGGTAATCGTCGTCGTAAAGTCTTTCACCCAGAGAGTATTTGGATTTCCGGTACTCAGCACCTGAGAAAAGCTGCCGCAGAAACTCAAATCATTACCCAGGTTGGGTTTTGATGGTTTTGTAATTTCAATTACATTCATCGTATCTGTGCCGCTACAACCATTTTTGCTAACATCTACCCAATATTTTCCCGGAAGCGTAATAGAAATGGATTGTGAGGTGGCGCCCGTACTCCAGTGATAGGTATTAAATCCTGAACCCGCATCCAAAGAAATGCTTCCCCCCTGGCATACAGTGGTTGTATTCGTTCCAAATGTAAAATTTAATCCAGGGTTCTGATTGATAGTAATGGCGTCTGATACAGTACCGCAACTATTGGAAATAGTAGCTGAATAAGTACCGGGAGTGGTAACCGTAATGGAAGCAGCAGTTACTCCCGTACTCCACACCGTCGAAGGGTCACCGGTAGAAAGTACTCTTGAAAAAGCGCCGCAATAGGTTGTATCATTGCCTAAATTGATTGGCGGCTGGACCGTAATTTTATTAATGACAATCTGGTCAGAAACACTTCCGCAGCTATTGGATATGGTCGCTGTATAAGTGCCGGCAGTAGAAACGGTAATAGAAGACGCCGTAACACCTGTACTCCATACCGTATTCGGATTCCCTGTAGATAATACCCTTGAAAAATTACCGCAATAAGTAGTATCATTACCTAAATTAAACGCGGCAGGTGTAGGATTCACATATATCTTTACATTTTTCGATACGGTACAAAATGTGTCTTTTGCTGTAATGGTATATGTTACACTGTCAATGGCGTTGGACGTATTAGTTAAAATCTGATTAATAGTATTACCGGTTCCGGCAGCTGCTCCGGTAATGTTTGTACCGCCACTTTTGGTCCAACTAAAGGTTGCATTCGGATCTGTGCTACTGTTATTTATTACAGCATTTTGCCCACTGCAAATAGTATTGTTTGCGGCAGTACTGGTAAGATCTAGACAAACCAGGCTAAACTGAATCGCGTTAGAAACGGGCTGACTTCCATTTGGATGGGTAATTGCCTTAATGTAATGGGTTCCCGTATTACAGAAATTCGTTGTGGTATTGCCGCTGCCATCATTCGGGATAGCATATTTAATGATAGTATTGCCAACTATTGAATCAAAACGCAAGCCATTGCAGATATCCGCTGCATTGTTTCTTATTCCGCCATTGTTGGTGGTAGAAATAACATTACCCGGAAGTTTAATGGCATAATTACCATCATTAGCATTTGGGTTGGCGCCATCAAAAGGAGGCAACGTACATGGATCGTAAGTCAGAGAACTGGTACAACTTCTGTTGCGTATGGTAGTGGTTCGTGTAGCAGCCGGACAAGAACCCGGCGGATTATTCGCAAATGACCCGTTGGGCTGATGGTAGGAATTTTGTAATATATATATCGGCTGGCCACTACTGCAATAGCTACTGAAGTTGTAATTATATACAGCTCCTGTAGACAAAGGAACACTTGGAAATATTAATACTATGGCATTAGGCGGAATGGAGTCACCGGGACCGGCAGGAAATAAGTTACTTGAATTACAAGTTCCGATTCTTAATTGTGTCATTAATGCCGCAGATGGTGTTCCAAATAAATTAGAACCAAGCGGCGTATTAATATCCCGGTTAGTCGTGGATGGAACATCTACCTGCAAATTATTTACTAAAAATCCCTGACCGGAAGTGATAACAATATATTCATTATCCTGTTCTTCCAGAGGATCAGGGTCGCAGGCGTCTACAAATATGCCTAATACTTCAGGGCAAGTGGTAGTAATCTGTGTACCACCGGAAGTATTTCCACCCACATTGATAAAGCCAATACTATCTCCCTGCCCCAAATAAGGATTAAAGGAAGGATTGGTTGATTGATAGAAAACAATATTGCTGTTTTGTGGAATACTGCTGTAATTGACGGAAAACTTTACGGTATCTTTCCCCGTAGAACAGAAGACACTTTGCGAAACATTGGCCAACTGTATGGACTGAGCAAAAATATGCCCGGCACCAATTAACATAAAAACTAATAATAATCTATTCTTCATAAAATTCTTTACAGCACACTGTTGCTAACAACCAGTTTAAGCAAAAGTTGTAAAAAAACAGGATGTGCTTATCTCAACAAAGTTACATTGCCTTTCAATATTTTTTGGGTACCGTCTGTAAATTTAGCAACAACATAATAACCATAGGCGTCTTCCTGGGCCAAAGCACCTTTATACTTACCGTCCCATCCCGCTGAGAGTTCATTTGGCAGTATGTTTTTAGCTTCAAAAACCTTATTCCCCCAACGGTTGTAGACAATCATCTGTTCTATATTGGTAGTCTGCGCATTGCCTCTGACTAAAAATACGTCATTAACGCCATCTCCGTTCGGCGTGAAGGCATTCGGAATGAATAAATCTATATCGCAATCAGACGTTATAAGGATGGTATCTGAGCCGGAACATCCGTTTTCATCGCTTACTTTAACGCTGAATATTCCCTCTTTATTAACAATAATAGAAGGCGTTTCTGCTCCGGTACTCCATAAAATTGACCTAAACTGACCTGACACACTCAATTGCAGTTCCCCTGTACAAATGGAGGTATCCTTTCCAAGATTAATTACAGGAAGCGTATTTTTAGTAATATCTACGGTATCATTAACACTGCCGCAGGCATTGCTGATGGTAGCAATGTATCTTCCCGGCGTCGTAACGGTGATTTGTGCACCGGTCACATTGGTACTCCATTGAGTGGATGATATTCCGGTTGATAAAACTTTTGTAAAATCACCGCAAAATGCCGTGTCATTTCCCAGAGAGAAAGATACCGGCGGTAACAACTGACTAACAATTACGGAATCTTTGGCTGTACAATCATCTTTCATAACCGTTACTACATATTTTCCGGGTTCAGTCGCAGTTATTGTCTGGCTTTGTTCGCCATTTGGCTGCCAGGAGTATGAATCAAATCCCTGACCAGCATCTAATGTAGTTTGACTACCTGAACAAAAAGACAATTGACCAGATATATCTGCCGCAACATTTATAACACTTACATCCACTGATGCTGAACCGGAACAGCCGTTGCTGTATGCTGTAACGGTATATGTTCCCTGCTCGCTAACAGTAATGGAATTAGTAGTTGCATTAGTATTCCATCGAACAGAATCAAACTGTCCTACAGCGGTGAGTGTGGTAAAACTGCCTTGACAAAATTTCAATCCACCATTAATAGTCGGGTTCGGTTTCTGTTTTACAATTACCACTACTGTATCATTGATAACATCGTTAATACTAATTGACTTGAATGAAATATCATCTAATCCAAAATCATTGCCCACCTCTTCACTGCGAATATCATATAACTGTATGAGTGCCGAAGTATTTACATTGGAGTTCCAGTTTACCGTAAAATTTTCCCAAACACAGGTCTGCGAGTTTTGAATATTCGTTGCTATAATCTGATTGTTTATTTTAACTTTTAAAATCGGACCATTTGGACCGAAATTCATCATCCAAAAAGAAAATCTATATGTCTTGTTGGTTTCTGTAGAGACGGTCTGTCCTACTAATAATTTGGTAGTATCAAAAGATGGAGATGTCAAAAATAAACTATCTCCAACACTGGAATGATCCGGTGTACTACACCAGGTTGATGTTGAAAGTCTATACCAACCATTTAAGCCGGATCCGCCTGGTGCTAACCACATATCTGTGTTCCATGACTGTATGCCATTTTCAAAGTTTCCATTTACTATCTTTTCTACGCCATCAGAACCAGTGTTGGTGGCTGTCACTATATAGGTCGTATTTAGTGCAGGAGCAGCATTTGGATTTTGAATAGACGTATTGCTAATACCTGTTGCCGGACTCCATGAATAGAAAGAAAAGCCATTGGGTCCACTCAAGAGGACAGAATCACCTTCACAAACATAGACGGTATCTGAAGAACCACAATTTATCTGCGTTACATCAACAGAAGCAGAGCTCGAACAGTTACCTAAAAAAACGGTCACAGTATAGGTAGCTTGTTGACTTATAGATATAGAAGCGGCAGTTTCGCCGCTGCTCCATCGGACTGAATCAAACTGACCAACAGCGGTAAGTGTGGTTGAGGCTCCGTTACAAAAAGTAGTATTTCCATCAATCTGAACGCTGCATTGTTGAACACAGCTTTTCACTACTACTTTCACATTCTGTGTCTTTACACATCCTGCATCATTTGAGCTAACTGTATATACTACACTATCTTTTGTACTGCCGGAATAGGTTAGTAACTGCCGGATACTGCTGCCTGCCCCGGCAGAGGCTCCCGTAATACCTGCACCACCGCTTATCGTCCAACTTAATGATGCGTTCGGATCTGTAGAACTTATGTTCACAATAGCAGAATCACCACTGCAAATAGTAGTGGTAGATGACGTGGCATTTACATCATTACAAACCAGCTGATAAGAAATAGCATTGGAAATCGGCAGGCTTCCGTTCGGATGCGTGATTGCTTTGATAAAATGTTTACCGGAATTACAGTCATTTCTGCTTAAGGCAATTTTCAGAACGGTATCAGAGCTGAAATTCAACTGAGCATAATCAATGCCACCACATGAGTCAATCAGATTTCTTCGTATACCATTATTGGAAACCCGGGCCGTATCGGTACCCTCCTGACGTATGGCATACGTTCCATCCAAATCAAACAACCCGCATCTGTCATACACAAAATTATCCTGACAACCCTGACGCTTATCGATAGCCAATGTTCTTCTGTATCGGGTCGTAGCCGTTGAAGAACAACTGTTAGCATTAGTAAATGCTCCGATTGTTCTGGTGCAGCTGCTTTGAACAACATATATGGGATAACCTAAATTACAAAGTCCGTTAACGCTATAATTTGCAGTTACATTATCGCTGGTAAAGCATAATATAATTACATTTGCCGGAATGGAATCGCCCGGTGAAGCTGGAATAATATTGCTGCTGTTACAGGAACCTACTCTCAGATTATTGATTAATGTTGCATTAGGAACCTTAAACCCGCATGGATTGGTACCCGTATTGATATCATTATCGTTATTATTACCGCTATTACTGTTTGCCGGGTCGTAATTAATAGCAAGGTTTGATACTTTTATACCACTTCCTGAAGTCATGATCATATACTCATTTTTCCCTTCCTGACCAGTTGCACCGCAGGCATCAATAAAAATTCCTAATGTTTTTATACAAGTACCAAAATTCACCGTGTCTTTGGGAATGGCATTTCCCGGAATAAAACCAATACTATCACCCTGATTATTATAAGGATTAAACGTGCTGTCGGTGCTCTGATAGATGACGATATTTGTATTGGCAGGAATTCCGGATGCAGAAACAGCATAACGGACGGTATCGTTACCGGTATAACAGATAGGCGAAGGAGTAAGTAAAGTTAGGGTAACAGAGGGATCTGCCCATGCAAAAAATGCGGAGGCAACAGATACAATTGTGGCTAAAAATGGGATGGACAACAGTCGCTTCATAAGCTATATTTATAGCCAAGTAAGGTACGAAGATTTTATATGATTTTTCAGACTGTTGATAATAAAAAAAGCGGTGGAGAATTAAATCCACCGCTTTAAAAATGACTGTTTTGATACTTTTTTTGTCGGAATAGTTTGCTTCACAATCCCTGAAGAGATTGTAGTCTCGCTACATCATACCACCCATTCCGCCCGGCATTCCACCACCCGGCATTGCAGGTGCCTCTTTGCTCGGTTTCTCTACGATGGCACATTCAGTAGTTAGAATCATAGAGGCTATCGATGCTGCATTTTCCAATGCGACACGCGTCACTTTTGTCGGGTCGATAACACCGGCCTTATAAAGGTTCTCGTACACTTCCGTTTTAGCATTGTAACCATAGTCTTTTTTGCCGTTTTTCACATTAAAAACGACTATAGAACCCTCAACACCAGCATTTTCTGAAATTTGTCTCAACGGCGCCTCTAAGGCAGTTTTGATAATTTCAATACCTGTTTGCTCGTCTTCATTTGCACCCTTCAGTTTATCCAAAGCAACACTGGCACGAATCAAAGCAACTCCACCTCCCGGTACGATTCCTTCCTCTACAGCAGCACGTGTTGCATGTAAGGCATCATCTACCCTGTCTTTCTTCTCTTTCATTTCCACTTCAGAAGGTGCTCCCACGTATAATACAGCCACACCGCCACTCAATTTAGCCAAACGCTCCTGTAGTTTTTCCTTATCGTAATCGGATGTAGTTGTTTCAATCTGCGCTTTGATTTGGTTTACTCTTGCCTGAATATCCGATTTTTTACCTGCACCATTGATAATGGTTGTGTTGTCTTTATCAATCACCACTTTTTCAGCTACGCCCAACTGATCCATTTGGGTGTCTTCCAGTTTGTAACCTAATTCATCCGATACCACTTGTCCGTTCGTTAGGATAGCGATATCCTGTAACATCGCTTTTCTTCTGTCGCCAAAGCCAGGTGCTTTTACAGCTGCAATTTTTAAGGATCCGCGTAAACGGTTCACCACCAATGTTGCCAGTGCCTCGCTTTCCACATCTTCTGCAATGATTAATAGTGCTCTTCCTGTTTGAACCACTTTTTCCAAAATTGGCAGCAAGTCTTTCATGGAAGAAACTTTTTTATCGTAAATCAGGATGAATGGCTTGTCCATTTCCACTTCCATGCTTTCGGCATTGGTGACGAAATACGGAGAGATATAGCCTCTGTCAAACTGCATGCCTTCCACTACATCCACATACGTTTCTGTTCCTTTTGCTTCTTCAACGGTGATAACGCCTTCAGTACCTACTTTTTCCATGGCGTCAGCAATAAATTTTCCGATTTCTTCATCGTTATTGGCAGAAATGGTTCCTACCTGTTTGATTTTGCTGAAATCTTTTCCCACTTTTTCAGAAATATTTTTCAATTCAGCCACGATCGCGTGTACCGCTTTGTCAATACCGCGTTTCAAATCCATCGGATTTGCACCTGCAGTAATTGATTTTAAACCCGGCGCGATAATAGCTTGGGCTAATACTGTTGCAGTCGTTGTTCCGTCACCGGCAACATCGTTGGTTTTGGAAGCAACGTCTTTTACCAGTTGCGCACCCATGTTTTCGAACGGATCTTCCAGTTCTACTTCTTTGGCAACGGTCACCCCATCTTTTGTAATGGCCGGAGCGCCAAATTTTTTCTCAATGATAACATTTCTTCCTTTCGGGCCTAATGTCACTTTTACGGCATTTGCCAATGCATCCACACCGGCTTTAAGTTTATCTCTGGATTCTGTGCTGTAACTTATTTGTTTTGAGCTCATTTTTATAGTATTTTAAATTTGAAATTTGATTAATGTATTAGGTTTCTTCGATTCGCTCAGGATGTCAAGCATTTGTGTTAAACAATTGCCAAAATGTCAGATTCTCTCATGATAAGATAATCGTTTCCATCAATGTTGATTTCTGTCCCGCTGTATTTTCCATAAAGAACCGTGTCTCCGATTTTTACTGTCGTCGGTTCGTCTTTTTTACCGGGCCCAACTGCCACTACTTCACCTCTTTGTGGTTTTTCTTTTGCGGAATCCGGGATGATAATACCTGATTTTGTTTTAGTTTCCGCTTCTGCGGCTTTCACGACCACTCTGTCTGCCAGGGGCTGGATGTTCACTTTACTCTTTGCCATAATTATTGTTGATTTTAATTAAATGAATTAATTTGCGCGCAAAAATAGACTAAATTCGTGCCATTCCAAAATATATGGCAAAATGGCAAAATAAAATGCTAAATTTTCAGTTGTATTCCAATATCTACCAAATATGAAGTCTTTGAAATTATCATTTGGATTAGTGGCGGTTATATTTATAACTTCCTGTATTCATTCTGCCAACAAATCATTGCTGGTAGGTGAATGGAGAGGAACTGAATGGCTGGCCAATGGCCTTCCTTCCGGAAATGATGCCTCAAAGGTATATTTTAAGTTTTCGGGTGATGGAGGCTATGTTTCTGATTTTGGCGGTGATATTGAAAAGGGCACTTATATCCTGCGGGAAAATAAACTATATACCACACCAGACGAACAACTGGAAATTATGGTCGAAATAGGCAAACTGACCAAAGACAGCCTGGTTTTTTACATGAACCGGAGCGGACAAGCGGAAACCCTGACTTTGCTTAGAAAATAATTTCTTTTTTTCTAAACCGTTACTATCTATTCCACTATCAGTTTGGCTGTAGATGTTTCCTGTGTTTTTTCATTACGTAGCGTGACGAGATACATTCCTTTGTTCAATCCGATGGACTGTGTTGATATTGGCTTGCCGGAAAACACCGCTCTGTATATTTCTTTTCCGTTCAGATCGGTAATGGAGAGTGTATTCCCGATATAGGGCTGAATTCCATTCAGATAAAACTCATCAAAGGTTGGATTGGGAGTTATGTTTATGCTTTTTACAGCATTATTTCGGATAGAAGTCGGAGTGGAACTGCACCCCAGCTGATGCGCAAAAAAGTTTTTCATGTAGTAGACGGTGCTGTCAAAGAACGGCTGTACTACAAACCCGAAAAAATCAGCGGAATAGGAAGTATGTCCGCCATCTGGTATGATATAAAACGGATTATAAATCCCCAGATTTTCGGCATAGGGATGTAAAACATTACTGCCATCCACATACATTAATGTAGAAATATTATATGGCCTTCCGCGGTTAAAGGGTATTTCCGGATCCCATATATTATGAACACTCAAAAAATTGGTATGTTCGTTGTCGAGATAACTTTTATCGCCCAGAGCACCGTTGATATTGACCACTCCGAAAATATCTTTTCCGAAATCGATAAAATCATAATTCCCAAAAACACCTCCAATATCATTCAGCCAACCTCTCCATTCTGAACTCAAATTATCTGTCGAGTCTAAATAGACGGCATGCATGACATTGAAAGCTCCCGCACTGGCGCCGCACAAAAATATTTTGGTGGTGTCAATACGGAACGGATTAGCGCTGTCTCTTGCTGAATTAAAAAAATATCGGACCAATTCTTTTGTATCCTGCACCCCTCTGCCTACAGCCTTTAACATCAAATCCTGAAACAACAAAGAAACGAAGGTAGGCTCTAAACGATAAGTGGCGGATGATAATACATAACCAAGTCTGGCAAACTCCTCCCCCATTTTTATCTGGCTTTCATAGTCTTTAGTGCCGGTCCAGTAAGCGCCGCCATGTTCAAAAATGATTAGCGGCCTCAAACTAGCCGTATCATCCTTTGGCTCAAAGACATCCATCATTATGGGTTGCACATAGCCACCTGCATTCTTAGCATAAGAATAGGCTATGTTTTTAGTGGTTTTGACCTGCGGGAATATTTTCTGCATGTACCTGCCGCCATCACATTGGGCTGCTAATTGAAACATACAGCAATAAGTGGAAAGAAAAAGTAAATATTTTTTCATAAAGGAAAGATACAAAAAATATCTATTTATCTCCCTCCATCCTGATTTTGTTTCAAGAACTCTTTGTCATCCAGCGCGGCCGGATAAACATATTTGCGGAAAGAGCTGCTTCTGTCTTTGGAATAGCCCGCGTACATTCTTTTAATATTGATGGCTAAATCGTAATCACTGGTGTTTTGCAGATAATCAAACGGCATATTGAGATATGTAATAAACCGGTCGTACTCTTCCTCATCCAGATCAATAATATTATAACTGTTGTAAAGCCTGAACAAATCTTTCAACACAATACGTTTTGCTTCTTCCGCTTCCAGCCTGGCGGCAAATCTTTTTTCCTTTTCATGTTTGCTGAGCAATTCATACAAATAAGAAATGGGACTGATTAACGGCCGTGCATCAGGATTGATGTCGGTTTGCTTTATATACAATTTATTTATCTCCTGACGAATCTGCTGGTGTGTACGAATAGCATGGATCTGAACCTCTGAAAGTTCCTGTGGGGTTCTTTGCAGCACCAATGTTATAGTGTATTCATTTTTCGGCAAAGAATCTTTGAGTGTCAGTTTAGTGGGCACATGTCCACTTTTTAAAACAACCAAAGAATCAGACTGCAACATTTTTACGGTAAAAAAACCTTCTTTGCTGGTGGAGAATCCAACCTGAATACGACGGAAAGCCACATCGGCATACGGAACAGGATTATTATTTTCATCAACAACCTTTACATTGACAAGTATCTCATTTTGTTGAGCTAATATAAAACCTGAGAGAAAAAGAGCAAGTATGAGGAGGAAATTTCGCACTGACAAATTTACCATAAATCAATTTTAATCGGACTAAAAAACATGTTAATTTATGTTGTTTAGTGTATTTAAATAAGTGTTTGATTTTTATGAATATTTCTATAATTTTAGCTCCTTATGGTTCCATTATCCACTTACACAGACGCTGAACTGATACTGCATTACCAGCGGGATGGTAATGCTGCTTATATCGGAGAGTTATATAAGCGGTACGCTTTACTGGTTTATGGGTTGTGTTATAAATACCTGAAAAATGAAGAAGATGCAAAAGATGCCGTAACGGATATCTTTGAAATCGTACTGGAAAAACTGAAGACCCATCAGGTAGGCTTTTTTAAATCCTGGTTGTTTATGGTGAGCAAGAACCAACTGATTCGCATTCAGTCAAAAAATAATTCTTTGGAAATCACTGAAATAGAAAATATTTCAGAAAAATTTATGGAATCGGGGACAGATTTGTCTCTCAATAAGCAGGAACACGAAAGTGAACTCTTACAAGAAGCTATAAGCAACTTAAACGACGAGCAGCGTACCTGTATTGAATTGTTCTATCTACACCAGAAACCTTACCAAGAAGTTGCTTCCATGACCGGCTACGATCTGAATAAAGTAAAAAGCGCCATTCAGAATGGAAAAAGGAATTTAAAATTATTTATGGAAGAAAAAAGACAACAACATGGATAACAATCTTATCAAAAAATACCTGAATAATGAACTAAATGCAGAAGAAAGAAATGCTTTTGAGCGGGAGATGCAGGATGACCCGTTTTTAATGGAAGCGGTGGAAGGTTTGGAATCTTTTTCTCAACCTCAAAAACTGGACAATATTCAGAAAGAACTGGAAGAAAAAATAGAAATCCGAACAGTGCCGGCTAAAACCGGCGGAAAAATTATTTTTATGAATGTATTCAAGCTGGCAGCAGCAGCCTGTGTTATCGGCATTGTTGCATTTACCAGCTGGCGTTATATTTTCACAAAACGTATAGTAGATGAACAGGCTATCTATGCTTCTTATTTCAAACCATTAACCCATCCTGACGCCACTGTCAGAGGCGAAAACAATTCATCGAACGATGCACAGGCTGTACAGGCCTATGAAAAAGAAGATTATTTTGAGGCGGTAAAACAATATGAAAAATTAGTGGCGGATAACCCGGATAATGTTAAAAACAAACTGTTTCTCGGAATTTCCTTGCTTGCAACCAATCAGCCTAAAAAAGCCGCAGACGTTTTAAGCAGTATCACTACTTCAGAAGAATTTCATTATGATATTCAATGGTACCTTGCCCTGGCCTATATCAAAACTAAAGAGACTCAAAAAGCGCAGGACATCCTGAAAAATATTGTACACGACGAGAATTATTATCAGCATCAGGCAAAAGATATACTGGCGGCACTGGACGGTAAATTAGCAACGAACAACTGATTCATATGCTTGAGATTAGATTCGACGAATTTCCTGTATTAACAACACAACGACTGTGCCTGCGTCGCAAAACCGCGAATGATATCGGAGATATTTTTTTATTACGAACTAACGATGAAGCCATGAAATATCTGGATAAACCCAAATTCCAGACACTGGAAGAAGCATCCGCATTTTTTCAAAAAACGGAAGATGGAATTATACACCACGATAACATTAGCTGGGCTATTACCATGAAAGATGAAGACAGGCTCATCGGCGATATCTCTTTTCACCGAATTGATAAGACCCACCACCGCGCTGAAATCGGCTATATGCTGATGCCGGAACACTGGAGAAAAGGGATAGTGCAGGAGGCGGTAACAGCAGTTATCCATTATGGATTTTCAGTGTTAAACTTTCACAGTATCGAAGCCGTTATCAACCCTCAAAATGCAGCATCAGCCGCTTTATTGGAGAAAAATGGATTTGTCCGCGAAGCCTATTATAAAGAAAATTATCATTATAACGGACATTTTTTAGATTCCGCCGTCTATTCATTGTTGAAATCAAATTACAATGCGTCTTAATTTGTACTAACTTTACCGCATGAAATTTGAAGATTACCATATCAATCCTGACATCAAGTATAATCTGGAAAAATTAGGCTTTAAAAAACCAACGGACATTCAGTACAAATCGATTCCACCCATTTTAAGGGGTGAAGATGTATTGGCCATTGCACAAACCGGTACCGGAAAGACGGCAGCATTCGCGATTCCTGTTATTCATTTGATACATCAGCAAAAATCTTCGAAACGCACGGATGATATCAAATGTATCGTTATGGTGCCAACGCATGAATTAGCGCTGCAGATTCATGAAGTATTTGAAAAAATTGCTGCGAAAACCAGGGTTAAAACACTTTGTATTTTCGGAGGTGTGGAACAAGACCCGCAAATAAAGGCCTTGTATAAAGGTGTAGATGTGGTAATTGCCACACCGGGCAGGATGTTTGACCTTGTAAGCCAGGGAGCATTAGACTTGTCCAGAATCGACTACCTGATTCTGGATGAAGCAGACCACATGCTGGACCTGGGTTTTATTAAAGACATACAGGATATGATAAAATTTTTGCCTAAGAAAAGACAAACTTTGTTCTTTTCAGCAACTATCAGTGAGAAGATAAAAAAGCTGGCTTATTCTCTGGTACATAATCCCATCCGCATTCAGATATCCCCCAAAGATCCGGTGTCGAAGAATGTGCAGCATGCCGTTGCATTTATTGAAATGGAGGAAAAACGTTTTTTTCTGGAACGCATCATCAATGAGCATCCCGACAGTAAAATATTAATTTTTGTAAGGACAAAAGTTCGTGCCGAACGTGTTGCCAAAGCCATGGAAAGGGCCGGCATAAAATGCCTGACGATGCACAGCGACAAGGAGCATACGGAAAGACTCAAAGTAATGGATGCTTTTAAAAAGGGAATGGCCAAAGTTCTGATTGCCACAGATATCAATGCACGTGGCATTGACATACCTAATGTTGATTATGTCGTAAATTATGATTTACCGGATGAACCTGAAAATTATGTGCACCGCGTAGGCAGAACGGGACGTGGTGATAAGAAAGGTCAGGCTATCTCATTTTGCAGTACAGAAGAAAAGCCAACCCTGAAGATCATTGAAACATTCTTGCACCGTCCTGTTCATGTAATAGACATTGACAAAGAGGACTATCTGAGTACCATCGAATTTGCCAAAGACACCATGATAAAAGAGGATCTGAAATCCCTCTTAAAACAGGCGGAAGCAGAAGAGCTGGCATATAAAAACAGAAAGAAAAAAAAGAAATGATTTTCAGAATGTGAAGAATGTAAACAACGCATTTGCAAACAATCCAAAGCATAAACAAATTCCAAACAGAATATAAAGTAACCCAAACTTAAGCAGTGTTTTTGCTTTTCTTTGTTTATAGACATTGAGCAGGGCAACATACAAGTATAACAAGGGCAATATTAAATAGGCATCGTCAACCGCCTTATTGATAAACGGTATAAATCGCAGAAGAAATATGATACAGCCAAACAGAAAGAAAAAATTATAAAACTGGATAGAGAAAATCAGATGATCCATATAATAATGTTTTCTGTAAAGCAGTTTCAGCAACAACGCAAAAACAGGCAGCAGTATAAAAAGAATCTTAGGGAAATTGTGAACAAAATGATGGTATACTTTTTCTAAAAACTCTCCTCTGCGTTCACTCACTATCTCTTCTTTCACCACCAGTACCCGCTTCTTCACCTGATATTTTAACCAGCCATCCTTTTTATAACCGGGAAGCGTCCTCTGTACAGAATCATACTGCCTGACATCTCCATAATTAAAAACATCCATAAAAGTGATACTGTCCTTCAGAACACGCATGGAATCACTCAATTCACTCAATGATAAGTTTGACTTTTCAGACTCTCCTTTGTCTTTAATACTGAATTTAACATGTTCCCTATCATTGACGATACTGTTTTTTGCGGAAAATTTAGTGAAAGAAAATGTGAGAAAGAAAAACAGAAAGCTCAGAAAAATATACATGCGGATAGGATGAAAATAGCGGACACGCCTGCCATCCAGATATTCATTAACCAGAAATCCGGGTTTAAATAACAATGGAATGGCTGTCTTAAAAATTTGCGCATCAAAGTGAATAAAATCTCCCACAAAATGCGGCAATGTATGAAAAAACGAATCCTGATGAATATCTATTTTTTCCTGCCCGCAGTAATGACAATATTTTCCTCTTAAGGTTGTCTTGCAATTCAAACAATAATCTTCCTGTCTGATACGTCCGGACATGGGCTAAATTTTTATTAAAAAGTTAAACTATTTTTTCCGGGTTGGATATTGTTAAATATCTCCGGCAGCAATTTTTTTGTCCGCCAGCTTCTGATATGCACCATCCAAAAGTGTACAGGTTTTCTTATCAAAAGAAAGCCGCAACCTCAGCCAACCGTAATGAGTTTCAGTACCTATCTTGAATTTAATTCCGATAAACTTATATTTATCATCATAAAACCCGAAATATCCAAATAAATCAGGTCCTTTAAACACCCGCAATACCACATCTCCCGTATTGTTGTAACCGACGGAATTGCTGTCAATTACATCGTCTTCGTTCAGTTGTTTCAGCACAGAAGTATAGATTCCGTTAGGCAGCAGTGTGGCAGTAGCCAGCATTTTGTTATTATTGGTATCTCCGTGCTGCAGGATAATCTGACGGATGATCGTGTCTGATTCGAGTGTATCAAAAATGCCTTTTAAAGTATAATCCATTACTGAATCGCCATCAATATCCAAATCTATTTTCAACTCTTGAACAGTTAGCGATGTCGTATCCGTGAGTGACAAATTATAATATTTGTAAACGATATTCGGATCTGTTTTTTCTTTTTTACAGGATGCTAATACAATAAACGCTATACTTACAATAACTAATGCCTGTTTACCAATTCTAATTTCTTTCATTATCTGCAATTATTTAAATGTGTTTTTCGGCGTGATAAGATGAACGAACCATTGGCCCGCTTTCAATATAAGGTATACCAATTGAAAGACCAATTTCTTTGAAGTGCGCAAATTTATCAGGGTGAACGAATTCAGCTACATCGATATGCATGCGGGTGGGTTGTAAGTATTGGCCAAGAGTTACCACGTCACAACCATGATTTCTGAGATCGTTTAGTATCTCATACACTTCTTCATCCGTTTCGCCTAATCCTAGCATTACCCCGCTTTTAGTGCGCTTTCCATAATCTTTGGTACGTTGTATCTGCTCCAGACTGCGTTCATACTTTGCCTGCGGGCGTACCTTGCGGTACAAGCGTTTTACCGTTTCCATGTTGTGGGAAACCACTTCCTGCCCTGAACTAATTATTAACTCCAGTGAGTCCCAGTCGCCTTTCGTGTCCGGAATCAATGTTTCAATCGTCGTGTGTGGAGATATGAGCTTAACGGCTTTAACAGTATCATGCCAGATTTGCGCGCCTTTATCCGGAAGTTCATCCCTGTTTACGGAAGTAATCACAGCATGTTTTACCTGCATCAACCGAATAGCTTCCGCCACCCGTTGCGGTTCATCTGTATCCACAAATTTTGGCCGTCCGGTTGCTACCGCACAGAAGGAACAGGAACGGGTACAAACATTTCCCAATATCATAAAAGTGGCAGTTCCGGCACCCCAGCATTCACCCATATTCGGGCAGTTGCCGCTTTCACAAATTGTATGAAGTTTATAAGTATCTACTAAATTTCTGACTTTTTTATAATTCTCCCCAATTGGAATCTTAACTTTCAGCCATTGCGGCTTACGGGGTTTCAACACTATATCAGTATCATTATCATTCATGAATCCGTAAAAATTTATAAGGTTCAGCAAATAGCATTACCGCTGTTTTCTTTTACCCAGCATAAATCCAACATAAGCGGACGGGTAAAAAAACTTGTTATTCTTCACCATTACCGGCACTTTCTTGTAGTAAAAATCTGCTGACAATCCAATCTCCAATGCTTTAACAAAACTTTCATTTTTTGCCCAGTCAAATTCCATCCCAAGTTCTGTGTGCAGTCCGGGAAGCACCTTTAATTTCCAGCCTTTCAAAAATCCCGAAGCACCCACTATTCGTTCCCAATCGAGAAAACTGTTATCTACGTCCGGGTCGTAGGTAACATCTACGAGGTCGTCGATTGTTGCATTTGTCAGTGGTTTTGGAATTACACGGAGATAATACGGTTTTAATATGGCCAGCGTTAATCCACCGGCATACTTAAAGAAAATCTGAACACCATGCCGTTTTCCCTTTTCTGCTACCAGTAATTTCTGGCCCACTCCGCCATAAAGCGTGAAGAGTGTATTTTGTTTTCCATAGACAAATGGCTTAAATCCATCTCCAAAAAAACCGGCGCTACCATATTGTGAAGGCTGCCTTACTTGATTCAATGCCCAGAAATAGGCAAATTGCACTTGAAACAAGAGACTACTCTTGAATTTCCTGCTTCTGGTAATTTCCGTACCAAATCCAAATCCGTCACTGCGCAAGCGTGCACCCGACTGCCACGATTTACGGTATATAACCGAATCTGGGTCAATCTGAGCGTTTGTTTTTCCGGTCAGGAATAACGCGACCAACAAGCATAGTATTTGCAGATATCTACTCACTTACTATTATACGTTCAAAACGCTAATTTAGTTTAAAAGTAGTGAAATATTCACAGGTTCAAATGAATATTTTTAAACGGCATGTGATTGATAAAGTTATAGAAACAACAATACCTGAGTAACTGTCAGGTAGTAAAGCTAAAACACCAATTCCTCTTTTAATGCTGCCACCTGAATCGCATTGTGACTGGCATTATACACCGCCGCCCCATCTTGAAAAACAATCAACTGCGGCGACTGATGTTCTACCACAGAAAAAGTGGCTATAAAGTTAGAAAGTGACCGGTATTGTAATAAATCCAAATAGTAAACCGGAAAATCAAGATTCCATTCTCTTTCCACTCTGTTTTTAGCCATTAAACTGATGGAGCAACGGGTGCTGTGTTTAAAAACTGCAAATAAAGATTCCTGTTTGATTAAAGCCAGAAATTGTTCTTCTGACGTTAGCGATTCCCATTTCATAATAGTTAAACAGTCTTTTTGGAAGATTGTTCTTGTTTTGCTTTTGACCATGTCGGACAACCTGTACCTCGATGACAAGAAGATACGAGCATAATTAACCCGGCGCATGCAAGCACCAATAGTGACTTATTTGTTGGATTCATGTTGTTTACGTTTGTGTTTACTACGCAAAATTATATCATTTATTGGACATTCGTATTGCTGTTTCACTTTAATTAACAATTTAACTATGATAAATTCAGGTAAATCAATGATTTATTAAAATATGCGCATATGTTTATAACTATGAAAATCAAAATTCAGCGGCTTACATAATTTTATACAATGCAACATTTTCATTTTATTGCAATAGGTGGTGCCGTTATGCATCAGTTGGCATCTCATTTAAAAAATCAAGGTAATATCATCACAGGTTCGGATGATGCCATATTCGATCCGGCCAAATCCAATCTGGAAAAACTGGGCCTGATGCCGGACCAAATCGGATGGTTTCCCGAAAAAATTACTACTGCCATTAATGCCGTCATCTTAGGTATGCATGCGAAAGCTGATAATCCGGAACTCCTGAGGGCGCAGGAATTATCTGTTCCCATTTATTCTTTTCCGGAATTTGTTTTTCAGCAATGCAAAGATAAGACCCGAATCGCGGTAGCCGGCAGCCATGGCAAAACATCCATCACTTCTATGATTATGCACATGCTTCGGGTCAACAATAAAGAATTTGATTATCTCGTAGGAGCACAATTAGACGGATTCGATTTTATGGTGAAAACATCTTCATCTGCACCGCTGATGGTCATTGAAGCCGATGAATACCTCACCTCTCCCATAGATTTACGCAGTAAATTTTTGCATTACCATCCGCATATCGCCATTATTTCCGGTATAGCATGGGATCATATCAATGTATTTCCAACTTTTGAAGAATACCTGGAGACATTCCGTAAATTTATCCGCAGCATACAGGCCGGAGGGTATTTGATATATAATGAAGAAGATGCTGAACTGGTAAAAATGGTTGATGAAGTAAAACCGGGAATTCACCTGATTCCATATAGTCCGTTTTCCTTTGAAACTGTTAACGATGAAAGCCGATTACTGTACAAAGAGACGACATATCCTGTACATGTTTTCGGGAGCCATAATTTCGCCAACCTGAAGGCAGCCTTTGAAAGCGGCCGAATAATAGGACTACGGGAAGCGGATATTTTAAACAGCTTTCAATCCTTTCAGGGAGCAGCCAAGCGACTGGAAAAAGTGTATGACAACCCCAAATTGAAGATCAGTATATTCAGAGATTTTGCGCATGCACCAAGCAAAGTGAAAGCAACCGTAAAAGCAGTCAGGGAACGCTATCCGGCGCGTAAAATCATCGCAGTATTCGAACTGCATACATACAGTTCATTGCAGGAAAATTTCATTTCACATTATGCACATTCTTTAGATGCTGCTGATATTAAAATATTATTTTTAGATACAGAAGCGCTTAAATTAAAAAACAAACAAAATCTGGATGAAGAATGGCTCAAAATACAATTCGCGGATGATACCGTCATCGTATTAAAAGATGTTGTAAAACTGAAAGAGTTGATTCAAAAAAACCTGACAGATGACGCTGTGTTGTTGTTAATGAGCTCGGGCAATTTCGCTGGATTAAATGTGAAGGAATTACTTTAGAACAAACAAGAATTTGACAACTAAGTCTATAAAAAAGTTAACACATGCATCAATAATTTAAAATTTATAGTTATTTTTGCGCTTCATATTAAGTAATATTTTTTGCTGCTTGAGAGATTGCCTCATCATTATACCGACCTACAACGAAAAGGAAAACATCGCTAAAATGATTCCCTATGTTTTGAACCTGTCAGAAAGGTTTGAAATTCTTATTGTCGAAGACGGCTCACCCGATGGCACGGCGGATGTTGTCAAACAACTCATGTGGGAATATCCTGAACGGATACACATCATTGAACGCACCGGAAAATTAGGCCTCGGGACTGCTTATATTACCGGATTTAAATGGGCATTACAACATACGTACAAATACATCTTTGAAATGGACGCCGATTTTTCCCATCCGCCGGTTAAACTGCTTGAATTGCTGAATGCCTGTGAAAACAAAGGTGCTGACCTTGCCGTCGGCTCCCGCTATGTAAAGGATGGAGGTGTTGTCAACTGGCCTTTTAATCGTTTATTCCTTTCCTTGTTTGCCTCCAAATATGTCCGGTTGATTACCGGCATGCGTGTAAAAGACACCACCGCCGGATTTGTCTGTTATAAAAGAGAAACACTGCAGCATATCGATTTTGATAAAATTAAGTTTGTTGGCTATGCATTCCAGATAGAAATGAAATTTGCAATTTGGCTGGCCGGGTTAAAAATTATTGAAGTGCCTATCATCTTTAAAGACAGAGAAATTGGCATATCTAAAATGCATGGAGGTATTATTAAAGAAGCTTTTGTAGGTGTACTTCAGATGAAATGGGCTAGCTTACAAAACAAAAGACGATATTTACCTCAATAAATCACGCTTTATGTTGAACACCGCAGGACAAAAAGAATACCGCAAATTGGTGCTGTCGCCATTCTTTAAGGCAGGCATGTTGAAAGTATTGCCTATGGGCACGATTGCCGGATTAAAAATAATTGAACTGGATGAACTGCAATGCAAAGTGACCGTTCCGTATAAATACATCAATAAAAATCCTTTTAACACAACCTATTGGGCAGTACTTGGTATGGCGGCAGAAATGGCCAGTGGCGCTATGGTACAAATGTACACACATAAATTAACCCCTTCCGTCTCCATGTTTGTAACAGGCTGTGAAGGAAAATTTTTAAAAAGGGCTGTTGCTATCACAACCTTTATCTGTAACGACGGACAGCTCATTGCAGACACAATACAGAAAGCCATCGATACGAAAGAACCGCAAACCATACAAAGCAATGTAAAAGGCTATGACAAGGATAATATACTTTTGGTGGATTTTAATTTTGAATGGAGCCTGAAAGCAAGAAGTAAATAGCAATAGTTTCTTTAAATAGCAGTATAAGGTCTTTAGAATGTAATTTTAACCCGTAAAGAAGACCTATAACCCTCATCCATATTATCGTTCCCGACGAACAAACCGCCACTATTTTAGTAAATAAATGGTTATATTATTGCAATAGAAAGGGTAAATTCCAAGCAGGAAGATATTCCCAAGATAAACGAAAGATTTTCGAAAATGAAACTTGTTTAGTGGAGGTTATAAAATACGGCAGTAAGATTATTACCCGTCCTAAAGTGTGCCTATAAATTACAAGTTCCGATTGAGACAATTAAGGCTTTTAGCTCAGAATCTGTTATAAATAACTTTAATCGAAAGGTGGAAATGTAAATAATGTTGTTGAGTATCTTACTATTAATCCAATCGGAAAGATTGAATTATTGTACAAGTAAATTATTAAGGATAAAGACAAAAATTATTTCTGAACAGAAAAAAGAAATTGAAGCATTAAGACGCACCTCAAAGAAATAAAACTATGCGGTATTTTACCGCTACTGTTTTTTTTATTTTTCACAAGCGAATTTATTTCTAATATTTTGTACATTCGATGTACAAAACCATGCTTCTATGAGGCTCTTGAAATATAACCTACTTGTTCTTTTATTATGTATGTTTTTCTCTTTGCAGATAACAGCTCAAAAAATTATGATCCGTTTCAGTACGGAAAAGCACCCAACCCACTACAAGCACATACTGTACCAAGTCTGCAACAGATGCAACTAGAGCGACAGATGCAGATACAACAACAAAATTATCAGCAGATATTAAACATGGGTGGAACACTACCACCTACACAAGAACAAATTAAGACTGCTTGGCAACAACAAATACAAGGCAAAACACCACCACCTAACAGACAACAACAAATAGAAAAAGAAATGGTGGAAATTCTGCGAGAGGTACAGAAAAGCGAGAAAGGAACACAGCAAAATGATTATTACCATTCGCAAGAATATGTAAAAGATGTTCCTAACTATACCAAAGCAAGAGACCTAATTAAATCAATGCTTGATGGCAAAATTCCTTTGTCAATAAAAGACGCATATTATTTTGAAGAAGCGTCGTATGGTAATTTGCATTTATCTTACGAAGAATATAATAAGGTTATCAAAAACAATGTAACATTTATCAAACAATGGTTAAAAGAGAATAACTACAGTTTAATAGATCCAGAGGCACTACATCTCGGAATCCAACGATTTATGAGCGATACACTTTACATCACTACTCCAAATGGAAAGAAAGGACACTTGCCGTATTACTATGATTATATTGATGCAATAGCCAAAAATGACAAGCGCAATTACTTTGCCACGAAAACTCTTGCAACTGGTGGTGGTCAGTGCAATTCATTACCAATAGTTTATATGATTTTAGCCGAAGCACTAGGAATACCATTTAACCTTGCGTATAATCCACAACATACCTTTATCCGTTATCCAAACAATGATGGAACTATTGTAAACTATGAAACTACTGTTGGTTGTACATTGCCAGACGCATTTTTTATGGACATTGTACCTACAATGGCAAAAGCAAAACACAATAACATTTTTATCAGCAGTTTAAACAGACAGCATATCATAGCCGCATTGCTATTTGATGTAGCACTAGATTTTTATGGAGAACATGGACTTGCCGATGGTAGTTTTATCAAAGAATGCATGAGTATTGGGAAAGCATATTTTCAGAATGAAGATTATATTTCAACTGCGTATTACAATATGCAAAAAGTAATATTGGCAAATGCGTTCAATAGCCAAATACAGGCAAAGAAAATTCAAACATTGAATGAGATCGAGCAATATCCTGATGTACTACAGGCATACAAAAACTATTATGGTTATATGGAACGGATTGATGCATTGGGCGTTGAGGGAATTCCTGAAAGTGATTATCTGCACCTGATGGAATACTATGACACGAAAGGTAGATTGCAAACGGCGAAAAATGCCAATTTAAAATCAAAAAAATCGCTATTTATATTAAATATAAAATCATAACTTTAATTCACTATGAAAAGAGTTACACTGTTATCCGTTTTTATTTGTCTGTCAATACTATTACATACAAGTTGTAGCAGCCAAAGGCACATCGTTGAAAATGTAGGAAACTATCAACCTATTACACCAATAGTATCGCAAAAAATACTCGACACTACTCGATATACATATACGGTAATTCCTAAATATTCTTCCCCAAAAATTGTTGCTACTAAGGAATGTTACGAACTAGCTTATCAAGAGTTAACAGAAATGTTACAAAATACCAGACCATCCGATTTTGAACGTGCAGTGTTTGTCAGCGAAAATCCATATCATAATAACCAATATACATATGAGCAATTTCAGAATAGTCTCACAATACCTTTATATTGCATACAGAGACTAATGCTCGCCAATGATAAAAGTGATACTATAAATTTTGATATCCATGTCGGATTCAATGGAAAATTCAAAATGGCAGACATACGTTTCTTGCCAAAAGAGAAAAAAGAATTGTACAGGAAAGCATTAACAAATTGGGCAATCTTTACTTACATTACCGATAGTACTGCGGTATTCCCTTTTTATCACACACCATTAATGTATTCCACTCGTGATCCTTTTGGTAAAAGTGATTGGTCAAATTCACAAGTAATTGGATTACTAACCTCAAAAGAACAAAAAGGTAATTGTTTTTCTTTAACCGCATTATATAAAATATTAGCAGATAGATTAAATGCTGATGCAAGATTATGTACCGCACCACAACACATATATATACAACATCGCGATCCTAAAGGCGACTACTATAACGTGGAACTAGCAACTGCAGGAAATCCCAGAGATGGTACATTACAAACACTTACACATACTACGACTGATGCTATTATGAGTGGAATTGCTTTGAGAGATTATACCGAAAAACAAAGTATCGGATTATGCATGATAAATCTTGCTAAAAGTTATGAGCATAGTTTTGATACCAAAGATGATGAATTTTTATTACGATGTGCGGAAACCGTACTTAACTGCGATAGTTTGAATTTAAACGCGCTTCTGTTAAAACAACAAGTATTAGACAATAGGGTTGTTAATTATGCTGAACAATCAAGTAATCAAAATATCATCAAGCTCAAACAAGATAAAAACATACAACAAACCTTTTTTGAATTAGAAAAACATACTGCCTTATTATATCGTCTGGGCTACCGACAAATGCCACTTGATATGCAGAAAATTATTATGTCTGGTAATTATCCTGATAGTGGCTTTGTAGATAAAAATCCAAGTCCATTTACGACCATTGATCCAAAAGATGCAAAGACAGCAAAATATCACGCCTTGTATGGCGGATTGTTCCAAGAAGTATTTGATACAAAACCGACAGAACCCTACGGACATTTTGTATTCGATACCAAAACGAAACAATTAAAAACTATTGACTTAAAAGCACAAGAGAATGATTTGATTGATCCGGTTGCATTTGCGTATGATTTTGGAGCGAGAATGTATGATGCTCGACTCGGCAAATTTTCTAGTACAGATCCTGATGCAAAAAAATATCCATATAATAGTCCGTATTTATTTGCGTCTAATAATCCAATCAGATACGTTGATGTGGATGGTAAAGGTCCTGGAGACAAAGTTATTATTTTTAGCGGTGCTGTAAGCCTCCCTGTTTATAGTGCCACTCAATATTAGACATTTTTCATTTTATT
>CAZBED010000021.1:0-30220 GCA_964490845.1 uncultured Chitinophagales bacterium | reverse complement strand
TTTTTTATTAAGCAAGTGACTGAAAAACAGTTTATTACAAGTGAAACAGGGTTGTTTGGTGGAAATTATATTCATTTTTAACGGGCCAGCCTCCTGTTTATTGTATTTTAATAGTCTTGAAGAATTGGATATTAAGATTAAATGTGTATATTTGCACCGTAATTAAGAATTGAAGAGGACTCGAAGTCCTCTTTTTTCATACCTCTGTGATGGATAGACAGGTTCAATTAAAACAAAAGATCGAGCAGGAGTTGTTGGCTTATTTCGAGGGAACCGGCTTATTTTTAGTAGAGGTAAAAGTTCTTTCAAACGGTAAGGTTGAAATTTTTGCAGATGGCGCCAACAATATTACCATTGATGAGTGTGCTCAAATCAGTCGGCACATCCATCATTTTCTGGAAGAGCAAGGCCTTATGAGCGATAATCTGTCGCTCGATGTGTCTTCTCCCGGGATGGATGAACCACTGAAAGTAAACAGGCAATTCCAAAAACAGGTGGGCAAACAGGTGGATGTGGTGCTGAAGAACGGGTTGAAGATTACGGGAGAGTTGCTGTCGGCCACAGAAAATGAAATAACCGTCAAAGAAAGTATTAAAATAAAAAAAACAGAAACCATAGAAGAACACACCTATGGTTTTGAGGAAATAAAATCAGTAAAAAAACATTTCAATTTTAAACTATAATTGCCATGAACAGTGCAGAATTAGTAGAATCGTTCTCGGAGTTTAAAGACTTTAAAAACATTGACCGCCCCACCATGATGCGTGTGCTGGAAGATGTTTTCAAAACCTTGCTGCGTAAAAAATACGGCTCTGACCAGAACTTTGACATTATCGTGAATACCGATAAAGGTGACCTCGAAATCTGGAGACACCGAACCATTGTAGAAGATGGAAAAGTAGAAGACCGTCTGGCGGAAGTGGAACTTTCTGTGGCGAAAAAAGTGGAGCCGGATATGGAAGCCGGAGAAGAACTGTACGAAGAAATCACTATCGAATCTTTTGGAAGACGTGCTATTTTGGCCGCCCGCCAAACGTTGATTTCAAGAGTACTGGATCTGGAGAAAGACGAAGTATACAAAAAATATAAGGATAGAGTAGGCGATATCATTTCCGCAGAAGTGTATCAGGTTTGGAAAAAAGAAATTTTGTTGCTGGATGATGATGGCAATGAACTTATCTTGCCGAAGAGCGAACAAATCAAAACCGATTTTTATAAAAAAGGCGACACCATCAGAGCAGTGGTCAAAAATGTGGAATTGCGCGGAAGCAACCCGTTGGTTATTTTATCCCGAACAGACGCTTCTTTCCTGGCAAAATTATTGGAGCAGGAGGTTCCGGAAATCATGGACGGGCTAATCGTGATTAAAAAAATCGTGCGTGAGCCGGGAGAAAGAGCCAAGGTGGCTGTTGAGTCTTACGATGACCGGATTGACCCGGTAGGCGCCTGTGTTGGTATGAAGGGTTCCCGTATTCATGGCATTGTCCGCGAGTTGCGAAACGAAAACATTGACATTATCAACTACACCACCAATATCAATCTGTTGCTGCAGCGTTCTTTAACGCCTGCAAAGATTGAAGGAATTGCATTGGATGAAGAAAAGAAGAGAGCATCGGTTTATTTAAAACCGGATCAGGTTTCTCTGGCAATCGGCAAAGGTGGTTTCAACATAAAATTAGCCAGCAAATTAACAGGATATGAGATAGATGTATTCAGAGATACTGATACAGAAGTGGAGGATGACGTGGATCTGGATGAATTCTCAGATGAAATTGAAGGCTGGATTATTGATGAACTGAAAGCAATTGGCTGTGATACCGCGAAATCTGTTTTGGAACTGGACAGAGATGAACTGGTGCGCAGAACAGACCTGGAAGAAGAGACCATTGACGATGTCATCAAGATTTTAAAATCAGAATTTGAATAACATGAATAGTCATTAGCCACCAGTCGTTGGTCAATAGAGATATTACACCACATGACTATTGACCCTGCCTGTCCGGCAGGCAGGCATTGACCATTGACTAAACAAAAAATATGTCAGAAGGGAAATCCATACGATTAGCAAGTGCGGCGAAGGAGCTGAATGTCGGAACGTCTACGATAGTGGACCACCTGCATGCAAAAGGCTTCAAAGACGTAGAGAACAAGCCGAACACCAAGCTAACAGAAGAGCAGTATAATGTATTGCTCCGAGATTTTATGCAGTCGATTGCTATCAAAGAGAAAGCGGAACAAATCAATATAGGGAAACGCAAAGAAGAGGAAATCTCAATCAAAGAAGCGATTCAGGCGGCAAAAGAAGAAGCGAAAACGGAAGAGGTCATCCACAAAATTGCGAAAACGGAAGTGGAAGGTCCGAAGATCTTAGGAAAGATAGACTTAACCGAAAAGTCTAAAAAATCTGAAGAGAAGACAAAAGAAGACGTTTCTAAAACGGCGGAAGACAAACCGAAAAAAATCACCCAAAAAACAACGGAGACAACGACCGATACGACCGATACTGAAACGGAAACACCTGTTCAAAAGGAGTTAAAGGAAACCCCCGAAGACAAGCCGGCAGAAGAGATTATACGGGCCAAAACGGAAACACTCTCCGGGCCAAAAATATTAGGTAAAATAGAATTGCCGATAAAGCAGGAGAGAAGGCCGGAAGACATACACCGCGAAGACGAAAAACTCCGCCGGGAAAAGGAGAAGGACAAAGGCAAGGATGATAAACAGAAGAGAGCACGTATATCTCAGACAAAAGTAGACATCAAAAAATTTGAACCGTCTAAAGATACACGTCCAACCAGAACAGCTACAGGTAGAACGGATAACCGAAGAGGAAAACCGGCAGATTCAAAAGAAGGAATTTCAGAGAAAGATATTCAGGAAAAGATCCGTTCCACCATGGCAAAATTGCAGGGAACGAAGGCGAAATCCGACCGATCCAAATACAGAAAATCAAAACGGGATGAACATGCCACCCGTGCGGAAGGCGAAAATCAGGAATCCAATGTTTTGCATCTTACAGAGTTTATTACAGTAAGCGACCTCGCGGGACTGATGGATGTTTCTCCCACCCAGGTAATTAGCTCTTGTATGGGATTAGGCGTATTCGTTTCCATCAATCAACGACTGGATGCAGAGGTGATAGAATTAGTGGCCGGTGAATTTGGATATGAAGTGCAGTTTATCAATCTGGCGGATGAAGATGATGAGGAAGAAGAGTACATAGACGCACCGGAAGATTTGGTGAAACGACCTCCGATTGTAACCATCATGGGACACGTCGACCACGGTAAGACTTCATTGTTAGATTATATACGCAGTGCCAATGTGGTGGCCGGCGAGATGGGCGGAATCACTCAGCATATCGGTGCCTATGAGGTGGAAACCGCAAAAGGTGAACATATCACTTTCTTAGATACGCCGGGCCACGAAGCGTTTACCGCGATGCGTGCACGCGGTGCAAAACTTACGGATATCGCTGTGATTGTGATTGCGGCGGATGACAGCATCATGCCACAAACCAAAGAAGCGATTTCCCATGCACAGGCGGCGGAAGTACCTATGATTTTTGCCATCAATAAGATTGATAAGGAAGGAGCCAATCCGGATAACATCAGAAACCAGTTATCCCAGATGAATATTATGGTGGAAGAATGGGGTGGTAAATTCCAGTGTCAGGAAATCTCGGCCAAGAAAGGATTAAACATTGATAAATTACTGGATAAGATAGTACTGGAATCGGAGATGCTGGATTTGAAAGCCAATCCGAACAAACCGGCTGTCGGTTCTGTCATCGAGGCGCAGTTAGACAAAGGCCGCGGATATGTATCTACTATCATGGTGCAGGAAGGTACACTGGAAATAGGAGACTTTGTGGTAGCCGGACAATACTATGGTAAGGTGAAAGCTATGACCAATGAACGCGGAGTCCGAATTGAAAAAGCAGGGCCGTCAACGCCAGTACAGGTATTGGGTTTATTAGGAGCACCAACAGCTGGCGATAAGATAAAAGTGTACGAAGATGAAGACGAAGGAAAAGAAACAGCGAACAGACGTGCTACGATTATTCGTGAGCAGGGAATGCGCGCTAAGAAACATATCACCCTTGATGAAATCGGACGTCGTCTGGCATTGGGTAATTTCAAGGAATTGAACTTAATCATCAAAGGTGATGTGGACGGTTCCGTGGAAGCATTGGCCGACTCCTTGCTGAAATTATCGACTGAAGAAATTCAGGTGAATGTAATACACAAGGGAGTTGGCGCTATCAGCGAGTCTGATGTATTGCTGGCATCCGCATCGGATGCGATTATCTGTGCTTTCCAGGTCCGTCCGTCTATGAATGCGAAGGTGTTAGCGGAAAAAGAAGATATTCAAATCAAGTACTACAATATCATTTACGATGCAATCGACGAAATCAAGGCGGCAATGGAAGGTTTGTTAGAGCCTAAATTTGAAGAAAAGATTGTTGGTAACATAGAAGTACGCGAAGTATTTAAAGTAACGAAAGTGGGTACTATCGCGGGCTGTTATGTGCTGGACGGAAGAGTGGCGCGAAACCATAAAATCCGAATCATACGAGATGGGATAGTGATTCATTCCGGTGAACTGGAATCACTGAAACGTTTCAAAGACGACGTAAAAGATGTGGTGAAAGGCTATGAATGCGGCTTGAAGATAAAAGGATATAACGATATACAGGTAGGAGATATCGTCGAAGCGTTCGAACAGGTGGAAGTAAAACGTAAGTTATAATTCATGACATGACAGATAAAAAAACGCACCTCATTTGAGGTGCGTTTTTTGTATGTGTTACAACCGGTATTTCCGTTTACAGTCCGTTTATAGACAATCCGAATACAATCGGATTCATCTTAGGCCCTTTATTGTTTACAAAAGTATTGGACAGGGAATAATAACAGAACAAATTGAACAACCCATAACCGGCTCGAATGTACGGGCCGTAACGCAGTTTATTCATATTGGCGACACCCATTTGTTTGAACTTGACATTGTTGCCGCTGTTGTTTAATTCTTCCCCTTCATATTTCCATTTGCTGCCTACCAGGAACCCGAATTTAAAACCTACGGATACCTTGATGGCCATGCCTGTTTTTTTATGCGGTTTAGAGCGGTAACGGAATTCAAACGGTATGTCTATGTAAGTCATGTTTAGTTTAGACTTTTTGGAAGAGATGGAGTCGCCAAAAGCATAAAAGCGGGTAGCGGTATCGCCTATCCAACTCATTCCGAATTTTTTGAAATAATAGTTTTCGGAACCTACACCTATTCCGGGTGCTAAGCTGAAATGCTGAAATTTGGTTTTTTTACCCAAAATCAGATCATAATAAAAGTAAGCATTGAATCCGCGGTTGAAATTCTCCAGCTTGAAATCATCCGGAACGGTGATACCTCCGTCCTTTTTGATAAATGCATTCATCATACAAAATTCCAGTACCAGCCGGTCTTTAGATTTATTGATTCTCTTCTTTACAGCCTCTGATATTCCTTTGGGGCCTGCCGTGGAGGCATCCTGCTGCCCGAACACCATAACGGTGGTACAAAATAAAAAGAACAGGCTGATTCCTATTTTACGCATAAATCCTTTTTCTTATTTAAAAAATAGACTGCAAAAATACGATTTTTATTGGTTAAATCGGACAATTAACCTTTATTAATTAAAACAAAACAGGCAAATATTCATACAGAGATGACTCGGCGGAGTGTAAAAAACAAGATTGTTTAATGATTATTTTATTGTCGAAATAAATAACTACAGGAAGTAACAAAATTGAAATTATATCTTCTGTCGTCATTGCCATACAAGAAAACAAAATTCCCTCTTATAAGTTTAACATCTATTCCTAGCGGATTCTTTTCTTTCGGATATCTGCTTAAATTCGCGTCTGAAAAGTAAAAATAGCCTATATCCGGCACTAAAATATAAGAATATCTTTCCGCTCCGGAGTTATCTTTGCCAAACAATTCTATAACAACCCCGTCTTTATTCGAATCATCTTTGTTCCATTGAATCTTAAAATTTGCTTTTAATGAATTATCAGGAAACATCCCCGTTGTACAGTTTATACCCGTCATTACAATATTTTTAGGTATAAACAGGCTGGTGTTTAAGATAGGGATATCATTTTTGACTATCTTTATTTGATTCATTTTACCATAGATTTTATCTAAGTCCGGCATTATTTCAGGTTTCGCAAAATAAATGTACTGGGAAGATGTGTTTAATTCAGGTGTTATTTTTATATCATTTATATATAAATCCCCTCCGTTAATTAAATTAAATCTATTATTAGTATCCAATGATATACCCCCTGATAATCTGGTGTTTATTTTGAAGGGGATAGAATCAGTAAAACAGTTTGCATCATAAGGATAATAGTGAGAATAAAAATCAAAATTCCCTTCAAGTTTTCCATATAAAATATCAGAATAAGTTGCAACACCAACAGCCGATAACATAGAGTCTAAATGTGCTATTAACTGCGGATCTGTTAGTTCTGGGGTTTTAATTGTATTGTCCTTATTGCAAGATAATACAAGACAAGCCAATACACATAAAAATATTTTACTCGCTTTCATAATTAATAATTTGAACAGATTTGATAAGGTATTGTATAGTTAGAATATTCACGATAAGCACCCTTAAAAGTCAGGTTTATAATATTATTAAACGGATAGCTAAGGCTTGTAATATTAGCAGCAATATCAAAGGTTGATTCATATATTACATAGTAAGTGTTAAAATTATTACCATAACCACTAAGGGCAAATGATATTGCCCTGATTGTAACCTTTGTTTTGAAATATGCATTCCAACTTACAGGCAATTCTACGTCATTTTCTGTAGTAAAGCAACTGCCTAAATCTGTATTACAACATACATTCTTATACCTGGGGAGTCCATTACATTAGTCATAAGACTCAACCTTAATACTAAAAAAAGTTGGATTAACATATTTTAATGATTTAGTGATGTTAATCTGAGGGTATTGATAGGGTATTATTTCTTCCATTACTGGCCTTGGGGCGCCTTGTGGTATATTTGTTATTAAATTCATCCTCACAACACCCGAGCCCAAAATAAAACCAAAATTACCACATGCATCAGATGGTACACATTGATCGGCAGATGTTAGGGTCCAGATAATCATTAATAAATAAACAGGTTTCCTTTTCAGGGATGTAAGTGTGTTTTGTAAAAACAATATAATTCTTCCCATATTGAATGATTGTATTTACAAATTTAATAAACAACATTAAAATATGCAAATATTTTTAAAACAAAACAGGCAAATCGTAATAGCGGTTGAAGATATTGGTGGCGAAGCTAATCATAAAGGAATTGCTTTTCAGGTCTGTAGTATTCGCCACTTTGGAAGTATATTTCCGAAACTGTGCCTTTGCTTCAATAATCATGTTTAGTTTTGGATTCAGAATATATCCGACACGTATGTCATGATCCATAACATTGTAGGCAAACCCGTTCTGTATTTTTACATTCGTCGTTGTTGTTGCCTGTGTGCCGATATCTAAAATGTTGTTCCCGTAATTTTGGTTTAAGGACGTATCTGTGGCAGTTTGTGTGTACGACATTTTATAGGATGCATATACCCGTTTGTACTGATAATTGGCCATTACCAGAAACTCGTTGAAATTCGCTCCCATCGGATGCCCTAATGCCTGATTGTAATGCGAGTAGCCGATTGCGCTGTCCTGTCCCTGATAAGAGTAAGGCCGGACGCTGTTGTATTCCACCTGAAGGTTCAGGTTTTTTACGCCGCCTACATCAAAATATTTAACCCCGGCCTGCCACCCCATCCTGCGGTCTGAGGTATTGCGCTTGCCGTATCGGTTATACATGAACTGACCATATAATACTACATATTTGGGACAGGTAACCTTGATGTTCAACCCGTACACCTTGGTGGTATTCGGAGCCAGATTTTTTTGAAAGGCGCGAATTCCTAATATGGGATTGATGTAGTTGTAATTGAAATAAGTGTTTCCTTTTTCGGTGGTCCTTCTCCAGGTGATGCCCTCAAATATTCCAATCTGCAAAAACTTCGCCGCATCGATACTTAAGTAATTAAAATTCGCCAGCTTGCGCGGATACCCCTGCCCGAAGTCATTAAAATTATTCAGGTTGTCAATCAATTCCGCGTAGATATTAGTGTATTTGATGCGCCATACCGTGGTGGTGAATTTTAAATAAGGGTACGTGTATGAGTTGTCTGATAAAAATAAAGAACGATATCCGTCGCCGATGAAATGTTTTCCGTTGCCGACTTCAATATTAAACTGTTTAACGGGAGAATAGGATAAATACGCGTTGATACTGGAGAAATCCAACCCGCCGCTGCCCCTGTTGCGAATATTGCCTTCGCCCGGAATGGCGCTGGTTAAAAGGGTATAGATGGTTACATAAGAAGGGAATTTTCCTACCGTATTAATGAAGGAAGTGTATAGGGTGACTTTACTTCCGATGTCCACCCGCAGTTCCAGTCCTTTCTGGTTATAGCTTAATACTTTCTTTTCCGTCAGGTCATATCCGAATCCGACATTGAAAATCGGATTGACAGACACATACACCTTCCGTTTTTTGTATTTGGTATCGTAGATATTATCTTCATAAAAAACGGAATCCGCTGCCAGAATTTTACCATAGTGTTTGACATAACCCTTTTCATCAAACTCTAAAATATTTTCAAACCCCACCTGATTTACCAGTTTGCTGAACCAGTTGGTATGTGGCATCCTTTCGAAGTGCTGAACAGTATCCGGATAAACAAAATTGTAAACTTCTGCTGCTTTATAAGGCTTCACGGCGCTATGAAAAACTTCCTTATCCCAGCCGTTTAAATATTTTTCATAGCTCAGCACCATGTTGCGGTTGAGAGGCAAATTTTCCTGTTGAGCCTGCGCAAAAAGAGAAAAAGAGAACAGTAAATATAAGAGAGCGTATTTTTTAGAATGCATTTTCTTCACCTCGTAGCATATTGATAATGGTCATGATAATTATTTTGACATCTAACCCAAAACTCCAGTTTTCTATATACCACACATCGGCGCGAACCCTTCCTTCCATGTCATTCACATCTTTGGTTTCACCGCGGTATCCGTTCACCTGTGCCCACCCGGTAATGCCGGGTTTGATTAAATGCCGAACCATAAATTTATCAATAATTTTTGAATATTCTTCCGTGTGCTTCAACATATGAGGGCGTGGCCCTATTACGGACATTTGCCCAGTGAAAACATTAATGAACTGCGGAAGTTCATCCAGATTGGTCTTTCGCAGAAATTTACCGATGGGCGTAATGCGCTGGTCATGCCGCGTAGCCTGCTTGTAGTGGGCATCACTGTTGACGTACATCGTACGGAATTTTATTACAGAAAATGATTTGTTCTTAATGCCCGAACGCTTTTGAATAAAAAACACAGGCCCTTTGGAGGTAAGCTTGATGATGATAGCCATCAGCGGGATAAACCATGACAGGATAAAAATCAATACCAGTATGGAGAATCCGATATCAAACAAGCGCTTGATAAACCGGTTCACGATATTTTCCAGCGGTTCGCTGCGCAAAGTCATCACAGGGATTTGTCCGTAATAATCAATTTCCACTTTGTTGAGGTGGTGCGTTAAAAAGCGCGATAAATCCGGAACGATTTTAACGCGAACCAGATTCTCGTCGCCGAATTGAATCAGCTCTTTTATCTGTTCTTCTTCATCATACGGCAATGCGCAGAACAGCTCATCTATCTGGTGTTCCACAGCATATCGTTTAGCATCTTCTACCGTTCCTAAAATATGCTTTCGTATTTCCGTCGTATAGTTTCCCGGATTGTTGTCATAGAAACCGAGAAACTGGTAGCCGTATTCGATTTTATGCTCCAGCATAGTCTTAAATTCCTGTGCCGTTTCGCCGGCTCCAATAATCATCACCTTTCTGTTGTTGAATCCACGTGCCCGGTAGATCCGTACGATTTTTATAAAACCAAACCTCCAGATCATAGTGAAAATAAAAGCGGAGATGTATGTAATCATCAATACCTCGCGCGACAACTTAAAGGTTTGGTTGTAGTCTTTAAAAACAACGATGTAGGAGAAAGATAAAACAACTTCTAAAAAAAATAATTTCAGTAATGCAGATAACAGCGTAAAGAATCGCGTGTTCCTGTACATGTCAAAAGTGCCGGAAAGTTGCGCGGCGAAAAGGTAAATAACATTGAGGTAAATCCATAATTGCAGATACTTGGTATCAAACATTTGTACGTAATTCCAAAACCCCCAGACATGCCCTAAAAAATAGGCGACATTCAGGATAAGTAAGTCCCCTAAAGCATGAATTAATACATAGAGATTGGTAATTCTTTTTTTCATTCGCAGGAAACGGTTTACTGAACGGCTACGTACAGATTATTCAAGTCATCAAAAATACTACATTATCTTGTCAAGTTAAAATTAAAAGACGTAATCCATTTTTGTCAAAACAAAATCTCCTGATTGTAAACACAAATGATTTAATTTTTATTATAATTATTTGATTGTTAAAACCTTATGCATTTTTTAGTCGCATTGTGTATTTTTTTTGATGAATAATTTATGGAAATTCTTTCCTTTCGGTATCTTAATAGTATAAATTTGTAAATCACAAAACGAACGTATTATGAGTAAAGACGACAAAGCGAAAGCACTGCAACTGACACTGGAAAAATTAGACAAACAATACGGTAAAGGGACCGTAATGAAATTAGGCGACAACAGCATCGTAGAATCTGAAGTAATATCTACTGGCTCTCTGGGATTGGATCTGGCACTGGGTATTGGCGGGTTTCCGCGCGGAAGGATTATTGAAATCTACGGACCGGAATCCTCCGGTAAAACGACATTGGCTATCCACGCCATTGCACAAACACAAAAACAAGGCGGCGTTTGCGCTATTATCGATGCAGAGCATGCATTTGACAAAAAATATGCGGAAGCGCTGGGTGTGGATACAGACAATTTGTACATTACACAGCCTGATGATGGCGAGCAGGCGCTGGATATTGCGGAACAATTGATTCGCTCGGCTGCCATAGATTTAGTGGTAGTGGACTCTGTGGCGGCACTGGTGCCGCGCAGCGAGATTGAAGGAGAGATGGGCGACAGCAAGATGGGATTGCACGCCCGTTTGATGAGTCAGGCTATGCGCAAACTGACCGGCGCTATCAGTAAGACGGACTGTAGCTGTATATTCATCAACCAGTTGCGCGATAAAATAGGTGTGATGTTTGGAAGTCCTGAAACCACTACCGGTGGTAATGCCCTGAAGTTCTATGCATCTATCCGTTTGGATATCCGCCGTGCCGGACAAATCAAAGACAAGGAAAATAATGTTATTGGCAATCAAACAAAGGTGAAAGTGGTAAAAAATAAGCTGGCACCTCCTTTCAAAACAGCTGAGTTTGATATCATGTTTGGAAAAGGAATTTCCAAAGAAGGCGAAATCGTGGATATGGGGTCTGAGTTAGGCATCCTTCAGAAAAGCGGAGCCTGGTACAGCTATGAAGGCCAAAAAATTGGACAAGGCAGGGATCAGGTAAAACAACTGCTGTCCGATAACCCGGGGCTGGCGGATGAAATAGAAGCCAAAATAAAAGCAAAATTATTGCCGGCATAATTTGCCGTCAAATGAATAACATAGTATCGAGTCCACCGCTTTGCGGTGGATTTTGTTTTTCAAGATTTTGTCATAATCATTCTCAAATATTCGTATTTCAAAAATAGAATCTCGATATTCGTAATTCTATCTGTATGAATATGGTTCTTTTGTTTAAAATGATAACAATAGCGGATTTTAAAGAGCATTGGTGGCTCTATCTGTCTATGCCTATTATTGCTTCGGTGATTGGATACGCAACCAAGATTGTAGCCATCAGGATGATGTTTGAGCCACTGGAATTCTTTGGGATTAAACCATTCCTCGGTTGGCAGGGCATCATTCCGCGCAAGGCGGCCATCATGAGTTCCATCGCCTGTGATACGCTGACCTCCAGACTGATTACCCCTAAAGAAATATTTGCACGCTTAGACCCTGACCGTGTGGCTAAAGAATTGGAGAAACCCATGCTTCCCATCGTGGAGAAAATCACGCATGACGTGATGAGTCACTACCAGCCCGGCCTGTGGGAAAGCATTCCGGAAAATGCCAAAAAGTTGCTGATTAAACGGATACAACAGGAATCGCCGGCAATGGTGCGACAACTGATGCAGCAAACCAAGGACAACCTTGATGAAGTATTCGACCTGAAAGATATGGTAATTACCAATCTCACCAAAGACAAAAAATTGCTCAATAAGATTTTTTTGGAAAGCGGTGAAAAAGAGTTTCAGTTCATTCGAAATTCCGGTATCTATTTTGGCTTTCTCATCGGCTTGGTACAGATGCTGGTATGGATGCTGACGCAGGAACCCTTGATTATGCCCATATTTGGTTTGTTTACGGGCTGGTTCACAGACTGGCTGGCCTTGAAAATGATTTTCCTGCCCAAAACACCCAGAAAATACCTCGGTTTATTTACATGGCATGGCTTATTTTTCAAACGACAACAAGAAGTCGCTTCGGCCTATGGGGCACTGATTGCTCAGGAAGTGCTGACACCGAGCAATATGATAGAATCCATATTAACCGGTAAATTATCTGATAACCTGTTCAATATGATTCAGAAAAACGTGCAACAGATGGTGGATGAGCAGGCAGGTGTTTTAAAGCCTATAGTAGTATTCGCAGTAGGTTCTGAAAAATATAAAGCCATGAAATCGGCCATTACGGGAAACATGGTCAAGCAATTGCCGGTAGCATTAAAACATATTGAAAAATATGCGGAAGACGCGATGGATATAAAAAATACACTTGTTACAAAAATGCAGGAACTGACACCGGAAGAATTTGAAGGCGTGCTGCGCCCTGCTTTCAAACAGGATGAGTGGATCTTGATTACCGTGGGTGCTGTGCTGGGATTTATGGTGGGCGAACTACAGGTGTTACTGATGGAGCATTTTGTCCTCCACGCCGGTTAAGCATTATGCCTCATTCATTTAAACAATTCTTAACTTCTTAACGAATGCTATGCGTGCATTCTTTTTGTAATTTTAATTGATTCATCAATTCTATTATTACAGTCAATTGTTTCACACCAAAACAGTGAACAGTAGACTGTCAACCAACATTAAAATGAACAACAAGGTTTTTATTTTCGACACCACACTCAGAGACGGCGAGCAAGTGCCGGGCTGCCAGTTAAATACAATTGAAAAAATTGAGGTGGCACTGGCATTGGAAGCACTGGGTGTAGATGTGCTCGAAGCCGGATTTCCGATTTCCTCTCCGGGGGATTTCAAATCCGTGGTAGAGATTACCAAGAATATTTCCAAGCCTACCATTTGCGCACTGACCCGTGCGGTAGCTGCGGACATCGATTGTGCGGCAGAGGCTTTGAAACTCGCTAAGCGTGGCCGTATTCATACGGGTATCGGCTCATCCGACATTCATATCAAAAATAAGCTGAAAACGACACGTGAGGCTATTTTAGAGAAGGCCGCATGGGCAACCAAATATGCACGCAACTATGTGGATGATGTGGAATTTTTCTGCGAAGATGCCGGACGTGCCGATTTGGAATTCCTGGCAAAAATGGTGGAAACGGTTATTGCCGCCGGAGCTACCGTCGTCAATATTCCCGATACAACAGGGTATTGTTTGCCCGAACAATATGGCGCCAAAATTGCCTATTTGATGAATAATGTACCAAATATAGACAAGGCTATTTTGTCGGCGCACTGCCACAATGATTTAGGTTTGGCGACAGCCAATTCCATAGCCGCGATTAAAAATGGTGCGCGGCAGGTGGAGGTGACCATGAACGGAATTGGGGAGCGAGCCGGAAATACATCCCTCGAGGAGGTTGCCATGATTCTGAAATCGCATGAAGGTAATTTACATCTGGATTGCGGCATCAATATCAAAAAGATATATCCTACTTCCCGATTGATAACCCGATTGATGCGTATGCCGGTGCAGCCGAACAAGGCGATTGTCGGGCGAAATGCGTTCTCCCACTCTTCCGGCATTCATCAGGATGGTGTATTGAAAAACAGAGAGAATTATGAAATCATCGACCCGCACGATGTGGGAGTTCCTGAATCGCTGATTGTGCTGACTGCCAGAAGCGGCCGGGCAGCCTTAAAACACCGTCTCGAAAATATTGGCTTTAATCTGGAGCAGGCAGAACTCGATGAGACGTATAAAAGATTCCTGGAATTAGCCGACCAACGTAAGGAAATCTACGATGAAGATTTACTGGAAATGATGGGTCACAGCCGTGAAGGAAAGATTTATGAGATAGATTATCTGGAAGTGCATTGCGGAAAACGGCATCAGGCTACCGCTACGGTAGCGTTGTTGAAAAATGGTGTAAGAACCGTAGAAATTGCGGACGGATGCGGGCCTGTGGATGCTACATTGAAAGCGATAGATAAAATAGTACAACAACCAGTCCGTTTAGAGGAGTATCTGGTACAGGCCATTACCGGTGGCAGTGATGATACCGGAAAGGTGCACATACAAATATCCAAAGACGGTGTATTTTATTATGGCTTCGGAAATGATACGGATGTTATCTATGCTACGGCAAAGGCCTATATTGATGCTCTGAATAAGCTGTAATAACAGGACTCATTTTATCAGTTGAAATGAAAACAAGTGTATCTGCCCTCATTTTTATCTTCTTTTTCAATCACGCTATTGCTGAAGGAAACGGAGATGATATCCTTGGAGTGTATTTATCTCAGGATGAATCCCAGAAAATAGAAATTTACAAAAGTAATGATGGTTATTTTGGCAAAATTATTTGGTTGGATGAACCAAACAACCCAAAAACCCACAAACTATATACAGATACAGAGAATCGCGATAAGACGAAGAGAAACGAACCACTCTTAAACCTTGTAATTATCCGCGATTTAAAATTTGTAGAAGATAATGTATGGAGATACGGGAGGATTTATTATCCGGACACGGGAAAAACAATGGATGCTAGAGCCACCTTAAAAAGAAACAAATTAAAACTTACCGGCTATTGGAAGACTCCATTCTTCGGCAGAACGGAAATCTGGATGAAACAAGAAGTTTCTGAAAAATAAGATTATAAAGGTCAATCCAAATACCCCTGATAATATTCCGCCACGTATTCCTGCAAACAAACTTTCCAGTCCCGCATGATGTTCAATCCGCGCAGATCCAGTTTTTTATTAATCAGCCGCTCACTTGGCGGACGCTGTGAAAAGTATTCTTTTTTCCAGTAATCGGAATCAACGGCGGTAATTTTGATTTCATTTTCTTTTCCTGCCAATCGCACCAGCTCGGTGGCCACTTCCAGACGTCCGGTAATACCGCCGCAAACCATGTTGTACAAACCCCATACCTCTTTTTCCAGCAACAACTTCACATTTCGTGCAAAATCGTACGTCAGCGTAGGTGTTCCCAGTTTATCATTTACGATAAACAATTCTTTCTTCCCGTCTTTTAGTTGCTGCATCAGTTTCTGGATAAATTTTTTATCCTTCTTTGGTCCGGCCCCCATCATCCATCCGGCCCGGCAAATCAGATGTTGTGTTTTATTTTGCTGTACAAAAACTTCTCCGGCCCATTTGCTGCGTGCATAATGTCCTAGCGGATTGGGTTTGTCCCAGTCATCAAAAACATCCTGTGTGCCGTCAAAAATTCCTGCGGTAGAAATATACAACATCGGGATATTGAGCGCATTGGAAATATGAACAGCATTCTCCACAGCGATGGTATTGGTCAGATAGGCATCATCCTGATGGGTGTCACAATATTCTAAAGAAGTGTGTGCGCCTAAGTGAAAGAGATAATCCGGTTTAAATTCAAACACGTCTTTTTTATATGCCTCAAAATCGCGGAAATCCAGAAAAGACAACCAGTCCTCATTAACATCTTTATCTGTGCATTTTAACTCAAAATCATTTTTGAAAATTTTATGAAAGGCTTCGCCTAACATGCCTCCGCAACCTGCTATATATATTCTTTTCTTCATCTCTATTTTCTGATGCTGAACATTTTTCAGCCAGTTTATAATTTAGTATTCGTTATCTAAATAAATCCGATATTTATCGGGTTGGTATGATGTATTGAACTTATGTTAACGAATTCAGAATGCCCAAATATACGGGTTTGTTTGCTTCTATGGAAAATTTATCCAGCACTGTTTGCCGGGCATTTTCACCTATTCGTCTTCTTTCTTCCGGATGGTCAATCAGGAATTTCAGTTTTTCCAGCCACTCGTTCTCCGTTTTTACCAAAAATCCATTCTCCTTATCCGTGATAACCCGGTTGATGGCCGCACCCACATTGGTGGCTACCACCGGTAATCCAAAGGTCATATAGGTCAGTGCCTTCAGCCCGCTTTTTCCCATTACCCAGGCATCCATAGGCAGCGGGTAAACTCCGATATCCATGCCTTGCAGCTGCCGGGCTTCTTCTTCTTTGTTCCAGTCGAGGTATTCATACGATACTCCTTCCATGTGAAACTGGAAGTTGCCGATGACACGTAATGTAAATGTTCGTTCTTTTGACAGTTGCTGAAAAACATTCGTCAGCAGGTACAAATATGGTACGGTGGAATGCGTTCCGGTCCATCCAATCACCACCGGATGGTCATTGGTGTAGGTGTTGACGGGAATCATCCGTTCTGTATCCAGCGTGGAGGAAATGTCGGTGCAATGTGTACAATACTGAAGTGCGAAGGCGTTGAGGTCGGGCGTGCAGGTGATAACATGGTCGGCATACTTCATTAGTGCTATCGGCTTGTCTTTTCCTTTCAACATATAGATGAGATGGTTCATCGCCGAGCCTTCGGATTTGTAAATCATGTCGTCTATATCATACACGATTTTTTTAGAGAGTTTGCGTATTATCCACTCAAATAAAGGAGGGCCAAGCGGTGTCGCCCACAGATGGATGTAAACGATATCATACTTGTGCAGACGGAATAGATCCAGAAAACGACGCAGGTAGCCGCGCAGAGTGCCCATCACCTTTCGCAGCATAAATCCCGGTTTGTAGATAATTTCCCAGAAATCATCATCTATAAAGGAACTGGTGACGAGGCGAAAACCGTTGTTTTCGAAGTGTTCAAAATATTGTTCGTACTTCAGCCGTTGACTGGCGGCTTTGCCGAAAGGATACGGAGACAGAAAAAGTACTTTTTTCTTTTGCATGGCAATCGCGGAATGAATTATGGTTTTTCTGCGACGAGTAGAAATTGTTCACCTAAAAATTTCCAGGCAAACGGGATGTTTAAATAGGTCTTGATGATGAAACTGTTGACCGGCAGAAATCCTTTGCTTCGAAAAGACAAGGGAAGAAACTGCGGATAGTTTTTGACAATATTGAAACCGGCGCCGTATAAATGTTCCGCGACACCCAGTTCTGTCAGGATAACCGTATGGTCGGCGAAGTTGAAGTAATCTTTGTAGGTGTAACGGAAGTTCGGACCCATGATAACGATACGCCCTTTGCTTTTCAGCGTCTTGAACATACGTTCTAAAAAATCCGCCACTTCAAACTGGGAGTTCAGGTGTTCCAGAAAATTGGAAATGAAAACACCGTCAAAGTAGTTTTCCGGCAACTCCACTTCCAGGTTGTTGCCGATAATGGTTTTAATATCCGGTGCGGCAAATTTCTTTACTTCGTCAGACAGGTCAATCGTCCAGCGTTCAGCAGATGGCACATGATTGATAAATTCACACAATCCACCTGCGGGATCCAGTGTCTTTTGAGGTTTGTTTAAATGCGTATTATACAGGAAATGCGCAATCTCTTTCCATACTACATTCTTTTTTTGCATGTCTACATTTGCAAACCGGTATTCGTATATTCTGTTATGATTCATGTTTAAAAGTTTTGTCGAAGTGAATTTGATAGATCATAAAGGACAACGAAAATAAGTATAAAAATCGTACAGGAATAGTATATCTGGACTGAATGACGAAAGGCAGGTGAAAAATGTCGAAATAGAGGCAAAAAAAGAGCGGCAGCCAGATGATGGCCAATATTTTTCGCCGTTTAATCAGGCAAATAAGAAAATATCCTATAAACAACAGTAGCGTTGCGGAAGTGACTATGAAGGCAATAATAGTTCTGGTTAGTTCAAACCGGTTCATCAGCGTATATTGATTCAGAGACAAACCCGTATACCAGAGCCTGAAGAACGTATAGCATTTCAGCTTAACAGAATAACCAAAGTCAGATAAATAGTGGTTGACGGCAATTGTTTTTAATAACTGTTCCCTTTCAGTTGTGTAGATTGCATTGTAGGTTGCGAACAGTTCCGGATGCTGTTTCATTATGATCAGGTTGGCGCTGTCCTGATTGGTCAGGTACTTGTTGCAGAGTTGTTCAATACTGTCCCATTCGCGGTTAAAGACCGGAATATTTCTGGAGGTTTCTTCATCTGTTGCAAAGTTGATAAGCGCATCTTTATAGGTGGCATTTTTCCAGTATCTGCCGGTGGCATAATTGACCATCTTCGGACTCCAGTAGCCTAGATATAAAGCACCTGCACCCCCTTCAAGAGGGGTAATTTTAAACTGATGATGGTGTTTCAGATTCCAGAATCCGTATGGGAGCAGAGTGATGACAAACAACAGAAGAAACACGCTGTTTTTTGCAAGGCTAAGTTTTTTGTAATAAAACAGGAACAACAAAAAGCGAAGGATGGGAATAAACACGATGACCGGCCGAACCTGAAAACAGAACCCGTATAGCAGGGCCAGTCCTATTGTTTTTTTCCAGCCGTCAGAAGGAATACAGGTTTCGATATATACAATTAAGGTGATTAAAAACAACATCAACGCTTCCGGATAAATAAAAGCAGGGTAAGGGAGTATGACAAAATTTAGGATAACGAAGAACAGGAATAGATTTTTTACAGCTAAAGGTTGTTCGTATTTGTCTGAGATTCGCAGCATAAGATAGATAGCAGCAGAAAAGAGCGCCAATTGCACCATTTTTATAAAAATGACCGATTCGCTTATAAGGCTACAGGCGTATAAAAACAGCGGATATCCCGGGTTTCGGAAGGTGTCCGGTACATACTGCGGCAGAAAATACCAGTAGGTGTATCTGCCCTGCTGAAAACCCTTCACATAATTCATGTAAGTATATTGGTCGCCGGAGATATAATGGATGTTGTAGCCAAATAAAAAAAAGGTTTCCGCCAACAATACCGCCAGAAGAAAATAAAAGACGGATTTTTTATTCAGAACAGTAAGAGCTTGTTGCGCGATTTGCATAAAGAATGGCTAATTCTGCGTAAATTTATGAAAAATCAGACGAATAATTTTTTCTATATGCACACCATCCCGATGGTTGATTTGAGTCAGCAGTATCTCCGTATTAAACCGGAAATTGATACCGCCATTGAACAATGCCTAAGGCAGTCAGTATTTATTGGCGGCTCCGTTGTGGAAGAATTTGAACAGCACCTGAAAGAATATACAGGCACAAAAAATGTCATTAGTTGTGGTAACGGTACCGACGCTCTGCAGATAGCCCTGATGGCTCTGAATTTACCCAAAGGCAGTAAAATTATCGTTCCCGCATTTACCTATATCGCGCCGGTGGAGGTGATTGCCTTGCTCGGCTTCGTACCTGTCTTTGCAGATGTGGACCAAACCACTTTTAATATGGGTGTCGAACAGGTACAACAGGTATATACCGAAGAGGTGAAAGCGATTATTGCGGTACACCTGTTCGGACAGTCTTGCAATATGGAGCCGATAGCCGAGTTCGCTGTGCAACACGGACTTTTCCTCATTGAAGATAATGCCCAGTCATTTGGCTCTGAAAAAAATATCCGTCGGGATTCCATCATCACCACTTCTTTTTTTCCCACCAAAAATTTAGGAGCTTACGGAGATGGAGGCGCTATCCTGACGAACAGCAGTACTCTTGCCTCTCAAATGCGCCGTATTGCCTCGCACGGCCAGACTCAAAAATATGTACACGAAACGGTAGGTATCAATTCCAGGCTGGATGCGCTTCAGGCCGCTGTATTGAATGTGAAACTGAAATACCTTGATCTGTATATTCAGCAACGACGACACGCCGCCGCCTTTTATCATCAACATTTAAAAGAAATTCCATCTATCCATCTTCCCGCAGCAACGGAAGGCAACGGACATACGTTCCATCAATATACCATCCGGACGGCACCGGAACAGAGGAACCCCCTGCAACAATTTCTGAAAGAGAAAAATATCTCCACCGCAATTTATTATCCTCTTCCTGTGTATCGGCAAAAGGCCTATTATAACGAAAAGACACACCTGCCCAACACTGAATATCTGTGCGCTTCCGTATTGTCACTTCCAATATATCCTGAAATTTCCGACGTACAATTATTGTATATTTGTACGGCAATCAAAGATTTCTTTCAAAACAATTAAGGATGCCCCGACAATATTATAAACATGAAACAGCTGTAGTTGATGATGGCGCATCCATCGGAACCGGCAGTAAAATATGGCATTTCTGTCATGTGATGAAAGCGGTGATAGGTGCCAATTGTATTTTAGGACAAAATGTTTTTGTAGCAGATAATGTCCGGCTGGGAGACGGCGTTAAGGTTCAGAACAATGTTTCCCTGTATGATGGGGTGTGTTGTGAAGAGGATGTTTTTATTGGCCCTTCGGCCGTATTTACCAATGTCATCAATCCGAGAAGTTTCATTGAGCGTAAGAATGAATACCAAAAAACCATTGTCAGAAAAGGAGCCTCCATCGGCGCGAATGCTACCATCATTTGCGGGGTCACCATTGGAAAATATGCCTTTGTCGGCGCGGGCGCCGTGGTGACAAAAGACGTGAAGGATTATGCTTTGGTAACCGGAAATCCCGCGCGGCAAACAGGTTGGATAAGTGAAGCCGGAGGTAAATTGATCTTTGAAAACGGGGAAGCCATCTGTCCTGTTGAACATAAAAAATATTCACTCGAGAATAATAGTGTTGTAAGATTATAACAGCTGCCGTTGATGATTAAAAAATTCGCTCTTATAGGCCTTGCCGGCTATATCGCACCGCGCCATCTGAAAGCCATACAGGAGGTGGGCGGCCATTTGGTGGCGGCGCTGGATATTGCTGATTCGGTGGGTATACTGGATCAGTATTTTCCGGACTGCTCATTTTTTACAGAGGAGTTTGCGTTCTATGATTTTTTAATGGACAAGGAGCCGGTTGATTTCCTGGTGGTTTGTTCTCCCAATCATTTACACGAGGAACATTGTTACGCCGGATTAAAACTGAATGCGGATGTCATTTGTGAAAAGCCGCTGACACTGACGACAGAAAGCCTAACCCGCCTGGAGGAAGCACAACATTATACCGCCAAACACATTTATACCATTTTACAATTACGGCTGCATCCCAAATTGCAGCAACTGAAGGAGGCGATAGAAGCATCCCCGAAAGAGCCGGCGGATGTACAGATTGAATATTTTACCCCTCGCGGAAAATGGTATCATGCCAGCTGGAAAGGGGATATCCATAAGTCGGGAGGGATTGCCACGAATATCGGCATTCATCTGTTTGATTTGGTGGTGTGGCTGTTTGGGGATGTTAAAGAGGTACGGACGGAAAAACAAAGTTCGACAGAATGTATCGGAACAATAGAGCTGCAGAACGCCCGTGTTCGCTGGCATCTGAGCATTGAGCCCGATGTGCTGCCCAAGCGACAAATGATCATCAATGGTGTTACACATGAGTTTACGGATGGCTTCGCGGACCTGCATACGGTATCCTACCGCAGGATTTTGGATGGAAAAGGATTTGATACAAGTGTTGTGAGACCTTCCATAGAATTGGTGGAAAAAATCAGAAAAGCGCCGTAATCGTTTCGGCTTTTTCCGTCCCCTCTGTAGCAAGATCTCTCGCTGCGCTCGAGATGACAGTTGTCGTAAAGAAGCAGAACGTCTCAACCTAGTACTCTGTCATTTCGATCCGCCAGCCGGCGGAGAGAAATCCTGCTAAGGTTAATGGAGAATAAACAGGTAGTGTACTAATCTGTAGCAAGATCTCTCGCTGCGCTCGAGATGACGGTTGTCAAAAAAGAGCAGCACATCACTATCCCGCACCCTGTCATTTCGACGAGGTACGAGGAGAAATCCTGTTGTTTTTAAACCAATATTGTATCCCATTTTGGATTCATCGTGTTTATGAGTATTTCTTTCTTTAGCCTGCTCCATTTCTTAATTTCCTTTTCTCTAGCTATTGCACTTCGGATAGAGTAAAAATGTTCATAGTAAATGAGATTGTAACAGTAATACCTTCCGGTAAAACTTCGCATACTGTCTTTGTTTGCTCTGTGTTCTGACAGCCTTCTTCTTAAATTATTCGTGACGCCTGTATACAATACCGTTCTGCCTGGATTGGTGGTTATATATACATAATAGTTTTTCATCTCTGCTATTGAGAGACAAAAATGTATTCAATTCCATAAATTCTTTTTAAAAAAATGTGAGGGTTCTTTATTAATGCAAGATCTCTCGCTGCGCTCGAGATGACGGTGTACTATACTATAAAAAAGCACACTGCTAACCCTCATCACTCGGTGTCTTTTCGAGTGAGGAACGAAGCGAGAAAACTTGCTTTGTTTAAGAATATTCTGCTTAGTTGTAGCAGGCTCTCTCGCTGCGCTCGAGATGACGGTTGTCGTAAAGAAACGGAAATTATCTTCTGTCCTTACGTGCAAATTTTTTACGAATGATTTCGCCGTCATAATAGACTTCCGCTACATAAACAGCGGCATTCAGGTATCCGGTATTTACGGGTAAATTATTATACCCTCTGACTCCATTAAAGTCGGTGGTATACAACACTTTTCCAAGAATATCAATGAGGCGAATGGATACCTTTCCATCCTGAGGCAACATGACGCCAAAATTGACGGTTTCATACGCCGGATTCGGATAGATATTCAACACATCGAACTGGCCGACGCGGGTCTCTTTGCAGGTGCTGTTATTATCGAGCTTGTCTTCGTGGGCGTTGTTATTAATGTTATCGATGTTCGCGCAAATAACAGGTACAGAACTGTCATCCACCTTTATTTCCGCGGTGAAACTGTACACCACAGATTTGCCCGGCATCAGGCTGCCTGTCCAGTTCTCCCGTACCAGGCCGCCGCCGCTCAGTTGGAGGCTTAATCCTAAAGAAGTAATTTCAATATTGCTGTTGTTGACAATCGTCACCTGTATCTTATAAAAATCACCATTGGGCGTAAAATTGATACTGGCCATAACACCATCCAGATAAGCCTTACCGACCAAAATGAATTTTGTCAGCGAATCCGTACAGCCTCTGAAATCAGTTGCTATCAGGGTTATCGGATAACTTCCCAGCGCAGAATAGGAATGAGCTGGCGGGTTGTATTCATTTACGGTAAGGCTGCCATCTCCATAGTCCCAGATGTAGTTTCCGCTGGTTGGTGACTGATTGGAATAAGATACAGATTCTCCCGGCATGACATTGGCAGGAGTAAAAGTGAATTTTGGTTCGGGTAATGAAGAGACTGCTATAGAGCGTAGCTTGGTACCGGTACAGCCTACGCTGTTGGTGGCCGTCAGTTGCACCACATAATTGCCCTGAGTATTGAAGGTATATCTCGGGTTTTGTTCAATGGAAGTTGTCTGGCCGGAGAAAAACCATTTCCAGCTGTTGACTGGTGTACCATCCGGTGTTGCGGAAATATCTGTAAACTGAATTTCTTTGCCGACGCACTGTGATTGTGAAACGTTAAAATCCACCACCGGAAAATCAAAAACTTTGACCTGTTTTTCCGCGGTGTCTACACATTGATTGGAAGAACGTACCGCCAGTTTAACGGTATAAACACCCGGAGAGTTGTATACTTTTTGTGGGTTTTGAATGGCATTCTCAAAAGTACCGTCACCGAACTCCCAGCTCCAGGCCGTAAGTGTAGACGGTGATGCTACGGTGGCCAGGTAGCGAAGTGATAAAGGACTTTTGCCACACACGGAATCAAAAGAGAAGTTAGCTATGGGCGAAGGATATACCGTAGCCGGGAGTATTACGGAATCCGAACAGTTATTGGAATTTGTAGCCACCAGTTTTATGTTATATTCACCCGGTGTATTGAAGGTAAAGGAAGGATTTTGGATGGAATTTATCACCCCTAAATCGTCAAAACTCCATCTCCAGTCTGAGATGGATGCTGCATTTGCGATACTTTGATCTACAAATGTCGTTGCGTTACCCTCGCACGAAAGCAGGTTATAGAAATAAGGTTCCGGATTCCGGTTGACCGTAAATGTTTTAAAGACAGAATCCGTACAACCAACATTGGTGATGACTTTGAGCGATGCGGTGGCGGTACCCGGCGTGGAAAAAATATTGACCGGATTTGGGCTTGATGCAGTGGTATTATTGCTGAATGTCCATCGTCTGGTTTGTGTGGTATTTCCGGGCGGGATAACGGAGATATCCGTAAAAAACATGGGTGCATTCTGGCAGGCTGCTGTGAAGTTAAAGTCAGCCGTAGGCGCTTTTCCTGAGATAGTAACGTTAAATGTATCCTTGAATACACAACCCGTATTTGTTCTGGAAAAAACCCCGTAAGAACCGGTAGCCGGGAAGGTGGTAAAGTCTGTAGCGGAAGGTGTAGACCAGTATATACTGTCAAAATCAATATTGGTTTGTAAAAATAATTTTTCACCTTCGCACAACACCAGATTGTCGTTGACAACAGGCGGGGAATAGGTGGTCTGATGCACCACCACATTAATCGTATCTTTGAACTGGCAGCTTTTGTTGTCTGTAATTGATACCGTATAAGTGCCGGTCTGTGCAATATTTATTTTGGTGTTATTGAGGCCGGTAGACCATAGTGCGGTAAATGTCCCGGGCAGGTTCAGGTTGAGTTTTAAGGTATCTCCTTTGCACAGGTAAACGGTTTTGTTGCCCAGTTTTCTGTAGGGTAGAACTACTATGTCATCTGTGCTTTCAAATCCGAAAATGTCTTTCACCGTTACGGAGTAAGTATTATTGGCGGTTGCTTTTATACTGGGAGTGGTTTCGCCGGTAGACCATAAGTAGTTTGTGAACCTGTTGCCGGCGTACAATCGCAAGGTATCACAAAAGGAATTGCCAAAGACCGTATCTGCTCCCAGGTTTACAGGCGGTGCGTATCGGTAGCGGAGATAGTCTTCAATCTTACTCAAATCAGTTACAGGTAAAGACGAATTGTAAGCGATTATTTCAGCTAAATTAGCGTTGAGCATATATTGATAAGTATCAGGCCGTTTTCCAATAGCATAGAAATTGAGGCTTGTTAGGGGTGTATTAACAGCTAAAATGGCCGGTTCGACTTTGTTTTTTCTAATAAATGTATTGGTATGAGAGAAAATACTGTATTGGCTGGTATGGTCAGATAATCTTGCACCTATACGTTCTCCATTATTAATTAATCCATAACCATAAGCAATGACACTGGCATCCGCCACTACGCCGCTGTTATTGTCTCCGCCAAGTACAAATTGGGCCTGACTGCCATTGGCTATAAAATTTCTAAGGGTGATAACTGTAAAGTTTGAGTAAGATGTATTCTGGTTTATCGTTAAAAAGTTTAGTGCGCTGGCGTTGAAGTTAATCGTAGGAAAATTATTAATAGCAGGTTCACTGGCATTATATGAAGGCATATTGTCACTAGTAGCTTGTGTACCGATTAAATTGTTTGTAGAAAGATCAGACCATGAATCTACCTTACCTGCAGAAACATGAACATTTGAGTCAGAGCGAAACCATGCATTTAATCCCGGAATCATGGATGGATAAGCTAAGATAAAGGAGGATGTATTGCTCCACAATGGAGTGTTTTGAGGACGTACCCTCCAGAAATAGGTTGTATTCGGATTAATCAGTGCAGGGTTGGGCGTGTAGATATTTGCGGCTAAAGATGTATTGATGTCGGTGGTGGTAAAAAGGGAATCCGTACTCAACTGAAAGAGGTAGTTGACACCGGTAACAAAAGATTTGTTCCATTTGAAGGATATATTGCTCTTGCTGCTGAATGAGTACCCGTTCATGGGAAAAACGGTAGTTATCTGCTGTGCAGAAAGAAAGTTGATGGTCAGAAACTTTAAAAAAAGTAATAGTAGAACAATATGTTTCTTCATGTCAAGATAAAATTACATAAAATAATTAGAAAAAACACCGTATCTGAAAAAAATCAGAAAGACTCAGATAATTAGAATTTGCATATATGATTCTAATAGGATAATACGTAAAAAGCCGCTATTACAGCGATTACTTTAGCCTGGTCTTCCGCGGTGAGTTCATAATACATCGGCAGCCTTATCATACACTCTGCAAATCGTTTGGAATTAGGTAAATCCACTCCTTTGTACCTATGGCTAAAATAGGCGCTGTCATGCAGTGGCAAATAATGAAAAACGGCATATACCCCTTTTTCTCTCAAGTACTGTATCAGTCTGTCCCGTTCCAGAATGTTATTGCACAAAAAATAAAAAAGATGGCCGTTAACCGTTGACTTATCGGGATTTTCAGGAAATGATATTTTATCTTCTTTTACTAACGGCATTAATTGTTCGTGATAGTTATTCCAGATTTGAACACGGCGATCCTGAATTTTGCGCAGATTTTCCAGTTGTCCCAGTAAAAATGCGGCATTAATTTCGGAAGGCAGATAGGAAGAGCCTATATCCACCCATCCGTATTTGTCCACTTCTCCCTTAAAGAATTGTGTTCTGTTGGTTCCTTTTTCGCGTATAATTTCCGCCCGCTGTATGTATTTTTCTTTATTAATGACCAACAAACCACCCTCCCCGCAAATAATATTTTTGGTATCATGAAAGGAAAATGCTGCCAAATCGCCAAAGCTACCCAGTGGTTTGCCGTCGTAGTAACTGTCAATGGCTTGCGCGGCATCTTCAACTACCGGAATATCATGCTTGTTTGCAATTTCCATAATGGCTTCCATATCACAGGCAAATCCGGCATAATGTACAATGGCGATAGCTTTCGTTTTTGGTGTAATCAACCGTTCAATTTCTTTCGGGTCAATATTCGGATTATTGGGAAGGCTGTCTGCAAATACGATACTGGCACCCCTCAAGGCAAAGGCATTTGCCGTGGAAACAAACGTAAAGGATGGGACTATGACTTCATCACCCGGCTGAATATCCAGCAATAATGCGGCCATCTCCAGTGCATGTGTGCATGAAGTAGTGAGCAGTACCTTTAAAAATGAAAATTCTTTTTCAAAATATTCATGACACCGTTTAGTGAAACTGCCATCACCGGATAGTTTTCCGGAGTTAATAGCTTGAGTTATATAGTTTAATTCGTTGCCGGAAAGATAAACTTTATTAAATGGTATCATGAACAGGTATAAATTTTGCTTTTTCAGGGAGAAGATATTTCATAAAACTTATTTCTTGTGATTCGCCGGTCTTTTTATAGACTCGCTCATTGACAGAGAAATAAGAGAACGGGTCATCCCATATGATTTCTTCTTTGTATCGTACTATTTTTAATTTGTCTTTTTCTGCATTAAATGCTGCCAGTAAGGATATCATCTTATTGAATTTTTCTTCAACGGAAACTTCTCTGAACTGAGTTCCAATTTTATCAGAAATACAAGTCGCGGGTGCACCTGCATAGATCTTATTGAATTCCATGTTCTTGATAATCACCGAACCAGCCAATGCCATAGATTTGTCTTCAGCAACAATGGGCGAGACGATACAATGACCCACAAACCACACATCATTGCCGACGGAAAGTTTGCTGCTGGATGCAAAGTTGCATCCCTCAAGGGTATCACCATATTTTATATGGCTCCATAATTGGGAGTGTGCGCCAACCCCTACATTATTACCTATTTCAGTCCCACCAATGGAATCAATAATAGAATATTGACCAACCCAGAAATTATGTCCTATCTTACAGGGATTGTAACCATGGATATTGGTATGGTGATGAATTTTTGAATAATCACCAATGCTGAATTCATCACAGATAATCTGCACGGAATCACCAATGTAAACATTGTCCCCTATATAAATTGATTTAGCATTTCCATTTATACCCCTTATGGTGGCTGTCGGTTCAATTACGGAATTTCTGCCTATATAAAGGTTGTCTGCTTTAATGTTTTTCATTTCCGAATGCTGTTAATCTTTTTAACCAAATAAAGATAATGCAAGTTAAAAATATAACGGCATTATCTGAAAATATGGGTACTTTATTTTATTAATGAGCGTAAGTCTTTAATTATTTTTTCTATGATAATCTCTTCTCCACAAAGAGGTGTTGTATGTGCAATACAGTTTGTTCGCATCTGTCTGTATTCATGGTCAGGTAAAATTAAAACGGAATAAATACCGTTGGCTAGGTCTTCACTGCTATAGTTTTGCGCTTTATACCCGGTGTAATTGTTAATGACTAATTCTGTAGAAACACCCACATCAAAGGAAACAACAGGCGTTCCGCACATCAATGATTCCATAACCATTAATGGTCCTGAATCGTAAATGGATGGGCAAATGAATATATCCGCTGACTGATAAACAATCGATAATAGTTTATCATCCTGAACATACTCCAGGTACATCAGTTCAAAGCCGCTCAATTTTTCAGTAATTTCCGGACTTAAATAATTTCCAGCAATCAGCAGCAGGGTGTTTTTTGCATGCTCAGGATATTTCTGATTAAATATTGAAAGGGCCTCCAAAAGATATTTAAATCCTTTTCGGTATTCACTGATAACCGTCGATCCGATAAATAATACTCTCTTGTCTGTATTAATTCTTAAAATCTCTCTGGCAATATGCACCAGGCGCTGATTGAAGACCTTTTCATTTATAGGTGCATTGGAACATTCAAATAACTGCACTTGTTGGTATAAAAAGGATTGGCGTGTTTGAATACTGAGAATAGTTGTGCCCGGAAAAATGTTTGGCTGCATAAGGTCAATATATTTTTTTTTGACCATCAGATTTTTGTGCGCCTGTGTTGCCGAAAGGCGACTGAGAATGGCAGGACAGTTTTTGCAATCTGTGGTGTACTTATTGCAAAACATATCATAATGACAACCTCCGGTCAGATTGCCCATATCTGTGAAATAGAAAACAATTTTAGCGTTGGACTTTCGCTTCAGATTATACAAAGTTTTAAAATTAATGAACCCGCTCACCCATCCCACTAAAATAATGTCGGGCTGATATGGCAGTATTTTCTCAATGTATTTTGCCGGAAATTTGGTAAACGATTCCACTCTGTTATAGAAGTAATAATTAGGGTCTGTCTGTCTTTCTGGAAGATACCGTTCCAACAGGTATTCCATAATATCATAAAAAAGAGTGACAAAGAACGATTTGGATGCCTGAATGACAGAGCTATCTCTGGTGGTTTTGTCTTTAACAATAAGTGTTGAAATAAGCCCCTTCTTGAGAAAAGATTTGTGAAGGTGATAGGAAAACTTACCTGCTCCTCCGCTGTCGGATGTACTTAAGACGACAATTTTCATTTTAAAAAATGTTGAATCCTCTTTTTCAGCAAATATAACCTATCTCTGAAACTTAAGGGATTTTCTTTATCTAAAATGGATTGGATGATTTTCTTTTTCACGACCGCAGGCATTTCGGAAAAATTATCTTCAAACGATTTGTCAAAATGCATCTCAGTTGTGGGTAAAAAAAGTCGCTTGCTGACGTGGTTATTAAAATGTGTCCCCACATTTCCTATATTGGAAATCAGGTTTACTGCAGGAGTGATGGATTTTTTATTATTCATCAGATTGTGCACGAAAAATTCAACATCCCAATTGCCTTCCTTTTCATAAGAATGCCGGATGGTTCCATATTGCCAATCGGTAAAATCTGCGCCATAAACATCGAGCATCTTGGCATAAATATCCTTCAGTGCATAGCGATTGCCCCATTCAAAATGATGAAATGCCCTTGCCCAGCTTGCCCAACCCCACGTAGAACCCATATCGCCAATAAAATACCGGTATTTTTTGGAGAGACGCTTTTCACAGTTGGTGGAGCCCGCTATCAGGTTAATGCGTTCGTCCGTCTCATATTTTTTCAGCAGCCG
>CAZBED010000020.1:0-41253 GCA_964490845.1 uncultured Chitinophagales bacterium | reverse complement strand
CATTCACTTCAGCCCAAACCGCCAAAGAAAAAATTCAGGGAAAACCACCGATAGGGAAAAGACGCGAATGCGAATAAAAAAGTATCTTTATTCAACAAAAGAAAATCACTATGTTAAACAAGTTCAATACAGATTACGGATTGCTGATTATCCGCCTTGGAATCGGCGTCGCTTTTATGCTGCACGGATATCCCAAAGTGATGGCGGGCCCGGAAATGTGGATTAAGATTGGTGGTGCTATGAGTAATATTGGTATTAATTTTTTCCCCGTATTCTGGGGCTTCATGGCCTCATTGGCAGAGTTCGGCGGGGGGCTTTGTCTGGTGTTGGGGTTCTTATTCAGGCCTGCGTTAGCAATGCTCATCTTTACAATGTTTATAGCCTGCCTTGTACATTATAATAACGGCGATGGTTTCAACGGTTATTCACACGCACTGGAGAGTGGTGTCGTGTTTCTGGGATTGTTTCTCAGCGGACCGGGAAAATATGCATTGAAAATTGTAAAGCGATAGCATTAATACACTTTTCTCAAATAAATATTACAAATCTTATAAAAAAGTTGGCAATCTATTGCTTTTTTAACTTATTATGAGCAACTTGTGTAATAAAATTATTTAATTATGAAAAAGAAAAATGTATTAAAAACAGTATTAAACACCTGTGCTTTATATGTATGCTTGTTATTATCCACTTCATGCGCAAAAACGACTACCGGTGATGTAAGTAAGTTTGAAGGAGATTGGTCAGGAACCTATTCCCAAACTGGGACTGTAGTTGGAACCTGGGATGTGTCAATTAATTCCTCTGGAAAAATTAGTGGCACAACAGATGGTATTGGTACTGTAAGCGGAACAGTAACTTCTGACGGGACTTGGACTGTTGGTTCTGCAGCAGATGCTTCTTTTAATGGACATATAAGCGGTAATAATGTTACAGGAACCTGGACAGCAGACGGTGATAATGGTACATTTTCTGGAAGTAAAATATAATATTATATTTCTGTCTTAAAGATAGATTACTTAGGTTAACAACATACTTATGTATTCTGTCATAAGTATGTTGTACCCATTATTCTTCTATTTATAACGCCGGTGGTGCAATTGGCGGCGGAACTGAATTTAATATTCCTACCAACTCCGGCAGTGTAGAGGCTGCGGCCCAGGCTGCCATGCCGGCTTTCCATACCAGCGTATCCGCTTTCAGCTGTCCGTTCTGTGCCAGTTGTGTCAGTTGTGGTACATCAAACGGCCCGGACTGCTGTCCGTTTACCGCCACAAAAATCTGCATGACCGGTGGTGGCGTGGCGCCGCCATTTTGTGCATTAGCCATTCCGCCCTGCAGAATTCCGCCCAGGCCTACACCTACAAAAGCTCCGGCCATGCCTCCGCTTTCTGCCGCTTTTTCAATGCCTTGCGCAGTTTTCCATTGGGTCAGTTTCTGCATATCAATCTTGTCCAGACGGGATAATTCGAAGATTTCTTTCTTCACCTCTTCAGGCATGGAGATATTTTCCACCAATAACGTCGTAACTTTTAAACCATACGCGTCAAAATCATCCGACAATTTCTCAGAAGCGAATTTGGAGAACTCCTCAAGATTAGAGGCATATTCTTCTATCTTCAATTTGCTTTCTGCAATCACATCCGTCAGCTTTGTGACGATAAGCGTACGCAACTGCCCGGTAATTTCTTCCGTGGTATAATGCATATCTGTACCGACGATTTCTTTCATGAACTTTCCGGCATCCGTGACGCGGAAGGAAAAGTTACCAAAAGCGCGAATCTCAATCATCCCGAAACGCGGGTCATTGAGTGTAATCGGGTTTTTAGTACCCCATTTCTGGTCGGTAAACTGTTTGGTATTGACATAGTAAATGTCCACCTTAAACGGAGAATTAAATCCGTACTTCCATCCGCGCAAAGTGGCCAGGATGGGCGTATTGGCGGTGGTCAGTTCGTATCTGCCCGGCTGAAAAACATCGGCCAGTTTCCCTTCATCCAGAAAAACCGCCACCTGTGATTCGCGCACGGTGAGCTGTGCGCCGTTTTTAATTTCGTTTTGATAGCGTGGAAATTTCCATACGATTGTGTCCTGTGTGTTGTCTGTCCATTCGATGATATCAATGAACTCGTGTTTTAGTTTGTCCCAAAGGCCCATGGTGCTTGCTTTTTAATTTTATCCAAATTAGTAAAAAATATACCGGGTTGTGAAAGTGTACAACTGTTTTTTTATCGGAATAGTTCCTTTTAGTAATTAAAAGTAAAAAGCAAATTTGTATTTTTGGCTAACTTATTCATTCCTTTTAATTTATTTATGAAAACTACCCCGCTGACCGATACCCATATTGCATTAGGCGCAAAAATGGTGGACTTTGCCGGATTTTACATGCCGGTCCGCTATTCTTCGGATTTGGACGAACACCACTGTGTGCGCAATGCCGTAGGCATGTTCGATGTTTCCCATATGGGCGAATTTGTCCTGAAAGGAGAGAAAGCCCTACCGTTGCTGCAAAAAATAGTTTCCAATGATGTCTCTAAATTAGAACGCGGGCAGGCGATGTATGGCTATCTGCCGAATGCAAGCGGTGGCATCGTCGATGATTTGCTGGTCTATCATCTGGATGACGGCAACTACATGTGTGTGGTGAATGCCGGCAATATTGATAAAGACTGGGCCTGGTTTAACCAACACAATTCCGAAAACGCGGAAATGCACAACATCTCCGATAGGGTGGCGCTGCTTGCCATACAAGGGCCGAAAGCTGCAGATGCCCTGCAGCCGCTGACTTCTGTTGGCTTGAAATCCATTCCTTATTACCGTTTTGTACGCGGCGCTTTTGCCGGCGTAGATAATGTCATCATTTCCGCCACCGGGTATACCGGCGCCGGCGGGTTTGAGTTATATTTCCATAAAGACCATGCCGTGGAGGTGTGGAATAAAATACTGGAAGCAGGAAAACCATTTGGAATACAGCCTATCGGCCTGGGCGCACGCGATACGTTAAGACTGGAAAAGGGATTCTGCTTGTACGGCAACGATATTGACGACACCACTTCGCCGTTGGAAGCGGGCCTTGGCTGGGTGACCAAATTCAGCAAGGACTTCATTGCAAAAGATATCTTACTCAAACAAAAAGAAGCAGGCTTGTCGCAAAAACTGGCAGGCTTCACTATGATTGACAGAGGTATTCCGCGTGGCCACTATCTGATAAAAGATGTAGCTGGAAATGAAATCGGCCATGTCACTTCCGGCACCCAATCGCCCAGCCTGGGTTATGGCGTTGGTCTGGGTTATGTAAAAACAGCTTATTCCGCCGTTGATTCGGAAATCTATATAGACATAAGAGGAAAACTATTGAAAGCCAAAGTAGTAAAACTGCCATTCCTGTAAAATAACACCTCCGCAGTATGCTAAAAAACACCTTTAGGATTACCCTTGTCTTTACACTGTTGGTGCTCTTGCTGTTTTATGTGGCATTAACTTCGGGATGGTTTGGCATTCCGGATGGTTCGGGCGGTAATTTTTGTGAAGATACCGGAAACGGCCTGATATTACAACCGGTTAATTCATTTTCGAATATTGGTTTTATCATTTCTGGTATCAGTTGTTCATGGATATTAAGCCATAGCGTTATTAATAAAAGCGGTTTCTTTTTTAAACATCCTTTCATTCCGTTGTTTTATTGTCTGGTTACTGTTTTACTGGGGCCTTGTTCCATGGCCATGCATGCTACGGAAACACACGCCGGCGGCTTGCTGGATATGAACAGTATGTATCTTTTCGGGTCATTTATGTTTGCATTCGGACTTGCCCGTTTTTACAACCTGAGTTCTGTTGTTTTCATCTCCATTTATATCCTCAGTTTAGTGCTTTGTAATATTGCGGGCACTTATAAAACTGTTTTTGGATTTGATTTTTATCCGGGCAGCGCCGCTTTTGGCCTCGTGTGTTGTGTGGGGATGTTGTTTGAGTATTTGAATTATAAGAAATACCAACCGGTAGTACAGTTTAAATATGCGGTTTTTTGCTCCCTTAGTTTTTTAACCGCATTTTTTGTTTGGCATTTCGGATGGGACGGGCATTGTTTTTGCAATCCTTCTTCATTATTTCAATGGCATGGCGTCTGGCATTTACTGTGCGGCCTGTCCACATTTTTTCTTTTCCGTTACTATATCAGCGAAGAGCAGGAAGTGTTGTAAAAAAAGCCATATCCGTAATTTTTGCGGTTGATAATCTATTTTTATTGTAATTTTGAATAACCGGTTTTCATTTATGAAAATGCATAGAATATTCATAATCCTCTTTTTGGGCATTCCTTTTTTTGCAGGGTCTTGTATTAAGAATAATTCCTGTGACAATACGATGTGTACGATGGAATACAAAACCATCAGTATTATATTAGATGATATCACAATGCCTCCTGTTGCCAGAACCCTGACCAAATTTTACACCAGGAACAAGGTCAACGACACACTTATCAATACTTCCGGAGGAGCCACACCTTCCGACTTTGACCGCTACAGGCTATATGGTTATCCGGTAGTCAGCGACGGACAGATACCTAAACAAACTGACAGCCTGACCGTAGAATTTTTCGGTGAAATCAATGATGTGGTAGTTGTTCAGGAAACATTCGTCGTAGGACACGATTGCTGTCACATTTTTAAAATACGGGGAAAAGAAAGAGCAGTCTTTGCACCTTAATGGACGACTACATGTTTAAAAAATTATTGTCCGGATTTTACATTATCAGTATTGTATCCCAATTCATTTCCTGTACAAAAAATGATTTTGTGGATCCTTATCCGCTGCCGCCCGTTACCTATGTGTCTCATCAGTATAAAGACAAGCTTACAGCAACTCAGATAATAAACAGAATCAGCGCTTATATTCCGAACGCAGACAGTCTCTTTCAGTCCAAGTACGATGTTTCTGTTTATCGGGTCTTTTATAAGACACATGATTATGAGAACAAGGAAATTATCGCCAGCGGTCTGATTTATATCCCTGAACTAAACTACTATTTTCTGCCGGTTATCAGTTACCAGCACGGTACTGCGATTCGAAAATCCGAAGTATCTTCCATGACGGGAGATCTGGATTATTACGTCCCTTTTTTATTTGCCTGCGAAACCGGCGCCATCGTATGTGAAACGGATGGAATCGGCCTTGGATTCAGTGAAGGATTACAGCATTATTTTGAACCAACAGAAGAAGCCAATGCCGTGGTCGATTTGCTGCGAAGTGTGGACAGATTACTGCAAAAGACTTTTCGCAATATAAATTTGTCGCACGAATTGTTCTTAATGGGCTACTCTCAGGGCGGACATGCAACGCTGGCTGCACAGCGGCATCTGGAAACCAAATATCCATACGAGTTCGTGCTCAAAGCCAATGCTCCGATGGCAGGTTTTTTTTCTTTTGAAAAATCCACGCAATTCAATGTACTGAAAACGCCCGGTGCATATCCTGTGTCCGGCATCTATCCGTTTCTCCTGTATAGTATTAACACCACACAAAAGGTATATCCTGCTTTTGATTCTATTTTTATACCTCCTTTTGATTCACTGGTAAATGCGGTATTTGACGGAGAGCACGATGCCTCATATATAAATTCACAATTCCCCGATACGATTTATAATGCACTGCAACCATCCTTTATAAATGCACTAAAAAACCATCCCAGTATGCCTTTTTTACAGGCAGCTAAGAAATACGACATCATTAACGACTGGATACCCAAAACACCGACCCGGTTTTATCACAGCGAAGGTGATGAGATCGCTTTTTATAACAACAGTGAGATCGCTTTTCAGACATTTAAAACCAAAGGCGGCAATGTACAACTCCACAGCCTCGGTAACTTAAATCATCTCGATGCGAATATTGCCGCCATACAACAGGTGAGAAACTGGTTTTATCCGCTGATAAAAATTACCGCATATTAATGTTTCACCCTTTTTAACATCTGAAATCCAACATTTCGTAACAATGTTTGTTACTTTGAAATATGGTTTTAATTAGACATAAATCTGTGCTTCGCATCTTCGCACTTTCGTTGTTCATATTTATATTTACTTTTAGTCATGCACAACTTCCTGTTTTGAATCTTAGTGGTTATGAAACCCGGACACAGCAAAAAAACGATACCTTATATGTCGTAAATTTCTGGGCAACGTGGTGCAAACCTTGTGTAGCCGAATTACCTTATTTTGAAAAAGCGGCTCAACATTTTACGGCGAAGCCTGTAAAAATTATCTTAGTAAGCCAGGACGCGAAAAGCCGGCTATTCAATGTGGCTGACTTTTTAAAGAAGAATGCTTATTCTTCCGAATGTTTTATCTTGTCAGCAGGCAATCCCAATATATGGATAGATAAGATAGAACCGCAGTGGTCAGGAACCATACCGGCTACCCTGTTTTACAAAAACGGAAATAAAATTTATTTTCACGAAGGTGATTATGAAGATTATGACGCATTGGAAAAAATTATTCACTCTAAATTATAAATCATGAAAAAAGTTTTTTTGGCGTTAATCGCTGTATTGGGTTTTGCGGCTGATTCGATAGCGGCTGATGGTTATTCACCGGGTTCTTCTGTCACAGATTTCAAGCTGAAAAACATAGACGGCAAACCAGTTTCCCTGTCGGATTATCCCGCCGCCAAAGGTTTTATCATTACTTTTACCTGCAACCACTGCCCGTATGCCAAAGCCTATGAAGACAGGATTATTGCCCTGAACAAAAAATATGCAAATAAAGGATATCCCGTCATCGCCATTAATCCGAATGATGCCTCACAATACCCGGAAGATAATTTTGACAATATGAAATTGCGTGCCGAAGAAAAGAAATTTACGTTCCCGTATCTGGTGGATGAAACACAGGAGGTGGCCAAAACATTCGGCGCCATAAAAACACCACATATTTATGTTGTACAAAAAGAGGCAAAGAACTTAACGGTAAAATATATCGGCGCCATTGATGATAACTGGGAAAATCCTGAAATCGTAAATCAGAAATATGTGGAGGATGCGGTAAATGCGTTATTGGCCAATAAAGAAGTGGAAGTAAAAACGACTAAAGCAATTGGCTGTTCTATTAAGTGGAAGAAACAATAATTCAAATAGAATTTAATTACGTCGGGCGGCATAAATGCCGCCCGATTTTTATTTATTACAATTCACGCTTCAAAAACTGCATCAGCTCTCGCACATATTCCCGCGAAAAATTAAATTCTACTCCTGCTGTTTTATAAATTTCCGGGATACTCCTCGTATTCCCCAGGCTCAGTGCATCTTTATAATCCTGAATGGCTTTATGTTTATTTTGCTTATAATTTCTCCATACTGCAATGGCGCCTAATTGAGCAATACCATATTCAATATAATAAAACGGCACCTCAAAAATATGAAGTTGTTTCTGCCAGAAACATTTGCGAAGGTCTTCGTAACCTTCCCAGCTCACTTCGCCGCTGCTCAGTTCTTCATGCAGTTCCGCCCACTTGCTTTCCCGTTGTTCTGTTGTATGTGTGGGATGCAGATAAATCCAGTGCTGGAATTTATCAACCAGCGCAATCCACGGCAGCATGGTGATAATACCTTCCAGGTGGGTCTCAATGGCGCGTTTTTTATCCGCTTCATTATAATATGCATCCAGCCCGTCAAAGGTCATCAGCTCCATGCTCATGGATGCCAGTTCTGCCGTTTCAGAGGAAATATCCTGGTCGAAATTATAGGACAAATCACGCATTAGAAAAGAATGTACTGCATGGCCTGCTTCATGCAGCATGGTTTCCACATCACGCTGGGTACCGGCGGCATTCATGAAAATAAACGGCACTCCAATTTCCGGTAAGGTCATATTATAACCGCCCGGCGCCTTTCCTTTCCGGGAGCTCAGGTCGAGATAATCCATGTTGTTCATAATAGAAATGCACTGTCCGAAAAATGAATCGGCGGTATTTAAGCAATCAATGGATTTTGTTACCAGTTCTTCCTGTGTGCTGAATGGTTTCAGCGCCGGCAGATTTTTCGCATCCACATCCAGGTCGTAAGGATAAAGTGCATCGACATTTAATTGTTCTTTTCTTTTTTGATGGATTTGTTTTACCAGCGGAAGCACTTCCGTTTTGATGGCTTCATGAAACTGTTCGCAGGCCTTAACATCATAATCAAACCTTCCAAGCTCAGCAAACATATAGTCCCTGAAGTTGCTGAATCCGGCATTCAGCGCCATCTGATGTCGGATTTGTACCAGTTCATTAAACAGGTTGTTCAGCTTGTCACGGTCTTGCAGGCGGCGGTGGGCTGTTTTCTCAAAAATAGTTTGACGCAGCGCTCTGTCCTGGTTTTGCAGAAACACGGCCGCCTGAGGAAGAGTATATTCATGGCCTTCATGCGTGATGGTCATTGCGCCTATAATGCTGCCATACTCCTGTGATTTGAGTTGTGTCTGCTGGGAGAGCGGAATATTTTCTTCCCGGAAAATCTGTAATTGTGTCTTCAGGCTGCGCAGATAAACATAAAAACGGTCTGTATCCAGTTCCCGGACAAATGAACAGTCCGCCATTTTTTTATTCAGTTCATTGGTTACGGACATCCATTTCGGCATGATGTGTTCGATGAAATTTTCGTACACTTTCGTGTGCGCCTCATCTTCTGTATCACAGGTTTGGCGGATATATCTCCATCGGTATTCTTCATCAAGCGCCGCATCAGTCTCGCTTCTGTCCGCCATCCACTTCAAGAGTTCTTCTTTGTTTTCAATCTTCCTGCCGGACAGTTTTTCATAATACAGCGCGATGTCATCCCATGTATTTATGATTAAATCTTCTGCAAGATATTTTCTTTTATTGCGCGTAATGGTTTTCATAGAAATAGTATTTAATAATAAAAAAACCATGAAGGTTCTGAAAAAACCTTCATGGTTTGGTGGCTTTATTTTACACTTTATTTTTTGTCATTCTTGGCTTGGCAACAGATTGCTGTTGGACAACCATATCTTTCGCGGGTGTTTTAGGAACATGTGTCTGTTCTTTTTTCACCACTGTTTTTGACTCTTCCGTTGTTTCCGGTTTTTTCAGCACATCCATATCTTCCAGAATAGCAAACCATTTGATTAATTTCTTGATATCCGAGATATTAACCCTTTCCCTGTCAAAATTAGGCAGGATTTTTCCAAGATAACCTCTTAATTCATCATTGGAAGCATTTGGCTCCACGGGAGGCAGGGTGGCTTTCTGGTTTTTCATTTCAATCAAAACATCCAGCAACGGTACTGTATCCTCATCGGTATAAATGGCGATATTATCTAACGGGGAGAACATATGCTGGCGGTTGGAATAAAATTTTTTATTTTCTCCGTCCAACTCACTTAATATCAATCCGTCATTTCTGTTGGCGACTAATCTTTTTAACCCGCTGATTCCTGTCACGGCAATAATTTCTCTGAATTCCATATACTTATTTTAATACGCAAAAGTAGGAAATAGTTGCGTAAAGTAATGGAGAAAAAGTGTTAAGGTATAACTTACCGTGTAATTAGTATTTTTCCGGTATACACCTCGGCCTCATTATTTCTCTCAGACCACAGTTTTATGAAATACATTCCGGCTGGCAGTGACCTTTCAACGGAAACAACTCCCGAATTTCCGGGAAATATATTGTTGTATTGAATTGTACCGGCATAGTCATATACCTCCATCATCCATTTGTCAGCTTTGGTTTCTTTAGGAAGTGTAACATAAAACCTTCCTGAACTAGGGTTGGGGAACAAGTCCAGCGGTGTCGCTATTAAGTTTTGTTTTACAGAAGTGGTACGGCTGTCACAGTCGAAAAGTTTATAGCAAAAGTTGGCGATATGCCTTTCTGTACTGTCTAATAAGGTATAATTTATCAGGTTTAACGTCAGGATGCTTCCTAAATCCAGATTAAAAAACGGTACATGCCCTTTTCCTATCCAGTCTTCAAATTCACAGCGAATCCCTTTTTGTACAGCCACCGGATATTGCAACTTTCCGCCATACAGCTTGGGCAGCATGGGTATATGAAAGGGGTGATCATATTTGTATGGTACAATTTCGTCTGCGGAACCATGTACCAGCAACAAATCTATACCTTTAGGCTGTATCCATGCAGTATCCAATACTGCTCCGGAAATGCTGATGGCAATCTTGGGTTTAATAAAATCAAATTTGTGGCGCAATATAGAATCGGATTCCGGGCCATTGGCATCAATGACCCATTGCTGATATTGAGTCGGTAACATCTGTATGCTGTCCAGAAAGCTGATAAACATAGTGGAAACAGCTCCTGCCGAAACACCGCCAATAATAGCTTTGGTTGTATCCAGGCGATAGGGGTTTCCGGACTGATAGGTACGCACCAAATGATCCACAGCTTCCTTCGTATCAATGAGTGCCCGTGAAACGGCTTTTACCATTGTCTCCTCCGACAGCAGCCCTAAGAGATTGGACTCTTGCCTGTAATCAATGGAAACACAGACATAGCCGCGTTTGGCAAAGTATTCACAGAGCAATACGATATCCGGACTGTTCTGGTCTAACAGTTTTAAATAAGCACCACCATGTATTAACAGCATAACGGGCCGCTCCGGCAGTGTATCCCCATTCGGTTGATAGACATCATATTTTAAGTCGATATACTGGCCGTCACTTTGTTTTTTACGGGCATAAATAATATTTTTCGTTACATCCACCCGCTGGAAGATGGGATTTAGATAACGCCCGTTCGTACAATCGTCTGCATTCGACCTTAGTGCGATAATGAAAATAAAGAAAAACAGGTAAAGTATTTTTTGCATGGAAACAGGATTAATGGGTAACTATTATTTTTCCGGTATAAACAAATGATGTTCCGTCTTTTTCGTAAAATAATTTTAAGAAATAGACTCCTGCTCCCAATTTTTTATCCAACTGTATAACATCAGAATTTCCGGGATAAGAAGAAAGATACTGCTCTTTTCCCGCAATGTCAACTACAGACAGATTCCATTTACCGGCATTAGTGGCCTTTGGAACCTTGATGCTAAAATTGCCATTTGAAGGATTGGGGAATACACCAATCGTTGTACTCATGATATTTTCTGTGATGCCGGTTGTACGCTCATTGCAATCAATTAAGCTGTAGCAAAAATGGGCGACATGGCGTTTGGTGCTGTCTAACACAACACGGTTAAAGATTAAAGCCAGTGGGTTTCTGGTAAACAGCGCAGCCAGATTCAAATCATTTCCCAAAAAAGGAACATGAGAATAGCCCACCCAGGTTTCCAGTTCACAGCGCTGGCCAAGATTTTGATAACGCTTATCCACCAGATAACTTCCCATCATATAGGGCAGCATCGGAAGATGAAAAGGTCGGTCGTAATTATAAGGAACAATGGGATCTGAAGTGCCGTGCTGTAAGAGCAGTGCAGGGTATTCCCTGTTTGGTTTTATCCAGGAAGTATCCATAATGGCGCCGGAAATACCAATCATTCCTAACACATTAGCACCACAGTACCTGTTGTCCAACAAAGCCTGCGAATTGGGTTCGACCTGCAATATCCATTGTTGGTATTGGGGTGGCATCCAGCTCAGGCTGTCTAAAAAGATGGCATGTAAAAAACTAACGGCACCTGCCGATACCCCACCAACAATCACTTTGTTATAATCTACTCCATACGGATTTCCGTGGCGGATGGTCGTATCCATAATGCTGCAAGTGGCATCACGGATATCTATGAGGGAGCGGCCAACAGCCTTCACCATGTTCTCTTCAGATAATAACGATAAGGGATTGCCTTCTTCGCGATATTCCAAAGAAAATACTACATAGCCGCGCAACACCAGGTCGATGGCCAGTTCCACAATGTCCGGACTTTTCTGATCTAATAAATCAATATATCCTCCGCCGTGTGCCAGCACCACTACCGGCCGGTTGGTTGCCGTATCGTTCTTTGGCAAGTATACATCATACCCAAGGTTTTGCCACATGCCGTCACTGCGCTGTTTGTGGGCGTAGATGACATTATTCACCAACGTAAAGTCTGAAAAAACCTTGTTTTTATACCGGCCATCATAGCAATCCGTCGCATTGGCCGGAAAATAAATAAAAGAAATGAAAAGAAGTGTGTAAAGAACTTTTTGCATACTACTTTATACTTAAACTAAAAATACTAAATTTTTAAACCAAACCATCCTGTATTTATCGGCAATTGTGCATTCTTATCTTTTGTATATCTTTGACTGAGATATATGCACTTCAAGCTACACTCTTCCTATCAGCCTGCCGGGGACCAACCTGCCGCCATTGATCAATTGGTCAACGGAATACTCAAGGGAGAGCAATATCAGACACTGCTGGGCGTCACGGGTTCCGGAAAAACCTTTACTATTGCTAATGTCGTGGAACGAACACAGCGGCCAACACTGGTACTGACACACAACAAAACACTGGTAGCACAATTATATACGGAGTTTAAAGAATTTTTTCCGGAGAATAAGGTAGAGTACTTTGTCTCCTATTACGATTATTATCAGCCGGAGGCCTATGTTCCGGTTACAGACACTTACATTGAGAAAGATTTATCCATCAATGCGGAAATAGAAAAGCTTCGGCTCAGTACCACCACTTCGCTGATGAGCGGAAGGCGGGATGTCATCGTCGTCGCATCCGTTTCCTGCATTTATGGATTGGGAAACCCCGCCGAATACAAGAATCAAATCATACGCATCAGCAAAGGGCAAACACTTGGCAGAAATACATTTTTATTTGACCTGGTTAGTATTTTGTATGCCCGTACAACAGCCGATTTCCAGCGTGGCAACTTCAGGGTGGTAGGTGATACTGTAGAGGTATTTTTGGCTTATGCCGATTATGCGTATCGTATTACTTTTTGGGGAGATGATGTAGAGGAACTGGAATCGTTTGATCCGGTGTCTGGAAAACGCATCGAAAAAATGACGGACATTGCTATCTTTCCGGCGAATATCTACATCGCGCCGCGCGACCAGTTGCCGACCATCATCCATGAAATACAGGATGAGCTGAAAGCCCATGTGGACTATTTTAATTCCATCGGAAAACATTTGGAATCCAAACGGCTGGATGACCGTGTCAATTTTGATTTGGAAATGATCAGAGAACTGGGCTATTGCAGCGGCATCGAAAACTACTCGCGTTTCTTCGACCGGAGAAATCCGGGTGACCGGCCGTTTTGTCTGTTGGATTATTTTCCGGAGGATTTTTTATTAGTAGTTGATGAAAGCCATGTAACGATACCACAGGTCGGTGCGATGTACGGAGGCGACAGAAGCAGAAAACAAAATCTGGTAGAATACGGATTTCGCCTACCAAGCGCCATGGATAACCGCCCGCTGAATTTTAATGAATTTGAATCCTTATTACACCAAATCATTTTCGTTTCGGCAACGCCCGGGGATTTTGAGCTGATGAAAACAGAAGGGGAGTTTATTGAGCAGGTGGTGCGCCCAACCGGCTTATTAGACCCGCCAATAGATGTCCGCCCGAGTATCAATCAAATTGATGACCTGCTGCATGAAATACAATTGCGGATAAAAGCGGACGAACGGGTGTTGGTGACGACACTTACTAAAAGAATGTCGGAAGAACTGGCCAAGTATTTAACGAAACTCAACATCAAATGCAAATACCTGCACAGCGATGTGGACACCATGGAACGTGTAGAAATTATTCAGGGTTTGCGTCTCGGAGATTTTGACGTGTTGATTGGTGTCAATTTGCTGAGGGAAGGATTGGATATTCCTGAAGTATCGTTAGTCGCCATATTGGACGCCGATAAAGAGGGCTTTTTGCGCAATGAACGGTCACTCACGCAAACAGCAGGCCGTGCGGCACGAAATGCCAATGGGTTGGTTATCTTTTACGGAGATACGATTACAAAGTCTATGCAGAAAACCATAAACGAAACCAATCGCCGCAGGGAAAAACAAATTGCGTATAATATAGAACATCATATTACGCCGAAAACGGTTTTTAGAAGCCGGGAAGATATTTTGCACCGCGCATCGATTTTGGATATCCGGCAACGACCGGAAACACGGGAAGAAAAGAGATACAAGGAAGAAGCAGAGAAGATGAGTTTTGCGGCGGAAGGCGAAATGGAATACCTGTCCAAAGAACAAATAGAAAAGAAGGTGGCTCAAATAAGAAGAGCCATGCAGCGCGCATCCCAGCAAATGGACTTTATGGAAGCTGCACGCCTGAGGGATGAAATGTTTAGGTGGCAGGAAAAATTGTAATGAGTACCTGAAAAAATCTTTAATATGAATAATAAAACAATTCTCATCACAGGAGCCAACTCCGGATTAGGCTTTGAGGCCGCGAAACAATTGGCAAAACAGGGGCACGAGATTATATTGCTGTGCCGCAACAAAGAAAAAGGCGGAGCGGCAGTTGCCGAAATCAAATCATTTTCCGGCAACCAAAAGATACATCTATATACGGCGAATCTGGCCATACAAAAGTCAGTTGCCGAGGTCGCCGAACAAATCAAAAAAGATTTCAGCAAATTAGATGTATTGCTGAATAATGCCGGTGGTGTCTTTTCCAAATTTGAACTTTCCGGAGATGGCATTGAAATGACAATGGCGAATAATCACTTCAATTATTTCTGGCTGACGTATTACCTCTTTGATTTGCTGAAGAAAGGTACAGACCCTCGAATTGTAAATGTTGCCAGCGACTCCCATTATCAGGCTAAAACCATTGATATTGAATCATTCTACAAAAAGAAAAACTATTTTGTGCTGAAAGCGTATGAACAATCCAAGCTGGCAAATGTATTGTTCACTTACTATCTGGCAGAGAAAGCGAAACCGTTTAATATTACCGTTAATGCGCTGCACCCGGGTTTTGTGTATACACCAATCGGCTCAAAAAATGGAAATACGTTCTTCGGTATGGTCTGGAGCGCTTTCTCAAAATTATTTGGGCTAACTGTAGAAAAAGGAGCGAGTTCACATATCTATCTGGCAGGCAGTGATGCCGTGAAAGGAATTACCGGAAACTATTTTCACAACTGCAAAAGCAAAAAAACGTCTGCAGTATCTTATGATAAGCAATTGCAGGAATTATTGTGGAAAGAATCGGAAAGAGTAAGTGGATTCTTATTTTTATAAAACCAGGGACAGAGGGAAATTCCTTTTAACATAAAATATAGAAACATTTTTTCAATGACAATCAAGAATCGGTTACCTTTGTTTGATGTGCTTTGCCTGTCATTTTTCCCGGCTTAATTTATCAATAATCAACCAGGCATACGTTTATTACCATGTTTAATACCAAGAACCTGACCCGATGGATCCTTCCGGTATATTGTTTGATTATAACACTTTATTGTGTATTCATCTCCTTCTCCGGCAATCCGTTTTCCTCAGATGACGAAAGCACCGACTCCTTAAAGACAAACAACAAAAACCGTTCTGGCTTAAAGGAAATCCGCGCAGGCGGCTATCGTCTGATAAATCCGCTACTGGATTGTTATGAATTGAATCCTGCCAGAATGCGCAATATAAAGCAGGCGGAATTAAAAATAAAAGACTATATCGCCACCGCCAAACAGGAAAAGAATGCGGAAACCATTTCCGTCTATTTCAGAGACCTCAGCAATGGTCCGTGGATGGGTGTTAATGAAGATTCCGTCTATTCTCCCGCAAGCCTGTTAAAAGTTCCCGTGTTGCTCGCCGCCTTGAAACAGGCACAGCAGAATCCAGGTTATTTATCCCAAAGAGTCGTATTCAATCCGGAGGATGTAACTCAATTTAATCCAAATATTGTCGGGGAAAAACACATCGTTCATGGAAACAGCTATACTATAAAAGAACTGATGGAGCACATGATTATCTATTCGGATAATGATGCACAGGATTTGTTAACTAAAAATATCTCTCGTGAAAATTATAACGATGTCTTTCTAGAACTGGGAATAGATTTATCAAAATATGCCCCAGTGGATAATTTTATGAGTGTAAAAGAGTATGCCTCCTACTTCAGGATTCTGTATAATGCCACTTATCTGAATAAAGATATGTCTGAACAGGCTCTCACCTTATTAAGCTATACGAAATATAACAACGGAATTGTAGCGGGCGTTCCAAAGGGAACAATGGTGTCTCATAAATTCGGGGAACGGTTTTTTCCGGGTTCAAACATCAAGCAGCTCCACGATTGCGGTATCGTGTATAAACCGGACAGACCCTATCTGTTATGCATCATGACACGCGGACATGATTTTAAAGAACAGGAAGAAATAATTTCCACGATATCCAGAATAATCTATAATGCAATAAACTAATGATCCACCTAGAGATGACGTTTTCATTGCACGCAAGAATTTATGTGGTTGTTTACATTAACACCCACAGTGGTATACCGGAAGATGGAGGAGGAGAGTATAATACGTTTTCACAGAGCCAAAACCATCTCAAAAAACAAAACCCGATACCTTTAAAGATATCGGGTTTATTGTTTTCGTCGCAAGGATGCGATTACTTTTTTTTAGGCGCTGCTGCTTTCTTAGCCGGAGCTTTTTTCGCTACTGCTTTTTTAGGAGCTGCTGCTTTTTTTGCCGGAGCTTTTTTCGCTACTGCTTTTTTAGGAGCTGCTGCTTTTTTAGGAGCTGCTGCTTTTTTTGCCGGAGCTTTTTTCGCTACTGCTTTTTTAGGAGCTGCTGCTTTTTTTGCTGGAGCTTTTTTTGCTGCTGGCTTTGCGCTTGCTGTTTTCTTTGCCATTGCTTTTTGATTTTGTTTTTTGTTTCATTTTGTACAGTCGAAACTTTTCTGTCAGAGAACTTTATTTTTTTTATGCAGATTGAAATTCTCTTTTAACTATTCTGCAATATAAAAGTAATACATTATTCATTTTAAACAATACTTGAGTTATTCATAAATGTTGATAATTGTGGATAACGTACAACCGATGTTTATTCGCTGCAAATGATACTATAAAATTTTTCTGAAACAAAAATTTCATTCTATCATTTTTACCATTCAAAAAAATTCTAGTGAATAAAAAACATCTCCCGGTCTTCGAATCCAAAACACCAGTAAAGCATAGCGTTTCGGTGGATGCTAAATAATTTGGAAAAGAAATAAAATCTGCAGGAGTTTAATTTTTTCATGGACAGAATCATTCTGTTGTAACCATAAAAAAGCAGGCTTGTTGTTTTCAACAGGGGTAAGTTTTTTATGAAAAAAAATTATACCGCATGCTGAAATATTGCCTGTAACAATCGGTTTTTCTTCTCAAATTGCACACTGCCCCCTGATTTAGCGCATTTGCAATTATCACATCTGTTAGTTCCGGTTCTTTTTAAAAATGATAAATAGTATTTGTTTAAAAGACGAATTGTTCTAAAAAATCTGTTGAATATAAACTAGAGCTTTCGTCAAATGCTTATCTTTGACAGTAAATATAACGTGTGAAGAAAAAGATTTATTTCATAATCGTCGGCGTTCTTCTCTTTCTGTTACAAGCCTGTTCATCCTGTAATAATGACGCTAAAAAAACAGTGCTGACAAAAGAAGATGAAATTAAACAATCTTACAAGATGCTGCCCTCTGAACAACAGAGGGTAATTGATGTGGTATATGAATGGAATGCAGCTCACGACTCGACACAGTTGGACAGCCTTTATAAATTTTACAATGACCCCGTACTGTTTTTCAAAAAAAGGATCTCAAGAAAAACGGTTATAGACACCAAAAAATATAAAATAAAAAGAGCAGACTCATACCGGGAACGCATCATCGGAAGAGTGGGGATTTATGCATCTGATACCGGCGATTACAAATGTGAGTTTTTAAAACTGGTGACGATTGACAACAAACCCAGTGTCTATCATTCGTATCTCGTCTTCAAAAAACAGGCAGACAGCAGCTGGCATATAATCATAGAAAGCGACAAGGAGGCGGACAACCGTCCGGAGATGGTGTCATTATTTGAAGAGTTTGAAGAGAGTGAGAGTCAGTCATCGGGGGATTTTAACGGCGATGGCGAAACCGAAGACCTTATCATTTTAAAACCGGAGCCGGACTCCAGCGGTAAATATACTTCTACTGAAACAAAAATATCGTTTACCAATTTTGACCTTCCGGAAATCAGAATACCACAGTGTGTGGGCGTAAACGTATTGAACGAAAATGACGTGGACGGAGACGGTTCGGATGATTTTTCTATCGTCATAAAATCGCCGGAAGGAACTGTGGGCGATGTGCTGCTGTATAGTTTTAAGAGAGGCAAATGGGTTGTGCTGGCAAAATTCAAAGCCCATCCTGAAGAAGTATTCCGGCAACGGAGAAATCTGATTGATTTTGCCGGAAGCGGTAATATCAACACCAGGGTATTGGAGAAAACACCGGACAACAGAGATACGGTTGTTGTAAGAACAATTTCCACCTGGTAGCAAAACCCGAAACGGCGTCCATACCATTAACGGCAATTATGTATATACCTAAACATTTTGAACAGAAAGATACCGGCAAATTGCTGGCGTTCATGCAGCAGTATAATTTTGCAGTGATGATCTCGGCCGATAAAAATCGTCCTTTAGCCACACACCTGCCTTTTGTTATTGAAAAAGAAGAGAAGGATATCTGCCTCTATTCCCATTTCTCGCTGGCAAACCATCAATGGAAAAATATAAGTGCACAGGATGTGCTGGTTATCTTTTCCGAACCGCATGCCTACATTTCACCATCTTTGTACGAGCACCAGCAGAATGTGCCTACCTGGAATTTTGTGGCGGTACATGCTTATGGAAAAATAGAATTATATCATAGCGATGAAGAGAAACGGATGGTATTGCACAAGCAGATGCAGGCATATGAACCTTCATACCTTGAACAATTCAACACGTTGGACGAGAAATATGTGAATGGTCTGTTAAAAGGAATTGTAGCCTTTAAGATAAGCGTCAGCGAGTTGCAAGGCAAGGAGAAACTTTCTCAAAATAAATCAGAAAGGGACAGGCAAACTGTGAAAAAACACTTAGAAGACAGCAACGACCCGCTTAAAATTGACTTAGCGGGGCGAATGTGATATAAATCATACCAGTTTTACGTCAATCCTTGTACTTTTGTGTATGTCTTTTAATCCGCTGATAGAAAAATACAATGTGCCTATTCCAAGGTATACCAGTTATCCCACAGTACCTTACTGGCAGGATGACATGACGGGTAACGAAGACTGGAAGCTGCAGATTCAAAAAGCGGTACATGCCGGTAAAACGAAAGAAGGTATCAGTCTGTATATTCATCTTCCTTTCTGCGAACAATTGTGCACCTACTGCGGCTGCAACAAACGCATCACCAAAAACCATAATGTCGAAACCTTTTATATAGATTACCTCTTAAAGGAATGGGAACACTATAAATCTGTATTTGGAAATGAGTTGGTGATTCGGGAGTTACACCTTGGTGGCGGAACACCTACTTTTTTCAGTCCGGAAAATTTAAAGAATTTACTTGCAGAATTGTTTAAAGACGTTTCCATACATCCCGAACACGAGTTCAGTTTTGAAGGACATCCAAACAATACCACCTACGGGCATTTGCATACATTGTACAATATGGGTTTTCGCAGAGTGAGTTACGGCGTACAGGATTTAGATATAAAAGTACAAACCGCTATTAACCGTATTCAGCCGTATGAGAAAACAAAACAAGCGACAGAGTGGGCGCGAGAAATTGGTTATGAGTCCGTCAACTTCGACTTGATTTACGGCTTACCGTTTCAGACAAAAGAAAGTATAGAACAGACAATACAATCTGTTATCGAATTAAAGCCTAACCGGATAGCGTTTTACAGTTATGCGCATGTTCCCTGGACAAAAAAATCACAGCGGGCGTATGACGAGAACGATTTACCTAAAGGAACCGAAAAATTTGAGTTGTATGAACTCGGGAAAGCATTGCTGGTCAATGCCGGCTATACCGATGTAGGAATGGACCATTTTGCCCTGGAAGGCGATGCTTTATTAATCAGCAAGAACAACGGAACGCTGCACCGCAACTTCATGGGATACACCACCACGAATACGGAAGTGCTGATTGGCCTGGGGGTTTCAGCCATCAGCGATGTTTTTTACGGCTACCGCCAGAACCTGAAAACAGTCGAAGAATATTACGAAGCGCTGGAAAAAAATACGCTGCCAATCCATCGCGGCATCAACCTTACAGAAAAGGATATCGTATACCGCAAACATATTTTACATATTGCATGCAAAGGAAAAACGGACTGGAAAAACGAGTTTGAACTAACAGAAGAAATGCGGCACCAGCTGGAGGATTTACAAAAAGACGGACTAATAGACTGGAAAGATACCACCCTCCTGGTAACGCCGTCGGGTTGGAGTTTCCTGAGAAATATCTGTGCTGTTTTTGACAAGCGCATGAACGATTCTATATCTGACTCCCCACAGGGAACACCCAAATTCAGTCAGGCTGTATAAGCCTCTGTAAATTTTTTATCCTTGTTTTATTTTAGTATTTTCACTTCATGGCATGGTATAATACAACGGCTATCTATCAGATTTATCCGCGTTCCTTCTGCGACAGCAATGGCGACGGCATCGGCGACCTGCAGGGTATCATCCAAAAGCTGGATTACATTGAGGTGCTTGGCTTTGAAACCATCTGGATTTCGCCATTTTACAGTTCCCCGCAAGAAGACTTCGGGTACGACATCTCGGATTATAAAGACATTGCGCCGGAGTATGGCACCATGCAGGATGCCGAACAATTGATTGAGGAAGTGCATCGCCGCGGCATGAAGATCGTGTTCGATATGGTGATGAACCATACCTCCGACCGGCATCCCTGGTTCCTGGAATCCAGATCCTCTAAAGACAATCCTAAAGCCGACTGGTACATCTGGCGCGACCGGCCGAATAACTGGAAAAGCATTGTTGGCCCCAAGGGCTGGCATTATTGTGCGGAGCGCGGGCAGTATTATTTTGCTTCCTTCCTGCCGTTCCAGCCGGATTTGAATTACCGACATCCGGAAGTAAAAAAGACGATGTTCGATATCTGCCGCTTCTGGCTGCAAAAAGGCGTCGATGGTTTTCGGTTGGATATTTTTAATTGCATCATCAAGGATGCTCAATTTCGTGATAATCCTTTTTCTCTTTTGCGTGCTTTTCCAAGCGAAGAATATCCCGGAGGAAATTTTCAGGAGCGAAAATATTCTGTCAATCAGGATGAAAATTTTGAATTGGCAAAAGAGTTACGGCGCGTCATCGATGAATTCCACCCCCCGAGGTTGCTGCTGGGAGAAGTATTTGGAAAACATGAGTTGAAAAAACAATACCTGGGCGACCGGCAAGACGGATTGCATCTTATTTTTTTATTTGATGTGGTAATGTTTTCCTTCAAGGCTTCATTTTTCCGGGAAAAAATTTTGGAGTACGAAAAAGAATATCCAAAGCCATATACGCCGGTGATTGTATTTTCCAATCACGACCAATTGCGCAGCATCCGGCGTCTCGGCAATGACCTGGAAAAAGCCAAGCTGTTGGCGATGTTACAGTATTCCATGCGCGGAGTGCCTACCGTTTATTATGGGGAAGAGATTGGCATGACCAATGTGAAGATTCCTATTAAAATCGCGAAAGATGCTTTGGCTCATACTTTTTACTGGGTCCCTCAGTTTTTAGCCGACAGGATTCCGGTGCCCATCAACAGGGATGTGTGCCGTACACCGATGCAGTGGAACAAGGGGAAAAATGCAGGCTTTTCTGCATCCAATTCTACCTGGCTCCCCATAGCGGATAATCTGGAAAACAGGAATGTGGCACAGCAGCAGGCGGATGAACAATCATTGTTCAATGTTTTCAAAAAACTAAATCCGCTTCGAAAGAATTATACTTCTTTGCAGGATGGCTCTATCGAGCTGCTTTCTGCAGACAACAAAGATTTACTGGCCTTTCTGCGCATCTCGTCGAATGAAAAATTATTGGTTCTTTTAAATTTCAGTTCCGAAGATAGAAGCACCAAGGTAAGTTTAGATGTTAAAGAAATCGTTTATTCTCTAAAACAAACAACCGTTTCCGGCAATCAAATTACGTTACAGGGATTTGGCGGCGTGTTGTTGAGTGTGTAGGGTTGAATTTTACCCAAACACATTCACATCAATATCTTTAAACAACAATTCTGTCTCGTGCATGGTTTTGATATTGTCATACACTAAGATTAAGCTATTGCCGCTTTGTTTCAGGTTGCACCTCTTTTTAGAGTTTTGAATATATGCCATCACTTTGGGAAAATAGGGGCTTTCGTAGTAGGGTGATTTAGGATTGTCTAAAAAATAACAACGCAACTTCCCTCCTTTTAGTATGATGCGCTCAAATCCTATTTTCCTGGCAATCCAGCGGATGCGCAATCCGTCAAAAAGCTCACTGATTTGTTTCGGCAGTTTCCCGAACCGGTCTTCTATCTTCTTCGCAAAAGCCTGCAGTTTTTCTTCACTTTCAATCGCATCCAGTTCTGTGTATAAGCGCAGCCGTTCTTCGGTATTCTGCACATATTCCAAAGGTATGAGCATTTCCACATCCGTGTCAATCGTACAATCGTACACAAATTGTTTTTGCTCTTCGATCTGTTCCTTAAAGACTTCTTTGAAGTCTGTATATTTTAATTCCTGTATCGCTTCATCCAGAATTTTATGATACATCTCAAAACCGATATCCGTTATAAATCCGCTTTGTTCGCCTCCCAGCAGATTTCCCGCGCCGCGTATGTCCATGTCGCGCAGTGCAATCTGGAATCCGGAACCTAAATCAGAAAATTCTTCCAGCGTCTGAAGGCGTTTTCGTGCCTCATCCGTCAGTGTAGATTTTGGCGGGGATACTAAATAGCAGAATGCTTTTTTGTTGGAACGTCCTACCCGGCCACGCAGCTGATGCAAATCACTCAACCCGAAATGGTGTGCATTGTTGATGATGATCGTATTCGCATTCGGAATATCCAGTCCGCTTTCTACAATATTCGTACTCAATAATACGTCAAATTCTCCGTTGATAAACTGCAGCATAATTTCTTCCAGCTGATCACCGTCCAGTTGTCCGTGTGCTGACTTGATGGAAATATCCGGACATAGTTTACGCAATACAGTTTCCAGTTCCGGTAAGTCTTTTACCCGGTTATGTACAAAGAAAACCTGTCCACCCCGGTACACTTCAAACTCTATAATTTCCTTAATTTTCTTTACATCAAACACCTGCACTTCCGTGGTGATTGGAATACGATTGGTGGGTGGCGTCATGATATTAGACAAATCGCGCGCGCCCATCAGCGAAAATTTTAGTGTTCGCGGAATCGGTGTGGCGGTAAGGGTAAGGGTGTCTACATTCGCAGAAATATGCCGAAGTTTTTCTTTGGCGGAAACGCCGAATTTTTGCTCTTCATCAATAATCAACAATCCCAAATCCTTAAAGCTTAGTTCTTTATTGAGTAACGCATGTGTTCCAATTAAAATGTCGATTTTTCCTTCCTTTGCTTTTTCCAGCGTTTCCTTTTTTTCTTTGGCGGATTTAAAGCGGTTCAGAAAATCAACCACCACACCCTGTTCTTTCAAACGGGAGGAAAAGGTCTTGAAATGCTGCCATGCCAGAATGGTTGTGGGCACCAAAACAGCTACCTGTTTTCTGTCCACTACCGCTTTATATGCCGCACGGATGGCTACTTCTGTTTTTCCAAATCCCACATCGCCGCAAATCAGCCTATCCATGGGATGCGGCTTTTCCATATCCGCTTTCACATCTGCTGTAGCCTTTATCTGGTCGGGCGTATCTTCATACATAAAACTCGCTTCCAGTTCATCCTGTAAATAGGTGTCTTTATGGAAGGCATAACCCTTTGCTACCTTCCGCTGTGCATACAGTTTAATGAGTTCGGCGGCGATGTCCTTAATTTTTTTCTTGGTCTTATTCTTAAGGTTGGTCCAGGCGTCGCTGCCAAGTTTGTTCACTTTGGGAATGTGCCCCTCTTTGCCGGTGAATTTGGAAATTTTATGCAGCGAGTTGATATTGACATACAACAGGTCATTGTCTTTATACATCAGGCGCACCATTTCCTGCGGCTGTCCGTTTACGGTTATGGTTTCGAGGCCGGAGAACACGCCTACACCGTGGTCGATGTGCGTCACATAATCGCCGGGATTCAGGTCTTTCAGCTGGCGTATGGTAATAGCCTTGGTTCGATTGAATCCGGATTTGGTTTTATATTTATGATACCGATCAAATATCTGATGGTCGGTATAACACACTATTTGTAAATCCCTGTCAATAAATCCCTGTGCTAAATCGATATAGCAGGGATTGAAGGCGATATCCGCATTTTTATCCTGAAAAATATGCTGAAACCGTTCAATCTGACGGGCGTTTTCAGAGAAGAGAAATAATTGGAAATGATTTTTCCGTTGCTGCTTTAAATCCTGAATCAGTAAATCAAAGTTGCGGTTGAACGACGGCTGCGGAGATTGGTGGTAGGTAATTTGTTGCTCTTCTTTTTCTTTAAGGACAGCCGGCAGAAGTGAGGTCGAAATTATTCTATACTTTGCCAGTTCATTCATCAGTTCTTCCGGCGCGAGGAAGAGCTGGTTCAATGACTTATTCTGAAACGGATGTTCTGCCCCTTTTTTGCTTCCTGATAACTGTTTTTTCAGGAGATCATATTCTTCCAATGTCCTGTCATACTGCTTCTCCGCCAGCTCTTGGAATAATATGGCATCCCGGAACCAGAACACGGTATCTTCCGGAAGAAATTCAAACAGGGATGCTGTTGTTTCCTGTGTAAAATGTTCGTTGATATTTGGTATAATGGTCAGTTCGGAAATCTTTCGTTGTGACAGTTGCGTTTCCGGGTCGAAAGTTCGGAGGCTTTCCACCTCATTGTCGAACAGCTCGATACGATACGGCAATTCATTGCCGAACGAGAAGACATCAATAATGCCTCCGCGGATGGAAAATTCGCCGGGTTCATATACAAAATCCGTACGGTTGAATCCATATTCAATCAGTACGTCGAGCATGAAATCCACGTCGATTTTTTCGCCGGTTTTTAAGAACAGGGTATTTTCAATGAGTTTCTCTTTACGCACCAAAAGTTCCAGCAAGGCATCCGGAAAGGTGACAATCATTTCGCCTCCTTTCTTTGCATTCATCAGGGCATTCAGTGTTTGTGCCCTCAATAAGATATGGTGACCGCTGTGTTCTGCAAAGACGTGTTGTTTCTTATAGGAAGACGGCAGATAGAGGATTTCCTTTTTTTCGAGTAACTGTTGCAAATCATTCTGAATATATTGCGCCTCTTCAGCATCATTTGCAATAACAACGTGTGTATATTCTGCTTGCAGAAACAACGAGGCGGTAATAAAATTGACGGAAGAGCCAATAGTTCCCCGCAGCAGGACGCGTGCCTGCGGAGATGAAAGATGGTGTAAAATTTCCTGTGTCCGCTGATCATCACGGAACAGGAACAACAATTGCTGCAAATCCATGTATTCAGTGGGCTATTGCAAAAACTAAAATCTGCAAAAAAGTTAAGCCGAAGCAAAGGTAATAAATTACAAGCTGGTATCCACCGTAAAACTGGCGGGTGAGCAGTTTAAATCAATTTTATTCAGAGAGGGAACAAACTCTTCAATATAGATTTCATCACCGTCTTCCGCATACTCCAGCAGCTCAGTGATGTCTAATTGCTTTTGTTTGATAAAACGCAGGTAAATCGGCGGCTCGTCTTTTTTTCCGATATTCGATTTCAGTGTGATGTTGAAATAGATTTTATTGACATGGTCTTTGGAAACCGTCAGGACACCTTTGGATTTTTTATTAATCGCCGCCCCATACGCCATCAAATCGCCGTTTAGAAAAGCCTGGACACAGGGAGTGGGGGAATTACCCGGTTTATACCTTTCCAATGCCTTGGTAGCCTGTGCACCAAAAACACCGGTAAATAAAACCATGCATACTATCCCTGTTAAAAATCGCATTGTTTAAAATTAAATATAATAAATTGAATTAACAAATTTTATTTAACCTATATTATCTGTCAGAGTAATGTTAAAAACGTTTAAAAAGTTCAATTATTGTGCCATAAAAAAGCCCTGTACTTGAAAATACAGGGCTTATAAACGTTTTATCAATGCTGTTATTCTTATTCTTCCGTCTTTTTTTTGCAACACTCTTTTTTCATCTCGCCGGCTGCGCAATGTTGTTTACCCGCAGCACAACAAGGTTTGTCACACGATGCAGGGTCGCATTTGCCCGGTTGCTCACAGCCTGCCTTTTCACAGGCTGTCCTGTCACAAGCTCCTTCGCCTTTTACAACGATACATTTTTTCTCTACAATTGTATGGCCTTCTGCATCTGTATAGGTGGTATCCAATAAATACGTGCAATTCTTTCCCTCCTCACATTTATCCATTTTGGCGGCACACTCTTTTCTTTCCATGCCTTTGCAGCAATCTTTCTGACCGGCTGCTCCATCAACCCCTAATATCCCTCCAATCACCAGATACGGGGCAATTACCAATGAAACAATAGACATCAGTTTAATAAGGATATTCATAGATGGCCCGGAAGTATCTTTGAACGGGTCTCCCACCGTATCACCCGTAACGGCAGCTTTGTGCGGCTCAGATTTTTTATAGAATGTTTCTCCGTTGATTTCTACACCTTTTTCAAATGATTTTTTTGCGTTATCCCACGCGCCACCCGCGTTTGACTGGAACATACCCATCAACACCCCGGAAACTGTAACGCCGGCCAGTAAACCACCTAATACTTCCGGCCCAAATAAGAAGCCAACAATAACCGGTGTTACCAGGGCAATTCCACCCGGCAACATCATCTCACGTATAGACGCTTCCGTAGAAATCGCCACGCATTTTTCATATTCCGGTTTAGCTTTGTATTCCATGATACCCGGAATTTCCCGGAACTGACGGCGTACTTCATTTACCATATCCATCGCTGCTCTGCCCACAGCAGAAATCGCCAGAGAGGAGAAGATAAACGGAATCATACCGCCCACAAATAAACCGGCTAAAACCGGCGCTTTGTAGATATCGATAGCAGAGATGCCGGATACACCGACAAACGCTGCAAATAGCGCCAAAGAAGTCAATGCCGCAGACGCGATGGCAAATCCTTTTCCCGTAGCTGCCGTGGTATTACCTACTGCATCTAAAATATCTGTACGTCCGCGCACTTCTTCCGGCAACTGGCTCATTTCTGCAATACCGCCCGCGTTATCCGCAATCGGCCCGAAAGCGTCAATGGATAACTGCATCGCCGTAGTAGCCATCATACCCGCTGCAGCGATAGCCACACCGTATAGTCCTGCGAAATAATAAGAACCGAAAATACCGGCAGCCAATACTAAAATCGGCAATACTGTGCTTTCCATTCCCATCGCCAAGCCACCAATAATGTTAGTGGCGTGTCCTGTTGAAGACTGACGCACAATAGACATTACAGGACGTTTGCCCATAGCTGTATAATATTCTGTAATGATGGACATTAGTGTACCTACTACCAATCCTACCATGATGGCTAAAAATACGCCGGTAGATGTAAATTCATGGCCGCGTAATTCCATTTGCTCCGGAAGGATATACTTAACCAAAGGATAAGCGACCAGTGCTACCAAAATGATAGAACCCCAGTTTCCTTTATTCAAGGCGCCTTGTACATTACCTTTATCATCTTTAATGGTAACAAAGAATGTACCCAACCAGGAGAATACAATTCCAATACCCGCAATAGCCATCGGCAATAAAATAGGAGCCAATCCGCCAAAGTTATCATTAGAAACCGTTTCCTGACCTAAAACCATAGTCGCTAAAACAGTTGCCACATAAGAACCGAATAAGTCAGCACCCATACCCGCAACGTCACCCACGTTATCTCCTACGTTATCTGCAATAGTAGCCGGGTTACGGACATCATCTTCCGGAATTCCTGCCTCCACTTTACCTACTAAATCAGCGCCTACATCAGCAGCTTTGGTATAAATCCCGCCACCCACACGGGCAAATAAAGCTATAGACTCTGCACCCAAAGAAAAGCCGGTTAAAACCTCAATAGCTCTTTTTACATTCTCCGCATCCAGGCTTCCGTTAAAAATCGTATAGAAGGCGATAAACAAGCCTCCTAAACCAAAAACAGCCAACCCTGCAACTCCTAAGCCCATTACAGAGCCGCCGGTAAATGAAACTTTTAATGCCTGGGTTAAACTTGTTCTTGCCGCTTGTGTCGTTCTTACATTCGCTAATGTTGCTACTTTCATTCCCACATATCCTGCTGTAGCAGAAAATACTGCACCTATAATAAAGGCAACAGCAATAATCGGGGAAGAATTTTCACCTCCTGACCATCCTAAGAAGGCCAGTAATAATGCAGCTATGATACCGAAGTAGGTTAAAATTTTCCATTCTGCCTTCAAAAATGCAATGGCACCGTCAGCAATATAGCCTGACAACTCCTGCATGTTTTTATCACCGGCATCTTGTTTTTTAACCCAAGCATATTTTATTGCTGTGATTATCAATCCAAAAATTCCAAAAAAAGGAACGACATAAAATAAACTGTTCATCTTGTATTATTTTGATTTTTAAAGCGGTGCAAAAGTACAACAAAGTTTAGAATTATTAACAATACAGCTGTTTGTTAACCAAAAAACAAAAAAGCCACCCTGTTTTGGTGGCTAAACTATTGATTAACAATTCATTTCGTTATGGATTGGCTGGTTTGTTGCACTTTGATTTTGCGCATTTGGCCTTATCCCCTGCTTTACAGGAAGGATTGTTCTGTCCTTTCATACAGCAACCCGCCGGCGCACCGGAGGAGGAGACAGTTCCGGCCGCAGTATTCAAAGAAACGGTGTAGCCCGTTTGCTCGGCTAATTGTTTAACAGCGGTTTCGGCAGAAATTACTTTCTCGTCAATAACGACAACAGCATTGCTATTGGCGGCACTAACCGAGCTGACTTCTGTAATTCCGTTAATAGAAGCCGCTGCGCTCTTGAATTTCGTTTCACAACCGCCACAATGCATTCCTTTAACCGTCAGATTAAGGGAACTGCCCGCAAACACGGAAACTGCAATAGTAAATGACAACAGAGATAAACAGATTTTTTTCATGGTACTAAAAATTTATTATTGATAATGTATTAATCCAATGGTCAGGGTGATAAGAAAAAACAGCAAAGATAATGACACTAACAGTTTGTTTTCTTTTTTAAAGCCTACTATGCCCAATGGTATGGCGATTAATGCCAGCGCTATTTTCGCGTCCAGCCAGTGCTGATAGCCGTCAAAACCAATTAACATATATACCAGTATAAATCCGGAAATCAGGAATGCAACGGAAAATAAGGTTTCCACAACAAGTGTTTTCTTTTTGTAAGCCAGGAAGGAATCCTTTTTCCCAGACAGAAACAGGACTGATTTGATAAAATAAGACAGTAAAAACAAAACGGCGAAACCTAAGTGCAGGTGTAATAACATTTTAAAATCCATACTTCGTTCTTTTGATACAAAGGTAAGGAGTTTCTTTAGAAATGATTTGTTTTGAGGAATTTTAGTAACCCAATTTTTTCAGATAAAACCCTTGTCCACAAATGTTAAAACAAAAATGGTTAATTTTCACTATGATATGTTAAACTTTTGAATACAAAATACACTTTTACTGAAGTATTTGATTAAATTAGCCTCATCAACCATTCTGTGAATCCCGGGTAGAGTTTAGCCGTTACAACCGTTGGAATGAAATATTTTTTTAGTAAGTTTTTTTTAAGCGTTTTGCTTACCGTTTTTACTATTGGTGTTGCTAAAGCGCAGGACCCGACGTTTGCCCAGTTTTATCAGTACAGGATGTACTTGAATCCTGCCGCGACAGGCTCTGAGAAGGGGTTGAGTGTTTCAATGATTTACAAGAATCAATGGAATTATGTTCCGGGAGGGTTCAACACCTATGGCATATCTGCAGAGGTGCAATCGGCCAGAATATCTTCCGGCGTCGGGATTATGGCGTACCGTGATGTGGAAGCTAAAACATTGCAGACAAATTATTTTTCCGCTTCTTATGCCTATATCGCCCAGATATCGAAGAATATCAATCTGCATATCGGAATCAACGCTGCATTCGTCAATAAATCCATTGACAAAAGCCGGTTGATTTTTACAGACCAGTTAGACCCTGAAGTGGGCGTGGTCCCCAGTGGTTCAAGCACAAACATTGTATTGCGAAAAGTGAATTTTTTTGATTTGGATGCAGGGCTGCTGTTGCGTTTCCGGTATAGCATCAATGACCATCCAGTCCATAACTCACTGGGTTTTGCCGTTCATCACCTCACCCGGCCGGATGAATCTTTTGAGAATATCTCCACTCGTATTCCGATGCGTTTCACGGTGACTTACGGCTGCATGTTTCCCGTTTCCAGAGGCAAAAACAAACGCAATATAGATTTTTATTTATCTCCGGTTTTCAAGTTTGATTTCATGCAGAAACTACGCGTATACAATCTCGGTATGCTCTCTACTTTCAAACCGATATATGCCGGGGTGATGTACCAGCTCAATAAATTTGACGGCAATCAGACACACGGACTGATATTCATTGGCGGGGTCGACTGGGACTTAGGTAAAGATGATTTTATGACCCTGAATGTGGGCTACAGCTACCAGTTGGATTTTACTGGAGTGACATCGAAAAGCAGAGGCCAGCACGAAGTGACCTTGCGGATGAATTTTAATAATGTCGCACTTTATTCTCCTAAAAAGAAAAAAGGCAAGAAAATAAATTGCTACGATTTCCCCGGTAAGAATGCCGTGAAATTGTTTTAACTTTAAATAATGTGGATGAAAACTATTTATAGAATCCTGTTTCTGGCCTTGATTACACAAGCTGTAAATAGTTTCGCTGTTTGTAATTTTACGATAGACAAAACCACCGTTTGCGCCGGGGATGTCGTTACCATACGACTGAATCAACCCTATGCCAAATACCATAACATCATTGTTTACAAAGGAACCTATCCGATAGGCTCGGTGGCGGTAAGCCCAACGGATTATAGTGTATTATTGCCTTATGACCCTACAAAAGATAATGAAATAAAAATTACCTTCAGAGGTTCTACCGTTGTTCAGCAGTTTAGAATCTATTTGGCGGAAAGCAATGATGATTTCAATCAGGTTCCGCAAATACCTTGTAATGGCGGACAGCTAATAACCATCAATCCTTCACCCGACCCATTTTTAACGGAACCAAATAATTTCGTTTTTTGTGGTTCCTCTTCTTCTGAAACAGTTACCATTACCAATGCATCCAATACGATGGGCATCAACACCAATTACAACATTAATTGGGGAGATGGGAGCCCGGTTGTAAATACCGCAACATTTAATGCCCCTCTTTCGCATCTGTATGCTCCCGGCAGTTACACCCTCACCTACACCGTAACCGGCAGCACGCCGGCGCCCTGTAACACCGCTACCAAAAAGTACAATGTCCTGATTGGAAAAGCGCCAACACTGGCCATTATTCCCTCTAACCCGACAGTATGTGCACCGGCGAGTTATAAACTACCCATTTCATTAGCACAAACAACAGGAGTAAATTCGGCCAGCACACTCTACAAGATTTTTGTAAACGGAGAGTTGGATACGATTTACAACAACTCCAATCTTCCGGATACAATACGATACAGTTTTACAAGAGGAAGCTGTGGTTCCATATCCAAAGACTGTAATAACGACAATAATTTTTCCGTCCGGATTTATGCTGTAAACGAATGCGACAGAACAGATGTGGCTCAGTGTTTTATGGTATTGGACAGTGTAAGGCCAAAAATTGGCGGGCCGGATACGGTCTGCATAGGAGATTTGGTACAATACAGAAATTTAGACCAGTTCAGCCGAGACCGGCTATGCAACGAACCTAAGAAAACATGGACGGTTGTTCCCGGAACCGGGTTTAATACAGCAACACCATTAGGCGCACCAACTTTTAATAACCTGAATATCACTTTTACACAAACGGGCATTTACCGCATCAATCTGGCTGTAGCCGGGGAATGTAATTCCAAAGATACGTTCAAGGATGTTGTGGTGGTCGACAAGATAAAGGCATTGGCATTATTCACCTCACCACCCTGTATTCCGCCAGGCGGATTTATTGATGTGCCAATTACTAACCTTTCCACAAAGCGGCCATCCGCGCGTGGTTATACCTGGTCGGTCAACCCGTCAGCAGGAACAACCATACTGCCTAATGCAAATGCAGATAGCGTAACGATACGTTTTACGAAGTCAGGTACCTACACCGTCCAACTACAGGTAGATGGCCCGTGTAATCCTTCGATATGGGACAGCACGCTCGTGATAAAAGGCAAACCTGCTATTGATACGCTTAAAATACCGGAAGGATGTTCTATTCCTTATGTGTTGAATAACCCGGCAAGCTTTTTCAATTTTACCAATGGCGGTGACCCGGGTGCTACATTTACCTGGACGTTTGCCGGAGGTAGCCCCGCTTCCTCTTCTCAGCAAAATCCCGGAAGTGTAACATATGCTGCAGCAGGCACTTTCCCGATTGTGCTTACCATACAGGCGCTTTGTGGCGACTCAACACTAAGTAAACAAATTAAAGTAAACAATTTTCCGAAACCCGATGCGGGCCCGGATGTTTCCGTCTGTAAGTTTGCCGCTCCTATCCGATTAACGGCGAATCTGCCGGGTGGTGTTTGGAGAGGAAGGGGCATCTCCGATTCTGTACAAGGTATTTTTACTTCCGGATCTGTTCCGACAGGAACCTATTCAATAGCTTATGTACTCAATCCTAATAGCAGCTGTCCTACTACAGATACCGTAAAAGTTACCGTACTGGAAATTGTTGGATTAACTGCCGGGCCGGATCAGACAATCTGTAAATCGACCGGAACATTACAATTAATTTCAGACCCATTATTTCCCGGCGGAAACTGGACCGGACCGGGTGTAGTGAATTCCACTTTAGGCATCTTCGACCCTACCGGTCTGGCACCGGGCAATTATCAGGTAGGCTATGTCTTCAGAGATCCTTCCGGAGCATGTAGTGACAGTGCCTTTAAACGTGTCACTATATTTGACAGCGTCCGTATTTCCGTTCCTCCTGATTTGTGCGTTAATCAGCCTTTTAATTTTGGAAGTATAATTGGTAACATAACCTCCGCGATATGGAAGTTTGGAGACGGCACACCGGATGGTTTTATCATTAATCCATCGCATATATATGCTGCTCCGGGTACTTATACGGTTACTTTATTCGCCGAAACTGCCGACAGATGTAAGGATACGCTTCGGTTTCCTGTAAAAGTGGTGGCCAATCCTCCGCTGAGGTTTATCGTTAATCCCGACAGTACCTGTACCGGCAGCAATGTATCATTCACTTTCCCTGCCGGACATGATACGGCAACACAATATTTATGGGACTTCGGTATTGCTTCGCTGCAATCCAACTTACCCGACCCACAAACTTTTTCATTTCCGAAACCATTATTGAGAGATACTAATTATGTGGTAACACTCCGTGCAGACTACAACTGCGGCCCGGTTTTCTTTACGGATACCGTCAAAGTAAAAGCATCTCCAAAAGCCAATTTTGGTGTTCAAAATATTGGTTGCTCTCCATTCCAGCCGGTATTGGCCAATACCTCCTTCGGTTCACCGACCTCCTACTTTTGGAATTTTGGAAATGGCCAAACCACAACACAAGCTAATCCTGTAGCACCGATTTATGTAAATAACACACGCAGAGATACGACATACACCATCAGCCTGAAAGTAGTGAATGCCTGCGGTGTAGACAGTATCAGCAAAACCATTACAGTAAAAGGAAACGATATTTTTGCAAAATACTTTACGAATATCAATCAGGGATGCCAGCCATTGACGGTTGATTTCTTTAATATTTCCACTCCCGGTGCAGAAATTGTCTGGGACTTTGGTGACGGCACCTCTGCCTATGCCGATCAGGTTTCGCACGTATACGACAGCGCCGGTGTATTCCGTGCTAAAATATTAGTAATCGGATCTTGCGGGCGGGACTCTTTCATCACCACCATCAATGTGTTTGGTACACCTAAGCCTGCATTTGATGTGCTGACCCCTTGTGTGGGTTCGGATGCACAATTTATCAATAAAACTACTAATGGCAACAGTTATGTCTGGGACTTTGGTGATGGTGCACAATCCACACGGCCAAATCCTACCCACATGTATAGTGCGGTGGGTGTATATACCGTAAAGCTTATAGTTGCCAACAGCCGTCCATGTGTCGATTCCATCATCAAACAGGTGCGGGTTTCCGTGACGCCTAAGGCTGCTTTCAGTGTCACCAATCCAAGTATCTGCGAAGAAGAACCGACAGTGTTTATTAATAGCTCCACCAATGCTACTGCTTTCAGCTGGAATTTTGGAAACGGCGAAACCTCCACATCTCCTGCGCCTAATTACACTTATCCAAATCCGGGGATTTACAATGTATCATTAACAGCCATTAATGGTGATTGCAGGGATAGCACCACCCGCGTGGCGGCAGTAGAAATATATCCGAAACCGATAGCTGACTTTCTATATGAATTTACTGGAGATGGTTTTAATGCGCCGGTTAATTTCACCAATACAACAGTCTTTGGAATTGATTATTTCTGGAATTTCGGGGATGGTGACTCTTCCCGTGTTACAGACCCGACACACCAATACAGCGGTGAAGGGCCTTATCGGGTTACTTTGTTTGCGGTGAGCAATAAAGGGTGTAAAGATACAGTATCAAAAGCACTGGGGGTTGACTATTCAGGACAACTGTATGTTCCAAACGTGTTTGCGCCGGAAGTAGGGTTGGGCGAATCGGCTATTTGGAAACCAAAAGGATTGAGTATGAAAGAATACCATGCGGAGGTATTCTCAACTTACGGGCAACTGTTGTGGGAGTCCAGTTTACTCGAAAACGGACAACCAACAGAAGGCTGGGACGGCAGATTCAAAGGAACGTTATTGCCACAGGATGTATATGTCTGGAAAATACGCGCCATCTTCACGGATGGCAAAGCATGGGAAGGTATGAAAGACCCGAAAACCGGGAAGACGGCTATAATGGGTTCATTGTTGTTATTGCGTTGATTGATAAAAAAGAATTAAAAAATCCGGCTATATAGCCGGATTTTTTAATTTGATAAACCTCAGTTCTTACTCTTTTCTTCACCGCCATGATCGGCAATAAGTACCCATTTGTTTCCCTGTTTTTGCAGGATATCTGTCCAGCGGCCATTCTTCCATTGTTTTTTCGCATCTGAATTTTCGCTTTGAATGGTGTAATAATAATCAACTATAGCCACCTCTCCATACACCAAAATAGCAACAGGTGTGATGTTATAAAACAATACCTTACTGTTTTTCATGCCATTCGTAATATACTTAGCAGTAGCGGCTTTGCCCATGGGTACCGGTGAGTCATAATCCCATCCCATATAATCGGGGCTGAAATAACTTAAAAAACCCTCAACATCACCTTTGGCCTGTACAGACCAATAGGTTTCGACATTTGTCCAGATTTCTTTTTGTTGGGGATTCCAGGTTTGACCATACAGTCGGCCGGTGAATGGATTTGTTATTATGAATACGACTAACAACAAACCACTAAACGTGTTTTTTTTCATAGATTTTGGTTTTTAGATGAGTAATTTTTAAAGTTACACCTAAATCTCCCAAAGCGCAACAAAAAAAGCCGTCTCTGCTGTGAGACGGCCCCTGGCTGATTTTTAAAATTTCCGGACTATCAAAAACTTCCTTATTCTTTAATGCACCACCTTTCCCAGGCTGGTAATAATACTTGCTAAACGAATGGCATCCCATATTCGCTGTTCGCTGCTGCCGGCATGTAACACCGATTGTTCATGGCTTTTAACACACATCTCACAACCATTCACCGCGCTCACCGCCAAACTCACCAATTCAAAGAATTCTTTACCCAATACAGGATTCATCATGATATTCATCCGCAATCTGGCCGGTGCATTATTATAGAAATCTTTCTCTACAAAATGCCGGAACCGATAAAAGACATTGTTGGCTGCCAGCAAAGAAGCACAGGCCTGAGCGTCTGCAATTTCAGCATCAGAGGCATCATTCTCTTTCGCCTTTGCAGCAAATGCGTTGACCAGAACGGTATTGTTATTATTCGTCGCAATCGCCAGTGCCAGCAAATAGCTTTCTTTGGCCTGCAATGACTCTGCTGTCAGAACGGACTTAACATTCATCTTCAGATCGCGCAGGTATTTGGAGTCTGCCGCCGCCAGATGCTGCAGCGTGGTATTCGTATATTCCGGCTGAACACCGAGGTCAGCCAGAAGTTCTTGTACTGTTTCGTGCATGGTTTAGTAATAAGTGATGAGAAATGTGGAGTATGGAAAAAGAAGCAGTAAGTGATTAATTCTATCACTTACTGCTATGTACTTATAACTATGAAAGTGTTGCCTGTCCTTTTTCCCAGTTACATGGGCATAATTCGTCTGTTTGTAATGCGTCTAAAACGCGGATAACTTCTTTTACACTTCTTCCTACAGATAAGTCATAGACACTTACCCAACGGATAGTACCCTGCGGGTCAACAATGAAAGTTGCGCGGTAGCATACTTCTTCGCCTTCTGTTAAGATACCCAGTTCGCGGGAAAGTGATTTGGACGTATCTGCTACCATCGGAAATTTCAGGTCACGCAAATCATCGTGGTGTACGCGCCATGCATGGTGTACGAATTCTGAATCGGTAGATGCTCCTAATAATACGGCATCTCTGTCTTTAAAGTCGCCAACATGTTTGCCAAATTCAGCAATTTCTGTCGGGCAAACAAATGTGAAGTCTTTTGGCCAAAAGAAAATCACCAACCATTTTCCGTCTTTCTCATGTACGTCGTTGGAAAGTGTTTGAAACTCTTTTCCTTTTTCTAAACTTACTACGGAAGTTTTTTCAAATCGCGGGAACTTTTGTCCTACTGTTGCTAATGCCATTGTTTAAGTATTTTAATTGAGTGAATAATAGAGCCTAAAATTACACGTTAGTTTTTTAACCACGATGAGTACATCCAAATTTCTTTTTCCTGTTGGGTGATAAAATCCGTCAGCATGGTGTTGGTACCTTCGTCATCCAGTTTTTCTGCGGTTTTGAGTATTGCCCGTTCTAGGATAATTATAGTCTGTAAGCTGCTTACAATCAACTCCACCGCTGTTTTGGCGTCTGAAATATTTTTCCCTTCTTTGATGGAGGAGTTTTTTAAATAATCGGTGAATGTATGCAAGGGAGTAAATCCCAGCGTCAGGATACGTTCTGCCACTAAATCAATCTTTAACTGAGCATCGTTATAGATTTCTTCAAATTTTACATGTAGTTCAAAGAAATGCTTGCCTTTGATATTCCAATGGAGCCCTCTTGCATTCTGATAGTACAGTTGAAAATTTGCCAATAATTTATTCAGCTCGGCAGCCAGATCTTCAGATTGGCTGCTGTCTAATCCTATTTGAGTGATTCTTTTTGATTTGCTCATGTCTTTATTTTTCACCTTACAAAGATGTGACACATTGCATAATAGAAAAAATCAATTAATTTTATGATTCAATAAGAAAAAATTATGAATATTTCGCTCACCCAATTAGAATATCTTCTGGCGATTGATACCTATCGTCATTTTGCCAAAGCCGCCGATGCCTGTCTGGTGACTCAGCCTACATTGAGCATGCAGCTGAAGAAGCTGGAAGAAGAATTGAACCTTGCGCTCTTTGACCGCAGCAAACAGCCAATTATACCTACAGATGCCGGTAAAGAGGTGATAGAGCAGGCGCGCATAATTTTACGGGAAGCAAGGAAGCTGGAACATATCGCGCGACATTATGACGATACTCTTGGAGGCAGCCTGACGGTTGGTATCATCCCGACGATTGCTCCCTATCTGTTGCCGTATTTTTTAGGCGACTTCATTAAAAAATATAAACAAATTAAACTGGTCATTCAGGAGCTGAAGACAGATGAAATTATTTTAAAACTGAATAAAGATGAAATTGATGTGGGTATCCTGGCCACTCCGCTGCATGAAAGCAACCTGATAGAAGAACCGTTGTACTACGAAGAAATCAAAGTTTATGCTCATTACAATCATCCGTTGACGAAAAAAAAATACCTGGAACACGAAGATATCATGCGCGATGATATCTGGATGTTGTCAAAAGGAAATTGCTTCCGTAATCAGATTATCAATATCTGCGCAAATCCGATAAAATTAAATGAGCAATTGAATTATGAAAGCGGTTCAATAGAGACGTTAAAGAAAATGGTAGAAATGGAAGGAGGATTTACGTTGCTGCCGGAACTGGCCGTTTTAGAATTATCCACAAAAAAAATCAACCAGGTGGCGGAATTTAAAAAACCCAAACCATTGCGCGAAGTGAGCATCGTGTACGCGCGCAGTATCTCTAAAAAGAAGTTTATTGAGGTGCTGAAAAAGCAGATTATAAAAAATATGCCGGAAGAACTGTTGAATAAAAAACGCGGCGCGGTGGTGGAATGGAAGTGATTTCGCAAAATCTATTATTCTGCCTCTTCCAGTTCTTTCAGGCAGTCTTTTAATTTTTCCAGATGCTGTCCATATAATTTGCGGACATACCATTTCATCACCGGATAAGAAACAAGGGTAAGCAACAGGGCAAAAGATAAAATCATAGACAAAGTGGCAGAACTGAAAGCGTCGAAATACACCAAAAATCCAAGTGCTTTCATCTGATACAAAATGGCAAAGCCGGACAGAAAGCCGGAAACCGGCGTCAGCAACAAACTTCCCCAGAAATAAATACTGAGGTATTTTTCCAGCTGTACAATCAGCGCTTTCAGGCTGGTTTTGATGTCCTGGTGATATGAAAAAAAGCGCTTGAGTTCTCTGTATTTTTGCAGATAGTAAATGAAATAGGGAATGAAAATAAATACCAGTACCAATACACATAAAATAGTTACCTCTTTGTTGTTAAAATAAAATGGCACACCGGCAATGAGCAGCAGGCATGCGAAAAACATGGCAATTTCAATCTGCAGGTTTTTTCGCAAGCGATCTATGATATTGGTGGATGTATGGCTGAGCAGTTCACGGATTTTCTCCTGCTCCATCTGTTGCCGGCTGATATTGGAGTCGATTTTATCTTTCCAGATATTCTTCAGATCGTCTAATTCTATCATCGCTCTGTTTTTATAAGTGTTCTCAATTTTTCCTTTATACGGCTCATCTTCACTGCCACATAATTGGCGGTTATACCGGTGATTTCTGCAATTTCTTCATACGGCTTATCTTCCAGATATAACAATACAATAGATTTTTCGACATCAGACAATTGCTCAACAGCCTTGTATAATTGTTTTAAATCCTCATCTATATTGTCCGGCGCCTTATCCTCAAACTGTATGGTTATTTTTTCCAGATTGGTGGTTTCTATTTTCTTTTTTCTAAGGCCGGAAATAGCTGTATTCAGTGCAATGCGATACATCCAGGTGGTGATTTTAGCCTCATTGCGAAAAGAAGGAAATGCTTTCCATAATTGTAAAACTATTTCCTGAAACAAATCGTCCCTGTCATGCTGTGTATGACCATAGATTCTGCATACCTTATGCAGAATACCCTGATGTGTGTTGATGGTTTGTACAAATAGCTGCTCCAAAGCGGTTATACGTGCTTATTTCTATTAGTCTTTGATTGTACAAAGATATTACAATCCGAACCATTTTAATGTCCTTTTCCTATCGGTGGTTTTCCCTGAATTTTTTCTTTGGCGGTTTGGGCTGAAGTGAATGGCGGGCGTTTGGCCGAATTTTACATCATCAAACAAACACATTCATAACCACTAAAAAATAAACAAAATGAAAAACTTAACAACAACCATCGCAGCCTTCATCATCGCAGTAATGACTTTCTCTTCTGCTTCGGCTAAAACCACCACCATGACAAAAGATCAATTTGATATGGTATTCAAAGGTATCGACAACCACATCATAGGCACCTGGGAGAAAAACAAGAATGCCGCTTCCGGCATCGCTTCCGAGTTCTGCCAGTTCAATGCCAACGGTACCTATATTTCCTATATACAGACAAACGGTAAAATCAGCGTAACCGGCAGAGGAAGCTGGATGGTGAAAAACGGACAAATCACCATCATGAACGGAGGGGAGGTTTCTTCCGTTGCCTCCTACAGCACCAATGACAACCAACTGGTATTCGGGGAAGAAACCGGCTATTCCAAACCGGCTGCTGCAGTTGCCAGCAAATGATACAATTATTCATCACTAAAAATATAAAAATGAAACTCTTAACAACTATAGCAATGATGGTATTGATTACATTATCATCCGGTTGCTCAGAAGGTCTTACGGGCACCTATTCAGGTGTATTTAATGGTGCCACTGTAGAATGTTGCATTGTACAAAGCGGCGACCAACTAACCGGTGTTTTATCCGACGGTAATTCCTCCTTTAACTTTAAAGGAACCATTGAAAACAACCTGTCTGTGGGAACGATGGTATCCAATGATAACATACAACTTTTGTACACTGCCAATTTTAACGGCAATTCCTGTACGTTTCAAATCCGGCAAATGACCGGTAATAATAATCCATTTATTGTGACACTAAGTAAAGCGGGCAATCAGGCATCAGGTGCTTACTCTGACGAAACAACACAAGGCGGTGAATTAGACCAGGGTGTTGTAGGCAGGTGGAAAGAAGAGACCAGTGCCAGTACCAGCGGTTCGGCGGCATATGCTTCTTTCACGTCCGTTAAATATTATCAGTTTAATGCGGATGGTACATACAGTGTAACGGATGGCGGAGCAGCAGGCGGCGGCGAAGGATGGAGTTACGTCAGTAGTGCAGGTGGCGGAGGCAGAACGGGAACATGGTATACAAAAGAAGGGTATATGTATACTGAGCAAAATGGAAAGTCATATTATAACAAATACACACTCTATGAAGGAAAATTGGTATTCGGTACTAAAGGAAACTACAGTTTTCTTTATCCAATTAATTAAATTTTGCTAATACTATATTTATTCTACGGCCACCTCCTAAATGGGTGGCTTTTTTGTTTTTCAGTAACCGGTGGTTTTCCCTGAATTTTTTCTTTGGCGGTTTGGGCTGAAGTGAATGGCGG
>CAZBED010000019.1:0-43715 GCA_964490845.1 uncultured Chitinophagales bacterium | reverse complement strand
GTCTAAAGCGGCAACTGTTCTCACTGCTCTTCTCATGTCCGCATTCAGTTCGCTGGTATCATTGACGAAAACAGCAAAATTCATAGCAATAAGTGCGCCGGCTGAAGAACCTCCGATAAAAACTTTAGAAGTGTCTATACGGTAGGGATTTCCGTGTTGCACTGAATTAGCTATGTAACACATGAACGTATTTATATCTAAAAAAGCAGCCGGTACGGTACCCAACATTTTATCATAGGTGGTTTCTCCACCGAACAATCGGTATTCCGGAGAGACAGTTACATATCCCCGTTTTGCCAGGTCTTTTGCGATTTCAATGATTTCGGGGCTTTTTCGATTTAGTGGTATGAGGTTAGTAAAACCACCGCCATGAATCAGAACGACCAGCGGACGCAAGTGTACCGTATCATCTTTAGGTTCAAAAAGGTCGTACGCCAAGAAAGTATAGGTGTCGTCTATATTCAGTTTGTTGCCTCCATAACCAACATCCAGGCTGGGTTTGATATCTGAAAAGACCTTATCTCTGTATCTTTGCAGGCACTGCGCGAAAGCAGTAAACACCGAGAGCTGCATCAGCAATCCGACAAGCAGCCATTTGATATTAAGGGAAATATTAGGTTGTAAAGATTTTGCCATTTTCGGGATTATGAATTAAAATTAGCTAAAAGACAAAATATATTTTCATTTACGGGATAATTTCATTCAACTCTTTAAAAATTCTGAAAACCAGTTTCCGGAATCTTTGATGGTTCGCTTTTGAGTGTTGTAATCCACATGTACCAGACCGAATCTTGGCCGGTATCCTTCCGCCCATTCAAAATTATCCATGAATGACCAAACGAAATAGCCTCCAATATTAATGCCTTCATTTTTTGCCCGCAGCACCTGTGCCATGTATTCCTTCAGGTATTGGATTCTTTTAGTGTCGTTGACATGGCCATTCACCACTTCATCGTTAAAAGCCGCGCCATTTTCGGTGATGTAGAATTTCTTTATTTGTTTGTATTGCGCGAATTGACGTATAATAGCATAAATTCCTTCAGGATAAACTTCCCAGTTCATCTGTGTAACATCATTGCCGAATTTGCCCGGCTTAACAGGAATACCCCGTACTACCGGGATAAAAAACAAGGGTTTAATGACCAGCCTTGTATAATTCTGCAAGCCTATAAAATCAAAGTCGTGCCGGATATTATTTTCATCTTCCGGCTTAAAATATTTTTCAAGTTTTTTCAGAGCAGGCAGCGCTTCCACAGGATATCCCATACCCAGAGTAGGCTCTATAAAAATCCGATTGAGCAGTGCATCATATCGTTTCACGGTATCCATATTCCCCGGCGAATCGGTTAACGGGTAAATAGGCATACAGGAATAGGTAGTACCGATATGGCCATCTTGAACCATTTCTTTTAATACCCTTCCGCCAACACCCTGACATAAAGTAGTGTAATGGACAGCAGGATAAAAATGCCGGAATCCTATTTTCCCGGGAGCACCTACTCCCGCCAGATAACCGCCGTGCACAAATGAAACCGGCTCATTAAACACCATCCAGTTCTTCACCCTGTCGCCAAACTGCCTGGCACACAAAGCAACATACTCTTCAAACCAACCGAGTATATCACGGCTTGCCCAGCCGCCTTTTTCCTGCAGTTTTTGCGGCAGATCCCAGTGATAACAGGTTACCCAAGGCTCTATATTTTCTTTCAGGCATCTATCAATAACGCGGTTATAGAAATCCACTCCTTTTGTGTTGACCGTTCCCGTTCCATCTGGTAACAAGCGCGGCCAGCTGATGGAAAAACGCGACGCCGGAATGTTCATCCGGTGCATGAGTTCAATATCGCTCTCATACCGATGATAGAAATCACAGGCGACATCTCCAGTGTCCCTGTTTTTCACTCTGCGAGTATGATGCGTGAAATGGTCCCAGATGGATTCACCTTTCCCGTCAGTATTCCAGGCACCTTCAATCTGGTAAGAAGCAGTGGCGGTACCCCAGATAAAATCTTTACCGAATTGCGATGCTTTAATTTCCTGCTTATTAGTCGTTTCTGATTCAATAGTTGTGCCTGTCCTGTCTTCGTTTTTCATCCGGTAATGTTTGCTTTAAGATAATTAAAAATCTGCACCGCTGATACAATGGGGAAATTATAGTTTACACTTTTTATATGAACCATAATCTTCATTATCTCCTTCGGCAGTGGTCAGAATCACTTTACAATGTGTTTATAGACATTTAAGAACTCCTGTAAAAATTACTATCTTACGTTCTATAAGAATACTCGATATGAAATTTAAATACTGGTTACCGCTCATCGGATGGATAGTTCCAACCATCATCATTTCTCTTATCATGTTCAGGCTGGATGCCCCGCTAACCGATGCGCAGTCAAAAGGATTCATTGCACTGCTGATTTCAGCTTGTATCACCTATTATGTAGGCATACGGCAAGTGCTTCAGGATAAATAATGGTACTCAGTCTCAGTATACACTACGTGTTATATATTTGTCTGAACGGCTGTGCGGATTCCAGTTCGAGTGCCAGTTCCAGCAACAAACCATCCTGACCATACGGGGCGGCAAACTGAACACCAACGGGCATACCATTAGCAGCCACACCCAAGGGCAATGAAATAGCCGGAGAACCAGAAATATTAAACAAAGGCAGGAAGGAAGCAAAATCAGCTGCCCTGTAGGCAATTTCTTCATAGCTCAGCGTAGGGGAAAAATAGCCTATTTTCGGAGTTATTTTTGTGGTAACGCTCGTCATGACCAGATCAAAATCCTTTTCGATATCCTGTTCTGTTTTTGCGGCCACCTTTTTCAAAGTGCGCAAGCTTCCGGGAAGCGCAAGTTTATTCTTGCCGAATGTATTCATCAGTCCAAGTGTAAAAGGTTCGAGTACAGACTTGTCTACTTTTGATCCCAGTACCAGCCTTCCAAAATTACTGGTCATATAAGACAGGAAGCCGTAATAGTTCAGATAATGAACGGTCAGTTCTTCGATATTTACCGGTACTTTTATCATCTCTACCTTATGTCCTAAAGATTCCAGAAACCTGGCTGTTTCCATCTGCACCCGATAAGTATCTTCATCCATATGTCCTTGTTGTCCGGCAGGTAAGTTCTCAAAGAAGGCGATACGCAGGCGCCGGCTAAGCGGTACCTGTACATGACCTAATTTAGGTAATTTCGAATTTGTATAAAATTGTTCCGCAGCAGCATAAAAGGCCGCGGTATCTCTGACAGTGCGGGTCAGCACACCTGAATAAACGATATTCACCGGAAGAGTTTCCGTACCAAACATGGGCATCAGCCGGTCGCGTGTCGGTTTTAATCCTACGAGTCCGCAGCAGGATGCCGGCAAACGGGTTGAACCGGCACCATCATTTGCAATCGCTATCGGCACTACGCCACTTGCCACTAATGCGGCGGAACCGGAAGAAGAGCCTCCAGTGGTATAGTCGGTATCCCAGGGATTTCGGGTAATGCCCCATCGCTCATTTTCCGTACTACAGATAAAGCCAAATTCTGGCAATGTTGATTTTCCGATACAATTAACGCCGGTGGACAGGAACTGTTTTACATATTTACTGTTACTTTTTGCCGGTTTTGCCTTGAATGCACCCGTACCCTTTTGTGTGGGATACCCTTTGATATTTTCATTGTCTTTAATAAACGAAGGCACTCCATACAATAATCCTTTTTCATTTAAGCCGGCAACATTCCGTGCATCATCATAAGTTTTCAGCACTATTGCATTCAAATCGCCGTTGACTGCTTCAGCACGGGAAATGGCAGCTTCAGTTACTTCCGCAACAGAAATCTTTTTGGCAGCAATGGCTTCGGCTACACCTACGGCATCCAACGTTCCGAGTGCATCATTGGCAAAGGCGTTAATTTTCTTATTCATCTTATAAAGCTATAATTGTTCATATACAAACGAATTGACAAACGTCAAATAATACGACTGTTCTTCCTAGCATGGAATCAGTGGTATTAAATATACAAACAATAGAAATGGAAATTACATTATTCCTGTAAAATGACAACGATTTTTTAGGCATGTTGTCTAATCAATAAAGAACATAAGACTTACATGAGTTTGAAAAATAACTCTTATCCATCCCCGTTATTGCAAAGCAACCGGGCAGCCATAAGATTTATTGGTGCCAAATTCCTGATTATTGATAATCATCTTTTCGACGGTCTTCGCCTTTTTTTCCATACAAACAATAATGCCTTTGCATTTTTTAGTTTCACCCGGTTTGTAAACTTCATTTATCATGGCAGTAGTTGCTTTATATATAACAGGCACCTGTTCCGGCTGCGCAGGTTCCATGCTTCCGTATACAGAACCATAAGACAACGGATACTGGGAAACATAAGCTTTGCTGCCCATCTCTTTTGTATATAATTTCATGGACATAAACAGTGCTTCTGAAGCGGAAGCCCCCAGTTTAACTTCTTTAGCATTCGTATTTGTCGCTTCTAATTCCAGTTCTGCAAGGTCATATAAAAACCGCTGAGACATCTCATCGGGTATCACCACATTTACACCACGCGGGATGGGAAAACGGCGGATACTCAGCAATTTAATCTTCATGCCGTTAAACAGCAAGACTTCATTGGGTACATCCAGATAGGTATAATCTTTTGTGTCAGTCGTAAAATTGGCATATTGCAGAGAATCCGCTTTGCGTTTTTCCGCTTTCGGATCTTTTACCGGAACGGGGTTCTTTTTATCATCACCTGCGCGCAGGTTCATCAATCCCAGCAGCAATAAGGCTGCTACTCCGAAAGAATAAATTATTTTCTTCATATTTAGGTGTGTCGATGTGTTAGAAAAGTTAAACCAAATTACAAAAAAATGTTCTTTTCGCTTTGTTATCTTTGTCTTAGATACAAAATCTATGCCTAAAACTCACGTTCTTGTACTCAGCTGCTTACTATTGTTAGCGCATACCGGAAATGCACAGCAGGATTCACTCTACCGGGCCATTAAAACCATTGCATCAGCAGCCAAAGGCAAGGTTTGTGTTTCAGTGATACATATAGAAGATACAATCCGTTTTGATTATTACGGTGATGAACCCTGCGTGATGCAAAGTGTTTTTAAATTACCGATAGCCATTGCGATTCTGGACAGAGTCGACAAAGGGGAGTTTTCTCTACAACATAAAATACATATTACTGCTAAAGAGATGCTAAAAGACACCTGGAGTCCGCTGCGTGATTCATTTCCGGAGGGTAATGTTAATATCACATTTGAAAAACTGTTACGCTATATGGTTTCACAAAGTGACAACATTGCCTGCGATGTGCTGCTGCATCATTTGGGTAAACCAAAAATCGTGGAGAAGTATATCCGCAAATTCGGCATAGAAGATTTTGCCATGAAATATAACGAAGCAGGTATGCACAAAAAATGGGCAAATCAGTATAAAAACTGGTGTACACCCAATGAGATGACGGGATTGCTGCAGCTGTTTTTTAAGGGAAAGCTGATATCCCACGTCAACACGGATTTCTTATACCAGCTTATGACAGAAACATCGACAGGAAAAAACCGACTGGTCAAACTGCTGCCTGAAGGTACCGTGGTAGCCCACAAAACAGGCAGTTCCGACACCAACGACAAGGGCATGACGGCTGCTGTAAACGATGTGGGCATCATTACCCTGCCGGATGGTAAACACATTGCCGTTGCGGTATTTGTCAACGATGCATACGCCCCCTACGAAGTGCTGGAAAATATAATAGCAGAGATTGGCAAAGTCGTATATGAAATCCCGCTAAAATAAAAAAGACAAAGTTCACACCTTGTCTTCCAAATGTACAGTTTCGCACTTTTTACAGATACTTATCTCTGCATATTCTCGTTACCCTGAGGTTTCTGCTTAAGTGAATTAACAGTTTTTACACTGTTCCCCGACAAAAGTTTCACGCCTTTTAAAACGCCTATATCTTCCTTCATGTTCAACTACCAGATTCTCAGGCAACGTACTGTAAATATGCAATGAATAAGGAAATTTGTCAATACCATTTTATCGACATTCAGTAAAGATATTGTATTTGCTCTTCACAAGGCCCGCCTGTCAGCAGGCCCTGCTGAGAAAGCAAAACACAGACAAATTAATTTGCCTTTGTCAGTTCCAGATTAATTTTAATACGCACCTTTTGTCCGATAGTTAATCCTCCGGCTTCGAGCGCTGCATTGTATTTCAATCCAAATGCATAACGGTCAATTTCTCCACTTACAGTCATGCCGGTGCGCGTCAGCCCATAAGGGTCTTTGATGATACCGCCAAATTTTGCATTGAGGATAACTGTTTTTGTTACCCCATGTAATGTCAGATCACCGGTTACCTTATACTGTTTGCCGTTGACTTTGGTAAACTTTTTAATCGTAAATGTCATGTTCGGATATTTTTCGGCGTCGAAAAAATCCGCGCTTTTCAGGTGCGCATCTCGTTTTTCATTGTCGGTGGTAATACTGTTCACATCAACGGTAAAAGAGCCTTTAACGTCCGTAAAATCCGGTTTATCCGATTTTACATCCGCACTGAATTCTTTAAAACCACCTTCCACTTCAGAGATCACCATGTGGTCGATGTTAAATTTGACGGAAGAATGGGATTTGTCCACATTCCAGGTTGTCTTAGGTGTTTGCGCCTGTAATCCGGATAATGTAAACATCATTGCAATAAATACTATTGCGTTTTTAAGAGTGTTGTTTTGCTTTTTCATTTTATTAATATTTTATACTGCAAAGTTGCAACACACTACGGGATGTATGGAATGACCTTTCTTAAGAAATTATATTGATGTAGGTTAAGACTTTTTTTTAGCCGTTTTTATGTGCTGATTGCGTATACGGCTCAGCGATTCAGGTTTGATACCAAGATAGGAGGCTATCTGATGATTGGGAACGCGCTGTTCTATCTGCGGGTAACGCTGTATAAAATCGCAGTAACGCTCTGTGGCTGATTTGGACATAGTGGATAATACTCTCTGAGAAAGAGCTATCAGTGCATTTTGCATCAGCAACCTGAAATAGCGTTCCATTTTGGGAATCTTTAAATATACATCTTCCAGATGGTCCTTATCAAACACAAACAATTCTGTATCTTCCAATGCTTCTATATTCCACCTCGAGGGCTGACCGGTATAAAAACTATAAATATCCCCCATCCACCAATCCTCCGTAGCAAACTGCACCACATGTTCCACTCCTTTTGCATCCACTTCGTAAGCACGCAGGCACCCTTTGAAAACAAAACCCTGAAACCTGCATACATCACCCTCTTGCAGAAAATACTGTCTTTTACGGAGCTTTTTTATTTTCAATCCGGCAATAAGATAGTCTTCCTCCTCTTTTGAAAGCGAAACAAAGCGTGCTATATTTTTCAGTAGTAATTGTTCTGACATGACAGAAAGATACGAAAAGGATTAAACTAATATACAGCCTCCAGTGCCGTTGCCTTCACATTGCCCAGTTCGTCGAAGTCCTCCAGTTGTACTCTGACCAGTTGATTTACCTTTGCAGCATCAAATGGCATAGAAACCTTGATGTAATTATCCGTAAACCCATGCATCACTTCACCGTGTTGCTCCTGCTCCATCAGCGCTTCTCTTGTGGTTCCAGAAAACTGCTGATAGAAGAACAGTTTTTTCTTTTCACTAAGTGTGCGCAGCATTGCATTGCGTTCATTGCGCACCGCTACGGGTACCACGCCATCCATTTCGATGGCTTTTGTATTCTGTCGTTCGGAATATGTAAAAACGTGCAGATAAGAGATATCCATCTCATGGATAAAATTATAAGTATCCAAAAAGTCGTCGTCAGTTTCTCCGGGAAAACCTACAATTACATCGACTCCGATACAGGCATACGGCATCACCGATTTTATCTTTTCCACCCTGCTTTTATAAAGTGCTCTTTTGTACCGGCGCTGCATCAGCTTCAGCATCTTGTCGCTGCCGCTCTGCAAGGGAATATGAAAGTGGGGCATAAAGCGTTTGCTTTGAGCGACAAATTCTATAATTTCATCTGTCAGCAGGTTTGGTTCTATAGATGAAATCCGGTAACGCTCAATGCCTTGCACTTCATCGAGCATCTTTACGATATCAAAGAAATTATAATCCCCTTCGATTCCTTTACCATAATCGCCGGTATTGACACCGGTCAGCACTATCTCTTTCACGCCACGAGCCGCCAAATCAGTCGCATTTTTCCTTACATTTTCCGGTGTATCGCTGCGGCTTTTTCCTCTTGCCAGCGGAATAGTACAGAACGAACATTTGTAATCACAGCCATCCTGTATTTTCAGAAACGAACGTGTTCTGTCTCCGACGGAATATGCATCCACAAAAAAATTGGCATTCGATATTTCTGTTGCCAGAACCTGTCCGCATGGATTTTTGGTTAAGTCGGTAATGATTTCGGGCAATTTAAATTTCTCAGCGGCGCCCAACACTAAATCTACTCCTTTGATAGAAGCAATTTCTTTTGGTTTCAACTGAGCATAACAACCGACCACCACTACATAGGCATCCGGATTCAGTTTCATAGCTTTCCTGACAATATTCCTGCATTTGGTATCCGCCTGTTCCGTCACCGAGCAGGTATTGATAACATAGACATCGGAAGGTTCTTCAAAGTCTACGGTAATAAAACCCCTCTCCTGCATTTTGCGGGCAATTGAGGACGTTTCGGAAAAGTTGAGTTTACAGCCGAGTGTATGAAATGCTATGGTTTTATCTTTTAACACGGGACAAAAATACGGATAATACACAATCGGTGGATTAATTTATTGTGATACAAGGCAATACAAAGGTATTTTTAAGTTAGTAATGATAAAAATCGGCGTTATAGGCGTAGGCAGAGTAGGCTCCCAGCACTTGGAACGGCTCATGGAATCCGAATACTTCAGGGTGGTGGGTTGCTATGATATTGAACCGGCCAAACTTGCGCGGATTGAAGAAGATTATTCTGTAAAATGTTTTACCGACGTAGATGAGTTGATGCTGAAATGTGATGCAGTTGATATTGTCAGCTCTGCGGATTCTCATTTTTTCTACGCCGAAAAAGCCATCAAATACGGCAAACATGTGTTTGTGGAAAAGCCCATTACTAATGATTTGGACGAGGCTAAAAAACTGGTGGAACTGGTTAGAGAAGCCGGAATAAAATTTCAGGTTGGCCATATAGAACGCTTTAATCCGGCTTATCTGGCCCTAAAAAATCAGGAAATCCATCCCAAATTTATTGAAGCGCACCGCTTACTGCCATTTGACCCTAAAAATACGGATGTCTCCCTGATACTGGATTTAATGATTCACGATATTGACATTGTATTGTCTGTAGTTAAGGTAAATATAAAGAGCATCAGTGCGAGCGGCGTCGCAGTACTGACCGACCAAATTGATATTGCCAATGCACGCATTGAATTTGATAATGGCTGTGTGGCTAATCTGACCACCAGCAGAGCATCCATTCAGAAAATGCGTAAGATGTTGTTTTTCCAAAAAGACAATCACATTACCCTTGATTTCCTGCATCGTGAAACGGAATTGCTCAAACTATCCGAAACAGCCGGCCACAATTCCATCCCTTTGCGAACGGAGGACAATGTAAAATACCTGAATTCAGAAACGATTGTCCTCGAGGAGTATGATGCCATGAAAGAGCAGCTGAACAACTTTGCCGAATGCCTGATATTCAACACTGAACCAAAAGTAAGCGCCCTGGATGGCCTGAAAAACCTGGAAGTCGCACATGAAATCCTACAAAAAATCAACAAGATTAACGGAAACGGAATATTACAAAAATCAGAATCCGAAGTAGTACCCGTTTCTTAGTGCGCAACCGCCACGGTTTCCACCTTATCAATTCCCTCCAGATGCACTTCTATGTGTTTTTTATGCGCTTTGCCTTCAAATTCTGAAATTGTTTCGAGCACGTCATAATCAATAAAATTGCAATCCGTTCCATTAATGGTCAGGATGGAATATTCCGGAATACGGTCCAGTTCATCCCGTAACTTCACCTTATTCAGAAAGGTAACATTAGAGTTCAGTTTAATAGTAAAATGGTCGGTATAATGTTCCAGCTTTCTGGTAATCGTAAAATCTTCCTGAATATTATTCTGTATGATATAATACATAGAAATCAGCAATCCGATAGCTACTCCTATCAGCAAATCGGTCAGCAGTATCACGACTATGGTAGCGATAAAAGGAATAAACTGTTTCCATCCGAGTTTGAAAATACTTTTGACCAATCTGGGACGGGTTAAATTAAACCCTGTAACCAGTAATATGGAAGCGAGGCTTGCATACGGAATCCTATTAATGACAAACGGAATCGTCAGAACGGCAAGCAGCAGAAAAACGCCATGAGTAAAGGCAGCCAGCTTTGTGCGGGCACCGGCATCAATATTGGCAGAGCCACGAACGATAACGGAAGTTATAGGAATAGCACCTAACAAGCCACAGCAGATATTACCGATACCCTGAGCAACCAACTCTCTGTTAACGGGAGTTATTCTGTTTTGATTATCTAATTTGTCAATCGCCTCCACAGACAATAATGTTTCCAGACTGGCCAGCATGGCGATTTCAAAAGAGACAACCAACAGGGTTGGGTGGTATAGGGTGGACTTAAAATCCGGAAACTGGATGGATGCAAAAATATTCAGAGGGATGGTGACCAGCTGATTTTTCTCCAGTTCAAAAAGCGGTAAGAATTTTTTAAACAAAAAATTTGAAAGAATTCCCAATGCTACTATCAATAAGGGTGCCGGCAGGATTCCAAAAAATCGTTTTACCTTCGGTTTTTGGAATACTATCAGTATTCCTACAGAAACGACAGAGATGATGGTTGCTCCCGGGGTAATATGTTTATTGAATTCACCCAGATTTCCTAAAAAGTTTTTGGCAGACAATAAGGAAATAAAACCGCTGGTCCAGAAGTCGGGCTGGTTATAGCCCAACGCTAATGGAATTTGTTTGGAAATTAATATAATTCCGATAGCCGCCAGCATTCCTTTAATCACAGCTGATGGAAAATAATTAGAGATTGTTCCGAGCTTAAACAAACCGAGTAGTATCTGGATAATACCGGCCAGTACAACCGCAACCAAAAAAGTACGGTAGTCACCCAAAGAAATTATAGATGCCGCCACAACGGTTGACAATCCGGCAGCCGGCCCGGATACACCTAAGTTAGACCCGCTGATAAAGGATACCACCACTCCGCCGATGACACCTGATACGATACCTGCGTACAAAGGAGCACCTGATGCTAATGCTATACCTAAGCAAAGCGGCAGAGCTACTAAAAACACGGTCAGGCCGGCAGGTAAATCATGTTTAAACCAAACAAGGCGGTAGTATTTTATCTTACGCTTATTAATTGCAGGTGCTTTCATGATACTGCAAATCTACAACGAAGAATAATTATTACAAGCTGAACATATAAACCTGCGTTTATAAACAAAAAAAGTCCCGGATAAATCCGGGACACAGTTATTTTTATGTAACCTGACTTTATTAGAATTCTTTAGCACCGGTTACTTCGGCATGATGTTCTTTCCACATTTTACCCTGATCAAAGGTAACACCTACATAGAATGTTCTTCCTATAAACGGACCACCTACGTTGGTTCTGTATTCGGGGCCGGCGATATTTGTAGCTCCTACTTTAAATGTAGTATATGCCTTTTCTATAAAGTAGCTAACATTTGCATCCAGTATACCACGGGATTTTACCGTACCATCCGCAAAGTCTGAGCTCCAGTCTATAGCACTTTGCCATCTGTAATCCACACCAAATCCTAAACCTTTCCATACATTGTTTCCGGATACACCAACAAATACCTGATGTTTGGACGCATTAAAACCTAAATCACTCGCTTTCGCAGTTGATGTTCCGGCATCTTTAATTTTATAGTCCATGAAGTTGTAGCTTGCTCTAATCATAAATCCTTTTGGAAGCATATAGGCCAATCCGATACCGGCTCCATAGGAAAATACTTTATCCGCCAAATTAGCATATGGTCTCCATACCTGCGCTCTAGTTCCCGTTGGAGCAGAAGTTTTATCAGTAATTGATAAAATATTATCTACCCCCCAGATGGTTTGACCTTTATGGCCTGTGCTATCCATATTTACCACTGACAATTGTCCGATAAAGTCTTTATAGATGTTGAAATATCCGTTAACATCTATCAATAATTTTTTGAACAAAATTGCTTTATAACCTAATTCCACCACCTGAAGATTCTCCGGCTTAACGTATGAGAAATTAGCTACCTTTAATACATTTGCTTTCAGGGAGTCTCTGGCATCCTGTCTTAATGCTAAGAGTGGATTTGCATTTAATACGGTCTGGACTTCATTCCATGAATCAAGGGTATAAGCGCCTCCGTTATATATACCATATCTTTCTGCATTTGCTTTTGTACCACCTAATAAGATGGTTGTAGTCGGGAAGTAAATGTATTGTGCCTGTGTATCCGGGTTACGGAAACCGGTCTGGTATGAAACGCGGATATTATGATTTCTCTCCTTTCCTAAGGTCACAACAAACGCAGCACGCGGAGAGAAAATGGATTTAAAATTTTGGTTTTTATCCCAGCGTACGGATGCCTGAATTCTGAACATGTCTTTGTAAAATTTACGTTGCAACTGAATGAAAGCACCTGCTTCGTGGATATTGATTCTTTTGTAGGTTCCAGTTCCATCCGGGTCTTCATTAAAGACCGTACCCTGGGTAGACAGGCTGTACATTCTGTGGTTACCGCCAATTTGAATATCCAATGCTTTCTTAGTCCATCTGCTCAAATCTATCATAGCTTCCGTATGTATTAATCTGGAATTATCAATAAAACCTGCACCGCCTCTTTGGAATAACCCATTACGGACTGCTTCAATTTTAGCCTCTTTTTCTTCTGGGCTCAAACTAGTCCATGGCCTGTCTGCAATTGCACGAGCCGTGTCATGTGCAATCTGAGCGATAGTAGCACCATTCGCAAGTGTATTCGCCGCTGATGTGACCAATGTTGTCTGGATAAACGGCATTACATATGCCTGATAATAAGTAGGAGCCCAACCTGTTCCGTCTGGTTTTAGTGTGGGGTTATTTATCTCATTTGGCAATGTACCTAATGCAGTTAAATTATATGAATCACCGTCATGAGTTTGAGACAAGTAGGAACGGATAAAGAAATCCCTGCCTTTAATCTCCACTTTGTGAAACTGTTGGCTGAAATTTCTTAATGCATAACGTTCGCTTCCCTGATATACACTGCTTCCGTATCCGATTCTGTAATTATAGGAGAACTCGTATGATTTGTCTTTAAACGGACGGAAATATACACCGAAATCTCCTTTAACAGACTGAGCTTTGCTGTTGTCCAGTAAATCTTCTTCTTTAAAACCTGTTCTTTTTATCTCGGTGGATAATAATGATCCGATGGAATCCAGTTTAGAAGTCGCCGTTGCCTGAGCAATTCCTGGCGCTGCCGCCTGTGCCTGTGCCAAGGTATAACCTAAGCTCATTAATTTTTGAATAACGGATGGAATTAACAGACCTTTTACTGTTGTAATTAATTTGTTTCTGGTTGCACCTGCATATAATAGCGGTATTGAATATTCATCACCATAGGTATTTAACCCGTCAAAATTTGGAGCGCCCACAGTATTTGCAGCATTTATTCTGTCTGTAGTATAATCATTCGCAAACCAGTCCGTTCCCTGAAAATAGTTGAAGTTACCTTTAATAGCAAGGTAGTCTTCTCCGGTTTTCTTGCATTTGAAAGCATGTGCGAACCGTATTCCGCCGCTGCCCATAGGCTTAATGCCGTAATCTCCTTTTGCCTGAGCAAAACCTGCTTTAACATACGCGCTGAATCCAGGCTGCTCAAAAGGGTTTTTGGAATTCATCAACAAGATACCGTTGAACGCGTTCGGTCCGTATAATGCGGAGGAAGCACCCGGTACAAGTTCCATATTATTGATATCCAGTTCTCCTATACCTACAATATTTCCCGTAGGGAAGTTCAACAACGGAGCAGCGTTATCCATACCATCCATCAATTGAACAAATCGAGTATTGGAAATACCGCCGAACCCGCGTGTATTGACAGCCGTGAATGTCATACTACCGTTAATAGTCTGAACACCTTTTAATTTTGCCAAATCGTCATAATAATCAGCAGAAGAAGCTGTTTTTATTGCTTTTTGATCCATTTTTTCAATGGTCACCGGAGATTCCAAAATTTTCTCCTCAACCCTGGAGGCTGAAACCACCACGTCGTTCAGGATGCTTGTTTCTTCGGATAATTTGATGGTTAAATCATTTTGACTGCCCGATATCTCCATTTCGGAAGTAGCCATGCCTACCATAGTTACCACCAATTTAAATGGTGTAGCCTGAGAGGTCGTTAATTCAAAGTTTCCGTCTATATCTGTTACCGTCCCTTCCGTAGTTCCTTTAACAGATACATTAGCTCCAATAACAGGTTCTTTTCCGTCTGTAACTTTACCTTTTACTTTTGTTTGTGCCAAAAGGGTAAAACTACTCAGGCATAGAATCAGGATTAAACTAATTTTGTTCATGTATTTCATACTTGCAGATTTTGGTAACAAAGTAAATAAATTAAATTAACACATAATAACTATTTTCTTAACATCTGTTTAAAACAGGTGAAAATCATGATTTTCAGGTATGTGTATTAAAATAGAGATCGTTTTAATTAAACGGGTTTACTCGTTTGCAGGTTTGTTTTTATTCTTCCATTTTTGGGGAAGTATGCCATCTTTTTGCTTATCTGTTTCATCCGCTGAGCGCGTATTTTCTTTTTTAACATTTCCGTTTGTATTCACCGGATTATTCGAGGAAATCAGCTTTCCCTCTTTATAGGTTTCTGTTTTTTCCATCGTACCGTCCTCAAAATAATAGGTCCACAGCCCGTCGCGGATACTGCACAGATTCCGGTATTTCAAATTCTCCCAGCTTCCTGATGTATTCGGCTTAAACTGCCCTTCTGTTTTTAACGTTCCTGACGGATAGTATTCTTTATAGTTGCCGCATAAACAATCCTCGTATTGATATGCTACATATTTCAATTCATCTTTGCTGTTGTACGTATATAACATACATGGCTTACAGGCGCCGCTGGCATTCCAGAACAATTTATATTCAGCGTATTTTTTTTTCGTAATCTCGGCACCGTTACACATGTATGCAGTACCAAAAGGAGTAGGGCGTTCTTCGAGGTACACGTCATACGAACGAAGTGTATCTAATTTTTGATTTTCCGGAGTTGTTTTGTTCTGTGTAAAATAAAATGTATCCGCCTTTGCAGATCGTGTGGATTTTATTTCATAAGGGTTTACGATATCTATCTCGTCCTGTGCAATAGCGAAAAAAAATGCATTTAAACTAAGAAACAAAGTCAGGAAGAATTTAACTGCTGTTGTCATATCAGGTAAAAGTACACAGTATTTTCGGTGCTGCAAGTTTGGAAAAGTCAACAGATGTGAACAAGGAAGTTTACAGGAAATCCATATACGAAAACTTAGCTCCCAGAATCTTTTGTTCGTCAGCTTGCAGCCATTTTCGGAGTACTGTAGCATATATATTTCTGAAATCAACAGTATATTTCAAATCACCCTCATCTAAATTGGATAAATCGGGTACTTCATTAAGTACACCTTTCTTTTTTAAATGATTTCCGAATATAAATATCTGTCCTGCGGTTCCGTGATCTGTTCCCAAGCTTGCGTTTTCCTGCACACGACGGCCGAATTCGGAGAAAGTCATCAGCATCACTTTATCGGAGAGTCCGCTCTTCTTTAAATCATCTAAGAATAGCTTAACGGTTTCTGACAATTGCTGCAATAAGGCTCCCTGACGTTTTTGCTGATTGAAGTGAGTATCAAAACTGCCCAGAGACACATAATAAATCCGTGTATTCACACCGGATGTTATCAGCTCCGCCACTGTTTTCATAGATTTCCCAAATGCGTGGTTCGGATAGGTCGTGGCAGAATGATATATTCTGGATGTCTGATAAATATATGCTGCTGATGAGACAGTCTCGCTCAATGTTTTATATAAATAAGTGGCATTGTCGTGATGATGGTCACCGACAAGGGGTTGTGTTGCCAACTGAGCGATAAATGGGTTCATTGTCGTGCCGTATAACCTTCCGGGATTTTTTAGAGCCAGTCCTTTTACATTATCTCCCTTCATTGCCAAACTCAGCGTATCATCAATTTCCAGCGCCAATGTAGGTGTTGCTCCCTTACGGCACTGTTCATCCAGATACCTTCCTATCCATCCTGTGGTGAGATACTCTTTGCTGCTGCTTGCTGTATGCCAGATATCCATGGAGCGAAAGTGGGACCGGTCGGGTTCGGGATAACCAACATTATTAATCAACGTCATGTTGCCACTCTCAAACAAGTCTTTAAATCCTTTCATTTCAGGATGTAAGCCCAACTGGCTGTCCAGTTTCAGTACATCAGATTTAGATATGGCAATTGTCGGACGTGCCTGATAATACAAATCATTTTCAAAAGGAACCACTGTATTTAATCCGTCATTCCCTCCGGTGAGTTGAATAACCACTAAGATTTTATCTGAGCTCAATGGCATATCCCTTTCGCCGGCTTTCAGAAAGCGAGGCAGCAACATCGCTGAAGATATAATTCCTGATGTTTTAATAAAATGACGTCTGTTCATAGATGTAGTTTAACACAATTGAAAATCCGGTAAAGACATGACTTGTATTGTAATACTTTTTATCTCATTTTCGGCTGTGGAAGTATCTGTAGTCAGCCGGACTGCTGACAATGCACCGGCAGTTGCTGGTTTTGCCAGTAACATTTGTGCTATATCCCTTGTCTTATCATCGGATGCTGTAAAATAGCTTACCACTCCTGACCAGTCTGATACAGCATTCAATTTATCAGAGGCAATTTTTCTGACAAATTCATCGGCCATCTTCCATTTTGACATACCCATTTCGGGTGTTTCCTCTTTTGGTGAAAAGTCAATTTCTTTATCATAATAAATAATTTGCGGTAATCGCATTCTGAACAATAATGAAGAACTGTCAACCCAGTTTCTGGCGCCGGGCCAGCCGGAGACATTCGGAGGATTCAGCAATACCTGACCCAATGAGCGCTGAATAAATAAAGCACTCTGCAAATCTGTGAATTCTGCCGGAACAACACGAAACATTCCTGCTAACAACTCTACCGGTGATTTTATCTTCACGCCAATATTCTTTGCATCATAAAACCAGTCCGATGTATAAATTTCTTTCATCAGCAGCTTTATGTTATATCCCGACTGATAAAAATGTTCAGACAAAGATTTTACGAGGGATGCATCTGCTTCTTCATTTACAAAATAGCGGTATATTTTTTTCGTGATGAAAGATGCACATTCTTTCTTTTCCAAGATAATCTTCAAAATATCATCTCCTGAAAAATCGCCTGTTTTTCCTTGAAAATTTTTAGTACCAAAATCATGCTGATGCATCTTGAATTTGAACTGTCCTTCCTGATCAAACCCCCAACCGGTAAAGGCCCGTGCTGCCTCTTTTACATCCTGCTCCATATAATTCCCCCTGCCCAGTGTGAAGAGTTCCATCAACTCTCTTGCGAAGTTTTCATTCGGATGGTCTTTCTTATTCTGCTGGTTATTTAAAAACTGAAGCATGGCCGGCGAACGGGACACTTCTTTCAGTAATGTCCTAAAATCTCCCAATGCATTCTTACGTATGATATCCAGATACAACTGGTCAAAGTATGGATTCACGGATCTGCATGCAAAATGACCATGCCAAAATAAAGCCATCTTTTCCTGCAGCTGCGCTTCGCTGTGTATCATTTCATTCAGCCACAGATTATTCAGCTCAAACAAATTTTGTTTCAGCAATTGTTTCAAATCTTTGACATCGGCTTTGGGTAAAGATTTTATCTGAGCTTTTGCAGCTGCCACTTCTTCCAATGTGACAGCCTTCAACGATTTATATTCCGAAACAGGCTGAAATAATTCTTCCGTAATGGTGCTGATAGTTTTTGTCATCCCCCAATTGGCGGAAGCAACACCAAAACCGGCACGATTGTAAATATGTTTGACTTTATCAGAAGCAATAATCATGCTACTTTGACTGATAGAATGCGGTAAAGTTTAATGATAAAAAAAGCCGTTCATAAGAACGGCTATACTTTACTTTAAGTATACATACATTTAGAATCCTTCATCAGATTCAACAGGATTCGTCTTTTCTGTTTTATCAGATTTAAACTTTTCTCCTTTTTCTTTTTTCCAGGTATTCCATTTTTCCAGCTGACCTGGGGTAAGTATTTGTTTAACCTGTGTGTTTCTTTCCAGTTTCAGAGATTTCAATTGTTGTTTTGCATCCGCTTCCGGATTTTCTTTTATCTGCATGCGCATCTCCTTTCGTTTTTGAATGAAATCTGTCTGAATAGCCAGTATTTTCTGATATTGCACATCAGACAGGTCCAATACAGACCTGAGTGTATCAGCATATTCAGCGGGATTATTCTGCGAGGCGAAAAAGGCAGCTTTGTTCCCTTTTAGTTTTTGAACAGGTTTGCTTTTACTCGTGGTATCACTTTGTGCTGAAAGGGTATGAATGAAAAACGTCGACAAAGTGAAAATCAATAAGAGGTGTATTCTTTTCATAAAAAATAATTTATTTATCCGTTAGATGTAAAATTAAGCCCAAGGTTTAATTATACACTCAGGTTGTGTATTAAACATTGTTAAATCTAATACTGTCCCGTTGTCAGCATTACTAAGGTACAGGCTTCCAATGGTATAATATTATTGTCGATAGCCAGTTGTTCCATTTCGGCATTTTCCGTTCCGGGGTTGAAAATAATACGTTTCGGATGCAGGCTGAGAATGTACTGATAGTATGCACGCTGCTTTTGAGGATTGATATACAGAGAGACTGTATCAACATCATCATATTTATCCCATTCCGTTTGAATGGTTACACCATCAATTTGAGCGTTTTCAAATCCCAAAGCAACCACATCATATCCATTTCGTTTCAACATCCGAACGGCACGGTTGCTGTATCTGTCCGTCTTCGGACTGGCGCCAATAACCACTGTTTTCTTGTTCATAAAAAATAAAACAAACGGTATAAATAATTAGTTCAGTCAATCGAGGTTAAGATCAAATTTTTCTATCAATTTCAGCACCGCATTATTTTTCTCTATCATCTCCTTCAGCCTTTCTTTCTGGGTTTTATAGGTTTTGACCGGAATCTCCTCTTTTCTTTGCAAGATAAAGTCAAGATGTATGGTTGGCGCCGTTGATTTCTTTATCAGATAGCTTACAATATCTGATTTATGCAGCTGTAAAATTTCGAGCGAAACATTATTGGATTCTGTAAAAACAACTTTATCGTGAACAATCTGCGGGACTTGCCGTTCAGCGACATTCAAAAACGAACTCTGCAGTCGTTCCTTATTCTCGTCTAAGAAATTCCGCCACAAAACAAGCATATTCTCGGTAGTCAGTTCGACTTTATTTTCTTCTGTCCCGGTTACCCGTTCCTTATGCAATTCACTTCGGATTGAACCCAGCGAGGAAGATTTTGGCAACTCTCGTTTAGGTTTATTTTGTACCGGTGTTGCCAATACTATTTCTTTTACTGTATTAATCTTTAATTCCGGTATATCTTCAGTTACAACAATTTCTGTTTCTGTAAGATTCACTTCCTTGATTACTAAAGGTTTCTCAATGGCCGGTACAGCCATTTTATTTTCAGTTAAGGATAGAGAAGAAGTGCCTTTGGGGCGATTTTGGTAAAATTCAAATAGTGACTTTAGTTTTTTTTTTCACCTAAAATCACTGAGAGTGTATTTTCTATCTGTGTATGCAGAAAGCAGATTTTCAGCAATGCCAGTTCCACATGAAGACGTTTGTTTTTGGCTGTTTTATATTCAATATCACACTGATTGATGATATTTAACGCATTGAGGAGATAGGTATCATTCATCAAGCCGGCCTGACGAAAGTATTTATCCTTTACATCATCTGCCGCTTCGAGCAACTGCACCGTTTTTTCATCTTTGCAAATCAGCAGATTTCTGAAGTGTTCGGCCATACCCACTAAAAACACTTCTCCGTCAAAACCATTACGGATAATCTCATTGAAGGCATTCAGCACAGAGGAAGCATCCTCGGTCATAAAATATTCCGTAATATTAAAATAATAATCATGATCCAGAATATTCAGGTTGGTGATGACATCTTTGTAACTGACCTGTTTACCTGCATAACTGACAATCTTATCGAACAATGATAACGCATCCCGTAAGCCCCCGTCAGCCTTCTGTGCGATAACATGCAGCGCAGAAGGCTCCGCAGTGATACCTTCCTGTTCGCAAATCTTTTGCAGTTGTTTAACGATATCTATATCAGAAATTCTCTTGAAATCAAAAATCTGACATCGCGATAATATCGTTGGAATAATTTTATGCTTTTCAGTAGTTGCCAAAATAAAGATGGCATAACTCGGCGGCTCTTCGAGAGTTTTCAAAAAAGCATTAAACGCCGAAGAAGACAACATGTGCACCTCATCGATGATATACACTTTGTATTTTCCGCTCTGAGGCGCGAATCGTACCTGATCTACCAGATTGCGTATATCATCCACACTGTTATTCGATGCCGCGTCCAGTTCAAAGATATTGAAAGACGCATTCTGATTGAAGGAAACACAGGAGTTGCATTGGCCGCAAGGTTCAAAGTCCGTTCCAGGATGTTCGCAGTTGATTGCTTTTGCCAGAATACGGGCGCAAGTGGTTTTTCCTACGCCACGCGGACCGCAAAACAGAAACGATTGTGCCAGTTTGCCGGAAGACAGGGCTTTTTTCAACGTTTCAGACACCTGCTCCTGTCCGACCACATCCAAAAACCTGGACGGGCGGTATTTGCGGGCTGATACGATGAAATTTTCCATTAGGCTGTAAAAGTAAAAAGACCTTGCAAGTTTTTAAAACTTACAAGGTCTAACTTATTAACAACACGCGGTTATTTATCAGAAACAATATTTTCCTTCTTCAAATACCTTGGCAGCGATTCTTCTGCGGGCATCTTTTGTGTTGAAGGTCTCGTATTTTGTATAACGTTTCAGGCCCATCAGCATGATACGCAGCTCATCGCCCTCCGCAAAGGATTGCAGACAGTGTTTACCGTGCAGGTTGACCCTTTCCATCGCATCGGAGATGAATATTTTAGTCATATCGATTTGCAACGCGGCAGCGGCTTCACCCTGTGCGGCAATCAGTTTTTGTGTTCGCAATACTGTTGATTCCATCGAATATACTTCTGCGAGCATGTCGGCTACATTCATCAGGATTTCCTGCTCATGTTTCAGCTTTGTCATTAATTTCTGAACGGCTGCTCCGGCTGACATCAGAATAGCTTTTTTTGCATTCTTAATAGCTTTAATTTCAGCCGCCAAAGGAGTACTGTCGTCATCACTGCCAAAATCAGGAACACTCATCAGTTCTTTCTGAACGGCCATTGCCGGTGTCATCATGTCTATTTTGCCGCCCATCGCACGTTTCAGCAACATATCCACAGACAACAAACGGTTAATTTCGTTGGTACCTTCAAATATTCTGTTGATTCGCGCATCTCTGTATGCTCCCGCCGCTCCCAATTCCTCGGAATAGCCCATACCACCATGAACCTGAACATTTTCGTCCACACAATAATCCAGTACCTCAGAGCCAATAAATTTCAATAATGAACATTCAATCGCATATTCTTCAGCCGCCATCATAATTGCCTCCTGATACGGTTTACCTTGTGCAACCAATTCTTTCTCCTTGTTGTCAATCATATCGGATGCACGGTAGCAGGCACTCTGGAGCGCATAAACACGGGTAGCCATCTCCGCAATTTTATATTGAATAGCACCGAAAGAAGCAATAGGCGTTTTGAACTGCTGACGCTCTACGGCATATTTCGCAGCCTGTTCAATAGCCAATTTAGAACCGCCTAACACACCCGCCGCCAGTTTGTAACGGCCAATGTTCAGAATATTGAAGGCAATTAAATGGCCTTTGCCTATTTCACCCAGTAAATTCTCTACCGGAACCTTTACATTTTCCAGAAATACTTGTCTTGTAGAAGAACCTTTGATACCCATTTTTTTCTCTTCGGCACCCAATGTCAATCCATCCATTCCTTTTTCCAAAATCAGGCATGAAAATTTGGTGCCGTCAATCTGACAGAAAACGATAAACACATCCGCAAAACCGGAATTGGTTATCCACATTTTTTGACCGTTCACAACGTAGTGTGTTCCTTCAGCATTCAACACAGCTGTGGTTTTAGCACCCAAAGCATCAGAACCTGAGCTAGGCTCTGTCAAACAGTAACAAGCCTTCAGTTCACCGGAAGCCAGCTTAGGCAGGTAATATGATTTTTGTTTTTCATTTCCAAAATAAACAATCGGTAAAGTACCAATACCGATATGCGCACCTAAAGACAATGAAAAGGACCTGGATTTTGCCAGATATTCAATCAATAAAGAGTTGGTATTGAAATCTTTTCCCATTCCTCCATATTCTTCAGGAATAGCCAGCCCCAATAATCCCAGTTCTCCCGCCTTCATCAATAATGACTCAGTCAGGCCGGGTTCCTGATGTTCTATCCGGTCGTATATCGGTGTAATCTCAGAATCAACAAAAGAAACGACCGTGTCGATAATCATCTGTTGCTCTTCATTTAAATCTTCCGGGGTGAATGTATCCTGAAAATTGGATTCTTTCACTAAAAACTCACCACCTTTGAGTAAGTCTTTTACTTCGGTTAATGTCTCGCTCATGTTTGTTTATTTTTCTTGTTGTTGTTTTATTGAAATAATACATCTCAGCTTTCACCTGAATTGCATATTAAAATTACAATGCATGCATTGAAATAACAAACGTTTGGTCAAAAGGGTTGGTTAAGTATTTGTTATTAATTTTTAAACAAACAGAAAGAGGAGGAATATTTATTGATTTAGATTAAATTTGCTGGGAAACTATTGAAAGCAACCCACAACTAATGGCCGCTTATAAACGCATACCGCTGAAACCATACCCAAACGGATGGTACGTATTGGGGCATTCTCATGAAGTGAGGAACGGGGGTATTATTACACGGCGTTTTGCAGGAAAAGATATCTTAATTTTCAGGACAGCATCAGGCAAGCTTGCGTTGACCGAACCATATTGTCCGCACATGGGAGGACATCTTGGCCATGGCGGTACGATAGAGGGGGAAAGTATTAAATGTCCGTTTCACCATTTTTGCTTTGACACCAATGGGGATTGTACGGCGACAGGATACGGAAGTAAACCATCCTCCAAACTAAAGTTACCTACTTTTTACTCTGATGAAAAAAACGGGCTGATTCTGATATGGTTTGATGAAAAAGGGAATGCACCGTCCTGGTTTGTGCCACAGGAAGACTGGACCGGCTGGACGGAGGTTCGTTTTGCGGAATACGACTTTAAGTCCCATCCCCAGGAAACTACGGAAAACAGCGTTGATGTTGGTCATTTCAGTATCGTTCACGGATACACCGGAGTGGAAACACTGCATGAGATGGAAGCACACGACCATTATTTGTATGCAAAATATGCCATGTGCAGAGTTGCCGATTTTGTTGGTAAGAAGAAAACAATCCGTACAGAATTCAATGTACATGTACATGGGCTGGGATATTCTTTCGTTAATACAGATATGGCAGAAATAGGTATGAATACCAGGCATTTTGTATTGCCCACACCAACGGATAAAGGAAAGTTGAAACTCCGAATTGGTGTCAGCATAAAAAAGATGGATAATTTCAGCAAGATTACTCCTTTACTGAATTTGATACCTAAAAGTCTGGCACACCGGCTCATACTCAATGGTGCTTATAAAGGATACTGCCAGGATGTAAGTATGGATTTTAAAATCTGGGAAAACAAAATCTACATTGACCCTCCTATTCTTGCCAAAGGTGACGGTCCTGTCGCACAATACCGCATGTGGGCACAGCAGTTTTACTATGATGATTCTTTGCAACCAAATTACGTTCCACAGGAAATAATTTAACGGGTTTGACCGTTGCCTCTTACTATCCACTTTTCTGTGGTAAGCTTTTCCAACGCGAACGGGCCGCGGGCGTGCAATTTTTGAGTGGATATTCCTATCTCCGCTCCCAACCCGAAACAACCGCCATCCGTAAACCGTGTCGAAGCGTTCATGTAGACGGCAGCGGCATCCACTTCCTGAAGAAAGCGTTCGCACTTTTCCGCATCTTCCGAAACAATTGCTTCAGAGTGCTTTGAAGAATATATCCGGATATGTTCTAATGCTTCATCCATATCAGCGACGGTTTTCACCGAACATTTCTGGGATAAATATTCCATGCCAAAATGCTCAGGTGTCGCATGTTTTAATCTTGGATAATTTTCTTTTTGTAAAATATCGAATGCACTGTCATCGGCAAATATCTCCACCTCAAATGCATTAAAGTTGTCAATGATTTTGGGTAAAAAGCCGGCTGCAATTTCACGATCTACCAAAACAGTATCCAGGGCATTACATACAGAAGGGCGTTGTGTTTTAGCATTAATCACAATCTTTGCCGCTTTGTCTAAATCTGCAGAGCTTTCCACATACGTATGACAAACACCGGCGCCCGTCTCAATAGTCGGAACTTTCGAGTTAGCCCGCACAAAGTCAATCAACTGCTGTGAGCCTCTCGGAATAATAATATCGACATACTTTACTGCTTCCAGCAACTCTTTTACAAATTTTCTGTCAACAGGCATTAATTGAATGGCATTTTCATCCGCCCCATTCTCGCGCAATGCCTGATGAATCAAATCCACCAGTATCCTGTTCGTATATTCCGCATCGCTGCCGCCGCGAAGCACCACTGCATTTCCGGCATATAAACACAAAGCAGCAACATCTATCGTTACATTCGGCCTGGATTCATAAATCACTCCTACAACCCCTATTGGTACGCTCATTTTCTGGATATACAATCCATTTTCCATCTTTCTTTCCAGTAACACCTTGCCCGTCGGGACTTCCAATTTTAAAATATCGTTCAGCGCGGAAGCCAAATCTTTTATGCGAGCTTCATTCAGCAGAAGCCTGTCTTTTTTGGGATTGCTATCTTCCATTCTATCCAAATCTTTCTGATTTTCCCGAATGATAGCTTGTTCATTGCTTATCAACAAATCCGCTAAACCCGAAACAATATTTTTTTTACTGAGTAATGATAGCTTTCTGACAGAAACAGAGGCCTTGCTGACGGACTCTAAAATTCCCTGAATAGACTCCATATTAAAATTTTAACCAAGTTATTTATAATTTTAGGTTTTTATGGGTATTTTTAGATAAATAATCTAATGTTAAAGAAAATAATTAAAGGCTTCGTATTTCTGGTATTCCTGCTATTGTCGGCAGCCGGCCTTAAATTTATTCTCATTGGCAGGGACTTAAAAATAGATGAATTAGCCATTTTCCTGACCAAATCTGAAAACAGCAAAGGAATTCGGTTAACTTACCTTGGGAGTGCCGGTTTCATTATTGAATATAAAGGATCCGGAATTTTATGTGATCCGTATATCAGCAACCCGAGTTTGTATAATTTCGGCAATGAACATGCAGACTGGTCTAAATTTGTTGCAGAAGATAAATTAAACTCCATAGATTTAGTCACCATCTCGCATGGCCATTACGACCATTGTTATGATATGGAAAGTTTATGCAGTTATATCCAGCCGGATTCAAAAATAATAGGAGATATCAGTGTTCAGAACCAGCTGAATGCCATCTATAAAAACCGAAGCTTTCAGAAAATCAACCTGGAATTTGATAAACATCAGGATTGGATTTACGATGCTTCCAAAAACTTCAGGGTATTGCCACTGCCCAGTATCCACAGCCCTCATATAGGAAATTATGAATTCTTTAAAGGGGCTTATACCTCTCCGCTTCCAAAGTCTCCTTCATATTTTTGGGAATGGCAGAAAGGCAATGATTATTCGTACCTGATTGATATACTGAATAATGATTCTATTGTCTGCAGAATTGCCTTGATTAACGGCAACCTCAATGATGCAGCCATTGAAGTGCTTAAAAAGGCCAGTAAAGAACGCAGGTCAGACCTGCAGCTTCAAATCTTCTGGAAAGAAAAACTGGTGGCAGGAAACATGATGACTGTTTATAACATTGTACATCCCAATCAAATTATATTACAACACTGGAATAATTTTTTCAGAAACAACAACAAAACCTTACAGTATCTGCGTTCGTCAAATCTGCCAAAAGTATTGAAGAAGTACAACAATGATGATATCCCTGTATCCTTTATGCTGCCATTCAGGGATGTAACGTTTTAACCTTTCTCACATCAGCACTATATCATCTGCGTGTGCCAGCATAACATTCTGTTGTTTCAGATTATGCTTTAACTCTGTTGAAGATATTTTTGCCCGGGCCACGGCAAATGCATTTCCATGTTCATCCGTTATTTCAAATGCCTCTCCTTTTTTAAACGGGTGAACAATATTTTTTACGCCTACGGAAAGCAGGCTTTTTCTTTTCAACAATGCCTTATGCGCACCCTCATCCACTATAATACGGCCAATCACCAGGCTTCCGCTGGCCAGCCATTTCTGACGGGCCGATTTGGAAACATTTTTTGGATAACATACCGTACCTGTTTTTTCCTGAATGGCATGCAGAAGTCCGTTTTTATCTTTCGCAGGAAAAATAACCACCTTAATACCCATATTCGTAGCCAGATGTGCGAATGTAAGCTTACTGATCATACCTCCTAATCCGCCGGATGATTTTTCCTTGTTGGCTAATGACAGAATCGAATCGTTAAATGTTTCTATTTTCCGAATGACATTACCATCTGCATCCAACAATCCCGCCACAGATGTTCCTATCAGCAGATATTGTGCACCAAACCCAACCGCAAGCAAAGTAGCCAGTTCATCATTGTCAGAGAATTGCAACTCTCGCGAGCTTACCACATCATTTTCGTTGGCAATCGGAATAATTCCGTTTTCCCATAATTCTTCATAAGTTGCCCTCAGCTGAAGAAATTTCTCCCTGTCGGAAAAATGCCCCCGTTCACATAAACTTTGCGCAATCGGTATTTTATATTTTGAAAACGCTTCCGAATATTTATAAATCAGTATAGGATTTCCAATGGCAGCAGCTGCCTTCCGCTCTTCAATTTTACCGGAGTAATTTCGGATATATTTTTTTCCCGTTCCGACCGCACCCGAAGATACAATGACGATAGAAAAATCTTTGTGAAGTGTGGCTAATTGCCTGGATATGCTTTGAACCACCATTTCATTCAGGTTTCCCTCAGAATCAGTTATGGAAGCCGTACCTATTTTGAAAACCAGGATTGGTTTTTGCATCTTTTCTAAAAGTTTACCCAAAGTAATACTAATTTTGGAGTTGAATAAATTTTAGAGTTTAAATTTTGTTGAATGATTACAGTAGAACAATTGATTCATCATTTTGAACTGGAGCCACATCCTGAAGGTGGATATTACAAACGCACTTTTCTGTCGGAAAATGCTGACTTCTCCTCAATTATATTTTTGCTGACCACAGACAACTTCTCCGCTTTTCACCGAATACAATCAGCGGAGCAATGGAACTGGTATTTTGGTGATGATATCCTAATCCATGAAATCAACACGGACAAAACCTATACGAAAACTGTTTTAAGCAATCAGCCACAGCGTCTGAATTTTCAGCATATTGTAAATGGCGGCAATTGGTTTGCCACTGAAAGTTCGGGAGATTTTGGTTTTGCGTTGTGTGGTTGTACCGTCATTCCCACCTTTCAGTTTGCCGATTTTGAGTTAGGGAAAAGATCCGATTTAATAAAATCTTTTCCTCAACACAGTACCCTCATCACTCAATTGACCAGACCTTAATGCAACCTGTAAAAATCCATCCTCCGGTTATCAATGCAATAACCACTTGCCTGAAAGCCATCTTTGAAGAGCAGAAAGTAGCAGATAAGGTGGTGAATTTTTACCTGAAGGAACATAAACAGTTTGGCTCCAGAGACCGAAGCATGATTGCGGAGAGTGTTTATGATATTGTTCGCTGGAAACTGAAGTACCAGTATTTTCTATCAACTTGCAGTGAACAACTGACAAAGTATAAACATCTGATTTTGGTCAGCCTGTTCGACCGAAAGTATGATATAACCAATATCGAAATATTTGAAGTGATGGATGCAGATGTTGTTCAACTAAAAGAAATCATCCAACAGCCCATAACGGAAAAGCATATTGAGCAATCTTATCCGGAACCGTTTTATAAGTTTTGCCTGGAAAATACAGGTGAACAATGGCATGAGATAGCTGCAGCATTAAATCAAAAGCCGGGTGTCTTTATCCGGGTAAATACTTTAAAAATATCGACAGAAGAATTCATCAGGCTGCTCGAAAATGAAAATATAATCTGTCAGGCATCCGATTATTTATTTTCGCCAACAGAATCGCTTATCTACCTCCAAATTCTTTCCAAAAATAATTTAAAAAACAACAGCCTGTTTAAACAGGGCTTATTTGAGTTCCAGGATATTGGTTCCCAGGTGATAGGACAGTTTACAGTAAATGCCATTCCAAAAACGACAGACCTGAATACCATCCGTGTGCTGGACTTGTGCGCAGGTGCAGGGGGTAAAACATTGCACCTTTCCAGCCTGTTAAACAATCAGGGAAAGATTTTCGCGACAGATTATAATCCTGCCAGAATAAAACAACTTGCCTTCAGGGCAACACAGGCGGGATGTAAAAATATAGAAATCATTGAGTACAGCGATGCCAAAAAAATGAATGAATTCGATATCATTCTGATTGATGCTCCCTGCAGTGGCAGCGGCACTTTTAAACGACAACCGGACTTAAAGTACAGGATAACCCCGGAAAAAATTCAGGAATATAAGCTTATCCAATCGTCGTTGCTGGAAAGTTGTAAAAATAAATTGCGAAAAGACGGAAAAATCATCTATGCTACCTGTAGTGTATTGCCACAGGAAAATGAGTTACAACTGCACTATTTCCTTAAAAATAATCCCGCATTTTCATTGGGGAAATCCAAACAACTCCTGCCGACAGCATATGACGGCGACGGATTTTTTATGGCTGAACTCACAAAACAACGGGAGAGCTATTAATTCCATTTCATCGGGCTGACCATATAGAATTCCGGAATAATGACATGAAAAGATTTTCGGGTATTTTTATTTTCCATCAAATATGTACCGAACATTTTTCCCATATCCGTTTTCAAATCGCAGCCGGAAATATATTCATATTGTTCACCGGGGTGGATGACAGGCTGTTCCCCAACCACACCTTCACCCTCCACCTCGCGTGGCTGGCCAAGTCCATCGATGATATGCCAGTGACGACGTAGTAACTGAACGGAATCTTTACTGTTGTTTTCTATTTTTATTCGGTACGCAAACATAAAATGCTGTCCCATCGGATACGAATAATCCGACTGGTAGAATGTTTCCACGCTTACTTTTATTTTATGAGTGATGGCTGTAACCATATATTTAATTGCCTGCAAACTTACAATCTGTTAGTAAATATAGTAAGAAACAGGTAAAAAAGGTTGGATTTTTTCTTGCTGTATTAATGGCCGAATTTCAGGAAATAATGCACTATTGCCTCCACTTGCTGTTGTGCATTTCGCAAATCATCATTAATAATGGTGATATCAAATTGTTTGTATTCCTTCATTTCCACTTCCGCTTTCTCCAGGCGTCTTATTATTTTTTCAGGTGAGTCTGTGCCTCTCAGTTCCAGACGTTCTTTAAGTATATCCAGACTTTTTGGCTGAATAAACAATGCCAGCGGTTTAAATTTTAAATTCTTTATTACATTCAGCGCACCGAATACATCAACGACGAGTAACGGAAACTTATTCTGCTTGTTTATACGGTCCAGTTCAGTCTTCATAGTACCGTAATAGGTGTTCTCATACACTTCCTGCCATTCCAGCAATTCTTCCTGTTCTATCTTTTCTTCAAAAGATTCCACATTCATAAAATGATAATCTACACCATCTTTTTCTCCTTTCCGGATTTCGCGGGTAGTGGCTGATACAGAATAGGAAAGTTCAGGAAACTGCTGCAGCAAATAATCACCTAATGTATTTTTACCAACGCCGGATGGCCCAGACAGTATAATGACTTTTTGCATGTGCGAAGATAAAAAAAGTAGTTAGTAGTACGTAATCGTAAATAATTTTTTAGACATTTATATTTCGCCCTTACAGCACATTTAAGGCCTGTTCCTTAATCTTTTCGAGTTCATCTTTCATTAAGATAACTAATTTCTGCATGGAGGCATCACTGGCTTTTGAACCGATGGTATTAATTTCCCGTCCCATTTCCTGTGCGATAAATCCCAGCTTTTTGCCTTTTTCCATATTGGATTCTTCCAATACCTGCAGGAAATAATTACAATGGGTTTCCAGCCTCACTTTTTCCTCATTGATATCCATCTTTTCCAGATAATAGATCAACTCCTCTTCAAACCTGTTCTTATCAATAGAATCGTCCTGCAGGAAGTTCTCTAAATCCTGTTTCAGTTTTATCTTCAATTTTTCCAATCTGGCGTTTTCGTACAAAGACAGCTCATTCTTATATTGCTGAATAACGTTAATCCGTTCTATCAAATCTTTTTCGAGCTGGCTGCCTTCATCTGTTCGAAATTGTATAAGACGTTCAGTGCATTTTTTACCGCATTAAGTAAAGCATCGGCATCCTGTTCATTCAGGGTGGGAGCATCTGATTTGTTGATATCCTGAAAACGCAGGATTGCGGAAATAATATTATCACCTAAAGGAATATCTTTTTCAGCGGAAAACTGCTGCAGCTGTTTATAATATTGTTCCAGTAAATTAAAGTTCAACCCAGCCATTGCACCGCCTGATTTGTCTTCCTGAAAATAAAGTTCAACCTTGCCGCGAATGAGCTTCTCGGCTATGACTTTACGGACCTCCAGTTCTTTTTCCCGCAAATCCGCTACTATCTTGAAATTTAAATCCAGCTGTTTGCTGTTAAGTGATTTAATCTCCACGCTATACGACTTATCACCCAGTCTCACATTGGATTTTCCATAACCAGTCATTGAAAGCAACATATAGAAATATAATTATTAGTCGATAAGAATGAAATGTAAAAGTACTATTTAAAATGAATATCGGGAAGCGAATGAACGTATCAGAAATCTTTACTTAAAGAAAAATGCCAGATGGGCTTTTTATTGAATACTAACCCGTCATATCCCCAACCGGTATCCAGACGCAGGAAGTATCCGAGTATATTGGTTCTGACGCCCACCCCTGTACCGAATACAAACGGATTTCTGTAATAGTTGACGGTCACGACTATCGGATTTTTATCCGGCTGTGGTGTCACTACTTCGGTACTCAGGGCATTATTTTTATCAAACGGGTTAGCGAAATTGTACGCTATTCCGGCATCAAAAAACCCTAAAATCTGAAAATCTCTGAGGAAGGCGGATTTTATAGGTTTCTTGGCAAAAAATGAAAACACGGGAATGCGCAATTCCGAATTCCATAACAGATAGTTATTGCCATTGCGAATATTTTGTGGCAGGCCGCGCATATTCGTGACTGGTGCCTGCAATCCGTAATTTTGATTCTGCGCAACCGGAATGGTGTAATCGTATCTTGGGTTCAGCCAGGTATCCACACCACCCAAAAAATACAATACTTTCTTAGGGCCAAAAGAAGTGGCACCGGAAAACCTGTTAGCCCATATAATATTTCTGTATACTTTCTGGTAATGCCTGATATCAAAACCGATATTGGCAATATGCGAATTCTTCTCATTGGCATTATAAAAATATTCTGCATAAATCTTGTACCGATATCCGTTTAAAATATTGAACTGGATTTCTTTGGTATTATCATGGACAAACTCCAACCTTCCGGATATCCAGTTTTCTTTTATATCTTTTAATGTCAGACTTATCTGATCAGTCAGTGAGACATCCAATCGTTCATTGCGGTAAGAAACCGACCACCGAAGGCTTTTGGTTACATCAAACGGATAACTGAAAGCCACTTCCGCGAAATTGGAGCGTGTCTTGCCTGTATAGGAATACGGCAACACATTGCCACTGCTGTCTGAAACGGAAAAGAAAATTCTGTCTGAACGCCGGTAATATAAAATAGATTTATCTATGCGTTTTTTCAGGTTTATATATTTCACATACGCCTCAAAACCTCTGAAGTCAAACGGAATCCGGAAGCCACCAATGATTTTATGATCTTCCATCAAATCACTGACACCAAAATTAACCATAGCGCTTAAATTCGGAAAGTTGTAAGAGCCCAGATTCTGTTTAAAACTCTGGTAATTCTGAGTCAAAATACTGTTATCCAATTGCGTTACCACATAATCGGAAGTAAATTTAGCGCGATAAGGCAATATTCTTATTTTCCGACCTGTCGTACGCTCCACATTTTGCTGGCTTGCAACCGGAGTATTTTGTAAAAACGGAGGAGGCTCATCTTCTTCCGCCAGTTTAGCCGTATCCAGCTGCACCACAGTGTCTTTTTTTACTGGCTGCTCCACAAGTGTATAGCTGATGGTATTGTTATAATCGGACTCAAAAGTGTATTTCGACGGGGCATCCAAGAGGCTATCCATTGGTATATCCTGAACCGGTGTTACCGCAGTTCCGGAGAGTGCAGTCTTTTTTGTATTTTTTACTGAAGTGTATTTATTCTCGGATACCACATGCTCTTTATAAAATTTACGGAAAGATGTATTCTTAATTTCTGTTTTTTTCTTTTCTTCCAGTTCTTCATCAGTCAGGCCCGGCTTAACATACAAATTGGTTTTTCTCTTTTTGACTCCAAAAAACAAATAACTGCTTTGGCCGGAAGAACCGGAATGCATTATACTTTTAGAGAAATCAGAAACAGGAAAAACCACTCCTTTCCATTTATAAATATCCACTTCCTGTTTAATGGTCATCAACTCCCCCTGCTCATTTTCTTTTTCCACCTCTACAGAGTCTTTCCCTGCGTAAACGCTGTCAAGCGTTCCCATATACTGGTTATAGATACCATTTTCATCACTCAGAAATGTATAGTATGATTCATTGTAAGTACCAATTCCTTTTTCGTTGGCAAACGGTGTTTCCGTGACTCGTGCCAGCTCCGTGCCTTTTTTATTCAAATCATAAAAAAACAAATCCAGGGTTTGAGTCGGCAACACGGTATCTATCGGGCTGAGGTATAATTTATCTTCCGGTCTGTTGGAAGAAAACAATACCCCGTCACTTCCTTTCCAGTTCACATATACCGGATTTAAATCATCGTAATTGTCATTATTCAATTGAGTGGCATTGGTATTGAGTGTATTGTACAAATACAAATCCGTCTGACCTTTATTTTGTCCCGATACGATTAAAACGTTCGGATTATTGGTAAAATCCGCTCCGTAGATGCGTTTGAACTTAACAATATTATTTTTCGTTTTTGTGTTTTTGTCTACATCTATTTGCGTTAATCGGATAATATCTTTCTTCTCATTAATAATCGCTAGCTTATGTCCTGTCTTCGCCCAGGTAAGCACCGGATAAGATTTATCAAATGGATACTGGTCTGAACGAAAACCACCCTTAGCTACTTTTTTTGCCTTCTGAGTTTTTAAATCTTCCAGCATGACTTTATAGAATCCGCCGTCAAACGCGGCATACGCCGCATACTTTCCGTCGGGTGATATTTTCAGATCCCCAATTTCTGCATTATTGCGTTTTTTAATTTTTATTGCTGTCAATCCGTCTGTGCTGTCCCGTTCTTTATCATCCAACTCATAACGGCTTTGATAAAATACTTTCCAGTCTTTCATCAAATCATCCAGTCGGCTGTTTACGGCATATACAAAACCATTATTGATATTGTGGTTAATCCTCGTAAGATATAAGATATTCGGAATGGCATCTTTTCCAAAAAGCTGGTTAATCATATACCAGAATGAATGCCCTGCAAATTCAGGGTCAATATTAACTAACCTGTTAAAGTCCGGTTTTTTGGCAGTCAGCAGATATTGCTTCAGGCGCGCATCCAGTTCGGTATTCCAGGGCTCGCCCATATAGGAAGACAAGCCATTCCTGTACCATTCCGGCATAACCAGAAAAATGGCGTTCTGAATTTTCTGCCCGAAACTGTTACCCGCCATCATCTGCCGGATATATAATTCGGATAACCCTTTCATCAAATCGCGCTGCAGATGACGATGATTGCCGTCGTAATGCAGAAACAGTTTATTATCCCTTAAAACGGCTGTTCCGCCAATATTATAATCCTCCTGACCAAGCCCGATATTTGTTTGCGCCATATCGGTGATATCATTGTACACCAGAATATCTATTTGCGAGCGGTAATTAAAATCCATTTGGTTGTTCAGTTCCTTTAATTTCATTTCTGCCGTTGTCCAGACAAATTTTCCTATTTCCTGTCCGCCCGGATAGAAGTAAATGGTAAAATTATCCGAATTATAAAACTGCCAGTCGAAGGGATGATACTGAACCCTGTTCTGTCCGAACTGCACCTGTGTCGTTTGGGCCAATAAAGTAAAAGGCAAAATAAATAAGCCGAAAAACAGTTTATTTAAAACAGATGTGAAACGTAATGACATTACAGTGAATATAATTTTATAGCCTACTACTTTTTATTGATAACTTTCTATTTTTACAAAGTAAAGAAATCTTATGGATAACGCAAAAATAAAGACAGATATTGCCGTATTTTGTTTCAATCCTTTTCAGGAAAATACCTATATCCTTTCCGGCCCGAACAAAGAATGCTGGATTATAGATCCGGGCTGTTATACGCTTCAGGAACAAAAAATACTGGCGGCATATATAGAAAAGAATGCATTAAAACCGGTACGACTACTGAATACACATTGCCATTTGGACCATATTTACGGCAACAGATTTATTGCGGATGAATATCAGTTGGAACTTGGCATTCACGAAAAAGAAATTCCGGTACTACAGTCCGCTGCAATGGGAGCAAGATTATTCGGAGCAAAAATTCCGGACAAATGCGAACCCGGTTATTTTATTCGGGAAGGAGATAATATTACCTTAAACGATACATCCTTTAAGGTCTTGTTTACACCGGGACATTCACCCGGCAGCATCTGTTTTTATCAGAAAGATGAACAATTTGTTGTTGTCGGAGATGTATTGTTCAGTGGCAGTATCGGTCGTACCGACTTGCCCGGCGGCGATTATGATACCCTGATAAATTCTATCAAAACACAACTGCTGGTACTTGATGATGCAACTGAAATTTACAATGGGCATGGCCCAAGCACCACCATCGGCGAAGAGCGAAAATACAATCCGTTTCTGAGATAATTCGTTTACTTTACCTTCAGGCGTTTTCGGGTTGCCTTATCCACTTTATCGGTAGCATCATTCAAGTCTTCACCGTCAATATCAACTTTGTTGCCGCCTAACTTGGCGAAGTCAAACTTGAGGGTAAACCTGAAGGTATTATCCAGCGGATTTCGCGCTCCGCCTGTGGGTATGAGATAGGAGAAATCCAACCCGAATACACTATATTTTACACCCACCCCCATAGACACAAAACGTCTGTTTCCTTTATCTTTTGCTTCTAAGAAATAACCGGCACGAGCGGCGAAAATATGGTCATACCAGTATTCTGTACCGATTCCCATTGTCCACTCCCGCATTTCTTCCTTGAAACCACCCGGTGCATCGCCCAGGGACTTGAACATGCCAACGAAAGATGACTGTTCTTTATAATCCAGAATATTATTACTGTCTTTGTCTCCTGCTTTTGGAGTTGGCACCAGCAATTTATTAAAATCTACATAAATACCCCATTCATGCTGTTTAGTGGGCTGTAAACGAAATCCAAAGCCCAATCCGAAGTTAGCGGGGATAAAATCTTTTTCTCTGGCATTGGCGGTATAAGCTATTTTGGTACCCATATTCGTTACTGCAAAGCCTGTCATAAAGTTGGCTTTCATTTTCTTTTTCCCTACTGTAAAATCTTTGTTATAGGTTCCTGACAAATCGGCCCCGAATGCATGTCCTGCCCTAATAGGCTCACTACCAATACTTTGACCTTGAGCCAAATTTGAATATATGTACCGGAAAGCGACACCGAGTGCAAAATTTTTACCTAATTTCCTGGAGTAACCGGCATCAAAGCATAGCTCGCGCGGACGGCCACTGCCAATGGAATTGCCATTGGCATCTGTAAAATCGATATCGCCTAAACTGAAAAATTTTAAGGAAGTATGCACTATATCGTTTGGGGAAACCTTGTAGTACATTGTAAAATGTGTCATAAAGATGTCGGTAATTCCCAAAGCCCGCAACCAGGGAGCATACGATATGGCCAATCCCAGTTTGCGTTTCGCAAAAGCCAGTTTAGAAGCATTGTAAAAGGTAGTATTCGGGTCAACGGACGTCGCAATACCGACATCCCCCATTCCTCCGCCCCTAGCATCAGGAATAATCCGGAGAAAGGGAACGGCACTGTTAACCGTATTTATTCCGCCTTTTGTAAAGTTTTGTCCTACTGAAGAAGCGCTTATACCGGTCAGAAAAAAAACAAAAAACAAGAAGTTGGGTTTCAAGATATATCTCATAAAATTGTGCACCATGATGTTTGAGAACGTTAAATTGGTAAAATTATTTTAAAAAATCTAATTTAGAAGGACTAATTTTTGATATTGGCTTACTTTTTTGCCCGTTTCGTCCTTTAAAGATACCCTGTAAATATATACTCCGCGACCTATTTTATCACCGAAATCATCTGTTCCGTCCCAGTTTATATCATCCACTCTGTAACCTGGACTGTTGATATTCCGGGTAATCGTTTTGACAATTCTTCCGGAAACGGAGAATATTTCAATTTTCATATCCAGTGAGGCGCCCGGTTTGTTGTGTTCGAACATAAACCGGGTATTGGTGGTAAAAGGATTTGGGTAATTTAACACATGGGACAAGGCCAGATTCGCCTTTTCCTCCACCACAAACTCCGTATAACCCTCTCCGGAATTATTCAGTACATCCCATGCCTTAACGTGGAGAGTATGTCTTCCTTTGGAAAGTTTGGAAAACGGATAGGTTATTTCTCCATGAGAGAGGTCATCAATCGCCGTTTCAAAGAAATCGTTCAGGTTATAACTGTTTTTAGTATCATTGTCAATAACGGCAGTGATATCGTGCCCTATCCCGTTTCCGGAAGTGTTGATACCATTTTCGTCAAATATTTTTGAAAACAATTTTGGGTTTTCATCCGTAATGCCGCCAAAGGCAAATTTATCATCATTTAGAAATACATCTACGACAGGGCCTTTGTTGTCAACCGGAAAGCTATCGCTGGAACCGCCAATCACGATATCCGTAGAATAACCGGAAGCATCCGTTGCATCACTGCTGGCATACAGGCTGATTTTGCCTTTTCCAAAATTGTAGTCAATATCCTTAGGCACCAGAAAGGTGAATTTAAACTTCCCGTTTGTCACTTTGGACTTTCCTTTGTATATGCTGTTTTTTTGTAGTTGAAACTGATAGGCGAAACTTTCCGGATCATTCATTAATGTATTGACATTTTTAACTTTGTCATAAATGATGACCGATGCGATACCGTTAAATCCGTTCATCAGCACATTGCTGTTATCCCTTACTTCCCCTTCAATGGTAATTTTCGACAACGCTTTCAGTGTATCATGCGGTGAAGCAATTGGTACGTTGTTTAATTGTGTGGCCACTACATTATATCTGGGGAAAGCCAGGCGCAGCGCAGGGTCTCCCAGCATGGAAAATTTCCGGTTGCCGTCGAAGGTGTTGGTACGGATTTTTGCCTGCAGGGTTATATCGCCCAGTGTCATGTTTTCATTATCATACGCCACCGCCATCTGATTCATGAAATTATCATTCATGGTTCTGTTTCGGTTAGAGTACACCACTCTTGTTGTAGTCACCAGACTGATGGCACCACCGTCCGGACGGAATAAAACACGTTCACCCAGAGAGTTTTCATCGGGTCGGTCATACGGAGCAAACTCACAGGTAGCCGTAATAAACAAGGTCAGCTTGTTGGGGTTGTCCCAGTTATTGATATCGGTAAATGTCAATATTCGCTCTGCCGCCAATCCTAATCGGGCGCCATGTCCGACATAATTTACAAACAAGGTTCCTGTAAATAATTTACGGTCGATAGTTTCATTTACGACAGGGTATGTTTTTCCGGCCGCAGACGATTCCTGTTTAAATGCATCAAGAAATATTTTATCGATGTTCGATTTTTTTTGTGCGCTCCCATAATTGTCAGCGATAGAATTACAGTCGTCGATATGGATGTTAAAATCTTCGTCATCCGCGATAAACGTAGCCTGATTCCTCCAGTCTCCAAAAGCGGCACCGGAATAATACATCTTTATTTTCTCCAAAACAATCTGTGCTTTGGAGACATCATCAGCCGGGATTCGTCCAACACTGACATCGTCCTTTTCCGCAGCCGTATTCGTGATATTGGCACCTTCGTTATCGTCCAAAATACCAAAATAATCATCGGACACATATGTCTCCAGTGTTTCATACGTTTTATCACTCTGATAGGTCGGCATATAATAGTCACCGAGATTTTTATTCTCAAAAGTTCCGTCACCAAACAATAACACATATTTGGGCATCTGCGCCGGGTCGCCTGCGGCGCGGTCATAAAACATCTTGACAAAATTCCGGACTGCCGTCACATCATTGGTGCCGGAGGAGAATTCATTAAACACCTGATTGAGTTCCGCCACGGCTACTCTTAAATTTTGTTTATCCCTGTGAAATTGCGCCAATTCAAGGGCCTGTGTTAAAAAAGCGGAACGTGTGATAATCAGCATATCCTGCTGAGGCAGCGCATGCAAATCCTGATTCGGAACACTGCCGAATGCTGTGGGAGCAACGTCTGAATTTTCCAAAACAACAAACTGCTTAAGCGTATCTGTCAGCATGTTAAACGTCGCCACATTTCCGCTCAGTTCGTAGTTTATTTTCTGAATGGCAAATGGATTCGTGACATCCCAAACCTCTGCACTGGCATTCATATTCTGAATAGTAAATTTAGAAATACTTCCCGCTCCGACAGACGCCGCACTTCTGAAATACAATGGCTGTCCGTTATATCTTAAAGCTGACACAGCATTTATCTGAAGATAGTCCAGCCAGCCTTTGGTAGAGAAATTTCCACTCCTGTCGAAGTTTACATTAACTGTAAAATTAGAAACAAGATTATTCAGGGCAACAGTTCTTTCTACCCAGGTAGCTGTATTGTATATGCCTGGATAAGGTTGTGCTACCGTAGGAATATAAATACTGTTGGTATTGGAAGAATTATTGGTGGAAACGGTAAATGTTGAGCCTCCCGAAAAAGCGCTTGCCGCAACCCCCACAACCAATTTGGCTGGTTGTGTGCTGATTAAATTAGGCATATTGAAACTGTAGGACTTATCGGTGAGGCCGCCGAACTCATCCCCTAAAAATTCTTTTCCGGATTGGGCCACATTGACTTTATTATCTTCCCAAAAGTCATAATCGTCATACGTAGTGATGGTTTTATTTTCCGTCAATGCAGACGGGTTGACCGATGTAATTCTGGAACCCGATCCTGCATCCGCCGTTATAAAGAAGTTTTTAGTATCGCTGTAATGGTGTTTTTTGGCTAAAAATATCTGTTTTACGGTGATGTAGCTCCATTTTTCCGGACCGGGAAGATAAGCCAGTACGTAGTCTCCCGACTGAAAACGACCGGAGTTTGCTGCAATTACTTTAATCGGAATCTCTTTGATGTCGTCTTCTCTTTCCGCACCGGCCAGTTCAGGCAACATCCCTGCTCTGTGTCCGAAAATCCGGATGTTAGCAGGATTTATGGCATCAACAGCCATTCCGAGGTTCTTCAGAAAAGCATAATCTAATTTATAAACGCCCGATTTCGGTATGCCAATTTTATACCATTTGCCGGAAGCCAGCATTGAATTAGCGGCATAGGTTTGGGATGAAAGCCCCGATAGCCTGTTCATTGAGTTACCGGATGGAGATACTTTCAAATCAAAAGATGTCAGTACTTCAATTTGTCCGTTATTAATTTTAAAAGGGAAAACAGTAATGGTAGCCAGATTATTTTTCCGGTATGAACCCACTTCGTATGAGACTGTCGACTGATTATCTATGAGTTTTATCTGATTTGGTGTCAGCGGATTTCCTTTAAGCAACTGATAAACAGTATTTTCTATTTTAACATCCGCCTGATTGGCAGCCCCCAGTTCCACTACCGTCGAAAACACGGGCAGACCGGAAAATTTCTCAGGAAATACAGCTCCGTCAAATGATAAAACCTGTTCCTGTTTTTGCCAGTTCAGCAGGATGGACGGATGATACTTTTTGAGGTCGTCTCCGAGTAAAAAAGTATAGTACGATAGGAGACAAATGACCAGTAAAATCCTGTATATACGAGTTGACATAAGGGTGCTAAAATTAACTAATTGTTATAAGACTGACCATGTTAAAACGCCACAGAACAGATTTTATGCAATTTTACGATAAATAACAATATTTTAAACAAATTTGCGTTGATAAAGTTACCGGAAATATTTTGCGAATTAATTAATTTGCCCTATCTTTGAAAATATTTTTTTTAAAAGCCGAATATAATGATTTACAAAAGAATGAGAAATTTCTTACATCTCGCTATTATTGCAGGTGTATTGGCAGTTAGCTGTAAAGGCGGTAGCAAGAGCGGGTCTTCCGCTACTACCGGATGGAATTACAACGACAAGAAATGGGGCGGTTTTGAGCGTTCCAACAACACCAATCAGATTACCGGTCCAAATTTAGTTTTAGTTGAAGGCGGTACTTTTGCCATGGGTGCTACCGAAGAGGATTTGTTGTATGAAAACCACAACGTACAACGAAGAACTACTGTCTCTTCATTTTACATGGATGAAACAGAGGTAACCAACCTTGACTACCGTGAGTATGTATATTGGTTAGATCGTGTTTTTGGTACTGACCATCCAGAATTTGTTAAGAATGCAAAACCGGACTCCATGTGCTGGAGAAGAAATCTTGCGTACAATGAGCCTTATGTAAAATACTATTTCACACACCCTGCTTACAATACTTATCCGGTTGTAGGGGTAAGCTGGTTACAGGCTAATGAATATTGCGTTTGGCGTACGGACCGCGTAAATGAGATGATTCTGATTAAAGAAGGTTACTTAGACCTAAATACCAATCAGAAAAACGAAGATAACTTCAATACGGAAGCATATTCAGTTGGTTTATATCAGGGCGCTACTAAAAAACAAAAAGAAGACCTGAACCCTAATGGTTCCGGAAAAAGAAATGTCAACCTGACTGACGGTATCTTATTGCCGGATTACAGACTTCCGACAGAAGCGGAATGGGAATATGCAGCGCTTGGCTTAAGAGGCAATATGCCTATGCCCGGCGAAGAGGTGGTTACCGACAGAAGGATATATCCTTGGGATGGTGCTACTTTCCGCTACCAAAGACACAACAAAAACCAGGGAGATTTCATGGCTAACTTCATGAGAGGCCGTGGTGACTACATGGGTGTTGCCGGTGCGTTGAATGACAATGCGGAAATCACGTCTGACGTTCATGCCAACTATCCAAACGATTTCGGTTTATTCAATATGGCGGGTAACGTTAATGAATGGGTGCTGGATGTTTACCGCCCTTTAACAGAAGCTGAAGGCGATGACCTGAATACTTTCAGAGGTAATATCTTCACGAAACCAACTATGGAAGAAGGTTTGAATGAAATGGGCAGAATCAAATATGTAAGAGAAGATGATGCTGACCTGACAAACAGAAGAAACTACAGAAAAGCATTTGCATTAGACTATAACGATGGTGACTCTTCCTCACAGGTGGAATATCAATACGGTGTGTCTACTTTAGTAAACAACAAAGCCAGAGTATATAAAGGCGGCTCCTGGAGAGACAGAGGTTATTACATGTCTCCCGGCACAAGAAGATTCTTGAATGAAGACCAGTCTACTGATGACATCGGATTCCGCTGTGCAATGGTTCGTGTAGGTTCCCCAGATGGCAACATGTTTGGTGGTAAAGGATTTGGTGAAATGAGCAAAACACAGGCTAAAAACAAGAAAGCCAGAAAATACAAATAACAGATACACATCTGTACATAAAAAAGTCCCGTGGTAATCCCGGGACTTTTTTATTTTTATCCCATGGACATTCAACAGCTGTATGAACTATTTAAATCGTCCTCGGGCGTTACGACGGATTCCAGAAGGATAGAAAAAGGACAGCTCTATTTTGCACTGAAAGGAGCTCATTTCAATGGCAATGTATTTGTCGATCATGCATTGAAAGCTGAAGCGGCTTATGCAGTAATTGACGAAGAAGCCTGCAAAGTTAATGAGCGTTGTATTTTGGTTGATAATGTTTTAAATACGCTGCAGCAACTTGCATTATTCCACAGAAAAAAAATAAACCCTAAGGCTGTTATCGCTATAACCGGCTCGAACGGCAAAACAACTACTAAAGAATTAGTAGCAACAGTTCTGTCTTATGAATATCGAACTCATTTCACCAAAGGAAACCTAAACAACCATATTGGCATTCCTCTGACATTGCTTTCTATGCCTTTCGATACTGAAATGGCCGTCATAGAAATGGGCGCCAATCATCAGAAAGAAATTGAAAGCTACTGTAAATATGTGGAACCAACGCACGGCATCATTACCAATTGCGGGAAAGCCCACCTCGAGGGTTTTGGTGGCACAGAAGGTATCCGAAAGGGAAAAGGTGAATTGTACGACTATCTAAATCAGCACCAGGGAAGGATTTTTGTAAACGGAGATGATGCTGTATTATTGGACATGCTGCATGACAGAGCCATTTCTGAATACATCTCATACGGCAACAAAGCGACAAATATCTATAACAGTAAAATACTGGAAGACAATCCGTTTCTGAAAATATGGTTTGACGGAACAGAAATTATCTCCAATTTATTCGGAAGTTATAATTACAGCAATATCATGTGCGCCGTTGCGGTTGGAAAATATTTTGACGTCCGTAGTCAAAAGATAAAACAAGCTATTGAAGCATATAACCCAACAAATGCACGCTCGCAGGTAATAGAAAAAAATGGCTATCAGTTAATCCTTGATGCTTATAACGCTAACCCAACCAGCATGCAGCACGCGCTGGAAAGTTTTTCCAAATCTTCCGCTAAAATGAAAATTGTCATTTTGGGGGATATGTTTGAATTAGGCGAGCATGCAGCGAAAGAACATCAGGTTATTGCTGATTTGTGCAGACAACTGGATATTGACAAAACTATTCTGGTCGGACATGAATTCCTGAAAACAACCACTGATGATGATGTCTTAAAATTCCCCGACACAGCAACAGCGCACAACTGGTTCCGGCAACAGGATTTTTCCGATGCAGAAATCTTATTAAAAGGTTCCCGTGGCATGAAGATGGAGAAAGTGGT
>CAZBED010000018.1:0-43893 GCA_964490845.1 uncultured Chitinophagales bacterium | reverse complement strand
AAAGCAATGATACTGACAGGTATAATGGTAAACCCTGCCGTGTTCAGTGTCAGGAACATAATCATCGCGTTTGAAGCCTGTTCCTTATTTGGGTTAATGTCGTGCAATTCTTTCATGGCCTTCAGACCTAACGGAGTGGCGGCATTATCCAGCCCAAGCATATTGGCCGAATAATTCATCAGGATGCTCCCCATGGCAGGATGGTCTTTCGGAATCTCCGGAAACAGACGACTGAAAAACGGGCTGATTAATCTGGAAAAAATCCGGATGGCGCCGCCGTTTTCTCCCACCTTCATAATGCCCAGCCAGAAACACATGACCCCGGTAAGGCCGAGTGAAATTTCAAATGCTGTTTTGGAAGAATCGGTAATGGCATTGACAGTTGTGGCAATGATGGTTGTATCACCAAGCAGTATCAATTTAAACAATACAATGATAAATGACAATACAAAAAACAGTATCCAGATATAATTGAGTACCATAAGATGGATTTACGTTATACAAAGTACGAATTTAATTAGCTAATTAGCTAATTAGCTAATTTATCAATATTTTTGTCACGTGTCCAAAAAATTTGAGCTACCGGAGATTGTAAACCGAAAAGCCAGGTTCAACTACGAATTTATTGAGTCGTATAAAGCCGGCATGGTGCTAACGGGAACGGAAATCAAATCCATCAAAGAAGGCAAAGTGAATCTGGGCGATAGTTTCTGTTATTTTCGGCAGGGTGAATTATGGATAAAAAACCTTCACATCTCCGAATATAAAAACGGCAGCTATGCCAATCATGAACCGATGCGTTTGCGCAAGTTATTACTGACCAAAAAGGAAATAGTAAAACTGGAAGGGAAAATAAAAGAGAAAGGATTAACGATTATTCCGTACAAAATATTTTTCAATGAAAGAGGCTTGGCCAAAATTGAAATAGCCCTGGCGCGCGGCAAGAAGAGTTTTGACAAACGGGAATCCATCAAGGAGCGGGACAATCAAAAAGAGATACAACGGATAAAGAAGACTATCCGATAATCATAAAAATTCCGGACAATTGTCCGGAATTTATTTCGTTTTTAATATGAACATTCCCCTGCTAATCCATAGCATTATCCGCCCCTGTTAAATACGATACGATTTCTTAATTCAATTCTGCTTCCAGTTCTGCCCTGTGGAATACCAGGATACTCATACAGCAGAAAAGCACCACAATGGCAGCAGCAAACATCAGGCCACCGTCACCCATAATGTTGATTTCTCCCATAGTCAGGTGCATACAGATAGCGCCAAACATCATCAGTGCACCTAAAATGGCGCCTCTCCATGCGGTTCTGGGAACCAATAACAGGATAATAGCAACAGATTCCAGAATCGCTACGCCATACCGGCCGGCAGATTCCATTCCGATACGCTGAAAAATATATACTGCTTCCGGCGTACCAGCGAATTTAGTATATGCGGTAAATCCAAAAATGGCCGCCACAATCAATCGGGTTCCTATGTCTAGAATTTTAATATTGTTTTTCATAGACAAAGATTTTATTGTCTTTAAGTTGTACCTATTTGCCCGATTTGTCAATGATTCATGAGTATTCGGCAATAATCAATTAGTATTCGGTTAAAAAACGGAAGTATTTGGTAAAAAAGAACCGGGAAAAAGAAGGAGTTTCTGTCAAAAAACAGAAAAATTTGGAAGAGAAAATATAGAAATAAAGGAAAACTGTGGCTAAAAATTAGTCTACCACACCTTCTGTCAGTACAGAAACACTGTTTTTCAACACCTCAACAACACCGCTTTTTAATTTGAATTCCTGTTTGCCGGAATGGGTTTTAATCTTCACCGTTCCTTCCACAATAGAAGCAATCATGGGAGCATGATTGTTCAGGATTTCAAATTTACCATCGGTACCACACAACTGCACAGATTCGGCTTCGCCTGTAAATACCTTTTGTTCCGGTGTCAGTATGTTTAATTGCATATTATTTTTTTGAGAGGTTAAGAGCCAGCGGGTTTAAGGAATTAGTTAATTCCTTAAACCCCTGTACTTCTTACATTATTTTGCTTCAGATAATAATTTTTTACCTTTTTCGATAGCATCGTCAATGGTACCTACCAGGTTGAAAGCCGCCTCAGGATATTCATCCACTTTTCCGTCCATAATCATCTCGAAACCTCGTAGTGTTTCTTCGATAGGAACAAACACCCCTTTCAAACCGGTAAATTGCTCTGCCACGTGGAATGGCTGAGACAAGAAACGCTGAACACGACGTGCGCGGTGTACCACCAGTTTGTCTTCTTCAGACAACTCATCCATACCAAGGATGGCGATGATATCCTGTAATTCTTTATACCGTTGTAAAATCATTTTTACACGTTGTGCCACACCGTAATGTCTTTCACCGATAACCTGCGGGTCTAAGATTCGGGAAGTGGAATCCAATGGGTCCACCGCAGGATAGATTCCCAACTCTGCGATTTTACGGCTTAATACTGTTGTTGCATCTAAGTGGGCAAATGTTGTAGCCGGAGCAGGGTCAGTTAAGTCATCCGCAGGTACATATACCGCCTGTACGGAAGTAATGGAACCTGATTTTGTTGAGGTAATACGTTCCTGCATTAAACCCATCTCTGTAGAAAGGGTTGGCTGGTAACCTACCGCTGATGGCATACGGCCTAATAACGCCGATACCTCAGAACCCGCCTGCGTGAAACGGAAGATATTATCTACGAAAAATAAGATATCACGTCCTTTGCCATCGCCGTCGCCATCACGGAACTGCTCCGCAATCGTCAAACCGGACAACGCCACTCGCGCACGCGCTCCCGGAGGCTCATTCATCTGGCCGAATACCAGCGTTGCCTTGGACTCCAATAATGCTGTTTTATCTACTGAAGACAAATCCCAGTCTCCTTTTTCCATAGAGTGTTTGAAGGCTTCGCCATATTTTATTACATCAGATTCTAAGAACTCACGCAACAAGTCATTTCCCTCACGGGTTCTTTCACCTACGCCGGCAAACACGGATAAACCACCATGGCCTTTGGCAATATTATTTACCAGCTCCATGATTAATACCGTTTTACCAACACCCGCACCACCGAACAAACCAATCTTACCACCTTTAGCATACGGCTCAATCAAGTCGATTACTTTGATACCGGTTAACAACACTTCTTTAGATGTAGCCAAATCTTCGTATTTTGGTGGTTTTCTGTGAATAGGATAACCGCCCGCCTTGCTCACTTCACCGATACCGTCAATGGCCGTACCGATTACATTGAACAAACGACCTTTGATTGCATCACCGGCTGGCATTGTAATCTGGCTGCCAGTATCGGTTACTTCAGCGCCGCGGGTTAACCCTTCGGTAGCATCCATCGCCACACAACGAACGCTGTCTTCTCCTAAATGTTGCTGACATTCCAACACTACTTCAGAGCCGTCGTCTTTTTTTACGATTAACGCGTTTAATATTTTAGGAAGAGCGATTCCCTCTCCGCTAAAAGACACGTCCACTACAGGACCGATGATTTGAGTTATTTTACCTACGCTTGCCATAGTAATAGTATACTAAATTATGATTTAAAAAATTCGGTGCAAAAATACGTTTATGTACCTGCTTTACAAAATTGAAGCCCCAAAGTTGTCCACAAATAAAGATTTGGTAATTTTTGACTGAAAATGACGTGGTTATATAGATTTTTTGTGATATAAATTGTAAATTCGTTGAATGAGCAAGCACCTGAATCGCCTGTTGCTTTTGTTATTTTCATTAGCAACCCTTCAAAATTCATTCGGAAAGGAACGGATACGATGTTCATCTATGGAAGTATTCAACAGGAAAGCCGCCCAAAATCCGGAATTTATCAGGGAAAGAGATCAACTGGAACGGGAAACGGAACTTTGGATAAACAGGCAGGCACTCAACAAACCCGGTTCTGTAGCCAGTCTAGTGACTATTCCGGTCGTAGTTCATGTTGTTTACAATACTACTGATCAGAATGTGTCGGATGCCCAGATTCAGTCTCAGATAGAACGGCTAAACAAAGACTACCGAAACCTGAATACCGATAAATTATCCTCCGGCCATCCGTTTTTCAGCGTAGCTGCCGATGCTCAAGTAGAATTTTGCCTGGCACAATCCGACCCAAATGGAAATGCTACAAATGGTATCACCAGAACAGCAACTACCCAAACGGAATTTTCCGATGATGACAGCGTGAAATATACCAATAAACGAGGTGAAAATGCCTGGAACCCTAATTTATATCTGAATATATGGGTTTGTAAATTATCCGGTACAACACTGGGGTATGCTACCCTCCCCTCTACATTGTCCATTGCAGACGGCAGTGACGGAGTGGTGATAGATTTTGAAGCTTTTGGCACCATGGGAACGGCTAAAACGCCCTATAACCTCGGAAGAACCGCCACTCATGAAGTTGGGCACTGGCTGAATTTAAAACATATCTGGGGAGATGATGAGGGGACGGGAAATATTTGTTCCTTATCTGATAATGTCTCAGACACTCCCAATCAGGGAATAGCCACCACCGGCTGCCCGTCCGCTACCATTACAGATGCCTGTACAACAACTGCTCCCGGCATCATGTATCAAAACTATATGGATTACACCGATGATGCCTGTATGGTAATGTTTACCATCAAACAGTCAGATCGCATGCAGGCGGTTTTCAGCGGCATTCGTTCTGCAATAGTGACGTCCAATAAGTGCCTGAGCAGCGGAGTCGTTCATCCTTTGACTGATAAAATCAGAATCTATCCGAATCCGGCAGAGAATTATTTAACCATAGAAGGATTGCCTTCCACCAAATCAAGAATCTTCAATATCGATTTCTACAACATCTTGGGAGAGAAAGTATATTCTACCACTTTTTCTTCCGCTGAGTATATGCTGGAAATGCACAATTTTGAAAAAGGCACCTATATCATGACGATTTACAACAATGAATTCTCCGCCACACAAAAGCTGACCGTTATCAAGTAATTACCATTTGTCTTTTTCTTCCTCCAACTTCTTGAGCAATAATTTTTTCGCGCGGTACAGCTGCACCTTAATTGTACCAACCGGAATTCCTAATTCAGCTGAAATCTCCTCGTAGTTATATTCTTTAAAATAGCGCAAATGGATGACGCGCGAAAATATTTCATCCATCTCGTTTACAGCCTTCTGCAATGTATCCTTACGCTGAGTCTTTATTAAATCGATTTCAGGGTCGTTACCGGTACTGAATTTTACATTATCCGCAATGGATGCGTCCTGTTGGTCGAGTGAAACCTTATCGATACTTTTCTTGCGTAAAAAATCAATACTTGTATTAGACGCAATCTTAAATAACCAGGTGGAAAAAGCGTACTCGGGGCAGTACTGATGCAGCCTGTCGAAAGCTTTGGCAAAGGTTTCAATAGTCAGGTCTTCGGCATCTTCCGGTACTTTTACTATTCTCAGAATGATATGATAAACGGCATTACGGTATTTATCCAGCAATACTGTAAACGCCTTCTGCTCACCTTTTGCGGCTCTGGCAATCAATTGTCCATCCTCTGTATGTTGCCCTTCTACTTCCAATTTTGTTCAGGCTTAAAAAAACTAATTATTCCAAGAAAAACAGCGAGAACCACATAAAACATATCGTATAACCCCGCCAGATACCATTTGGAATTCAGGTTAAATATCCTGTCCAATATAAAATTAAACAGTATCAAAAAAGATACATATACCAGATAAAACAAAACCGGAAAAGCAAAAAAATCAGGGCAGCCTGCTGAGGATACCAGCAGAACAAAAAAATATGCTGCAACAACATAAATAAATAATTTAGTCAGCAGATAAGCCCCCAGCATAATACGCTGAGAAAAAGTATAAAATACCCCGCTTTCATAATGCCTTAACTTCTGTTTTATCCATGCTGACCAGTTGCCTTTCGCATCACTGACTGTATAGCCGTCGTGTGACAGACAGACAGTGGTATTCTGTGAAGTGGCAAGTGTCTGTATCGTCAAATCGTCATCCCCCGACGCGACGGACAATTCTTTTTCCGACCATATTTTCTTTTTCAGCAGATTAGCGTCATACGCCACATTTCTTCCCACGCTCATATAAGGATACCCCAGCAGCGCCCATCCTAAGTATTGCAAAGCGGTTTGTGAGGTTTCATATTCTATCAGTCCGTTCAAGACATTTTTTCCTTTGTTATACGGAGAAACCCCTAACACAATCTTATGCTTTTCATTTATCCGTTCAACCATCTCCGAAATCCAGTTTTTACTCAGCGGACGACAATCGGCATCTGTAAGTAAAATAACTTCATTTTTAGCTTGTTCCACCCCTTTCTGTAATGCATACTTTTTACCTAATCCAACCTTCTCCTCTTTGGTCAGGTGGATTATTTTCAGTCGTTCATCTTTTATCTCTAATTCCCGGGTACCATCATCAGACCCATCATCTACAACTATGACTTCATAATGCAGATAATCTTGCCTGAGGATAAAGGGAAGGTTTTTTCGAAGATTTTCTGCTTCATTTTTTGCACAGATAACAACTGAGACGGATTTGCCAGATGAATAATCCTGCCGGTTTACTGTTCGCTTGAGACGCAAAGTAATCAGCAATACAGACTGGTAAATTATTTGAAAAAAGAAACAAATTATAAATAGATACAAAACGGTACTCACCCAATAAAAGTAAAGGTTTTTATCGTATTTTTGGCTTTTTAATTTTCATTTCTTGACCTTTCAGATTCAACATAGCGATTCGCATTCTAACGCCCGAGCGGGGATTATCAATACGGGTCACGGCGATATTGAAACACCCATTTTCATGCCTGTCGGAACGCAGGGTACGGTAAAAGCCGTACATTTTACAGAACTGGAAAATGAGGTGAAAGCACAGATAATCCTGGGCAATACCTATCATTTGTACCTCCGTCCGGGATTGGAAATACTGCAAAAGGCCGGAGGGCTTCATGCGTTCAACACCTGGAAAAAACCTATCCTGACCGACAGCGGCGGGTATCAGGTATATTCCCTCTCGCACCGCCGGAAACTGACTAAAGACGGTGTGACATTTCAGTCGCATGTGGATGGCTCCAAACATCTGTTTACTCCTGAAAATGTGATGGACACCCAGCGTGTTATCGGTGCTGATTTTATAATGGCTTTTGATGAATGCACACCCTACCCCTGTGAATATCCGTACGCCCAAAAATCATTAAAGATAACTCACGACTGGCTGCTGCGCTGCATACAGCGATTTGATTCCACCTTGCCACTGTATGGTTACGAACAAACATTGATTCCGATTGTACAAGGCAGCGTTTATAAAGATTTGCGGACGGAATCCGCAGAATTTATTGCCGCTCAGAATCGTCCCGCCAACGCGATTGGCGGGCTCGCCGTAGGCGAGCCCGCGGAAATCATGTATGAAATGACGGATTTGGTTTGCTCCGTTCTTCCTGCAGATAAACCCCGCTACCTTATGGGTGTCGGCACACCGGCCAATATCTTAGAGTCCATCGCTTTAGGCGTGGATATGTTTGATTGTGTAATGCCTACTCGCAACGCACGGCACGGATTGCTGTTTACATCAGAAGGCATTATCAATATTAAAAACCAGAAATGGAAAGACGATTTTTCGTCTATCGATGCCCATGTTCCTTGTTCCACCAGTCAAAAACATAGCAAAGCCTATTTGCGGCACTTATTTGTGGTGGAAGAATACCTGGCTGCACAGATTGCCAGCCTGCATAACCTTTCCTTTTATTTATGGCTGGTCACAGAGGCCAGAAACCAATTAAAAGCAGGTACCTTTACTAGCTGGAAGAATGAGCTGATTCCTAAATTAAACAACAGGCTGTAGCAACCATGAAAGTATTGGATGTATATATTATCAAGAAATTCTTAATCACCTTCTTCTTCGCTATTTTTCTGCTGAGCGCTATCGCGATTGTCATTGACATTACAGAAAAGATAGATGACTTCATCAATTCCAATGCTCCGCTTCATGCCATTATTTTTGATTACTACCTCAATTTCATTCCGTGGATCGGGCTAATGCTCGCACCTATTTTTGTGTTTATATCTGTCGTGTACCTGACATCCAGGCTGACGGCGAATACGGAAATCATCTGCATGCTGAATGGCGGCGTCAGCTTCTACAGATTATTGGTTCCTTATATGTTTACGGCACTTTTGCTAACAGGATTATTTGCCCTATACAACCATCATCTGCTTCCAAAATCCAATAAGGTAAAAATAAAATTTGAAGAGCAATATTCTTCCAAAAAAGACAAACGCGCTACTGAAATTAATTATCATTTTCAAATCGGAAAAGACACCTTCATCTTTACGCAATCTTATGATTTGAACAGCAACTCCGGCTACAAATTTTCACTGGAGGAAATTAAAGGCAAAAAACTGCAGTATAAATTTTCTGCTGAAAATATGAAGTGGGATACTACAAAAAACAAATGGCAGCTGATGAACTGGAAATACAGGAAAAACATAGGAGAACAGGACAGAATTCAAAAAGGTGCTGACACCCTGATGGTCTTGCCGATTACACCCAAAGAGTATGTAAAGCAAACATATGACATTGAAACGATGACAACTAAAGAACTCTCCGCCTTCATTATAGACCAGATACACAAAGGGAATGAGAACGTAAAAATATATGAGGTGGAGAAATACCGCAGAACGGCTATTCCTTTCAGTACCGTCATCCTTACGCTGATTGCCGTTGCCATGACCACCAAAAAAGTACGAAACGGTATGGGTTTATATATTGTAGCCGGCATGCTGTTAAGCGGCGCCTACGTTATCATACAACAATTCTCCACGGTGTTCGCCACTAAAGGCAATCTGGATCCGCTGCTGGCCGTATGGATTCCCAATATCATTTTTGGCGTGGTGGCGATATTATTGATATTCAGAGCGCCGAAATAGCTTACCCAATCTTAGGTATTATATTCACTTTCACCTTCAATTTTCTTTTTTATCGAATTAAGCATGTATTTTTGCTATTCAGAATAATTCTAAATAAATTGACAGTCAACAGGAATATCACTCAATTACAAATCGGAGAAAATGCCATTATCACGGAGTTTGCAAATGGTTTTGTAGCCTGTAAACTGATGTCGATGGGACTGCTGGCCGGTACCGGCTTTACGTTGGTTAGGAAAGCACCGTTTGGGGGAGCTTACTACATTAAAACAAAAAACCATATCATTGGTTTGCGAGCTGATGAAGCCGCTTATGTACTGACAAAAGCATCCTGAATTAACTCAGAATATTCTGCATGGCCCTTTTAGTGAATGAAATGTCGAAACAACAAAAAATAGCCCTGATTGGAAATCCTAACACAGGAAAATCATCGGTATTTAATCACCTTACAGGCTTGCGGCAAAAAGTCGGGAACTTCCCCGGAGTAACCGTAGAGCGCAAGAATGGCATTTTAAAATTAGATGGAAATACCGAAATTTCAGTGACCGATTTGCCGGGCACGTACAGCTTATTCCCTACTTCCCTGGATGAGCGTATAGTGCTGAATGTTCTGACCAACCCGGCGGATACGGATTTCCCGGATGCCGTCGTTTACATAGCGGACATCAACCACCTGGAGCGGCACTCTCTCCTGCTGTCACAAATCATAGACTTAAAGATTCCCATTGTCCTGGCATTAAACATGAATGACATCGCCGTTCAAAACGGAATTACCGTAAATGTCAGCAAATTATCCGCATTGTATGATTTGCCGATTGTTATAGTAGACGGAAGAACAGGATCGGGCATACCTCAACTGAAGAACGAACTGCAATCCGTCATCCGGTCAAAGAAATTCAGCTCAATCGCTTTTCATACGTATTCAACAAATGAAATCGGATTAATCGCTGATATCGAAAAAATTACTGATAATACAAATCCGTACGCCTGCTTGTTGATGGCGCACCAATATCAGAAAATCCCTTTCCTAAACACACAGCAAAAAGCTGAAATCGCAGACAGCATCCGGACACATCAATTGAATTCACTGGACAGCCAACTGGAAGAAATTATGAGCAGATACGATCAGTTTGTACCTATTCTCAATAAAGTGCTGGACCAAAAAATAGTCACGGGTAATTCTTTTACAGACAAAATGGATGCGGTGCTGACAAACCGTTTTTCCGGGCCGCTGATATTTTTCGGCATTCTCTTATTCATCTTTCAGGCCATCTTTTCCTGGTCTATTATTCCAATGGAATTTATCGACCGGCAATTTTCTAATCTGGGATTTTATATTCAGCAAACATATGAAAGCAATCTGTTTACCAAGCTCCTGAGTGAAGGCATTATTCCAGGCGTCAGCGGTGTGCTGGTTTTTGTGCCGCAGATTTTTATGCTTTTTTTATTGATTACCCTGCTCGAAGAAATCGGGTATATGTCGCGCGCTGTTTTTATGTTTGACAGAATCATGCAAAAATTCGGGCTGAATGGCAGAAGTATCGTCACCTTAATATCCGGTGGCGCCTGCGCAGTGCCGGCCATCATGAGTACACGAACCATCAGCAACTGGAAAGAACGTATCATCACCATCATGGTAACCCCTTTTATCAGCTGCTCTGCCCGCATTCCCGTATTCGCCATTTTAATCGGGTTTGTGGTTCCAAAGATGACCATATTCGGACTTTTCAATGCACAGGGACTGGTCTTTATGTCGCTGTATCTCATAGGCGTAATTACTGCCTTAACGGCCGCTTTCATTTTGAAGAAAATAATAAAAACGGATGAGCATTCTTTTTTAATGCTGGAACTTCCGGAATATAAAATGCCGCACTGGAAGAATGTGTTTTTTAATGTCTATGAAAAAGTAAAGTCATTTGTCCTGGGTGCCGGAAAAATAATACTGGTGGTTTCCATCTTATTATGGTTCTTAGCGAGCTTCGGCCCTTCCCGCAAAATAAAGGAAGCCGAGAACATCGCGCGGATTGAATCTTCCTTATTGCATTACGACACTAAAACAACAGACCTTCACATCGCTGCCAGGCGCCTCGAGGCTTCTTATGCCGGCACTATGGGCAGGGTGATAGAACCTGTTATCCGGCCCTTAGGGTTCGACTGGAAAATCGGCATTGCACTGATAACGTCCTTTGCCGCACGCGAGGTCTTTGTCGGAACCATCTCTACCTTATATTCTATCGGCAAGGATGCGGACAACCTAACGATTAAACAGAAACTGCAAAATGAAAAGAATGAGGAAGGGTTGCCTGTTTTCACGATGCCGGTCGCACTGTCATTAATACTATTCTACTTATTCGCCATGCAGTGTATGAGCACGTTAGCAACCGTTTACCGGGAAACCAAAAGCTGGAAATGGCCGGCCTTTCAGTTTGTGTTTATGAGCGGACTGGCCTACACCATTTCACTGATAGTGTATCAGGCACTAAAGTAGCAAGCAATTTAACCTATTTTGACACAACTTAATTTTCCGGATTTTGTTATAATTTACATACCACAAAAAGACATGCGAATTATATCCTTTTTCTTAACTATTTTGTTTTTTGCCGGATGCAACCATGCCCGGAATGCGCCGTCAACAAAAATGAATACTGTTTCAGCAAATAAAGAAATTAAACTTATGGATACAACTATGGAAATAGCCACCTTTGGCGGCGGATGTTACTGGTGTATGGAAGCTGTATTTCAGCGATTAAACGGAGTGGAGATGGTAGAGTCCGGCTTTTCAGGCGGGAAGGTAAAAAAACCTACCTACAAGGAGGTTTGCACAGGCACTACCGGACATGCGGAAGTCATACAGATTACGTTTGATACTGCTAAAGTTTCCTTTTCGGAAATTCTGAAAGTTTTCTTTACCATGCATGATCCGACGACATTGAACCGCCAGGGAAACGATATCGGAACACAATACCGTTCTGCCATATTTTACCACAACGACGCCCAGAAAACAACGGCTGAAGAAATTATTGCGGCATTAAATAAAGCACACGCCTATCCGTATCCCATAGTGACGGAAATAGCGCCATTCGATGTATTCTACAAAGCGGAAGACTATCATCAGGATTATTATAATCAAAATAAAACACAAGGATATTGCAGGTATGTCATTCAGCCTAAAATAGAAAAATTTGAAAAAGTCTTCAAAGACAGGCTTAAGAAATAACTTTCTGTTTCCGTACATTTCCTGTTCCTGATTTTTATCATGGTTTTTTCTCTCTCCATTTTGTAACTTACTTAAATAAAGTACAAGGATGGATAAACCACTTCGAAAAATAGACCACATGATGTGGGATGTAGACATGCCCACCAGTTTGGTGACGATTACCGGTATGATGTGTTTTGAAGAACCCATCAGCAAAAAAAAACTGACCAAAGTAATCGAAAACAGGTTGCTGAAATTTGAACGGTTCCACAAAAAGGTGATACTAAAAAACAAAAAACCCGTCTGGCACTTTGACGAAACGTTCAGCCTCGGCGCTCATATCCATCACATTGCATTACCGGCTCCGGGAAATTATGAGAAGCTACAGGAAGTGGTGAGTGATTTGATTAGTCAGCCGCTGGACCACAGCAAGCCGCTCTGGCAAGTTCACCTGATAGATAATTTTAATGGCGGCAGCGTTGTACTTTGGAGGCTGCATCATGCGATAGCGGATGGTATCGCGCTGATAAAAGTAGTATTTTCTTTAACGGGCTCAACAAAAGAAGCATCCCTTGAGACGATACTCCACGAATCAGCAAAGGCCAGACAACAGCACACGCTGATGCACGACATCCATGAGCTTCTACAAACCGGAAAAGACCTTTATGCGGAGGCTCAGCATTTATGGAAAGAACCGGAAGCCATCAAGGACACACTGAAAGAGTCCTGGAGCATCACTAAAGAATTAGGAAGGTTGTTTTTGGGTGAATCTGTACAGGGAACTATCTATAAAGGTGAACTAAGTTACTCTAAAAAAGCAGCATGGTCAGAACCGTTACCTTTGAATGAAATAAAACAAATAGGCAAACAGCATCAGGCTACGGTGAATGACATTTTACTGGCATTGATTACGGGTGCCATTCGAAGACATCTCGTAAAACACAAACAGAACCTGAAAAAATGCATCCGGGTGGTGGTACCGGTGAATGTCCGTAAAAAGAATGAAGAAATTAGGGTGCACAATAAAATCGGGATGCTGTCCATAGAATTGCCCGTGCATATAAAAGATGTAAAAAAGCGGATAGCGTATATCCGTGAAAAAACAGAATTATTGAAACATTCCATAGAACCCGTTTTGATCTACAATATGCTGAATATTCTGGCAGATGTGATTCCGGCTTCTTTGGAGCAAAAATTTTCCAACTATATCGGTTCTCAAATTGCGGGTGTAGTTACGAATGTTCCGGGCCCGAAAGATTCTGTTTTCTTTGCCGGAGTCAAAGTGAAAGATTTGATGTTTTGGGTTCCGCAAACCAGTCCGCTGGGAATTGGAGTGAGTATTATCAGTTATAACAACAGGGTTTGCCTGGGGGTCGTAACAGACACCAATTTAGTGGATGACCCGGATGAAATCATCCATGGTTACTATCAGGAATTTGAGGCTATGAAAACACTATTACCCAAAGGCAAGGTTTAGTTTTCGTCCTTTTTGTTGCGCTTGGGCACATTCAATAAAACAGAGGTAACTATCGGCAAGAAGAAAATTGAAACGGTAAGTATGGATATGCATAAATCAAAATGCTCGCTTTCAATAAAGTGAAATACCGGATGTTCTTTATAAAAATGCGCCGGAAAGGAGAGTAATAATTTTATACCCAATACCCCGATTACAACAAAAGCGGATGTTTCCAAAAAGACGTATTTCTCCATCAGTTTCACAAAACTTTGCGCAACAAACCGCATCGTGAGTATACCTATAAATACCCCCACCCATATCAGGTAAATATTTTGCGTAAAGGCCACGGCGGCAAACACATTATCTATCGAAAAAGCCATATCCATAATCTCCACCAGTATTACCGTTGACCAAAATTTTCCAAACAGGCCTATGGTATACCTGTATATCTTACTTTCTTCTTTATTCAGCAGGTCATCCGACTTCTGTGGTGTTGACTTGGTTTTAAAATAATCATAAAACAGGTACAGAAGATAAATGCCGCCCAGCGCCTTCAGCCACCAAATCTTTATCAGCCAGGAAGCCAGCACCAAAGAAATACCTCTGAAAACGTATGCCCCGACAATACCGTATTTAAGCGCTTTGTTTCGCTGCTCTTTAGGCAAATCCATCACCATAGTAGCAAGTACTGCTGCATTATCTACAGAGAGCAAGCTTTCTATGACTATCAGATTGATGATAATCAGAATTGCCTGCTCGATACTGATACCCTGAAGAATTTCTGTCATATGCGGAAAACAAAATGTCGATGAAGTTCAGTAAAAAATATCTTAAGAAATGTTAACTTAATAAATCTTTTGTGTAAATTTAAGGTGAAAATTATCCAATATGAAAAAATATTTATTCTCCATCCTTTTATCGTTCTTCTCTATTATTCAGATAAATGCCCAAACCAGATATTTCCCGATTCCGGGAGCGAGAGAAATACCCGGTTCAAAAATAAACGGCACGCTGGACGATATTTCCGACTTCGCTACCTGTACACAGGTACCGTTTACCATGCCGGATGGAACCAAACTGATGACGGATATTTATCTTCCCATTCTTCAGGACAGTTTTGTATTTAAAGACACCTTCAGTTTTGCCTTATTGCCTGCTCCGTTTCCACCGGTCAGAATCCCCATCAATGCGACGTTGCTTCCAAAAGGATTTCAATATCTGATTTATGATACTATTAATGGTGTACCCAATCCAAATCCATTTCAAATGCCAATGATATTGGAAAGAACGCCATACGATAAAGATGGCGCGGTAGAGGGTTCTGCGATGGCGTTATTAGGATATGTAGGCGCTGTACAGGATATGCGCGGCAGGTACTCTTCTCAAGGGGCATATATGCCCTTATATTCCGACAGTTGGAAAAAATGGCCGTATCATAATTATACCCACGTTCTGGATATTACCAGCCCTTCAGACCCACGAAATGGAAATAATCATGAAGACGGCTATAACACCATAGAATTTGTCAAGAACCAGTTAGTCCGAAAATTTGACTTAAACCGTGACGGAATTTATGAAACGACGGATTTAGTGTACAATGGCTCCATTGGTTCATTCGGAGCATCTGCGTTAGGTTATAACCAATTGCAGGCTGCGGCAGCACATAAGATTGACCCAACCCAACCGGGTTTAAAATCCATGTTCCCAATTGTCGGGCCCTTGGAGTTTTATAAAAGTACAGGCTTTCAGAACGGCTGTCTGCGGGATGGGTTGGTCACCGGCTGGCTTAGAGGGCAAATCAAAGATACCCGCGACGATCTGATGGGCATCGATACCGGAATTGATGATGACATACACTCCTCCAAAGATTATAACACTCCCGATAAATTTGATGCTTCCAATAAAGCCATTGACCATTTTGTTACGGTTCGCTACGAAAATTCACCGTGCGGCTACTATCCAAACTCTATAGGAAGGTCTGATATGGACGCCAGCAAGGCACCGGTAGACATCAACGGAGAAGGTCAGAAAAACGGCGCCTATTCAAGGTATAAAAATATTGAGGTACCTACTTTCCATGTGGCCGGCTGGTGGGATATTTTCGTAGACGGATCCTTGGAAACGCACAAATTCATTCAGGACAATATCACCCAAAAGAAAAACCTGCAAAAAATAGTGATGGGCCCATGGGCACATCAAACGATTGCTTCCACACATACAGGGGATAAGACCTATCCAAAAAACGTAACGGATATAACCCGCATTGATATTGCCAACATTGGATCAGACGGAGGTATCAACATCGCCGATATTGCTAAATCAGAACTCATCAGCTGGTTCAGATACAACCTCAATTACCATGGATATAATAAAGTAGGTGAACCAAAAGTATTGATACCAAAATCAACTAAATGGCAATCGCCTCTTCCTCAGCTGCCACAGATAGAAGTACGTTTCCCGTCAGAAGATTATAAGATCCGTTTTGTGGATTTGCTGAATTTTATTTTAGGAGAACAAGGCTTAAATCAAGTACCTGTCGAAATCAGGCTGGGCACTTTAGTAATACCATTTAAACTGGACGTGCCTGACCTCGGACCCATTCTGGAAGGGTTTGGTACTACCGGCAGGATAGACAGTATTCCCCAGTATGACTATACCACCATTCCAAGTATACGCTATTATATTGTAGGCGCTTCCAGTGATGATGGTAAGACATCTTATGCCGGTAATTACTGGATGGGCACCGAAGTCTTTCCTCCAAATGAAATCGAATGGTTCGACATGTATCTGCATCAGAACGGAAAACTAAATTTCGTAAAACCGACTGCTGATGAAGGTTACAAAACTTATGTGCATGACCCGGATAATCCCATTATCACGGTAGGTGGCGGAAACATGATTGAAAACACGCCTCAGGGCGACCGCTCCAGTCAGGGACAAATGAATTACTCAGATCCCTTGCTTGCTCCTTATACGATGGACCGTGAAGGGGTGCTGAAGTTTGAAACAGATGTTTTACCGGATTCCCTGTGCATTGTAGGTTTCCCAAAATATAAACTGTACGCCAAATCAAACCCGGGTAACACCGCTTCTGGCCCAACTGACTGTGATTTCTTTGTACGTATCCTGGATGTTTATCCGGATGGCAAAGAATTTTTTGTTGTGGAAGGAGCGGTAAATGCACGTGCCAGAGAATTTGCCAGGTCTATTGCTGAAGGCCATGAAAATGATGATGCCCCATTTTCCAATATCGACATTGGAAAAATTTATGAATACTACTTCCAGGGTTATCCTATTGCTTATACATTTGCACAAGGACATAAGATAAAAGTGCTGATTTCCAGCAGTAATTATCCGCGCTTTCAGGCTTGCGCCAATGTTCCGATTATGCCAAACGAGTTTTTCCGAAGGAAGCCCGCAGACGGTAGAACATACATCTATAATGGTGTGGAATATGCTCCGAGGGTTTCCGTTCAGCGTATTGCCTTCTCCGATGCCTATCCGACACATATCGAATTGCCGGTATTCGGAAGCACCAGTGTTATTACGGCTATCAAGAAACCGAATACTTCCCGGCCGGATTGGGATGCCACCATGTATCCGAATCCGAGTGAAGGCAAATTTTCCGTATTTATCAATAAAAACGGACACTATATCGCCACCATCTTTAATATGATAGGTGAAAAATTACAGGTTCGTGAAATTACAGATCAGTCGGTATTTGACTTGTCAGGCTTCGCCAAAGGCCAGTATTTGATGGAAATCATTGACGTCAGAAATGAAGAACAGAAAATTACCAAACCATTTACATTGAACTAAGTAACATTACTAACTAACCAAAATCCAACCCAATGAACTCTTTAAGTAATTTATTAAAATTATTTTCAGTATTCCTATATGTATGTTTGTCATTAAATGCAAATGCGCAGGAAATATCCATAAAAGGTAAAATAACGGACAAGTCATCAAAAGAAGCTTTAATCGGCGCCAATGTTCAAATAAAAGGAACGAACTTCGGTGCGGTTACGGACCTAGACGGCAATTTTGAAATAAAGGCAGCTGTAAAACTTCCGGTTGTTGTTGAAGTTTCCTATCTGGGTTTCGCAACGGAAGAAATAAATATTACAGAGGAAAACCAAAAAGTACAGCTCGGTTTAACGGCGCAGGAAATACGTGTGAGCAATGATGTCGTTATTTCCGCATCCCGTTTGAGTGAGCGCATTCAAACATCCCCCTCTTCCATCCAGAAATTAAATGCCAAACAGATACAGTTTGTTGCTTCCGGAAATTTTTACCAAAGCCTGAGCAATCTAAAAGAAGTGGATATTACCACAACCAGCATGGGCTTTCAGGTATTCAACACCAGAGGATTTAACACCACTGCGCCTGTTCGTATTGTGCAGTTTATTGATGGTATGGACAACCAGGCACCCGGTTTAAATTTTCCGGTAGGTAATTTAGTGGGTGCCAACGATCTGGATCTGGAAAGTGTGGAAATTATTTCCGGTGCATCCTCCGCGTTGTACGGTCCTAATGCGTTTCAGGGAATAGTGAGCATGCAGACTAAAAATCCGTTTGATTATAAAAACCTCCAGTTCAAACTTAAAGGCGGAAACCGCCAAATGGCAGATGCCCAGCTTCGCTATGCAAATGCTTTTGGAAAGAAAAAATATGGTTGGGACGTCTTCGGATTTAAAGTCAGCGGCGGCTATTTCAGAGCGAAAGACTGGGTGGCTGATGACAGTATTGCCAACAACTACGGTGATGTGGGAACAGATGTGAATGTCAGCACAATTGTGCGCAAACTGCAATTCAGCGAGGACACCGCTGTAGCCCGTCAGTTTCGTGCGCTGAATGCTTACTTAGATTTTTTTCCGAATGCATTTCCCGGCACTATCCATATTGATGCTCCGGGCTATAAAGAAAAAGACCTTACCAGTGGAATAACCGAAAGCATCAAGGCGAATGTAGCCCTGTATGCCCGCCCGATGAAAGACATGGAAATAGAATACCAATATAAATTTGGGCGTGGTTCAGGAATTTATCAGGGCGCCAACCGGTACAATATTAAAAACATCTTATTCCAGCAGCACAAGGTTCAGTTGGATTACAAAGGACTCAATGTAAAATATTATACTACACAGGAGAATGCAGGAAAGTCTTATGACATGGTTTTTGCCGCCATTAATTTGTCTAAAATAGGCATCGCAAGATATGTCTCCAATTTTGTAAAAGAATATTTTTCAAAATTATCAGAATACACCAATACCTTTAAAGATGACCCTGAAGATGCGGATGTACAGGCAACACGGGCGTATGCTTTGGAACAGGCATTCAACAATGCCTATCTGCAGCCCGGCACCGCTTCCTTTGACTCCGCGTACAAGCTGATTGTTAACGATGCCAACTTAGTGACAGGCGCAAAATTTCAGGACAAATCTTCGCTGCATCATGTCGAGGCATCTTATGCTCACAACTTCAAACATGATATCAACTGGATAAGCGGCATTTCCTATCGCTTGTACATTCCTCGTTCGTATGGCTCTATCTTTTCCGACACCCTTGCGAACAGAGCGGATACATTAGCGGATGGCTCCCCTAATCTGAAAGCAAAATTTATTAATCTGAATACCTGGGAAGTCGGAGGTTATACACAACTGACTGTAGATTTATTAAAAAAACATTTAAAGATTGTTGCTTCCGCCAGAGTAGATAAATCGGAGAATTTCAAAGTACAGTTTTCCCCGCGGGTGTCTGTCATAGGCACATACAAGGATCACTCCTTCAGGTTTTCGTACCAGCAGGCGTTCCGGACTCCTACCTTGCAAAACCAGTATATCTCTCTCGACCTCGGAGCAATACAATTGCTGGGCAATATGAACGGGTTGTTAGGATATGATTTTCAATCTGTCAAGGATTTCAGAAGCAACTATAATGTTACGCTCGAGGTTGATACAACGCTGCTGAAAGTGGTAAAATATGATAAACTGCAACCCGAACAGGTGAATTCTTTTGAATTCGGATACAGAGGAGTAATAGCAAAGAGATTATACATCGATGTGTCTGCATACTTCAACCGCTACTTCCGTTTTATCGGGGATTTGCGTTATTATATTCCGTCCAATCCAGATATTATCGTAGGTACCGAAAGTGGTTCGGATGCTATGCTGACAGGTGTATACCGGTTGATTCAAATGCCTGTGAATGCCAAGAAAAAAGTGGATGCCTACGGCGCTTCTATTGGTTTAAATTACTATATCTGGAAAAGCCTGATAGGTTCTTTCAATTACACATTCTCAGATTTGAATATTAAAAACGTGACAGATCCGATTATTCCGGGATTCAATACACCAAAACACAAATTCAATATCGGCATTTCCGCGCAGCGCATCTGGAAAGGGCTTGGCTTTGGCATCAATTTCAAATGGGTGGACAGCTACAAATGGGAAAGCACTTTTGGTGATGGCCTGGTTCCGAGCTACCACACTATGGATATGCAGGTATCGTATGAATTTAAAAAATGGTTTACGCTTCAGGTAGGCGGTTCCAATATTTATAATAAGAAACGTATTGAGGCATACGGCTCTCCTGAAATCGGAGGATTGGTATACGGCAGCGTCTTATTTGATCTGGAAAGAACGAAATAATAGTTGAGTTTTTAAGATTTTTATTAAATCCCTTCCGATTGTGAAGGGATTTTTTATTAATTTTAATATATGGAATTATTGAAAGACCTTTGGATGTTTCTGAAAGAACGAAAAAAATTCTGGCTGTTCCCTCTGATTTTCTTTTTGTTGCTGATTGCCCTGTTAATCGTCTTTGGCGGTTCCAGCGCTGTAACACCGTTTGTATATTCTATTTTTTAGGCAGCTCTTTTTGATCTTGCATTATGAAGAAAAAGAAGTCAAAATCAACTCCTGCTGATTCACCACCTACTGACAAACACAAACTGCATGTTCTGCCGAAAGAAAAGACAGATTCAACGAACTCAGCAACATCGATAGTTAAGAAACTGATTCTTCTATTAAAGATAATCGCTCCGTTATGCCTCGCGTTTTTATTATGGTCCAATATATTTCACAATACGCATGACCTCGCTTTCAAAGTCAGGAGTTCCGGCGCGAAGATGAACATGAGAGCGATATTATTGCTCATTTCTTTAATTTTTGTTTGGTTATCGTTTGCTTCCTTTTTCAGAATTCCGCTGAGCAACAGATTAAAGAACTTTTTTCTGTCTTTATATTCAGTGGTAACATTCTTTCTTCTATTTGAAATAGTCTTTATGTACCTGCCTGTCAGTCAGGGTTCAGGAGAAGCCTATTGCATGAGAATATGGTTCAGCAAATACTGGGAGCTGAATGAACAGGGATACAGGGACGTATCGTATAACGCAAAAAGCGATACGCTGAAAAATATTGTGGTGATGCTGGGCGACAGTTATGTGGCAGGTCACGGCACTAAACATGTTGAAGAACGGATGTCCAATATATTGGAAAAGAAATTAGGCGCTAATTACAGGGTATATAATTTAGGTGAAAACGGAGCGCATTCACAAAAAGAATATGGTAATTTGCTCCGCTTTCCGTACAAATATGATAAATTAATTCTCGTGCACGTTCCCAATGATTTGGAATACATAGATATGAATGCTAATGCAAATACGGGTGATAATAATATGCCTGCGGGTTCAGCAGCAACTCCGGACGAACCCGGATGGCTCAGCAAGATGGGTACTTTCTTTGTGAATGAGTCTTTCTTCATCAATTTTCTGTCATTTACCGGATTTGGAAATACCATAAAATTCATACCTTTTCTGATTAAAAATATAAACAAGCTGGACAGTATAGATAATGCAGAAAAATATCCATTCTCAGATTCCCTTCAATTGAAACAGCATATAAAAAACCTGGTGTGGCTGGATTCGGTGGAATCCTCTAAAAATGTCAAGTTTTTGATTCTGTCTTTTCCATTGCCCGGCAATGACGATCCGGAGATGGATAAATATTACAACAATTTTATATCCCAGCTTAAACTCCACAACCTCAACTATTTAGATGTCTTACCGATTTGCAAACAACTTTCCGTTCGAAAACAGATTGTCAGCAAACTGGACAAGCATCCCAGCGTCCTGTTGCAAAAAATGGTTACCGATACATTATACAAACGCCTGAAAAATGAGCATTGGCTGAATTAGAACTTGCTGTCATATCTTTAAATTTCACTCTGATTCAGCTATTTCGAACAAAATCTTTATTTTTGCAGGTATATGAGCACCACCTTATCCATTATTGTTCCGGCATACAATGAAGAAAGATCCATTCAGAATATTCTGAATAAGATAAATGAAGTTCAACTGATACAGGATATTCAAAAAGAAATCATCATCGTGAATGACTGCTCCAAAGACGCGACAGAGCAAAAAGTCTTGGAATTTAAACAACAGCATTCCGAATTAAATATCGTTTATAAAAAGCATGATATCAACAAAGGAAAAGGCGCTGCGCTGCGCACCGGCTTCCAAAGTGCTACCGGTGACTTTGTCATCGTACAGGATGCTGATATGGAGTATGATCCGAATGAATTCAATATACTTGTAAAACCTATACTGGATGGCTTTGCTGATGTGGTATATGGCAGCCGTTTTATGGGCGGAAAACCACACCGTATTCTCTTCTTCTGGCATACCATCGGCAATAAAATGCTGACATTCGCCTCTAACATGTTTACCAATCTGAACCTCACAGACATGGAAACCTGTTATAAGATGTTTCGCAGGGAAATTATACAAGGTATTGACTTGAAAGAAAACCGTTTTGGATTTGAGCCTGAAGTAACCGCAAAGGTTTCCAAGATTCCTAAAATCAGAATCTATGAAGTGGGCATCTCCTATTATGGCCGAACCTATGAAGAAGGCAAGAAAATAGGGATGAAAGATGCATTCCGTGCTCTGTATTGCATTATACGGTACAACCTGTTCTCTTAATCGCCAATAATTACAGTTAGCTTTTTAGCAATGCGTCCAGTTGCCGCTCGTGATGCAGGTAATGCTCTCTGGTAAAATTTAAGGTTTGCTGAATATTGAACAACCCTCCCATTGGATGCCTGAAGATGAACTTATCCTCTAAAGCCTCCGGCAAATCCTGCAGTATAAGTCCAAAAGCCTCGGTATTCCTGTTAAAATAATCCTTTAGTTCTTCAAAGCTAATGTTTTCCGGAACTTTGCTGACCACCTTTGGCGCTTTAAATTTCAACGGTAATTTCAGTGTAAGCACCAGCAAAATATTCCTGAATACACTGCCCAGGTCACTCTTTAAATTTACTTTATTTTCTTTCAGATTCCGGTTGATTACCAATATGGTCCCGCTTTCCGCAAATGCCACATGATATAGCACTTGTCCTGCGCTCCATCCGTCATTCGCGGGTTTCCTGTTTAGCTGCTCCGTCGAAAGCTGAGCGACCTTTTGGAGATACTTATTTTTTATTGAGTCGATCTCCCTGTATTTTTCAACCAATGCTTTATTCATACGTTAATAATTAGGATTAAATGTAAAAAATAGTTGACATACTTACTACTTATTACACTTCCCTTCTTACTTTTATAACATGTTTCTTGATTTCTTTTTACTGCTAAAAGAAGAAGGATTGCCGGTCAGTATCGGTGAGTATCTGAATTTACTGGAAGCTCTGAACAAAAGGGTAACTGCATTCAGCGTAGAGGAATTCTATTTTTTATCCAAAACCATTTTAATCAAACACGAACAGTTCCTGGACAGATACGATTTATTGTTTGGAAAATACTTTCACAATGTTGAACTGGAAGATATCGGGAAAAAGGAAATTCCGGCCGACTGGCTGCAAAAAGAGATGAACCGCCTTTTTACGGATGAAGAGAAGGCGTTGATTGAAAAGATGGGTGGACTCGAGAAACTGATGGAACGCTTAAAAGAGCTGATGGAAGAACAAAAAGAAAAACATCAGGGTGGCAGCAAATGGATTGGAACGGGCGGAACATCGCCTTTTGGCAACAGCGGTTTCAATCCGGAAGGAGTGCGCATCGGTGGCGGTGGCGGTGGACGTACCGCTGTAAAAATATGGGAGAAACGGGAGTTTCAAAATTATTCTTCCGACGTGGAGTTGAATACGAGGAATATCAAGCTGGCATTAAAACGCCTCAGAATACTGACACGCGAGGGTATAGAAGATGAACTGGATTTACATACCACAATAGAAAAAACCTGCAAAAATGCAGGTTACCTTGACATAGAAATGCAGCCGTCCAAAAAGAACAGGGTAAAAGTCCTATTGTTTTTTGATGTCGGCGGCTCCATGGATCCATATGTAGAGTTGTGCGAGCAATTATTTTCAGCGGCCAAATCGGAATTGAAACATCTGGAGTTTTTCTATTTCCACAACTGCGTGTATGAAAGTATCTGGAAAGACAACAACATGCGTTATAACGACCGCTTACCGACGTTTGACATCTTACACAAATTCAATCAGGACTACCGCGTCATTTTTGTCGGTGATGCGACGATGTCACCCTATGAACTGACTGCACTGGGCGGCAGTGTGGAGCATTACAACGATGAAACAGGAATTGCCTGGCTGCAACGTTTCGTAGAAAAATTCCCGAATATCGTTTGGCTGAATCCCAGCAACGAATATTACTGGGATGGGCTGCCAACCATTCAGATAATCAAAGAGGTGTTTAAAGACCGGATGTATCCGATGACACTCGACGGGCTGGCCAAAGCCATGAAAACATTGAAAGGTAAAAAAAAAGCACATTAAAAAATATTGTAAACACATAGAAACATAGAAAATTCAGACGTGATGATATGTAGTAATGATTCAGGAATCCAAAGACAAGAAATAGAATTCATCGGAGATAATCTTCTATGTATTTTCTATAGACTGTAGTATAAATTCTACCTGCTAATTATCTTTGATAAAACTATGTTTCTATGTGTTAAAAATCTAAATACTCAATACTTAATACTTAATACTAACAAACATGCAGGAATTTAAAGGAACCGAAAATTATATCGCCACCGAAGAGTTACAAACAGCCGTAAATGCCGCCATAGCGCTGGAAAAACCACTATTAATAAAAGGTGAACCGGGAACCGGCAAAACATTGTTAGCATTTGAAGTGGCTAAGGCGCTGAACAAACCCATGTACACATGGCACATTAAATCCACCACACAGGCACAACAGGGCTTGTACGAATACGACGCCGTGGCCCGGCTGCGCGATTCACAGTTCGGAGACACCAAAGTCAATGACATCTCCCATTACATCATCAAAGGGAAAATGTGGCAGGCGTTCGAAAGTGAACAGCAGGCAGTATTGCTAATCGATGAAATTGATAAAGCGGATATTGAATTTCCAAATGACTTACTGCTCGAACTCGATAAAATGGAATTTTACTGTTATGAATTACAGAAAACCATACAGGCAAAAACCAGGCCGATTGTCATCATCACTTCCAACAATGAAAAGGAACTACCCGATGCTTTTTTGCGCAGGTGTTTTTTCCATTACATTCGTTTTCCGGAACGGCAAACCATGATTGACATCATCAATGTTCATTTCCCTCATCTGGAAGACGACCTGATGGAAGAAGCTTTAAAGGTATTTTACGGATTACGGGATATTCATGGCATCAAGAAAAAACCATCTACCTCCGAATTGATAGACTGGATACGATTGTTGAAATTAGGTAAAAACACAAAAGAAGATTTGGAGAAGATTGACTATCTCAGTACTTCACCCCCATATTTTGGTTCTTTGTTAAAGAATGAACACGACTATGAGCATATCATCAAAGCCAAAAGAAGTGCGCAGAATACATTCAGGCGGTTCTAATTAAATCCGTTCGTCGTGCAGAACGGCGCGTTTCACCAACGGATTGCTGCGCATGTCAGCATAATTATTACGCATATTGTAAATATCAATAGCCGAGTAAATTGCCTTGCGGAACGACGTTTCATCAGCTATTCCTTTTCCGGCAATATCTTCTGCCGTTCCGTGATCCGGTGATGTACGAACAATATCCAGCCCTGCAGTAAAATTAGTGCCATCTTCGCCGGCAATATATTTAAACGGAATCAATCCCTGATCGTGGTACATGGCCAGTATCGCGTCAAATCTTTTATAATTCCCTGAAGCAAATAATCCATCTGCCGGATATGGGCCGAAAACGGTCATACCACTGTCTTTCGCTTCTTTTACAGCCGGCAAAATAATATTGACCTCCTCATTACCTATAACTCCGCCGTCGCCTGCATGCGGGTTTAACCCCAAAACGGCAATCCTGGGCTGATCGATACCAAAATCCAGCTTTAAGGATGTATTCATAATCTGCAGCTTACGGACAATTTTCTCTTTGGAAATTTTAGAAGCTACATCTTTTATAGCGCTATGATTCGTGACTAATCCGACACGCAAATCTTCTGCTACCATAAACATCAGATTATCCTTGGCACCAAAATAATTCATCAGGTATTCCGTATGACCGGCATACGGAAACTGCTCCGAATGCATCACTTTTTTGTTAATAGGTGCAGTTACCAGCATATCCACCTGTTTGTTTTTAAGCGCTTCGCAGGCAGCCTGCAGTGATTTTAATGCATAATTACCTGTTATTTCCGTAGGAGTTCCGGGTGTAATCGCGAATTCCTCCTCCCAAACCGGGATAATATTAAGCGCATTATGACTTAAATTATTATATCCTTTAACCGAAGAATACTGGAATTTGTCGAAGTTGAGCATCTTTTTATAGTACGACAAAACCCTTGGATTTCCGAACAGGATTGGTGTAAAATGCTTATAGACAAGGTCATCCTGAAAGGTTTTCATGATGATTTCGGGTCCGATACCCGCCACATCACCGAGCGTTATCCCTACTTTTCTTTTTTGATTTTGCATGCTCATCTGTACATTGATTTTGTACAAATTTAAACAATAATCTCACACCATACGCTGTTGCCCATTTTCCACGGTAATTATATTGCGAGGGAACGAATGCAGGACCGGCAATATCAAAGTGCATCCAGGGGTAATCCGTGAAATGCTGTAAAAACTTACCCGCCGTGATAGCGCCGGCATCCAGTGGCCCCAGATTCTTTAAATCGGCGATATCACTCTTCATATAATCCCCGTATTCGTCCCAAATGGGAAACTCCACTATTCTTTCTCCGGTTTGATTGGCCACATTACGGATTTTCTTCTTCACCTCTTTATCCGCTGTTCCCATCACCACACCTGCTTCTTTGCCGATTGCACGCAATGCCGCACCTGTCAGAGTTGCAAAATCCAAAACCAGTTCCGGTTTGAGGCGTTTGGCGTAATGTAATGCATCTGCCAGTATCAACCGGCCTTCTGCATCGGTGTCCAGTACTTCTACGGTGGTGCCGTCATACATGGTAATCACATCGCCGGGGCAGGTAGCTTCATAACCGGGTCGGTTTTCTACCGCTGGAATTAACCCGATGATATGATAGGGCAATTTGGATTTGGCGATCGCGTACATGGCTCCAACCACCGCAGCAGAACCAGCCATATCCGATTTCATCATATCCATACTGTTGCGTGTAGGCTTTAGCGATAAGCCACCGGTGTCATATACAACTCCTTTGCCCACCAATACCAATGGTTTTTTGTTCTTGTGTTTTGCCGGTTTATATTCCAGGATATTAAATGTAGCCGGTGCGGAACTTCCCCTGTTCACGGCTATTATTCCGCCCATCTGCTCCTGCTCTATCTTTTTATGATCCCAGATTGTTACGCTAAATCCGGCGGCTTTTCCGAGCTTCTGAATGTCTTTGGAATACTGCACCGCTGTAAGGTAAGATACCGGTTCATTCACTAAATCTTTGGTTAAGCGGACACTCTCTGCAAGCAAATTTATCTCCTCCACCATTGATTCATTTAATAATAAGGGGTCAATATGTACAGTAAGTTTATAAGGCTTGGACTTTGTACGGTATTTATTAAACTCGTAATCAGACAAATTAAGGCCGGTTAATATGGAAGCTAATATTCTTTTACTGATATCTCCCAAAACTTCCAGGCTGACATCGGTTTCATTGCTGTCCTTACAGGCTTTGTAAATATTGTGTCCCTGAATACGCATTTTTTCATGCAGCTCAGGAGTCTCTTCTGCCGAATCAACGGGACATAATATATACACAAAAGTTTGTTTGGAAAATGTAATCACTTTAGTATTTCCGTCAAATTTATGTTGTATTGCCTTTTTTTCTTCGGTATCAAAGAAGGGAAGAGTCGTGATATTCTTCTTGTTAAATATCACCAAAATGGCTCTTTTAGAGGGTTTGTTAGAAATCTGCAACATTATCTATATCTTTATTAGGTGAAAATAAGTCGATTCATACAATAAACTATGTACAAATGTCGGGTTTTGTGACAGCCTTAAAATCTTACGGACAGCATTTTCTGAATGACAAAGTGGTGTTGGAGGAGATTGTAAAGGTAATAAAAAAATACGAAAAAGGGGAACAAATCATCGAAATTGGTCCGGGAACCGGTGCCCTCACCCAACACCTGATTATAGCGTTCAGTCCGCTGACCTGTATAGAAGTTGACCACCGATGTGTCGAGTATTTAGAGTCCAATTACAACAAAGAGCAATCAAAACTCCGCATAATTGAAGCTGACTTCCTGCATCTCGACCTGAGAGATTTACTGCAACAACCTGCGGGAATTGTCGGCAACTTCCCTTACAATATTTCTTCTCAGATTGTTTTCAAAGTATTGGAACATTATCAATCCATACCCTTCCTGGTGGGCATGTTTCAAAAAGAGATGGCAGAACGGATTGCTTCTCCGCATGGCTCTAAAGAATATGGTGTCATTAGTGTACTCGCTCAATTGCTGTATGACATCCACCTGGAATTTGACATTGCTCCAAAAAGTTTCTCCCCGCCCCCAAAAGTCAACAGCAGTATACTTTCCATGAAACGGAAAGAAAACATCCTGCTGGATTTTGACATTCCATTGTTCAAAAAAATTGTCAAGGCCGGATTTAATCAACGCAGAAAAATGTTGCGCAATGGATTAAGTGGCTTAGTACCTAAAGAGATGCTGCAACAGGAAATCTTCCAGAAACGGGCGGAACAATTAAGTGTGCAGGACTTTATAGATTTGACAAAATTGATAGAACACTACAACAAACAACTCTGATTAACATGTCGCTTAAAAGAGCACTTATAACTGCTGAAGTTCACTCTTATCTTCCCCAGAGGCTGAAAGCGTTGGGTTTTACGGTTGATATTTTTCCGGATATTGAACGGGAAAAACTGTTACAGATCATCCCTGATTATACCCTGCTGATAATTACGACCTACACAAAGGTGGATTCCATATTGATTGACAGGGCCATAAACTTAAAGATAGTGGGCAGAGTCGGCAGCGGCATGGAAAATGTAGATACCGAATACTGTCATCAAAAAGATATCGCTTGTGTTAACTCACCCGAAGGTAATGCCAATGCCGTTGGTGAACACTGTCTGGCCATGTTGCTGAATGTATTAAACAATATCAACAAGGCTAACAATGAATTAAAAAACAGGATTTTTCTACGAGAAGAAAATCGCGGTGAAGAATTGGACGGCAAAACTGTTGGCATCATAGGCTACGGACATACCGGTCAGGCTTTTGCAAAAAAGTTGCGCGGATTTGATGTCGATATTTTAGTGTACGATAAATACAAACAGGCTGAAGACCGTTATGTAAAAAACACATCTTTAAAAGAAATACAGGAAAATTGTGATGTTATCAGTTTTCATGTACCGTATACCCATGAAACACATTATTATTGTGATGGAAATTTTATAGCCGGATGTGCTAAAACGCCTGTAATTATTAATACTTCACGTGGAGGCATTATTGAATTAGTCAGTATTACTAATGCACTGCACCATAAACACTTGCGCGGACTGTGTATTGATGTGTTTGAAGACGAACCTGTTACTAAGAACAAAGTTCACAGTGTTTTGGAATACGACCTATTATTTAGTTATCCCAATGTCATTGCTACGCCGCATATCGCCGGATGGACAATTGAATCAAAGTACAAACTGGCAAAAATCCTGATGGATAAGATAGAGCTGTCTGTCCATGGTTAATAGTCGATAGTCCATAGTCAATGGACTATCGACTATCGACCATTGACTATCGACCCTTGTTTATTGACTTTCTCCTTTCCAGCCACCATACCATTCCCACACTTGCGAGCAGTATATAAAAAGGCATGCTCGGCAACCGGTACCGTGCATACGATATAATTCCGCTGATGAGGGCAAAATATCCGGCTGAACCCAACAGAAAAAGCATCAGCAGCACCTGCTTTTGTTTCACCATATCCCATATCCCTATTACAGAAAAAGAATAGACTACAATCAAAAACAGCGCGACAAATAATCCCAGCACGATTTCGTAAATTGTTTTAGTGGCGAAGAATTTCTTTGCCAATACCATCACACCATTCGTATATTTTTCTTCCTCTGTCCATTTTTTAGCCGGGATATGCAATACTTCCGTCAAACTTTGAGTACCGAGACTGAGATGAATCTTTACAGTTCCCGTCAGGTGGGTTTTCAAATAATCAGCAAAATGTGCTTTGATAATTTTAGCGGCCAATTCACCATCGAGTTTCTCTTTGTCAAACGGATTGGATTCAGGCCTCCATCCCATTTTTTTCAATTCGACCAGGAACCCGTCATTTATCTGATTGATGGTTTTATGCTGCCGTTTCGCTTCGTAATAGCTCGCGTTCCAGAACAACAGGTTATACCCTTTGATGTTAGAAACAGCGAAATGATCGAATGTATGATAATTTCTGTAACACCAGGGAGCAATTACCATACAGTAGGCGGCTAACAGCAAAACTGCCATACGAAGTCCATTCTTCCAGTTTTTATAATTTCGGATGAGCAGAAACAAAAGAATTCCGGCAATGTAGTATTGAGAAATCGGACGTACGAGGGTACTGATGCCATATATGCCTCCGGAAACAATAATGTATCTGACCTGATTGGTTTTTAGTCCCCGTATCAGATAAAATAAGCCGGCAAGAAACACGGTGGTATAAAGTGTTTCTGTCAGCAGGTAGTTAATGAATATGATATGATGCAGATCCAGCGAAAATAAAACTGCTGCTATAAAGCCAGCCTTGTCTGAGAAAAGTTCTTGCCCGATTTTATACATCAAAGCGACAGAAGCCAGGTTTAAGAATATTTGTATAAACAGAACCGCATAAGGATGATTGCCGAAAACCGAATAAACCAGTGCCATAAAAGCCGGATACCCGGGGGTTCTGAAAGCATCGCCGCAGAAGGAGAAATAATTTTTGATACACAACGCGAGATTATGGTATCCGAATGAATCAAAGATTAAAATCTGATCTTGGATAACGGCGGGACTCCAGGGCTGAAATCTGCCATAAACCAATAGCCTGATTATAAGGGAAACAAACAACAACACAAGAATTTTCTTGTTGGCCAGCAGATTTCCGTTGTATAGTTTATTCATTCTTACAAAAATAGCTTTTTATAACAATAGTCTAAAATCTGTTAAAAATTGTGCTTTTTCCGAAAAATGTTTAACTTTGTTTTTATAAGGCACGTCCCGACTCGGGACGTGTCTATTTTTTTCACTTTAATAAAGAAAGTATGTCAGAGATAGTGTATGTCACCGAAGAAGGATTGGCAAAAATGAAAGAAGAATTAGCACATCTGGTAGCGATAGAACGACCAAATGCATCCAAAGCCATTGCGGAAGCAAGGGAAAAAGGTGATTTGTCTGAAAATGCCGAATACGACGCCGCGAAAGAAGCTCAGGGGTTATTAGAACTGCGTATCCGCAAACTGGAAACAGATATAGGCAATGCCCGTGTATTGGACGCCTCAAAAATTGATACGTCCAAGGTTTCTGTTCTGTCTAAAGTAAAAGTGATGAACCTGAAGCTGAAAAAAGAATTTACATATCAATTAGTTTCTGAAAAGGAAGCGGATTTAAAACAAATGAAAATTTCAGTCAAATCGCCAATAGGCGCAGCATTGTTAGGCAAAGAAAAAGGCGAAAAAGTAACTATTCAGATTCCGGCAGGTGCCATGGAGCTGGAAGTACTGGAAATTACTGTATAATGGCGGTAGCGTCATTGCGAACGTAGTGAGGCAATCTTTAATAGCCAGGACATTGCCAATTATATAAAAAGATTGCTTCGGTCGTTCCTCCCTCGCAATGACGTTAAACTAAAACATACAATAATTATAGCATTACCTATGACTATATTTTCAAAAATCATCAATGGCGAAATACCTTGCTACAAGATTGCGGAGGACGAACATCACTTCGCCTTTTTGGATATTCGCCCGCTAAATGCCGGACACACGCTTGTTGTTCCCAAAAAAGAAACAGATTATATCTTTGATTTAGAAGATGAGGAGCTAAAGGAGCTTATGCTGTTTGCAAAAAAAATAGCGCTGGCTATCCGTAAATCGATACCCTGCGAGCGTATCGGAATGACGGTTATCGGACTGGAAGTGCCGCACACCCATATTCATCTTGCACCCATCAACTCGGTACACGACCTGGATTTCAGACATACTAAATCCATTTCCGCTGAAGAAATGCAGGAGATAGCAGATCGTATAAAATCCAATTTATAATTTCTTTTGCAGCGTCCTCGCCCGCTGGTCTTCACCATCGTGGCTCCAGCCGGGTGCATCAAAGATATAATGAAGCTTTGCAATTAGCGTCGGTGCACGACGTACATCCTGAACAATACTTTGTACTTCGTGAAAGGTAATGCGCAGCAAATTGTAGGTGTGTATGTTTTTCGTAATACCATACACAGGAAACGCCTGTTCATCCTCATCCTGGAAAGTGCCGAACATACGATCCCAGATAATCAAAATGCCTGCATAATTCTTGTCCAAATAACGGACCTCGCTGGAATGATGAACACGATGGTGAGCCGGTGAATTAAACAGATATTCAAACCATTTTGGCAGTCGTTTTACTGTCTCCGTATGCGGCAGAAACTGATAAATCAAATTTATCTGATGCATGGTCAGAATCATCAACGGATGAAATCCAATTAAAGCCAACGGAATATAAAATGCGTCTTTAAACAATAATTCCAGCCAACTCTGACGCAACGCGGTAGAGAAATGCATGTATTCAGAGGAATGATGGTTGACATGTGCCGCCCATAATATCCTTATCTCGTGGGCGAAGCGATGATACCAGTAAAAGGTAAAATCCTGAAAGAAGAACAGCAACACCCACGCATACCAATGTTCTTTGTGCCATTGCAAAGTAGCAAATTCCTCTATACTTTTGGGCCCCAGACTGTCTGTCAGTCTGAACTGGAAAAACCAGAGCAGATATCCAACTGCTATCGCTTTTATGCCTAAATCAATTATTGTGGAACCAATACCCAACTCCAGACTGGCGGCGGCATCCCTGTAAAAATCTTTGGTCAGTTGTTTTTTCTTCCGTATGTAAAAGAAAAATTCCACCACTATCAGCAAAATGAAACCCGGGATGGCATAGGCCACCGGATCATTAAAATCAAACGGATTGTATAATGAAAATCTTTCCATCAGTTTTCTGATTTATTCAAAGCATTTCCGGATTTCTTACCTATATTATTATAACCACCGCTGTCTTTTACCAACGGCTTTCCGGATGTGTTTCCGGACCGCTCCCAGGATATAAAATTACCGTTTCCGCTCACTATGATTTCTTTAACGGAAGCGACTTCCAGGTCGTTGTCCTTACCGGTCACCAGTAATTTATTCACATTTCCGGACAGAACAAGTTTATTGTTATTCCCTGCAATCAATACATCTTTTCCATCCACATCCATCGTATCTTCCTTATCGCTGCCGGCATAATTTAGCGCATCTGCCGCAATGGAAATGCTTACCGGTTTGGGTTTCGGCTTCGTCGGATTATTTTGCGCCATACAAACCGTTACAGAGAAAAAAATGATAATGATATACTTCATACAATTGATTTTAAGATAATTTTTTAAGTTTCAAAACATACTTTGTATGTTGGTTGACTTTCTCCTTCGACCAGCACATCGGATAACTTCGCCCTTCGAACCAATCTCTCAATTGATTTTTATAAAACGGACTGGCCATATTTTCTGAGTTTCCCAAAGGCATCACTACCGTCGAAGCATCAAAATCAGAAAAATCGACAATTTGACGGTATGAGGGTGCTGCCAACTCACCACCAAAGCCTTCCGATGCCATGATAAATGTCTGGAAAGGCGTATCCGTATCGCCGCCAATCGGAAACGGCCCCAGATTGAATACCTTATCCAACGGAGGCTGTGCTGCCATCGCATGCGGAAAAACAATCGCATGCAGATGACCCCATTTCCATTTTTCAAATTTGGTGCCATAATTCAACTTCAGCCAGTCTATTGCATTTTTAAATCCGTCTTTGAGTAATTTCTCCATACCTCCCGCTTTTTTCAGCCAGAACGAATCGGGATTATCCAATATTCGCAATAAGATCGGCGTGTTGTGTCCGAGGTAAGAATTAACCGGTCCGAAGATGGTATGAAAACCTCTGCCCAATAATTCATCAATGAGTTTTTTATCATCAATGGCAGATTCAAATAATTTCTTCACGACCATCAGCTTCCCTACTTTGTACAAACTTCCTTCTATCCTCTCTGCGTCCAGCACACCATCCCATGCCACCAGCATATCGGCATATCGCTGCAATTCAGCGTTTTCCATTTGCAGATTTTTAAAGTGCTGCGCGAACAATTTACCGGGCGTACAATAGAAATCCATCTGCATTTCGGTAAAATCTTTTGGGTCCAGTTTGTCTTTACGCTGAATCATTTTTTCTAATCGATTTGCCCGATAGCCGTTCATGTAAATATCACCGAGGAAATATGGAAAATCATCCGGCTCTATCTTATGATTGGCTGTTACTACATGGCCTTTTTCTGGGTTCAACACATGCGGCATTTCTTCAAAAGGTACAAATCCCTTCCAGTCGTGTTCCCCAGTCCATCCCGGCTGTGGAACAGATGCGGTTGCTTTATCCCGAAGCGGCACCATACCGGAATTATAGTAACCGATATTTCCATCCACATCAGCATACACTATATTCAGTCCGGGTGCAGTGATATGTTTGACACCTTCTACAAATTCATTCCAGCTGCCTGCTCTGTTCAGCAGGAACCACCCTTTGGTAGCAGTACCTGGCTGATAAGCCAGCGAACACAGGGTAAGCTTCATATTTGAATGTCCGGTTACATCTGATATTAATGTTCCGTGTACCGTTTCATATACTTTTTCAATATGCGGCATTTTTTCATCCTTAATGAAAATTTTCTCTTCGATAATATTGGTCTCTTTAAGCTTCCCTTCATGGATGTAGCTGGTGCAGGTTTCATCCGTAAACTTCTCAACAAATACATCTTCTATATCGGTGTAAGACAAGGTAATCCCCCATCCGATTTTCTCATTATGCCCTATTTGTACCATCGGCAAGGCAGGAGCTGTGACACCACTGGCATGCAAGCCCGGACAATGCAGATGATTCATATACCAGATATTGGGATTCTTCAAGGTGAGGTGCGGATCATTGCATAAAAACGGCTTTCCTGTTTTTGTTTTGCTTCCGCTCACCGTCCAGGCATTGCTGCCGTTTACCTGCGGCATATACGGGCCGGTCATCGCTTCAAATTTTCCGGAAATATCCAGCATATTGAATTCGATGCCTTTAGGCAATGTCACCGGATTGTCTTTGGGATAGGTATTATCCAGTTCTGCAGCCGCTTCCGGGCCTACTGCTTCAATCAATTTTGCCCGAATGATTTCATCATACCATCCCCATGTCAGCAGGGAAATCAGCAGTCTGCTGAACGATGCCACATCCATCGGATCCCAAGGTTCCGGCTGGTGTTTGATGAGCGAAAACTCCACCGGTAATTTGAAATCCGCGCTTTTCAGATACGCATTGATACCATTGCAGTAATCTATAATAATTTGCTGTTCTTCCTCACCAAACAGTTCCCAGTCCTGCTTCGCTACTCGCTCATATCCCATAGTACGAGCTATCCGGTCTGTATCCAGAGCTGCCTTCCCCAGCAACTCACTCAATCTCCCTCTCGCCACCTTTCTGTTTAACTCCATCTGGAATAAACGGTCCTGAGCATGCACAAAACCCTGAGCAAACAATAAATCATTTATATTCTGTGCATAGATATGGGCTATACCCCATTCGTCCCGGATGATTTCTACTTCTTCTTTTAATCCTTTCACGTATGTCTGTCCGTCTATCTTGGGCAAACGAGCCCTGCTCATTTCTTTGATGATGGGTTTCAATAAAACACCCCCAATGTTATTCAGTACTGACATACCTTGTATTTTGCCGATTAAAGATAGGCATTTCAGAAATCAATCTTCCATTCCGTAAAAAAATACTGTAATAATCCCTGATATCATGAAAACTTATGTATATTTGAAACGCTCTTTCCAACAAAGGCCCTTTCCATAAAACTAAAATATCCGTTACGTATGAAGACAAATGTAAAATTATTAGCGCAAATATGCGAAGTGGCAGGTGCGCCCGGCTACGAACAACGTGTCCGTGAATTGGTACTCAAAAACATCAAAGGTGTTGCAGACAAGATAGAACAGGATAACATAGGTAATATCTACGCCATTAAAAAAGGAAAAGACAGCAGCAAACGCGTCATGATTGCCGCTCATATGGATGAGATAGGATTTATCGTAAAACATATTGATGAAAACGGTTTTTTACGATTCCATACCTTAGGCGGCTTCGACCCTAAAACCTTAACTGCACAGCGTGTAATCGTTCACGGAAAGAAAGACCTCATGGGTGTGATGGGCAGCAAACCTATCCATATCATGACGGCAGAGGAGAAAACCAAGCATGTACAAACCAGCGATTTTTTTATTGACTTAGGATTGCCTTACAAGGAAGTGATTAAGTATGTTTCTGTGGGCAATGTGATTACCCGCGACCGGCAACTGATAGAAATGGGCGAATGTGTGAACTGCAAATCTATCGATAATCGTGTTTCCGTTTATATTCTGATAGAAACGCTGAAGTTACTGAAAGACTGCCCGTATGATGTGTATGGTGTTTTTTCCGTTCAGGAAGAAGTGGGCATACGCGGTGCCAATGTAGCAGCACACAACATCAATCCTTCGTTTGGATTTGGGTTAGATACCACTATTGCCTACGACCTGCCGGATTCCAAACCGGAAGAGCAGGTGACTAAATTAGGAGAGGGTGTTGCCATTAAGATTATGGATGCATCTACCATCTGCGATTACCGCATGGTACAATATCAGAAAGAGATAGCTGCAAAATTCAAACTAAAATGGCAGCCCGAAGTATTGCCAATGGGCGGCACCGACACGGCAGGCATCCAGCGCAATGGAAAAACCGGCGCCATTGCCGGCGCCATCTCCATTCCTACCCGCCACCTGCATCAGGTGATTGAAATGGCGCATAAGTCGGATATCGAAGGGGCTGTGATGTTATTGAAACACTGCGTCGAGAATCTGCACAAGTATGACTGGAGTTTGAAGTAATTATTTATGCATAAATATCAAAGCGCAGATAGGATTTCTATCTGCGCTTTGATAAACATAATTGTTTGTCGCTTATTCTATTACAATCTTCTTTATTTTATTATTTCCGATACATGCCACAAATATCTCTCCACTACTATTAATATCAATACCGACAGGGTATTTGATCTTTGCAACAGATGCATCACCGTCAACATCACCTACCCCTGCAGTTCCAATAACTGTTGATACCACCCCGTCTTTCAGATATCTTATTTTATCATTAAACCCATCCGAAATAAACAATCCACCTGTTGCATCCAATGCTAATCCTGAAACTAACTGAAATGTAGCACTTAAGGCCGGACCATCAGCACTACCAACTGTTGTTGTTCCAGCAACGGTTGAAATAGTCATTGTGGTGGTGTTTAATTTCTTTATCTGTGAGGATAAATTGTCATTGATAGTGGCCAAATAAATATTCTGTTCATTGTCATCAATGGCCATATTTCCAAATGAAAGACCATTACCTACATTGTCTGCAAAGCGAACAATGCTTGTATCTCCATCAACATTACCGTTTCCATGACTTTTAATTTTCCATTGAAGCACACCGCTTGAATTAAATTTATAAATGGTAGTTGGATTCGTTATATAAATATTACCTAATTTTCCAATTTTAACAGCAATAGGTACATCTGACAATGTAAAAAAAGTAGTAACATTTCCTAATGGATCAATTTTCTTTATGCTACTATTATTCTCGTCTGCTACATAAATATTATTACTTACATCTACAGTCAGGTTATCCATAAAACCAAACCTAGCATTTACCCCTTGGGCATTAACATTTCCCACAGTTCCGTCTCCAGCTAACGTTGTAGCACTAGATAAATCTGCGCTAATTTTCCTAACCCTTGGCTTTGAATATGAACATGTATATATATTATCATTATCATCTATACATAATCCATTAGTTTCTTCCCATTTTGAAGTAGCAAGGGCTCCATCTACATTACCGACCGAACCATCATTTAGGGAAGTAATGGTAGTTGTCCAGTCATAAATAAAGCCGAGGCGGTTAGAAGAAATCCCGTTTACCGTTACCACTAAATCCCCTGAACCGCAGCGTCTCGGCACTTTGATAACAATAGTCGAATCAGTGGCGGAGACAATACTACAACGAACCCCGTTGATAGTCACTTCTATTTTTGTGGTATCTGTTCCAAAGTTCACCCCTGATATGGTAATAACTCCATTTTTTGCAGCATGTGTAGCCGACAACTTAGTAAGTACTGCGGGAGCACCCGTCTCCGTTTTGGTACACGACATTATGCCTGTTAGTATTACTAACGTCATTCCGAACAATAGATTTTTCATTTTCATGATTTTTGATTTATTGATTAATATTATTTTGCTCTTAATTTACTCTTGCCTTCCAGCACATCACTAGCCAACAGCATTATATAACCTGATTTGTAGTATCAACAGAGACAATAGCTTACACATAAAATTATAAAAAATAAAATTAATTACATACTTCTTAAAAAAAATATCAACTAAGATGATAGAAATATCGTATCAATCGTATATTAAAGGGGCAGTTTTATTGCTGAAACACTGCGTGGAAAACCTGCACAAGTATGACTGGAGTTTGAAGTAAATACACAAAATACTTATACTGAATTATTCTACAACAAACTTATCTGTTGCCATACCAGTTTCATCCTGCAAATTCATAATATAAGCGCCTTTGGCAAATTGAGATACATCTATAGTTTGCAGATTGTTTCCTTTGGTTATTTGAGAATTATTGGTATATACTTCTTTGCCATTTATATCTGTTATGCGTATCTGTACAGCGCTGTTTTGCCTGGATTGAACCTGGATACTTAACTGCAAGTATGCGGGGTTTGGAAAAAGCATAATAGATTTAACAATGACTGAATTGCTTTGAATAGCGGTGATTGCAGATACTCTATATGCAACGGAAGAGGTTGTATCGCCATTAAAAGCAATTTCTACTGTATAATCTCCAGTGGCCGAAATTGTCGTATTAGGCACAGAGGTTGTGGCTATGAGCACGCCGTTGCGGTACCAACGATAGTTAGCGCCCAGCAGGTAAATATTGCTATACAGGATATTGTTTTGCTGGGTAATAGCGGGTACCGGCGTTAGTTTGACCAACCAGACATCCACTTGATCTCCATGAAGGCCGGACACATTACCATCATTAGAAAGTGTTCTGCCTGCCATTATAAACCCGCCATCAGCTGTTTGTTGTACAGAATGTGCATATTCCCATTGGGAACCGCCCATACATTTTTGCCATTCAATATCTCCAGAGCTATTTAATTTTACTAACCAATAATCATAATCCCCATGGTTTCCGCTCACATCGCCCAGTGTATCTTGGCTGCCTGCAAGTCCGGCAACAATATAGCCACCATCAGACGTCTGTTGTATGGCGCCTGCTCCATCAGGCCCAAATCCGCCCAGGCATTTTTGCCATTGTATCTCGCCTGACCCATTTAATTTGACGATCCAGGCATCCCAGGTATTACCATGATTACCTGTTACATCTCCGTCATTATATCCACTTTCACCGGCAATAATATAGCCACCATCTGATGTAAGCTGAATATCCGGGGTATTATAATAAAAGTAGGAAGCTTCATTATATATTCCGCCCAAACTTTTTTGCCATTGCAGAATACCCATGCTATTAACTTTTACTATCCACAGGTCTGGACTAAGATTATCACCATGATGACCACTAACATCTCCATCGTTTGACCAGGATTCTCCGGCCATGATAAAGCCTCCATCTATTGTCTGGCGAACACAATATGGAGTTTCTTCATACGTTCCACCATACGCTTTTGACCACTCAATAACACCGGCACTATTTAGTTTTACCAGCCAATAATCTGAATTACCATGGCTGCCCGGGAACAGACCCGGAATGAATTCCGGCAAAAAACAAGCATTATCTGCGTCTTGTACAGCTATATAGCCACCATCTGCTGTAGGTTGAGTAAAGGCAACAGCGCAACCCCCTAACATTTTTTGCCATTGAATTTCACCGTTACTGTTTAATTTTACTACCCAGGCTCCTGCATTCTGTGCATCAATGGAATCCAACAATATATCACCATTAAAAAAAATTCCGTTATTATAAGTTCCACCCGGCTGAGCACCTGTTGAAGAACTATATGCTCCCAATACAAAACCGTCATCCTGGGTTTGATTTATACTTCGTATAAATTCCAAAGATGTACCTCCTAAGCATTTTTGCCATTCGATGCTTCCGGTGTTGTTCAATTTAACGAGCCAAACATCACCATACCCTGGTATGGTTACATCATGATTACCGGATACATCCCCGTCATTGGATTACGTTTGTGTTGCCGTTATATATCCTCCATCTTTAGTTTGACGTACAATACTAGGAATATAATTAGCTTCAGCACCTGTGCCACCCAAGCATTTTTGCCATTCGATCAGCGGGGTTTGGGCCATAATCTTACTGTAACAAAAAGTAACAAATAAGAATACTGTCTTAATAAATATATTTTTCATAATTAAATTATTTTATTAAAAATTTATCTGTTACTGATTCTTCTTTATCAATTAGCTGAATTAAATACACTCCTTTAGGAAAACCTGAAACGTTGATTGTATGCATCCATTCACTTATAACAGGTGATATTTTTTTGATATACATATCAACTCCTTTAATATCCAGTATTCTGATTTCTACATCTGTTTGATATTTAGAATGTACGGAGACAGTTAATTCATTGTTTGTTGGGTTAGGGTAAATCTTAGCTATATTAGTGTTAGTAGAATGTTTAATACTTGAAACAATCTGGTCTACTCGAACAGAATCCCTTCCTTCACTAACTGCTATAGGAACCCCTGACTTATCATTGGCAGCTTTAGGAAGTGCATACACTTTAAAGTAACTACCAGGACCGGTTTGTTTGATTGGAAATGTTACTTCCATTACTTTTCCGTACCCAGATAACTCAGTTGTATTATAACGAGTAAGTCCAATGCTAATCCTTCCAGAAACAGCATTATTATCTTCCACTTTTATATAGTCTGTATTATATGTACCAAAGATAGTATTATTGTAATTCCATGTTATATTATTTACATCCACAAAGGATGGATTAAAGAAAAGATCGAATGCTACTCCGTAGAAGTTGCTATAAGGATTGTCAACTGTACCGAGATTAATACGTGCTGTAATATTTTTTGGAAGTTGCACACGAGGAACAAGTGTATCCGTAATATCCACCCATAATGGGACACCCACATTATTTATAATGCTTCCCGGCTCCTCAAAATCTGATTTCAATCTGGCATGTATCTTATTTAGATTAAATCCTATTGAAGTCTGATCTGCCAAATCGATAATTCCATTGCCATTACCGTCAGCAAATACTTGATAAGCAGGACTTGGTCCAGCTTGACTGGAGTTGTCATAACTCCAAAGTTTAGCTGGCTGTGCCAGCCACTGCAAAGATGCATTCGGACGTGTTATGCCTATACTATTATAAAAGTATCCAATAGGTAATAAATCTGCCACGTTGCAAATTTTATCATTATTCAGATCTCCTGGCCATACAGGAACATAGTAACGCAGTCGGGTACTATCAGGTAGAGGATTGAGGTTCATATTTCGCTGTACACCAACAGCATCATTTACAACAGGGTTAGATAGTTTGAAAGTAGTATAGGTTTCTGTCGGAATCTGAAGATTAAATAGAATATTGGGAAAAGCTTTGACCTTAAATTTGAAAGTATAAACCAGCCCGTCTCCATTTGTCCCGGTTTGCCCTGAAGTCTTTGTCATTCCAAAATCAATGGTATTACCAGTAACCACAGCTGGCGAATTTATTATAGAAGATCCTAATACATTTCCCACATCGCTACTAATAAGAGACAATCTGCTACTTTCAAAGTTTAGCTTGGCAAATATGGAAAAAAGATTATCGGCACCTTTTACTTTAATTTTAACGGTTAATGTATCGAAATAATTAATTACAGAATCTGCCTCAATGATTAATACACCTCCGCAATTACTAATTGGGCTTATATTTAGATTATAGGTATGCGTTTTTGGTAAAGGACATACCTGATGTGATAATGTAAGGGTATAAATCCCACTTGTAGTTATGCGAACAGGATTACCTGCTTGTCCATTGCTCCATTGATATGATGCGCCTGGTATGTTTTCAACTGTAAATAATGCACCATATGAAACAAAAGAGTTTAAACATGAATTCCCTGTTATGCCAAGATTCAAAGGAGAATTATTTAAGTTAACTATTTGGAGCGGTCCTGAAATACTGGAAGAAAAGGGAATAGAACTATTAACTCTTACTTTATAAAGAGTCCCACCTGATATGTTTGCTGGTATGGTACATATTATATTTCCATTATTTGATGTACTTATCATTGACCCAATCAATTTCACATTGTTAGAAAAATTTCCCAAGCTGTCACTCAACTCAACTGTAAAATTATTACCCGCTGTAAATGCACTTTGATTAGAGTTGTATGAAAGATTAAACTGATTACCGGCACAGACTGTAGCGGGAGCTAGATTAATATTTGAATTTGTTAGTATATTATTTAACCTTACAATATATTTATGGTTATATTCTTCATATTTATTAAAGTCCCCTGCAACTAAAATCTTATTATCAGATTGAAGTGCCATTGATAAAATACCAGCCCCTAAATCGCATCCTCCGGAATAAAAACTATGATCTAAACTTCCATCCATATATAAACGGGCAATATTATTTCTAGGGCTGGAGATATTACTTGAAGAATTAAAATAGCCTCCAATTAGGATCTTATTATCTGGCTGTAACACTATTGAATATACATTAGTATAAATACCGGAAGACGATTTAAATGTTACATCCAAACTACCATCAGTATTTAATCGACCAATAAACTTTTTATTTTCTGAGCCATCATAATTAGTGCCAAACAAGATTTTACCATCTGTTTGTAAAACTATAGAATTAACATCTTTGTTAAATTCCTGCGAAATAAAACTAAAATTGTCATCCAAACTACCATCTGTGTTTAAACGAACCATACTGTTTGTAGCTAAACCATTATATGTTTTAAAAAACCCTCCTATTAGTATCTTACCATCTGTTTGTACCGCCACAGTTTTTATTTGTGGAGTTGAATTCGGATAAGCAGCACCTATCCCTGGGTTAAAGAAATCATCTATACTACCATCCGTATTTAATCGTGCAATCCTATTTATTGTGGTACCGTTGTATGATGTAAAATCACCTGAAATTAATATTTTACCATTTTGTTGCAACGCTATAGAATATACTCGGTTATTATTAGCTCCTGTGCCAGGATTAAATGAAGGATCTATGCTTCCATCAATATTTATTCGTGCTATATGATTTCTTGCAATTCCATTAAAAGAAGTAAAATCTCCTCCAATAAGAATTTTGCCATCTGGTTGCAGGATTATAGTTCTAATGGCATTATTTGCTCCAGTTCCCGGGTTAAAAGTATTATCCAAATCGCCGTTTATATTTAAGCGTGCAATCCTATTTATCGTGATACCATTATATGATGTAAAATTTCCTCCAATAAGTATTTTTCCGTTCTGCTGTTGAATAATT
>CAZBED010000017.1:0-47606 GCA_964490845.1 uncultured Chitinophagales bacterium | reverse complement strand
TCACATCCGTTTGGTTTTACTATTTTATTGCTACCTTAGTTGTGCAACAAGCACACGGGTTTTGCGCCAGGCGGTCGGACGCGCATCGAATCAATAAATGTTGTAAATTTAGCATATCCGGCTCCGGGTTAGCGCTAAGGTTCAGTCCTCGCCTGATCGCAAATCCCGGGACCGTTAGCACCAATTGTAGGACGACACCGTATAGACAGAAAAGACATTAAAAAAATAAAAAGACGAGATAAAGAGAAATGGCAAACAGCAATTTGACAAATGCACGAAACGCAAAGAATGATGAGTTTTATACTCAATATCACGACATTGAAAAAGAAGTAGCAGCCTATTTGGAATATGACCCTAAAGTTTTGCGTGGTAAGACAGTTTTATTGCCTTGTGACGACCCTGAATGGAGCAATTTTACAAAATTCTTTGCCCAAAATTTTGAACGCTTCGGACTTAAAAAGCTAATAAGCACAAGTTATGCTGTAGAAAGCAAACTTTATAAAAGTAATTATCAGCCGACACTTTTTGAAGTTAACGACCCACAATATGACGAATATAAAACAAGAAAAAACGGTAAAATATTTACGTTGACCAGAGACAAATCTGGTGACGGAAAAATTGATGTGAATGACTTAGAATGGAAATACTTAAAAGGCGATGGCGACTTCAAGAGCAAAGAGATTATGAAACTTCGAGATGAAGCCGATATTATTGTTACTAACCCACCCTTTTCATTATTCCGTGATTTTCTTGCTTGGATTGTTGAAGCAAACAAACAATTTTTGGTAATTGGGAATATAAATGCAATTACTTACAAAGAATTGTTTCCTCTTATACAAGCGGACAAATTGTGGTTAGGAGCAACCAATTTCAATAAAGGAATGTATTTTAAAGTTCCAACCGACTTTGTTTATGCTTCAACTTATAAATTTGAAAAAGAGCAAAACGGTGAAAAAGTAAATCGAGTTCCTGGCGTTTGTTGGTTTACTAACATTGACCACGGTAGACGTCACCAACCTTTGCCTTTAATGACAATGTCTGATAATTTAAAATTCAGCAAACACAAAGAAATCAAAGGGAAAGCAGCTTACGACCAATACGAAAATTACGATGGAATTGATGTTCCGTTTACAGATGCAATTCCAAGCGACTATAAGGGTATTATGGGAGTTCCAATCACTTTCCTTGATAAATATTCGCCTGAACAATTTGAAATTGTTTGGCAAGCAAGCGGAAATACAAGAGCATCCGCCCCAAAAGAAATTTTAAAAAGATTGAAATATACACCGCATCCTGATGACAGGGGCGGTTGCACTATTGTAAATGGGCAAAGAACATACGGAAGAATTTTAATCAAACACAGACACGGTAAAAAATGATAACAACACTTAGAACAGACATCACAGTTAAAGATATTTGCGATGGCTTCGTTTATAACCAACTCGAAGGCAAAGGACTTTTTGGTTTATCAGGCAAGTTGACAATCCAGCCTGAATATCAACGAAACTATATTTATGCTGACGGCAAAAGAGACGTAGCGGTTATTGACTCTATGCTAAAGGACTATCCATTAGGATTAATTTATTTTGTAAAAATTGCATCCGACAAATTTGAAGTTTTGGACGGTCAACAACGTATAACAAGTTTTGGTCGTTTCGTAACCAATAAATTCGCTGTTAAAGTTGATGGTATGGAACAATACTTTGAAAGTTTAGCTCCTGAATTACAAGCAAAAATATTAAACACAAAGCTCACAATTTATGAATGTGAAGGCGAAGAACCCGAAATAAAGTCTTGGTTCAAAACAATAAATATCGCAGGTGTTCCTCTAACAAATCAAGAACTAAACAATGCAATTTATTCCGGACCATTTGTAACTCTTGCAAAAGAAGAATTTAGCAATAGTCAAAATGCAAACATCCAAAAATGGAGTGCTTACGTTTCAGGAAGTGCAAACAGACAAGAATTTTTAGAATGTGCTCTTGATTGGGTTAGTAAAGGCAAAATTGAAGACTATATGGCACTTCATCGTAAGGACACTAACATTAAAGAACTAAAAACTTATTTCACAAGTGTTATTGACTGGGTTTCTACAGTATTTACTGACGTTGAAAGTGAAATGCGTGGACTTGAATGGGGACGACTTTATGAAACATATAAAAAGCAACCTTACAGCCCACAAGTAGTTTCTGACCAAATTAAAAATTTGTATGCCGACCCTTATGTAAAAAATCGTAAAGGAATTTTTGAGTATATACTTGGTGGTTCAACAGACACAAAACTTTTGGAAGTTCGTGTATTTGACGAAGCGACAAAAAAATCTGTTTATGCAAAACAAAAGACAGAAGCAGAGAAAAAAGGAATTTCAAATTGCCCATTGTGTGCTGTGGGTAATAATACAAACAAGAACAAAATTTGGACATTAGCCGAAATGGACGCAGACCACGTTTCAGCTTGGAGCAAAGGTGGTGCGACAAACATAAAGAATTGCGAAATGTTGTGCAAGACACATAACAGAGCAAAAGGTAACAAATGACGACTGCAATCAACAGAAAGACAGAACAACTGGTGCTAATCGAGTAGACGGCCTCACCGCATAAAGCGATGAGGTGCGCCTCTCACACCACCGTGCGTACGGGTCACGTACACGGCGGTTCGTTTAACAATGGGTTCAGTTCATAGTACACTTCCAACATAGATTCATATCCCCTTTTCTTTAGCCGTTCCAATGTAATAGTGGTACTGAGTATCGGGCTTTGTGCAATGCACCAGCCGCCTTTCCTCCTATTGTATTCACCCGCTTCATATTGCAGAAGTTGATTAAGGTTACCAATACCGGTTCTGCCGCGCAGCTTTGTATGCGTACCATGCGCTTTGCATATTCTTTGTTATTCGCTAAGCGTTCGTGCATAAACTAAAATAAGTTGTGGACAGCCTTGTGTTTATACTTTTCATACACATCCGTTGTGCTATACTATACTTAATTACTACCTTAGTTGTACAACATGCAGATAAGATTTAGAAAATTAAAAAAATAAAACTATGGCACTTATCAATCCACACATTAACTTCAACGGAAATGCGGAAGAAGCATTCCATTTTTACAAGTCGGTATTTGGCGGAGAGTTCTCAAAAATTATGCGTTTCAAAGACCTGGCAAGCGCTGAATTTCCTGTGTCAGAAAACGAAGCAAATAAAATAATGCACATCGCTTTACCTGTTGGCAAAAACCTGTTAATGGCTAATGATGTTCCCGAAAGTATGGGGCGAACAAACGAAAATGAAAACAGAAGTAAAATCTCAATAAGCGCTGAAAGTAAAGAAGAAGCTGACAAACTGTTTAACGGACTCTCAGCCGGCGGACAAATTGAAATGCCAATTGCCGACAGCCTCTGGGGTTCGTACTTTGGAATGTTCAGAGATAAATATGGCATTGAGTGGATGGTGGACTATGACCCAAATTATAAAGGGCAAAATTAACCGAAGTAAAACAAGGAGCCGTTAACACGGGCAGCCGTTCCGCCAAAGGCGACTGGTGTGCAACCGTCTATAGAATTATCATTTCCATTCGTTTGGAAAGAGTATAATGGCGACTTTTAGTATTGTACCTTTGCATGCTGTTTTAACAATTGATTTATCAATAAACAAAAGAAATAACAATGTTTTCCGTAGAACAAATCAAAGCGGCGCACAGCAAAGTAAAATCAGGTGCTGACTTCCCTGCTTACATCAAAGAAATTAAAGCATTAGGAGTTACCCATTATGAAGCTTATGTTTCAGACGGACATATTGACTATCACGGGGCAAACAATTACACGGCAAAAGTGCCCGAAAAATATGACCCACTGCCCATTGCCGGGGAAACAAATCCCGAAACATTTAAAGCTCAATTATTGGCACACCAACAGGGAAAAACAGACTACCTGACATTTTTAAAAATGTGCGCGGAGACCGGCATTGAGAAGTGGGAAATCTGTATGGACAAAATGACCTGCACTTATTTCGACAAAGCGGGCAACGAAATACTGGTGGAAAAGATACCACAATAAGAACTGCTGTCTTAAGCTGCAGAGCGATACAACAACCTGACAGATTTTGATTAGCAAAAAACATTGACTAATGCAATGCCAAAGGTATCGACTAATGCGTTAATGGACGTCGTAGCGGGTTAACTCCGAACGGTAGGCTGCCAGATATTGCTTTTTACGCCCATGCAAAACCGGACAAATCCGATAAAGACCGCCACATTCATCACGATGAAATAGTTGAATCTGCGCAGGGGTTTAAATTCGGTATTCAACGCAAACAGCAGCGCATCAACAGCCGGCAGCAGCAGCGTGGCAAGCACGGTAAACAGCGTACATTCCAGCAAAACGATATAGTATAAAACCAGCAGTAAAAAGGGAGTCACCCACCGCAATACCTTATGCGAAAAGAATACAAATCCTGCCGTGCTGAACGGATTGGACGCATACTTTCTGAAATACCAGAGGTTCTGGAAATTACCGGTCGCAATCCTTATTTTGCGCGAAAACTCCTGCCTCCAGTTTGTAATGACGTCCTCATAACAAACCGCTTCGGTATTGAAAAGCGAACGATACCCTTTGGTGGCAATAGAAAAGCCGATAAAAAAATCATCGACCAGAAAATTATCCGGCACGGGGGTAAACAGATTTTTCCGTATAGCGAAACAGCCGCCTGACGGCCCGGGAATAATAGCATACACCAGGCTTTCATCAGCCTTAATCCGGTTTTCGTAATTCCAGTACAGGTGCTCGTTTTCATTGGTGATTCGTTTGGGCAGTATATTGGAATCCACCAGCCCCACACGGGCATCCTTAAAATAACTCACCAGTTCAAAAATAGTGTTGGGGGAAAACAGCACATTGGCATCCGTAAAAATCAGCAAGTCCTCTTCTTTAAAACCACTGCCGGCTACCAGCTGATTCAGCACGGAAGGTTTTCCCTGCCGCTCCGGAAATTCAACCAGGTGAACGGACGGTAATGCAAATGATTGTTCGATAATCGTTTTTGTGGCATCCGTGCAGTTGTCCAGCCCGATATAAATCTTTACTTTCTCTTTCGGGTAGGCTGACTGCAAAATACTGTTCAGTTTTTCCGCTATGACTTTTTCTTCATTCCTCGCAGGAATAATAATATACACTTCCGGCAAATCATCCTGCGTGGTATACCGTTCAACTGCAAGCGATTTCCCTGCGGCTTTCCGTTTCAGCAATAAGGGATAGAGGACATACGTGTATGTCAGCAGTAAAACAACGAGTATCAGAACAACGAGTATCAATTATTAATCTTGAATATTCTTTTTGCCTGTTCATTGACTTTATTCCAGACAATGGCATACCACTCCGTACGGAACACGACAGAATCGTTATTGGCTTTATAGGTCAGGAACAATGCGACCGGCAACAACACTATTGATGACAGCCACATACCCACAAACGGAGGCAGAATCAGCTCCTTCGCCAGTTTTTCGCCAATCACATTGAAAACGTGGAATACCACGAAATACAAGACGGCAATAAGAATAGGCATACCGAATCCGCCTTTGCGCACGATGGCGCCCATAGCCCCACCCACAAACAACAGCACCAGACAGGCAAAGGAAAGGCTGAATTTCCGGTACATCTCGCAATAGTAATTGACATAATTCAACTGCTTAAATGCCAGGTCGCTTTCCGATGAATTGGTGTTATTGATTAGTCCCTGCACATTATTGGTGGTCACGGACAAACAATTACGGGTAATATTTCTTGTAAAGACATCGCGTATATTGACCTTTGAATAACGAACGGTGTCTCTTGATTTGAGGGTATCTACAGCGGGTTTTAAAGAGGTGAAATAAACGGAATTATTCTTGCTGATATCATCAATACGTTTCAGCATATCTTTCTTCAGAGAATCCGCCTCCTGCAGCAATTGCGAAGCGCTGAACATGATGAAGTTGGTTTTGAACAGCGACTGGTCGGTTCTGGTCATTTTAAATTCACGGAGGTCAAAGACCTTTCTCCATTTCTTAAATTCCATCACCGTCTGTTCGGGCACATCATCCGGAAAACCCGCGGCTCTTTTTCGCACATCCTGATATTGTTTGCCGTTGTATAAAGTCAGAATAAGATGTTCCCCCGTATTGCTCAGCGCGATACTCCCTTTATCCGCCAGCACCAAATTGTCGTTGCCTCTGCCTTGTGAATGGTCATACACAATGATATCATAGAGTGTTTTGTTATCAGGATCCTTGTGTTGGATTTTCAGCGCAAAGCCGGATATGCCGCGGTAAAAGACCCCTTCTTTGATATCCAGCGCGGGTTTCTGCTTGCGGATGTCGTACAACAGGGAATAAAATTTCAGGTGTACCTGCGGAAGTACTGTATTGGAAAAATAAAATGCGGCAATAGCCAGAAAAACGGTAAACACAATCAGGCTTCCCATAGTCCTGATAAGCGATAAGCCTCCTGTTTTATAGGCTGTCAGCTCACTGTTTTCTCCGAGGGTGCCGATGACCATCGTTGAGGCCAGCAAAATGGCGAGTGGCAATGCCATGGGAACTATTGTCAACGAGAAAAGGCCGACCAGCTGCAGCAGCAAAGATGTTTCCAGGCCTTTCCCCACAAAATCATCGATGTATTTCCATAGGAACTGCATCATGAAAATGAACGTGGTCAGCCCAAAGGTGATAATCAGTGGAACGATGAAACTTCCTAAAACTACTCTGTCTACCCGCTTTAACATATTGAATTCTTGCTCAGAAAATGTGCTGATTTTACAGGGTGCCGTAAAACTTCTTAAACCTGGCCTCGATGCGCTCCTGTAAGAATCCGTCTTTCAGCGCTTTTTCCAGCACAGGAATCGCGAACTCTTCGGTTTCCCTGATTACTTTCTGCTGAGTGACGCCGTTTTCATTTAATAAATCCGCAACGGTTTTGTTATTGCAATATTCAAAGAAGTGGTCGATAACGATATCGCTGATTTCCTTAACGGCGGCGTTTTTCAATAAATCTTTTACCACCTGCTCCCCGATTTCAAGGCTGCCTTCGATGTCTTCAAATTTTATCTTCTTCGCGATACTGCTTATTTTCACATCTTCAATCTTATGCCAGATGGATTTGGAGGATGCGCGCAGCTTGGCATCACTGAATCGGTCTTTCAGGTGTTGCTCACTTTGTTTCAGCGTCTTGGATAAATTATCCGCTATAAACTTCTTGATGTTCTTGTCAATGGTATCGGAAACACCCGATAAGGCGGCGCCTAAAATACCTTTGCCTAAATTGAACAGTGAGCCACCGACGGTTTCATTGCTCGGACCGCTTTGCGCGGCAAATGCCTTGATGCCATCGTACAGCGTATCCGCAATGATTTCACCGTACACGGGATTCTTCACCATATTTTCTATCAGTTCCTCCCTCCACTCCTTTTGTGCTATCAGTTTATCCGCAATTTCGTTATATCTTTTTTCACTCAGGTAATCAGAAACCGTATGCTGAGACTGTCTGGCTTCCTTATGCAGGTGTTTTGCCAAATCCAGCGCATATTCCCTCTGCTCTTCCGACAGCTCGTAATGTTTGACATTGCGCTCCAAAAAACCCTTTACTGTTTCCGCATCCGCGATATCCTTCAGTTTGACTTTCGCCAGCCAGTGATACACCGCACCGACATCTTCTTTGATGTTCGCTTTAATGTTCTTTTTGCTGAACTGTTCCAGTTCAAACGCAACATGCGCTTCGTATATTTTTTTAATCTCCGCCTTCATACAAGTACTTATTATTGTGACCTGATGAAGTTAAGACTATTTTTGAAAAAAATATTATACAATTGAAATCTTACTTGCGGAGCTTCCTTCTAATAAACCAGAATATCAGTATGGACACAACTACTATCAATGGCCATACCCGTATGATGCCCAATATAAAATACAGCAATCCTTTCCATCCTTCCACAAAGCTTTTGCCTGTCTCACCGAAAAATCCGACCGGTGCGGATGTTGTTTCATAAAAGGTGAGATGCAATACACTCATACTAACCCTGTCATTCAGGTATTTTAATCTCCCCTCCGCGCTTTCGATATCTGTCCGCACATTATTGAGCTGCTCCTCTACCTGCAGCACTTCCGACACATTTTTTGTCTGTTTTAATAAATCATAATAATGCTGTTCCAGTTCCTTTTTCGTTTTTATCCGGGCGGCTACGTCGATATACTCTTCTGTTACGTCTATTACTTTGATGTTCTTTTCATCAAATTTACGAACGTCTTTTTCCATGCCGGCAATAAACGTATCAAATTGGTCGGAAGGAATGCGCAATTCCATAGTAGTCCTGATCTGATATTCATCACGCACCTGATTATCATCGGAAAGATAACCGTTGAGTTTTTTCGTCCGTTCAAGGATTCCGGCATGTGTTTTCAGGATATCAGAAGTTTCCCATACAAGCGTCCCTTCTTTTGTCAGCTTGCGCTCCATTTTCACATCCGACGAGGCCGAGCCGGAAGGCGATGCCGGAGCCGGCGGTGCGGAGTAGCCGGCATCGGCACCGGACGCGCTTTCCGTTACCGGTGCTGCATAATCTGTGGAAACAGCAGCATCATTTTTAGATTCTTGTTTTTGTGCGCACTGTGTTAAGGCTAATAAAATCACGGAGGCATATAGTATGCTCCTGAACAAAAAATACTTTTTCATTTTAGTTTGGTTTGGTTAAACTAAAATTGAAAAAAGCCATCAGGATTGTAAAGCCGGATATTGTTAAATACTATTAAGCAACGCTCTTATTAAGAAAGATTAAGCCAGATTATGGAAGACATACTGTACGTCATCATCCTGTTCCAGTTTATCTATCAGTTCCAGCACATCATCCGTTTCGGTTTCGTTCAGTTCTTTATGAATGGACGGAATGCGCTGCAATTCTGCGCTGATGACCTCGATATGTTTATCTTCCAGCGCTTTCTGCATAGATCCAAAATCGGCGAATCTGGTATAAATCATTAACTCGTTATCTTCGTTCTTCTCCAAACTATCCAAACCGGCGTCAATCAGTTCCAGTTCCAGTTCATCCATATCCAATCCTTCCGCCTTAACCTTAAACACTCCTTTTCGTTCAAAGATAAAATCGTGCATCCCCTGAGTCCCCATAGAACCCCCGTTTTTATTCAGGATGGCACGCAGGTTGGCAACGGTCCGGGTAGGGTTGTCAGTAGCTGTTTCTATCACCAGCGCGGTGGCGTGCGGCCCCATCGCCTCATATACGACGATGGCAAAACCTTTGTCATCTTTGGAGGATGCGCGTTTTATCGCCGCTTCTATCCTGTCTTTAGGCATCTGCGCCGCTTTCGCATTTTGGATGGCTCTGCGTAAATTCGCATTGGTATCCGGGCTTGGCCCTCCTTCTTTCACAGCCATGGCAATTTCTCTTCCTGCTCTGGTGAATGCCTTCGCCATTCTGTCCCAGCGGGCAAATTTTGCAGCTTTTCTATATTCAAACGCGCGTCCCATATATACTATTTAAGATTACTGAATTCTGACCGCAAAGATAAAACATCTGAAACAAGTAACAAACAAGGCATATTTTATATTTTTATACGGTGAATCCAAAGAAGAAGAAAGATTTCATACGCAGGCACGAATACCCGGGCGGAAAAAAAGCCTTTCAGGAATTTATTCAGGCACATTTAACCTATCCTGAAAATGCACGCAAAAACAGGGTAGAAGGGAATGTGTTTTTGGAATACCAGGTGGGTTTTGACGGACAGGTAACGCAAGTAAATATATTGAAAGGAATAGGCTATGGTTGCGATGAAGAGGCAGTAAGAATATTGAAACTTTTAAAATTCGCACCGCAAAACAACCATGGAGTGAAGCTCATCAGCACTTATAAAATAAAAATACATTTTCAGCTTCCTGCAGAACCGGAGAAAAAAGAAGTCCGGATACAGTATTCCGTTTCTGACCAATCTGCTGAAAAGAAAAATAAAGAAAAAGGCGGTTATACTTACACCATCAACTACTAAATATCCAGAAACCGGCTTCTGATTTCTGGAGTCGGAATCATACAGCTTTCCTTTTTGCCAAACCATTTATACCGGTTGCGGGCAATGATATCGTAAAAAAAATCCGTTACAAACGCCGGGAGTATGGAAAAAACAAGGAGCAAACGCCAGATGCCGCCGAAATAACGGGCTATCCGGAATGCGGCGGCAGATTTGAAATACGCTTTGTTGTTTTCAACAAATACCACTCCTTCCAGTGTTTTAGGCATCTCGTAATATTCCAGTAACTCTTTTCCGACGACCGACTGAAGGCTTGCAAACTTCAAAGAGTTAGTTGTATCGTGTTTTATAATAAACTGAACACTGGATGCACAAAAATTACATACCCCGTCAAACAATACCACTTTATCTAATGCTTTATTATTCACTTTTGATGAATTTAGATGTACCAGTCTGATGCGTAATCAGGTTGGTGATATGTATAACGTATGCCGCGGCAGGAAGTTCATGAATGGCAATATATCCCGACTGAGTCAGGTCTGTTTGCAGCATCAATGTACCATTTAACCCAAAGATTTCAATATGGCTTTTTTGGTTGATACCTTCAACATACAATTGACCGGTTGCCGGATTCGGATATATCTTTACATCATAAGCATTGGACTTCCAAGAACGGATTCCGGTCAAATAACCGGGCAGTGGCTTTCCCACTACCGGATTGATAATCATCGTTCCGGCCAAATCTGATTCCCGCCATTTAGTTAGTCCGTCAACATAAAAATTACGGTTGGAATGGTTGTTATTCCTGTCAAATCCTACTACCAGCGTTTCTTTGTTTTCCACAATCAGGCCGATAGCAAACGTATCACTCATGACAAGCGGAAACGAAGCGCCATTCAGTATAAAAGATGGTTTTATCGGGGCGTAATAGAATCCGTTTAATGTATCCACTCCATTTTCCGCGATAAGTTCCTCGATCTTCAGGTTGCTTTGCTGATAAATCAAATCACCTTCGCTATAGACGGTATTTCTGGAAAAATTTTTCCAAACGCAGATGCTGAACGTTGCCAGGCTGTTATCCGGCCGGACGGAAAAAAACTGCAATTTAACGGCCTGCAAGGTATCCGGCTTACGTATTCCATATTTAACCGCCATTTTATAATTATCCATCCCGGATACCCAAAAGCCACGCTCCGGAGTACCATCATCGTAAGCAAAAAAATTGCTGAAAACCTGTTGGTGCGAAACCGTGTTATTGGCCTGAACTTTCGCCGGCTCCCCTGCTTCCGCCGACACATCAAAATGATAATCCACTTTAACGACAACTGTATCATCTGTTAAATCTGTGGGGATATTGAATTTAGGATATAAGATAGGATTTGTGGTGAGTGGGCCGAAGTCTCTGGATGGACCGCTGAAAGAAGCAATGTTTGTGGCGGTATTCACCACATTCGCGTCGTAAAAATCTACAATATCCGTGGTGGCATTGATAAAATTATTCCGGACAACTACCCGGACACTATCCGCCAAATCAGTCGTATCAAACTGATTGTAGGGCATTGCGTAATAATCTTTCAGCAACCCCGTCGGCAGAAACTCATAAGCCATTTCTTTTATATTGACTTCCGCAGAAGTATCCCTGTTCTTATCCAGTTTTACATAATCAATATGCCATGTATCATTGGCGCCGTTGAGGCTGCCAAAGGACTGAAACCTGAACTGAAACTTATCCGACAAAAAAGGCGTATCCACTTTGACAAACACCTGACGCATACGCAGAATACTGTCTGCGGTAACCTGCCACATCAGGTTCCAGTTTCCGGACGTATCTAAAAACTGAAGGGTAATAATATCATTGGGTGCAGTCGGTGTTTCCCCGAAATCACCTCTCAGGTAATAAAAACTCAGAAATATATTATCCGTGGTCGTCAGCCCCGATAAATCAATGGGATTGGAAGTCAGCTTGTCCGCTGCACCGGTTGCTTCCGATACCAGACTGTACGGTTTTCCCAAAGCATCGGTTCCGTCAAAAGTGGCTACTCCGACAGTGACCGTTTCTTTAGGGTAAGTAGTATTGATGAACACAAAATTATCCTCCCACAAAGCCGGATCCGGGAAAATGTCTTTTTGATAGAAGTCGTCAAAGAATGGCAAAGACAAAGCGCTTATTCGCTTGTTTGCTTTTTGTTGGATAAAATCAGCATTTGTTTTCACATTCATACGGGGATGCACCCTGAGTGAAGTCAGGGCTTCTTTTTGCGCCATGGCATTCAATCCTATCAAAAGAACGATTATACTGCTGACAATTAATTTCATCATTATCTATATTTTACGGTTGTGGTTCTTCTGCTTTTTGCTGACGAATAAATAACTGAACGGTGTTTCCGGGCCCCAGTTTTCCGGGTTGTCCGTATTTCGGCTCCTGGTCATACACATAGGCGCTCATGGTATCTGTTATACTTCCGTCCGCAAGCAACATGCCTATATTCAGGTGAACTGCGTCCAGCACGGCTCTTGCTTCCAGTACGGTCAGGTCAGTCAACGGCGGCACTTCCACAATCTGATTTCCAAACCCGTCGCCCAGTACCAAATCGACTACAGTACCCTTTGGAACGACCAGCCCGGGCTTTACTATTTTCCCATTTACCTGGATATTCAATACCGCATCTTTTGCCATATCGGGAATATATACCAAATTTCCGGGAACCAGCCCCCAACTATTCAATATCAATTCCGCCTGTCTTTTGGAATTATCTATGATATTCGGAATCTTTACACTCGGCGGATGCGATGCATTCAGGGTGATATAGACTTTTCTGTTTTCCTTCACTTTAGCGCCTTTCCCCGGTTGCTGGTCCAGTACGGACAAAGGCGGCCTGGATGCATCATAAGTTGAATCTGTCACCAGATAATCCAAATCATAATTACTCAATTCCTTTTTGGCATCATACAGTGATTTACCTTTAATATTCGGAACGGATACATAATCTCCGTGCATTGTGTAGACATTCAGCCCTAAAAAGATAACTATCAGCAAGCCAATGGAGGCTCCTAAAATATACAATATGGTTAATGAAATTTTGCCCATTCAAAAAGCATTCAACTATCTTCAAACGTCAAACGGAGCAGATTATTCTCCCTGCTCAAAAATAGGGAAATTAAGCAAATAATTCCCTATGGTTCTTTCTCACAATAGTTTATAATATGTATCGTTGTTTTCATAATGTGCCACTATATTTACAAAAAAATGCCCTGCATGAGTAAACAGCGTATCGGATTGGTTTTTGGAGGTAAATCTCCGGAACATGAAGTATCCATCATATCTGCCAGAAATATCTATAAAGCCATCAATAAGGAGAAGTTCAACGTCATATTGATTGGCATTTCCCAAGACGGCCGCTGGTATCTGGAAAATGAATCCAATTTGCTGGATGAACACGCCGTTATCGGAAAAGATGGTATTCAGTTAGCCGTTGTTTTCGGCAATACCAGAAGCAATATCATACGTTTGGATAATCAGGGTTTCTTGGAAGATATAGACGTCATCTTTCCGATTACCCACGGGCCAAACGGAGAAGACGGCACCCTGCAGGGGGTTTTCACCCAACTGGATATTCCGTTTGTAGGGCCGGGCGTACTGGGCTCCGCTGTGGCAATGGACAAAGATTTTACTAAACGAATCCTGCGCGATGCCGACATCGGGCACGCTAAAGGCATTACCTTTTACAAACACGGGAAAGACAATATCTCTTATTCCTCCACCACAAAGGAGCTGGGCAATCTGCTGTTTATCAAACCGTGTAATATGGGTTCTTCCGTGGGGGTAAGCAAGGCAACCAACGAGACCGAATTTTATAACGCCATAGAAGAAGCTTTCAAATTTGACACCAAAGTACTGGTGGAACAAGCAGTCATTGGCAGGGAACTGGAATGTGCCGTGCTGGGTAATGAACTTATTGAAACCAGTATCGTTGGAGAAATAGTGATGGAAAAAGGCTTTTATGATTTTGAAAACAAATACGTGAACGACAATGCCAAAATATATATACCGGCTCCCGATATTTCAGATGCCCAATTACAGAAAATCCAGGAAACCGCCCGGAAAGCCTACCATGCCCTGGGATTGGAGGGTCTGAGCCGAATTGATGTTTTCCTTACAGAGCATAATGAAGTTATTGTCAATGAACCCAATACGCTGCCGGGTTTTACCTCCATCTCCATGTATCCAAAACTTTGGGAGGCATCCGGCTTAAACTATAGTGATTTGATAGAAAAACTGATTCGATTGGCCATTTCCAGACACCGGCGCAACAGCAATCTTCAACGTATCAGAGTGGTATAATCTGACCAATACCGCTATTTCTTCCCTTATTGACCGTTTACGCAGTAAAACACCCCGTTTACTCATTATTTCTTGACTTAAATCAAGGATTCTGCAACTTTGGTGTACCAAGCCACTAAAACCATGAACTATGAAAAAGTTACTACTTCTAATGTGTTTCGTAACAACAGGCGTTACAGCATTAGCCGTCAAAAAAAATGACGCACAGAACCCGATTGTCGGAAGCTGGAAATTCAGCAGGCAGAGTAATCAGAATGAATTCCGCAAGGTAATGCCTAACAATGCCCACGAAGACTACAAAACGGAATACTTTATATTCGAAGGCGACAATAAATTCCGCCATGAATTTTTAAATGAAAAAGGCGCCGTGGTTAAAGTACTGAAAGGTAAATGGAAAACCAACGGTGATAAAGTAAAAATTGAATACGAGGACATTGACTATAACCTGACCATCAGCTATTTCTTTTTAGATAATGATCTTGTACTGGGGCAAAATTTTAACCATGTGATATTTTCCAAAGACAATACGGATAATCAAAACTACGCTTTAAAATAATCTATTCCCACACTACAAATTACCTTTAAAGCGGAGGAAGGCTGACGATGTTCAGTCTTCTTTTTTATGCAATACTTTCATTTTTTATTGAAAGTTCTAAAATATCTAAACACCTGGATTTAACACACCTCATGAAAAATGACAGCTAAGTTTACGTTCCGGTAATATTCTGCATTCCATTGTTTCGGCAAGTTTAATATTCACATTGGATTAACTTGCCATTTACAGGAAATACATTTTTAAATCAAACTTTCGTAATTGGAAAAAGTTGACAAACATCAACGACCGGGTATATCTTTGTAGTATCAAATTATTCACAATTAAATCTTTTTAAAAATGGAATTCGCACAAAAATTCAAAGAAGCAGTTGACAGCTTTACTGCAGAAACAAAAGCTAACGTAACGGAATTGCGTTACAACGTGGAAAACACTGTAAAAAATGCGGTGAGTGAAGCGAAAGAAGAAGTGGAGTTACAAAAAAATCACTTAAAATCAACATCTGAAAGAATCCAGTCTAAACTGAAAGGTCCTTTCACTTTGGAGAAAATCCAGTCTGATGTAAAAGAAGAAGCTGAAATTTTAGTAGCTGACCTTAAAACAACGTTCAACAGAAATGCTGACAGAGTAAAAGGAATCTTTAACCATGCTTCTGAAAAAATCGAGCAACAAGTGGAAGAAGTAAAAGCTGAAGTAAAAAAAGCTACTTCTAAAACTAAAGCAAAAGTAGAAAAAGCTGCGTAAGCACTTTTCACCCAACCATTTTTAAAAAGAGCCGCCACTATATGTAGAGCGGCTCTTTTTTTTCTTAAAATGTGACGGTTCAGACGAATTATTGGGCAGTTACCTAACTTTAACTATTTTTACCTCATACAATCTGATAACTATACCCATCCATGCGAATCGTAGGCAATATTCCCCATCCCATTCTGAAAATTACCGTAATGCAGATGAATAACCGTTATGTGCTGAAAGTGGAAGCTAACATGCTGGAACAAACTTATAAATTTCATGAAGATGACCGCCTGAGAACACTGGAGGATGTGGAAAAACTGGTAGACGAAACCTTCCTGAATGAATGCATACAGCGGTTTGCAGAAATGAACAAAAGCCGGGGAGAAAGTTATCAACGGAATATTTTAGAACAACCGTAACCGTTTAGTTTGACTCGGCCATATCCGGAGTACGGTACCTGCCTTTGACAAATTCCTGAGCAATCAAATCAGCTGTTTCTCTTCCGCTGCGCAACGCTGATTCCATACTCCCGACAGATAAACTGTCTCCGCAGGCATAAACACTATTGCTGATTTTTCTGGAAAACCGTACTTCATCCAGGATTGGTTTAAACGGCATGGCGTATTTAATATGGTAGGTTTTCAGATGATGCCAGTCCATCACTTTTAACCCAAACCACTCTGATAATTCAGTCAGGGATTTAACTACCAGTTCATCATCATCCAGATCATGTTCCTTGATGATATTTACGGCAACCAGATGCTTTCCCGCAGGGGCATATTCAGCATGCAATAATGTAGGTACAAACACATGGTTGACTAAACCACCCTCATCGCCGTTCAGCATTACCACCGGTTTGCTTACAGGCGGTTTCTCTGTAGAAAAATAAAGCGTGGACACATGTGCACATTCGGCAGGCATCAACTTATCCCCCATAATCAAATTCGCGTCAATGGCGTTAGTAGCCACTACCACAAATTTAGATTCCAGAAAATCACCATTGACAAACTCTACACCATTATTCATTACCCTTTTCACTTTTGTTTTAAAACAAATGGAACCCGGTTCCAGTTTACGGGCGATGGTTTCCGCAATCTTGCCTATACCTTCCTTCGGCAGCGCCACATGATCCTGAAACAGGGATTTCAGGTAAATTTTAGAAAAACGGGAAGAAGACTGTAAATTATAATCAAAAATATTAGCGGCAATCATTGGGCGAAAAAATGAATCAATCAATTTTTTGCTGAAGCCGTTTTTAGACAAATATTCAAACGTGGAAGATTCTTTTTCTTTGACAAGCTGATTATAAGAGCTGGTCTTCAACTTCACATACAATCCGAATAAGCGCATTTTATCCGAAAAAGAGGCATTTTTCGCCAATGCTGTAGAAACCGTGTCTATGGTCTGGTAAATGGGATTGGTAAAGAGGTTAAATGTACCCTGATATCTCAGTAAATAACCTGGGTACGTATTTTTTAAAGCCAGTTCGTTAATGTTAATAATTTTGGCGAGTTCCGTGGTGGAATGATGGTAAAAATGCAAGCCTCTGTCCAGTGTAAATCCTTCAAATTTATCCGATCTGGCCCGGCCGCCAACCTGTGAAGAAACCTCCAACACTTTCACATTCAACCCTTTGCGTTGCAAGTAATAAGCAGCGGATAAGCCTGAAAATCCGGCACCGACAACAACGACATCAATAGCTTCCATAGGATAGTAAAATTAGAGCAATTAGCGCTTGACTATCCTATGAAGAGATTAATTAAGCATTAAGCAAACCTTATGATTAAGTTGAGCATAAAGATATTAGATACCTTAATTGGTTTTAATCACCAACGGAGGCGTGGTAATAACATTACTGTTATGTCCGGCCCTGTCCCTGATATAAATGTCAAAAATCAGGGTATCCAGAGGTTTTTGCAGTAACAGCAAATCAGCTTCATCTATAAACCCGCTCAGACTGCCACCCAGTTTAATTTCTATAGTGCCTGAAATAGCATCAGAAGTACCTCTTTTAGGAATGTAAGGAATATTAGAAGTGTCTTCCTTATTGTATTTCAACGTTTTGATAAAGATGGAATTTATATTCACCCGGTCATCCGTACTAATCAACCCTAAATCTCCGTCGCCATCCGTAAATTTCAAAAACATGGAGCCTGCGGTCAGCGCCTGATAAGGATTTACCACATTGAACGAATCAAAAGCCAGAGTAGGTTCAATCGGGTACTGTGGTGTTTTATAACAGGAAACCATACCGGAACAGGAAACTGCAATAAGGATAAGAATAAGAATTCTGTTGTTCATTTGTTTTCTTTTAACTTTGTCACGTGTATCCAGCGATTTCAAAAATACAACAAAAAATCTTTTCCGGTGAAGGATTTGATTTCGAACAGACAGCGCTGGAACTATTTGAATTCCAATATACGTACAATTCCGTTTACAGGCAATTTACCGATTATTTAAGAATCAACCCAAAGGCGGTAACCTCCGTTCCACAAATCCCGTTCCTGCCGATAGAGTTCTTTAAGACACACCGGATTATTTTAGATAACGAGCATTCGCAAAAAATATTTGAAAGCAGCGGTACTACCGGCCAGGTTAGCAGCAAACATTTAGTAGCGGATATTAACCTGTACGAAGAAAGTTTCAGGAAAGGATTCAGAGCGTTTTACGGAGACCCAAAGGATTGGGTTATCCTGGCCTTGTTACCCTCCTATCTGGAACGTGACACTTCTTCACTGGTGTATATGGTGAATGACCTGATTCAGCAGAGCCAAAATGAGCAATCAGGATTTTACCTGAACAATTTAGAGGAGCTGGCAAAAGCCGTCCGTACCCGCTCTAAAAAGACTCTGCTTATCGGAGTTACTTTCGCTTTAATGGATTTCGCGGAACGTTTTCCTATGGATTTATCCGATGTAATCATCATGGAAACCGGAGGCATGAAAGGAAGAAGGGAAGAACTGAGCAGAGCGGAAGTACACGCCCTGTTAAAAAATGCCTTTCATCTGCAGCAGATACATTCGGAATACGGCATGACGGAATTACTGTCACAGGCCTACTCAAAAGGGGATGGCATCTTCCTGCCTCCACCCTGGATGAACGTGCTGAAGAGAGATATTTATAATCCGTTGTCTGTAAGCAGCGAACCCGGCAGGGGTGGTTTAAACGTCATTGATTTAGCGAATATTCATTCCTGCGCATTTATAGCTACTCAGGATATCGTGAATATTCTTACTGACAATACATTTGAACTATTGGGAAGAACTGACAACTCAGATATCAGAGGATGCAACCTGATGGTTACTTCCAGTTTTTAATCTCGAGCTGGACACGTTTCAGCGGCAGCCCCATCACATTGAAGAATTCGCCTTCAATTTTTTCAACCCCTATAAATTCCTGAACATTGTATGCCCCGGCTTTGTCTAGAGGCTGGAACTCATTGACATATGATTTTATTTGCTCCTCACTCAGATTTTTAAAATGTACTTTTGCCTGTTCAGAGAACGAAATCTGTTTTTTATTTTTACGGATGCTTACCCCTGTCACCACATCATGTGCTTTTCCGTTCATCAATTTTAAAAATTTAACCGCCTGATCCAGATTTTTGGGCTTTCCGATAATTTTATTGTCGAGTATCACCACCGTGTCTGCGCAAAGAATAAAATCGTCATCCTGGCCTAAGTAGGAATAAATATCAAAGATTTTCAATTTGGAGAGATATTCCGCTACTTTGTAGTAGTTCATATCAAACGGAAAGCGTTCATCCACCTGTGGTTTTACTACTTCCACCTCAAAGCCGGCATCTGAAAGGATTTCCAATCTTCGGGGAGACTGAGAGCCTAAAATGATTTTTACAGCAGAGTGCATTGAATCAGAGCAACTTCTTTAAGAAATTGGCGTATTGTACAAAAACGTACGGTCCAATTCCGGAACAAAAATACAACATCGTACTAATACCAATTACCATAAAAACCTTTATTAAATTGCTAATAAAATGATAGTTTCGGACATATTTAGCCCTAAAAATAAGAAAATTTATAAGCAAAACCGGCAAAACCAAGAGAACTAAAATAAAATATGCGATATTTTTCTTTTCCATCCCCGGAAAAAACCAAATTAAACTCCCGAGCAGCAGCAGCAGCAGTAAACTGATTATATAGGCGCTGATTTTCGCACCTGTATGGCCAAAGACAATAGGAATGGTTTTACAGCCGTACTGTTCATCCCCCGTTTCATCTTCCACATCTTTGATAATTTCCCGCAAAAACGTGGTCAGAAACGCGAAGCCCCCGTATACCATCGCAGCAATGGCAATACCGCTTCGGACATATACATCATTTGCCGTCAAACCGGACTTATCGGTACTCTCGAACAAGGCTATAATAAAAATGGTGAAAGAGGTACATAAGGCAATGATAAAATTGCCTACAATAAGTTGCTTTTTGAATGTATGCGCGTAAAAATTGAGCATAACCATGATAACTACAGGAATTGAAGACAGACGGTAATTTTTGGTCAGCACTGCAAGTGCAAGTGTACATGCGATACCAAGGCCACATAAAATCTTGTAAAATTTATAGGCAGTGTCTTCAGGCATCGTCGCACCAACTATCACTTTATGCGCCCTGTTAACAATATCAATATCACTGTCAAAAATATCATTCACCACATATCCGCCCGCCGCGATAAATAAAGTAGCCATGACCAGCAAAAAAAAGGACCAATCAGACAACACGGGTTCGATGTAAAAAAACTTGTATGGAGTTGCCGCCACGATGCAAACCCGAAAAAGATACATGGTAAGTGCAATCATACCTAAATTGAGCGGCCTGATTAATTTCAGATAATTCATTTCAAAATTTTAATTTTTTTGATTTATTTTAATTCTTCAAACCACCTTCCCTGTGCTTTCAGGACCAGTTCAATCACTTCACGCACACAGCCATCGCCTCCATCCCGAAAACAGGTATAATCCGCAATCGACTGAATTTCCGAAACCGCATCGGCGGGACAGCATTTCAGACCACACATCTTCATAGATGCATAATCCGGAATATCATCCCCGATATACAGAACGCTGGCAGCATCTGTTTTAGTTTGTGTCAAAAACTCCCGTAGTACTTTTACCTTGTCGGCAACTCTGTAGTAATTGTGCCGCACACCCAATGCTTCAAACCGCTTATGCACAGCATCAGAGGTACCGCCGGTAATGATGCAAACCTCATATCCCTGCTGTATGGCATGCTTCAGGGCAAAACCATCTTTAGCATTAAAGGTGCGCAATAAATCTCCGGTTTCTGTTGCTATAAGCTGATTATTGGTAAAAACACCATCCACATCAAACACAAAAGCTTTTATCAAAGGTATCTTGCTGAAGAAATGGGATTGTGGCATAGGGCAAAGATACATTTAGTAAGCCTTTTCAGCAATAATACCACAGATTGGGTATGTATTTTTATTTTTTTGGTACTAAATTTGTTTAACAAGTTAAAATACATCTTCTATGAAAAACCTTATTCTGCTTTTGCTGACCATGGGAAGTTTCACTATCCTGTCCACAGCTCAAACAAACCGTGTTGTTCTTTGCGATTCCTATGATGATAACGGAGTGCCTACAGGTATCAATAAAAACTGGGACATATCCAAAAAAGGCTCTTATGTGTATATTCTTTACACGCAGGACAGGCCTATAACCAGTTCCCTGCTGCTTTATGTAGACAAAAAGAACAGCAGCGGTTCGTATGTAGCTTTTGATACGCAGGATTTCACCTATAACCCGAAGACTGACAGAAAAAAATTTGCGGTATATGATTACAAATTTACCGAATCCGGTGACTACAAGATAAGTGTAGTGAGTACGGGCGACAATAAAGAGTTGGCTTCTACATTGACCAATATTGGTTATATGAAAGACGAAAAAGAAAAAGAAAAAAGTTCCGGCGAATATGACACCTATTATTATGAAAACTCCAAACTTATATTCGGTGAAAGCGCGGATGATAAGGGTGTTGTAAAAGGCGAAGCAACCACTTTTAAATTAATTAATGGAAAAAGAGACCTTATCGTAAAAGTGGAACAGGATGAAGACCTGAATGTCACTCAGATTATCATGGATGTTTATGGCGGAACCGATTATAAAGATAAAATCTACTCCCAAACATTTGATATTGCCAGCAAAACCTGGAACTGGGTAAAGATGCCGGTTAACCTAACTAAAGCCGGGAAATACGTAATTGACTTATATACTCAGGATGATGTCTTTATTAATAGCGGATACATCGAAATTACCAAATAATACCATTAATGAATAACGTACCTTTACCGCATCCAGTTAACTGAACTCTCATGATGCGCCGGTTATTTTTTTTATACTCTTTTTTATTTGCATTGTCAGCTTCGGCAGAGAATAAACTGCTTCTATGTACTTCTTACAATCAGGATGGCGAATATTCAGGTATTTTCCCAACCTGGAACATTGCACAAACTGGAAGTTACATGCACATCTTCTATGAGTCGGATGTTCCGATAACCGATACACTATCTGTTATAATCTTTAAAATATTTGACCGCAGAGACACCAACTACTATGAATACGACAGGTACTATCTGCTGCCCGGGCAATCCCAAAAATGGGCAGCCAACAAATACACATTCGCCCATCCCGGATATTACCGGTTTCTGGTTTTTGACCATAAAAAGGATTTATTATTACAAACACATACCACACTCATAGAATATGACAAAAGCGCCTATGACAATAATTATATAGACAGCTGGTATTACCTGAACTCCCGTCTGGTATTATGTGACAGTGTAGTTAAAGGAACTATTTTTGGCGCAAGCAATACATTCTTCTATAATCCGGATGGAAACAAAACAATACTATACATAGAACAGGCGGACAAGAGAGCGCTGAAAACAGACCATCTGTTTTCAAAAATCTATAAGTTGGAAGGGGATAAAAAAACATGGGTGAAATCGAATTCATATTACACCGATATCAGCTGGTTCTGGACTTATATCCCTGTTTACCTGAATGGGAAAGGGCTTTATTCCATAGAACTCTACAATGAACAGGATGTCTACATCAACAGCGTCACGCTGGAAATAAAATAATTACCAAATGGCATGATGGTCCTCCACGACACCAATAGCCGTAAACTTTTCCTGTTTCCCGTCAATCAAAACTGTGCCGTCAATTGTACCGAAAGGCTGTATAAACTGACTCTTCATGATAAGAGCATTCAGATTCTCACTCCTCGCTCCTCTTGGCGACAAATGACAGTTCAGTATTCCATCTTTCGTTTCTATCAGCCAGTCCGTCTTATCGAATGGTTGCCGGAAGGAAAAACCTGCCGGAGACAACAGCGTTTTCTTTCCGTCTATCCAGAGTATGTTTTCCATATTTTCGTTGAATCTGTCCACGAGATTGACGGCAATTGTTTTTTCAGACTCCGTAATACCAATAAATGAAAGCCAGTTCCAGATGGTTTCACGAGGCGGGTATCCTTTGGTAAAATCAATCGAGCCGTATCTGCCACTGGTAGCATAGGTATTGCTCCCCCCGTTATTAATCTGCACTTTTACAGGTACACATTGATTCTTGTAGGTAAAGTTAAAAGGGCGTTTATCTTTAGATGGCGCTACAATACTGGCTCCATTTGATGTATTTTCAGCATCAATATACATCTTGTATTTACCGATGTACTGCATAGACATCTTGCCGTTTTCCGTTTTAATGGAATAATTCCCCAGTTTCCATTCACTGTCTAAATTTGGATTAAAATCCGTCGGAAATCCGAGCGGCAACGTTGTCTTATCTTCCACAAAAACGCTGTCCCTGAACGAGTAGAAATAAGAAAAGGCTGTCGCCACCATACCGGCATCCGCAATGGCAAAGCCGCATATCAGTTCAGGACTGAACACGCCAACAAAGATCCAGGCTTTGCGTTCTGTTCTTCGTTTCTTCGTCAGCAAACCCTGTTTATCCCAAAAAGAAGTATCTGTATTAAGGATAAGGTCATCATACACCCCAAACGGAATATGTGTGTTATTCTGTAGTAGAGAAGGTTGTTTAGGTAAAATCATTCCCTAAGGTAGGAAATAATCTGCAAACAAGATGCGTTGCGCTAACTTCTTATCCGGTATTATGCCAATACGCCTCCGTACAATTCTGCACGCTGCGCCTGCACTTTTGTATCCGCGAGGTAATCATCATAGGTCATTAATTTATCCAGCATGCCGTTTGGTGTCAGTTCTATGATTCTGTTAGCAATGGTATGGGTAAATGTATGGTCATGAGAGGTAAAGACGATTGATCCCTGATAGTCAATCAACCCGTTATTCAGTGCGGTAATAGACTCAAGGTCAAGGTGATTGGTGGGTTCGTCCAGAATTAAAAAATTGGCTTCTTCCAGCATTGTCTTACTCATCATACAACGCACCTTCTCCCCTCCCGACAGTACGGTACATTTCTTCAGCGATTCTTCTCCGCTGAACAACATCCTGCCCAAAAACCCGCGAATAAACGTTTCATCCTTTTCTGCGGAGTATTGTCTGAGCCAGTCCACCAGATTTAAATCCGGATTCTGGAAATACGAAGCATTATCATTAGGCACATACGATTTAGTTATCGTCACACCCCATTTGATTTCTCCTTTTTTAGCCGCCTGTTCACCGGCCAGCACTTTAAAAAAATTGGAAACAATCAGTCCGTCTCTTGAAATGAATGCTATTTTATCTCCTTTATTTACGGTAAAAGTCACCTCTTTAAATAAACGGGTTCCATCTTCCAACTCATAGGACAGATTATTTACATCCAGAATCATATCCCCGGCTTCCCTGTTTTGTTTAAAGAAAATACCCGGATATTTTCTGCTGGATGGTTTAATTTGTTCAATATCCAGTTTTTCCAGCGCTTTCTTACGGGATGTGGCCTGTTTGGATTTAGAAGCGTTAGCGCTGAATCGAGCGATAAAGTCCAGTAATTCCGCTTTCTTCGCCTCATTTTTCTTATTCTTATCGGCACGCTGTTTCAGCAATAACTGGGAAGTTTCATACCAGAAGGTATAGTTACCGGTAAATAAATTGATTTTACTGAAATCGATATCCACGATATGCGTACACACCATATCCAGAAAATGCCGGTCATGCGATACTACGATAACCGTATTTTTAAAATCCGCGAGAAAATCTTCCAGCCAGGAAATCGTGTTCACATCCAGGTCATTGGTAGGCTCATCAAGAATCAGAATATCGGGGTTGCCGAATAACGCCTGTGCCAATAAGACCTTTATCTTATCGGAAGAAGGCAACTCCTTCATCAGTTTGTAATGCTCGCTTTCCTTCACACCGAGGTTACTCAGCAATTCCGCCGCATCGCTTTCCGCGTTCCAGCCGTCCATTTCCGCAAACTCCGCTTCGAGGTCTCCGACGCGGTGGCCGTCCTCGTCTGTAAAATCCGCTTTGGCGTAGAGGGCGTCTTTTTCCTTCATCACCTCATACAACCGCTTATTTCCCATCATCACGGTATCCAGTACAGTAACTTCATCAAACTCAAAATGGTTCTGTTTTAGCACTGACATACGCTCGCCCGGTGAAATTTCAATATTACCGGTAGTAGATTCTATCTCACCGGACAGAATCTTTAAAAAGGTAGATTTTCCGGAACCATTTGCTCCGATGACACCATAGCAGTTTCCGTGGGTGAATTTTATATTGACTTCATCGAACAATACACGTTTACCATATTGTAAGGATAAATTATTGATTGTAATCATGGTTTAAAAGAGAATTTGGGCAAAAGTACGAATTCTATAGCAAAGGTTCTAAGTTATTCGTTTTGTGCAGGTTGGATTTAATGATTTTTTGATGTGTTGACTACGATTCTTTCTTTTTTTGTACAAATGGATAAACAGGTTAATAAATCGTTTGATTATTGCATGCTAGGCGAAGCCGGAAGCTATCTGATGTTCTTCTTAACATGGTCATATCCATACTCAAAATGTAATATCTTACATTTTTTTTATACCTTACTGTTTTAAGAACCATGCATCCACTATTAAAAAGCAGCACAACACAATTTATAGAAAAATATAAATACCATTTGTGTGTTGCCGGCATAGGTGTTGTTTACTTTTTTAATTTACTGATTGATGTGATGGAGATAGATGCAGCTCAATATGCTGCTATCTCCAGGGAGATGCTCGAAAACGGCAGCTATCTCCAGGTTTATCAGCATGGCCAGGACTATCTCGACAAACCGCCCATGCTGTTCTGGCTTGCTTCTCTTTCCATGCGCCTGTTTGGTGTCTGTAACTGGTCGTACAAACTGCCGGCTGTCTTAATCCTCTTACTGGGTGTGTATGCTATGTATCGTTTTACCCTGTTATGGTACAACAGGCAAACAGCCATACTCGCTGTGTTGGTCCTGGGTACAACACAAGCTCTTTTTCTCATCACCAATGATATCCGAACTGACGGTATACTTACCGGCTTTATTATGCTGGCTATATGGCAATTGTGTTTATTCCTGCGCAATAATCGTCTGATTCATTTACTCATTGGGGCAACAGCAGTAGGAGCCGCCCTGTTGAGTAAAGGCCCGGTAGCCGTAATTATTATTGGATTTTGCCTCGGCGGAGACTGGCTGGTCAAACGGCAATACCATCATTTTTTTAAGCCACAATGGCTTATTGCGCTGGCGGTGGTTGGTGTGCTGTTGTTGCCTATGTGTTATGGGCTGTATCAGCAATTCGACCTGCACCCGGAAAAAGAAGTATACGGCTTAAAAGGTCCATCAGGACTGAAATTTTATTTCTGGACTCAAAGTTTTGGCAGGATTACCGGTGAAAGCGCATGGAAAAGCTCCCGTTCATTTTTTTATTTCTTCCATACCATCCTGTGGGACTTCCAACCCTGGATATTGTTTCTGATACCAGCTTTGTTTTCCCGTTTGAAAGACCTGTTTCAATCCGGATTTAAAGGAACGATAACTAAAGAATACATTACACTCTTTGGATTTACCCTCAGTTTTATTGCTTTATCGCTCTCTTCTTATAAATTACCGCATTATATTTTTCCGTTGTTTCCGTTCATCGCTGTTATCACTGCAGATTTTATTATCACCGCAGTGGAAAAGAACGGTAAACTCATTCGGTTTCTGGGTAAATTACAGTTTATTCTCCTTCATGTATTTTTTATTATCCCCTTTGCGGCATTTATTTTCTTTTTTCCGGTTCAGTCATTCCTGTTGCCGGTCATTTTAATACTGTTGCTATTGGTATACTGGTTTTTCTACCGGATTTTCCGGAAATCTGACCGTATCGTCCTGCCTACTGTTATTGCTGCCATCTCATTTGGATTAGCCATGAGCATTTATTTTTATCCTAATCTTTTGCAATATCAGAGTAAAAGTGTGGTTGCAAAAGAAATAGCCGCCAAGGGCATTATGCCAGATCGGTTTTACACATACCATACAGAAGGGTTCAGTATTGATTTCTACCTGCGTCATATTGTTCCGTCATTTGACATAAATAAGATGAATTCTTATCCAACAGGCACCTATGTATTTACTGACAAAAGCGGTATGGACGAAATTCTTGGTAACTCAACCATTTACACGTTAATTAAGACGTATGATGATTATCCCGTCACCAAGCTAAAGCTCCCCTTTCTTTATTGTAAAACCCGCAAAGACCGGGTGAAACAAAACTACCTGCTGATGAAAGCACCATAACAAAGAGAATCGCTTGGATTCTTGTATACGATATTAGCATTACAATACTCAGTTTTATGAATCCGACAAAAGATCTTAACTGAAGATTTAAATACTTTTCACTATATTTATAATACAGGTTTTTGTTTCATCACTATAAAAAATAACAACCTGTATTCTCTTATTCATAAAACCAAAAAATAAATTCTATGAAATTAAAATTGCAGGCTGAAAATCCGCTGGAATGGCTGGCATTAAAAATGAATCTTGCCCCGATTCCGCTGGTACAAACACAAATCTATTTTACCGTTGCCAGAACCATTATGGCTGCTGCAGAACTCGGCATTTACGAGGCAATTGGGAAAGGCTCTAAATCGGCTGATGAAATTGCCGGAATCTGCCATACCCACCCGCACAGCACCACACAGCTCCTCAACGGCCTGGTTGGTATCGGATATCTGAACTATGATAATGGACACTATTCTATTAAAACCAACTATCATAAATGGCTGCTCAAAGAATACGAGTCTAATATCATTGGCAAACTTCGTTTCCAGTTGCTGGAATGGAACTGGGTAGCCCAGCTGGAAGATTTTGTGCGGAGCGGAAAACCGCTTGACCTTCACAGCAATATTACTCCAAGTGAATGGGAACTGTATCAGGATGGCATGCGGGACCTTTCCGTTAATGCGGCAAAGGAGCTTGCAGGAAAAATTCCTGTATCAAAAGGGAGCACCCGCATGTTAGACATAGGCGGTTCCCATGGTCTGTACTCCATTGAGCTTTGTAAAAAACATCCGGGCTTATCTTCTACTATTCTTGAACTGCCCGGCGCCATAGAAAGTGCCCGCGCTATCGCAAAACGGTACGATACTTCCGGCAGCGTAACTTACCAAGCCGGCAATGCGCTTACGGATGACCTGGGCACTGAACAATTCGACCTGGTAATGATTAACAATGTCGTACATCATTTTACCCCCGAACAAAATAAAGCATTAGCCATAAAGGTTGCTGCCGCGCTGAAACCCGGAGGTATTTATGCCATCGGCGAATTCATCCGGGCGGAAAAACCCGGCGATGGCGGCATTATGGCATCCGCCACCGGCCTTTATTTTTCGATGACGAGTTCCTCGGGCAACTGGTCTGAATCGGAGATGTCGTCGTGGCAAAATTCGGCAGGACTGAAACCACTCAAATCTATTGCCGCGATGTCTATACCGGGCTGGAAAATGATAGTGGCAAGAAAATAATCTAACATCGTAATCCTTATTTTTTTCAGAGATTGTGGTAATACGAGGAATAGCACCTGTCATTTAGTTGTCCTTTTATTTTCTATTCTCAACTATCCATTTTACTTTTATGGTATGAATAAAACAGCGATTTTCCCCGGTTCTTTTGATCCCATCACTATCGGCCATGTAGATATTGTAAATCGTGCCATCCCCTTGTTTGATGAAATTATCATCGCTATCGGTATTAATACGCAAAAAAAATACCTCTTTCCTCTGGAACAACGAATTGCCTGGATTAAGGATGTGTTCAAGACCGAACCCAAAGTGAAGGTAGAATCCTATACCGGACTAACGGTCAATTACTGCCAGCAAAGAGGCGCCAAATATATTATCCGGGGCATTCGTTCTTCTGCTGACTTTGAATACGAAAAAACCATTGCACAGCTCAACAAGATGATGGAGCCTGATCTGGATACTTTTTTAATCCTTTCCTCTCCGGAATTGTCCGCGATTTCATCTACCATTGTCCGGGAAATCATTATTGGCGGCGGGGATACAAGTAAGTTCCTGCCCAAAGAAGTGGATGTGAGCGGAAAAGAAATTAAGGGATAATGGTGTAATTTGCAAGAAATCAATTCCTTATCACCAGCCTTCAACACTTTTACATTTAAAAACTGGCATATTACCAAAATATCATTTCCTTACATTCTGATTTCCTTATTTTCAAATAAATAGCTATCTTTGCACTTCATTTTCAAACCCTGAGCGCCATTTCTGGCTTTTCAGGCATTAAAAATTAAAAACATATTTTTATATGGCAACAAGATTAAGATTACAGAGACATGGCGGCAAAGGCGCGCCTTTCTACAAGATTGTAGCGGCTGACAGCCGTGCAAGAAGAGATGGTAAGTACATTGACCAGGTGGGTACTTATAACCCCACTTCTATCCCGGCAACCATCATTTTAGACGTGGACAAAGCAGTAAAATGGCTTCAGAACGGTGCTGAACCTTCCTCAACGGTAAAAGCAATCCTTTCTTACAAAGGGGCTTTGTACAAAAAACACTTGCTGCGCGGTGTTCAATTAGGTGTGGTAAAAGCAGAAGACGTGGAAGCAAAATTCAACGCATGGCTGGAGCAAAAAGAAAACAAAGTTTCTGAGCACAAATCCAAAGCGGATGCTACGAAAAAAGCTAAAATCGAAGCGGTGGTAAAAACACCGGCTAAGGTAAAAGAAGTGGTTGTAGAAGAAGCACCGGCAGAAGAAACTGCCTTAGAGGAAACTACTGAAGCGGTTGCTGATGTTGCAGAAAACACAGAAACTGCAGCGGAGGAAACTACTGAAAGCGCAGAATAATAATTCTTGATAAAACAAATTATAATCCCGATTTTTATGTCGGGATTTTTTATTTATGGAACTCGTTAAGATTGGTAAAGTGTTAAAAACACATGGCTACAAAGGAAACCTGAAAGTTTTTATTGACGAGTTTTACATGGATGATTTTGAAGACATGAAAGCTGTTTTCATTAATAAGCTTCCCTATTTTATAGCATCCAGAGATATAAATTCCGACAGTCAGGCTATTATTTTACTGGAAGAAATTGACTCGAAAGAAAAAGCGCATCCCTTACTGGGAAAAGACATCTTTGCAAAGGAAGATGATTTAACAGAAATACTGGATGAAGAAGCATACGCACATCTGACAGGATATGAGATTACCGATCAGGCAGCCGGAACGATAGGCACCATCGAAAAGATTATTGAAATGCCATTTCAGTTCATGGCACAGGTTTTCCGTGATAGAAAGGAAATCCTGATTCCGTTAAACGATGATTTTATCCTGAAAATAGACGAGAAGAAAAAACGTGTGGAAATGAAACTACCTGATGGATTTTTAAATATTTACTCCTAAACTCTTAATCAGCTATGCGAATCGACCTACTTTCAGCCGTACCCAATCTGATGCAAAGTTTTTTTGAACACTCCATCCTGCAACGCGCCAAAACCAAAGGTCTGCTTGAGATTCACCTGCATAATATCCGTGATTATGCGACCAATAAACACAAACAAATTGACGATTACCAGTTTGGAGGCGGCGCAGGTATGGTAATGATGATTGAACCTATCATGGCTTGTATTCAGTCCTTACAGCAAGAACGCAGCTATGATGAAATTATCTACATGACACCGGACGGCACCTTACTGAACCAAAAGATGGTGAACAGCCTGTCACTCAGGGAAAACATTATTATCCTTTGCGGGCATTATAAGGGCATTGACGAACGCCTGCGGGAACATGTGGTGACTAAAGAAATTTCGATAGGCAGTTATGTCCTCTCAGGGGGAGAATTGCCGGCAGCGGTGCTGGTAGATGCCATAGGGAGGCTGATTCCGGGGGTTTTAAATGATGAAACCTCCGCATTGACGGATTCGTTTCAGGACAATCTGCTGGCGCCACCGGTCTATACCCGCCCTGCCGACTATAATGGGTGGAAAATACCGGATATCCTGCTATCCGGCAACGATAAACTGATTGAGGAGTGGCGTTTTCAACAATCGCTGGAGCGTACCAAAGCCAGAAGGCCGGATTTATTAGAAAACGATTAAATAACATTGATTTTTACAAGAAACTGCGTATCTTTGCACACGCTAAAATCTATTATGATGGAGAAGGTAAAAGAATTAACAAAAAAATTAACCGCAACGAAAGATATCCCTGATTTTAAAGCAGGTGACAATATAAACGTGCATTACAAAATTATTGAAGGAAGCAAAGAGCGTATCCAGGTGTTCCGCGGCGATGTTATCCAGCGCAAAGGAACCGGTGCTACCCAAACCTTTACCGTTCGTAAAATATCCAACGGTGTGGGTGTAGAGCGTATCTTCCCGCTTTTCTCGCCTAATATCGATAAAATTGAAGTAAACAAAGTAGGTAAAGTACGCAGGGCAAAAATTTTCTACATCAGAGAACTGAAAGGAAAGGCTTCCCGTATCAAAGAAACTGTCAAAGCAACCAAATAATTATATTCAGGTATTTCCTGTTAACATTAAATCCCGGCACCATGCCGGGATTTTTTATATATTGAATGATAAATCACTTACAGGTTATCATGCATCCGTACAGGAAATATTACAGCAGCAGATTTAAAAATATCCGTAAATATCTCGATCGGTTTCAATACACGCAGGATGCAGAAGACCTGCATCAGTTCAGGGTGGAATTTAAGAAGTTAAGAACCTTTTATTCCATATTCCGATATTGTATTCCTTCTTTTAACGCATCCAAAGACTTTAAAAAACTTAAGAAATTATATACCGCTTCCGGTATCTTGAGGGATGAAGATGTTATACAGGGATTATTTACACAATATAAAATAAACCTGAATGAACAAAATCCGGAAATAAAGGAAGAAAAGCGGAGAAAACGAATTAAAAAATTCTATAAAAAGACAACTGGCCATCTAAAGAGCCTTATATCACTGGAAAAGAAGCTAAAAGAAAATACGGACGATATAGATATACAATGTATTAAAGCCTATACCGATCATAAACTCCGCAACATACTGCAAAAAATGGCACATCCGGACACTGAAGCCGTATTGCATGAAATCCGAAAGGAAATCAAACATTTGAAATACCTATCGGAATTTGAACAAAGGTGCGTACCTGCAAAAACCGTCAGACAATTCGACTTAATTCAAAACCGGATTGGCAGCTGGCACGACAAGCTGGTTTTGATTGCTTATCTCGAAAAACACAATCCATCTAACAGAAGGCCTATCAACAAACTGATTGAAGACAGCTACCGCGACATGAAAGCTATTAAGACCCGACTGCTGGCATTGACAATAGGATAGTAATAATAAAAAATGCCTCCCGGTCCGGGAGGCATTTTTTATTATTGAACCAGATTTCTCTTATTCACCGCTGAGATAGATATCTACACGACGGTTTTGAGCTCTGTCTGCTTCTTTGGATTGTTTGTCAGTCACCCAAGAATTTTCACCATAAGGCAACAACAATACTCTTTGAGAAATACCTGTACCTTCCAGGTAACGTTTAACTGCATCACAACGTTTAGCGGATAAAGCCTGATTGTAGCTGGTTCCACCTTCGCTGGAAGCATTACCTGCCAGGTAAATGAAGTAGTTACCTTTCATTTCACCCAATTTGGATTTAAACGCATCCAGACTGGCTTTAGCTTCATCGGTCAATTCGTTTTTGTCTACCTCAAAGTACACAGAACCGAATTTTTTGTAGACGATATTATCTAAACGGGCGGATACTTTTTCAATTTCCTTGGTGTTATTGTTAGCTGTAGTCAACGCATCGTTAGCTGTTTTCTCCACATCAGATATTCTGCCATTTAACGCATTGCCTAAAGAGTCAACTTTTGCTATAGCCTTGTCTCCTTTCTTGTCGGCATCGTCTGCTTTCTGGTTCACTTTAGCAATTTCATCATCCGTACGTTTCTTGTTCTTCTCAAACTCAGACTGATCTGTTTTGCGTTTCAATCGGAATGACAATAACACTTCGTGAGTTGAGCCCAACTGGGAGAAGGTCATATTACCTTTATTACCCACAGGTGCTTTGAACGTATAATTGATATCCACTAAACCTTTGATACTACAACCGGCGGTTGCATGAATACCGGCAGCATTAGGTGAAAAGTATGCATTCTTGCCGGATCCGTCTGCTTTAGAGCCGCCACCGTTGTTGTAACCAACAGCTAACCAAACCAGTTGTTTGTATTTAGCCATCAAGGTGATATCCAGATACACCGGTAATGATTTCTTGATGAAGTTTACCATTACAAACGGAGCCAATGTCCAGTCTTTCTTTTTGCCTAACACCGCTTCATAACTAACCATACCAACAAACTGTCTTTGATATACAGCATTTGATGACAAGGTTGGATCAACTGTTTTAAATTTGGCTTTATTTCCAATGACCTGAGGAACTGAGAACCCAACGTTTAATCCTTTCCAGTGATAGTTAATACCAACAGACATATCAAATGCTACGCTTCTTCCACCAAATGTCAATGGATCACCCGGGTCTATCGCTGCGAATGGTCTCAAGTTAATAGAATTTACACCTGCCTGTAAGCCTATAGCCAAAACATGTGCTTTATCTTTAGTCAAAGGAACATGGTAAGCATAAGCTAAACTTCCTGTAGTAGTTTCCCACTTATTAGTAGCCCTGTCATGCTGGATAGTAGCGCCCAAAGCCATGTTACCGGATTTGATACGGCCATCCCATGTACCGTAAACACTCATAGGACTGTTTGTTTGTCTGTCCCATTGTTTTTGGAAGCCTAAATTAATTCTGCCGCCATCCGGGTCTGTACCGGCTCTTGCCGGGTTGTACAAAAACGGATTCAGGAAGTACGTGTTATAAACTGGTAGCTGTTGTGCATCCGACAATTGGATTCCTGCGACTAACAAGGCTACTAAGCTGATGATTTTATGTATGTTCATTTTTATGATTTTACTTAGATTATTACTATTAATTCGCTTCATTCCTATTATCTTTTAATGTGTAATGCACCTTTATATACCTTGGTTGGTGTTGTTATGATAAACCAGTAAGCGCCATCCGGAAGCGTACCACCTTTATATGTGCCATCAAATCCGTTAGTATTGTCATAAGCTGTTGTGCTGTATAACAATGCACCACCTCGGGCAAATATCTGAAGTGTATAAGGGATGCCTGCATTATTCAGGTTTTCAATATGCGGTATCACCCATGTATCATTCAATCCGTCACCGTTAGGAGTAATGATATCCGGTATAATCAGCGTCAGGTCAGGAATCACTTTTATCTCTACAGTGTCTTTATCCATACATCCGTGTTTATCCCAAACGGTGAATACCAATGGATAAGGATTTGGATCCGGAATACTGTCTGTATCGAAGAACGGATTCTTGATATTATCGATATTCAACAAGTCATTTGGTGTCCAGTTGAAAGTGATACCCTGATTATTAACAGATCCTCCGTTTAATTGATAGATGGTACCTTGTAACACAGAGTCATCCGGACCGGCCAGAGCAACAGGATTTGGCCAGACGATTACTTCTGTTGTAGCAGAGTCGATACAACCACCAGGCAATGTTACAGTAACAGTCCACGTACCAGTTTGCAGTGTATCAGCATTGCTGATAGTTACTGTATGAACAGGGTAGATGGTTGTAAACGTATCAGTAGCTCTAGGACCTTGCCAGAAGTAAGTACCACCGTACACTTTTGTAGCATCCAGAATAAATGAACCACCTTCACAGACAGGACCTGTATTATTGGCAATCATCTTATCAGGGAAGGAGTAGATTTCAACTAAAATCGTGTATTTAGTTGTACAACCAGTTATAGTATCTTTCAGTGTAACTGTATAGAAACCTTGATTATCTACTTCTGTCACATTAGGGATAGATGGATTCTGTTCATTGGAAGAATATCCATTAGGACCCTCCCAGTGGTAACTGTAAGGAGCTTCTTCTGCATCAACAATCACAAACAAGTTTAATGTCTGATGTTCGCATAACGGAGAGTTGCTTCCTACGCTGTCCGCAACCGGAGCTGCATTTACAATCACCAGAACTGAATCTGCTTCTGAACGGCAGCCATCTACAGTGATACAGACTTTATACCATCCTGACTGAACAGGTGTTACATTCGATAATGTTATACAGTTAGTGTTTGCTTCAAATCCGTTAGGACCATACCAATTGTACACGGCACCTTTCTCAGGAGTAGAAGCACAGAATGTAACATCTTCGCCTTCACAAACCTGAATTGGTTCATCCGGAACAATCGGAGCTGCCGGTTTTGGTTTCACCACCACTGTTGTGGTAGCTTTTTGAGAAATACAACCATTAACCGTAACGGTTACACTGTATAAACCAGCCTGAGCAACGGTAATAGCCGGTACTGTGTAAGTAGGTTCGGTAGTAGTACCTAATAATACATCTCCAGGACCATACCATGTGTACTCTGTTGCACCAGCTACTGCAGATGCTGTCAGAATAAGGTCTTCGCCTTCGCATAATGGACTGTTAGAACTGATGGAAGGCGGTTCTGGTGTAGGGAATATTTCTACATATGTAGTACCTGGTAAAGAAGAACAACCTGTTTCTGTATCTGTAATAACCAATGTGTAAATACCCTGATTATTCGCTTCAGTCACATCCGCAATTGTAGGATTTTCTTCTGTTGAATTGAATCCGTTAGGACCCGTCCATTGGAAGGTATAATTGGAAGGATTGTCAACATTAGCAAACAATTCAAGAGTAGAACCTTCGCAAAGCGGAGCATTGCTGGTTGGAGCCGGAGTTTCAGGTAAAGGATTAACCGTTACCACAACTTCAGTTGCTGCACTTTGGCATCCATTTACAGTTTGAGTAACCCAGTAAGATGTAGTATTAGACAATGTAGGTGTAATATATTCAGCACCTTCCTGTACCACATGAGTCAATGCCTGATCATCATACCAGAAGAAGCTGGCACTGTCCTCACCGAATGCAACCAAACGTGTTGAGTTATCGGCACAAATTACTGTACCACGTGCTGTCGGAGCTTCCGGTGTAGGAACAACTGTTAATGAACCTGTACCAAAATCTGATTGACAGAAGAATACCGGTAATGGATCTAAGCTGAATGGATCGTACCATAATTGTTGCGTATTGGCACCAATTTCATACGTTCCAGGAATAGAGAAGTCATAGTCAGCACCAACTTTAGGTATTGTTATGCTTGCTGTAGCGGTATAAACATAATTATATGGATCAAGATCTACTACCGTAAAACCTAATGATGTAAGTGAAGTACCACCTGTACCAATAACATCAAAGAATTCTACTCCTGCTGCGAGGAAAGTATAAACATCCCATCCGTCTTCATTTAGCGGATCAAAATCTGCAGGGAATGAGACATGAGCTGTTAATGTAATCTCTTCTTCAGATTCGCAGACTGTTACGTCTACTACTCTTGGAGCCTCGAATTTAGGTGTTGTGTACACATCGATACCTCCCATTACACTCGTGCAACCCGTAACAGGATCCACTGCATTGTAATAGAATCTGGTCCACGATGCTAATTCAGGAGTAGTGAAATAACCATTGTCATCTGAACCAAAGCTTCCAGTTATTTCATCCAGACCTGCTTTGTCAGCATACCAGTGAATTTCAAGATCATCCGGATTATCTACAAAGATAGTAGTGTAGTCATCAAAGCAAGTTACAAAGAACGGCTCGCCCGGTTCCGGTAATTCCGGTCTTGGGTTTACGATGATATCCACGGCGGTAGGTGCACTGCTGCAAGTACCGTTGTTATTGACCACATAAATGGTCGTGTTATCGTTTAGTGGTTGTGTAGTATAAATAGTACCTACGTGAACCAACGTTGTCAAGTTGCTGTCCAGATACCATTCTACCTGAGAAGCCGGATTGTTGACCGTTAAAGTAACCGTTTCACCGGCACAAATAGGAGCAACCTGTCTTACAATAGGCGAAGCAATTGCAGGCAATACTGTAAAGACTACCGGTACACGGCTATTTTGGCAACTGGAAGCTTCGCATTGAGCATAGTAAGTATAGCTACCCGGCGCTAATGTATCGTATTGTGCTGGTAAGAACGGAGTACCACTTCCAATCTGAGTACCTCCGGAAGGTGTATCCCACCAAGTTACTGTATTTCCTGTGGAAGCACCCGGTTCAGAATAAGTAATCGTTATTGAAGCAGCGGTTATTGATCCGCCGTCACCGTCTACTAAATCATCTACTGTAAGCGTCCAGTTTCCTTGCGGCGACAGACCGTTAAATGTTGACAATGCCTGATTTGGCTTGTAAGAACCTGCCGGAATATCCTGGTTTGCACCCGGTATACCTGCAATAGCTGCTCCGGCAGCATCGGAGAATGTATATACTACAGGAGTAGCACCACCTGTTCCGTAATTATCGCTGCCTACACCATTGCCATTTACCAACTCTACAGAAGTAGAAGAAGGAGCTGCAAGGTCTAACTTAACATCGCCGCCCCAGGTATGAGCCATCTTAATGTCTATCGTCACATTGGTAACAGTAGCACCTGCCGGTAAGGCTGTCGCATCAAATGTAATGGTTTGCGGTGAGCCAAAATCCGGACCAATCGGAACAGATGGAGGAATTACAGCCGGAACATTAGCCGTACTTGTACTACCAAGCGTGTAGTCAATATTTATAGTTGCAGATGAAATAAATCCTTCATCAGAGCCTACTAAATCTTCTACATCCAATGTCCAGGTTCCGGAAGGATCCTGACCATTAAATGCGCTCAATAGATCATACGATTTATAAGAACCGGATGGAATGTAATTATTTGTGCCAATTGATGGAGGATATGTTGCTGCTGCATCATCAAACAAATAGTTAGCAGCTACTCCGGCAGAAGCACCATAGTTACTGGAGCCGCCAGTAGTCCAACCCGGGTCAGTAACATCTACAGATGTTGCCGCAGGTGAATTTAATTTAAGGTATACATCTGCTGCCCATGTATGATACATATCAACAGACAACGTAACTTTATTTATAGTAGCACCTGCAGGGATAGAGGAAGCATCAAAACTTAATGTACCAGCAAAAGAGGCAGCAGGTCCTATTATCAACTGTCCTCCAGGCAATACTGCAGCAATAGAAGTAGTTGTAATCACCGGAGGAGCAACCGTACCGGAACAATTAGCCTGTAACCCTTCGCCCGGAGGAACTGTTTCTCCCAGACAAATGGTGTAACCTTGTGTGCCATATGGCAGTTCAGGTGCAGGGTTAACTACAACATCTACAACTGTAGGATCACTCTCGCAACCACCCAAAGATTGAGTAACCCAATAAGTAGTATTTGCAGATAAAGGCGGCGTGATGTATTCAGCACCTACCTGAACAGCGTTTACTAAATCGTTAGAAGAATACCATCTGATATCAGCACCCGGCTCTCCTTCTGCACTTAAGTAAGCAGATTCACCAATACAAATTGTATCATTGGCAGCAATCGGTGCATCCGGCCTTGGAGTGATATGAACATTGAAATATGTTCTTTCACTTTCACAACCGTTTGCAGAGTAATTTTCTACATATAAACCGAAGTCACCGCCACCAGCTGGGAATGAACCACCAGGGATAGTAAACTGAACGGTAAAACCACCTAAACCTGTGGTTGGGAAATCACCTATAATAACAGGAGGATCAGTCGGATCATTATTTGGAATTCCAAATACCACCTCATCTGTATTTTCAGGAAGTGTCACGGTAATTACTACATCCTCCCCATCACAAGCTGATTGAACATCCGGTACCGTTACTGCAGGAATAATAACCGGTTCTACCAAAGCTGTAGCGTAGTTGAATTCTCTGGCAATACAGTTATACTGGTTACGTTCAATAATATAATAGGTTGATAAATTATAATTTTGAGGTGTTGTGAATAATGTTGGATCTGTAATAAAGGTAGCAGAAGCCAACGATGGGTCTAAAGACCAGAAGAAAGTACTGTTTCCTCTTCCTGTAGTATCCAGTGCTATTTCAGCTATGCCGCCGAAACATACCGCCTGATAGAACGGACTGACACGTGCACCTAAATAATTAGGTTCCGGGTTTAATACAACAGAAATACGTGTTGTATCACTTAAACAGCCGTTTACTGATTGACGTACCCAGAATGGTATTCTTATTGGAGCATTTCCGAAGTTAAATCCTAAAGCAGCCTGAGGTACTTCAAACCATCTGCCTTCGTGTACCGGAACAGTCGCTGTAGCTGAATTATACCAATATACACTTGCGCCTGGTACTAAGGAAGCAGAAACGGCAGCCAATAATGGACGTCTGTCGGCATAATCACCGGAACAAATCGGATTGTTGCTGGAAGTAACTGCAGGGGCAGCCGGTGCATTGGTTACATTGACCACCACCGGTACCGGACTGGCTAAACAGCCTGTAGCACCTCTTTGAATAATTAAGAATGTATATGCACCTGCTGTAGGAATGGAACCTGCAGGAACAGTAAAGGTTACTGAAGTTGGAGCAGTAGTAACATCTACACTGTCTAACGGTGTGCCGTCAGCAGCTGTAAGTACTACCATGCCATTTTCAGAAGTTGCAATTGTAATAGTGGCACTACTGCCTGCACAAACACTGCTTGCTGTTACTGTAGGGTTAGCCGGATCATTGATTACGCTAACCGTAACAGGAATTATAGCACTCGGGCAGAATGCACCAGCCTCCGGTAATGTTCTGACATAGAATGTAGTTGTCTGAGCCAGAGCAGGGGTAGTATAAGTATCGCCTGCACCCACGATATCTACAAAATCAGGATCTGTTGACCATTGGCCGCCTGCACCTGCACCTGATAATGTGGCAGAGCCACCCGCACAAACCACAGCATCAGAAACATCCGGGTCAGGTAATACCTGTAATAAGGTCACGTCTATCTGAGTAGCAGGGCTTTCACAACCACCTAAAGTCTGCGTTACCCAAAACGAAGTATTGGAACTTATAGGTGTGGTGGTGTGCTGAGAACCAAAATCAATTGGCACTTGCAATGTCGCATCAGCATACCATTTTACTGTAGCACCCGGATCAGCTGTTACGGATAAGGTAACCACATCCCCTTCGCACACACCGGCATTTTGACCAACCGGCGCAAGCGGTGTTTCAACAACCTGGAAAGTTCCAAGGCTTAATGCACCAATACAACCATGTTCAACAGAACGGTATCTCACATCAATAGAATAAGTATCTGCGCTGAAACCAAATAATGTCAGCGTTTCAGGACGAGAACCTGTAGCCTGATTAATCGGTCCGAAGCTTCCTCCTGCGACAAAATTTCCTAAGCTATTATATATAAATACATCAAAATAAATAGATGTATCAGGAGCAGGAGCATCAACAGTAAAATTAAGTGTTAATGGCTGGCCTGTACATCCGACAACGTTATCTATCAAATGAACAAAATTAGAATATGCGTTAACCTGTGCCAATACCTGAACAGGTTCAGATAAGCAACCAGCACCATCATCTTCTCTGACATAATAGTAGGTGTTTTGAGTCAGGTTAGGAGTAACATAAGTTGTTCCTGATGCCAGATATGAACCCACATCAGAACCTTCATACCATTTAACGGTATTCTGACCATTATTTGGTGTTGCCGTTAATGTTGCATTTCCGTTAAAACAAGTACGATCACCGGTTACAGTTGGCCCCGGAATATTACAAGCCTGAACAGTTACCACAACAGAACTGATGGTGGCGCATGCACCAAATGCGGAATCTCTTCCATAGAATGTTGTTGTTGCGAACAATGGATTTGTATTGTAAGTAGAACCTGTTCCCACTCTTGTTATACCAGCGTCACTATACCAGATAGTACTGGATGAAGTAGAAGAAAGCGTTGTTGCATTTCCTGCTGTTACCGGATTGGGAGTTGCTGTTAAAACGATAGCAGAGCCGCTGGACGGTGTTACTGTTACAGTCACCGGAGTAGCTGCACTTTCGCAGGTTCCCTGTGTTTGTGTTACATAATAAGTAATGTTACTTGATAATGCAGGTGTATTAAACGTTGGGCCTACATTTTCTAATGTTGTTAAACCAGGGTTAGAATACCATCTAACTGTAGAAGCTAATGGAGCATTAGCCGTCAGCGTAGTACCTGTTCCTTCACATATAGACAATAATCCCGATACGCTTGGCGCTGTAGTATCTGTCACTACCAACCAGGCATATTCTACCCAGTTACTGGTATTACAACCATTTCCACAGGCAGAAACTCTTACTCTGATTCTGTCATCAGTACCGGTTGCACTAACAACAGGAGCTGTTGGTGAAGAGGCAGACCATGTACTGCCTCCGTTTGTACTGGATTGATATTCAAACGCACAGTTGCCTCCCGCTTCAGTACCATATTGAGGATTTATCAGGGTAAGTGAAGTACCCGGACAAACCTGATTGGCATTCGGAGATTTGCTTGCACTCGGATCATTCGGATCCGGTTTAACAGTAATAGTAATTTGATTTGAGAATATATCTTTATATAAGGAGATACCAAAAATATCATCCACGTCTCTGCAGAACTGTACTCTTCTTCTGAATGTATAAGTAGTGGTAACACCACCTACCAAATTCAATACACCCGGATTATAGGTCAAAGCATTTGCACCACCGATATCTGTAAACCCACCGGCGTTTATTCTTTGTTGCCACTGCAAGTTCTCAATAGCTCCGGTTGTCGGATCCGGATCTCTTGGAGATACGGAATTACTAATTACGTTAGGATCACCACCTGCACATATAGTAGCATCTCCGGCAACACTCAATGCTATAGTACCGCCACTGTTAGCATCAGTTAAACTCGCTTCATTCCATGTCCATCTCCACTGCCAGCGAGCACCATAAGATTCAGTAACATCATCTGATGCACAACCGGATCTTGTCGAAGTCTGGTTAGAGGAAAAAGCACACGGAGATATACTATTAATAGTAATATTATTTGCACCACCGCTTGGGTTACCAAATCCACCACAGTTACCATCATCACTTCCACTCAGGAAACTATCTGCTTCATACCCGTTTATTTGTACATTGATCTGGTTGGATGGTGTAATACCGGTTGCTGTGTAATTTGCTCCGCCAAAGGCAAGCCATACATCGCAAGGGATTTCATCACCTGCAGCGGTATAGGTACCCGACCAGGTCGCTGTCCCGCTGTGCTTTACCCTGAATTGAATACGCGGATCCGGCTGGTTTCCAAAACCACCGCAATCGTTTCCGCCGCAGTTGCTGCCATAGGCACCCGCTGAAATCATAGCGCCCTGAACTGCTTTCACTTCTAAGTTTATTGTCTGAGCAATAGCACTCTGCCATCCTACTAATAAAATCAGCAGTAAAAGCGAAGCGAGAAGTTTAAAATGATTGGTTTTTGTTCTGCTTATCATAATCGGTTTATTTAACTTTTAATAACGAAGGTAATAGTTTAGTGTTAATTTTAGCACAATTTTAAAATTTTATTTTTACATCTTTTGCTAACCACTGTGGAAAAGTAGAAGAATTTTATATAAAACAAGGAAAAATCAAGGACTTATGTGAAAAAATACCCTTTTTCAGGTAGGTAATTTTTATCCTCAAATGTCTGCTGTAAATGAAAAAAAATGGGGTGTATGACATTTCTCCTGTGAAAAAACGACACTTCATCTACATAAATATATGGGTGAGTTATACTCGTTCTTAAACGTAAAAAGTGTTGATATGAATCAACACTTTTTTACAATACTGCTATGTATATTATTTTATTATCTGTTAATTATATAACAAAACAATAATATGATATATCTACCTGTAATCTTTGCCTAATATTGATGCCAGTTCTTTTCTGGCGAAGAAGATACGGCTCTTCACCGTGCCTAACGGAAGATTCAACTGCTCAGCAATTTCATGATACTTATATCCTTTGTAATGCATCAGAAACGGAATCCGGAGTTCGTTCGATATATTGAGCAGCGCATTTCTGATGTCATTCATCACAAAAGCACGCTCACCGGCATTACTAATGGTTGATGATGCATTCAGGTAATACAGGTTGTCTGTACTGTCAATAACCGTATTGCGTTTTATCTTTTTCCGATAATCATTAATGAAAATATTTTTCATGATCGTGAATAGCCATGCCCGGATATTGGTGCCTTCCTGAAACTTGTCTTCATTCGTCAGCGCTCTGACAATCGTTTCCTGAATCAGGTCTTCAGCGTCATTCATGTCACGTGTCAGCCTTAATGCATGTGGTTTAAGTATGCTGGTTGCCATTTTTACTTCAGATTGAAAATTGAGCAGTTTCATTTTTGTTTAATTTTTGTTGTGTGAAGTTAAACATAAAAAAGGATACTTTGTGTTAAATTATTCTAAATCTCAGTTAAAAATTTTAAAAAAGAATGAATGTCGGGCATTTTAATAATATTACCCGGCATGGTACCTTTAAAATGGCGAATCTGGTGACCGGAAAGAATAATACTGGAAGCAGCAAAATTCTTTGAAAGTAATTGTAGATATTTTTTGATTATTTCACCTTTAGGTTGAATCGTAAAGTTGCTGACTAAATAATCCGGTTGCTGATGATGAAATACGGAAATCAAATCATGTATGGGAATATTCAGGCCGATGTATACCACATCATGGTTTCTTGATTTCAATAAATAATAATTGAACAGCAGAGCCAGTTCATGAATTTCATTTTCCGGTGTGAACAGCAGAAACTTTTTAGCAGTTGGTTTTAGTTCTTTCGGATGCGCGTCAATATTTACTATTAGTTTTTGCCTGATCAGATTGCTGATGAAATGCTCATGAACAGGGCGGATACTGCCGGTAACCCATAAATTTCCAATCTTTTCCAGAAAAGGAAAAATTATCCGGATAACTGTTTCCTCAAACCCCAAACGCATAATTGAATCGGTAAAGATTTTACTGAATGAAAGCTCATTCAAATCAATCATGGCTAATACCAGAGCATTTATCTGGCTTTCATGATCACATTTTAAATTGGTTATCCTTTTCACTTCCCTTTCAATCATATCCTGTGAGAGAGCGGCAATCTTGGAAATCTTATATCCGTTTTGATTTAACAAAGAAACATTCAGGATATAACGTAATTCGTCATCTGTATAAAAACGAATATTGGTATCTGTACGCTGCGGTTTTAACATACCGTAACGCTGTTCCCACATCCGCAAGGTATGTGCTTTGATATTACTTAGCTGTTCTAAGTCTTTTATGCTATATCTGTGAAATGCCGGTAATTTTTTCTGCATAACTTTATTGTTTAAATATAATGCATATTTCTTTAAACAAAAAATACTACTGAATAAACATAAGTAAATTTAAGTTGTTCAAACTATATGGTGTTAATTATTTTAGTACATTTAGACGACAAATTTTAAACATTATATCATCCGCTATGAAATCTCCTTATTTTACAGAAGAGCACGAATTATTCAGACAAAGCGTTCGTCAGTTTGTCGAAAAAGAAATCATACCTTACGGTAATCAATGGGAAAAAGAAGAGAAAATTTCCCGTGATTTATTTCTAAAACTGGGAGGACAGGGTTTTCTGGGTATTAATCATGAAGAGGCGTATGGCGGTTCAAAAGCTGATATTTTTTATACCTGTGCCTATCTTGAAGAACTGGCGAAAAGCAGTTATGCAGGTGTTTGCGCCGCTGTAAGCGTGCATCAATATATGGCTATAAACCATATTGCAGAGGCTGGTAGTCATGAACTGAAAGAACGATTCCTGCGTCCTTCTATCGAAGGCAAAAAGGTAGGTGCCATAGCCATTACAGAACCCTTCGGTGGTTCGGATGTACAGGCTATGAGAACCACAGCACGCAAGGAAGGAGACTATTATATAATCAACGGTTCTAAGACATTTATTACTAACGGACATTTCTGTGATTTTGTTGTAGTAGCCTGTAAAACTGATACCAATGCAGGAATAAACGGCATTAGCCTGATTGTTATTGAAAGAGGTAGTGAAGGTTTCACATCATCTCAGTTAAAGAAAATAGGATGGCACTCTTCTGATACCGGTGAACTCGCATTTGATAATGTAAAGGTACCTGTATCCAATCTTGTTGGAAAAGAAGGCATGGGATTTTTTTATATCATGGAGAGCTTTCAGATAGAACGATTAGTGGCCGGCATATTGGGCATTGGTGGCGGCGAGGCCTGCCTGGAAACCACTTTAAAGTATATGAATGAACGCGAAGCCTTCGGAAGATCCATAAAAAAATTTCAGGTTTTACGGCATGAAATGGTACAGCTTTATACAGAACTCGAAGCCGGACGGCAAATGACATATAATGCCTGCCGTATGTTTCAGAATGGAGAAGTTCCTGTGAAGGAAGCTTCTATGGTGAAATTGTATATGACGGAGTTAGGTAACAAAATAGTTGATAAATGCCTGCAAATGTTTGGAGGCTATGGTTATATGGAAGACTTCCCCATTGCGCGTGCCTACCGAGATGCCAGAGTAGGTACTATTGTAGGCGGGACCACTCAGATTATGCGGGAAATCTTAGCTAAAATAATCATAGATGATGTCAGGTATAAAAAAGTGTACAGCAACCCCGAAGAGGTAAAATCATCCTCTGCAACGGCTTCAAACAATGAGAAAACATGGGGCAACCCGCAGACAGCTAAAGAAATTATCTTATCTATACCTTTACGCTTAAAAAAAGATAAAGCGTCCGGCTATTCTACTGTTTTCCAATTTGACTTGTCCGGTGAAAACGGAGGACAGTACACTTTAGTCGTAACCAACGGAGATGCTAAAATTGAAGAGGGCTTACAGGGTACTCCTGAATGCATCGTCACTACGGATGCTAAAATTTACGAAGATATTGAACTTGGCCGGTTGGATCCGACTATAGCATTTATGGGCGGACAAATACGCGTCAGTAATATTGGCGCCATGATGCAATTTGCAAAATATTTTCACAGGATATAAACTATGTGTGATACAATAAACAAAATAAAGAAGGCTCAGCAATTGCTGAGCCTTCTTTATTTATTCATACAGGTTAATTATTGAATAATGATATTCTGAACAGCATACCCTTCTTCTCCAATTATACTCAGGAAATAAGCACCCTTTTCAATTCCGTTCAGATTAATTCTTTTTGAATTAGTACCTATTCTCAAAGCCATATCTTCTTTCATGATTACCTGACCGGTAAGATTGTATACTGACAGAGTATAGTTCTTGTTTTTCGTAGAATACAATCTTATTTCAAACTCACCATTGTTAGGGTTTGGAATAACCGTAAAAGAAATGTCCAGTTTATTTACAGTAACTGCTGTCAAAGAAGCATTAAAGTTTCCGGATATTGCTGAAGGACATCCATTGCTGATTACTTTTACAGTATACACACCATTAGTGGTAATCTTAAGCGAAGGGACTGATGTAGTAGCTTGTAATACTCCTCCTTTATACCATTCGTAAGATGCACCCACCACAATTGTACTGCTGTACAAGGTATCATTGCTTTGTGTTATGGATGGCGTTGCTGGCGTTGTGTTTACTGTTACCGTGGCCACCGCTGTTCCTGTACAACCGCTTGTAGTTCCTGATACTGTGTAGGTAGTGGTGCTGTTCAATGCCGGTGTTGTTGCAGGGTTGCCGCTTAATCCACCCGTCCAAGTATAGGTTGTCGCTCCATTCGCTGTCAACGTTGCGGTATTACCGGAACAAATCGCCGGAGAATTCACTGTTACGCTTGGCACCGATGTTACCGTCACTGTAGCCACTGCTGTTTTAGAACAGCCACTACTTGTTCCTGTTACCGTATACGTGGTGGTACCTGTTAACGCAGGTGTGGTCGCAGGGTTGCCGCTTAAGCCACCTGTCCAGGTATAGGTCGTTGCTCCATTCGCTGTCAGTGTCGCTGTACCTCCTGAACATATCGCCGGGGAGTTCACCGTTACGTTCGGAAGCGGTGTTACCGTTACTATGGCTACTGCCGTACCCGTACAACTACCGGATGTACCGGTTACCGTATACGTGGTGGTGCCTGTTAGTGCAGGTGTGGTCGCAGGGTTGCCGCTCAAGCCGCCTGTCCAGGTATAGGTAGATGCACCACCCGGAGTTAAGGTAGCTGTCTGACCAGAACAAATAGTTGGAGAGTTTACCGTTACGTTTAAGGATGGCGCTACGGTCACCGTTGCCACTGCCGTAGCTGTACAACTTCCTGTTGTACCTGTTACTGTATAAGTAGTTGTTGATGTTAAAGCAGGTGTGGTTGCAGGGTTACCGCTTAACCCACCTGTCCAGGTGTAGGTCGTTGCTCCATTAGCTGTCAGTGTTGCCGTATTTCCTGTACAGATACCCGGTGAATTCACCGTTACGTTTGGTGTAGGTGTTACTGTCACTGTAGCCACTGCTGTCTTGCTGCAGCCGCTCGCTGTTCCTGTTACCGTATAGGTCGTCGTTCCTGTTAATGCCGGCGTCGTCGCAGGGTTGCCGC
>CAZBED010000016.1:0-47864 GCA_964490845.1 uncultured Chitinophagales bacterium | reverse complement strand
TCACCATCATGAACGGAGGGGAGGTTTCTTCCATAGCGGCATACAGCGCAACAGAAAACCAACTGGTATTCGGTGAAGAAACCGGCTATTCCAAACCTGCTGCAGCGTATGCCAGCAAATAAACCTAAGGGAAACCCTGAATTTTCAGAACAAAGGTTTTACCTGAAGATAAAGAATCCTCAAAGAAAGAACTTTACACTATCAAACAAATTAAAAACAACTAAAAAAAACAGCCATGAAAAAAACAATCACAACAATCGGTATCCTGGTATTTATGACCATATCAACAGCATTCGGACAAACTAAAAAAATTGACTACGATGTAGTGGGCACCTGGATGCAGCAAGACATGATCGCCAGCAGCGGTTACGGAGACTATGCCTCTTACACATCAGTTACTTACTACCAGTTTAATGCAAATGGTACGGTGTGTGTATCAGATGGCGGCTCCGTCAGCAGTGGAAATGACTGGAGCTACAGTGGTGGCGGTAACGGTGCTCAATGCGGCAAATGGTATGTGAAAGATGGTTATATCTATTTTGAACAAAACGGACAACCATACGGCTATATCAAATACACATTTCATAACGGGCAGTTAGTATTTGGCACTAAAGGCAATTATGTATTCCTGAGTAGAAATTAATCTTCCACCATTCATTAAACAATTCATCATAAATAAAAAAACAAACATCATGAAAAAAGTAACAACCTCCAGAAGTATAGTAGCCTTGATGGTAATCTTCTTCGCAGTCGCAGCAACGGGCTGCAAAAAAGAAAACGAAATTGTACCGAATGGCACATCTCCAACGGTTTCTATCAAACCAAAGAGTATAATTACTAAAGAAGTTGGCACACCAGGCAATTTCCGTGTTCAAACCTATGGGTATGACTCACAAAATAAACTTACTAAATTTATCAGCTCAAGTGGTACCACAAGAGACTCTCTTGTTCTTTTCCGGGATGGAATCGGATTTATCAGAAGAGTAAATGGCTCTATCGAATCTAAAGAGTTCTTAATTTTCAATTCAGACAAATCATTAAAAGAACTCAATGTGTCTTCCAGAAGCAGAGCAATCACATTAACACCCGTTTTTGCTACATTACAAGGTTCACCTGTTACACTTGTAGGATTAAATAATTCTTCTATTAATCTTGGGTTTACTTATCTAGATAACAATGTAAAAAGCATAGGTATAAATACAGAAAGCTTAACATATACCTATTACAACAATTTACCATTTCAGAAAGGTATTAATGAAATGCAGGTAGAATCAGCCGCGCTGATGTATCATAAAGTTGCCGAGCAAGAGAATATGACCAACTACACATTTTTTTCCAAACTACTGCATACAGTAACCGTCAAAGATGGAAATACCGTAAGAAGAGTAGATACTTACAGCTATATTCATGATGAGCACGGAAGAGTAAAAACAATAATTATGAATGTAGATTTTCCTGCAGGTGGGTCTGCTTCCCAACAATTCCTGAGTGATATTACTTATTAATGAGATAGAATACTCACAAAAGGCACAACCATAAAAAACTTGTGCTTTTTTATGTTATTGGCAATTCAATATTTACAGATGTTCCCTTACCAATGGCAGAATCAATATCCATTTTCCCTCCCATCAGTTCTATTCTCTTCTGCATGCTGTGCAAACCGATGCCTTCTTTATTTTTAATTATTTCCACATCAAAACCATTACCGTCATCTTCCACGGCAAAGGAAAGTCGCTGTTCGTGTTTACTTACCTGAATCAGCACCTCTTTCGCAGCAGCATATTTTAATATATTGTTCAGCAACTCCTGTACAATACGATAGGCCAATAATTCCATTTTTGCCGGAAGGCGTTCCTCCATGCCGTAATGCTGAAAGTCAATTTCCAGATGGCCGCTCTTTTCTGCCTGGCCGCAAAATTGTTCCAAAGCCTCCACCAGGCCAAGGCGCTCCAGTGCTGAAGGCATCAGTGCGTGTGATATCTTCCGGATGTCCTGGGATGCCGTATTCAATAAGTCAAGCGCCGTATTGTATTCATGGTCATTCTGGATATCCGTCCGCGATTTTTTAAAATTGGTGAACTTCAGTTTTATCATACTCATCAGCCCTCCGATACCGTCGTGCAACTCTTTGGCAAGCCGCATCCGTTCCTGTTCTTCGCCATCCATAATTGCCTGCGTCAGCTCTAACTTTTTCTGCTGTTCGATAGCCATAATTTTATTTTGCAGTAAGACCTGCCGTTGCCTTAAAAAGAAGTAAATCAGAACACCGCCCGCCAGCAAAACCGCCAATAATATGACGGAAATAATCAGTCGTGTTTTGGCCTGTTTTATTTTTACCTGCTGCTGGGCAATCTGTGTTTCTTTTTTAGCCGTTTGGTATTTCGTTTCGAGTTCATTCAGTGTATTGTTTCTTTTTTCAGAAAAAACACTGTCGTTGTATTGCTGGAAAAGCTGTGCGGACAAGTAAGCATTTTTATAGTCCCCGGATTGCGCATAATATTCCTTTTTCAGTGCATACAGGTTTTTGTACAGTTGAAATGAATTTGACCGTTGCGCATATTCCATTCCTCTCTCAATGGCGCTATGCGCGTCCGGCAATCTGCGGAGCTTTAAATCTATGGATGCATTTTTGATGAATGCAAGACAAATATCATATTCTGCTCCTGTCTTTAAAATATAAGACAAATAGGCAGCAGCCGACTGTTGCGCTTCGGCAGGCTTATTGGCCGCCAGATAATATTCCGTGAATGCCTTATAGGCATACGCCTGAACGAAATCATCACGGATGGCTTGAGCGATACTCAGGGCTTTCGCCGCGAGTGCTTTCGCGCTGTCCTGCATCTTATTGCTGACGAATGCTACTGATAAATCGTGTGCGATCATTCCAATGCTGAAAGAATCTTTTTCTTTTAATGACGTCTGATATGCCAGTTTATTATAGACCAGATTCTTCTGATACTGTTCCGTGTTGTTATATATGGAAGCAATATTGCTGTAACAAATTGTCAACCCTCTGTAAAAATTTATCTTCTCAAAGAGTGCTGCTGCCTTCAGGTAATTTTGAATCGATAAATCAAAATACCCTTTTCGCTGGTAGATATTGGCGACAGTATTATATGTAATGCCCTGTTCCTTTATATTATTCAGCTGCTGAAAAACTATATCCGCACTCCTGCAAAATTCCATTGCTTTATCTATATCCTTCTGGCTGGTGAGGAGTGCCAGCCGACGATAACTTTTTCCGGCTATTTCCGGTTGCTTCTTTAGGGTTTCCGGATTGCTGACGATATATGAATAATAAAACAATGCGCTGTCCGGATTTTCTTTTTCGGCTTTCTGAGCATTTTCATAAATCGCGGCGATGTCTTCCGCCGCCCGGACAGAAGATGGCTGTACACAAAAAGCCAGTAATGCGAAAATATATGTAATTCGTCTTTTCAAAAAAGATAATGTATACTATAAAAGTATTATTTTTATTAGGAATTTAATAAGAAACTATGACGACAATTGGCATTATAGACGATCATGGAATCGTGCTGCAAGGTGTAAGCATGCTGTTTAAGCAGCAGAAAGGTTACGATGTACTTTTTGCAATCAATAATCTGGCAGATGGGCTGGAAGCATTAAACAGCAACCCGCCGCAGGTATTGTTTTTAGACATTAACATCAAGGGCGATGACGGGCTGGAGGCCATTAAAGTCATCAAGAAGAAAAACACATCGGTTAAAATTATTATGCTTACCTCTTTTGAGGAAACGGCGCTGGCCAAAACGGCCTTACGTAATGGCGCCGATGGTTATCTGTTAAAAGATGCGAGCGAATCGGAATTTCTCGAAGCTACCAGCGCTGTGCTGAACGGACAGCAGTATATCCAGAAAAGCGTACAGGATTTATTGCTCAAAGATGCCATGGGGCAAAAGAAAGACAACTTCTATATCCCCAAACTTACCCGCCGGGAAAAAGAAATTCTGCAGCTCATTGTGGATGAAAAAACCACACAGGAAATTGCGGATACACTGTTTCTGAGTGTCAGTACGGTGGAAACGCACCGTATGAATCTCATTAGCAAACTTGGTGTGAAAAATGCAGCCGGCCTTGTAAAAATCGCTCTTGAAAAGGGGTTGCTGAAAGATTAAATTTTTTCAAAAACCACCCGGAACTTTGCCTGTTTATTGGCTGCCGTTCGGGCAAAATAGCTTACCCGGAATGCTTCTGTCGTTCTGGATTCGATTTCCCAGATTTCATTGGTGCCGGTTCCGGCTACCCTCAGCAATTCGCCGCCATTCTGTTCTTCTATGGTTCCCTGGTCTTTAATGTCCGGATCGGAGACATTGCATTTGGTTGGCCCTTCGCTCAGTTCAAATGTCTTGGTTGCCGCATTGAATTTCCAGATATTATCTTTTGCGCAATCCGGTTTAGGGGTCAGTATATCTACTACCGGAATTGTATCCACAATAGAATCTGTGGAAACCAGTATACTGGTTTTTCGCCAGTTGTTTTTCGCCAGTTCGTCAATAAGGGACGGTGATTCTTTTGTACAGGCAAACACCATTAAAACAACAGCCAACACGGCCATAATTTTAGTTGGAAGGGATGATGGTTTTTTCATAAGTATAGTTTTACTGTTGAACTAAATTACTACAAATTTTATGAATATTTCGCATTGTCATATCATGGAAAACCACCCTTTTTTATTTTCATGGTTTTCACTGACCTGTGTTTTCGATAATTTTTGGATTTAAATTCTTTTAGTTCGCATATTATCATTTACCTTTACAGTATGCAAACCACCGACGAACATATCATTAATAAATTCCGGGAAATGATTGAAAATCGTTACGTGTACAGTGATTTAAAACAACGATTTGATTTGCCGCCATCCATTACGGAAGAGGTTATTGAAGAAATCAAGACCTATTTTCTCGACACAATCTATCCGCACGCCTCTGAGCGTAAAAAGCTGGAAACGGCGTTTAAAGATTTGGCAGATTATGTCCATTCTCCCCGTAAAATATGGAGCTTATTCGGTGATATGGCAAGAGCCCTCTTTAAGTTCGGACGACACTTCATGCAGGCGTTACGGGCAGGCATGGATTCTCTGAACTCTTTTATGGGCGCCAAGAATTTTGAGCAATCCATGGCGGCTATCGCCAACAAGAATGGCATTGTACCGCCCATGACGGATGAAGATTTTGAGGAGACCTTATACCAGTTGCCCAGAGAAGATATTGAGAAATTTATACAGGATGTTAAACATCTTTTTGGTGCAATGGTAAATACTGTCCTGCTTAAAAAAACACTGGACATCCTGCAGCATGTGATAGAAACGATGGAAAACAAACCGGATGTTTTTCCGCAGGCGGATGTCGACGGCATTAAGCTGGGAAAAGAACTGCTACAACGTGGTTATACCATTTTTTCAAAATATGACGAACCTACCAAAAATGCTATAGTAGATTTTATCTATAAAAACGAGATGTGGTTTGTGGACGAAGTGTACAGAAAAAAAGAAGGCAAATAAAAAAGACCTTTTTTATTTAAGAAACATTTACATTTCATAACAAACGATTTTTCTAATTTTGGTGGTTAGAACATGTCGCAACAAAAAACTCAGACGCTTCTATGGCGAGAAAAATAATTTACACAGACGATGCTCCCGAACCGATAGGCCCTTATTCTCAGGCCGTATATATCAACGGTATGCTGTTTGTCTCCGGACAAATTCCATTAGACCCGTTTTCAGGCGCACTGATTAAAAACGGGATTGAAGAAGAAACCGTGCAGGTGATGGAAAACCTGAAGGCTATCCTGCAGGCTGCGGAGATGGATTTTTCCAATGTAGTGAAGTGTACCATCTTTTTATCAGATATGCACGATTTCCCGAAAGTGAATGAAGTGTATGGCCGTTATTTTAAATCCAATCCACCGGCCAGAGAAACCGTGGAGGTAAGTGTTTTACCCAAAAATGCGAATATAGAAATTTCTTGTATTGCTGTCCGATAATGACTCCTCCTATGAATAATACCGTTCTACTTGCTTTGTTGGTTTCCCTTTTCTTGCACAGCCGCGCTTCCGCCAATAACGCCGGCCAGCCTGATACCCTGAAGAATCCAACTCTGCCTGCTGTCAATTGCCAGCCTGCTGCTGATTCTTTTTTGTCCAGATGGAAAACATATAAAGAAGCCGGTTTTTATCTGATGAATAAAAATGCCTCTCAGCAATACAATTACATCACGATTGATAAAGATAAATACACTAAAACTGCCTGCCCAAAAGGCTACCCGTTTCCTACATTCGTATCCTGCTACAACAAGAGCGCTAAGAAAGTGCTGGATTCTCTCTTTAAATTAGATTTCTTCCGGAAAACAGATTCCATTATAGATAATTATGATAAAACAGGAAGGGGCTACAAGAATACCGAATTTCCCGGAGGCGCCGCGGCGCTGATGAAATACCTGAATAAAAATGTGATTTTGCCGAAAGAAACACCACTTAACGATACCACGAAACTCATCCGGGTTTTCTTCTCTTTTATTGTAGATGAAAAAGGCGCGATATCCGATATCAATCTGGTGAGGTCCAACTGCAAGGTTTGTGAAGACCCCGTCTATCTGGCTATTACAAAATTCCCTGCTTTTGAGCCCGCAATTGAAGCGGGAAAAAAGAAAAAGGTAAAATACATCCTGCCGTTTACTAAAAAATTGTAATGGTTAATAGTTCATTTCATAACCATTGAGTCATTGTTATTTACTTGATTACTTTTAGAATATTTTTTACAGTTCTTTCAAGGCAGGAGTCTCTCTCCGAAGACTTTGCGTAATTTCTCTCAGATATGGTTCGCGGTTTTCCACGAACCACAAATTAACCAATAAAAAATAATCTGTGAGATACAATCATGGCTTGTAGGCACCGGCCATCCCTTTATTTACTTATAATTCTATATAGTTGATATTATACAACAGTTATACTGCTGTCTCTTTTTTTTGCAACCTATATGCTGCGACTGCTGCACATACAATAAAAGCGGGCAGGTGATAAAGCTATCAGACTGCCCGCCACACACACAAATAAGAAAAAGATGATTTATATCTTTAATACCTTAATTCCGCTACGCTGAATTCAGCATTTTGCTCATCTCTGATATACTGAACATCTTCATAAAAATCCACTTTGCCGGTTTCCACATTATACATGGCACCCACCACGCCAATCTCTCCGTTTTCTACCATCTGCTCCAGGATGAAGCTACGCTCAATGATATTTTTCACCGATCTTTTCACATTGATGGAAGAAACATTCTCCACAAAATCACTATTCTTTGAGGTGCGGTTTTCTCTGGTGGTCTTTTCCTGATAAACTGCGGGTTGCAGTTTGGACAGCAGTTCGGTGAGATTGCCCATCTCCACATGGTCGCAGGCGCCTTTTACCGCACCACATTGCGTATGGCCCAGCACCACCACCAGTTTAGAGCCTGCCACCTTGCAGGCAAATTCCATACTGCCTAAAATGTCCGTATTCACGATGTTTCCGGCTATACGTACCGAAAAAATATCTCCCAGTCCCTGGTCGAAAATAAGTTCCGCTGAAGTTCTGCTGTCAATACAGCTCAGGATAATGGCGAAGGGCCACTGTCCATTCCGGGTATCATTCACCTGTTCCAGCAAATCCCGGTTGGCTTTCAGGTTTTTTACAAACCGGGCATTGCCCTCCTGCAGGATTTCTAAAGCCTTTCTGGGTGTTATGCTATTTTGTATTTCCTTATTCAGTGTTTTCATATCTATCATGATTTTTAGTTTAAAACTGTTTTTGGCTTCGCAAAAGCAGTGATGAATAATTGAGGATCCAATGCTGTTGTTGACGCCGACTGAACAGACTGAACATGGCTATCATTTTCAATATTGTATTCCTCTTTAAATCCGGTGAGAACAAGTTGAATGTTTTTTTCTTTCGCCTGCACTTCTTTAAATTCTTTTATCAATTCCAACACATCAAAATCGATATAGGTTGATGCCGAAGCATCCACCAGTACCTTTGAATTTTCGGGCAGATGATAAAGTGTTTGTTTGATGGATGCCTTGTTTAAAAAAGAAACTTCTTCCGATAGTTTAATCTGTATAAGGTTGCCTTCGTGATGATCTTCCTTATGGAAATAATAGGCGTGTTTCAAATTTCCTTTAAGGATATAAAAAACACTCACCACCAAACCTACACCTACGCCTTTTAATAAATCCGTGAAAACAATGGCTACAACAGTGACTATAAATGGCGCCCACTGGTATTTTCCGTTTTTAAACATTTCCCTGAATATCGCGGGCTTCGCCAATTTATATCCTGTAATCAATAAAATAGCCGCCAATGATGCCAGCGGAATCTTATTTAACAGGCCGGGTATCAGCAACACACTCGTCAGCAAAAGCAAGCCATGAAACATAGCTGACACTTTAGTTTTGGCGCCGGCATTCACATTTGCAGAGCTGCGAACAATCACACTCGTTATCGGCAAGCCGCCAATCAACCCGGACAGCATATTGCCAAAACCCTGTGCTTTTAATTCCAGATTGGTGGACGTCACACGCTTCTGTGTATCCAGTTTATCCACCGCCTCTATACACAATAAGGTTTCAATGGACGCTACTACAGCAATGGTAACACCCATTACCCAAACCTGATAATTCGTAATCTGTGAAAAATCGGGAAATGTAAAAAAGCTCAGAAACTCTGAAAAATCGCTGGCTGCCGGGACATTCACCAGGTGTGAAGGGGCAATAGACAATACGGAACCGGTCTGTACGAACAATTCATTCAACAGGATGCTGATTCCAACAGCCACCAGGCCGCCGGGAATAAAACCCAGTTTATTTTTTATAAAGGGCTTTTCCCAAAGCAACAGAATCGTTAGAGAAATAAAGGCAATTAAGGTTGCCCCCAAGTGAATATGATTTAACGGTTGCAACAGCGCCGAAAATGTATTTTCACCGTTCGTCTGAAGAAAAGACATATCGCCTTCGGTGTCCGCATCATAGCCGAATGCATGCGGTATTTGTTTTAAAATAATTAAAATACCGATGGCCGTCAGCATTCCCTTTATCACGTTGGAAGGGAAGTAATTGCTGATGCTGCCCGCTTTCAGAAAGCCAAGCAGCAACTGTATGGCGCCCGCAATTACTACTGCCAGCAAAAAAGTCTCAAAGGCGCCCAGCTGGGTGATGGCGGCCAAGACAATGGCGGCGAGGCCTGCTGCGGGCCCGCTGACGCTCATCTGTGAATTGCTGATAAAACTGACCACCATTCCTCCTACGATTCCGGCAATCATACCGGAAAAAAACGGAGCGCCGGATGCCAGTGCGATGCCCAGACACAAGGGGAGGGCCACCAAAAACACCACCACGCCGGCAGGTAAATCATTTTTCAATGAGTTTATATATCTCTGCATAATTCTATTTTGATAATGAATAATAAACTGTGCACTTAAAGCATGTGCCTTAGTGTACAAAAGGAAATAAATCCGCTATGCGGAAACAACAATATGGAGAATTATGCCAGGTCCGGCGGAAGATAGACAGCCATGGAATGGTCTTCGTCTATAGGCAAATGAACGTATTGGGAAAATCTGTTTTTTTGCAGTGCATTAAAAATGCCGATAGCTCTGTTTTTTATATCGGAGGAAATATATGGAAACACCTTCACTCCCTTTCCGGAATCTTTTTGCTGATGTTCCTCTTCCGCCAATTCCGCCATAGAACTGGCCGGACTGTAAAAGTACAACGGATTAATGACCATGAATGTCATGGAGATTAGAATCATATAGGTAAAAAGTACTTTCACATCACAAAATTACGTTCAAAAAAAGGAACAGACAAGTGATTAACATTTTTTAGAACGAAATAGTTCAACAAAAAAAAGAATTTTTTACCTTATCTTGCTTCTAATAAATATATTCGGGGAAATTGTATGGGTACGCAAAGTTTTAATGAACGGTTCAGGCAGATTGCTTTTTTTTTATTCATCGTGGCGCTGGGTACCTTAATTTTTTTGCAGGTACAATTTTTAGTGCCCGGTTTTCTCGGAGCAGTCACCCTGTATGTGCTGAACCGAAAAACATTTTTCCGGCTGACCTATCAGAATAAGTGGAACAAATATATTGTCACCGTATTCCTGATTTTCATCGATATCCTGGTGCTTTCTATCCCGTTTGGCCTGGCTACACTGTTTGTCTTACCCAAACTGCACAACTTCACGGATAATGCAGGTGTTTTATTTAAAGGAGTGAAAGAAATTATCGAACGAATTTCCGAAACCATTGGCATAACCATCCTGTCCGAAAAAAACCTGAGCAATATCCCGGGTTTGGTTTCCTCATACCTGCCCGATTTTTTCAGTTCTGCCGTCAATGGATTCTTCAATATCTCCACAATGATATTTCTTTTGTTTTTTATGCTGGTTAATGCACAAAAGGCCGAAGGCATCCTTTTAAAATATATTCCGTTGAACCCGGAAAATAAAAAATTAGTCACCTCCGAAACCAAAAATATTGTGATATCCTATGCAATTGGTATTCCAGTCATTGCGGTAGCGCAGGGGTTTTGCGCATATATCGGATATTATATCTTCGGTATTTCCGATCCTATGTTGTGGGGGTTTGTTACGACAGTCAGTTCCGTTATTCCGTTTGTAGGTTCGGGGTTGATATGGATCCCGCTGACCGTCTATTTATATACCGGCGGCCATGCTTCCGATGCATTTGGATTGGCGGTTTACTGCATGGTGGTGGTGCTGAATATTGACAATTTGCTGCGATTGATTTTACTGAAAACATTTGCCGATATACATCCGCTGATTACCCTGTTCGGTGTGATAACCGGATTAAAATTATTCGGGTTCATCGGGCTGATTTTCGGCCCGTTGCTGGTTTCCTATTTATTGCTGCTGATCCGGATTTATGTAAATGAATTCTCTGAAAAATCTGCAGCGAATTAATTTTTAAAAAAAATTTACTCCTGAACAGGATTATGGAAAAGAATACCAAAAAAGATAATCAGGATATTGCGCATTACGTTTTTTCCGGCTCCACAACGATGATTGGTGTCTGTATCACGGTCATTACCCTGTTCCGGGTAATGAATATAAGTATCAAGACCTATGCGGACGAAATACTCGGTGTGGATACACTGATTTTTATTCTGGCAACACTGTTGTCTTATATCACCCTGCGCAACGACCGGAAAAACATAGAGCGTTTTGCGGATATCTTCTTTTTTATCGGTATGGGAATCTTAATCATCGTTGGCATATTGATTGTCTTCTCCACCTTTTAAGATGACGGATTCAGCGCGGAAATCAACAGCCGGTTGACGATGTCGTGATTGATGAGCAACATGGAATGAGATCCACCCTCCACGGGTATCGCATTTTTGATGTGTTTATACGGAAACATCTCGTCTTTTGTTCCGTGAATGTGTATGATATCGCTTCTGTAATCTTCTTTTCCATTCCATTTTACTATCGCATCCACACACCAGTAGAGAAATTTTGGCGAATTGGTTTTAGCCATGCTGACAGCCAGATGTCTCAGTCCGGGTTTTTTCAGCACCTCGCGTTTGAACATGCTCCCGAATTCTATGGAATGGATGAATCCCTGTCCGGGAAGTAGTTTGTGCATATTGGTAAACTTCATCTGTTTCAGGATGAACGGCATTTCGCTTCGGCTTTTTATGGAAGAAATCAGCACTACTTTTTCCGGCTGCACATGGCGTATCAATTCCATCGTCATAATACCGCCCATGGAATTGCCTACGATGTTAAAGGGTTCCGAAGTATCTATTTGCGGAATAAATTTTTGTGCATAGGTTTCCATCGTGTCGTGGCTATGATGTTCCGGGAAGGGCAAATACACTGGACGTTCCACCACTGCCATCTGGTATTTGAAGATGCGCTCATCGGATGCGATACCGCCAATAAAATAGGTTTTAGGTACAGGCACCCTGCCAAGTTACGGAAAAGGAGGAGATTTTGGAAATGTCCGGTTTAGTCAGAATCTTTCAGGGCGCGTTCGATATTTTTATCCGGAATCACCCACATAATGGCGGTGAGCACAAACAACAACGCGGAAATGAACGGATAGTACAACGCACAGGGGATAGAGACCAAATAAATGATAAGTGAAAGGATGCCCTTCTTCTCTTGTTTTTTCAGCGCTTCTGTAAGCTTAGTACTCTGTTTCAAATCCGGTTGTATCGTCTGCTGAAGAAGGTAAAAGGCGATAGCGCAGCACAATAAATTAAAGGCGTAGGCGGCTACCGGTATTTTATCGAAATGATTTTCTCCCATCCATCCGGTGGTAAACGGAATTAAAGAAAGGAAAAACAAAAGCGCCATATTCGACCAGATAAGCCTGCTGCTCACCCGATGCGCCGTGTGCAGCAGGTGATGATGATTGCCCCAGTAAATACCGACATACACAAAACTCAACACATAGCTGGTAAACACAGGCGCAAGCGACCAAAGCGCCTTTAGGGTAGGCTCATGTGGAATTTTTAATTCCAGCACCATAATGGTAATGATGATGGCGAGCACACCATCGCTAAACGCTTCTAAACGGGATTTGGTCATAGTATTATGTTTGAGTGAATAATAACAAACTGTTTTTTTAGTGTTTTTGTTTGCTTCTTCTTAGTTGTCCATTAACCGTACCATTACCACCGATGTGGAGGGGCAAAGCTCTTTATATTGCCGTGTTTGTTGAATTACATCCGGAACTTTAATCCTCTCCGTTTGTTGAAACCCAAACCTGGTAAAATAGTTTTCGGCGGTAGTGGTCAGCAGATATAGCACGGTTATCTTTTCTTCATCACAAAAATTAAAGAGATATTGAATCATCCTTTCTCCTGCTTTTTGATTTTTATAAGCATCATCCACTGCCAATGACCTTAATAGTCCAATATTTTTATACTGCTCCAATCCAATTACCGCAATTAACTCATCCTTCATCCGTGCTACAAATAAGCGGACTGCTTCATCACCAATGTCAACAACCGGCAGTTTTTCCTGAGACAACAACCGAATTATCTTATTTAAATCTGCCTGATTTGCTGGTTGTATTTTTACATCCATCTGAATAATGCCAGTTGCCGTTTTTTATACCCCAAAATACTCAATATATCAATTGGAGGTGTGCCCAGCGTACACATCTAAAATCCGGACGGGCGAATTTCGTATGTTCATCCCTGTTAAAAATCAGTTCAGTATTGTATCCTTCTCCGTCAAAATAAACGAGCCAAGGCTTCGCCATACCGTCCGCTAACTGCAACATCTGATAGGTCCGGGTTTCAGAATTGATTTTTGCGGACACCGGTAAAGAGTATTCTAATTTATAGGCATCCGGAAACTTGGAATATTTTTCAGTAGACAGGTGAACCGTTTCGGGCGGTACTGATTTTAGAAAAACGGCATCTATCAATCGGATGTCCTCTTCCTTTTTTATGTCGTCGATTACAATGGTGATGCCAATACTTTTTATCATACCCGAAAAATAACGGATTTTGCCCGATTATTTGATTGCCAGAATAAGCATGTCACATTTTGTGTTCTATCATACTTTATTCCGGATAGATTTTGCTGCATCTTTACATTACAAAACCGCTAAAGACAAAACATAAACCCCTGACCCTAACAAAAGAAACAACCCAACAACCCTAACGTCCGGAAACATAAAAACCTCCCTTTATCTGGAAACATAGGAACCCTAAGAGCCGCTGCCGCGGCTCTTTTTTTATTTTTCCCTGCCATCCTACGAGCGAGAAAACTTGCTCATGGGTTTTACTTTTTTCTTAGTTTCGGCTAGCTCTCTCCCTGCGGTCGAGAGGACAGTATACTGAAGGCAACTGTCTGCATATCCAAAACTCTCTGCTTAACCTCAGCACTCCGTGTCCTTTCGAGTGAGGAACGAGGACCTGTCTGCCCTGTCTGCCGACAGGCAGGCGACAGGCAGGGAAATCTTGCTTTAGTTTTAAGGGGGCGCCATATTATACCAAGTTCTATCCCTGTGGTCGAGAGGACACGGGGTCAATAAAATAAACTTACTACTCAGCATCCTGTCATTTTCTGCCGGAGGCAGGGGGATTCTGTATTTATTAAAACCTGTTTTTTCTAAAATACCGCTTTATAATATTCCGACTTCGTATGTGCAAAATATCCGTTTGGCGCCTTGTGGGAATATGCTACCGTAATTTCCATTTCATTAGGCGCTTCCAACAACCTGAAAGTCCGGTTCACCCTTTCAGCCTCTTCACACGGGACAGTACCCTGTCCCACAATTTCATGGCTGCTGACATTAAACAGCAAGAGATTATTCTCTTTCCCTTTGGTCAGCACTACGATACAATCCTGTACCGGACACACGCTCCATGTCTCTATTGCTGCCGAGGAAAAACAGGACTCAATTATTTGGTTCAGCATAAACTCCTTTCCATCCTCTAGGTCTATACATCTGATGCCACCGGGCGGGGAATAGTAGATCGCATTGAACGAACGGAAATGGCCAAAACCCGTAAAATAACCTTCCGCTGTCAGCGCCGTTTCTGTCCCGTTTTTTAAATCAATTAATATCAGTTGTTGTGAGTGAGAGTTGCCGGTATCGTTCACCCTGTTTAAAATCATTTTATCAAAGCGGTCGCTGATAAATTCTGTCGAAAACAACGAATCCAAAAACACACTTTCCTGACCATCCCAAAGGATGTTACCCTGACGGTCTTTTACTTTTACATAATAAAACTCCGGCGCATAAAAATTACTACTGGCATATTTTATCTCCACGACATATTTACCGGTTGACAAGATAAAAAAGGTTTCGTTGTCCTGTGGCCGGACAAAACGCGAAGGTTGTTTTTCTGCAGCGGTAATCGGCAGGATGGTTATGTTGTGCATTATCTTTTTTATGGTTTATTTCTTTCCGGCAGCCGATTGCCAATATCGGATTAACTGTTGGCCAAAAGCTTCTCCGGTATCCAGGTACATTACATCAAAGGAATCTTTTTGGTCATCAGTAGTTTCTATAATAAGCTGCACATCAGTGTTACCTGGGCCTTTGATAGTAAAACGCGCCGTTTTTTCGATGCGGATATCGTTTACCGCCGCCCAGGGCACCTGCTGTAACTTAGCCGTCCACAACCCCTCTTTCGTTGCGCTGATGATGGGGTTTTTAAAAATCAGGGGACTTAAATAATAGCCGCCAAGCACAGCGCCTATAGCTGCGCCCATATACACATACGGATGGATAATACCCACCTTTTTAGCAATGAAACCAAGTGCCGCGAACAGCACAACATATATAAATGCGACGGCATAGCCACCCCTCCTGGCTTCTATTTTTTCCGGCAGTTGATTTAGCATATCATTCATCTTGTGCGGGTGGTTTTTGAGCCTGCTTACAACTTTTTCTCATGGTGTTGTGGTTCATTAAAGATACTGAAAGTGTCGCAGAAAATCTGTAGTAAATACTGCCTTTTTGTTGGATATCCTTCCCCTCAGCACCCCGCGTCCTTTCGAGTGAGGAACGAGGACCTGTCTGCCCTGTCTGCCCTGTCTGCCGACAGGCAGGCGACAGGCAGGCGACAGGCAGGGAAATCTTGTTTTAGTTTTAGGTGACTGTTCACTATATTATACCAAGTTCTCTCTCTGCGGTCGAGAGGACATAGGGTGCAATAAGAAAGCAGACTGCTTCTCCTCAGCACATGTATCTTTCAAAAAATGTATTGTTTTTCAAAATGCCATTTTACTCAGCAGTAGTAGGATCTATCACAGTGACAACTTCGCTGATGGCGTTCGCGGGAAAGCCGCCTTGTTTTGCATGCTCTTCGATCAGTTCTTTGTTGGGTGCAATGTACACGCAATAAATTTTATCGCCGGTGACGTAACTTTGCACCCACTGGATTTGCGGACCCAGGTTGCGCAATACGTTGCAGGAGGTTTGCGAAATACCGTGCATTTGTTCCGTGCTGAGATTTCCGGCACCGGGAATTTCCCGTTCAATGATGTATTTAGGCATACTATGATTTTAGAAAGGATAAGTTAGGTATATTTTTCTGAATGCGCAAGAGACTGAGGTTATATTACGATGGGGTCGTTTTTTTCAAATATTGATATCTTAAGAAACCTTAGAGACCAAAGTTATTACGAATTTTATAAAGTTGTTTAACTATTCCAACATCTGCATCTATCCAATCCAAATCTTTTAACTCATCTAGACTATAGTATTTGTGTTGTTGATGATCCTTTAGTTTTATCTCTCCATCCATTTTTTCTGCTATGTATGGAAATAGATTGACAGACACATCTTGGTAGTGATAAATAACTGAATCCATTTTATAGATGGGTTGTATGGTTATATTTAGTTCTTCCTTAATTTCTCTTATTAATGATTCTTCGTTGGTTTCATATTGTTCTACTTTACCTCCTGGGAATTCCCATTTGTTTGGATTTGATTTATCCCATCTACGTTGGGTAACCAAAACCTTTCCTTCAAAAATAATTACAGCACAAACTACATTAATCATGTCAATTCATTCAAGGACAGGAATACCTATTTCTTTTAAATAATTAAAGGTACTATCATAGTATTCTGATAATCTTGTATGGTCTTCTTTGTTTCCATTTGGAACTACAATTATCATTCCTCTTCTTGCACGAGTTAGTAACACCCTATAAGCATTTATCAAGTATTTTTTTCTGTCACTGTTCTTAATATTTTGCCATTTATTTCCTACAAAAGAAAACGTTTTCCAGTCCTCCTTGGCATATCTTAAGTCTCCATCCCAAGTAACACAAGACCAATCCAATTCTAATCCTTGCACCTGAAATTCTGTTGCCACATCCTCAAGAAAATAAGATGATCTTATATCGTTTCTGTCATTTAAAAACCAATATACTGGATTCATCGGCGATTTAACATCTATTGCTAATGGCCTTAAACGATAGGCTTGTGATGAAACCACTATTCCATATCTTTCCGAACCTCTTGCTTTTTCATTTAGCCACTCTTTTGCTTTATCAATTTCTCTAGTTAAAACAATAGGATATTTCTCTTTAAACTGATTAAAAGTTGTTTTTGCAGAATTAATATCTAAATCCAAAAGTTGTTTTACAAATAAAGAGACATTCTCAGCTCTAAAAGAACGCATTGAAACAGCTAGGTGCAATTCAGGATTAAAAACAACTTTAGAATACTTTTTTATTTCTTCAATAGTAGATACAGTATTGTATTCGGAGTCATACAAGTGTGGAGAGATATGAGTTTCCCAATGATTAAATGAATTTCTGACCGCTTTTATCCATTCTGATATTCCCGCCTCCCCCGTATTAATCTCTTGACCGCCACCCACAAGGCATATTATTACAGCCCAATCTTTATGTCTATCTAAACAGGATATTAAAAACTCGGGTTCAGAATAATTAAATCCCGAAATACCCTTTTTTCGATGCATAAAAGTTATTGTCTGTTCTTTGGTCCAAGCACGCTGAGCTTCATCAAAAATAGCTACATGATCATATGGAGGATTTTCTTTATCCCTCAAATATTCATCTCTGTAATGGTGAATAATTTGGATAAATGACTTTACACTTTTTAAAGCATCTTTTTTCGTTAGCTTATTGCCATTAATCCTTTCTTGTTGAATTTTATCTCTTGTCAGTGCTTCTTGTAGTATCGCTACAAGAGGAGCATTTCCTGATAAGAAAACACTAGAATCTCCTTTTTCTTTATCTAAATGATCCGTTGCAACTTTTAAACCAACTAATGTTTTGCCAGCTCCTGGTACACCTGTAACAAAACAAATAATTTTTGATTTTGTGTTTTTTGCGGTTTCAATTAATGATTTAATGTAGTTGGTGGTTTGATTTAGATTATTTGCTTCTGCGTCACTTTTAGTAATTTCTTCTACCGTGTGATTTTTATATAAAGCTACTGCCGCCTCAATAATAGTAGGTGTTGGCTCATAGCTGCCCTGATAATATTTTATTGGGTCTATTTCTTCTGTAGATGCAAAATAATCTAAAACATAATCAATAGACTTTTTTAAATCTTTCGCATTTGTTCTGATCGGTGTCAATAACTTGTCATTATGAGATGTCGTAATTATTTCAATAAACGAATTGCTTGATGCTGATGCAACAAGGATTGGTACTAGTAATAAATTATGACTCGGTTTATGAAAGCTTTTCAGATCTAATGCATAGTCCCATACTTGTTCAATGTTGTGTCTTAAGAAATCCTTCTCACCAACTTTAAACTCAATTACAAATACAAGATCTTTTATGATTAGCAAACAATCGATTCGTTTACCCATTCTAGGTACTGAGAATTCAAAGAATAACATTCCCTTCTTTCCAATCAATGCATTCTTTAGATATTTTATTTGATTTTCCCAGGCAAATATTTCATTGTTATTATTTCCAAAACGGTTATTCAGAGTGATTGAACCAATTATAGTTTCAATGTCTTTTTGGAGAAAAGAATCTATTGTATCTGAATAATAATAATTGAGCATAAATGAAAATAGTATTTTTTCTGTATAAAAAACAGAAGCATAATGCTTAATTATAAATATCTTATTCCTACCCCTTCAACCCCGCCTTCTCGCTAATCTCCAGCATGCGGTCGATGGGTACTTTGGCCTGCAGGCGCAGGTCTTCGTCCATCAACAACTCTGGCAGTTCGTACTTCAGGCAGAGGTAGATTTTTTCCAGCGTGTTCAGCTTCATGTGCGGGCAATCGTTGCAGGCGCAACTGTTGTTCGGCGGCGCCGGAATAAAGGTCTTGTTCGGCGAACTTTGCTGCATCTTGTGCAGGATGCCCGTCTCCGTGGCCACGATGTATTCCTGCGCGTCGTCGCTGATCGTGTACTTCAGCAGGTTGGTGGTCGATCCGATGTAATCGGCAATATCAAGTATGGCGGCTTCGCACTCCGGATGCGCGATGAGTTTAGCCTGCGGGTGTTTCTCCTTCAGGCGCGTGATCTTCTCCAGCGAAAAGATTTCGTGTACCATGCAGGCGCCGTCCCACAGCACCATTTCGCGGTTCAGTTTTTTCGACAAGTAGGCGCCCAGGTTTTTATCCGGCGCGAAGATAATACCGCGGTCATACGGAATTGCATTGATGATATGTTCGGCATTCGAGCTGGTGCAGATGTAATCGCTCAGCGCCTTGATTTCAGCGGAGCAGTTGATGTACGAAACGACGGCGTAGCCGGGAAATTTTTTTTTGAAGACGGCAAAATCTTCAGGTGGGCAGCTGTCGGCCAGTGAGCAGCCGGCCTTCAGGTCGGGCAGTATCACTTTTTTGGTCGGGTTCAGTATTTTGGCAGTTTCAGCCATAAAATGAACGCCGGCAAACAAAATAATATCTGCCGTGGTGGCCGCGGCTTTTTGTGCCAACTGTAAACTGTCGCCGATATAATCGGCAATATCCTGAATGTCAGCCTCCTGATAATAATGTGCCAGCAGCACGGCGTTTTTTTCTTTTTTCATGCGGTCGATCTCGTCAAACAAATCGAGCGTCGGATCGATGTGGAAATCGAGATAGCCGACCTGCGTCAGCCGGGAAATTTTTTCTTTTAAATCAGCTCTATCTTCCATATCATAAATTGAAGTTTAAAGGTAATTTGATTTTTCGAAAAAAATAAAAAATTAAAACTGCCGGCTGTTGATATACTAATTATATTAATCTATTTAAAAGAAAATTTTATTATAAATTATTACCGGTGTGGATTCGTTGATAAAAAAGTAGTAAGTAATAAGTAGTAAGTAATAAGATTTTTTATCACTATTATTTATAAACATATTACACACATTATTTTATTGACAGTTTTTTTATAGCTTGTATTTTGGTTTTCAATACATTCGTTGCATTTCATACTGCTTATTACACATTATTCATCCACAGTTGTCAGCTACTTTATCCATACTGTAATGTGTATACTTTTTTTCGGACTTTGTCGGGTGTATTACCTTTTATTTTCTGTTGCTAAAATTTGGATAACTGCTGTTGCCCATGGAGAAAATTTTACAGTATTTTTTGAACATGTGGAAAGAATATTCTATACACATTCATTCACATAAATAACAAATTTTGAACACGGTTTGTTGTTTAAAAATAACGTACTAAAATCAGGGGTTTTGAAACAAAGCTAACATCTGTGTGTATAACTTGTTTTTCACTGGTAAAGTTTGTGAAACCTGATATAATGTTCCACGTTTTCCGGAACGAAATACCTTACAGATTGATTTTCTTTTACCCTTTTCCGGATAATGGTAGAAGAAATATCGAATAATGGTAAATTATAATAATTGAAAGCTGTTAATTGAAAGTTGATAGTTTTATCTTCAACAGTTCTGTTATATACTAATATCTCCACATTATTCAGTATCCAGTCGGCTTCTTTCCATTCCTGAAAGTTGGCTGCATTATCTTTGCCTATAATAAGCGAAAACTGATGTGAGGGGAACTGGTGCTGTAATTTTTTCAGGGTGATATGGGTATAGGATGGTTTGTCCAGTTGAAATTCAATATCGCTTACATTAAAATATGGAACGTTTTCCACTGCTAATTTCACCATTTCCAGCCGGTGATATTCATCTACTAAATCACTGTTGAGTTTAAAAGGATTTTGAGGCGAAACAATAAACCATATTTCATCTAACCCGGCGGCTTCGCGCAAGTGGGTAGCCAGAAGCAGGTGCCCGTGATGAACAGGATTAAACGAACCAAAAAGAAGACCTATTGCCGCCACAGTTATTGATTAAGATGCAAGGATAAATACAAACTTTCTATTTGTTGATTCATTAAAGTTACGTCAAATTGTTGTACCCGTTGCCGTGCTGCTGCGGAAAATTCATTCCACTTCTCCGGATTATCTAACAGGGTATTCACTTTTTGAACGGCATCTTCTACAGATGTGTATATAAAACCTGATTTGTTATCCTCTATGATTTCCCGGGCTGTAGGAAAATTGCGGCACACAACCGGCACTTCGGCGGCCATCGCTTCTAATACAGCTGTTCCCAAACCTTCGGAATGTGAAGTAAACAAAAAGACATCTATATCGGGCAGTAATTCGGGTACATCGTTTCGGAATCCTAAAAAATGTATAAACGGATATTGTTTTTTAAATCCGGTGAGTAAGGAGCCGCCGCCTGTTACTACAAATTCCGTATCGTTTCGTTGAGTTTTTAATTGCGCGGCGATAGCGGCGAATTCATCCACATTTTTTTCTTTTTCCATAGAAGTTACCATCCCCACTATTTTTTTATCACGAGAAATATTCAGTTCCTGTTTTAGTTTTGCCGAGGCCGGTTTGGCTAAATAGTCAGGTAAATGGATTCCGGAATAAATTACCGCCAGTTGATGCTCCGGCACTACCGGCATCATGGTTGTTTTCACTGCGCGGCTGATACAAATAATCTTCTGTACGTTTTTATGATTGTATTTCCACCTGGAGGTTACAGGGAAATTTACCCTTCGGTGAATAATACAGGGTACTTCTAACCCAAAGAACACAGCAGCTCTATACGTGTTGATGCTATGAGAATCATGAAGATGAATCAGGTTAATTGACTTTTCGGTACAGATTTTTTTTAACCTGAAAGCAGCTGCCAAATCTAATCCGAATCGTTTTTTGTATGTAAAAACACGGTCTTTGTATACTTCATTTTTTTGTGCCAGTACAGCGCCTTCCGGGCAAAAAAGGAACGTATGAACAGTATTGTAAACACCGTTAAAAATATAATGTACCTGCTGCTCTCCTCCACGCCAGGCAGTATGACTGTTGATGTGTAAAACATTTAATTCCATTTATATTTACTTCCAAAACCAATGAGCAATAAATACAGGCAGTTTCCGAACAAAGTGCCATACCACGCATCCCATAACGCGAATAACATCAGCCCGAAACTGATGATAAAAAAGAGGTAATTTCTCACCTTAAAAAAATAAAAACACGGATAGATAAACAGCAGGCATACCACTACTCCTAAAAAAATACCGAAGCAGGCTCCGAAATAGATATATTGGCTGTGTGGCTGATAATAGTATTTTTCGTCCAGATCGGGGTAGTTTTTTTTATACCATTCCGCGCAGGTTTTTTTAATATTACTCAATCCGCACCCGAAGAATTTATGCTGTAGTATATTGTCCATGCCAGCATTGATGGATATTAGTCTCCGGCTGTCTGAATACTGCATCGCATCTTTACTTTTGCCGGAATACTGTTCGAAATCATATCTCAGATAGCCGATTCTGTTTTGAATGGTGGACAAGGATAAAAGCAATGATAAGCCCAGTAAAATAAAGCCAGCTAATACAACTACAGTAGTCTTATTTGCTTTCTGAATGTAGAAGATTGTATAGCCAATCAACAACAGATATGTCAATACAAGGCCGCTTCGAACGGCATATACATGCACGATAACAAAAAACCACATACAGGCAATTCCGGCGAATATTCTCAGTTTTCCTGACAGTTCTTTTTTTACAGCAAAGGAGTACAGTATCAAAATAAGAATACTGTATAAAATGGATAGCTGTACATGGTGTATTTTAAACGTGTTGATGATGTTTCCTGTTCCATACAGGTTTCTCAGGGATTCGGAATTATAGGAAAATAAATAGTACAAACTGTATACAGACTGAAACCAAGCACAGCCGACAGCGATAAGCAACAGATTTCGAAATTCTGTTTTTTTAAATGAATAATTTGCGATGGCCACCGGAAAGAAAAAATACAGCCATTTGATATTCGTCAGCTGCCAGTAAGCTACATAATCCGTGCTGTTGAAAATGGACAGGATATAAACGGCGGATAAGCAAATACTGGCTAAATATAAACGGTTGTCCAGCAATCTTTTCATATTGCGAAAGGAGTTTTTATGGAGCAGGATACTGATACATACCGCTACAATTCCGATGCTTTTGAGTGCATTGGACAGAAATAATCCCAACACTATAATATATATGCCATATTCCACCAAATAATCTGCAAACGTAGTATATATTGAAGACCGTTTTTCCAATAGGTAAGGAGCTTTCCGTACAAATTTACAGTTATAGTTTTAAAATATTGCTACCTTTGTGGCAGAGTGTCAGCAGAACCTACCATAGAGAACGAACAGTTATTTGAGGACGAATTATTGCCTCATGCGGATGCATTGTACAATTTTGCCTACCACCTTACCTACAATGAAGAGGATGCCAATGATTTGGTGCAGGATACCCTGATGAAGGCTTTTCGCTTTATTAATTTATATCAGAAGGGAACTAATGCGAAAGCATGGTTGTTTAAAATACTGAAGAATGCTTTTATAAACGAATACCGTAAAAAAGCGAAACAACCCAACAAGGTAGATTACGAAGATATTATAGCCTACCAGGATGCGGATGAAGAGAAGGGTGGTGTGGCCTTTGACTTAAGAGAAGACATATTTGACGGAATGATGGGGGATGAAATCACGGAGGCGCTGAACAGGTTGCCGGTTGATTTTAAGACTGTTATTTTGTTGTGTGACATAGAAGGCTTTACGTATGAAGAAATAGCGAAAATTATAGACATACCTATCGGAACGGTTCGTTCCAGGCTGCACAGGGCGCGCAATATGCTGAAAGAGAGTTTGAAGGAATATGCAGAAAAGATGGGATATAAATAATAAACCTACCAACAGATGAATCATATACGACCACCACACAACTGCAACGAACTGGTAACGGATATTGCACTGTTATTAGATGGTGAATTAGACCGACATTCTGAAAATCGGCTTATGGAAGAAATTAACAAATGCCCGGTATGCATGCAATATTATAACAACCATGCGGCTTACAAGAAAAATGTTTCTCAGAAAGTGGTCAGAATGTGCTGCGGCGATAACCTGAAAGAGTCGCTTCGTGCTAAAATCCGCGGCTTGTAATTTTAATCTCTTTAATACCTTCTCTTTTTTCCGTTGATGGCAAACCGTACGGAAAAAGCAATCTCATAATATGAAAAATCTGTCTGTGGCTTTTGGTTGCCTTTACTAATCAATACATCTGTGTGAAAAGCCGGTTTATAATCAAAAGCCAGAACCATCGGAATCTTCAGCTGTCGCGTGGTAAAATCTATTCCAACGATGGGCGACAGGCAGAAGGCAAAATAGGTATTCTTTGATAATGAGTTTCGTTTGCCGAATCCAAATCCCGGCCCGCCGCCTACATAGACCGTCCAGTTTTTGTATCGTCCAAATTCCCAGTGCTTTTCATACAGAGCCTGAATGTGTCCGCCCGGTTTATTGATAATCAATCCGTGGTATCCGTATCGCAGCAAAAATTCAAGCCCATGTCCTTTTTGCTGATTGAAAATATATTTTCCGGTAATTCCAAAACCATAACTGAAGCGGGCGCCTACGGCGCCCACATATTGCTGCGCCCGGGAAGTTTTTGTTAAAAAAAATCCCGACAAAAAAAGTAATAAGACAACATAGTGTTGTTTAAACGGCATATCTTAAAAATAAGGATATTAGTCTATAACGTCGGTAGTGAGCCAAAAATTGTTTTTCCCTTCACCTAATATAATGGAAACAATGTGCTGTTGAATAAGTTCTAACATGCTTAGAAAAATAAACACCGCATGAATTTTGCTTTCACAGGCGGTAAATACTTCACCGAAAGAGGCTTTTGTTTTAGCGTTAATCAGGGCAGTGAGCTTTTCCTTTTCCGATTCGATGGAATATTTATATGGGGCTACAGTATGTACTACTTTTTCTGTTTTGTTTTTGTATTTGTCCATGGTTCGCTGATACGCTTTCAGGAGCTTGAACAAAGTAATGGTTTCCAATTCGGCATCTTCCGCCAGCAGTTTTATCAGCTGATCCACTTCTTTTTTCTGGTTACCTCTGGAGTAGCGCAGAGATCGGTTGCTTTCCAGTTCTTTCAGTGCTTCCACCGCCTCCTTGATACGTTTGTATTCCAGCAGTTGTTGTACCAATTCCTGACGCGGGTCAATCTCATTGCCTTCCTCATCCAGTTCTTTTCTGGGCAGCAGCATTTTTGCCTTGATGCGCATCAAAGTCGCTGCAACCAGGATAAATTCACTGGCCACTTCAATATTGAGCCGTTCCATGTGCTGGATATAATCCAGGAATTCATTGGTGATTTTATGAATGGGAATATCGTGAATACTCAATTCGTCACGCTCAATAAAAAACAGGAGCAGGTCAAAAGGACCTTCAAACTGGGGCAGATGTATGAGAAAGGGTGCGCTCATGTATTTTTTGATACCGGTTTTTACGATAAAACAGGCAAACTGATTATCTTGTAAACCATTAACATTTACAAGGCTAATTTAGCTTTTTATACCTGAGCGATTCATGATAGTTATCTACACACCCAAAGTTACTAACAGAATCCGCTATGTGCTGGATTTTGTATTTACGCAGCATTTGGGTATTACATATGAATTGACGGAAAACCCGGATGTTGTACGTCAGCCGGAATGTATCTATATCGCGTACTCTAACCGGAAAATGAATGACTGGTATTCTGTTTATCAGGAATCGCTATTGCTCGAAGAGGACATTCGTCCGCAAAAAATTTTTGTTTCACGTGAAAATGGTTTTCCGGTTTTCTTTCAAACGACGGATACGTACGATTGCCGGTTTGATATCTTTTCCTGTATCTTTTTCCTGCTTTCCAGGTATGAGGAATATTTGCCGCATGAACAGGATATTCACGGCAGATTTCTTGCTTCCAATTCCATTTTAGCAAAGAAGGAATTTGAGTTTTCACCGGTTATAGACAGCTGGTTGGAATATTTCAAAATGGAATTATTGGCCATGCAGCCAGCATTGAACGTCCGCCAGTATTCTTTTGAATACACGCCAACTTTTGATATCGATCAGGCTTATCGTTTTTTGGGAAGAAACTGGCTGAAACACCCACCTAATATTTTCAAAAAAGAGACAATACAAACACTCTTCCTGCGGCAAAATGACCCGTTCGATATGTATGATTTTATACTGAATGAAACGGAAAAGAATAAATTGCAACCGATTTTCTTCTTTCTGTTGTGCGATGAAGATGCCAATGATTCCAGGGTTTCTCCGTCATCACGCTGTTTGCAGCAAAGAATCAAATCTATTCATGATAAAGGATATATAACAGGTATTCATCCGTCTTACCGTTCCTTAGATAGAGATAGTATTGGTTTGGAAAAAGCATTGCTGGAAACGATAACCGGCCAGCCCGTTTTATATTCCAGACAACATTTTTTGAGGATACGTTTTCCTGATTATTTCCGGGCGATTCATAAGGAAAACATACAACACGATTTTTCATTGTTATACCCTGATACCATAGGGTTTCGGGCAGGTTATAGCCGGTCATTTTTCTTTTTCGATTTGTTAAAAAATGAAACCACTACACTGATGCTACACAGCACCTGCTGGATGGATGCCACATTTGAATATTACCGCACGGATAAAAATGAAGAAATTCAGCAAAAAATTACGGAGTTGGTGCAACAACTTATGAAAATTAATGCTAAATTAGTTACACTTTTCCACAATGATTTATTGTCTATGGAAAAGTATAGGGGTTTATTTTGTTTTTTCAATCAACACACAAAACTTAGGGAATGAAGAACACTTTACATTTTAAGGTATTATTTAGTTTAATATTATTTCTTTCTTTTATAAGTACAAAGGCGCAGGATTACAAATTTTCGCAATTTTATAATTCTCCGCTTAATTTAAATCCGGCACTTACCGGAAAAATCAATTCATTATACAGGGCGGTGGCCAATTACAGAATGCAGTATCTGCCATTGCAGACGCCATCTCCTTACCATACCTTAAGTGCATCCGCAGATTTTGGTTTATTAAGAGATAAACTTCGGGAAGATATTTTTGGGGTTGGGGTATTGTTTACCAATGACAGACAATCCGCTATTCGCTCTAATACACTTATGTTTTCACTGGCGTATCACAAAAGTCTGGGCAAAAATAAAAACCATTATTTAAGCGCCGGTTTTCAGGTAGGATTCCTGCAGCGCTCAGTAGATTTAGGTAATCTGGCTTTTTCCACCCAATTTACCGGTACCGGTTTTGACCTGTCCATTAATAACAGAGAAAATTTTGCTACAAATAAATTTTTCAAACCCAACATAAACGTTGGCTTGTTTTGGTCTTCCCAGTTTACCAGGACAATCGGAGCCTATGCCGGAGCATCCATGTTTAATGTATTGAAACCGCAGGATAGCTTTTTTAATGCAGATAATGAAAGAGATTACCGTTTCAACGGCCATGCCGGTTTGATGATAGACGTGAAGAGGTTTGTATTGATTTCGCCTAATGGTATGTACATGTATCAGGCAAAGGCACAACAATGGATAGCCGGATCTTCTTTCTCTTTCAATTTGTCCGGGAAATCTGAACCCTATAAAACGGCAGTATCCGCCGGCCTGTGGTATGATGGAAATGGTGCTCTTATTGCTTTAGCTGGTGTATCTTTCTCCGGAGTACAAATTGGATTAAGCTATGATGCAACCATCAAGAAAACACTCAGCCAGGCTGTAAAAACATTTGGTGCATTTGAAGCATCCATTATCTATACAGGCAAACCCCTCGACAAAAAGAAATCATATTCTCCATTGCTTTGTCCTAAATTTTAATCAGACAATATATTTTATAAAAGGGGTGAATATTATTCATCCCCTTTTTTGTTTCACGTGAAACACAAGATTTCAATCAACGTAATTAACAAAACAACTCCATGTTTTTATTTATTAATAATCTTTCATCCACACAGTGCATAATTTTGTGGATTGTAATATGATTTCAATAATCAAATCCACCCTTTGGATGTGGATTATCTGTTTGTTTGATACCAGATTATCGGCAGACAGATGGTTTCACGTGAAACTTATTAACGACAATCCACACTATAATTATAAACATGTGAATTATTTTGTGAATCCTTGATTTAGCGTTAAATTCTCGCAACGCATTATTCACTACTCATTACTAATCTATATCTTTGCACCATGTTTTCTTCGTATGATGTTATTGTTGTTGGTGCCGGTCATGCCGGCTGTGAAGCCGCCGTGGCTGCCGCTAAAATGGGCAGCAGGGTCTTGTTGGCAACCATGAACATGCAAACCATTGCTCAAATGTCCTGCAATCCTGCTATGGGTGGCGTTGCAAAAGGGCAGATTGTACGGGAAATAGATGCTATGGGCGGCTATTCGGGCATTGTCACAGACAGAACCATGATTCAGTTCCGGATGCTTAATTTATCCAAAGGCCCCGCCATGTGGAGCCCAAGGGCTCAGAGCGACCGTATGCAGTTTCATTTGGTATGGCGCGAAATGCTGGAAAACACTCCTAATATCGATTTCTGGCAGGATATGGTCAGTGAATTACTGGTCGAGAATGGCCGGGTGTGTGGTATTAAAACCGGGATGGGCATGGAAATCCGATCCAAGGCTGTTGTGTTAACCAATGGAACTTTTCTGAATGGAATCATTCATATTGGCGAAAAACAGTTTGGCGGAGGCAGGGCAGGTGAAAAGGCGTCTACCGGCCTTACGGAACAATTGGTTGCGTTAGGCTTTGAAAGCGGACGGATGAAAACCGGTACCCCGCCAAGGGTAGATGGAAGAAGCCTGGATTATTCCAAAATGGAAATCCAGAACGGCGATGAAGATGTTGTCGGGTTTTCCTATAAAAAGATTGAAAAACCGAAAGAACAGCGTTGCTGCTGGATTACCTATACGAACGATACAGTACATGAAATACTGAAAACCGGCTTTGAGCAATCACCGATGTTTCAGGGCAGGATTAAAGGCCTGGGCCCCCGCTATTGCCCGTCTATTGAAGATAAAATTAACCGCTTCGCCGACAAAGACCGACATCAGATATTTGTGGAGCCGGAAGGCTGGAATACTGTGGAAATTTATGTGAACGGATTTTCGACGTCGCTGCCGGAAGATGTTCAATATAAGGCGCTCACCCAAATTCCGGGTTTTGAAAAAGTGAAAATGTTCAGGCCCGGCTATGCTATAGAATATGATTATTTTCCGCCAACACAATTATCTCTTTCCTTAGAAACCAAACTGATAAAAAATCTGTTTTTTGCCGGACAGATTAATGGCACAACAGGTTACGAAGAGGCTGCCAGTCAGGGTATGATGGCTGGTATTAATGCCCATCGCGCCATCAATGATTTAGAGCCAATAGTGCTGAAACGCAGCGAAGCTTATATAGGTGTTTTGATTGATGATTTAGTGAATAAAGGTACCGAAGAACCCTACAGAATGTTTACATCCAGAGCGGAGTTTCGCATACTTTTACGGCAGGATAACGCCGATTTGCGCCTGACAGAACTTTCCTATAAAATTGGATTTGCAGAACAGGAGCGGTTGGACAGGGTGTTTGAAAAACGGAAAGCTACAGATGAAATCATCCGATTTCTGAGAGAATTCAGTATAAAACCCGGCGATATTAATACATATCTGGAATCCAGGGAAACAAGTCCCATCGGACAGAAAATGAAACTGGAAAAGATTATCACAAGGCCTCAAATAGGCTTGATGGATTTAATCAAAAATGTTCCGCTAGTGAATGCCCATTTGGCACAATTTGAAAGAGAGTTTATCGAACAGGCAGAAATATCTGTAAAGTATGACGGATATATTGCCAAAGAACAGGAGCAGGTACAAAAAATGGATAAGATAGAAAATGTCCGCCTCAAACAGGATTTTGATTATATGAGCCTGCCCTCTTTAAGCATGGAAGCTCGCCAGAAATTAAGCAAAATAAAACCCGAAACACTCGGACAGGCCAGCCGGATTTCTGGTGTTAACCCGGCTGATATCTCCGTATTAATGGTGTATCTTGGCAGATAAAAAAATAACAGTAACGAACAGGTAATGTATTCAGCTCATACGATACAAAAACAACGATTCCGTAATTTCATTATTTCACTACTGCAGAGCCTGCTGGTTTTGTCCTGTGCGCAGGTTACTGCGCCTACAGGTGGTAAAAAAGATGCCACACCTCCTGAAGTCGCTAAATCCATACCTGAGAATTACAGCATTAACTTCGCTAAAAAGGAGATAAAAGTAGTATTTAACGAATGGATATTACCATTACAAAATCCTAAAAGTCAAATTATTATATCGCCAGACATGGTGCCGTTTCCCAAAGTGGAAGCAGCCAGAAATGAGCTCACGATCAAGTGGAAAGATACACTGCAGCCAAATACGACGTACAGTATCTTTTTCGGAGATAATATAAAAGATAATAACGAAGGAAATATCCTTCCCAATTTCAAATTTTTATTTTCTACCGGCAGTTTTATCGATTCTTTGCAAGTAAAAGGACGGATACAAATTATGCTCGATAAATTTCCGGATAATACCTATTTGTTGTTGTACAAAGAAAAAGAGGATTCCGTTTTTACAAAAAAACGCCCATTTTACATTACCAAGATTAAAAATGACGGCAGTTTCATATTGGAAAATGTAAAGGAGGGTGACTATAGGATTTTTGCCCTGAGCGATCAGAATAGCAATTATTACTATGATTTACCCGGTGAAGCCATCGGGTTTACAGATAGTGTTTATCATATAACATCCAATCTGGATACGCTGAACTTTCAACTGTTTATGCCGGAAGTGGCTGATTTGCGTATTGCCGAGTATGACAGAGTAATTAAAGGGGGCATTTTTCATATTGCATTTAACAAAGAACTGTCCTTTACCAAGGATGAGATTACGGTTTCATTGCCCGACATGAAAGAGGTTCAGCCTATTGCCTTTCAGGAGAAAGAGAAGGGAAAACTGACGGTATATCTGCCTAAGCTGGACAAGGATACAGGCATTATCAACCTGATTATTAAAAATAATAACAAGCTTATAGATTCGCTGAGGGTGAAAACAGAAAGCAAAAAATACAAAAATCCTGTTGTTTTTTTTAATGATACTGCCGCTTATAAAACACTTTCCGTTATAGAAACGACACCTCTGAAACTGGTGAGCACTTACCGAAGCTTAGCAGATATTGACACGGCTAAGATAATCTTAATTGACACATCAAATTCAAGAGTTCCTATTCAGGTTTCGCGTGCTGAGGATATGCAGACATATCAAATTTCTGCAGCCTGGAAACCGGGCATGAAATACATATTGAGGGTGTTAGATTCTGCGCTCGTCGATTTAATCGGAAATTATTCAAAAACACAGGAATTCTCCTTTTTCGCCGTATCTGTAAAAAAAACAGGTAACCTGTTGATTACATACGAGTTACCACAAAAAGAAAGCACATATATCGCATTATTAAAAGATAATTCGGACAAAGTACTGGATAAGCGAATTCTGCGCGATTCTCAGGCGGTTAAAATTAACTATGGTTTGCTCTATGCCGGTACATACAACGTAGAAGTGATAGAAGATCTCAATGAGAATGGAATTTGGAATTCAGGAAGTTTCACGACGAAATTATTACCTGAAAAAATATATAAAGAATTAAAACCAATTATCATCAAAGAAAACTGGGATGCTGAAGAAACTATAAAAGTAGACTTTTCCAAAGTGCCTGTACCTGCTTTTATACCGGAAGGCAACAATCAAGATAATTCTAACAAACAGAATCCACAAAAAACAGGTCAGTTCAAAAATAGCCAGGATCAGGGAAAAGATTAATATTTTACGGTCCTGACAATCCGCATATCCAAGTAGTTAAAGCCATTCCGGCAAAAGCGGGAATTTTATAAAAATGGTGATAAAACGTTCTCATTCACCTGTATGTTCTGTCTGTGCAGGCAGGAGGGAATGACAAAAAATTCCGGTTACTTTCTTATAAACGGATAATCATATTTCACAATTTTCTCTCGTATCAGTTCATCATCCAGTTGTATCACGAGCACATAGGTATTCGCAGAAAGACCGGAGAAATCAATAATGTCTTCATGATGACCATACGCCGTCATTTTTTCAGTAACCAAACATTTAACCAACCTTCCGGAAATATCATAGAGTTTCATGGATATGCTTTTGGAGACAGGAAGGTAATATTGTATTTTCAGTTCATTGTCCACAGGGTTTGGATACACCTTTACGTCTAATGTATTGTTCAAATGAGAATAAGAGTTTGATGTGGGAAAAGAAACATGTGTATTCCTGTAACCGGCAGGATTGGTATATAAACGGTATAAATTATAAGCTAAGAGATAATCCAGTCCGTAATGGTCTGCCGGATGGTTATTAGTATCTGTGATGCTGTCTCGAGTAGCAATATTTCCAAACCATCTGTTTTGGCCACGCCAGCCTTTGGGAGATTGTACACAGTCCGGATTTCCATTATTGATATTGATGCAGGTACCACAGTCCGGCGCCTGTGTCAGTGCTGTATATAATGTATCCAGCAACCTGATTTCACGGTTACTGTCTAACCGGAGATTATACAACAATCCTTGTGTGATGGGATAAATCCAGAGACCATCCTGCATGGTGTAATCAAAATTATAAGCAATCGTTTTTGTGTTACTGGTAGACGCCAGCGATATAAACAACCGTCTGTTGTAAAAGTGAGTGATACCTCCTAAGTGTCCGCAGCACTCATAAATACCCTTTAGTAATACGTCCACTATATTGAATGTATAATCGCCAAATGTTTTTCCTTGCGGATTGATATATGCCCAGGTTTTATCAAACGCGTACGCCCACGGTTGCGCCTGTCCGCCGCGTTCATTTCCTACGCTTTGCCCACGAGGATTATTTAAATCCCATGCATCGGAATAGAAACGAAAAATCATCCGTCTGGAAGCTTCGACGGCTAAAGCTAAAATACTTTCTCCGTTATATTTTAGTGAAGAAGGAATGTATCGTTTGACCAATGACATACCATACATCAGATGCACCACCTGATCCTGAGAGGTAAAATTAGAAACCAGAGAGTCTTTGCTGTATTGCCGCTGTACTTCTTCACTTATGGTACAGACTGGTTTTTTGTTGTCCGGAACGGATGCATCCTGGAATGACAAATGCAAATCATTCGGTGCATCCTGACGGACAAAGTAACCAAAATAATTGGGGTTTCGGAAAATTTCATTGGCGGTTCGTTCCAGCCTGTAGTAGGCTTTCAGGGCAAAGTATAATTCCCGTACCACCGAATCGGCCGGTTGATTATTTAGATTGAGAAGGGCATATTCTGTGGACAGCCATCCGATATAATGTCCGAGGTTACATGTTTGATCACCACCCGGGGACAATATTCCAAACCCATCTTGGATATATTGTGGAGGATAATTCCACCAAATCCAGTCGTACCGGCAATCATTGTAGAGGTATTGTTCAATTGGCATACTGAAACCCGGATGGTCACCGATACGCACAAAACGGTTTGAAAACCGTTCCCGGTAGTTCCAGTATTTATTCAGCAGAACAGTATCGGTTGGGTTGTGTGCCCGTAAATCCGTAAAAAATAAAAATGCGAATAGAAAAATAAACAATGAATTTTTCATAATAGTCTTTTATGGTAAGAGAAAGTTAATTAAAAAGAACTATTTCTTGAAAATAAAAAACACGGCAAGCAGGATAAAAATAAAGCTGACAAGATAATTCCATCGTAGTTTTTCACCCAAAAAGAAAAAGGCGAACCCGACAAAAACCGTCAAGGTGATGACTTCCTGGATAATTTTCAGCTGATAGGCGTTGAACGTTTTATAACCGATTCGGTTGGCCGGTACCATAAAACAGTATTCAAAGAAAGCGATACCCCAGCTGATGAGCACAGCCTGCCAGATTTTTAAATTCGGATTTTTCAAATGACCGTACCATGCATACGTCATGAATGAATTTGAAATAAGCAGCAGAATTATCGTTTGCATAAAAATGGAATTACATCAAAAGTACAGAATCTATCTTTTACAAATCAATAAATTCAGTATCTTGTTCGGATAAATCAGTAAAACAAACCGTATGGAATTTATTCAGTTTCTCTTAGACCTGCTTACACATACCAAAGAAGTATTGTTACTTCTTTTTCAGGAGTACGGGCCGTATATCTACGCCATCTTATTTCTCATTATTTTTGTTGAGACCGGCCTCGTCATAATGCCGTTTCTTCCCGGAGATTCTCTTTTATTTACAGCCGGACTGTTGTGCGCACAACCATCCGGACTGAATATTTATGTATTAATTCCGTTGCTGATTATAGCGGCTGTGTTAGGAGATAATGTCAATTACTTTGTAGGCAAATATTTTAGTGAGCATGTGCTCAACTGGAAGTTTAAAGGCAAGCCGCTGGTAAATCCCGAATGGGTAGAAGAGGTACATCGTTATTTTGAAAAACACGGTACTAAAACCATTATTATTGCCCGTTTTATGCCAATAGTACGCACCGTCACGCCATTTGTTTCCGGCGTGGGAAGAATGACATACAGGACGTTTTTGCCTTACGATATTTTTGGCGGTTTCATTTGGGTGACATCCGTTTCTTTGGCCGGTTATTTTTTAGGCAATATTCCTTTTGTGGAAAAAAACCTGGAGAAATTCATACTGGGGATTGTCTTCCTTTCAATTTTGCCTATCATTATTAAATCCATTCAGCTAAAATTAAAAAAATAGTAAAGCGTTATACTGTATGAATGAAGTACAGAAGTTTGCTTAATATCATGAACGCCCTTTTTTTACCTGATAATAAATCCGGAAAAATTCTTACTGTTTTTTTATGGTGTTGTTATCTGCAGTTGCATGTTTCGGTTTTTGCACAACAAGATAGCAGCATATTCGTACAGAATTCCAAAGAACTAAAAAAAGAAGAACGCAGTGAGAAGGTAAAAAAAGTGTTTAAGTTCATGTCTTATATCAACTACAGCGACAGAGGATATGGCAAGGATTTTTCTGGTGTAGAAAAATATCAGCCCTTTCAGGGAAAAAAGATTTCATGTGTAGATATCATTATATTTAAGCCTTTTGGATGCAAGGAAGACAGTTGCCCGCCCAATATAAGCAAGGCTCAGAAGTTTGGAAACTCCATCCATTTTAAAAGCAAAGAGTGGTTTGTTAAAGGAGATATTTTTTTCAGAGAAGGAGACATGGTAAACCCAACCCTTTTTGCCGACACCGAAAAACAACTTTGGGAAAGAAATAAATTCAAAGATGTTAAAATCCTTATTGCACCAGACAGCTTGTTGGAAAATAGTGTTTCAGTCGTTATTTTTCTGCAGGATAAATTATCCTGGACAGCGTCTGCAGGTTATATAAACAAGCGGGTTGCATTGGCTGTTTCTACATATAATTTTTTAGGATTGCCCCATACTCTAAGCATTTTTGCCGGCATTAATCTGAATAAAAAAAATCTATGGGCAGTCGGCGGCCGGTACAAATATGAAAACATACAATCTTCACAAATCAATTTTACCACGCAATTTATAGTAGAAAAACTCAATCAGAAAGCATTAGTGTCTTTTTACAGAAATTTTTTCAGCTTTAAAACAAGGTGGGCATTTGATGCAAAATATTTATTCAGCAACACTACCATTAAACAGAACAGTGATTTGCAAGACACGGTTAAAATTGTAAAAACAAAATCCCACTATTATTCGTTATGGCTGGCCTATTCCGTACCGGTGGACAAGGTAATGCCTTGTAAGGATAAAAAATTAAAATTTGTAGTGGCAACCAAACTCAATTATATAAACTACAGAAACAGGCCCTTTATTGTCAATAAAAATTATGAAGAAATATTTGTGGAGCAGCAAAATTATAATTTCGGGTTTGGTCTCGCGCGCTGGGATTTTTATTTAGAAAAGAATGCATTCTATATTGACATTGCGGAATATTTTCCAAGGGGCGTTAGTGCTTCTTTTTGGGTGGGCCCTCAGATTGATGAGATCTATGGCAGAAGAACCTATTATAACCTGACGGCAAATTATGGAATCTACGTTCATAAATTTGGTTATTTGTTTGCCCAGGCGGAATATAGCGGGTATATAAAACACAGAACCGGACAACAAATGTTCACAAAGTTCAACCTGGATTATGTTTCTAAAAAAATACATTTTGCCAGGTATATGTTTTTCCGTCAGATTATTAAAGCCGGTGCTAATATCGGATTTGCAGTTCCTGTAGACCGTTATTTCACCATCAACGACGAGAACGGTATACGTGGTTTTTACGCTCCTTCATTAAAAGGCTCCAGAAGCATTACCTTAAGTGCGGAATGCAATTTATATGTAGATAAAAAATTTGCACTCAGCAAAACAATGTTGTATGCTTTTTGTGATATGGCCTGGCTGAGTGAGAATGAAAAAAGACCGATTCTGCAGAGTTTCTTTCAATACGGAGTCGGGCTGGGTTTTCGCTACAGAAGTGTGGATCTGGGGTTGCCATATTTGGATTTTCAATTCAGCTTTTATCCTAAAGGAAAAAATTTCGGAGCGCCTTTATTTCAGTTCAGGTTGTATGACAGCAACATTAATGCAATTCAGCAAAACAATATGTTTTACGAAAATGGCTCCAATGTCAGTAATGATTTATAAAAAGAGTTTATTTTTTAAGCTTCTTGCTTTTCACCATCTTGTCATACATCTCATGTATCATACCATCGCCTAAGCCAACCTTAGGGACAAACAACGTGTCGATATTTAATCGCGCCATGATATGCATGAAAATTTTGGCAGCAGGAACGATTACATCTGCCCTGTCCGGACGGAATCCATATTTTAAGATACGTTCGTCTATAGTCAGATTTTCAAGCGATTTTAAAGTGAGCGACAGGTCATCAAAATGGACATCCTGTTCCTTGCGCTTTACAAAATGCTTCTGAATGGTGTTGATATTCCCACCGGATCCAATTCCGTAAAGAGGCTGGTATTTGCCTTTAAAATGATCCACCCATACATCCAGCTCTTTCCAGTGTTTTTCCCTCACCTTCCCTAAGGTCATCCGCAGCGTGCCGATATTGAATGACCATTTGTCCACCAGTTTTCCTTTGGACAATAAAATCAATTCCGTACTGCCGCCGCCCACATCGATATACAGGTAATTTTTATCGGACTCCAGTTGAAATTTTTCTACATGGTTCGATAAGATTAATTCTGCCTCTTTTTGTCCGCTGATGATTTGAATTTGAATCCCCGTCTTTTTATAAATCTTCTGAACTATTTCTTTCGCATTTTTTGCATCGCGCATGGCAGAAGTCGCACAAGCCATAATTTGTATGGGCTTATGAATATCTATCAAATGCCTGAATGCTTTCATGGTGGAAAGCATTTCCGCTTCTTTTGTTTTAGAAATCTTACCTTTCAGAAACGCTTCTTCACCCAGCCGCAATGCTACCCTGTACATGGCATCTTTTATGAACTGCGGGCCTGCCGGTGTTTCATAGATATTGATAAAGATTAATCGGACAGCATTGGAGCCTATATCAATAGCGGCGAATTTCATGTGGTGAATTTATGATGTACAATTTACGATTTTATTTTATGCCCTATGCATTGTGTTGTTTACTATAATGTTTTTATAGGGTCTTGTTTTTATCTGCTTTATTTTTTTAATTATTCAAGATTTTGAGTATATTCACATAGGTATTAAGTACCATATTAATACACAAACCACTATAAACTATGAAAAAATGATCAGACACCTTTCCTTACTTTTTTCTTTTTTGTTGGCGTCATCCGTACTTTCTGCACAAAGCGGGATAGTTGCGGCCGGCGGGCAGGTCACGGGTTCCGGCGGTTCAGTAAGTTCTTCCGTAGGCCAGGTCGACTATATCACAGCAAGCGGCTCAACGGGGACAATAACACAGGGACTGCAACAGCCGTTTGAGATACTGGTGGTTTCGGGGATAAAAGAAAACTGGATTAAACTGAATGCCGCCGTTTATCCAAATCCAACAGCGGATTATTTAATTTTGGAAGTAGAACAGTTAAATCAACATGAACTTTATTATAAGCTGTATGATGTAAACGGGAAACAATACGGTTACTCAAAAATTGCATCTGCACAGACGAGAATAGATATGACACAATTAGCTACAGCCAGCTACCTGTTGGTCATATATGAAAAAGAGAAACAGATTAAAACGTTTAAAATCATAAAACAACACTGAAATGGAAAGTACATCAATCAATCAACCAACTAAAAGCAATGGTCAAACTAACGGGCGGCTCACAAAAAAGTTTGTTTTCCTGTTTCTGCTTTTTCTATCTGGACAGTCACTGCAATTATTAGGGCAGGCGCCGGAACAGATGAGCTATCAGGCTGTGATACGCAACAGTTCTAATCAGTTGCTGGTGAATACACCTGTGGGAATGAAGGTAAGTATCCTGCAAGGTTCGTCCTCGGGAACTCCGGTATATGTGGAAACACAAACTCCCTCCACCAATGATAATGGATTATTGAGTATCGAGATAGGTGGAGGCACTGTTGTTTCAGGAAGTTTGGCATCAGTGGACTGGTCTGCAGGCATCTATTTTATTAAAACAGAAACAGACCTGGCGGGTGGAACAAATTATACCATTACCGGAACAACCAGACTGTTAAGTGTACCATATGCACTATATGCGAAATCATCCGGAAGTTCTACACCTGGCCCTGCAGGGCCGAAAGGAGATAAAGGTGATACTGGCGACAGGGGCCCACAGGGTCTTCAGGGAGAAAAGGGTGAGCAGGGAGATCCTGGTCCGCAAGGTGCTACCGGCCCTCAGGGTGCAACAGGTTTAACAGGAGCCACCGGCCCACAAGGTCCTATTGGAAATACCGGAGCAACGGGCCCTCAGGGCCCACAAGGCCCCATTGGATTGACTGGCCCACAGGGTCCGCAAGGTGCAACAGGAGCTGCCGGCCCACAGGGCCCAATAGGGTTGACAGGTGCCACTGGCCCACAGGGCCCACAAGGCGAAAAAGGTGATCAGGGCATCCAGGGGCCAATAGGCGCCACCGGCCCGCAAGGTCCGAGAGGATTTACAGGTGCAACCGGGCCACAAGGCCTTCAGGGAGAAAAGGGTGACCAGGGAGATCCTGGTCCTCAAGGTGCAACCGGTGCAACCGGCCCACAAGGCCCAATAGGATTAACAGGCGCCACTGGCCCGCAAGGGCCTCAGGGTCCGGTTGGTTTAACGGGAGCGACTGGCCCACAGGGTGCAACCGGCCCACAAGGTCCACAGGGTGAAAAAGGTAATACAGGCGATCAGGGTCCGGCCGGTCCGCAAGGCCCACAGGGTCCAACTGGAGCAACTGGCCCGCAAGGCCCGGCTGGCCCACAGGGAAATACTGGGCCTACTGGTCCGCAAGGTCCAACTGGCCCACAGGGCCCAATAGGATTAACAGGAGACACCGGCCCGCAAGGTCCGCAAGGCCCAACCGGTTTAACAGGAGCCACCGGCCCTCAGGGTCCGATTGGTTTGACAGGCGCAACTGGTCCACAGGGTCCGCAAGGTATTCAGGGTGAAAAGGGTGATATCGGAGCGCAGGGTCCGGCCGGCCCGCAAGGTTCCATTGGCGCTACCGGCCCGCAAGGCCCGGTTGGTCCGCAAGGCCCGGCAGGTGCTAGCGGTACAGTTATCGGCGGAACGCCGGAAAACGGCAGTTTGGCAACGTATGACGGTACCAACTGGGTGGCTAAAAAAATCAGAGTTACCTGTGGTATTGCCGGAGGCTCCCAGCCATTCTATAATATGCAACCTTACCTGGTGTTGAATTATTGTATTGCAACAGAAGGGATTTTTCCGAGTAGAAATGGCGTAGAGCCATTTATTGGCGCTATTGAGCTGAATGGGTTTAATTTTGCTCCACGTGGATTTATGCTTTGTCAAGGGCAGTTGTTATCCATTGCGCAGAATACTGCATTATTCTCTCTGTTGGGTACTATGTACGGAGGAGATGGACGAGTCACTTTTGGATTACCGGATCTGAGGGGTAGAACTCCAATTGGTTTTGGACAGGGACCGGGATTGTCCAATTATACACAGGGTGAGCTGGCAGGATCGGAAACGGTGACATTAACTATTAGCAACCTTCCGATGCACAACCACGTGATGACTGTTACCTATGAATAAAAAATGAAGAACGGTTTTATTATTCTTTATTTTTTGATTTCTGCTAACGGATTGCTCGCACAATCTGCAAATGGTACAAAACTCGGGTATGAGGTATATGATAAACTGCATATCCCATCCTTAACGGTACCGCCCAAAAACAGACCTGTTATTGTTGCGGTGGTGGATGATGGTTTCCGGCTTTCACACAAAGCGCTGGAGCCGTATATTTTTATCAATAAAGATGAGATCCCGGATAATGGAAAGGATGATGACAACAATGGATTCACTGACGATATTTCCGGATGGGATATTTCTGACCATGATAATGACGTATCCCTTCCAAAGGGACGGGAAAGTGATTATTATCACGGAACCATGATAGCAGGCATCATCACCATCCTGACAGAAAAATGTTTTGGAACAAATAACATGTCTGCCATAAAAATTTTACCGGTAAAAGTGCTGTCAGACCGTGCGAGTTCTACTTACCTGAAAGACGGCTATGAAGGAATTGAGTATGCGGTAAATATGAAAGCAGACATCATCTGTTGTGCCTGGAGCGGCGGTTTTTTAGAAGACAGATACCGTCATCTGTTTGATGAAGCGGCAAAAAGAGGAATTACCATCATTGCATCTGCAGGGAATATGTTCTCCGAAAAAATAACACCACCCGCATCTGTTTCAACTGTCTTTGCCGTCGCATCCGTTGATACGGCATTGCACAAGATGTACAATTCAAACTATGGGAAAAAGATTGATTTGGTTGGTTTCGGAGAATTTGTCAAAGCGCCCTATCCGGATAAAGACAACGCATACACATACGGCAGCGGTACGTCCTCGGCGGTTGCCCTTGTCAGCGGTTGCGCGGCAGCAATAAAAAAAATGTATCCGTCTCTGGAGCCAATAGATATAGTGAAAGCATTGAGAAATACGGCACACCCGGTAGATGCGATAAACTCCATATACAGTGGTAAGCTGGGTGCCGGTCTTCCTGACCTCGCAGCAGCACTGAAGTATATTGCATCGCCATCGGAAAAAGAACAGTTTTATAATCACATCCGGACGAAAGGAGATATACATATTGACCAGTCAACGCTACGAAAATCATGGGAAATAGCGCCTGTGGGCGGGATTCACTCGATAGATTTTATAGTAACCGGCAATAAAAAACAACAGAAAAAAAGTATAAATTTTTACACGAAAGACTCTTTGTATAAATCGGTTCAGCTGACATCCATGTTTTCCAAGGTATCGGTACCGGGCGGCTATGCAAGAGTAGAGTTTGCTGGCAAACTGGACAACATGCCCATAGAAATTTCGTATGTGGCCAATCCGATAGATTCTTCGATTCTTTATTGCAATGACGTCAAATATTACGAAACACCTTCCGGAGATTTTTCTGATGGAAGCGGAGATAATGATTATGCTAATAATGCCGCCTGTAAATGGCAGATTACGGTAGATAAAACCAAACATATTAAACTGGAATTCGACCTGATGGACACACAGGGCAATACCGATTTTGTATATGTTTACAGTGGCACGGAAACGCTTAATGAAAACCTGTTGGCTAAATTCAGCGGACAAAATATTCCACCCAAAGTTGTCAGCCCCGGAAATGAAGTGCTGATTTGGTTTGTGACCGATAAAGCCATTTCCGGAAAAGGCTGGCATTTAATATATACCTCAGTGGAGGATAATCCGGGATTCATTTTACCAGAGAAAAAAGAGTAACATTTTTTCATAACAAGACTGGGATTGGATTGTTTTATTTAGGCGCAAGGCGTAAAATAAAACACACCGTGTTGAAATCAAATTCTAATTTGCCAACAATACCTCAGCAGGGATTTGCAGGTTGTTGTATAAAGCTTTGACCATTTTCAAGGTTAATTTCCTTTTTCCATTTAATACTTCGCTGGCACGGTTCTTCCCGCCAAAATATTTTGCAATATCCTGTTGTGATAACCCTTCCTGTTCCATTTTATATTTAATGACTTCAATGGGTTCTAATGGTAAAATCGGATAATGTTTTTTTTCATATTCATGCACTAAAATGGAAATGGCTTCCAGGTATTGTTCCTCCTGAGAACGTTCTTTGCAATCTATCAGCGACTCAATTTTTTCTAAAGCCTTTTCATATTGCTTCTTTGTGTGGATAGGTTCTATTGTTATTTTTTGCATGGCTATATCTTTTCTATGTTTTTAATCTTGTCGTATTCTTTGTGTGTGCCGATAAATCGGACAAACCCCAATTGTATATTATACCGGAACAAAACAATCAATCTGTATTTGTTGTATTCGATGTTGAAAACGATTCTGTTGTTACCAATAGTATCCGAATTCTTAAAGAACTGAATGATTTCATTGGGTTGCTGCCAGTTTTTACTTTCAATATCTGTGTACCAGACACGCAACCCTTTTTCCGCATCAGGATGTTTTTTCCAGAAATCCTGCAAAGTCTTTAGCTTAATGATTCTCAATCGTCAGAATTAGTAGCACCAAAGATAATTAAAAAGTTCCACATTTGGGAACTTTTTTCCGGATATTTAGAACTTAGGAGATTTTGAAAAAAACCAAAAAATTAGGTTAGAATAATTAATATTCTTACTTTAGTAAGAATATTAATTATTCCGGTATAAACTTTTCCAGGTTCCATTAATACATGCGATTTTAAAGACTAAAATATTTACCATGAAACAAACGATGAACTATTTTACAGTTATTCTCTGCTTAATATTGACCGCAGGCAACCTAGCAGCCCAGTCCGCACCTCCGCAAGCATTTAATTATAGTGGTGTTGCAAGAAATGCAAGTAACAATCCAATTGCTAATCAAATCATAGGTGTTCAATTAAGTATTTTAAAAGGCAATGCTGCGACTGGTGCTGTGGTCTATAAGGAAAACCATAGTACAAATACCGATGCATTGGGTTTGTTTAATCTTGCCGTAGGAACAGGAGCGGTTCAAACCGGGGTATTTGCGAATATTGACTGGAGTAGTGATAACTATTTTCTAAAGGTAGGATTAGACGCTGCAGGTGGTACAAACTTTATTACAATGGGCACTACTCAATTATTAAGTGTTCCATATGCATTATATGCAAAAAGTACAGGCAGTACATCAGGAGGCAACAATAGTGGATATGATATAAAATTGAATGGGGTTTCTATTTCAGACTCCAGTATTAATGATGTAGCTATAGATTTTAATTACGCCCAAGGTTTTTATATGCTTACAGAAAGGGGATATAGATACAAATTAGAATGGAATATTTCCAATATTAATTATAATTACGATTCGGTTTATTTAGAAAATAATAGAGTGGCAGAATACGTATATTCTTTAAATTCAAATTGTTCAACTCCTCCATATTACAACCATTCAATAGCGGGAAGAATCTATCCAGGAGAAATAGCATTAATAAATGGCGCCTTCTTTTATGTGCCAATAGGAGCCGTTGCTACTACTTTGAATCCGCCATTTTATTATAAACCACCACCTTATTATACTGATTGTACACTACACGCTGGTTCAGAGTTGGTTTATCAATTAATACCAAACAATCCTTCTGTAACCGGCTTTGGCTTTACATCTTCAAGATTCGCATTAAGTATAACAAGAAGATAAATAGCATAAAAATGATGAAATACATTATTTCAGTTATCATCTTAATGCTTGTAGCCTACTACAGAACAGTTTTGGCTGCCCCTCCACAGGCTATAACCACCAGCGGTGCTACTATGAACCAAAGCAATGCAAAGCTCAGCTTCACAGTAGGTGAAATTGTGGTTAAAACGGTTAGTAGTGGTAGTAATAATATTGGCCAGGGTTTTATTAACTCGTCTACAAGCAACACGGTAACCGCCATCAAAGAACCAACCTCCACCAGCCTTCAAATGAAAGTATATCCCAATCCAGCAAGTGATTTGGTATATGTAGATATTTCGGACAGCAAAGTGCTAACTATACAGGTATCAGTTTATGATATTACCGGAAAGCAAATCAGCAATGATATTTATGTTGCCGGAAACAATCATATTGGAGTCAATACCCAAGGCTGGCAGAAGGGTGAATACATGATCACTATCAGCGATACTCGCGGTGAGCAGTTAGGAAGTTATAAGATTGTCAGGCTGTAAATTGAAACCCTTTTCATTGTTGTCGAAAGTATTTTTTAACACACCCCTTTGTCCCCTCTCAAGAGGGGAAATTAGGACACTGCATTTTTGGAACGATTACATAATAAACCGGAAATCAGGAACAATAAAAATGCACTAACATAAAGAGTTGCACTTGCGTTTTCCCCTCCCTGGAGGGGATTAAGGGGTGGGTTTTTATTTACCTTTTTCTTCCCTGCATTTTCACCTAATGGTTGGTGTCCTCACCAACCATCACATTTCGTTTTTTCTAGAGGGGAAGGGGAAATTAGGACACTGCATTTTTGGAACGATTACATAATAAACCGGAAAGCAGGAACAATAAAAATGCACTAACATAAAGAGTTGCACTTGCGTTTTCCCCTCCCTGGAGGGGATTAAGGGGTGGGTTGTTGATTCATTAATTTCAAAATTGTATCGTCAATCACTTCTATAACCCAGTTAATGTGTTTAAATACAAATTTATCATCAAACCGCAAAACGGTAATTCCAAATGATCTAAGCCTATCTTCTCTTGTCTTATCTTTTTCTTCGGCATCTTCATAAGTATGTGTTATACCATCTAATTCTATTGCCAAGTACAAATCACAACAATAAAAATCCACGATATAATTATCTATTGGTTTCTGGCGATGGAAATCAAAACCTAACCGTTGTTTCCCTTTTAGGTATTGCCACAATCTAATTTCACTTTTGGTTGAATTATTTCGGAGCTGTCTGGCAAATTCTTTTAGCTTCGGGTTGTATGGAATAATTTTTCGTCTCATATCTATTGAGATACTAAAAGGACAAAAATTCCATAAAAAGGTAAGTCTTATTTTTACACACACCTTTGTCCCCTCTCAAGAGGGGAAATTAGGACACTGCAATTTTGAAATGATTACATAATTAACCGGATAGCAGGAACAATAAAAATGCACGAACGTAAAGAGTTGCACTTGCGTTTTCCCTGCTTTGGAGGAATAAGTCTGCCTGTCGGCAGACAGGAGGTGGGTTTTATTTCCCCTTCTTCTTCACCGCATATTCTTTCCAGAAATTATAGGTCACATCCTGGCTGCGGACTGCCGTAGCGCTCAGTGTTTTTAGTTTGCGCACATTGTTCTGTTCTTTGTTGAACACCCTCGCTTTCACATTATCGTTCCACTGGATGTTCATGGTTTGCTGTATCAGTTTTTGTAGTTTATCATCCAGTACAGGTGTGACAATCTCAATCCTGAAATCTAAGTTGCGTGTCATTAAATCGGCGGAACCAAAATAATATTCCGGCTTTCCGTCATTGTGAAAAATAAAAACCCGCGAATGCTCCAGAAATTTATCGACGATACTAACGGCTTCAATATTCTCACTGATACCGGGAATATTCGGAACCAACGAACAAATGCCGCGTATAATCAGTTTTACTTTCACACCGGCTTTGCTGGCATTATAGAGTTTATGAATCATATCCTCATCCACCAGATTGTTCAGTTTAAAAAAGATTTCTGCTTTCTTCCCTTCTCTGGCATTCTTGATTTCTTTATTTATCAGGTGCGTTAGTTTGCTTCGGAGGTTAAAGGGAGCAATCAGCAACTTGTTGATTTTTGGAACAGAATAATTTTTATCGAAGAAAGCGAACACCTGCCGAGCTTCACGTGTAATTATCTGGTTCGATGTCAGCACCATCAAATCAGTATATATCCGTGCCGTTTTTTCGTGCAGGTTGCCGGTACCGATACAACCGTAATATATTTTCTTTCCTTTCTCCCGGCGTGTTATTAAACATAATTTAGAATGCACTTTCAGTCCCGCGATACCGGTAATAACCCGCGCGCCGGCATCCCTTAATTTATTCGCCCACTCTATATTTGCTTCTTCATCAAAACGCGCGCGCAGCTCGATAAATACAGTTACGTCTTTGCCGTTGTGCAGCGCCGTAATCAATGATTTGATGACATGTGAATTCGACGATACACGGTACAATGTAACTCTTATGTGCGACACATTCGGATCGATGGCCGCTTCGCGCAAAAGATCCAGAAAGTAATCGAAAGAATGGTAGGGGAAATGAAGGAGTATGTCTTTCTCTTTCATTTTTGCCAGTATACTTTTGGCTTTGTATAAATCAGGGTGAGCGATATGGCTTAGTGCCTCGTTTAATAAATCCTTACGGCCTAAATCCGGAAAACGGATAAAATCTTTGAAGTTGTGATAACGGACACTGCCGACCACATGGGTTTCTTTGTCCAGGTTCATTTTCTTCACCAGAAAATTTAAAAAATCTTTTGGCATTTCAGCATCATAAATAAAACGGATGGCTTCACCTTTTTTTCGTTTTTCCAGACTTTTCTCGACGGATTCTAAAAAAGTAGTGGAGATGTCGTTGTCGATATCCAGTTCCGCATCCCGTGTAAATTTGATGGTGTATGCATCAATCTTGTCGAAATCATAAATCTGAAAAACATCTTTAAGGTTATAACGAATAACGTCGTCCAGAAATAAAATATATTGTTTGTCTTTTCGGGGTGGCAGCACAACAAAACGCGAAATGCTTTGCGACGGCACTTCAATCAGGGAGTAAATGGGCTCTTTTTTGGTTTTAAAAATACGGACAGCCAGATAAATGGAAGAGTCCTGTAAAATCGGGAATGACTTATGTTTATCTATCATGATGGGAAAAATTTCCAGACGGACTTTTTCCTGAAAATAATTCTTGACAAATAATCCCTGTTCTTTGTCGAGTTGTTGTTCATTGATGATGAAAATTTTTTCTTTCTCCAACTCCTTTTGTATAACCTGAAAGGTTTGGTTAAATCTTTTTTGCAGCAATTCGATTTTATCCTGAATACCATCCAGCAGTTTGGCCGGATTCAACCCCATATTTTGTTTGGCTTGTTTTTGAAAATCCACGAGCCGTGCAATGGTCGCGACGCGCACCCGGAAAAATTCATCCAGATTGTTTGAAAAAATCCCGAGAAACTTAAGCCGTTCAATCAGCGGAACAGACTTATCCTCCGCTTCCTGCAATACGCGCTCATTAAAGGATAGCCAGCTTAATTCCCGATTGATAATTGGATGGTTTGCCATGTATATGAGTGTTGAAAATACTTACTTTTGAGACAATAATTTAGGGTTCACATAAAATTCACATTTCCCTTTTTGCTGCGTGATTCCATCCCATGTTGCCACATCAAATAGTATGCGATATACGGCACAGGTAGGAAATTTATTTATTATTTCACCGCTTAGCGCGAGTATCACAGAGGACAAAACAGGCTCATGGCCTAACAGAAAAACATCCGTAAGGCGATTATCTGTTTTTTTCAGCAAGCGAATAACAGATGCAGCATCTCCAAAATAAACATCCTGCTCTATCTTCAACTTTTCCGGCGGATAATTTATATATATGCCAATGCCAATAGCCGTTTGCAGGGCCCGTGTTGCCGGAGATGTAATAACCAGATCCGGTTTTATTTTTTTATTTTTCAGATAATTTCCGATTGTAATAATAGCTTGTTTGCCACGCTCATTCAGCGGACGAACCATATCATCTAACTCCGGGCTCTCCCAGCTTGATTTAGCATGTCGTATGATGGTAAGATGTTTCATTTTACCAAATGTACAATATTTCCGACGGGTCATAAATGACTTTTATCATGGAATTTCACTGT
>CAZBED010000015.1:0-54986 GCA_964490845.1 uncultured Chitinophagales bacterium | reverse complement strand
TCCTGACACTGAACACGGCAGGGTTTACCATTATACCTGTCAGTATCATTGCTTTCCGGGCAACAGCAGGTGCCGTCAATCCGACAGATATTTTTCTGCCCTTATTAATTTCCACTTATGGAGGTATGATTTCAGGATTGATACTCTGCACCTTTATCCAGAAAATAAAATGGGATGCTGTGCTTACTACCTGGATTCTGGGAATCATAGGTTTTATTGCCGGATTAACTTACCTGTTCAGCACCTTCTCAAAAGAAACCATGGAAGTGGCAAGTAATATCATAGGCGGGCTGATCATATTTTCTGTCATTATCATTTTTATCTCCATGGCATTCTTTAAAAAAGTGAATGTCTATGAATCTTTCATTGATGGCGCAAAAGAAGGCTTTGAAGTGGCAGTGAAAATTATTCCGTATCTAGTGGCTATGCTCGTGGGTATTGGTATTTTCAGGGCCTGCGGCGGTATGGAAATGATAACGCATGGCATCGCTTCAGCCTTCCGTGTATTTGGCTTTGATACCCGGTTTGTCGAGGCATTACCGGTCGCTATTATGAAACCGTTTAGCGGCAGCGGAGCACGCGGCCTGATGGTGGATATGATAAAACCCGTAGCCGAAGGCGGCCTGGGTGCAGATAGTTTTGCCGGACGACTGGCAGGAATATTTAACGGCAGCCACGATACCACCTTTTATGTGCTGGCTGTGTATTTTGGCGCAGTGGCCATCAAGAAAACCCGCTATGTGGTGGCAACGAGCCTGTTTGCAGAGTTGGTGAGCATAGTGTTGAGTATAATGGTGTGTTACATCTTCTTCGGATGATACCAGTGTTCGGAAAGGAGCTAAGAAAAATCTTCCTGTATTATCTTTTCCATATTTCGTTCAGCTAAAGCAGTAATGGTTAATGTCGGATTGACTAAAGCGCAATTGCCGGGGAGCATAGAGCCATCGAGTGCGTAAAGTCGTGTGTAGCCTTTTATCCTTCCAAACCAATCTGATGCCTTTCCCAAAACCGCACCACCTAAAGGATGGTACGTAAATCCTTTAGAAACACCGGTAGGAATAAATGTTCTGTCCAGCACCCCTCCATTGACGGTATTCATCTTGTCAATAAATTGCTTCATAGCCTGATTTGCCTGGTCTAATCCATTAGATGGCCATTGTAACTGAGCTGTCTTCTTTGCTGTATCGTATACAAACTTGCCTTTGGTTTCATTAAAAGGTTGTCCTACCATTAGCAATGTCTTTAAGTCTATTCCCAACGGAAAGATATCCTGCATAGCGGTCAGTGGTGCAATAGTGTTGTTGTAATCAGCAATTGATAACGTAGGCGGGCTACTATGCATGTTGCCGGTAGCTTCCCGAAGTTGACCGCGCATAGCAAAAGAGTTGCCATTCGGTCCCCAATCATTTCCAATTTCATTATTTAAATCCGGTAATGCACCGGTGTCTCTCGCTTTCACCAACAGCTCGGAAGTTCCTATGCTGCCGGCGCAAACAAACAGATAATTGGAAGTGAAAATAGAATAAGCAGTTGCCTGCCCCTGTTCATTTATTTGTGTCGCCTCAATCTCAAACAGATCCTTTCCGTTTTTACGAATGGAATCCGCTTTTGTCAGTGTCTGTATAGTCAGATTACCGGTTACGGATGCCTGAGCCAGATAATTCCTTTCAAGGGAGTTTTTGATACCGTTATTATTCCCATATAGTAATTCTCCATTCAGCGCAGATCTTTTAATTTGGTTCAGGGTCTCTTTGCGCCAGATGTCAAAGTCATAAAATGAATCTGCATGAATGATATCAAACCCGGCCTGCAGGGCATGCCGTTTGGCTACTTGAGCAAAAGTATAATAAGTCGAGTTGAACAAATCATCCGGCATTTTGGAAGCATGCAGCATGCTTCTGACCAAAGGAAAATATTTTTGCTTCAGTTCTGAATAATTAATCTGACTAAACATGAACGAACTGAAATGATCTTCTCTGGGTTCCAGCAGAACGCCTCCGTTTGAGATGGAGCCACCTCCCAGACAGGTATTCCGGTAAACGTGCATGTTGGGATATTCCACTCTGTCTAAAACGCCGACATAAGTTCCGCTGAAAGGAAGATTGGGGCCAAACGGCAACTCGGTATTGCTCTTTAGCCATGTGGAAAATTTATTGGCAGGGAAATTGGGCGAAAAAACATTCTTGTCGGGCAGAACGGTATATTCTTTGCCCATTTCGAGCAGTAAAGTTTTAATACCTTTTTCACATAATCGAAGCGCCGCCACAGCGCCACCAAATCCCGAGCCGATAACAATGGCATCAAAATGATAACTGTCATTAGTCAGTGAGGATTTCTTACAGCCGCTAAACGGCAGAGCTGAAACCATACTGCCCAATGCTGTAATACGAATAAATTCTTTTCTGGATATTCCGTTTTTCATGCCGATGAGTCAATGAAAGGCTACTGTCTCAAAATAAGGTATTGTTTTGATTTTTTCCAAAAAAATCGGCCGTATAAAGTGGTAATAAGTTAGTTAGCCAACAGTCTCTTCGCATTCTCCAGCGCTTCTTTCGGCGGGTTGTTGCCGCTGAGCATGACGGCAATTTCGTGGAGGCGTTCGGATTTGTTCAGTGTTTTGATTTCGGTATTGGTTTTCGCTTTTTCGTGGTTCTTATAAACGAAGAGATGCTTGTCCGCTTTGGCAGCCACCTGTGGCAAATGGGTAATGGAAATTACCTGATGTTTCTTGCCCAGTTCTTTTAAAATGATTCCTACCTTATTGGCTACCTCACCCGAAATACCCGTATCAATTTCATCAAATATCAGGGTAGGAAGTGTAATGGTTTCAGCCACCAGGCTCTTTATAGCCAGCATCAGTCGTGATTTCTCACCGCCGCTGCCCACTTCATCCAATGGTTGCGCCTGTGTGCCTTTGTTTGCCGAAAATAATAAACGGATTTCATCTATACCAAAAGCATTAAGTCTTTCCGCATTCAGTACTTTCTGTTCCAGCACAATGAATCCGAAAGGCATGCCCAAATCCACCAGCAGGTTGGATACTTTACTTTCAGCTGTTTTTATCTTTTCATTCCTGTTTCTGGAAATACGTTGAGCGGTTTCCAGAAGTGATTGGTGTTCTTGCCGGATTTCCTTCTCCAGTCGTATGATTTCTTCCTCTGAATGGGAATAAGCATTTGTTTTTTGCTTCAATTCGTGTTGGATTTGCATCAGTTCCCTTACTGCACTGACATGGTGTTTTTGCATCAGTTTATTGATGGTGCTCTGTTTTTCTGTCAGCTCAATAACGCGTTCTTCATTGTATTCCGTAGCATCGGCGATATTGGTGATTTGCCGTGTAATGCTTTTTAAATCATCCGCGATAGTGGAGAGTTTGTCGTGCATTTCCAGCAATACATCGTGAAAGCCGGCCACTTGGCCAATCTGTTTATTGGCCTGCAACAACTGGCTCAGTGCTGCAAATTCGTTGCCGTCAATCAGGTTATAGGCTTCCGCCATGTTGCGTTTTATCACTTCTGCATTTTGCAGTAATCCCAATTCACTCTCTATGGCTGCGAATTCTTCTTCATTCAAACCGGCCTCCGTCAGTTCATTCAGCTGGAAGGAGATGAAATCATATTCTTTCCGCAGCCTGTTTTGTTCATCCTGCAGTTGGTGCAGCCGTTGTTGTTTTTGTTTATAGGAATGGAAGGCGGTCTGATAGTCTTTTACAACGACAGTCTGCTTGCTTAATTCATCCAGTATATCACAGAAAAAATATTTATCGAGCAGGTTCTGGGTTTCGCCCTGTGCATGAATGTCAACAAGCTGTTCTGTCAATTCTTTAAGGATATCCAGTGTGACCGGAATATCATTAATGAATGCCCGCGATTTGCCATTTGGGTTTATTTCCCTGCGAATAATAGTTTCATCTTCATACTCGAGGTCATTATCTTTAAAAAACGGTTTTAACTCGTATCCCCTGATATGGAATGCCGCTTCCACCAGGCATTTTTCTTCCGTGTTGCGTAGAACAGAACTGTCCGCCCGTTTCCCTAAAATCAGGTTCATGGCTCCCAGCAAGATGGATTTGCCCGCTCCGGTTTCGCCGGTAATGATGTTCAGGTTTTTGTCAAACGTGATATCAACCTGTTCGATGATGGCGTAATTTTTTATGGATAGAGATTGCAGCACGAAACAAATTTACAAAATAGTAGGAAGTAAAAAATCAGTGCAGGAATCTATTTCTTGCCTATTTGTTTGTACTTATCGGAGTTGATAGGGTCTAATGCGGATAAAAGCTGTGAAACAATAGTCCGTTCGGACATGTCGCATTTTGAATAGATATTTATCAGCTCCGCATTTTTCGCGATAAAGAAATTGCGTAAAGGTTGCAGGCTGGGATTGTCCACATTGATGGGTTGCAGTAAGGTAAGGCAGGAAGTAATGGCGCTTCGGCCCTGAGAAGCATCCGAATACATTCTGTCCAGCCCGTTCCGGTGATAGGAGTATAAGGCGGTTCTGAACTCTTTATATCTCGGGTTTAACAAAGCATCTGCCATAACAAATCTGTTGATAACACCGGATATAATTCCACCGGCATCAAACTGGCTCCATCCTTTGTATTTAGATTTTTCCATAGGAGGAACATTGTTACAGACTGTTAGCGCCTTTTGAAAATAGGGCATGCCGCCGTCTTTGCTGAAGGATTCATTGTCATAGCCGATAATCAGATAGGCATAATAGGCTAACAGAGAGGTTAATTGCGTCACATACCCGTTATCATTATAATCCAGCGTTTGTAAGTCCGCATAATTAAAATCAAAGGTTTTATCCTGTAAGTTCAGGAGCATGCTGTTGTAATTTGAATTGTATACCGGACGCTGAGACTGGATAATGGCATTTGCCTTATATTCCCCTTCCGTCGGTATCTCTGATATGTTGATGATCAGATTACATTTGATGCGCTCCGTTTCTTTGTAATTGTCATTCGTCCACTTTCTTCCGTTCAGGAATTCACGGATGAAGGCTTCCATATTTTTAAAGACCTGCGGGTCTATATTTTGGTTTTTGGGCGCATTAATGGCAACGGTGCAGTTCAGCTCCTGTGCATTCACGGAGGGGCTGCAGCAGATGAAAACAAATACGAACAAGCAAAGAGAAAAAATCTGTGTGCCCCTGCGCGGGTTTGCTGATATGGTACTTCTTTGGTTTGTCATTTCAATAAGTCTTCAATGGATTTTAAAATATCAACCGCTACCGCTTCTTTGTTCTTTAACTCGAATTTAGTGATTTTATTGTTACGATTTACAATAGAAATCTTATTGGTGTTAAACTGAAATCCGGCGCCTTTGTCATTCAGGGAATTTAATACGACGATATCAAATTTTTTCTTGGCCAGTTTAATTTTGGCGTGCTTCAGTTCATCGTTCGTTTCTAAGGCAAATCCAACCGACAACTGGTCCTTGCTTTTGACTTTGCCAAATTCAAAGGCAATGTCAACATTCTTCTTCAGGGTAATGGAAAACTCCGCGTCTGACTTTTTTATCTTTTGACTGGAAACCGTTTTGGGGGTGTAGTCTGCAACGGCTGCCGCAAATATACAGATATCAGAAGCGGCAAATTGTTTCTTACAGGCTGCATACATCTCATTAGCCGAGAAAACACGGGTGACTTTTATGCCCTCTTTTACTTTCAGTTTTGACGGGCCTAAGACGAGGTAAACCTCTGCACCGAGGTTGTAGGCAGCTTCTGCCAGCGCGATGCCCATTTTACCGCTGGAGTGATTGCCGATGAAGCGTACCGGGTCAATCGCCTCATAAGTGGGGCCGGCGGTAATCAATACTTTCTTGCCTCTCAGTTTTGATGGTATGGCTAATGAAGAATCACGTATGGCATTTTCTAAATGCCCGATGATTTGTTCCGGTTCTGCCATTCTGCCTTCGCCAAACAATCCGCTGGCCAGTTCGCCGGAGTTTACGGTAATAACCTTGTTGCCGAAAGATAGCAGTTTTTGGATATTAGCTTTGGTAGATGCATGCTTCCACATATCTTCATCCATTGCCGGTGCAATTAATACCGGACAGCGTACGGACAGGTAAACCCCCATCAGCAGGTTGTCGCAAATGCCGTTTGCCATTTTGGAAATTGTTCCTGCCGAAGCAGGTGCGATTACCATAAGGTCGGCCCAGAGAGCTAAATCCACATGGTTGTTCCAATTGGTTTTAGTTGCATTCACATAGTCAACATGGCATTCCTGTTTGGAAAGGGTGGCTAAGGTGAGGGGGGATATAAACTGAGTGGCAGAAGGAGACATTACCACACGAACGGAAGCACCTTCCTTTATTAATAGTCTGATGAGATAGGCTGCTTTATAAGCAGCTATGCTTCCGCATACGGCAACGAGTATTTTTCTGCCGTTGAGCATGAACTATTTGTCTTTATCTCTGAAATACGTTTCGTCGTTCAAAAATTCCTGTAAAGCCGTAATAGTCGTCTTCGGTAATTTTTCATAATAACGTGAAATTTCGATTTGCTCACGGTTTTCAAAAACCTCTTCCAAGTTATCTGTCGCGGAAGCAAATTCTTCCAGTTTTCGGTGCAATTCTTCTTTCAATTTGGCATTCATCTGGGAAGAACGCGCGCTAATCACGTTAATGGATTTGTAAAGATTGCCTGTTTTAGAAGCTAACTCGTCTAAGTTTCTGGTTTCAATGTATGCTGAAACCGTTTTGCCTTCTTCTTTTTTAATGTTGGACATATTTCTACTTTTTAATTCTTTTTTTAACCGATGTCTGCATTTTTTCCAATTCCGGTAAATATTTACTTTGCGGATATTTTATTTTAAATGCCTCGAATGCTTTAGCTTCTTCTTTCAGTCGCTCTTCCTGTTTGTTTTTATAACTTCCGTCCGCATATTTTTTCAATGCTTTGACAATCAAAAAGTTTATCCTTTCCGGGTTTTCATATTCCGGATATTCTTTCAGGAAATTACCCAAAGATACAGCAGCTGCATTATACTGGCCAATCTTGTAGTAAAGATAAGCACTTTCATAGGCTTTTTTACGCAATTTGGACCTTAATTCATCAATTTTATCGTTCGCCTGCTGCATTTTGCTGCTTTTCGGGTATTTATTGACAAATTCCTGAAAGGTTTCGATGGCTTTCTGGGTGCTTACCTGTTCCAGTGAATAGCGGGGTGACTGTTTGAAATAACATATAGCTTCGTCAAATGCCGCCTGTTCAGCGTGCTCACTGCTTGGGTAGGTATTATAAAAGCTACGCAGATAAAATGCACCTAACTCATAGTTGCCATTTAAGAAATGAGCATTGGCGTATTTATAATAGATTTCATCCACACTTTTTTGCCCTTTTAAGATAGTTAGCAGCTGTTCATACAGAGGAATAGCCTTTTCATATTTCTTTTTGGCGTACAGGGCATCTGCTTCCTTTATCTTGGCCTCCAGGTCGTTGCCTTTGAATATTTTATCGTACTTACGGCTACAGGAAGCTAAAACGATGGTGGCCAATAAAAGAATAAATGATTTTCTTAAAAACATAAGTCCGCAAAGATAAGGATTAATTAGGGAATTTTGGAACGGATGAATTGCAGAATGACTTAAAACGGGTATTTTGATGTTAATTTATTTTAAAATCCAAGGCCTAACAGTGTTTACATGAATGTTTATATCGTTTTTGGAAAGATTTAAATGGCTTTCTTATTTTTACCGTATGCAACAATATCAGCAGTTTCTACAGCATATTTTGGATAACGGAACATATAAAAGCGACCGCACCGGTACCGGCACCATCAGTGTTTTTGGCTATCAGATGCGGTTTGATTTAAATGATGGATTCCCGTTGGTGACCACTAAAAAATTACACCTGAAGTCGATTATTCATGAACTGCTTTGGTTTATTGCCGGTGACACCAATATTCAGTATCTATGTAAAAATGGTTGTAATATCTGGAACGACTGGCCCTATGCCAAGTATCAGAAAGACGGCGACTATAAGGGGGAAACGATGAAAGAGTTTGCTGAAAAGATTGCCGGTGATGATGTTTTTGCAGCACAATTCGGTGAACTCGGTCCTGTCTATGGCTATCAGTGGCGGCACTGGCCGGACGGCAAAGGGGGCGAAATTGACCAGTTGGCACAGCTGATTCACCATTTAAAAAGTAATCCTGACTCGCGCCGCCATATCATCTCCGCCTGGAATGTGGCGGACATTGAACAAATGACGCTGCCGCCCTGTCATTCGCTGTTCCAGTTTTATGTGTTAGATGGTAAATTAAGCTGTCAGCTCTATCAACGCAGCGCGGATGCTTTTTTGGGGGTGCCGTTCAATATCGCGTCGTATGCGTTATTTACTATGATGATTGCTCAGGTATGCGGTTTTGGATTGGGCGATTTTGTACATACATTTGGTGATGCACATATCTACAGCAATCATGTGGAACAGGTGAAAATGCAGTTGAGCCGAACGCCTTATGCATTGCCGCAGCTGAAAATAAATCCGGAGGTTGCATCCATCTTTGATTTTAGATATGAAGATTTTGAACTGATAAATTATCAATCGCATCCGCATATCAAAGGGGAAGTAGCCGTTTAGCCATCAGTAAACGGTCTGCAGTCGACCGTTTTTTGTATTTTGTAATTTATAAAAATCAGCCGACTGTGGACTATCAACCGTGGATTAATATGAAAATATCTATTATCGTAGCGGCAGCCGAAAACGGAGTAATTGGCAAAGACAACCAATTGTTGTGGAAGCTTTCCTCCGATTTGAAGCGTTTTAAAAGTATTACCACCGGTCACTTTATACTGATGGGCCGCAAAACATTCGAGTCCATCGGCAAACCATTGCCTAATCGTACTTCCTTAATAATTTCCAGAAATTTCAGATGTGATTTTGAAAATTGCCATGTTTTTCCAACCATTAAGGATGCCATCGTATATGCCGCAAAAGAGCAGCAGCAGGAAATCTTTGTCGTGGGCGGCGGCGAAATTTACCGGCAGACATTACCTCTGGCGAACAAGATACACCTAACCCTTGTGCATACAGAAATTGAAGGGGATACGAATTTTGAATACGATGATTCCAGTTGGATAGTTGTTCACAGAGAGTCTGTACCAAAAGATGAAAAAAACGAGTTTGACTCCACTTATATTATTTTAGAACGGACCCCAAACCTGTAACAAGTCATTTGCTGCTTTATAAGCTCCATTAGTGATTTAGGTTTATATTTGTGTTTAATCCTATGGCCGCATATCCCAGAATAATCTTAAAAAAAGAGAAAGAACGCTCAGTTTTGCGCTTTCATCCATGGATATTTTCCGGAGCATTATTTTCATTGGATGCCGGTTTGCAGGACGGGGACATTGTGGAAGTATATGATGCGAAAGACAGATATCTGTGCACCGGACATTTTTACCACGGCAGCATCGCCATAAAAATATTATCGTTTCAGAAAGAACCTATCAATCAGCATTTCTGGAATCAAAAGATAGAACAAGCTGTCTTGATGCGCAAAAAACTAGGCTTTATCGGAAATGAACACACTAACTGTTTCCGGCTGGTACATGCTGAAGGAGATCATCTGCCCGGATTAATCATCGATGTTTATGATACTACAGCGGTTATCCAATGTCATTCTGTTGGGATGCATAAAGCGATTCAGGAAATAAAAAACGCACTACTACAGACGCTTACTTTTGTCGATACTATTTTTGATAAGAGCAAAGAAAACTTACCGAAAGAATATGCTGGGACAGTTAGCAATTCTTTTCTGCTGGGAGGGCGCCAGGAAATAATCGCCGTGGAAAATGATAATAAATTTCTGATTGATGTGGTGGCCGGCCAAAAAACGGGTTTCTTTCTGGATCAGCGTGACAACCGGAATCTGCTGTCACAGTATTGTAAAGATAAAAGTGTTCTGAATACTTATTGTTACAGCGGCGGTTTTTCCATTTATGCGCTGAACCATAACGCTAAAAAAGTAGTATCTGTTGATGTATCCAAAACAGCTATGGGATTAGTTGATAAGAATGTAGCAATAAACAATAATGCCGCCCAAATAAAACATTTGTCTGTTTGCAGGGATGTGTTTGATTATCTTAAGTCGGATGAAGACAGGTTTGACATCATCATATTAGATCCTCCTGCTTTCGCTAAGTCTATTAACAAAAGGCACAATGCGGTGCAGGCGTACAAACGATTGAATACTGAGGGCCTGAAAAAGGTCAATAGTAGCGGCATCATTTTTACCTTCTCCTGTTCTCAGGTAGTGGATAAAGAATTGTTTTACGCCACCGTTATGAGTGCTGCCATCGATGCCGGTCGAAAGGTGAAGATTTTACATTACCTGTCACAACCCGCCGACCATCCTGTCAATATTTTCCATCCGGAAAGTTCATATTTAAAAGGGCTGGTGTTGTATGTAGATTGAACAATTTATTGTAATTTTCATTTATCAATAAAACAAAATCTATGACAAAGCGTTTGTTGTCAATTTTGATATTATTTATACTCTATTCCTGTACAAAAGAAAGTACGGATTACAATGAGCCGATTGTTGAGCCCGTACCTACGGCGCACACTCCGATAGTTTTTTTACATGGTTTTCTGGCTTCGGGCGATACGTATGAAAAGCAGGTCAAGCGATTCACGTCTAATGGCTATAGTCTGGCGGATTTGTATGCCTTTGACTGGAATACACTGGATTTTAGTGCTGACAATATAGGCAACCTGAATAAATTTATAGATTCTGTTTTAGCGAAAACCGGTAAGGCACAGGTGGATCTGGTCGGGCACAGCGCCGGCACCCGCGTAGTGCAGGATTACACAAGCCGCTATCGAAGTAAAGTAAAACACCTGGTGTTGCTGGCAGGATTTCCGCCGGATAAACAAGACAGCACCCCTATTTTAAATATTTATTCCTCCTTTGATTTTATTGCAAGAGGTGGTAATGATGTGACAGGGGGTACCAATCTGAAACAAACTGACAAAGACCACTATGAGGTGGCCACCTGCAAAGAGACATTTGAAGCGATGTATAAGTTTTTCAATGACGGAGCCGCACCTGCTAGTCTCGAATATACCGAAGAAAGTGATGTGATATTATCCGGGAAATCCGGTTCTTTTGGAGAAAATAAATTCCTGGCAAAAACAAATGTTGAGATTTATAAAGTGGATCCTGCAACAGGATTCAGGGTAGATTCTGTTCCGGATGCGATATTTCAGACGGATGCCAAAGGATACTGGGGCCCTTTTCGTGCGGACAAAAATACTTACTATGAATTTGTGGTGTATGATAATGTATCCGGAAGCAGAAAAGTACACTACTACAGAGAACCCTTTAAGCGAAGTGATAAACTTGTATATCTGCGAACCTTTCCTGCAGGGTTAAGTATTGCCGGTTTGTTTTTGTCCTCACTGCCGAAAGATGACCGCTTGGGGATAACTGCATTTTTTGGTGCCAGTCAGGCGGCGGTTGCTGGCCGGGATGAGCTGGTGTTGGATGGCAATCTTCTTTCCATTAATAAATTTTGCTCCAAAGAAAATACGACTATTGCCTTGTTTGCTTATGATGATAATAAGAATAAAGTCACAGATTTATTTTCCTTAGCCTCTTTTTCTTCGTTCCCGTTCCTGAAGGGAGCAGATATCTATTTCCCGACAGATACACCACATTCCGTTGTAATGACCTTTAATGGCAGAACATTGAAGGCGAGAAACTGGAAATCCGGTTCGGAAGGGGTTAATGTGATGGTGTTTGAATGATAGAAGTAGTTAGTAATTAGTATTGAGTATCAAGTATTTTATTCAGTTGATTGTAATCGATTTGCTGTTAATAATCATACATTTTTTGGTACAAACGGCCAAAATCTGGACTAGGAGATATATAAGGCAGTCGTTTGGATATTGTTTACATGAAAAGCAATCCACTTAGAATGTACTGTTTTGAGATTTAGACAGGTTTTTATTATTATCTGAAAAAATCGTAAATCGTAAATCGTAAATCGTAAATTTGTCCTGCAGGCTGCTCTATCGCTCCGATGGTTATCGGGGAGGAAAGTCCGGGCAGCACAGAGCGGTTTGACGGGTAATACCCGTTGGCAGTAATGTCAGGAAAGTGCCACAGAAAATAACATTCGTAGCGATACGTCTAAGGTGAAAATTGCTTTGCAGTAATGCATTGCTTCGGTAAACCCCAAACGCTGAAACATCACGTAAACCAACGCCTGACGGCTGCTCGCCGGATGTTGGAGGGTAGATGGATAGAGGCAGTCAGTAATGATTGTCCCAGATAAATGATAGAGGTCCACAGAACCCGGCTTACAGGCCTGCATTTTTTTGAGTAGCAAGCGGAGAGTAATGATTAGTGAGATTTTTCTCCTGTTCGTGCTGCCTGCTTTGTATATATGGTATAAATTTTGTTACTGATGATTTATTACTTAAAACTTAACACTGTTACATGCCTAAAATTTTAATAGTAGACGACGAAAAAGCGATACGCAGAACACTCAAGGAAATTCTGGAGTATGAAAAATACGATATCGATGAAGCAGAGGACGGCGAAGCCGGATTACAGAAAATAGAAAAGAACAGTTATGATGTTGTTATTCTTGATGTAAAAATGCCCAAGAAAGACGGACTTGAAGTCTTGACGGAAATGCAACAAAAAGGCATCGATACACCGGTGATTGTTCTGTCCGGACATGGCAATATTGAGACTGCGGTAGACGCCGTTAAGAAAGGAGCGTTTGATTATATTCCTAAACCACCGGATTTGAATCGTCTGCTTATTACAGTTCGTAATGCGATGGATAAGGTCTCGCTTGTAACGGAAACAAAAATTCTGAAGAAGAAAATTGCCAAATCAAAAGAGATTGTTGGAGAATCCAACCCGATACAAAAAATAAAGGAAACGATTGCAAAAGTGGCTCCCACCGAGGCCCGTGTTCTGATTACCGGCGATAACGGTTCCGGGAAAGAACTGGTGGCGCGCTGGATTCACGAACAAAGCAATCGCTCAAACGGCCCTTTGGTGGAGGTAAACTGTGCCGCTATCCCTTCGGAATTGATTGAAAGTGAATTGTTCGGTCATGAAAAAGGAGCCTTTACTTCCGCCATCAAACAGCGTGTTGGAAAGTTTGAGCAGGCAAACGGCGGTACCTTGTTTTTGGATGAGATTGGAGATATGAGTTTGTCTGCACAGGCCAAAGTGTTGCGGGCATTACAGGAAAATAAAATTACCAAAGTAGGCGGCGATAAGGAAGAAAAGGTGGATGTTCGTGTCGTGGCTGCCACCAATAAAGATTTGCTGAAAGAAGTGGAAGAAGGCCGTTTCAGACTGGATTTGTATCATCGTTTGAGTGTAATATTGATTCATGTGCCTTCTCTGAATCAGCGCAAAGATGACATTCCGGTATTGACCGATCATTTTCTGAATGAAATCTGCGGGGAATATGGTATTCCTGTAAAGAAAATTGACCAGGATGCTATAGAAACTTTGCAGGCTCGCAACTGGACAGGGAATATCCGCGAATTGCGCAATGTTGTAGAGCGCCTTATTATCATGAGCGGTAAGGGCATTACAAAACAAGATGTGATTGATTATTCAGGGCCAAGTGGCAAGGCGGAAAACAAAGGTATCGACTTTGATAAGTTTGCCAACTTGCAGCAACTGAATGATTATGTGGAACGCAGTTTCATTGAACATAAGCTTAATAAAAATGAATGGAATACGTCCAAAACTGCTGATGATATTGGTGTTTCCAAGAAAGTGCTGGAAGAAAAACTGGAAAATCTCGGATTGAAGAAACGATAGACTTGCTAAGTATTAAAGTTTAAATACCTTGCCTTCCAAAGCTAGTTCTGTATTCTTGAAAACGGTCTTAGCTTCCGCTTCCAGCACACTTAGATCGATATATCGAGAAGAAAAATGACCCAACAATAATTTTCCGGCATTTGCTTTCTTAGCTATTTTTGCCGCCTGCAAAGCGGTGGTGTGAAAGGTTTCTTTCGCTCTGGTCTTATCTGCTTCCAGAAAAGTGGATTCATGATACAATAAGCTGGCATTTTTGATACTCTTCACCAATGGCAAATGATACTGTGTATCCGTGCAGAAGGCATAAGAACGTGGTGTTTTGCCTTGTGTCGTTACTGATTGATTCCTGATGGTCTTTCCCTCTTTGTTCTGTACATCGTATCCTTGTTTCAGCCATTTGTAATGGGTTTTGTCAATAGTGTGTTTAGCTAATTTCTGTAAATCCAGCTGACGGGTTTCTGTCTTTTCCACAAACAGGAAACCGGTGGTAGGTATCTTGTGCTTCAACGGCAGCGAATACACAGTGCATTCCGGAATATCCAGCAGCAGATTCCTGTCGTTATCATTGGTCGCTACAAATTTTAAATCGAATAAGAGTTTGGTATTACTGGCTTTTAGCTGAACATCCAGGATTTTTTTTAATTCCTTCGGACCGAAAATGGTAAGCTTACCGGTACGTTTCAATAAATTAAAGGTGGTTAGTAAACCGATTAGGCCAAAATAATGGTCGCCGTGTAAATGCGAAATGAAAATATAATCTATCCTAAACCATTTGATTTTGTTTTCTGCTAAGCGTTCCTGAGTACCTTCGCCGCAGTCTACTAGAAACAGGGTGTTGTCTATATTGACAACCTGAGATGTCGGGTGTCTCCCGTGGTTAAAAACGGCGGAGTTACTGCCTAATATGGTGACGTCGAAATTCAATGTCTGAGTTATAGGTTACAGTAGTACGTTTTAAAGGTTAATCTGCATTTATATAACGTATAACAAATAACGTTTAACGGTAATCACTTTTTCTTTTTCTTCTGGATGGCTTCAGTAGCATCAAATTGTGTGGAATAGATATGCAACACATCTTCCAGCTGCGAAATCTTGATTAAATTTTTAACGGTATCATTCAATCCACAGAGGCCGAAGATTCCTTTCTCATCCTTGCATAATCGATGTCCGATCAGCAGGGCGCTTAGTCCGGAAGAATCTACAAATTTTACTTTATCCAAATCCACTACAATATGTTTAAAGCCTTCCGCGTTAGCCAATACCAATTCTGATTTTAAAACGGGGGCATTCAAGGAAGTTAATTTATCTTCTAAAAGTTCATACACTACTAAGCCATCTTGCTTATCTACACTGAATTTCATATCGCATTTATTTTTATTAGTTAAAAAATACCGTAGTTGTTTTTCCAAAAATAGGACTAATTATGCAAAAATCACATCCCTTTCAAGTGATAAAATCTTTTTTACTTCTTTTTTGTTAATAGTATTAGGATATTCCAATTTTGTGCATAAAAAAATAAAAAAAATAAAAAAAGCGTTTTACTTTTAAATTTAAGTAAGAATGTCAGGTTTGTAAATTGGCAGCTAATTTGAAGCAATAAACATTATGGAAGCAAAATTTTCACCCAAAGTAAAAGAAGTGATTTCGTTTAGCCGCGAAGAAGCGCTTCGACTGAAACATGACCAGATTGGTATTGAGCACTTATTACTGGGCCTGATACGGGAAGGCGATGGCATGGCCATCAAGGTGCTGCGTTCTTTAGACATTGATATTGCCTTATTCCGAAAGAAAGTGGAAGATGCCATAAAAGATAAAGTAACCACCATTCCCGGGAATGTAAACAGCCTGCCCCTGACCAAACAGGCGGAAAAGGTACTAAAAATCACACTCTTAGAGGCGAAGTCCATGAAACAGGAAACTGTGGGCACCGAGCACCTTCTGTTGTCTATTCTGAAAAACAAAGAGAATATAGTCACACAATTGTTGAGCAAATGGGATGTAACCTATGAAGTTTTCAGGGCGGAACTGGAGTTTCTTCAAAATGAAAACGAATTAAATGATATCACTTCAGATTTACCTAATGAACCGTTTGACGAAGGTGATGAGGACGAAAGAGGACGCAGTTTTGGAAATCAGGGCAGTGCCGGTGGTTCGTCAACTGCCAAAAAGGCTGCATCAAAATCGAATACGCCGGTTTTGGATAATTTTGGCAGAGATATCACCCGCCTGGCAGAAGATGGTAAGTTAGATCCGATAGTGGGCCGGGAAACGGAAATCGAACGTGTTTCACAGATTTTATCCAGAAGGAAGAAAAATAACCCGATTCTGATTGGTGAGCCGGGAGTGGGTAAAACAGCGATTGTGGAAGGTCTGGCATTGAGAATTATCCAGCGAAAAGTATCCCGCGTGTTATTCAATAAACGGGTAGTTTCACTCGATTTGGCTGCATTGGTGGCGGGTACTAAATACCGCGGGCAGTTTGAAGAACGTATGAAAGCCATCATGACGGAGTTGGAAAAAAACCGCGATGTCATTTTATTCATCGATGAGATTCATACAATAGTTGGAGCAGGCGGGGCAACAGGCTCTCTCGATGCGTCCAATATTTTCAAGCCTGCATTGGCACGGGGGGAATTGCAATGTATAGGAGCATCTACTCTGGATGAATACCGTCAGTATATTGAGAAAGATGGTGCATTGGACAGACGTTTCCAGAAGGTCATGGTGGATCCGCCTTCTCCTGAAGAAACATTAACGATCTTAAAAAACCTGAAATCCAAATACGAAGATTACCATAATGTATCCTACAGCGACGAAGCAATTAATGCCTGTGTTCAACTGAGCACACGCTATATAACAGACAGGTTTTTGCCGGACAAAGCGATTGACGTGTTGGATGAAGTGGGGGCAAGAGTGCACCTGAAAAATATTCATGTTCCTGAAAATATTACACAACTGGAACAGGAAATTGAAAATGTGAAAGAAGAAAAAAATCAGGTGGTAAAAAACCAGCGCTACGAAGAGGCTGCCCGCCTGAGGGATTCTGAAAAACGCTTGCAGGAACAATTAGAACAAGCAAAACGGGACTGGGAGGAAGACGCTAAAGCGAAACGTTATCCGGTGACCGATGAAGATATCGCAGAAGTGGTAGCCATGATGACCGGCATTCCGGTAAAACGGGTGGCACAAAGTGAAAGCAAAAAACTGGTGCAGATGGCTGAAGACCTGAAAAAACAGGTGGTTGGACAGGATGAAGCGGTGGCGAAAATAACCAAAGCAATCCAACGTAACCGTGTTGGCCTGAAGGATCCGAAAAAACCGATTGGTACTTTTATTTTCTTAGGCCCGACGGGTGTTGGTAAAACAGAACTGGCACGTGCTTTAGCAAGGTATATGTTTGATACAGAAGATTCCCTGATACGAATTGATATGAGTGAGTACATGGAAAAATTTTCCATCTCCCGGTTAATCGGAGCGCCTCCGGGATATGTTGGCTATGAGGAAGGCGGACAGTTGACCGAAAAGGTGCGCCGAAAACCTTACTCTGTCATTTTGCTGGATGAGATAGAAAAAGCACATCCGGATGTGTATAATGTATTGTTGCAGGTACTGGATGACGGTATCCTGACCGACGGACTGGGAAGAAAAGTGGATTTTAAAAATTCAGTCATTATTATGACTTCCAATATTGGTGTTCGTCAGTTGAAAGACTTCGGAACAGGTGTTGGATTTGCCACAGCGGCTATCAGGGATAATTCCGATAATTTAACGAAAGGTGTTATTCAGAAGGCATTGCAAAAAACATTTTCACCGGAATTCCTCAACCGTATTGATGACGTGATTGTGTTCAACAGCTTGGGCAAAGAAGAAATCTATAAGATTATCGATATCGTTCTGGCCGGTGTGTACAGCCGTTTGGAAAAACTGGGTTATCATATTGAGTTAACCATCGGTGCAAAAGATTTCCTCAGCGAAAAAGGGTACGACCCTCAGTTCGGAGCAAGGCCGTTGCACAGAGCGATTCAGAAATATGTGGAGGATCCGCTGGCGGAAGAAATCCTCAACACCAATATTAATGAAGGCGATACTATCTCTGTAGATATTGATGAGGCCACCAAAGAAAAGCTGAAGTTCGAAATCAAAAAGAAGAAGAAGAAGCCTGCCAAAGAAGAGCAGAATTAATACAAAACAGCCATCACATGTGATGGCTGTTTTTTTATACCTATTCAGGATTATTATTTTGAATTCATGCTGTCTGTAAAGTCAGGAAGCTTAGTTACTTCGTAAAATTTCAATTCTGTCAGTTTTGTTACTTCCGTTGTTTTTACCCGTACATAATAATGAAACCCATTCAGGCAGGTGCAGGCATCACAGGAAATCATATCCTTGTCGCGTAATGTCCTCATCTCTGAGACTTGGATATTTCTTCCGCTCAGTTCACCTTTCACCGCACCGGCCAGTTGTTCATCAGTAGGCGGTGCGAACCAGTTGAATTGCCAGGGGTTGGAACATTTTGTTTCATCATAACGCAGCCATACTTCTCCTGATGGACTACCGGCAAAATGTTTCTTTTTACAGCATTTCTTTTTATCGCATTTTCCGTAGGATAATAAAGAAACTGAAACAAAAAGAGTCAAAAATATTTTTCTCATAAAACTAGTATTACAAATACTGTACCGGTATGAACAGGAAAGATTTATTGAGTAAAAGAACACTGTTCACCTACGTTCACTGTCGCTTGTCTCCCCATAAAGACGGCTCTGTTGTCCTCAATATGTCCGCATGGAAAATTAAAGCAGACAGGATAATCGTATTCCGCCACATGCTCATAAATAATTTCTTCGGCGGTCTTGCCGAATGGTACCGTGTTATCTTTCATTTCCGTCATGCCACCGACCACCAGGCCTGCCAGATTTTTCAGTTTGCCTGCGCGTTTCATAGCCATCATCATCCGGTCAATATGGTATAAGTATTCATCGAGGTCTTCTATGAACAAAATCTTTTGGGTGCAATCCAGAATGGTTCGGGTGCCTAAAATACTGTAAAGGATGGATAAATTCCCACCGGCCATTTCACCGCTCATACTGCCCTTTCTGTTCAACGGATGGGAATTAAACCTGTAATTGAGCGATTCGCCGGTCAGTGCCTTTCTAAGCGACTCAAGCGCTTCTGTTGTATTGGTCGGGAAGGAGATGGGCATGGTGCAATGCAAGGATTCAACACCGATATTGCAGTTCAACTGTGTATGAAAAAAAGTGATGTCGGAAAAACCGGCAATCCATTTCGGGTTGTCCATAAACGCACGAAAATCCAGATCATCCATAATGCGGACACTGCCATATCCGCCGCGTGCAGCCAGAATGGCTTTTACTTTCGGATTATTCAGCATGCGCTGAAAATCCAATCTGCGGGCGGCATCTGAACCTGCAAACTGATGGTCTTCCATACCAATGGTATCGCCCAGCATCACGTTGAAGCCCCAGCTTTCCAGTGTTCTGATGGCTGCTTGAATGTCTTCCAGCGGAATTTTTCGCGCCGGACAGGTAATGCCAATGGTATCGCCTTGCTGCAGATAGGGTGGACGTATCATGTTGTAAAAGTAAAAAGGATAAACTGAAAAATGAATTATTCTTCCTCTAAAGAACGTTTGACTTATAACTTATAACTTATAACTTTGCGCCATGAATCAACCGAAACGATACACCATCACAGCAGCATTGCCTTATGCCAACGGGCCTTTGCATATCGGCCATCTGGCGGGCGCCTATATCGCGGCAGATATTTATGCCCGTTATCTGCGATTAAAAGGAGCGGATGTTGTATTCGTATGCGGCAGCGATGAACACGGAGCAGCCATCACGATAAAAGCTAAAAAAGAAAGCACGACACCCAGAGAAATAGTTGATAAATACCATGCAATTATCAGGGATAGTTTCAAAAAATTCGGCATCTCGTTCGATATATATCATCGCACTTCCGAAAAGATACATTACGATACGTCTCAGGAGTTTTTCCGGATTTTGGACGATAAGGGCGCGTTTGAAATTATTGAAAGCGAACAATATTACGATGAGGAAGCGAAGCAGTTTCTGGCCGACAGATACATCATCGGTACCTGCCCGAAATGCGGCAATGAGCATGCATACGGCGACCAGTGCGAAAAATGCGGCAGCTCATTGAATCCGACCGATTTGATTAATCCTAAATCTACTATTAGCGGAAATAAGCCTGTTTTGAAAAAAACAAAACATTGGTTTTTAAAACTGGATGAACAGCAGGGTGAAATTGCATCTTGGCTGGAAACGAAAAAAGATGTTTGGAAAAATCATGTGTACGGACAATGCAAAAGCTGGATCAATGAAGGTTTGCGTCCCCGGGCAATGACCCGTGATTTAGACTGGGGAATTCCTGTGCCACCCGAAATAGAAGGCAGCGAAGGTAAGGTTCTTTATGTGTGGCTGGATGCCCCAATCGGATATATTTCAGCGACCAGGCAATTGTTCAAAGAAATAGAAAGCGGCATTACTGAATTTTCATACCCCGAAAATTTTGGTACTTCCTTACAAAACAGGAAAGCAGATGACTGGAAAAGTTATTGGCAGGATGAAGAGACAGAATTGATTCATTTTATTGGTAAAGACAATATCGTTTTCCATTGCATTACATTTCCGGCGATACTCAGGGCAACGGGGCAATATATCCTGCCGGATAATGTGCCGGCGAATGAATTCATGAACCTCGAGGGGGATAAGATTTCTACTTCCAGGAATTGGGCTGTTTGGCTGCATGAGTATTTGCAGGATTTTCCGGGCAGGGAAGACGAGTTGCGCTATTACCTGATTGCCAACATGCCGGAAAACAAAGACTCTGAATTCACCTGGCTAGATTTTCAAAGCCGGGTAAACAACGAATTGGGTAATAATTTAGGCAACTTTATAAAGCGCGTATCTGATTTATTGCATAAGTTTTATGATGGTGTAGTGCCGGAAGCTTCAATTTTAAAACCTAATACTGATATTGGTAGTAATGAACTTTCTCGTGCATTGCATGAAGCCTCTCTTTTTGTTAAATCAAAAACTAAAGATTTCAATTTTCGAGATGCTATGTTTCAAATTATGCAGTTATCTAGTTTCGGGAATAAATATTTGCAAGATAATGAACCATGGAAATTGATAAAAACGGATGAGAAAAAGGTAGAAGAAATAATGTATTTTTCAACACAAATAGTTGGATTAATAGCTTATTTATTAAAACCATTTTTGCCTAAAACATCAAATAAAATTGCTGAAATATTTAATGTTACATTTGAGTACTATTATGAAAATCTTGATAAACATCTTTTGGGTGTAATTCCATCCGGTACCAAAATAAATCCATCTGAAATTTTATTTCCAAAAATTGAGGATGAACAAGTGGCCTTCCAGATAGCGAAATTAAATGAAAGTAAAGTGCAAAAGGATTCAACAGATACAAGTAAAATTTCTCCTGACATTGAAATGGCGCAAGGTGCTCAATCAGCATTCATGCCACTCAAATCTCAAATCCAGTATGTTGATTTCTCGAAGCTGGATATCCGTACCGGAAAAATTCTGATGGCTGAGAAAGTGGAGAAAGCGGATAAGTTATTAAAACTGACTGTGGATATTGGTTTGGAAAAGCGAACGATTGTGTCTGGTATCGCAGAACATTTTGCACCGGAAGAAGTAGTAGGAAAAGAAGTAAGCGTGCTGGTGAATCTGGCGCCCCGAAAATTACGCGGCATCGAGAGCAATGGTATGATTCTGATGGCTGAAGATGCCGGTGGAAAATTGTATTTTGTGCAGGCAAACTCAGTACTGCCTGGCCATGAAATAAAATAATGGTCCCTTAGTTCAATGGATAGAACAGCAGTTTCCTAAACTGTTAATGCAAGTTCGATTCTCGCAGGGACTACAATTTATAGAACAGCAGTTTTCTAAACTGTTAATACAAGTTCCCTGCCTGTTGGCAGACAGGGGTTCTAGCAGGGACTACAAAAACTAATAGATGTACTTCTAAACTGTAAGTACAGGTTTACTAACACCATGAGTATGGTAAAGAGGGACTGCATTTTTATATTGTTGCTTTTAATTACTTGTTCAGCTCTGCTTTTTATAGACGGATTTGAACACTTTCCTCCCTATTTATAACTATTTTAGGTTAGCAGACTACCTAATTTTAGTATATTTTTATTTAAACCTCATAAAAATATACAATTCCATTGCAAGTATTGATTTTTATCAATACATTTGTTTTTGTTAAATAAATAGGGGAACATTTTATTTAAATTTTCAACAGTTTTGACTTTCTAAATTATTACAGACGGCCGAATTCAATTGCGAGTTTGAATAGTATGTTTTTCTTAAGGATAATAACCCGTATATTCTAAATTAAAATCATTTATTATGAAAAATTATTTGTCTAAAAAACTTTCAGTGTTATCGGACTTTTACCGAAAACATATTGGGTTGATGTTAGTGCTGCTTTGTGCAGGAAGCATGATGTCAAGTGCACAGGTAGTAAATACTACTCATCCGGGAGCAGGTCCATATGCTACTATTTCATTGGCCATTAGTAACGCAGCTACCGTTTCCGGGGACGTTTTGGTCGTTGCAGCCGGTACCTACACAGAAAATTTGACGATTAATAAAACGCTGACCATTAATGGCGCCAATGCGAATATTTCAGCCGGAAGGAACCCGGGCAGCAGGGTAACTGAAACTATTTTAAATGGAAGGATAACTATTACTACCGGTTCAGCCGGGTTTACATTGAATGGTTTTACCATTAATAATGCGGCCAGTACTACGGCAATAGCAGCGAGCAGTTCGCCAACAGGTACCATCTCCATTAAGAACAATATACTAAACGGTAGCGGACTAACCTCTACTGCAGCTATTTCCAGCAGTGTAAACAATCTGACCTGGTTGATAGAAAATAACAGCATAAACAACTATACAACAACGAATGTCAGTATTGCAGGAAACATTACTTCCGGTACGTTTATGGGCAATGTTGTTAACAATAACAATGTTCCTGGCAATGCCGCGACGGAGTTATCTTACCCTAATACGGTATTAAACGGTCAGACTATTACCAATAACAGATTTTCTAATTCCATTGCCGTGCAAAAGGCTATGTCATTAGCCAGTGGCAATCACAATATATCCAATAACCTTTTTGACGGCCCCGGTGGCGGTATCTCTGCGGCAAGCGGTGGCAATGTCATAGAATTCAACGAGTTTCAAAATACGAATTACGCATTTACCCTTACTGCCGCAGCCGCAGGCAACAGGCTAAATAAAAACAGTTTTACGGGTGGTCTTACCTCCACATCCAATATTATAGTAGGTATCAATGGTGCTAATATAGACGCCACTTGTAACTGGTGGGGAACAGCTACGCCGCCTTCAACAAGAGCCAATAACACGGTTTCACAGCCAAATTTAGTTACGATGGCGCCATGGCTGCTGAACGGTGATTCAGACCTTGGCACAGCCGGCTTCCAAACAACTGAAGTTTGCCAGGCACCGTGTAGTCTTCAACTATCAACTACAGCTACAGTTGAAACGAGTTGTCTAAACGGAACTGCTTCTGTATCAGTAACCGGTGGTGGAACAGGCACTTATACCTATACATGGTCACCCGGTGGCCAAACTACTGACCAAATTACAGGTCTTGCCAATGGAACGTACACTGTTACTGTTAAAGATGTAAACGGATGCAGTGCAACCGCTAATGCAGTTGTTGCCAATGCATTGACAGGTCCGGTTCACAATATTACCAGTGGCATTAATTATTGTACAATACAAGCTGCTGTTAATGCAGCTGCAGCTAACGATGTCATAGAAGCAGATGCCGGTAATTATAATGAGGCGATAATAACAATTAACAAACCACTTACGATTAAAGGTGCAAATGCAGGTATTTCTGCAGGAAGTACACCCGGTACGCGAGGTCCAGAATCAATAGTATTTGGAGAATTTAGAACGAGTAACGTAAATGGGGTATTAACAATAAATGGATTCACCATCAACGCCATTGCTAATAATGGAAGTGGAATAAACTGTAACCTGGGAGGATCAGGCACTATTAATTTCCTGAATAATATCGTTGATGGACGTACGCTTACCGGAACCAGAGGTATTTATACAGGAGTTAATGTAATCTGGAATGTTGAAGGAAATACTATCCGGAATTGCAAAAACTATGGAATACTGCTGGATGCAACAGGTGCTGCACCAACACCGGGATTAGGAACGTTTAAAGGAAATGTGATTGCTAAAAATGGCTCCGGCGGTATGATTATACAGCAAAGTGTTACGACACCACAGTTGATTACCGAAAACTATTTTGACTCTTGTGGAATTGTCGTTAGTATAGGAGCTAACGGACACACGTTTTCCAGAAATACATTTGTCGGGCCGAGAACGGCTATTCAGTGTGTGGGAGTTGTTGTTAGCGGAGTCACTTATGCCAGCGGAAATAACACGTATACAGAAAATAATTTTAATAATGCCAATACAGCAATCAGTATTTTAGGATTAAGTACAGGTAATACTGTTTACCACAACAGTTTTACGCATACCGCCAATTTCTTAGTGAGCGCGAGTACCTCCGGAAGCCAGGTGGATGCCACCTGTAACTGGTGGAATTCTACCAACCCATCCACCAGCAAGGTTTGCTGTGCAGGAGTTACTATGATTCCATGGTTAACGGATGGTACGGATACAGATAATTCAACACTTGGATTCCAGACAAATTCCGGATGTGCAGCACCCTGCGCTTTACAGATTTCAATATCAAAAACTGAAGCAGCATGCAGTAATTCAGCAACCGTTTCAGTAACAAGCGGAGGTACGGGTGGCCCATATACTTACTCGTGGAATACTTTACCCGTTCAAACGGGTGCAACAGCAAGCAACCTTAGCCCGGGAACCTACACAGTTACGGTAAAAGATTTGAATGGTTGTTCTCAAACAGCAAGTGTTACTATTGTCAACTCTGCGCTGAATCCGGTTCACAACACTAATACCGGGTTGCATTACTGCACTATTCAGTCTGCAGTGAATGATCCGCTCACGCTTAGTGGACATACCATACAAGTAGATGCCGGTACATATACTGAAAATATTACAACTTCAAAAAGTCTGACGTTTTTAGGTGCCAATGCAGGTGTTTCTGCCGGAAGATATCCCGGAGTGCGTGGGCCGGAATCTAAGATAATCGGTTACATACAGAACACACAAGGGGTTACAGATTTCACTATAGACGGTTTCTCCTTAGATTTGGGAAGTGGCACTTCTTTTATCACTCAACCTTCTAGTATAACGGGATTGAATTCTTACACCCTTAAAAATAACATCTTTACCAATACTTCCGGTTTTGGTAATTGCAATGGTCTGAGCGTTCAATCAGCAGTTGCAATATCAAATCTGACTGTCGAAAATAACAGCTTCAGTGGATTTATCAGTAGCGGAGCAGGAGATGCAATATTTATTCAATTAAATTCAAATATAGCTTCCGGCTTGTACAAGGGTAACTCTTTTTTCAATAACTCAAGATCAGCAATTAAGTTTGGTTCAGGTCCTGCCAGTTCCACTCCTGGGCAGGTAATTTCGGATAACCTCTTTGATATGTCAACGATAAGCAGCTATGCCAGTGCTGCCATCATCATGTACAACAATAACAACACAATTACAAACAACGAATTCAGAGGTGCCGGTAATGGTATTAATTCTCAGGGAGATAATACCAACACCACCGGAAATGTTTTTTTGAATGATGGCTATGCTTATGCTACCAACGCAGACGCGTATTTACATACCAATGCTCTTCATTACAACTATTTTGGCGGCGGCAGCCGCACAATATACTCTGTTGCAGGGTATTCAGGAGCCTATAAAGTTGATGCGACCTGTAATTGGTGGGGTGCAACAACTCTGGCGACAAATACACCAAAGGTAAATAGCACTGCATTGGTATCTTCCATTCCGTGGTTAACGAGCGGCACGGATACAGACGGCAGTGCACCGGGTTTCCAATCCACAGAAGTTTGTGCCGCACCATGTAACTTACAGTTGAGTACTTCTTCTACACCTGCAACAATTTGTTCGGATGGTACAGCATCTGTTTCTGTAGTCAGCGGCGGAAGTGGCTCATACAGTTATTCATGGAATACGGCACCTGTTCAAACAGCTTCCACGGCAACGGGATTAAACCCTGCTCAGTCGTACAATGTAAATGTTCTTGATTTAAACGGTTGCACAGCTACAGCTTCAGCATCAGTTGGAAATAATCTTGTCAGCGGACCAGTTCACAATACCAATACCGGGATTTATTATTGTACCATCCAGTCTGCAATCAGTGACCCCCTTACTTTAAGCGGGCATATTATTACGGTTGCTGCCGGAACATATCCTGAGAATATTATCTCTGCCAAGAACATTACGTTATTAGGTGCTAACTCCGGAATTCAGGCAGGACAATATGCCGGAGTCCGAGGAGCTGAATCCGTTATCGAAGGCTCCATTCAGATAGGTGGTGTTGGCCTTCCGGTACCTACCGGATTTACATTAGACGGTTTTACGGTTAAGGCTACTCCAACCTCCGTGACGGGCAGTGTTGCCAATCGCAGGCTTTTCTACTCCTACAGTATAACATCAGGCGCATCCTATTTGGTAACCAACAATATTTTTGACGGAGGTTATCAGGGGCTTAATCTGCCGGGTTGCGGCAGCGGTATTAACTGTGCAGGTACTACGGGAATCTTTGGTGGCAATGACGCGATTTGGACTGTCACCAATAACAGCCTAAGCAGGTTCACTTACTGGGCAATTTTAGTTGACGGTACCACCACCGCAGGAACATACAGTGGTAACCTCATCTATGACAACTTAGGTGGCAATCCCGGCTTTGCAGGAGGTGGCATAATATTGCAAGGTTCATTGACAACCGGTCAAGTGATCACCGATAATAAATTCATTAATAACGTTCCTTCCATTGCGTTAGGCAGCGGTAACCATACGATATCTAAAAACGTATTTGAAAATAGCCGTGGTATTTATGCGGCAAGTGCCAATAATTCAGTTACAGAAAACTTCTTTGTCAATCCTGTATCATATGCTTTCTGGCTGGACGCGGCGAAAACAGGAAATGTATTGTATCATAACAGTTTGACAGGCGGGCCAAACCCGGTTGTATATGGTTCTGCCGGTGGTATCGTTACCGCTACGTGTAATTGGTGGGGAGCAACGGATGCTCCTGTTGTTACTCCTAAAGCAAATAGTTATGTCACTATTCTGCCTTGGTTGGTAAACGGAACAGATTCGGATGGCGGAACACCGGGCTTCCAAACCACTGCTGCTTGTACGGCTCCATGTGATTTGGTATTAACGGCTACTCCAACACAACCGGTATGTCCGGGAGGAAATGGCAGTGTTACATTAAGTGTAACGGGTGGTTCCGGAACCTACACTGTTGGGGGAGACGCTACAGCTGACCTTATTCCGGGAGTTTATAATTATACAGTAACAGATGCTAATGGTTGCACGGCTACAGCGAGTGCCACTATAGAAGCCGCTGAAGATAAAACGGCACCCTTAGCGGTATGCCAGGATGTGACCGTATATTTAGATGCCAGCGGAAATGGAAGTATTACTGCTGCTCAGGTGAATAACGGATCTTCTGATGCATGTGGTATTGCAGGTTTGTCCCTAAATCAAACTGCGTTTAATTGTTCATCCGGTGTGCATGGATTAATCAACCATGAAGGATTATCGGGTGCCGGAAATACAGTAATTCTTACCGTGACAGATGTAAATGGAAATTCATCTACATGCAGTGCCGTGGTCAATGTAATTGATACCATTCCGCCAACAGCATTGTGTAAAAATGTTACAGTAGCTCTGGATTCTACCGGATATGCTTCTATAAAGGTGACAGATATTAACAATGGTTCAGCGGATGCATGTGGTTTAGCCGGAAAGAGTATATCCCAGGCAGCTTTCAATTGCAGTAATACCGGTGCAAATACAGTCATACTTACCGTAACAGATGTTAACGGAAATATTTCGACTTGTACGTCAACCGTTACCGTTACCGGTGGTTCATTGTATAAATACGTCATGCTGGCGAGTGAAGAAGTTCACTTACATCATAGTAATGTGCAGAGTGGAGGTATCGGTATTACTACTACCACCGGCAAGGCGGAAATTGAGGAGTATAGCACGGTAACGGCTTCAGGTACTTTTGTTCAGGCAATAAATATAGACGTTAACAGCGGAGGAGTTGCCACTACACAAATTCATTCGGTTGCGTCAGCACCAATACCGCCTTTTGAAATAAATCCTTACACGAGCAATAATAATATAAGGGTGAATGCAGGCCAAACAGTGACTTTAACGGATACTATCTATAATGAGATTAAAATTGAGAAGGGGGGTGTCGTTATCTTTACACAACCTGTAGTAAATATCAGAAAGATAGAAACCAAAGAATTCGCGGTGATAAAATTCAGCCAATGTACAAAAGTAAGGTTGAAAGAACATTTACACCTGAAGCGAAATTCACGGTTTAATCCGGATGGCTTAGGTGTAACGGTATTTGCACAAAAACATGTGGATATTCAGGAGGGTTCAAAGGTGTTTGCAACACTCTACGTAAAAGATGAACACATAAAAGTGAAAGGTAAATCTTCCAACCGTACGACCATGACCGGTTTATTTATTGCAAAGAAAATTGAAAAAGGAGAATATACAGACTGGAATGCCAATAGCCAATGCGGCAAATGTTCTGTTGCATCAACGTTGTTTGCAAGAATAATTGCATCAACGGATGTAAGCTGTGACGGAGAAACAAACGGTTCATTAACCGCTGCCGCTTTAGGCGGAACGGGTCCATATTCCTACTTGTGGAGCAATGGCCAGACCGGACCAACCATCAGTAATCTTGCACCCGGAACATATAGTGTAACTATTACGGATAATGTGGGTGCAACCGCATCTGTGAGCGGTGATATAATCGTGTCTACATTTACTATACTTGCCAGTGATGAGATAAACATCGGAAAATTTGATACCGTATACAGCGGCTCTATCGGAGTAACCAAACCAGCCGGAAAAGCGACGGTGGAAAGCTCAAGTGTACTCGATGATGATGCGTATGTGATTGCCCCTGTTATTACACTCAGCGGAGGCGGAACGGCATCTGATACCGTATACGGTGTTGCACCGGCTACTACAATGGCATTTGAGGGTAATATCAGCTATTCCAGTAATGTGGATGTAAATGTGCCGAACGGAACTACCATGATACTTGGTATATTGGATACCTTAAAACATAAGATTGTAGTAGGCGACAATGCAACATTGATTGTAAGCGCTTCCATTCTTAATCTGACAGACAGACTGGAGTTAAAAAAGAATTCTACTATCCGATTTACCCTCCCTTGTTCAAAAGTGAGAATCAAAAACGATATGACGGCAGGAGATAACCCGACAGTCAATCCGGATGGCAATCAGGTAACTTTTCATGTCAATGGAAATGTAACCATTAACAAAGGTGCAAGTGTTACAGCCACCATCTACGCTGCTAATGGAACCCTTCAAACACAAAACGCAACGGCATCTGTTCCAAGTGTAATGACGGGTAAATTTATAGCTAAAAAGGTTGTTGGCGGTGATTATACTTACTGGAATGAAAGTACAGCCTGTCCATGCGCGGTTAGCTCCGGCGCGCCGATATTCCGTATGAATTCGCAAGCAACAGACATTAAACCGCAACCGGTTAAAGCAACCGGAGCATTATTGGAAATCAAGGCTTATCCAAACCCATTCAGTGATGTAGTAATGATAAGCTTTACCAGCACAACAGATGCGACTGTGCGTCTGGCCATATTCAATAATGTTGGTCAGGAAGTTGAGAAGCTGTACGATGGAAGAGTAGTTGCCAATAAAGAGAATCAGTATCAGTTCAACGGAGTTAAACAACCGGCCGGTATGTATTACATCCGATTAGAAAGCTCAGAAGGCAAATCTTTTGTAAAACCAGTTATGCTTACTAAGTAATAATTGCGCATACTTTTAAAAGGATAACCCCGCCATTGGCGGGGTTATCTTTTTAAAAAACGGCATCGTATCGGAAAAACCCGGGTTGCTGTTTCAATCCTGTTTCTTTCCGCCATGTTGCTCCAGAATTTTTCTTATATCCTGATAATTATTCCCAAACTTCCAGACCATCATCGTAAACTGGTCATTTATATTGAGTTTTGATTTTCGGGAATATTTATAAAAGAATTTATCCAGTGAATTATCAGGGGCTATTTCCTGTTCATACTGACGGGTATTTTTGGGAATCCTGAAGATGTCATATTTTTCTTTTAACTGGCTGATGTCATGTTGATTTTCGGTAATGATAATATCTGCCAGCGATTCGGTGAGATCTTTTGTCGTCATCTTCTCACCGGTTTTTGTATGCTTTCCGCTCGCAAATGTCGTTTGCCATTCCGTCAGCCAGGGAATAAAATTATCATAGTATAGAATAACCTTGCCATTGTGGACTTTTGCCAAATCATTTGCCAGATAGTATTCATTGTTGTTGGCGCTTTGCAGGGTGTTTTCAAAATAGATGAAAGCAAACTTAAACCCAAAAAAAATAACGAATATCGCCGTGGTGACAGCCTGAGATATGGACCGGAAATCCCGGATAAACAGAAGCGATAATATGATTAAGCCAAGATAAATCACATACATATTTTTGTATCCAAGATTTTCATCCTGCGTAAACGTGCAGTTATAAATGACGGGAATAATCAAAAGCGCTACGGCCAGTGCCCAATAGCGGATATTCAGACTTTTGAATTCTTTTAAAAAATAAAACAGTACACCGATTAGTAATGGAAGAGTATAAAAACGCAGGTAATGTTTTGTAACCTTGTAAGCTTCCAGATTGAAGATTCCAAAATGTTTATCGGTTTCCAGAGAGTGATGCAGCCAGTTGTAAGGAAGTATCTTTCCAAAGTACAGATATCGGTAGGTGTAGAAGGTGATAGTCGGGAAAAGGAAAAATGTTACTGTTCTGCGTATTCTTCGAAGTATAAATTTTTTTTTATGCCTGTCTTTTAAAAATCGAATATCCCCAAAACTGGCAATAATCATAGGCAGTACAATAAACAGGTTGTCCGGGCTGGCAATTATATTGACTGAACTCCAGAATAACATTCCAATGTATCGGTGTTTCCAAAAGGAATGTATCACCAGCAGCCACAACATACCCTGAAAGATAATTTCATCACCCAGCACGCCAGCCCAAATCTGGGAACTCATAAATAACAAGCCCACTATCAGCAATTGCACGTTCCAGAATCTGGAGTCGATGGTTCTGTGCAACAAATACACGGTAGTAAACATGCTAATAGCAGAAATCGCCATGGCGGCTTTAATGGTCGTAAACTGAAAAAAATGAATCAGCAGCCAGATGCATACAACATACAGGAAGTTGGAGCTATCATCAAACCGGACTGTGCTGTCCGCATCAAAACACCATATTTTTAGTTGCTCGATATTTTCCGCATAAATGAAATTAGGGGTGGAGCAATCAGCCGGATGGGTATAAACAGGCAATAGCTTGAAAAAAAACCAGATCAGGGGGATACAGATTAAAAAGGCAAATCGGAATTTTTTCATTCACGTTTATTTTGGTCAATTTTTCCGGTATACTCTCTTATAAAAATACAGAGAGCCGTTTAATTATGAGGGTAATCTCAAAATCATTTTCTAAATTTAAGCAAAATTAAAAATATGAGCTTAGATAATCAGTTTGAACAGGCACAATTAGACGTAAAAACACTGACCAAAAGACCGAGTGACACCCAGTTACTCGATTTATATGCCTTTTTTAAACAAGCAACGGATGGTGATAATACGACCTCTAAACCGGGTATGTTTGATATCAAAGGACAGTTTAAATGGAATGCCTGGAAAGATAAAGCAGGATTGTCTAAAGACGAAGCCAAACAAAAATACATTGACCTCGTGACCGGATTACTCGCAACTCACAAGTAAATGTTGTCTTCTTAACTGTCCAATCTCCCGAAATCACAGGTCGGTTCTTGTTTTTATTCAGTTTAGATTGTTTCTAAATAAAAGATGTGCAAAAATTTAATGCACATCAAAACATATTTCAGTCATTAACTGTTAATTTTGCGTCGGTTTTTTGAAATCATACATTATGGCAAAAGAAAATTTTTTAAGTTCATCTATCGGCAAAAAAATTATAGTCGGTCTCACAGGTTTGTTTCTCATCAGCTTTCTCGTTGTCCACGTTGGCATCAACTCTACCATATTACTGAATGATGGCGGGGAAACCTTTAATACGGCGGCCTATTTCATGTCGCACAACTGGGTGATTCGAATCATGGAAATTGTACTGATACTGGGCTTGTTGGCACATATCAGTATGACATTGAAACTTCATTTTGAAAACAAATCAAAACGTCCTGTAGGATATGCTGTGTCGGCTGCAAATGCTAACAGCAAATGGTACAGCCGTTCCATGACATTACTCGGAACTTTATTGTTGATTTTCCTGATATTGCACATGTCAGACTTCTGGCTGCATACTAAAAAGGCAATTTACATCACCGGGGAAGAAGAGAATCCTTTTGCAGAGGTAAAAGAAGCATTGACGAAATGGTATATTATGATACCTTATGTTTTAGGTTTTATATCGCTGGGCTATCACCTCTTACATGGCTTCCAAAGTGCCTTCCAGACACTCGGACTGAATCATAAAAAATATACCCCGATAATAAAAACACTAGGAACGGCTTTCTCTGTCATAGTTCCGGGTTTATTTACGGCAATCGCATTAGCATTGTTCTTTGGAATTGTACAATAATTCAAACGATTACTAATTCAATATAAAATGGCGTTAAATTCAAAAATACCGGCTGGAACATTAGAGAATAAATGGAATGACTACAAAGGTCATGTCAAATTAGTGAATCCCGCAAACAAGCGTAAGCTGGAAATTATTGTAGTCGGAACCGGCTTAGCCGGCGCATCAGCCGCTGCATCGTTAGGTGAACTTGGATATAAGGTAAAAGTGTTCTGTTTTCAGGATTCTCCGCGTCGTGCACACTCTATTGCGGCACAAGGCGGTATCAATGCCGCTAAAAATTATCAGAATGACGGTGACTCTGTCTACCGGTTGTTTTATGATACCATCAAAGGCGGTGACTACCGTGCCCGTGAAGCTAACGTTCACAGATTAGCGGAAGTATCCGTAAATATTATCGACCAGTGCGTGGCACAGGGTGTTCCCTTCGCCCGTGAATATGGTGGTCTGCTCAATAATCGCTCATTTGGCGGTACTCAGGTAAAACGTACCTTCTATGCTGCCGGTCAAACAGGCCAGCAATTATTATTGGGTGCGTATTCCGCTTTGGAGCGACAAGTGGCATTAGGCAACGTGAAACAATATGTTCGTCATGAAATGCTCGATATAGTAAAGGTGGATGGCAAAGCAAGAGGGATTATTGCGAGAGATTTAGTTAGCGGAAAATTGGAACGTCATTTCGGTCATGCAGTATTATTATGTACCGGTGGTTATGGCAATGTATTTTATCTGTCTACTAATGCGATGGGTTCTAATGTTACAGCTGCATGGAAAGCGCATAAGAAAGGGGCGTTTTTCGGTAACCCGTGTTTTACACAGATCCACCCAACCTGTATTCCGGTCTCGGGAGATCATCAATCCAAATTAACCCTGATGTCGGAATCCCTTCGTAATGACGGACGCATCTGGGTACCTAAGAAGAAAGACGATAACCGTAACCCAAATGATATACCTGAAGAGGAAAGAGATTATTATCTGGAAAGAAGATATCCGGCCTTTGGTAACCTGGTTCCGCGCGATGTGGCTTCGCGTGCGGCTAAAGAACGATGTGATGCAGGATATGGGGTAGGAACAACAAAACAAGCAGTATATCTGGATTTCAGGTTTAATCTCATTAACAAATACGGACGAGCAGAGGCATCTAAACTCGGTATCGAAAATCCGGATGAAGCGACACTGGTAAAGTTGGGAAAAGAAGTAGTGAAAGAAGAGTACGGAAACCTGTTTGACATGTACGAAAAAATTACCGGTGAGAATCCATACGAAGTTCCGATGAGAATTTATCCAGCGGTGCACTACACTATGGGTGGATTGTGGGTAGATTATGAACTGATGACCACCGTACCGGGTTTATACGCTTTGGGGGAATGTAACTTCTCCGATCATGGCGCTAACCGATTGGGAGCATCTGCACTGATGCAAGGACTGGCAGATGGGTATTTTGTCATTCCGTATACTGTCGGGAATTATCTGGCGGATGAAATTGCCGTTAAACCGATTCCGACGGATAGCCCTGAGTTTCTGGAAGCGGAGAAAATGACAGCAGACAGAATTAACACGCTGATGAATATTAAAGGCAGTAAATCGGTGGAGAGTTTCCATAAGCGCCTTGGAAAAATCATGTGGGAGAAATGTGGAATGGCGCGTAACGAACAAGGATTGAAAGAAGCAATAACAGAAATACAAGCGCTGAAAAAAGAATTCTGGAGTGATGTCCGTATTCCCGGAAGTATAGAGGAATTTAATCCTGAGTTAGACAAAGCAGGCCGTGTAGCGGACTTTATTGAACTGGGAGAACTGATGTGCCGGGATGCTTTGAACAGAAATGAAAGTTGTGGCGGCCACTTTCGTGAAGAATCCCAGACTGAAGAAGGGGAGGCACTGCGGGATGATGAAAATTATAAATACGTAGCGGCCTGGGAATTTGCCTCAGACAGCAACTGGAATCTGCATAAAGAAGAATTAGTATACGAAAACATAAAAATAGCTGCAAGAAGTTATAAATAATGAGTTGATTTGATGAAATGCTGATTTGATAATGAAAATAAATTATGCAAACAAATAAAGAGAATATTATCGTCGAATTAACATTTAATTTTTCAATAGAAATTATCAATTTCTGTAAAAAATTAGAAGAACAAAGACAATTTAATATCAGTAATCAGCTATTCAGAAGCGGAACATCTATAGGTGCAAATGTAAGAGAAGCGCAAAATGCAGAAAGCAAAATGGACTTTATTCACAAACTAAAAATTGCAGCCAAAGAAGCTGATGAAACTGAATATTGGCTGCAACTATGTAATCAAATTGATCATTACCCCAATGCCAATGACTTGTTAGTTAAGATAGAATCTATTCATAAGGTTTTATCTAAAATAATTTCATCTTCTAAGCAATCATCAAATTATCATACTATCAAATCATCAAATTAAATTAGAGTATGGAACACTACAATATGAACCTCACCCTGAAAGTGTGGAGGCAAAAAAACAAAAATGATAAAGGTGGTTTAGAAACCTATCCCGTTAAAAATATTTCATCAGAAATGTCTTTTCTGGAAATGTTTGACGTGTTAAACGAACAATTGATAGCAGATGGAAAGGAACCGATCGCATTCGATCACGATTGCCGTGAAGGTATATGCGGAGCCTGTTCGATGTACATCAATGGACGTCCGCATGGTCCTTGGCATGGCACAACTACCTGTCAGTTGCATATGCGTGCTTTCAAAGACGGTGACACCATCGTAGTGGAACCTTGGAGAGCAAAAGCGTTTCCGGTCATCAGGGATTTAGTGGTAGACAGGGCGGCATTTGACAGGATTATACAGGCTGGCGGTTACATTTCTGTAAATACAGGAGTAACCGTAGATGCAAATGCCATTCCTGTAGAAAAAGATAAAGCCGACAAAGCATTCGCCGCGGCAGCATGTATTGGCTGTGGCGCCTGTGTGGCAGCTTGCAAAAACTCATCTGCGATGTTATTTGTTTCTGCAAAAGTATCCCAATTGTCTTTGTTGCCGCAGGGAGCTCCCGAGCGTCAGACACGCGCCCTGAATATGATCGCGCAAATGGATAAAGAAGAATTCGGAAGCTGTACAAATACCGGTGCCTGCGAAGCAGAATGTCCTAAAGAGATTTCTTTGGAAAATATTGCGCGACTTAACCGCGAATTTATCGCTGCCAGCATTATATCAGAAGAATAAGATATAAATTGAATCACAACTTTTACTGACCTTCAATGTTTACACGTTGAAGGTTTTTTTATTTTCCTTACTTAATGTAAAATTCCTATACTTGTAAAAATTATAAGATGCAATACAACCTCTTACCCGATACCGATATCAAAGTGAGTAAAGTTTGTCTGGGCACGATGACCTGGGGCGAACAGAATTCAGAAGCGGATGCTCATGAACAATTGGATTACGCGGTCTCTCAATATATAAATTTTATCGATACTGCTGAAATGTACTCCGTGCCTTCGAAAGCGGAAACACAGGGTTCTACAGAGCGGATAATCGGAACCTGGCTGAAAAAGCGACAAAAGCGAGATGATATCATCCTTGCCTCCAAAGTGGCGGGGCCAAGCGCCGGATTACCGCATATCGGGACAGGGCCTAAGTTCAACAGGCAAAATATCACAAGAGCACTGAATGAGAGCCTGAAAAGGCTGCAAACCGATTATATCGACTTGTATCAGTTGCACTGGCCGGAACGTCCGACAAATTATTTCGGGACGTTGGGCTATGAGCATAAATCGGATGACCCGGTTACCGACTTTAGGGAAACACTTCATATTTTACAGGAGTTTATTCAACAGGGAAAGATCAGGCATATCGGTATTTCTAATGAGACACCATGGGGAACCATGCAATACCTGCGAATAGCGGAAATGGAAAACCTTCCCAAGATCATCACCATCCAAAATCCGTATAATCTGGTGAACCGTACCTTTGAAATAGGGTTGTCTGAAATAGCCATTCGTGAAAAGGTAGGCTTGCTCGCATATTCGCCGCTGGCCGGCGGCTTACTGTCTAATAAATATTTACGGGGAACACGGCCCGATGGCGCACGCTTTACCTTATGGCCGAATTATTTCTCCAGATATTCGCATCCGAATACAATGAAAGCGGTGGAGCGATATGCACAACTCGCGGCAGACCATCAATTGCCATTTCCGCAAATGGCGCTGGCATTCATCTATTCCAGAAAATTTTTAACGGCGAATATCATAGGCGCTACCTCTATGTCTCAGCTCAAAGAGAATATTGACAGTATACACGTTAATCTGCCGGAAGAAGTGTTGAAGGAAATTGAAAAAATCCATCTGGAATTTCCCAATCCGGCGCCCTGATGTGCAGTGGGTTGTAGAACGTTAATTACCATCCAGCGAGCCGCTGGCGCTTTTGAGTTTTATTTCATAAACTCCTTTCTTATTTTTTTTCAGCGCATAAACACAATCTCTGCCCATGCGTATCAGGGTTTTCTTTATTTCAGTAAGTGTTGCTCTTTCGAATTTGATTCTGGCCTGAACACTTCCGCCGGTTATGTTGTCAACTTTTACAATTGTCAGCGGGCTTGCGTTTATCTGAACGCCATTTAGAAAGAGTGTAAATTTTAAGTCGTCGTCATTGTAAAATGTAAAGGTACCGCTCACTGGTTTAGGCGTAGCAGCAACCGGAGGAGCAGGCGTTGGAGTCGGCTTGGAAGCCGATTGTTGTCCTGAAAACAGATTGCCTATTCCTTCGCCGGTTTTTGAAAGTCCGTCACCCAGTTCATCTGCTGTAATTCCTTTTTTATCAGGGGTTCCGCCAAAAGTTATTTCAGGTTCTTTTAATTTTTTACTGGGGTCAATCGTAATATAACCGGTACTATTGGCTGCAGTTGTGACAGGTGTCCCGGATGTGTTCGTGCTTACCTTTACCTCCGCCGGTTGTCCGTTAATCAGTACATTGCCGGATTCTTTAGTGATGATGGTCGTTGAGTTATCGGCGGGTGTTGGTACAGCCGTTGTTGTGTTGTTCTCCGAAACCGAAGTTATTTTATTAATCGCAGCATCCACTTTGTCAGATGAATTGTCGGAAAAATTTGTCGCTTGTTGAGGAGCGTTGAAAATAGCACCCGCATTTGAGATTTTCAGACTGTAATTTCCTTTTTTATCTTTTCTGATGCTGTACACTCCATCCTGAGCCATGCGCATAATATTTTTAGAAAGTTTGGGCATGGAATTGTTTTCAAACTGTATGGAAATAGACACCATACCACCCGAAATGTCCTGTGCAACCACCTGTGTAGCCGGCAAGTTATTTTGTTTAATACCCGCCACAAACAAGGTGAATTTGTCGCCATCTTCTGAAAACACCGTGATGGTACCGGGTGGCAGGCTGTTTTGCGCCTTTATATTAAATGTCAGTAGAATTAAAACTGTAAATAAACAAAAGGAGGAACGAATCAGTTGTTTCATAGAAGGAGGTTAATGCGGATGATAGTCTTATATAGTTTTGAAATGTAATATAAGGATAAATACCAAATATCTAAAACAAACGATATGCCAGAGAAAGAGTTTCAGATATATAGATAAGGTGAAAGCGGTTAAAGTATAAAAAAATCCCGAACCTTTCAGTTCGGGATTCTGCTACTATCTGCAAACAGCAAGCGCAAAAACAGCAGCGGTTTATTTTAACCGTGATTGCGAGGCGGAACGATGAAGCAATCTTTTCAATTCAAGATATATCTTCGTGCCTCACTATGACGGTTTCATTCATTTTTAAATTACCTGCAGCACACCTTTATCTTTGGCTTCTAGCTGGCTTTCGCCCATCAGAAAAAGATCTACTTCGCGTGCACACTCCCTTCCTTCAGAGATAGCCCAAACTACTAAACTTTGGCCTCTTCTCATATCGCCGGCAGTAAATATTTTATCTACATTGGTCTTATAATTGTTGGCTTTTACGTTTCCTCTTTCGTCTAAATCAACAGTTAGCTGCTGAAGCAGACCGTCGTGCTGAGGGTGGACAAATCCCATAGCCAGCAAGGCCAGTTCGCAGGGCAATATTCGTTCGGTTCCTTCTATTTCCACCATTTGTGGTTTTCCATCCACGGTTTTCCATTCTATCTCTGCAACCTTTAATCCGGTGAGTTCACCTTTTTCGTTGCCCGTAAATTCTTTACTTAAGATAGACCATTGGCGCTCACAGCCTTCTTCGTGCGAGGAAGAGGTACGCAGCATCATGGGCCATAACGGCCAAGGAGTGCTTTCTGCCCTGGTTTCAGGGGGTTTAGACAATAATTCTATCTGTGTCACGGATTGTGCACCATGACGGTTGGAAGTACCTACACAGTCTGAGCCGGTATCGCCGCCGCCGATAACGATTACATTTTTACCGCTTGCAAAGATGTCTCCGTTCTCATATTTTTTTCCCTGATGGTCAATAACGGTATCAATGGAAGCAACGCGTTTATTTTGTTGTGATAAGAATTCCATCGCGGGATATACGCCTTTGAACTGTCTGCCGGGAATCGGTAAATCTCTCGGTACGGTGGAGCCGCCGGAAAGTACGACAGCATCAAAATTGCCGGTTAATTCATCTGCAGTAATATCCACTCCGACATTGGTATTTGTTTTAAAGACGATACCTTCCGCTTCCATCAGTTTCACCCTTCGTTCAATATATTGTTTTTCCAGTTTAAAATCCGGAATACCATAACGAAGCAACCCGCCAATCCGGTCGGCGCGTTCAAATACTGTTACGGTATGGCCGGCTTTATTGAGTTGAGCAGCGGCGGCTAATCCGGCGGGGCCGGAGCCAACTACAGCTACTTTTTTTCCGGTTCTTTCTTTTGGAGGATTGGGTTGTATCAGGTTTAATTCAAATGCCTTTTCGATAATTGATTTTTCGATATGCTCTATAGCTACAGGCGGCTGATTGATACCTAACACACAGGATGCTTCGCAGGGCGCCGGGCAGATTCGTCCGGTAAATTCCGGAAAGTTATTGGTGGATAATAAAATATCAGCCGCCAGTTTCCAGTCGCCGTTATAGGCGGCATCATTGAATTCCGGAATAATATTGCCGAGCGGGCATCCGTTATGGCAAAATGGAACGCCGCAGTCCATACAGCGGGCAGCCTGAATTCTTGTTTTCTCTTCCGCAAACTCCAGATAAAATTCCTTGTACTCGTGGATACGTTCTTTCGGATCCTTGTACTTCGGCAATTCTCTCGTGTATTCTATAAATCCTGTTGGCTTTCCCATTTTTTTAATTGATGAATTATGGAGTTAATGAGTGGTAGAATTAAACATTTACATTTTGTTTTTGTGCTTTCCTCTCATGTAATACTTTCTTATAGTCGGTCGGCATCACTTTAACAAAGAATTTGGATGTGACTTCCCAATTGTCTAAAATATTCTTCGCTACATCACTATTGGTATAGTTAAAATGACGCTCAATATAGAATCTAAGCATATCCAAATCTTCATTTTCCAAATCTTCCAGTTCCACCATTTCTTTATTCACGTTTTTCGGGAAAGCATTTTCCATGTCATACACATAGGCAATACCGCCGCTCATACCCGCTGCAAAGTTTCTGCCTGTTTTGCCTAAGACAATCGCTAATCCTCCGGTCATGTATTCGCAGCCGTGGTCGCCCACGCCTTCTACCACTGCTTTTACACCGGAGTTGCGTACACAAAACCGTTCGCCTGCCATGCCACGGATATATGCTTCACCGCTGGTAGCGCCGTAAAACGCAACGTTGCCGATGATAATGTTTTCACTCGGCTTAAAGTTTGCTTTAGCAGACGGATACACAATCAGTTTAGAACCGGACAATCCTTTTCCAAAGTAATCGTTTGCTTCCCCCTCTAATTCAAAGGTAACACCGGGGGCGGTGAACGCTCCGAAACTTTGGCCAGCACTGCCGCTAAACTTAAATTGTACAGTGTCTTCCGGCAATCCTGTTCCTTTAAAACGGTTGGATATTTCATTGCTGAGCATAGCGCCGACTGTTCGGTCCGTGTTGATGATCTTGAATTGTGCGGCAGTCGGAATTTGTTCCTCCAAACTTGCTTTTGCTGCTTGCACCAGCTTCTTATCCAGTATAGCGTCATCTGTCGGATGTGCCTGACGCATCTGTTTGAACAAACCAACATCGGGCCCTGCTTCTTCTTTATAAAGAATTGGACTTAAATCCAGATGTTTGTATTTCCAATGGTCGATTCCGTCTCTTCGTTTTAAGAGTTGAGTCTGGCCAACCATTTCGTTGATGGTGCGGAATCCAAGTTTGGCCATCCATTCCCGCAAGTCATTTGCGACAAAGGTAAAGAAGTTGATAACATGCTGGGGGTCGCCGGTAAATCGGGAACGCAAAATCGGGTCTTGTGTGGCAACACCTACCGGGCAGGTATTCAGATGACATTTGCGCATCATGATACAACCTTCGACCACCAATGCCGCGGTGGCGATTCCCCACTCTTCGGCACCTAATAAGGTGGCGAACGCGATATCTTTTCCGGTACGCAATTGTCCGTCTGTTTGCAAAACAACACGGCTGCGCAGATTATTTTTCACTAATGTCTGATGCGCTTCCGACAACCCAAGTTCCCACGGCAAGCCGGCATGTTTGATCGATGAAATAGGAGATGCGCCGGTACCACCATCATAGCCCGAAATTAAAATCACATCTGATTTTGCTTTGGCAACGCCTGCCGCTACGGTGCCTACACCTGCTTCTGCTACCAGTTTGGTGTTGATGCGCGCCTTTGGATTGGCATTCTTCAAGTCAAAAATTAATTGCGCCAAATCTTCAATTGAATATATATCGTGGTGCGGAGGTGGAGAAATCAATCCTACGCCCGGTGTGGAGTGCCGTACCCTACCAATCCATTCATCTACTTTATGGCCGGGCAATTGTCCGCCTTCGCCCGGTTTTGCACCCTGTGCCAGTTTGATTTGTAATTCATCGGCATTTGCCAGGTAATAACTTGTTACGCCAAATCGGCCGGATGCTACCTGCTTGATAGCCGAACGTTCCCAGTCGCCGTTTGGCTTTTTCTCAAAACGGATTTCATCTTCACCGCCTTCACCGCAATTCGACTTTCCACCAATTCTGTTCATGGCAATCGCCAGAGTAGCATGTGCTTCATGTGAGATAGAGCCGAATGACATGGCGCCGGTAGCAAAACGTTTTAAAATATTTTCTACAGGTTCCACCTCTTCTATCGGAACAGGGATGGCTTTGGCGTAATTAAAGTCCAGCAGGCTTCGGAGTGTAATGGCTTTCTCCGCTTGGTTGTTTATTTTTTCCGCGTATTGCTGGTAAATTTTATAGTCGTTTTTCTTGGTAGAATATTGTAACAAATGAATTGTATCGGGATTGAACAAATGCGCCTCACCACGCCGTTTCCACTGATAGTTTCCGCCGACTTCCAGATGCGGCGTTCCGTTTTCGGTGTCCGGAAATGCGAGAGCGTGCCGTTTCAATACTTCTTTTGCAATTTCATCAAAACTCATACCGTCTAAACGGGAAATGGAGCCGGTGAAACATTTTTCCACTACCTTTTTACTCAGACCAACTATTTCGAAAATTTGTGAGCCGTGATAAGATTGATGTGTGGAAATACCCATCTTGGAAAATACTTTCAGCAAACCGTTACTGGATGCCTTGATGAAATTTTCCACCAGCTTCTCATCCGGTTTGTTTAAGTGTTTTAATTTTTCCTTGTTCAAATCGTAAATAGTCTGATATGCTAAATACGGATTGATGGAAGTGGCACCGTAACCAATGTGGGTTGCCATCTGGTGTACCTCCCGGATATCACCACTTTCTACGACTAAAGAACAGTCGATACGCGTTTTGGTACGAATCAGATGATGATGTATGGCGCCGGTAGCGAGTAAGGATGGAATCGGTGCAAAATCTTTATTAACGCCCTTGTCAGAAATAATGATGATATTGTTTCCGTTGGCCACCGCATCTTCCGCTTCCTTACAGATTCGCTCAATACTTCTTTCCAGTGCGCCTTTTTTTCCGCTGGAACTGAATAATGCCTGTATCGTGATGACTTTAAAGTCGGGATGGTTGATGTATCGGAGTTTTGCAATGTCATTATTGGATAATATCGGCTGTCGGATCGCTATTTGTTTACAGTGATGTTCTGTAGTTGTTAATATACTGCTGGCGCCGCCTAATGCGGTGAAGGTACTCATCACCATGCGTTCGCGAATCGGGTCGATAGGAGGGTTGGTTACCTGTGCGAACAATTGTTTGAAATAATTCGATAAATTCTGTGACTGGTCGGATAAGACAGCCAGCGGCGTATCTGTTCCCATAGAACCTATCGGTTCATAAGCGGTTTCGGCCATTGGTGTGATAATCACACGGACATCTTCAGAGGTATAGCCAAATGCAAGTTGCTGCTGCAGTAATTCCCTGCGCGTCAATCGTTCTTCGGAAATGGCAGATTTCGGTAAGTCTGAAAAGGTGATTTTATGTTTATTCAGCCATTCGCGGTACGGATGCTGGGTGCAGATATTTTTTTTCAGTTCATCATCAGAAATAATCCTGCCTTCTTCCATGTTGATGATAAACATCTTTCCGGGCTGCAGGCGGCCTTTCTGAATTACTTTTTCTTCTTCTGTCGGTAAGGCGCCCGCTTCGGATGACATTACTACTCTGCCATCGTTATACACTACATAACGCGAAGGACGCAGCCCATTTCTGTCCAAGGTTGCGCCCACCATCTTGCCGTCTGTAAAACAAATGGACGCCGGGCCATCCCAGGGCTCCATTAAACAGTCATGATATTCGTAAAATGCTTTTTTCCAGTCTTCCATCTGGTCATTATCCTGCCACGCTTCCGGTATCAGCATCATGATGGCATGCGGCAGTGAGCGTCCGGCCAGGTATAACAACTCAACGACATTATCCAATGAGGCGGAGTCCGACTGATCTCGGTAGCAAATAGGCATGAACATTTCAATCTCTTCTTTGGTAAAGACATCGCATTCCAGCAGATGTTCCCGGGTACGCATCCAGTTCAGATTGCCCTGCAAAGTGTTGATTTCACCGTTGTGTGCTATATAACGAAATGGCTGTGCCAGTCGCCATTTCGGAAAGGTATTGGTAGAAAAACGGGAATGTACCAATGCCAGCGCCGATTCCACACTTTCATCATTCAGTTCCGGATAATATTGCCGTACCTGATGGGTAGTCAGCTGGCCTTTGTAGATGACCGTATGACAGGAAAGGTTGGTGTAATAGAAAGAATCTTTTCCACCAAGTATAATATTAATCTCTCTGACTGTATGGGCTCTCAGTACATACAGTTTTCTTTCCAGTTCAATATCTTCTTTGTATTCAAATTCCGGTTTGATGAAAAGCTGCTCCACACAAGGTTCGGCAGATTTGGCCGTCGGTCCAACTGGTTCGTTATTGGTATTTATTTTTCGGTAGCCTAATACGGTAAAATTTAATCGTTTTGCCGTCTGGGCGATAAACTTCTTACAGTCTTCCCGCTTATCCTCATCCTGAGGGAAAAAGATGAACCCCGTGCCGTATTTTCCGGAATCAGGGAGGGAAATCCCTGTTTTGGCCGCTTCCTTCCTGTAGTATTCATGTGGAATCTGCATTAATATGCCGGCTCCGTCGCCGGTGTTTTCTTCACAGCCGCAGGCACCCCGATGCTCCATGTTTTCCAGCATGGTTAAAGCATCCTGAATGATACGATGTGATTTTTCACCTTTCATATGTGCAACAAAGCCAATTCCACAAGCATCTTTTTCAAAAGATGGATGATACAAGCCCGGATGTTCATTCGTAACATTCATGTATATAATCAGATTTTAGATTGAGACAGTCCTTTTTGAATACTGTAATATGCATTTCAGACTGAATTATAATATTAGTAAGAAACTTTTTCTAAGTTGATATACGGTCGTTTAAGAAAATCTTAAACATTGATTTTTGACTTAACAATTCATTTATACATTTGAATCGAGATTTTGAATATAAAACATTATAAAAATAAATATCTAAACTATTTTGAGTAAAATTACTAAAAAGACAACTTTAACTAAAAATTAAATAAAAATTTTAAGTAAAATTATTCAAAATCTAAGTTTATACTTGCAAAATAATAATTATTAACTTTTTAAAATAGGTGCTATGAGAAGAATTATGTTAACATTTTGGGTGGTTATCGCCTCCGTATCATTTTTAGAGGCCTCTTCCTCCTTAGGGTTGAAGGGTTTTAAAAAGACAAGGGAAGGTGATGACTCCAGCGAAGTCAAAAAAACGTATGAAGAAAAGGTAGAAGAGTTTAAGGCCAAACTTCCTTTTGAAATTTCAGGTTCGGTAGATGTGTATGTGCAAACCAACTTTAACGGTAAGGTGACCAATGCGGTGGCAAACCGCGCATTTTACACGAAAGCGAATTCATTTGAGCTGGGAATGATAAACCTGATCATGAAAAAGAAAATCAAAAAAGTGGGTTTTTGTGCTGACCTGGGCTTTGGTCCAAGAGCGGAAGCAGCTAACAATACCTTATACGCCAATACGATTTTAGCCATTAAACAGTTGTATGTGACCTATGCGCCGGCACCTTGGGTGGAGTTTACGCTGGGTAACTTCAGCACCTTTTTTGGATATGAGCTGATTGAGCCGCAAAACAACTTCAACTATTCCACCTCTTTGGCATTCCAGAATGGTCCGTTCTACCATACCGGTTTCAAAACCAATTTTACGGTAAAAAAATGGAATTTTCTGGTAGGGTTCTTTAATGATACCGACAATAAAACAGATAAAGACAGAAACAAGTACGTAGGCGCTCAGGTAGGTTATACCGGTGATAACGGTGGTGTGTATGTCAACTTTATCGGCGGAAATGAGCCTAAAAATTATGCTATCAATGACTCGACAGAGGCGCCCGTATATAAAAATTACAAACACTCCTACGATTTAACAGGTTCTATCAAATTAGGTAAACAAAAGAAAGGAAAATTAGGTGTGAATGTGGCATTCCACCAATTCCGATACAGAGAAGTAAAAGGCGGACCTATCTCCAGGCTTAAATATGCGGTTGCTTATTTGTACGGACAATATGATATCAATGAAAGAGCAAGCATAGGCGCCAGAGTGGGTTATTTATTTAATCCGGATTTTGTGGCACCTTACGTGGCGGGCCCGGCCAAACATTTTGTGGACTTTACACTCACTTCCCAGATTAATATCTACGGCGGATTGAGATTGGTGCCGGAATACAGACTGGACTTTGCAACGGAAAAAGTGTTCCTGAACAGAAAAGGCGAAGGCAGTAAATTTCAGCATACATTGGGCTTAGCGACCATGTATGTATTCTAACAGACTTATTTTTTTAACTACTTGCATACTTTCAGAGCCCGGATTTCTATCCGGGCTATTTTTATGAAAAATAAAGAATGATGATTTGCAGGAAGTTTTTCATGTTCGGCAAAATTATCCGAACAAAAAATTATCTTTGCATCCTCTCTGATGTTTTTGCCCACGTGGAGAAATTGGTAGACTTGCCATCTTGAGGGGGTGGTGCTGGCAACGGCGTGCTGGTTCGAATCCAGTCGTGGGCACATACAAACCATATTGTTAAGCCTTTTTCACAAGAAAAGGCTTAATATTTCATCTTATCCCTTAATTAGTGTGTTAGTACCTTAATCATACACCAACTGATTTCCTTTTTTGGAAATTCAACATTGGTTACAGACTAACACTTTACCTGATAAATATCATTTAATTATGTAACATAAGTAACTTTTCCATTCATCGTAGAATGGTATCTTTATGTACAATTATTTCGTAACTTCAAATACAAACTACTTCATGAAAAAAATTATCATTTTGGGTGCGGGAACAGCAGGAACGATGATGGCTAACCACCTGAAACACCATGTGAAAAAAGAGGATTGGGAGATTGCCATCATTGATGAGCGGGAAGAACACCACTACCAGCCGGGGTATCTGTTTCTGCCTTTTGATATGTACACGCCGGATGATATTATCAAACCCATCAAAGATTTCATACCGGAAGGGGTGTTGCTGATTACCAAGTCCATTGACAAAATCATTCCGGATGAAAATAGCGTGTTACTTGCAGACGGCAGTTCCATTCAGTATGATATCTTAATCATCGCGACAGGTGCCAAGATTGCTCCGGAAGAAATCGAAGGTATGAAGGGCAGTGAGTGGCACAAATCCGTTTTTGATTTTTACACGTTTGAAGGCGCGCTGGCATTGCGCAACAAACTCAGGGAATGGGAAGGCGGAAAATTGCTGGTACATATCACCGAGATGCCGATTAAATGCCCGGTTGCTCCGCTGGAGTTTACCTTTTTAGCAGATTCTTTTTTCAGGCATAAGGAAATGCGCAATAAGGTAGAGATTACCTTCGTCACACCACTGAGTGGTGCGTTTACCAAGCCCAAAGCCACGGAAACACTGGAACATTTACTGGTGGATAAAAATATAAAAATTGAAAGTGATTTTGCTATCGAGCATGTCGATAATGAAAATAAAACCATTGTCGATTATGGCGGACGTACTATTCCTTTTGATTTGTTGGTTACGGTGCCTACAAACAAAGGGGATGCTATCATGGAACGCTCCGGTTTTGGTGATGAGTTGAATTATGTGCCCACTGACAAAGCCACGCTGCAGTCAAAGGTAAAACCCAATATCTTTGTAATAGGCGATGCGTCCAACATTCCTGCCTCCAAAGCCGGATCGGTGGCTCACTTTGAAGCGGAGATACTGACCGATAATATCATGCATTATATCAACGGCGAACCGTTAAATGATACGTTTGACGGACATGCCAACTGCTTTATTGAAACAGGAAACGGCAAGGCTTTGCTGATTGATTTCAACTATACCCACGAGCCGGTGGAAGGCACATTTCCGTTTCCCGGAGTCGGGCCGCTGCGTTTATTGAAGGAAAGCCGTATGAACCATATGGGTAAACTGGCATTCCGCTGGGTATACTGGAATATGCTGCTGAAAGGAACACATATACCGTTTGTATCCGCAGAAATGAAAGAAGCAGGCAAACATTATGATTAATCACTAAATAATTTTATACAAAATGGAAAAGACAATTGCAGGAAAAACCATCTCGGTTAATGAAGAAGGATTCATGACTGACTTTAAACAATGGGACAGGGAAATCGGTGAGGGCTTGGCAAAAGAAGCCAATCTCGAGATGACGCCCAGGCATTGGGAAGTAATCAATTACTTACAAACCGAATTTAAAAACGATTCTCCGCTGAGTATCCGCAAAATCGGAAAGAGCGGCGTAGTGGACATCAAGGAGTTTTATCAGTTGTTCCCGATGGCGCCGTTAAAGACTTCTTCAAAAATTGCGGGCATCCCGAAACCTGCCAGCTGCATTTAATTATTCAAACTTTAAAAAATACAATCATGAGCGAATACAATGGAGAAATCAGAAAGATGATGATCATTCTTTCCAAAGCCACTTTAGAAAACGTATATGCGGCATTCGTGTTGGCCAATGGCGCCCGTATGGAAGGTATCGAAGCAGAAATGTTCTTTACTTTTTTCGGACTGGAAGCGATTCATAAAGAAAAACTGGAGCATTTGCATATTGCCACCGTTGGAAACCCTGCAATGCACATGCCCACCTTGTTAGGTGGTTTGCCAGGAATGGAGGCATTAGCCACATCCATGATGAAAAAGGAAATGGAAAAAATTGATATGCCCGATGTACATGAGTTTTTAGAAATTTTGAAGGCTTCCGGCGTTAAACTGTGGGCCTGCAAACTGGCGATGGACATGTTCCATTATAAGAAAGAAGACATGTACGACGATATTGACGGTGTTATTACTGTAGGGGATTTCTACAAACAGGGAAGCGGAATAGGAACACACATGCTGTTTATCTGACAAAGTAGTTATTTCAATAAATCAGGGAGGGCAATAACAAAATGCCCTCTTTTTTATTTTAGTGTAAAAAAAATACAGAATGTCTGTACTCTTGTCTATATTTGCACCACTTTTACAAATAAAGTGTTTGTGAAAGCAAAAGAAGCACTTAAGTTCTTTATGCCCGGGTGGAGAAATTGGTAGACTTACCAGATTCAGGTTCTGGCGCTGTAAAAGGCATGCAGGTTCGAGTCCTGTTCCGGGCACTTTTTTTATTTTAACGAATTTACGGCTAACCAGGCCATCAGTCCCGCTCCTACTTTTAAACAATCTTCATCTACATCAAATGTTGGTGTATGAATCGGTGAAGTGATGCCTTTGGCCATATTTCCGGTGCCTAAGCGGTAAAAACAGGAAGGTACCACCTGTGAGTAATAGCTGAAATCTTCTGCGGTCATCCTCGCCGGCATTTCTTCCACATTTTCACTCCCCAGGTATTCTTTTGCCAGTTCAAAAGAACGTTGCGTAGTCACCTCGTCATTTTTTAGGAAAGGATAACCGTGTTCAATGATGATATCACAGGTGCCGCCGAAACTTTCAGCAGTATGTTTGCAGATGGCAATAATTTTTTCTTTTGCTTCGGCTCTCCATGTTTCGTCAAAGGTGCGGAAAGTGCCTTCCAGCCGCACTTCATCCGGTATGATATTTGTCGCGCCATTCGCGATAAATTTACCGATGGATAACACACTTGGCAATGTCGGATTGGCATTCCGGCTTACCACGCTTTGCAATGCGATGACCATGTGTGAGGCAATCAGTACAGGGTCGATAGCAAGATGCGGCACTGCTCCATGCCCGCCTTTTCCCCGCACATTGATATAAATCTCATCACAGCTGGCCATGGCAATACCGCTTTTGAACGCGACTTTTCCGGTTTCCAGTTGTGGCAGGACATGTTGCCCGAAAATAGTTTCTACTTTCGGGTTATCTAATACGCCGTCTTTTATCATAATAGATGCGCCGCCCGGCAGTTTCTCTTCAGCAGGCTGGAATATTAATTTGACGGTCCCTTCAAAAGAATCTTTTAGTGTGTTTAAAATTTTAGCGGCACCCAGCAGGCAGGTAGTATGCACGTCGTGTCCGCAGGCATGCATTACACCCGGATTTTGTGAAATATAGTCGCAGGAATTTTTTTCTTCTATCGGAAGTGCATCCATATCCGCCCGGAGAGCGATGGTCTTTTTATGAGGGTGATTGCCTTTTATCAGTGCAACGATGCCATGTCCGCCTATATTGTTATGGTGTTCAATACCGTATTGGGTTAATGTGTCTGAAATGAATGCAGCAGTCTGCTCTTCTTCAAAACTTAGTTCTGGATGAGTATGCAGGTGTCTGCGGATTGCTACCCACTCATCAAAACCGGATATAGCCAGGTTTTTTATTTTATCTTTTATTTCCATGAATCTAATGTGTAATTTTACAGGAGTAAAAAGTAATAACGTAAAGATAGTCATTCGAGTATTATCAAATTATCGATTTCTCAAATTAATTGCATGAACAACTACGATTTAATTGTGATAGGTTCCGGGCCGGGCGGTTATGTGGCGGCAATTCGAGCTTCCCAGCTAGGTTTGAAAGTAGCCATCATTGAAAAAGAGAGCCTCGGCGGGATATGTCTCAACTGGGGCTGTATTCCTACAAAAGCCCTGCTGAAATCCGCGCAGGTGTTTGACTATCTGAATCACGCAAAAGAATATGGAATAGAAGCAACTGATAATAAGGCTGATTTTACAAAAGTGATTCAACGCAGCAGGACTGTGGCAGAAAGCATGAGCAAAGGGGTTCAGTTTCTGATGAAAAAAAATAATATCGATGTCATATACGGGTATGGAAAGGTGCTGCCGGGTAGAAGAGTGGAGGTGACACTTCAAGAAGGAGGGATAAAAATCTACAAATCCGGTTTTGTACTGCTTGCTACCGGCGGAAGAGCAAGGCAATTGTTCTCGCTGCCTGTCGATGGAAAGAAAATTATTGATTACCGTAAGGCAATGGTACTGGAAAATCAACCCAAATCCATGGTTATCGTAGGTGCTGGTGCAATAGGGGTAGAGTTTGCTTATTTCTATCAGACAATGGGCACCAGCGTCACCCTGATTGAATTTTTTGATTCGGTTTTACCCAATGAAGATAAGGAGGTGGGCAGAACATTGGAAAAATTATACACCAAGAAAGGAATGACCATCCTGACTTCTTCCAAAGTGCTGAGTTCCAAAGTGGAACAGGATAAGGTACAGCTGCTGGTGAATACTCCTAAAGGAGAACAGATTTTGGAAACGGAAATAGTGCTGAGTGCGGCGGGGGTTACTGCCAATATCGAAAATATCGGGCTCGACTTATGCGGCATAGAAACGGAAAATGATAAAGTGAAGGTAAATGCCTTTTACCAGACAAATGCTGAAGGCGTGTATGCCATTGGCGATATTGTGAAGGGTCAGGCGCTGGCGCATGTGGCGAGTGCGGAAGGGATTATTGCAGCCGAACATATGGCCGGACATACACCGCAGCCGCTCGATTATGACAATATTCCTGCCTGTACCTATTGTTCCCCGGAGGTGGCGAGTGTGGGAATTACAGAACAAAAAGCAAAAGAAAAAGGTCTGGATATTTTAGTGGGTAAATTTCCGTTTTCCGCGAGCGGAAAAGCCAAAGCTGCCGGAAAAACGGATGGTTTCATAAAACTGATTTTAGATAAAAAATATGGCGAAGTGTTGGGTGCGCATTTCATAGGCGAAAACGTCACAGAGCTGATTGCGGAAATCATTGTAGCGAGAAAACTGGAAACAACCGGCATGCAACTCTTAAAATCGGTGCACCCGCATCCGACCATGAGCGAGGCTATTATGGAAGCTGCTGCCGCAGCGTACGGAGAGGTGATACATTTGTAAGCTTAAAATTATCTGTACAACTCCACCAGTTTTTCCGCACATCGTTCACCGTCCATTGCGGCGCTCATGATGCCGCCCGCATAGCCGGCGCCTTCCGCACAGGGGAATAAGCGTTTTGTACGTACATGCTCAAATGTTTCCCGGTCTCTCGGAATTTTTACGGGCGAAGACGTCCTGCTTTCCACTCCTATGATTTGTGCCTCGTTGGTGAGGTATCCCGGCATTTTATTCCCGAAACGTTTAAATCCTTCCTGCAGGCAGAAAGCAATTTCCATGGGTAAAAAATCACGCATTTCCGTACTCATCAGTCCCGGCTGATAGGAAGTTTCCAATAAAGAAGTGGAAACTTTTTTGTGAACAAAATCCTGCATCCGTTGTGCAGGTGCAACTTGTGTTTTACCTGCAATATTCCAGGCTTTTTGTTCCACACTTTTCTGAAATTCCATAGCCGCCAAAGGACCAAATTGTTTGAAATTTTTCCAGTCGGTTTCATCTACAGCCACCACCATACCTGAATTGGAAAAAGGAGAATCCCGTTTGGATGGTGACATGCCATTGACTACTATTTCCTCTTGCTGTGTGGCGGATGGTACAATAAATCCGCCGGGACACATACAAAATGAAAAAACTCCTTTTTGTTGTGTGCCCGTTTTTACATGCTCTACAAGGCTATACGAAGCCGCCGGAAGATAGATTCCCCTGTCGGTACATTTATACTGTATCGAGTCAATTAGTGACTGCCGGTGTTCGATGCGCACACCCAGCGCAAACGGCTTGGCTTCGATAAGGATATTTTTGCGATGCAGTAATTCAAAAATATCGCGCGCGGAATGGCCGCTGGCGAGGATAACGCCGATGCCGTTGAAACCCCCAGCCCCTGAAGGGTAGCTTTGCAGTACAGCCTCCCCTCTTGAGAGGGGATTAAGGGGGGTGTCAGTCTGCTCCACCACAACACCTTTTACTTCATTTTTTTGAATAATAAAATCCATTACTTTAGTGTTGAAATGGATTTCGCCTCCGAAGTTTAATATGGTCTGTCGTATTTTCTGAATAAGTTTCGGTAGTTTATTCGTGCCGATGTGCGGATGTGCTTCAAATAAGATATCTTCTGCAGCGCCATGTGCCACCATGATTTCCAGAATACGGCGGATATCACCGCGCTTTTTGGAACGGGTGTACAACTTACCGTCACTGTAGGTACCTGCGCCGCCTTCGCCAAAACAGTAATTGGAATTTTCGTTGACGATATTTTTTTTGTTTATATTCGCCAGATCTCTGCGGCGTTCCTGTACGTCTTTTCCGCGCTCTATGATTACAGGTTTGATGCCAAGTTCTATTAAACGCAAAGCCGCAAACAAACCGGCCGGGCCTGCTCCGACGATAATGGCTTGTTTCGCTTTAGAAACGTCTTTGTAGTCATTTTGGTATTGCAGCAGGGGTTCGGGTAATTCATCTATATATACTTCGGTTTGCAGATTAACTTTAATGTTTCTGGAACGTGCGTCAATACTGCGTTTTAATAAACGAACCTGAATGGAATTGGCATCTTGAAGGAGGAGGAGTTTCCGGATATGCTGATAAAGGTGCTGTTCATCATACGCTAATTCCGGCTGAAGCGTGAGTTCGAGTGTTTTTTTCATACGTTGACTGCAGCAGATTTAGCGCTGAAAGTGGGTGTAAAGATAGGAATAATTAGATGATGAGTTGATGAAAGAACTGTCTTTGCCGGTTTTTGGGCAAGAAACCAATAGTTACCTCATTAGTTATTTCTTTTGTATATTTAACAATACGTAAATAGTTTCGCAAAGTCAACCTAGTGATGGTTGTATATGCGAAACTTTGATGCGGATATAAAGAAGTTACCTGCAAGGCTTGAGCGACACCTAAAATTCAAACAGCTGACTTTAACTTGAAAGAATTGTATAAATAAATAACGACAACTGACAATGTCACTTTACACTAAAAGCGAATGGAAAAAATTCAGAGACGAGTTAATTGAACTTGACGGTTTCAAGTGCAGAGAGTGTGGTCGTAACCATAAAGAAGTGGTGTTACAAGTTCACCATAAAAACTATATCAAAGGACGTCTTCCTTGGGAGTATCCATTAAATGAGTGTGAAACTTTGTGCAGAGGATGCCACTCGTCTAAACATGGCATAACAAGACCACAAATTGGTTGGGAATTTATCGGACAAGAAGATTTGGGTGACTTAAACGGAACTTGTGAAAATTGTGGAGCAACAATTCGACACTCATTTTTGATACAACATGAAAACTGGGGAGCAATGGAAGTTGGGACGTTCTGCTGTGACAAGCTGACAGATACAAACCTTGCTTCAAACATGCTTGAATCACAAACAAGTTTCAAATCACGAAAACAGAGATTCATTAACTCAAAGCGTTGGAATTCTAATGAAAATAAACATACCATTAGTCAAGGTTCTTTCAAGGTTGAAATTACTCCCAAAGACAATTCATTTTTCATTACGATTCATGGACAGTCAAGTAAGAAAAAGTATGAATCATTAGAGATTGCTAAAGCAAAAGTTTTTGATGTTATTGAATCAGGAGAACTTTTTGTTTATTTAGAGAAATACAAAATACCTTTTACAGCTAAAAAGAAAAAAGATAAAGTCAAGAAAAATATTAAAACTGAAAAAGACAAAAAAGATATAGATGGGCTATAAAACAAAATGCGACATAGTAGAAGAGAAACTTGAATGGGACAATTTCATTCCTCCAAAAGCTACACAACTTATTATTGGTACATTCCCGACAGCTATTCAAAGACGGAGCTTCCAATTCTTTTACCCTAACAAGGATAATCCATTTTGGGAAGTTTTGGCTGCTATTGCAAATATTCAACTGTTGGACAACGAACATAAAGACGCTATTCAAAATCGTAAATCAATTTTAGCCAAACTTAATCTTGGCATTACAGACATGGGCTATAAAGTTGTTCGACATTCTAACAGTTCATTAGACCAGAGTATTTTACCAATAGAATTCATGAATATTTTTCAAATACTTGATGAGAATCCAACTATTAACAAGCTAATTCTGACAAGTAGCAGCGGACAAAATAGTGTTGAAGGATGGTTAAGAAGCTACTGCAAACTAAACTCTGTAGAGTTCAAAAAATTAAAGGGGAAAAACCCAAAGACTGGAAACTTGAAATATGGTGAGCGACAAGTTGAAGTTGTGACAGTTCATTCGACCTCAAAGACAGCAGCAAAGAAAAAAAGTGAATTAATAGAAATGTACAAACAACAACTAAATAGCATTTAATTAAATTAGAGCTTAACTTATGACAACAGAGCAAGGAACAAAAAATAGCCCAGCAGGTAACATACGTAGCTGTTGCGCAACTACTTAAAATAAAGCGGATAGCGTCTGCTGTTTTTTAGT
>CAZBED010000014.1:0-63385 GCA_964490845.1 uncultured Chitinophagales bacterium | reverse complement strand
AAATTTAAGAGTTTTACTCCAGTTTTAAACTGTCTGATTTTTAGGGACACTTACATATCCCATCCGTTTTGAATAATTCAGGTCTATCAAAATTCAACTGATTAATGTCTTCATAAATTGTTGCCAGCCATTTACTAATCTTACTGCTTTCCACCCCATATTTAGCAGCAATATCCTTAATGTGTACCTTGTTATTAGTACCCATGAAGAACTGATTATTCAATAGAAACTGCAAAAAGTCATTATAAGGGTTGCTGCTATTGTCAATCAATATCTTACACCATCCCGGTGCGGAAGAAAGGCATATTAAATACTCCTTTGTCCCCGCTTGATGTAAGATTTTCTTTCTTTCTTTAATCCGTGCCATTTTTTATTTAAAATTATGCAACTTCGTATTATTTGTCGATAGTAATTTATAATATAACCAACCTGCTTTAATGTAGGCTTATGCAGTATGCCACGCTAAAGCCATTCTATACTGCATCTATGGCTCGCAGCCTATTTTTATTGTCATGCTTTTTGTACCTACCCAATATGGCACATTGCTCTCCTGTTGTCATTCTGAACGCAGTGAAGAATCTTGCTGCATTTAGTAGCATTGTTTAATTAATTGAACAAAGCAAAGCGCCATGCTATTCTACAAACAAAAAATCACGCCAATAAAAATGGTCTGAAGCATACTTAAACATAATGTGCTCTTATGGTACTGCCATGCCACGCTCATTAACATGCTAAACGATGTCAGTCCCATAAGCACACTATGTTAAGTAGCCTCGCCATAGCCATCATTCTGTAAATGATGGTCGCCTACATTCTTGCGTGCCTTGCGGTCGCTTCTTCCATTCCGCTAAAGCTACATTCCATCAGCCACCTCAGCACCAAAAGCAAGCGTATTCCTTCATTTCATTTCACAAAGCCATACAATGCTTTCCGTGTGTTGGCAGATGCATCCCATGAATATTATTTTGTGTGAAAAATTTACAAAATAATGCCAACGCTGCAATGCATCTGCTCAACTCACTCCAAGCAGCCAAGCATTTTTGCTCATTCCATTCAGTCACACACTTGCCCCATCCTGCTATTATCCAACATTCAGCTAAAGGAACCCATATCTACTTGCGGTCGCTTCTTCCATTCCGATGCATTCCGTTTCAGGCGTTACTACCTCACGACCCTTTCACTCCATTGCATCTTCATTCCATCAGCCACCTCAGTATGAAAAGCAAGAGTGCTACGCACCCTTGCCTGTTTCGTTATTTCCCAATCATTCTGCTAAATTCCACTAAAGTGTTTTTTTGGAAAATCAACACCCGATAAATCCAAAAAATAAAAAAGAAAGCAAAGGTAGGGGGCTTACTAAAGCCAACGCTCATGGTCTGCAAGGTTAAAATGCATTTTTGAAAAAAAATCTCCACCTCATTAACCATTTTTTTTATAAACTCAACAGTGTCTGTGAGGTAGTATTTTTTTCCAAAAAACCTTGACAGCCCATGCCGCGCCCCCAGAAAAAAGGCTTTCTTTTTTCTTTTTTTTGTCGTTTTTTTTCTTGTTTTCTTTTGGGTTTATGGGTGATGCGCGAAGCGCAGCGAGCACAAAAATTAATGCTCATACTATGCGTACCGTACAACTCAAAACATTTAACAAAAACTTCAACTACGAAGGTCATTATTTCTTCATCCTGAACAAAGGAATGAATAGTGGAAAGCCGATGAAATCATCTTGCCCGAATTGTTTCGTATGTATTGCCGGAAGCGAAGAGGAGAAAGAGCAGTTGTACTGGCTTTGCTTTGCTCTATGGTATTCAAAAGCCTTTCATTATTACCTCAAAGGCTCTGTAATCCAATTTATCATAATAGATGATATAAGAGAGTGCCTATCAAAATCCCTACTTAAATCCAATCAAAATAAAGTAGATTTCCAAGCTGCCATCCAACAGGCAAAGAAGTTCGAGGAATTAGAAAACCTATACGAAAAGAACCTGCAACTTATCAGGCAAGCCAGGAGAGCCATTTTTTATAAAAGGTCCTTTCTTTAAGGATAGGTAAGGTATATTTAAGCCGTACATAAGTCATACATATTTGCACCTTATTTCGTCTATATATATTAATATGACTTAAAATAAAAAAATCCTGCACTTTCATGCAGGATTCAAAACCATACTTCACAAAACTAACTATGTACCCGTAGAAGGGTTTCGACCTTGACGTTTTGCACGTCTCAGGCAACTAACTTTATTCACCCATTTTTTCATCTTTTAACTTCCTTCTACGTTCCTCAGCAAGTTTTCTACGCTCTTCAAAGTTCATAGACCTTGCACCGGTGGATGGATTACGACCATCCCGTTTGGCTCTTCGGAAAATTGCAGTTGAAACTATCATCTTAGTAAACGTTATCAATGACCAAACAGTTACCAGAAGAAAACTTGTAATAGTTTCCGTTCACTTCCTGATAAAACTCGATTCCAATACAGTTTATGACGGAAATATCCGAAGTCATCACTGTACCTGCTGGCAAAGATGCTTCAATTGTTTCACCCGCATAAGCTGCGTTTAGTGGAGAGTAAGCCCCATAAGCTGAAGCACTCAATTCGTTCAAATCGGGATTGGTGGGCTCATAAGTACCCGTAGTATCATTATAAGCAAAATCTGATACTACACCAATAGCATTGATAAAACGGAAATGAGTAGCCCCGATAGGTGCATTTAAAGCATTTGTCGGGTTTACTGGTAAAACAGTCAATGTACTTGTCAGCCTGTCCACAGAACTCGTAAGTGAGTAGGGAGCATAAACGATACTCGGGAAGGAAATGTTTTTATCAAATCCAAATCCATACAAGTAAGTACGTTGTGAACTAATTTCTACCTTACGAACACCTCTCGCTTCCGTACCATCTTCCAGGTTGATTTTCTTCATGATAGAAGTCAAACGCCCTGTACATTGAGGGTCAGTCATGCCGTTTAGCACCTCTGACAATGCAACACGAACGGATTTTCCTGCTTTTGCGCAGCCACCGAACTCATTCATATTCTCACGGGTACGTTCAAATTCTTTGGCAGTTTTCACCTGTTCATCGGTAGGACCTCCAATCATCCCTGCAAAATATCCTGATTGACCTTTGATTTTAAAGTGACGTATGTCGCCAATCGTTCCTACATACTTCATTACACCTTTTTGACGTGCCATCTTAATTAATTTTAATAGTTAAAAATCTATTTACAAGTATTACAGTATTTATTTCTGTCTTTTAAATTATACGATCTCCAAAAGGAAGGAGGGCATACACCAGCTATACCACACTTCCAAAGTCCTTTTTTTTCGTTTATAGCTAAGACCATCATAGATTTTAATAATGAATCTTTACTGTATGTTTGATAGTGCCAAGCCCATCCGTTACGAATCAGCGTACTGTCCAGTCGTTGATTATTAATCCAAATATCAACAAGAACTCTACCATACAAATCTTTCCCGGTACTGTCATAAGAAACCATCCTGCCAGATAATAATTTGTTTGTATTAACGAATGATAAATATCCATAAGGTTGTTTTAATTCAGGTGAATCAACATTTTTAAGACGTACAGTAAAATCTATATTTCCTTTTCTGAGAATATAGGTATCGCCATCCTTCACACGTACAACTCTTGCACTATCATTTGCAAATAATTTCAGGCAAATAGTCAATGAAATAATAATCAATAATATCCTATAAACTCGAACCATGTGTCAAATATAAACACAGTTGAAACACTTGTGAAATATGGGCTTCCGATGTATTCCATTCCTGCCGATATTTCCATACTATTCCATTTATTCCTACTATTTTATTTTGTATATTTGTATATAGTATTGTAAGAACAAAAAATAAAAATGTAATTGCGTTATGGAAAGAATTTGTATTTATCCAAAAGATGTTCAGGTGGTGACAGGTAAAAGCGAAAGATGGGGGAGAGAAATCATTAAAAAGATTAAAACCCGGTTTAGTAAGCAAGACCACCAGCTTGTAACTATTGATGAATTTTGCACCTATTTGGGTTTAGATTCTTCAACAGTTAGGCAACTATTACGAAACTAATTTCGTATATTTGTATAGCGTAAAAGAGTAGTATAAAAGAGGATTACTATTCGGTTACCTCAAAATAGAAAAGGACATAAGTGATTGAAAGATAGACGCATAGAGTGATGGTTCACCACCCTCTCTCTCTGCAAAAAAAAGCGAAGCTTATGCTTCGCTTTTTTATTTCTGTAATATTATTTTTGTATTTACTCCACTCTGCTCTTTCTCCACTCCGACGAACTATTAAAATTCCCCGTCTCTTTCACTTCAAAAGCGTGATCTTTTTCGTCGAATAATTTGGCGGCGATAAAAGCAGCTAAGCAGACTTCTTCTTCTTGGATTTCGTTGGGATGAAAATAATTGTCGACAAATTTGGTATCGAAGTTTCCGGTGGTAAATGCAGCGTGATTCAGTACAAATGTACCGAACGGCAAGGTGGTCTTTACGCCTTTTATTTTGTAATCCTCAATGGCTCTTTTCAGCTTATCGATGGCATCTGCGCGGTTGATGCCATGTGCAATCAGCTTGGCAATCATCGGGTCATAGTAGATCGGAATATCCATACCTTCATCAAATCCGTCGTCTACCCGTACGCCTTCACCTTTGGGTGTCTCATACACTTCCAGTTTGCCGATGTCCGGCAGGAAGTTATTGGACGGGTCTTCAGCATATACCCGCAGTTCGATGGCGTGGCCGTTGATGCGCAGTTCGTCTTGTGAGAAAGAGATAGGCTTCCCTTCTGCAATATGAATCTGTTCTTTTACCAAGTCGATACCGGTAATCATTTCAGTGACCGGATGTTCCACCTGCAAACGGGTGTTCATTTCCAGGAAATAAAATTCCAGTTTATCGTTGATGATAAATTCTACGGTGCCGGCGCCAAGGTAGTTCACAGATTTTGCCACCTGCACGGCGGCTTCACCCATCTTTTTTCTCAAAGCAGGCGTTAAAACAGCGCTCGGCGCTTCTTCCACTACTTTCTGGTGGCGGCGTTGCACGGAGCAGTCGCGCTCAAACAAATACACAATATTTCCGTGCGTATCACCCAATACCTGTATTTCAATATGTCGGGGCGATGTGACAAATTTTTCGATGAAAACACTGCCATCGCCGAATGCAGAAGTAGCTTCCGAAACAGCCAGTTTCATTTGTTCTTCGAAATCGCTTATACCGTTCACAATGCGCATGCCTTTACCGCCGCCGCCTGCAGACGCCTTGATTAGAATCGGAAAGCCTATTTGTTGCGCCAATACTTTAGCTTCTTCAATATCGGTAATGGGCTGGTCGGTACCGGGTACCAATGGGACGTCGAATTTAGAAACAGCCTGCTTGGCGGCCAGTTTGCTGCCCATGATCTCAATCGCTTCTGAACTCGGCCCGATGAATAGGATGCCATTATCCTTACAGGCTTTGGCAAATGTTGCGTTTTCACTTAAAAATCCATAACCGGGATGCACACCTTCCACCTGTAATTGCTTACAGACGTCTATAATAGTATCAATTCGTAAATAAGATTCTTTGGATGCAGCGGGCCCCACACATATCGCTTCATCTGCAAAGCGCACATGCGGTGAATTTCTGTCGGCTTCGGAATAGATAGCCACGGTAGCAATTCCCATCTGTTTGCAGGTACGCATCACACGCAGGGCTATTTCTCCGCGGTTCGCTACTAGAATTTTTTTCATTCAACAACTTTATGTTCTAAAAGAAATACAAAAATACAATTCTATGACTAATTAATTACATCCACAATTTTTAAAAAACGTTTAGCATAATAAGTATCCGTTAATTTGTTTATCATCACTCCTTTGGAGGTGGATGCGTGAATAAAAAAAATAGTACCGTCTTTGATTTCTGTAATGATACCAGCATGTCCCGCTATTTTGCTCTTTTCATCCGAGCCGGCAAAAAGAATGACATTGCCCTTTTGTGCCTTATTCTTTTCCACAGGGATACCAAAATTCATATAATCCTGGGAGGAGCGGGGTACAATAATATCAAAATGGTGGAATACATAAAACAGGAAGCCAGAACAGTCCAGCCCGCCGTTTTTCGGGTCGGATGAAGCATATTTATAGGGAGTTCCAATTTGTTTTTTAGCGAACCACAATAAACCATCGACATTGACGGATGAAGGTTTGGATGTAGTCTCTTGTTTGATAGTTGTGGTAGAAGATGTTTTTTTTGCACCGGAACATGCATTCAGAAATACAATGATACAGGATAGTATTAAAAATCTTATAAACAGATTATGATTATTAGCCGCTGAATATACTGTCATGACAATTGCTCGTTAAACGACTAAAATAATGTATTTTTGCTTCGTGGCATCTGTAATTCTGAAACTTATTCAAAAAGAAATACAACTGGAGTGGCGACAAAAAACGGCGCTGGGCACTATTTTTATTTATGTATTGGGCACTTCTTTTTTGATTTACCTGATTTTTGAAGGCAATATCACCATACCCACCTGGATTGCCCTGTTTTGGATTATCGCATTGTTTACGACCGTCAATGCTGTTTCTAAGTCGTTTGTAAAAGATGTCAACGAACAGTTTTATTACCTGCGTTCACTGGCTTCCCCTGTAGAGTTTATTGTATCCAAGATTATCTATAATGCTTTACTGATAACTATACTTTCATTGGTGATTTATGCGATGATGATGTTGTTCTTCAATGAAAATATTCAGGATAAAGGACTTTTCCTGCTGACCATCATACTGGGTTCAATTGGTTTTTCCAATTTATTCACACTGATGTCTGCCATTACCGCGCGTACCCAGAATTTTGTTTTGCTGGCGATTTTAGGGTTTCCCATCATTTTACCACTGCTGCTGTTGATTGTTAAGATGAGCGGATTGAGCGATTTTGCCATTCAGGAAAAAGATATTTATATGAATCTTGGCGCGATAGCCCTGCTGGATGTCATTACGTTATTGCTTTCAGTCGTTTTGTTTCCGTATATTTGGCGGGATTAATTAAAACGGATATTGATTATGAAAAACTGGTGGAAATATCTCTGTATAGTTTTGTTGTTTTATACCGTCGTGATGGGATTTCTGGGGAAGATCCCTGAATTGAATATTTTAGAGTCCTCTATCCGCAACCTTTATTTCCATGTACCGATGTGGTTCAGTATGATGCTGATGATGTTGGTTTCCATGATTTACAGCATTTTATACTTAAGTAAACAAAGAATTCAGGATGATATAGTCGCTTCATCATTTGCTACCGTCGGATTTTTATTCGGTGTACTGGGCATCATCACCGGTTCTATCTGGGCAAGGGCTACCTGGGGAGCATGGTGGGTTTTTCAGGAAGTGAAACTGAATGGCGCTGCTGCTGCTCTGTTGATTTATGCCGCCTATTTTGTACTTAGAGGTTCTTTTGAAGATGAAGAAAAACGGGCCCGCTTTTCGGCGGTTTATTCCGTCTTTGCCTTCACCATGTTTATGGTACTCATCAACGTAATTCCGCGCATCAGCAATTCCTCATTACATCCCGGAAACGGCGGCAATCCCGGGTTTAACAGCTATGACTTAGACAGCAATCTGAGGATAGTATTTTATCCGGCAGTGTTGGGATGGATTTTGCTGTCCGTCTGGATTTGTACCCTTATCATCAGAATAAAAAAAGTTTTTAGAAAAATCCATCATCTGGATATCGTTTAATAAACAACCTGAAACCAATAACTGAAAACCATTATATTTATATAATCCACAAAATAATTTTAACCATGTCTAAGAAATATGCAATTTTAATTTTACTTTTCGCAATCATTTCTAAAACGTTAAATGCACAAACAGCGGATACGGGAGACAAGCTAATGCAGGACGGAAAAATTAACGCAGTTATTGCCGTGGCTGCCGTTATCCTGTCGGGCATTTTTCTGTTTCTTTTCTATCTTGAAAGGAAGATAAAGAAACTGGAAGAGGAAGTAAAAAACTAAATTATGAGCATAGAAAGCAAATTTTTTCAGAACGTTCAAACCTATGTTGACCAGGCAGCCCTCTACACTAAATTTCCTAAAGGTCTAATCAATCAGATAAAAACATGCAACGCCGTTTACCAGATTAATTTTCCGGTAAAAATCGCCAACGAAATACAGGTTTTTGAGGCCTACAGAGTTCAGCACTCCCATCATAAATTACCCACTAAAGGCGGTATCCGTTACAGCGATATGGTCAATCAGGATGAAGTGATGGCGCTTGCCGCTCTGATGACGTATAAATGCGCGGTGGTAGATGTTCCGTTCGGAGGCGCTAAAGGCGGCATTAAAATCAATCCCAAAAATTATACAGACGAGCAGCTTGAGAAAATTACACGCCGCTATACGTTTGAACTGATCAAAAAGGGATTTATAGGCCCGTCACTTGATGTGCCCGCACCGGATTACGGCACAGGAGAACGTGAGATGAGCTGGATAGTGGATACCTATATACAGTTTAATTCCTCACAAATAGATGCGGCGGGATGTGTTACCGGAAAACCAATATCTCAGGGTGGTGTACACGGCAGGACGGAAGCGACCGGACGTGGTGTTTTTTATGGGCTGAAACAGGCCTGCAGCTTTGAAAATGATATGAAAAAGCTGGGTTTGACAAAAGGAATTGAGGGCAAAACCGTAATCATCCAGGGCTTTGGAAATGTAGGTTATCACACCGCCCGTGTGATGCAGGAAAACGGAGCGCTGATTGTCGGAATTGCTGAGTTTGAAGGCGGGTTGTATAATGCCAAAGGGATAGATGTCGAGGATTTAAAAAAATACCAGATAGAAAACAAAACCATTCGCAATTATCCTAAAGCGAAATTCGTAAAACAATCTAATGCATTGATGGAACATGAATGTGATATTCTGGTGCCGGCGGCGCTGGAAAATCAGATTACCGGGGAAAATGCGGAACGTATAAAAGCCAAAATAATCGGGGAGGGCGCTAATGGCCCTATTACACCGGAAGCAGAACGGATTCTAATAAAGAAAGGAGTACTGATCATTCCGGATTTATACCTCAATGCCGGCGGGGTGACGGTTTCCTATTTTGAGTGGCTGAAGAATTTATCGCACGTTAGTTTCGGAAGGCTGGACAGGGGGTTTCAGGAGTCCTCTTTCAACGATATCATGAATATGATTGAACGAAACACCGGTAAAAAAATCACTAAAGAGGAAAGGGATATCGTACACGGCGCCAGTGAACTGGATCTGGTGCGCTCCGGACTGGAAACCACTATGATTAATTCATACGAAAATATTCACCGCATCTGGAAAGAAAATAAAAAAATTAGCTTGCGCACCGCAGCATATCTTGACGCATTGAATAAAATAGGCTATTCCTATATGGAATTGGGCGTATTTCCATAATTTTTTGTCTGCCGCACTTATCCACACCTCTGCATATTGTAGTCATGCTATTTGCATTCGCATGAGTTACTTTTGAATGTTCATCCTTGCTTTGGCAGGCAATGGTAAACTATTCTAAAATACAGAAAGATGAAAACAACACTAATCAACATCAGCGCAGTGATACTCCTGCTCTGTGGATTCATGACCTCTTCCATAGCCCAGACGGAAGGAACATCTAAAGCCCTGTTTCCGGGCGGAGATAAAGCTTTGGTTCAGTTTATAGAGAATAATTTAAAATATCCCGAAGTCGCACAGAAGCAAAAATGGGAAGGGAAAACCCTGGTGGCTTTTACCGTAAACGAAGATGGTACGCTCACCAATGTAAGGGTGCTCAAATCTTCCTTTGTACCCCTGGATGCCGAAGCGATGCGTATTGTCAAGCTGATGCCCAAATGGACACCGGCCATGGAAAATGGAATACCAAAGAAAGAGATGGTGGTATTGCCCGTCAATTTTGATATGAAAACCATGAAAAATATTATGTACTAATAGGAACGATGAAGACGAAAGATGATATAGTACAGAACTGGCTGCCAAGATATACCGGAAAAAACCTCGAAGATTTCGGTGAGTATATTCTGCTGACTAATTTCTCCAAATATGTACAATTATTTGCGGAATGGAACCATGTTGAAGTAGTAGGACTCGATAAGCCTATGCCTAATGCGACTGCCAATAATATAACCATCATCAACTTTGGCATGGGCAGTGCGTTAGCCGCTACCATGATGGATTTGTTGTCCGCAATAAAACCCAAAGCAGCGTTGTTCTTAGGTAAATGCGGCGGGTTGAAAAAGAAAAACGAACTGGGAGATTTTATTCTGCCGATTGCGGCTATACGAGGCGAGGGTACTTCTAATGATTATTTTCCTGCCGAAGTGCCCGCGCTGCCTTCATTTGCGCTGCAAAAGGCCATTTCAACGACTATTCGTGAGCATGACCAGGATTACTGGACCGGAACCGTATATACCACCAACAGAAGAGTATGGGAACACGACGAGGAATTTAAAGAATACCTGAGAAAAATCCGGGCTATGGCTATTGATATGGAAACAGCTACACTTTTTTCTGTTGCATTTGCCAATGAGATTCCGGTGGGCGCATTGTTACTGGTTTCAGACCAGCCAATGATACCCGAAGGCGTGAAAACTGATGAAAGTGACAGGAAAGTGACGGCGAATTACGTTGACCTGCATTTACAGATTGGTATAGATTCCCTTAAACAACTGATGAACCGGTCTTCTACTATCAAACACCTTCGCTTTGAAGATTAATATTTTCTTTTACCACCCAAATTCCGACAGGTAAAAAAATACAAACCAGCAGGCAAACCCAAAACATGCCGTTTATCTCGGATTTTATCAGATGTTGGTAGCCATAATAAAAATGCGTTATGAACGGAAACAACATCATGATGACATATATCAGGAGGCTGTTTTTTATTTTTGAAAATAATAGCCACCAGCAAACGCCGTAGGTTATAAAATAAAGAGTGTGCCACAGCAGCTGCTTATCTGTTTCTATATATAGATAGTAAACATGCACGGCAATGGCAATGAAAAAAAATATACTCAGTAACGCCTTTAGAATAGTTCTCATAAAGAAGGGGTGGTCTTGGTTTCTTCGCGCAGAGCCTTGTTTACGGCAATGCTGTTATTCAGCTCAAATCCGAATAACAACACCAGCGCATTCAGATAAATCAGCAACATAATGACAATCATGATACCTAATGAACCATAGAGGCCGTTGAAGTTGTTCAGATAACTGGTGTATAATTTAAAGATGACCGTCATGGCTATGGATACTATGGTTGCGAAAGTAGCGCCTGCCGAAAAATAGCGGTATTTCTTTTTGACGGATGGGCCGAAATAATAAATCAGTGCAATAATATTAAAGAAACTCAGTACGATGATAACGGATTTTATAAATCGCAGCAAATAAAAGGTTAGCAGGTCTTCGGTATGCATGAGCCTTAAGGTGAGCAGCAGCAGTTCTTTTCCTTTAATAATTAAGAGTACGGCCAGCATCAGTTGGATATTGATTAATACGAGGATGCGTATACCTGTCCAGCGTTTTTCCCAAAACGTCCGTTCTTTAAAAGTATGGTTCATTTTGTCAAAAGCCTTCATCATAGAGTTCACCCCGTTGGAAGCCACAAACAAAGCCAGAAAGAAGTTGATGGATACCAGGCCGCCGCGCTGTATGCTGACGATATCTTTTATAGTGCTTTCCAAAACGTGATAGACATCTATAGGCAGGATGTCTTTCAGTGCGTTCATAACACTGATGTCAAAATGCTGAATAGGCACATATGGAATCAGCGAAAAGAAAAAGATGATACTCGGAAACAAAGCCAGAATAAAATAAAAGGAAATAGATGAGGCGCGAATGGACAAATCATCGTTGCTGACTTCTTCCTTGAACTTTAACGCCACATCGTAAACAGGAATGCCCTCGAAGCCCGGAATCGTCAGTTTTTTCAGGCGCTCCTGAAATCGTTCTGAACGAACTAATCGTTTATATTTTTCGGTTTTTTCCTGAATTGACATCTCTGTATATTCTGGCAGCCTCCATTGGTCATTGTACCGTATACAAATGAGCGGAAGTATGCTGTTTATAATTTATGGCTTATTTTTTTTGGCTTCTCTTTTGCCTTTTTTTCTTCTTTCAGTTTTTTGATTTCTTCCGCAAAAAAAGGTTTCAGATGTTCCAGTACAATTTCAGGAATATGGCACCTTCGCAGAGAATCCCGCTTGACATATACAAAAGTGGTGTCGCTGCTGGTGAGCAGTTGCCCCTGCTGGTTGTAAATTTCGCTGATAAACGTGATTTTCTTGTCAGGCCACTCTTTGATGATGGTCTTGATATCCATTAATTCATCGTATCTCGCGGGGCGAAAATATTTGATATTCATTTCCACAACCGGCATGGCGAAACCCAGTTCTTCCAGTTTACTGTAAGAGAAATCATGTTTACGCATGGCTTCCGTCCTGCCGATTTCGAAAAATTTGGCATAGTGGCCATGGTAAACGATTCCCAATGGGTCACAATCGTGATAACGTACGCGCAGTTGTATGGTTTCTTCAAACATGAATCTAACGAATATTATTTCGGTTCAGCGCTTGCTGATAACGGGAAGCATTTGCTTTGTGCTCTTCCCATGTTTCAGCAAAAACGTGATACCCGGAAAAATCTTCCTTAGCACAAAAATACATATAATTATGTTCTTCGGCATCCAAAGTTTCATCAATACTTTTTAATTCGGGCAGGCAAATAGGGCCGGGCGGAAGTCCTTTATTCAGATAGGTATTATATGGGGATACAATTTTTAAATCCTGTTGATATACCCGGCGTTTGATGCCTATTTTATTCAAGGCATACATCACCGTAGGGTCTGCCTGCAGCGGCCATCCTCTGTTGAGCCGGTTGATATATACCCCCGCAATGGTCGGATATTCATCATAATGATTGGATTCTTTTTGGATAATGGATGCCAGTATGGTGATTTCTGTTGGGGAGAGGCTCAGCGACTGCGCTTTGGATAATCTTGAATCATTCCAGAATTTATGGTATTCCTTCAGCATACGCTCTATAAATTGAGTCGCGGAGGTATTCCAGTAAAATTCGTAGGTATTGGCTAAAAAAATAGTCGGGAAATTTTCCTCAGTCAGGTTCAGGGAGTCAAGAAAGCGGGGATTATTGAATTCTTTCAGTAATTCCTGTTTAGTTGTTTCCAGTTGCGCGGCAATTTTTGCTGCTAACTGATCTTTATTCTGGATATTATTAAAGATGATTCGAACAGGTTCCTGGCTGCCGGCTCTTAATTTACGCACTAAAAATAAATTGCCGGTATTGTTGTCTATCTTGTATTTTCCCGGCCTGATATGGGACTCGTAATTAAATTTTCTGCAAATGAGCTTAAATGTTTCCGGGTGTTTTAATATGTGTTGCTTTTTTAATGATTTCAGTACATCCTGATAAGTAGAGCCGGTGGGAATGTAGAAAATATGATAATTCGCATCCTTTGCATCATTAATATTGTCAGCGAAGAGTGTTTTATAGAATACGAGAGTGCAGATGAGTCCGGAAATGAGGAAAAACAGAACAAGAATGGAGATTTTTTTTTTCATTAATGATTTGTGTAACTGTTTGAAAATGAATTTTGTACGAATTTATGAAAAAAAATGTGATCAAAAAACAAAAAAAAGTCAAACAATTTCTTGCACAATGTAAGAAATTGTTTAACTTTGGAGTAGGGTTTTTATGTTTCTAGACTTTAGGGTCTTTCGGGTTTTGTGCAATGCAAAACCCGATTTTTTTTGTCTATACTATAAACAGTAGCTTCACAGCTATTGAAATCAATAAATTTTGAGATTACTTTTCGTAGAAAAAATAGTTAGTTTTTTATGTTATAAAATAGTTTAGTTCCCAGGGATAAGCGTTCTTACTTCTTATCTGATACAAATATGCAACGAATACAGACAACAAAAAGTACTTAATTATTTTTACAGTGACATTTAATATTTGGCTATAAATAATTATAAATAATTGATAATCAATAAATAATATCTTTATTGTTTCCTTTAAAAGTGACTAATTTAGGCTGTTTTTCGTACAGTAAATAAGCTGAAATAAGGCAGAAAGGCTGTAAGGCAGCTTATAAAAAAAGAAAAAAATGGATGAAGATTTAGTTATTTGGCATACGATTCCACAGGCAAACAGGTGCATACTAAATTTCTGTCTCCATAGGTATTGTCAATCTTCGCAACGCTTGGCCAGAATTTAGCTTGTTTTACATAGTCTAACGGAAAGGCTGCTTTTTCTCGCGTATATGTATGCGCCCAGGTGTCAGAAATTACTGAGTTTGCAGTATGAGGAGCGTTTAAAACGGGGTTGTCCTGTGGTGTAGTAATACCATTCATGATATCATCCAATTCCTGGCGGATTGCAATAAGCGCATCACAAAATTTATCCAGTTCTTCTTTGCTTTCACTTTCCGTAGGTTCTATCATTAATGTGCCCGGTACCGGGAATGCTACTGTCGGTGCGTGATAGCCATAATCCATCAATCGTTTTGCTATTTCTACCGCGTCAATACCGGTATCTTTCTTGAATGGCCGGATGTCCATGATAAATTCATGTGCCACACGTCCGTTTTTTCCGCTATATAGGATCGGATAGTGTTTTTCCAGTTTCGCCTTCAGATAATTGGCGTTCAGTATCGCATATCTGGTTGCATTTGTGATGCCTTCACTGCCCAGCATTTTGTTGTATGCATAAGAAATCAGCAAAATAGCGGCACTCCCAAACGGTGCGGCAGAAATGCTTGGAATGGCATGTTCGCCGCCGGTTTTTTTAAATAATGGATTGGAAGGTAAAAAAGGTGCCAGCGCTTCGGTACAGCAGATGGGACCCATACCAGGACCTCCGCCGCCATGCGGGATGGCAAATGTTTTATGCAGGTTGATATGGTTCACGTCCGCGCCAATAGAAGCAGGAGAGGTTAAGCCCACCTGCGCATTCATATTCGCACCGTCCATGTACACTTTTCCGCCGTATTGATGAATCGTTTCACAGATTTCGACGATGGTTTCTTCAAATACGCCGTGTGTAGATGGATAGGTGACCATCAGGCAGGATAAATTATCGGCATGCTGGGCGGCTTTGGCTTTTAAATCGTCTACATCAATGTTACCTTCCGGTGTTGTCTTTACCAGTACAATTTCCATACCAGCCATAGCCGCGCTGGCCGGATTGGTGCCGTGTGCAGAGGTCGGAATCAACGCCACATTTCGATGTAGATCACCTCTCGAAATATGATAGGCGCGGATGACCATCAGCCCGGCGTATTCACCTTGCGCGCCGGAATTTGGTTGCAGCGAAGTGGCTGCAAATCCTGTAATATTGGCTAACTGTTCTTCCAGTTCCTGAATAATTTCCAGATACCCTTCCACCTGATTCACCGGTTGAAAAGGATGTATGTGAGCAAATTCAGGCCAGCTTAACGGAACCAGTTCTGAAGTGGCATTTAACTTCATCGTACAGCTTCCCAGCGGAATCATGGAAAATCCTAACGACAAGTCCTTCGCTTCCAGGCGTTTAATATAACGCAGCATTTCCGTTTCAGAATGATAAGAATTGAACACAGAGTGTGTCAGGTATTCAGATGTACGTTGCAGATGTTCCGGAAGTTGTAACGCAGGATGTTCTAAAAATGTAGATGAATAGCGTGCCTCTAAGGCAGCAGCAAATACGGATGCTATTTTTTCCACATCCTGTTGTGCTGCTGTTTCGTCTAATGTGATTTGTATCGTTCCATCTTGCGTATGCCAGAAGTTGTACCCGGCATTGACAGACAAGCTTTTGATTTTATCCGACGAGCCTTTTGCCTCAATGTTCAGGGTGTCGAAGAAAAACGTATTTTTATTCTGAAAGCCCAGTTTTTTCAGTTCGTTTGCTAATGCTACCGTATGATGATGTACGTTTAACGCGATGGCTTTTATGCCTTCTTTTCCATGATAGACCGCATACATACTCGCCATGATGGCTAACAGTGCCTGTGCCGTACAGATATTGGATGTCGCTTTTTCTCTTTTGATATGCTGTTCACGGGTTTGTAAAGCCATGCGCAGGGCTCGGTTGCCGTGTTTGTCCACGGATACACCGATTAAACGGCCGGGGATAAGCCGGACAAAATCTTCTTTGCAGGCAAAGAAGGCAGCGTGCGGCCCGCCAAAGCCCATGGGTACGCCAAAACGCTGGGAATTGCCTACAGCGATATCAGCGCCTAATTCTCCCGGTGGAGTCAGTAAGGCCAGGCTTAAAATATCACAAGCCATTACAGAATAAATTTCCTGAGCGGCACAGGCTGAAATAATAGCCCTGTAATCTTCAATACTTCCGCTGGCATTCGGATATTGCAATACGATAGCAAAATATTCCTCTGTAGGCGTGAAGTTCTTATAATCATCTACCACAACATCAATATTCAGTGGCAATGCACGCCCTCTCACTACATCAATACTTTGCGGAAAAGTGTTTTTATCAATGAATATTTTATGCGCCTGTGGTTTGTTTTTTGATTTATTTCTTACTTCATAAAAAACATGCATAGCTTCCGCAACGGCAGTCCCTTCATCCAGCAATGAAGCATTGGCAATCGGCAGGCCGGTAAAATCAGCAATCATCGTTTGGTAATTGAGCAATGCTTCCAGTCTCCCCTGAGAGATTTCGGCCTGATAGGGGGTGTATTGTGTGTACCATCCCGGGTTTTCAAAAATATTTCGTTGTATTACGCCCGGGGTGATGCTTCCATAATAGCCCAACCCTATATAATTTTTCAGCACTTTATTTTTGGCTGCCTTCTCTTTCAATTGTTGCAAATACTGGTATTCTGTTTGTGGCTTGCCAATCGATAAAGTATGTTTCAGGCGTATGTTGGCTGGAATGGTTTCATCAATCAGTTGGTCTAAAGAAGAAACACCAATGGTGTTGAGCATGTCTGAAAGGTCTGTTTCTCTTGGTCCAATGTGTCGGGCTTGAAATTCGTTTTGCATGTGCTGGGGCTTGAATTTTTTATAATGGCATAAATATACGACAGTTCACAAGCATTTTTGTTTTAAGAAATTGTATGTGTGGAAAAATGCCTTGTAATGTTTAAACTTTTGAAGAAACAAGGCGTAAAGAGGCAAATGGACAGGTAGTAAGAAGTAGAAATATTCTAATATAATGCATATCCGAAACCCACTTCTGATTTGATAGAATAGTTTTTGTTTTTCTGTTATCTTAGTTGGATGAATGAAATCTCGCAGACTACGATAAAAGTCCCGTTATCCAGAAAAATTGCATTTGCCATGGGACAAACCGGATGGAGCCTGGCTGTTTTTGGTTTTACGGAATTAATCTATTTTTTCTACCTGCCGCCGGATAATGGAAAGCCTTTGTTTAAAGCCTTTGTCTTTCAGGGGGCTGTTTTGAAGGTGTTTACCATCGTGGGGCTTTTATCGGCAGTAGGATATATGATCAGTGCTTTTATGGAACCGATAGTCGGCAGCCTTAGTGATCGCTCCACCTTTAAGTTTGGTAAACGCAAGACATTTCTTGCTCTATCCGCTATACCGTTTGCTATTGTTGGGGCCATGGTGTTTTTTCCTCCCGTTGATGGTGTTTCTTCAGCTAATACTGTTTGGTTATCTGTTATGGTAATTATCGCGTTTATAGTGAAGTGTTTTTATACAACCCCTTACAATGCGATGATTAACGAAATTGCCAAAGAAGAAAAGGAGCGATTGCATATTGTAATGATGCTTTCTATCGCTTATGCATTGGGAATTGGAATAGGGCAGACTATTAACATCATTATGAAAGTGTTTCAAAATACGATGCCCAATGAAACTATCTTCAAATACAGCATTTTTGCATATTCTTTGACGGCATTGCTGCTGATGATGATGCCGGTGCTTTTTGTAGCCGATCACTCCGGTAAAAAACAGTCTGCAAAATCCTCTGCAACTTCCGGAACTGGCCTGTTCGGAATGATGCGGGAAGTATGGGCGGATAAAAATTTCAGAGTGCTTGTTATAGTTGAATTGATTTACTGGTTTCCTCAAAAAATATTTGTCGTGGCTGTTCCTTACATTGTTGCGGCATTACTGAAGCTGGATAATGTCTACACTTCCGTAATACTTTATTCAGTCGGCATATGCTCGCTGGCGATGTATCCACTTATAGACAAGCTGGTGGATCGCTTTGGCAAGAAAAAAGTGATGCAATCGGCACTTATTTGTCTTATTATCAGTTTCAGTTTTACGGCAACCATTGGTTTATATCCCTTGCCTACTACTTTTTTTATGGTGATGTACATTTTAATAAACATGTATCCGACCGCGGTACTGGGTATTCTGCCGATGGCGCTGGCCGGTGACAATGCAGAGCGAAATGCCGTAGAAACGGGCGTTTACAGGAATGCGTCTTATTACGGATTGAAAACATTTATGATGAAAATAGGCGTTGCTATCACCAGCCTGATTTTTCCGTCGTTATTGCTGTTAGGGAAATCTCCGGACAATCCGTTTGGGATACGAATGGTGGCGGTGACCTGTGTCATATCTGCTGTTGCTGCTTATGCCGTGATGCGCAGGTACAAGGATGTCTGATTATTTCAAATGCAGGATGCTTTTTTACTCATCCGCAGAATCTCATCAAATTCTTGTTTGGTTACATCCGTCACCGATAAACGCGATTGTTTGATGATTTTCATTTCTGCCAGTTTTGGATTGACTTTTATAACAGCTAATGATACAGGATATTTTAATTTTTCTAAGGGCGCAACATCCACACAAACCCATTGTTCCTCCGTGGTGGTGGGATCCTGATATGCTTCTTTTACAATCTGCATGATGCCTACGACAGCCTTGTCAATATTACTGTGATAAAATAAAGCTTTGTCGCCTTTTTTCATGGCACGCATGTTATTGCGAGCCGTATAATTGCGCACACCATCCCAGTGTTCTTTTCCTTTTTTTACGAGATCATCATAAGAGAATACATCCGGTTCGGATTTCATTAACCAATACTTCATAAATAGATTTTTTATCCGTATAAAGATAAGAATGAACATGGATTTTCAGAATATCTTTCAAATTAATGGTCACCTGAAATGCGCTCCTGCACTTTTTGTTTGAAAGAATCACGTATGGCCTGTATGTCCCATTTTTGGCTAACCAGTACCTCGTTCATGGCAATTAATTTAAAAAAGTAAACATCGTCGGTATAGACAGATGAATCAAATTCAAAATTTAGCTGATGCTCGCCCTGCGCAACTTTTTTCTGGTTGAATAATTCCCTGACCAGAATCCCGTTTTTATCAAACATGGCAATCTGTACATCCTGTGGCTTACTGAAATTGTATTCAAAATTTCCGCCTACTTTTTCCCTCGGAGGACTGTAGTAATTATAGCGGTAATCATTTGTTTTTACCTTGTAAGTTTTCCCGGTCAGGGATGCCATGAATTTTTTTAGATTGGTTTCTTCCGTTGAGTCTGACGAGTAAATGGAATTGATATCATTATTATTCATCAGACTCCAGACCGCATATTGGGCTGCGGATGTCTGGTATTTATTTTCACCTATGTATGCGGCCAGTTTCCTGAGATTTTCATTTCCGGAGGGTTTAAAGGAATAGCTGATGTTATCATTTCCGCTCATGTCACTTTGTTCCGTACACATGCCTTTTATCTTGATAGCCTTTTTTTCTTTCGGTTTTAATTCCACTGTTTCCTGTCGGGTGGCCACAATATTCTGATAAGCGGAATCGGATGGAATGAACATGTCACCATTGTCTATTACAAAAGAAACAGATTCATCACTCAGGTTGGTAAAAATTGCCACCACCGGTTCCAGATAATGGGTGCTGGTTGAGTTGCCATGAATACTGCAGGAAATTTTTTTAGATTTTATCAGTTCCTGCATCGGTATCGGGTTTGCAGATACGGGCAGATAGCCGGATAACAGAAAAACGGACATTAGAGCTAAAAAAAAATTCATTTGCTTCATTTTTTGAAAACGATAAAAAAATGGTTTATTGTATTTAATCTTAAAAAGATTTTTCTAAATTTAAGAAACATTAACACCCATGAGGTTTCCGGTATATAAACAGATAAAAATAAAAAACCGGATGTTTTGTGAATAACAGTATCAAACAATAAGAAAATCATGAAAAAAGTTTTACTCGTTTCGTCTTTGTTTTTATTAGTTTTCGGAATTGCGCCTGCTCAGAATGCCTGCCTGAAAAAAACAGAACCACATATACGGCTGGTGGGAGACAGCTGGGCACATTTTCCTGCTTTGTATCAGGCGTATGACTCTGCCTTGGCAAAGTACGGGTTTCCGGATTACTATTGCCTCAGTTCCGGTACCGTACTGATTAGTATGACCGCTGAAAGCTGGTGGCAGTTTCCGCTCACCAAACAAGCTTTGCAGACTGCTATTCAGGATGACATTGGAAAACCAATAGATATTGCCATGGTATCTTTAGGTGGAAACGATGTAGCATTCGGTATACGAAAAGGTGATTCTTTAAATGTACTGGATGATAATTTGGCCGAAGCAAAATTATTTATGGACAGCATTTTTGATTTTATCCATACGACATTGCCCAAAGCACAGATTATCTGGCAGTGCTATGACTATCCGAACTTTAATGACCCATGTCTGGATTATCCCTGGGACCCTTATTGTGATTTGTGGCAGGGAAGAGGATATCCGACTCCATTTGAAATCAATCGATTTATGAGATATATGACGGATTTTATGGACTCTGCCATGCAATCCTATCATAATCCGCAGTTTCATTTTTTCAACTGTAACGGTTTGATGCAATGGCATTATGGCCAGATTAAACCTTTAAGATATCCGCCCTACGGCACCTATCCGCCAAGGTCGGTTCCGTTTCCGGGAGGAAATTTAAATTATCCCTCGCCGCATGAGGCTATGGGGCTTAATGGAATTGATACCTACCACCTTGGGCCTGCCAGTTATACGGTATTGGCGGAGTTTTACATGCGTAAGTATATCAATAATTACCTGAGGCGGTACAGGGATACCTCTTTCTATTCAGCTGGCAGCAATGAAGACGGCTGGGTAACTTCTAGCGGACAAACCGGTACCGGTGAAATTCAGATAGCTAATAACGGCGTTTCTAAAACAAAAGGTATTGTTTCGTTTAATACAGCATCTATTCCTGATGATAAAGTGATAAAGAAAGCGAGTTTGTTCCTGAGGACGAAATCTGTCAACAAAACCTATTCCGGTGCAGTTGTTTTTCCGCAGGATTTCACTCTGGATATAAAACAGGGAACATTTGGAACGTCCGGCCCGGAAGCGGGTGATTTTTCTGAATCAGCGTCTTTAGCCAATGTTGCCTGTGCCGCCGGCAGCTTGCGTGGAAATGAATATGCGCTCCGCTTTGACCTGGATCCGCAAGCTTTGAAATTTATCAATAAGACGGGAATTACCCAATTCCGTCTGGAAGTGCTGAATAACAATATAATTAAATTCTTTAATGGCGATACGCTGGAACTGGAAGGCCCTTATCTGGATATTTATTACGATACAACAGCTGTTATTTCCGGAATCATTAACAAAGAAACTACAGATAAATCACTGCAGGTATTCCCAAATCCTGCTACCGATAAAATTACTTTGACATGGAGTAAAGAACCGCTAGCGAAGAAAGCAAAATTCAGTATTTATAATACACAGGGAAAACTGATGTGGGCAGAAAGCTATGACAGGCTGGCCGGGGAAGAATTACAGATAAATATCAGCGATTTACCGAACGGAGGTTATATCATCAGCAAAGAAAATGATGTAGTTACAAAAGTCGGAACATTTATAAAGCTGAAGGAATGAGTCAATAAATAATGAACAAGACATTGAATATCATTTGTTTTTAATAGTTTTATTGACTTATATCAAGGTGTATTTCAGATTATCCACATTCACCTAAAATACACTTTTCAGATTCACCATTATTCTGAATATTAGTTGTATTTTTGCTGAGTTGTTCAATATTTAAAAAATTCTTTTTTTATGAATAAAATCAGTACACTTTTTGCAGCGCTGTTGTGTGTGATGACACAGATGGCTTTGGCACAAATTTCCATCACCTCTTCGTCCGCTATCACACAGGATTTTAACACCTTACCGACTACCGGTGTTCAGTCTGCTAATCCATTTCCTACAGGGTGGTACAGATATGATGATCCTACATCTAGCGCAAAGGATACCATTCGTGTAACAGCCGGAAGCGCACAATCAGGCGGATTTTATTCAGCAGGAACAGGCACCAATTCCGACAGGGCTTTTGGTCTGCTTTATTCTCAGTCAGTAGATCCATTATATCTCGGCGCAAAATTTGTTAATAATACAGGTTCTACTATCGTATCTGCTACCGTTTCTTATAAATGTGAACAATGGAGAAGGGGAAATAATACACTGAACAGATTTGATACGTTGTTATTTGAATACAGCTACGATGCTGATTCTGTTCATCATGGCAGCTGGACAAATGTTGCGTCGTTATTGGGCCGTTCTAAAGATAGTTCTACAAGCGTTGGATCTTTGGATGGTAATGCGATATTCAGAAATGTATCAGGCACTATATCCGGTTTAAATATTCCGGCAAGCACTACTTTTTGGATTCGTTTCAATGATAAAGATATGTTTGGTACAGATGATATATTAGCCGTCGATGATTTCAGTATTTCCTTTACAACAGGAAGTTTACCGGCTTGTACCACTCCGGCAGCGAATGCCACCAGTCTGGTATTGACACCAACATCCACCAGTGTCTCCGGTTCATTTACTGCGTCCGCGTCTGCCGATAAATATCTGGTGGTATACAGTACTTCTCCTACTTTAGGACAAACTCCTGTGGATGGCAACAGTTATGCCAGCAGTTCCGCATTTGGTTCGGGAACAGTTGTTCAAAGCAGTGGTAATACCTCATTTAATGTTACCGGATTAACGCCTTCTACTCCATATTATTTCTCTGTATTTGCTTATAACGATGCTTGTACAGGCGGCCCAAAATATAAAACACCTGCATTAGCGGGCAATACCACTACATTAGTTCCGGCGGATCCGCCATGTGCTGAACCCGATACCATTACCGGTATTACCGTTACCGGAACCACCAACAATTCTATTACTGCTACCTTTACACCGCACTCCGGCGGTGCAGACGGATATCTTGTCGTTTACAGAAAAAACAGTTCATTCCTTGTTGGGGTTAATGACGGCAACACCTATACAGTTGGCCAGTTGCTGACACAGGTAAACGGTGCATTTACGGATTCCAGTTATGTGGGATATATCGGAACGAATACTACTTTCACCATTACCGGATTAGAGTTGGGAACTAACTACTATTTCGCGGTTTTTCCGTTTAATAACACAAGCTGTACCGGCGGGCCAAACTATAAAGTAAGATTCTCAACAAACGTAAATAAAACAAACGCGACCACAACCGGCGGTGCATGTATTGAACCTAATTCAGTGCCGCAGAATTTAGTGTTCAGCAGCGTTACAGGAACCACCATTACCGGTCATTTCAAACAACAGGTAATTGCTGACGGTTATGTTGTAGTGATAGCAAAAGGATTTATAGCAAACCTGAGAGATAGTGTCAACTATACTGTGGGTGATTCTGTCGGAAATTCACCTAAAACATACGTTGCAAAAATTGCTACCACCAATGTAGATACCAATTTTACCATTACTGGCTTATCTCCAAACACCAGCTACAGTGTAGCAGTATATTCTTATAAAGTATGCGACGGTTTCAAATTATATAAAAGCCAGATTGTGCCAACCGTGAACAAACGGGATACTACTACGGCAACCGGAACGGGGATAAGAAATGCAGCGGCAACTACGTTCTCTGTGTTCCCGAATCCTGTTCAGTCCGGTGAGCTGTCTGTCTTGTTCAAACAACCATTGTCTGAACCTGCTGTGATGGAAGTGGTAGATGTGAGCGGACGACGCCTGTTATCGGAACAATTACCGGTGAATGTGAAAATTCATACGATTGATGTGTCTGCTTTCGCTAAAGGGATATACCTTGTAAATATCCGTTATAAAAATGAAAACAGTACCATTTCCTTTTTGGTTGAATAACCTGACTGACTAATAACATTACCTCGTCTCTGTATTTTGCAGCATTGCGAACATCAGGACGAGGTTTTTTATCTTAATGACACACGATGAAACATAAACAAATTTATATTCTTTTTGCCGTTTTGTTGTCCGGATTTTCCGCAAATGCAGGGCCGGGTACATATTACAATTCATTAGATACCACCAGATCCTGTGAAAACCTCAAGACACAGCTGTATCACCTGATTTCTTCGAATATTACTTTGGTTCCTTATTCGTTTGTTGACAATAATTACAACCGTACAGATTACAAACCGGCAGAAACGGGAGGAGGATATGTTATAGTAGACCGTTATTCATCCGATATTCCGGGCGGAATCGATTCCTGTAATTTCAGGTACCCGACCGGTTTTTGTTTGGGGGCTACGACTTCCGTACAATGTCAGTGTTACGATAAAGAGCACACTTTCCCCGCATCATGGTTTGGCGGCAGCAATGATAATGCAGTAAAAAACGCATACAGTGATATGCATTTCATCTGGCCGGCAGATGGATGGACAAATTTTAAAAAAGGAAATGTTCCATTGGGTTATGTAAACAGTCCGTTTTATACATCTAACAATGGCAGTAAAGTAGGCACATCAAAGTCATCTTCTAATTTCGGATATACCACGTCAAACGTTTTTGAACCGCGTGATGATTTTAAAGGAGACTTTGCTAGAGCATATCTTTATTTTATAACACGCTATGAAGATTCTTTACCTTCTTTAATCGGCAGAAGCACCTCCGATTATGTGTTAGATGGCAATAAATATCCGGGACTGGATTCCTGGATTTTACAACTGTGTGTGAAATGGCACAAACAAGACCCGCCAAGTGCCTTTGAAATTCAGCGCAACGATTCAGTGTTTGCTATTCAGGGCAACCGCAACCCGTATATCGATTTCCCGTATTGGGTGGAAAAGATATTCGGGCCAAACGGCATTTCATCTTCCTGTGTGAATACAGCCATTGTTAGTCACCGCAGTATCGATTTTTCGATTTTTCCCAATCCGGCTAACAGCGAATTGTCTATCCGTCTGGATGGTGTGCTTTCGGATAAGGTCACGTTCGAAATTATAGACATGGTAGGCCGGAAACTCCGAACAGAAGAATTCCCGCCCAATATGCAAATGCATGGCATTGATATCAGCGGATTACCAAACGGCGTTTATTTTATCAATCTTCTATACAAAGGAGAAAATAATATCACTCCGTTATTCAAGCAATAATGACGAACCGCCGATGCCTCTGAAATGCAGCAAGCGCACTTTTTGTGCTGATAGATTTTCAGACAAATGAATTGGACAAGCTCTTGTTGAAGAGTACTTATTTTACTTCTTTCAGTAACGTCAGGTAAGTAGGGAAGTGGTCGCTGTAACCGGCATTGTAAATATTAAAATCCCAGGTACGTTTCGGATAGCCTTTGTACTTGCCTGTTTTTTGAATCATAAACTCTTTACTGAAGATATGTGCTTTCTGGAAAAAATAACCGGACTGATTTTGATTTAACCAACCGGAAGAAAGTACAATCTGGTCGAAGATTCCCCAGGAGTCGTTAAATGCCAGTGTACCGATACCCTTTTTGTAATAGTCTACCCAGGGGTTATATAAGCCACCCGGCTGGCATTTCTCCTTTTTGTCCACACACTTCAATACTTTTACCATGGAGGGGTCTGTCGGGTTATCATTTAAGTCGCCCATATCCAGCACTTTTGTATTTGGATTGATAGCCATCAGTGAGTCGATGATGCGCTTGCTGATACCTGCGGCGAATTCACGAAGAGGCGCGGTTGCTTCCGTGCTGCCCCGGCGGGAAGGCCAGTGGTTGACAAATATAAAAACCGTATCGGTGCCGTTCAACATGCCTTTAATAAAGAGCACATCGCGCGTTGGTCTCCAGTCTTTGACGACCTGCTGAAGGTTGACGCGGATGGAGCGGCTTTCGAGTACTTTGAAATATTTGGGGTTATACATGAATCCGCAGTCTACTCCCCGCAAATCCGGTCCGTCATAATGGACGACCTGATAATTCCGGGCCTTTAATTTAGGGTGGTTGGCAAGGGTTTCCAGTACCGTCCGGTTTTCAATTTCTGCACACCCGAAAAATGCGAGGCCATCCGGAGAAACATCTGTTCCAATCTGGGAAATAACTTCTGCCAGATGATTTACCTTATCCCAAAAAATACTTCCGGTATAATGGTAACTTCCATCCGGTGTAAAGTCCTCATCATCCACATTCGGCTGATTGATAGTATCATAGAAGTTCTCCAGATTATAGAACCCGGCGACCACTACTTTATATTGCTTGTTTTGAGCCAATAGAGAAGTACCTGTAAATAGGGAGATGATGAGTACAAAAAATGTTTTCATGGGTTAAAAATACGTATTAATTATGATTGTTCATTGTGGAAAATATGAAATGTACGGACATATACTATTGAAGAATTATCTTTACCTTTGTAGGCTGCTTTTAATACAAGCATCTCAAATTTAATACCAACTTTTATGATGAAAAAGTCTTTGACTGTTTTACTTTGTTTTTTGGCTCCTGTATGGATGCTGGCTAATTCAAAAGTAAAACTGGATACGCTTGCCAATAACGGAATGCAAACAGATACATCAGCGGCCGGCCCTGATGATGATATACCGGTAATCACTCTGGAAGATATTGAAGCTGAGGATGAAGGCGGCTCTGACCAGGGTATTTCTCCGGTATTGAATGCAGGAAGAGACCCTTTTATGTCTGCTGCTAATTTCAATTTCAGTATTGCGCGTTTCCGAATCAGAGGCTATGACAATGATTTTTTTGATACCTACATGAATGGTATCCCGACAGAATATATCGACAATGGATTTGGCGCATTTAACTTATGGGCGGGTCTGAACGATGTTACCCGAAACCGGGAAAATTCAATGGGATTAAAACCAACCACTTTTTCTATCGGATCTATCGGTGGTGTATATTCCATAGACTCCCGTGCCGCCAAACAACGCAAACAATTAAGTGTGACCATCGGTACCTCCAACAGGACCTATGACCTTAGAGGGGGTATCACATATGGTACAGGAATTACAAAGAAAGGATGGAGCGTTGCGGTTTCCTTATTTGGCAGATGGGCAAAAGACGGTTACATAAAAGGTACTGCCATGCAGAGTATTTCTTATTTCGCATCTGTACAAAAAATGTTCAAAACGCAGTCTCTGGCTCTTACCATTTTCGGCGCACCAACTAAACAGGGAAAGGCTGGTGCAACCACCGCAGAGGCTTACGCGTTGGCAGGTTCACATTATTATAATCCCAACTGGGGCTACCAGAATGGTAAAGTTAGAAATTCCAGAGTAGAATACAGGCACCAGCCTACTTTCATTCTGACGCATGAATGGAAACCAAAAGAAAACATGAACTTGCTGTCTGCGGCCGGATTTTCTTTCGGTGAAAGAAGCCTTTCCGGTATTGACAGAAGCGATGCACCCGACCCAAGGCCGGATTATTACAAATATCTGCCAAGCTATTTGGTTTATCAGGGTCTGCCAGATCAGGCTTTAGACTTAACGCAATTAATAGAGACAAACCCTTCTTTATTACAGGTAAACTGGGCTCAACTGTATGATAGAAACAAAAATCCCGAGAACCTTACAACGATTAATGATGCGGAAGGAATTTCAGGGAATACTATCACCGGATTGAGAGGGCAGTATGTGTTAAAAGAAGATGTGCAGAATCATTTGCGATTTAATTTTAATTCAGTCTACAACGTCAGTGTGAAAAATGTAGACTTGACAGCAGGGGTGATGTACCAGTTTCAGCAGACTAAAAATTTCAAACTTGTTAAAGATTTGCTGGGAGCTGATTTCTTTTATGATGTGGATGCTTTTACAGAAGGTGACTCTCTGGCAAATCCGAGCGCCGCATATTCAGATTTAAACCACCCGAGACATGTTGCCCGTGTTGGTGATAAATTTGGATATCATTATGCATCGGTTGTACATAAAACGAGTGTTTGGGGACAAGCTAATCAGCATACAAAACATGTAGATTGGTTTTTGGCGGCAGAATTCTCCAATACTACACAATGGAGAGAAGGTTATTACAGAAACGGATTAAACCCTACAACTTCAGAAGGTAAATCAAAAGTATATTCTTACAATAATTTTTTAGTAAAGGGCGGATTGACTTATAAGATAAGCGGGCGTCACTATATTTATGCAAACGGTTCTTATCAGACCCGTGCGCCTTATTGGGATAATTTATTTATTTCACCACGTACCAGAAATATCGCCAATGATGCCCCGAGCGAAAAAATCGGTTCGGTGGAAGCAGGATATATTTATAACTCACCAATTATTAAACTTCGCGCAACGGGTTATTTTACTGATTTTAAAGACGGTTCAAATGTGCTGACCTATTTTGATGATGATTATTTTGGTTTGGCGAGTTATACACTGACCAATATCGATAAAAGACATTTTGGGGGTGAGCTGGGTATGGAGGCACAAATTTATAAAGGCCTGAGTGCTTCATTGGTTGCGGCTGTTGGCAAATATTACTATACCAGTCGTCAGATAGGTACTCTGACCATTGACAACCAGCCGGAATTGATTCAGACAGATCTTATTTACAGCAAGAATTTTTATGTGGCTAATGTTCCGCAGCAGGCATATTCTTTAGGTTTGAATTATCGTTCAAAAAAATTCTGGTATGTAAGTGCTAACGTTAACTTCTTTGACCGGTTCTACTCAGATTTTGCACCGACACACCGCACCGAACGTGCTACGGATGCGGTTCCTTATCAGTCGGATCAATGGTATGCTATTGTGAATCAGGAACGCTATAACAAGAAAGGACAATGGACATTGGATTTGTCCGGAGGTTATTCCTGGAGGCTTAAATCTACCTTTAAAAATATGAAAGGAAAGGATGCAGGCAAGCATTATCTGGTGCTGAATACCGGAATCAGTAATGTCACAAACAACAGAAACTTTATAGTCAGTGGCAGAGAGCAGCTGCGTTTTGATTTTGCGGAAAAAGATGCAACTAAATTTCCTTCAAAATATACGTATGCTTACGGAATCAATTTTTACCTGAACCTGACGTATAGGTTTTAATCGTTGAGTAATAAATTTTAAAATTATAATCTGATATAAAATGACAACATCCATTCAAAAATTACTAATAGCAATTATGCTGCTGGTTGCTATCACCTCTGCCACCTCTTGTAAGAAAGATAAGTTTGATGAGCCGCCTGGAAATACGGTAGACCCCAATCTTGATACCATCAGTATCAGTCGCCTGAAGGCATATTATACAGGAGGTTCTCCCGTTTCTATTCCGGATGATGTGAATATTGCCGGTATCGTAATTGCGGATGACAGGACCGGGAATTTCTACAAGTCTATTGTGATTGACGATGGCAATGCCGCTATCGCGCTATCCATAGATGTGTCTTCCGGTTTATATACAGACTATCCTGTAGGACGAAAAATTTATGTAAAATGCAAAGGACTAGCATTGGGTACATATGGCGGAACACCGCAATTGGGCGGCTATGTGGATGGCTCCAGTGTAGGCAGAATCGCTCAGGCTTTATTGCCAAAAGTGATTGTAAAAGGCCCTATCGGCAATGATGTCACACCTTTGATTCAGCATGTACATATTAGCCAGTTAAACGATTCTTATTTATCCAGATTAATTCAGTTGGATACGGTAGAATTTAAGACAACCAGTGTTGATACTGCTTATGCAGATGTGTACAAGGCTATTCCCGATGATGGTAACAGAATCTTAGGAGATTGTGATGGTGGGACGATTACAGTAAGAACAAGCCCTTACTGCACATTTGCGTTTGTCAGGACACCAACAGGAAATGGAACTATTTTAGGTGTTTATACAAAGTATAATTCTACCAAACAATTTACCATACGGGATACCTCTGACGTTAATCTGAGAGGCGCTAATTGTTCTGTTATTCCTGTACCGGTGGTGGATACTATTTTATTTGAGAATTTCAATGGTGTATCTACTTCCGGTAATTTATCCATCACCAATTGGACTAATTTTTCAACAGCCGGTACAAAATACTGGTATGGTAACGGTTCAACGGATAAAAATGCACGCGTTTCAGCATTCTCCTCAAATGTTTCACAACAACAGGCTTCCAATATTTGCTGGTTAATTACTCCATCTGTAAATCTGGATGCTACTACCAATGAGAAAATAGTATGGAGAAGATATGTTGGATTTGTTACAGGGACAATAAAGATGGAAGTATTGTATTCTACAGATTATTCCGGGAGTGGAGACCCATCAACTTCAACATGGAATTTATTAGTGGATGATGCACCCGCTGCAACCACCACCTTTTCAAATGCAACACCGGTTTCATTAAATGCGATTACCGGTACTGCCGTGCATTTTGCTTTCAGATATACCGGCGGATATTCACCTACAATTAATACGACACAATACAATTTAGATAACGTTTTAATTTCACATTAACTACCAGATTATCATGAATAAAAAAAGCCTCCCACTGGGAGGCTTTTTTTATTCATGATACTTATTAAAAAATGTGAATAACCTGACAGATTTCTGAGGAAATAAATTTTTAACTTCATATGTCCAAAACTATGATATTTTGTCAATCAGTTAAGTATGCATAAAATATCAGCGCCACTACATATTTGTAACAGGTTGTTTGCCTCCATATTTTTGCTGGTGTTAAATGCTAGTCTCTATGCCCAAAATTGTTCTATCAATGCCGGTTTAAGTAATACCATCTGTCAGAATGAAACCCTTACATTGAATGGTACTCGATCCGGCTTATTTGCTCCCGGAGCGGTTGTCAACTGGTCACAGGTATCCGGCCCTTCTGTTATTATACATTCTCCCGATAAATTAATATCAAATGTCAGCGGATATGTTGCCGGAAATTATGTATTTCGTCTAAGTATAAAATGCAGGGATGGATATATAGCGGAAGATTTCGTTACCATAACGGTATTGCCGCTTACATTTCCGGATGCCGGCCGTGATTCAGTATTGTGCCCCAATGCCACCACTACCTTATATGCCAATACTCCGGCTAATCCGGGAGAAACAGGCCGCTGGACATATATCGGATCAAATGCTGCTGGTATTACTATCTTATTTCCCAATAATCCAAGATCACCAATATTAATAAATCCAAGTAATGCAGGAACATCTGTATTGCGCTGGACAATAACTACCAGCAATGGCTGTTATTCCAGCGATGATGTATCCATCACTAATTTCGGTGGAGTTGATCCCGTTTTTGCGGGCGATGACCAGGTTTTAGGAAATTGTTTTTCGACCTCTACTTGTGCAAATTTATTAGCTTCCAACGGAGGAAGAGGGTTGGGCGGACAGATAGGCGAGTGGACATTTGTGTCAGGCCCTTCTGTACCTTCTATAGCACAGCCCGCGAGTCCTGGTACCAGAGTCTGCAATTTAATTGAAGGAACATATGTTTTCCGGTATACCGTAACCGGTCCCTGTGTGTCCGGTGCGGATGAAGTATCTATCGTGGTGCCGCCAGCCGGTCAGATTTCTACTGTTGCCAATTCTAATTCATTAGGTTCAGAAACGAAATATTGTGGTTTGGTGAATTCCCTTACACTAAGAGGGAATCCGCCTTTGTATGCCGGAGAAACGGTACGATGGACACAAACATCAGGTGCGCCGCTCACAATGGCAACACCGGATAACCCCTCAACGGTAGTCAGTGGAATCTCACAATACGGCACCTATTGCTTTAACTATAAAATTCAAAATGCCAGTTCGGGTTGTTTAAGCAGTAATCTGGTCTGTTATTCTTTTTATGAACAAGGGACTGTAAACGCAGGACCTGACCAGATTTTGCCTTGTGATGTCACATCAACCGTAATTCCTACTACTACTACCGGAGCCGGAACCCTCAATTACAGGATTATCAGCGGCCCTGCCGGAGCATTCAGCAGTTATCCGACCGGGTATGGTTTGTTTAATGACATCAACGGCTTAAATTTACCAGGAACATATCGCGTAGAAGTTAATTACTCTTTTGGTGTCGGTTGCCCCGCTGTCAGCGATTATGTTGATGTGACCGTTTCTCGTACACCTACTGGCACCAATGCGGGAACAGATTTGTATTTTGCATGTTCTTCGGCTACAGCACAACTGGCGGGCAATAATCCGGCACTGACGGGATTAGGTTCCGGAAGATGGAGTCAGGTTGCAGGACCGAATACCTCCAGTATAATATCTCCTGTAAATTATATCACAGATATCAAAGGATTAATTCCTGGGGTATACACGTACAGGTGGACGGTAAAAGGTGGAAATAACTGCCCTTCCAATTCGGATGATGTAAAGGTATTTATACCGGATACACTTATCACACGTGCTAATCTTGGACCGGACAAGGTGGTATGTTATAATTCACCTATCGTATTACAGGGAAACAGCCTGCATGCTGATGAAACAGCCCAATGGTCAGTGGAACCGGCAGGTGTCAGTTTTATGCCTTCCGTTAACACACCAACGCCAACTATATCCGGATTAGCCCCGGCAACTACCTACACATTTGTTTATACCATTAATAATTCCTGTGGCTCTGTATCGCGTGATACAATGAAAATTACGACGAGTGCATCATCAGGGCCATCAATGGCTAATGCAGGGGCTGACCAATGCCTTCCTGCCGGTACTGCAACTATTCAATTGAATGCTGTTCGTCCAACTTCCGGTTTGGGTAACTGGACACAAATAGGCGGCACTCCGGTTACTATATCAGACCAAATGAATAATTCCACTTCTGTAAGTGGTGTGGTGAATGGTAACTATACATTTCTTTGGACAGTATCCGTTGATGGCTGTAATAATACAACGTCGGATACGGTGGTAGTAACAGTTTCAGGCAGTACAACTTCTGCCAATGCAGGTGAGGATGCAACAATTTGTGCGACTGAATACACGTTGAATGGAAATACACCTTCGAACGGCACCGGGGTTTGGACGCAAATTTCCGGGGATGCAGATGCTGTTATTACCCAACCTGCAAATCCAAATTCCGCTGTTTCCAATTTGTCTACAGGTATTTATATCTTCCGATGGACTATCAGTAATGGTGTCTGTCCTTCATCTTATGATGAACTTAAATTAACGGCCTCTTCGCCTCCAAGTATAGCCAATGCCGGCACAGACCAGATATTATGTGGTACTACGGCAACTACCACTCAGTTAAATGCAACTGTTCCTGTCATTGGCTTAGGGCAATGGGTACAGGTTACCGGTCCAAATATTGCAAGGATTACCAATAATACATTTACGCAAACAACAGTAACCGGACTAACCAACGGATCATATACGTTCCGGTGGATAGTGGCAGGCGGCCCGAGTTGTACCCCATCTACCGATGATGTAGTAGTAAATGTCTCGATTCCGGCTAATGCCGGCCCTGACCAGAATCTGTGCAATTTGTCTTCTGCCACTCTGCGTGGAAATACGGGTAGTGCAGGTATGTGGTCACAGATATCCGGACCTGCAGCCATTATTAGCCAGTCGCCGGCCAATAATCCAATTGCCAGTATTTCCGGTTTACAGCCCGGTTCATCATATATTTTCCGATACACAATACCGTCTTCCTTTGGCTGTCCGGAAACATTTGACGAGGTGGTTGTTCATAATAGAAGTTCTGTACAAACACCGGATGCAGGAAACGATACTGCTTTCTGTAATGCAACCGCCATTCCGTTATATGGCAGCATTCCTGCTGATGGAGAAACAGCAACCTGGTCTGTTTTATCCGGTCCTTCCGGTGCTCAATTTTTACCCAACGCCAATACACCTGACGCTACCATGATAAATGCTGTTACGGGTACATATACGCTTAAATGGACGGTTTCTAATGGTACCTGTAGCAGTAGTGATATTAAACGGGTAGATAATTATGGACTGCCAACCATATCGAATGCCGGTACAGACCAGATTGTTTGCTTTGGAAAGACTGTATTGCATGGTAATACACCAATAAATGGAATCGGAAAATGGATACAGATTTCAGGTCCCAAAATTATATCTGTCGCTTCTGTAAATAATCCTGTTACCGAAGTAAGCGGACTGGATTTGGTCGGAATCTATCAGTTGGTATGGGTTATTACGAATGGCCCTGCATGTACACCAAGCATAGATACGGTGAAGCTAATTGTATCAGCTGTGTCGCCTACTGTTGCGAACGCGGGTGCAGACCAAATTTTGTGTCAGCAGGGTTCTGCGATTCTGTCTGCCAATACACCTTCTGTTGGATCCGGAACATGGTCGCAGATAAGCGGCCCACATGCAGATGTTGTAATTGAACATTCACCTAATTCGTCGCTTACATCTTTAGTTCCTGATACCTACAAATTTGTTTGGACAATTACAAATGCAGATGCATCCTGCAGTTCAAAAGATACAGTTACCCTTATAAATAATCCACAACCCAATCAGGCAAATGCCGGAGTTGATGAAAAATTTTGTGCCTTTGGCAGTGTCAACTTATCTGGAAATAATCCGATAGCCGGAACGACCGGAAGATGGACAGTGGTTTCAGGTCCGAATACGCCCAATATCCTAACGCCATCAGTTCCTAATTCTTCGGTGACCGGCGTTGTTCCGGGTATTTATGTTTTTCGCTGGTCAATATCCAGCCCGGGTTGCAGCCCATCTTCAGATGACGTGATGATTACTATCATTAATGCGGCTGATTTAGCTGTTGCCGGCACGAATCAGGATATTTGTTCATCTGCTACTGCATTGCATGCAAATATTCCCTCCGCTTCCAACCAGGGAAAATGGGAGCAGGCAGCCGGGCCGAATAGTGCTGTAATAGCTTCAATAAATTCAGCGGAAACGCAGTTGACGGATTTGATACCGGGAGTATATAAACTGGTCTGGAAAATTTATAATGAAAAATGCTTTACTACAGATACATTGATTATTACCGTTCAGCCTCCGGGTGTAGTTGATGCAGGGCCAGATGCTATACTATGTAATAAGTTACCGGAGTATCGCTTAAGTGCTTCCTCATTTGGAGGTTCATCGACTTTAGCTGCCTGGACAATTATTTCCGGCAGTGGGTCTCTAAGTAATCTGTTGCCGACAACATCTCCTTATCTGGTTTCATATTTTCCGGATACAAGTTATTCCGGCCAGGTGCTTTTAAGGCTAACGGCTAATGACGGATGCTCATCAAGTGTTTCGGATGAGGTATTATTAACGTTGGTTCCTTCTGTGGCAACACCGTTGTATGCGGCAAATGATATCTTGTATATCCGTTCTGTTTCGGGTATATCCATTCCTGTTTTAGATAATGACATAGGCTTAAATACTGACTCTGTTATTCTTTGTAAAGATCAGGCTATCACTGTTCATCCTATTAATGGAAGTGTTACTGTGCAGGATGACGGGCATATTTATTACAGTCCTAACGGATATTTTAAATCGGATAGTTTTCAATACAAAGTTTGTTCTCCCGGATTTTTAGACAGTATTTATTCAAATGGCTGCCCGAATGAAAGTACGGCAAGCGCATGGGTGATTATAAAAATGGATGATTGTCAGGTGCCAAATACATTTACACCCGACGGGGATGGAATAAATGACGTTTTTAAGATGCCTTGTACACAAAATAAAATGGAATTTGTGGTGTTCAATTCATGGGGGGAGGAGTTGTACAGCAGCGAGGATTATCAGAATAACTGGGATGGAAGCTATAACGGCTCTCCATTGCCACCGGGTACATATTTTTATTCGCTTCGATACAAAAATGAAGACAACTCGGAAGTTAATAAGGCTGGATTTATTTCACTTCGCCGCTAATTCGGATTTCACTGGACTTTAGAAGGTTGTCATTTTCTGAAAATTATTTTTATTTTTTTTGGGACTTTGTTTGCATAATCTAAAATATTTATATAACATTGTATTGAACTAAATTGTATGATGATTGAATGCAGATGAATTTCTGTGTTCTATTTATTTGTAATATTTAATTTTTTAAATATACATCATACATGATGAAGTTTGTTTTAGTTCAAATCAAAAACTCTACAAGATTATTTCTTAATGAATTTAGTTCAGCGCGCCTGTATAATGCTGTATATATTTTTTATTCCTGTTTTCTGTTATTTTTCTTCTCTTTTATTTCTTTTATCCAATCCAGCCATGCACAAAACAATTTATATAAGAATAATAATACCTGGTATTTTGGAAATAAGGCTGGTATAAATTTTAATACAATTCCACCTTCCGTTTTATATGATGGTGAACTGAATACACAAGAAAGCTGTGCTTCTGTATCTGATAAAAATTCCGGCCGAATATTATTTTATACTGACGGAAAAACAATTTGGGATTCAACGCATCATCCTATGCCTCACGGAACAGGACTGTTAGGCAGACATGATGCTGAACAGGTAGCAGTAATTCCTTATCCTGAAAATTCAGGAAAATATTTTATTCTTACCTCAACACATTGGAATGGAACTTTCTATTCAATTGTAGATATGTCATTAAATAACGGAAAGGGCGATGTTGATACGATGTACAAAAATATTATGCTAATAGGCGGATGGAATGTAGGACAAGTCAGAGCCAGTGATAGAATTACTTTTACCAAACATGCAAATAAAACAGATTATTGGGCAGTAACGCATTTAACTTTTAATGACTCCTTCTATGTATACAAGATAAATAAGTATGGTGTTCAACCTCCAACAGGATTTAAAGTTGGTGCAAATGAAACACCTACCAATCCGGAACTGGCAGGTGTTCTTAAATTTAATAAAACAGGAAACCTTTTAGTTAATTGTCAGCCATATGATGGTGCTCCATTAAGCAGACTGCAGGGGTTTAATTTTAATAATTCAACAGGAATAATAGAGTCAGTAAAATTTTCGATTGAAAATATTTGGTTTCCATATGGAGTGGAGTTTTCACCAAATAATCGCTTTATGTATGTCTCTCATCCAATAATTAACACCATAGAACAATATGATTTAAATCAACAGGATATTCCTAATAGTGCAATTACTATTCATACATACAATACGAATTATTCAAGAGTTGGACAGATGCAGTTAGGTCCTGATAACAGAATATATGTTGCCCAACCATATACTTATTATATACCTTATCGCTTTTTAGGTATAATAAATATGCCCGATAGTTTTGGGACAACTTGTAATTTTGTACGAGATGCTATTGATCTATATCCGAATGCTTCATTTTTGGGGTTGCCACAGGTTTTTTTTGATTCTGATTTTGGGATGAACAATAGTGATACCTGTCTAGGTAATAACCTACTTCAAAATGGTGATTTTGAAGATAGTATGAGCCATTGGGGCACGGATTTGTTTGTATTAACGCCTGAGTGTGGCGGATGTAATGGTTGGTTTTATATTGCAAATGAAACCTGGTGTGGAACAGAGAATCATACTATAAACGGCAATCAACTTTTTTCTTCTTCTCCAACAACAGATACGTCTAAAAGAGTACTTTATCAAACTGTTAATGTGAAACGGAATACTGACTATAAGTTTTCTGCCTGGGGTATGGCATATAATTATAATGCTGCAATATTTAGTGTAATAGTTAATGATAAAACTATAATTAACAGCTATTCACTCAGTGAAAATGAATGCACAGGATGGGAGTACTTTTCAGGAACCTGGAATTCAGGTGAAGATACTACTGCAACAATTGTTATTAAAGACGTAAGGCCAGAAATATATGGTAATGATTTTGGATTGGATGATATCTTTTTCCAAGAATTGATTTCATGCGCAAATGCTGAAACAATGTGTGCTGATGTAGATACATTTAATTGTCGGACACTTGCTTTTCTGACAGACAGTTCAAGGTTTTGTGTACCCGTTATCTTGTCAGCTGATTCTGGATCTTTTGTAAATAACGGATTTCATTTTTGCATGAATTATGATAGCAATTTTGTAAAGCCAACAGATGTATATGTTCGACCCAATAGCACAAATGATTTTACTGTTGTGATAGATAGTATCACAAAAGGTAAGGTTTGTGTTAGTATTTCTAATGTACAATATGTTCTATTCAATTCGAAACATGAGATTGACTTGGGTTGTATACAATTTGTATTAAAAAATGAGTCCTTTAACAGTATAAAACAATTTGATTATCTCAGTTTTCAAGTGGTTGATGGTTGTAATAATAATTTACAAATAATAAATGCATGGCTGACGGAGGATAATAAATACTGGAAAACTGAGGATGGAAAATATTGGAAACTAGAAGATTAAAAATTTCAAAAATGAAAGTTAATATGAATTCATTCAAATTGTCAATCAAAGCGGTAGTAATAGTGAGTATAGTCATTATGTTTCAACTATCAGGAAATGCTCAATCATTACAGGGAAGGAGGCCAACTGAATTCCCGGATTTGCCGCAACTATCAGACAGTACATTGTTATTCACCCAGGACTCCGTCACACATCAGAGTTATAAATTTAGAATACAAACGCTGAAAGGGTGGATGGCATTAAACGCGAATAATGGTATTTCGGGAAATGGGTTAGTTCAATCTCCATTTAAACTTGGTGGAAACTTAGTTGAAAATACAAATATTTTTTCTAACTCAAAAAACTTCGGGATATGGAACGGCTCTATGCCTTATAATAATGGATTTATAGTGTCAAAATATTCTAATCTGCAATCAACGGGAATAGCATCTTTTATAAATGGATTTGACAAAATAGCAAGTATTTACACGATTAAAGATGAATATAATAATAACATAAGGGTTGCATTGGAAGCAACGGATAATATAAATGGTAATTACAAAGGATTAGGTGCATCTATAGATTCGAGTACAGGCATGATAAGATTTTCATTGGCTACGGCAAAAGATGTTATGAATTCAGCTGCTGAAATTGTATTTGACTATAATGATAATACTCTTCTATATCTTCAACAAAGTATCCAAGGTGGGAAAACCGGTTATCATGGTACAAGTTTATTGAAAATAAATAACAAATCAGGGGTTGATTTCCTGGATATCACTACAGACGGCAAAATAAAGATAATTGCAGACTCAAGTAATACAGCAAACAAGGTTCTGGCAAAAGATGCAAGCGGGTATGCTGTTTGGAGAGATGTCGGCAGTTTGGGTACTGAAGATTCAACCATAAATACAGCTAATGGCATTTCTGGTGATGGTACTTCAGGAAATCCAGTAAAGCTGGGCGGAACAATGAGTGAAAGCACCACCATAGATGGTAATAATCAAATCTTTACCATTAAAAAGAACAAAAGATTCTTTATTAATCAGAGCAACTATACCAACAATCAGATAGATCAGGCGTCGATACATATCGCTAAGTCAAACATTTTTAGTGAGGCGGATAATGATACTACCAATGGGTTACAAATCGTAGGAAAAGCAAATGGTTCTGTTGCCAATACAATAGGTGTTACGCTTTATGGGGAGAATAATGGAAATGGTACTTTAAGCGGTGGAACAGCTATTAGTGGACGTCATACAGGAAATGGAATCAATACGATTGGAACAAAGATATTGGGCGAAAATGTAAAAGGTTTTGGCGTTTGGATTGAAGGTAAATCGGATGATACTGCTAATCAGTATTCGGATATTTATATACGGCCGGTAAATGGTAAGATGATTATCAATAATCTTAGCACGGATAACGCAGCACCCCAAGTATTAGCTAAAAATACAAATGGGTTGTCTGTCTGGCGGGATGTGAGCAGTTTAAATTCAGCAAATGGTATTCTGAATATAAACAATACAAATGCAGCCGTTACAGCTGAAAATAAATTTTATTACGTTGCCTCAACTGCAACCTATACCCTCACTCTTCCTACGTCAGGTATTCCTGTTGGAATGGTTATACATGTACTTAATTATGGTACAAAGGCGCTGACACTGTCACCTGGTTATAAAAATTCCAGTAGCTCGACACTGATTACTTCTGTTGTAAATACTGCCGGTTCCAATACTGTTCAATTGCTTTGGAATGGTACAAACTGGCTTAAGTTATAAGTGTTTTATGAAACGATAAAATGTGAATGTTAAAGAAAATTGTTTATACGTTATCATTTATGATTATGCTGAATAATACATATTGTCAGGTTGATATTTCCTTCAGGAATTTAGAACAGTCTGTATCTGTACAGGACTTGTGGAATGTAAATATCAGTTCGTACAGGGATGGTGTATTATATGTTCATACTACATTGAATTCAATAAAAAAAGGCAAGATTTATGAGGCTCGGTCAAATCCCTTGCAACTTTTAAGCGGTACTCATCTTCTGCGCGCGGATATGTTAACACCAATACAGGAACTTTTCATTTTGCCAGGATGGAATTTTCAACTGGATAATGATCAATACAGCATTACTGTTCAGGCGCTTTCTTTTCCATCCAATCAGATTATTTCAGAATATACAGCCTCTTTCATTATTAATACAAAAGGCAGCCTCAGGGATACTACCGGTAAGCAAAGGAAGAATGTTCATTTTAGTGTCAATGGCGCTCTAAACGGACAGTACTCGGATGCATTTAAGAATGATTATGTCTTTCAACCAAATTATGTGCGTTTTGATATTCATCCTACCTTGACGCTTTTTGAAATTCCTGTTTCTGCGGATGTATTCGTTACTACCGATCAAAAAAATAATCCAAACACCATTAATAATTTTGTATTCCGGTTTGATTATAATCAGTTTAAAGATAAGTTGATTCAGAAATTACTAAAAGAAACAGATAAGGTCATACAACAGAAAGTACCAGAGAAATATGATTTCCTGAAGAAAATGGATTTAAAGCAGGCTCCGTATTTTTATAAATATGCAGACGAGTGGTCTGAAAAATTAAAATCCGGGGATATCCGGGAAAAGCTGCAGTCTTATGAAAAATTAGAACAAGTAAGAGAGATTATAAAGCATCCTGAAATAAAGAAAAAACTGGACTACTTAGAATCTTTTAAAAATAAGTATCAACTTACATCGATAGCAGAGTTAAAAGATGAGATAGAACATCTCGATGACCTAAACTATGATGCGATCCTTAACTGGACAAAAGATTTGAAGATAGATTCACTTTCCAGACTTAAAGAAGTTCTGTCTTATATCCACACCGCAGACGGTGTTTTAACTCTGAATGACTCATCCATCAGTACTCTTCGTCACTTGGGTATAGATTCCGGAGTAATTAATAAATTAAGTATTGATGCACAGCAGGGGGTGTTTTCCGGCTTGGATACGATACTTAGATATCAGGATGCAAAGGCTTTCAAATTGGCCGGTAATTTTATGGATTTAACAGGGGTAAGGTCGATAAAAGATATCAAACAAATGGTGGATTTGAAGCAGCAGTATGATAATTTGATGCATAACTCTCTAACCTTAATTGAAAACAAAAAAGAGATTAAACAATTATTATACTGGAAGCATAAATTAGCTGACCGTGATAAGATTGATATCAATAATCTGATTAACAATGAATCGGATTTAAATGCATTGTTTGATCATTTTAATATTTTATCTAAAAAAGATAGGTTTTTTAAAGGACTTAAAAAATTTGAATTAGGGACTGTATTTCCACAGCAATCAGTTCTTGGAATTAATGGTATTTTACTAAAAGGATACAATATTGAATATAGTACAGGTAAGATATTTTTTTCAAGTTTCGCAGGTAAGGGTGATAATGGTATAACGGATTCTATTAATCTTTTTAATTCGAGATATAAAAAAGTGTCAGCCTCACTAGGAGTGGGATATGGACCAAAAAATGAAACCCATTTTCATGTTCACTATTTTTATTCTAAAGAAATGGGGAATAGTTATTTTGATTCGTCGCTGAACCTTCTCAGAGTTCCTTCGGTCAATCATGTTGTTATAGCAGACGCAGGTGCCTTGTTTTGTCATAAGAAATTATATATAGGCAATGAGTTTGGGTATAGTTTTAATAACAGCAGCTATAGCAGTAATGGAGAAATAATAAAAAATTTAATTCACGATTTTGCAATCAAAACATATCTTACAGGTTATATACCGGTTTCAAAAACTAAAATAAAGGGCTCCGTTCAGTATGTAGGAAAAAACTATTTAACACATAATACGCCTTTTCTCTTAAGAGATAGATTGGTTTTGGAGGCAAATATTGAACAATCTCTTGCAAACAATAAGATCCAGATTTTCGCACAGTATCGATTTGATCTGGACAGTTTGTCCAGGCCGGTCAGATACAGGAATCAGATTCATTCCTGTAATTTAAGTGCGGGTATAAATATACCACGGTTGCCGTATGTCCAGATTACTTATATTCCCGTTCTTGTTATTAAAGGTTATCAACGGCTGAATGCTCCTGTGTTGAGCTATACCGGGAATATTATTTTTAATACAGGATATAATTTTTCCGTGCGGGATAATAAATTATCCGGTAATATCCAGTTTGCGTATAGCAATACCAGATTAAATACATCGGATATATTCAGAACAGAACTGGCAGGTATAGGCGTCAATTACCTTACTTATGTCAAACAGACGATACATACTATAAGTGTGAATCAGATTTTTACATTTAAAATAAATACCAGCATACAATATGCAGTACAGTATATGGAACCTTCATATACAGATTCGCTGGTCTATAAAACGATATCAGCTGAACTGAACTGCTCCTGGATGATGCTTAAAAAGTCTCAAAATACAGTAGGAATTAGCATTGTACACGGAAATGACATTAATAAAATTGGATTTTATATCCAGACTTCCTTTCCTGTTACAAAATATATAAATATCGACTTACGGCTACAGAAAGAACAACTAAACAGGTCAACAGATGGATTGTTACAAAGGGTCCATGGAATTACATTCAGGTCACAATTAAGATTCAGGATTTAAAAATGAAGATAATATATAAAATAAGGACAAGCCGGTTGCACTTAGTGTTATGTTTGCTGTTTTTTAGAGTAATGATTTTGAATGCTCAGTCATTTATAAATAATACATATGCTCCAATTCAGTTAACCATACCATTTAACGAGCAGAAATTAGATGTTAAATATCCCTTATTCAGCTGGTCGGGTAATATGGACGTCTCGAAGAACAACGTATCATATGTTATCAGGATAGTGGAAATGTTTCCATATCAGACTGCACAAAGCGCGATACTTTCCAATCCTGTTTTCTTTGAAAAAGAGGTGGGAATTAATACATTGCTTCAGTATCCGGTGGACGCACCGACTCTTTCAGAGTGCAAGATATATGCCTGGCAAGTCATCGCATATGATAAAAAAACAAAAGTGGTCGATGAAATTAAGTATACCATGAGATATACCGATAAGATAGGCCAGTCCGAACCATATATCTTTTCAACAAAATGTAACCAGAATGCAAGGATTACGAATACAAGTTTAACTCAACCCTATATTATATTGGCGAAGACGGTAGATAATTATGTTTTTAAAGTTGAAAACAAAAAACTGAATTTTAAATATATAGAGGACTATGCCGCTTATGAATTAAAGTATAAAATCTACAATTGGAAACGAGAATTGTTATTAACGAATAACCCTAATGTTTCTTCTACAAAAGTTGCACTTGATTACGGCTGGAATTATTTGTCCATTGACCTGAGTAATGCAGTGATAAACCCTCCGGTTGCCACTGGAAATATCTATCAGCTTGAAGTAGAGACGCCTAAAGGAGATATATATAAAGCAAAATTTGAAATACAATAAAATAATGAATCCAAAACAACAATATAATCAACAAAAGCATACAAGGCGTTTGGCCTCTGCGTTCTTAGTGCTAATGTTCATTCAGTTATTTTCTCCCACTGTTTCCTATGCATTAACTTCCGGGCCAACACAACCCGAGGTTCAGGGATTTACACAATATGGTACTACGGATATGGTGGACCTCTTTTCCGGAAGTTTCTCCTATAATATTCCACTGTTGGAGATTCCGGGGCCGGACGGCGGATATCCCATTAATTTATCTTACAGCTCCGGCATTTCAATGGATCAGGAAGCCAGTTGGGTAGGTTTGGGCTGGAACCTGAACGTCGGTGTTATTAACAGGGAAATGCGCGGGCTGCCCGATGATTTTGACGGGGATATCATTCGGAATAAAAAACACATGAAACCCAATATCACTATTGGTGCGGGGGTTACTGTCGGAGCTGGTGAAGGTGAGATAGCAGGTGTGCCCGTAAAAGATTTTGTTAGTCTAAGCAAAGGGATTAAATTCTATTATAACAATTATAATGGTTTTGGAGTAACACAGGAAGGCGGATTCTCCATAGGGGCAAATTGTAATGGAATAGGTGCTTCTGTTGGCTTGAATATGAGCCAGGATAATATTGAAGGAGGCAAAGTAAGCCCTACATTGGGATTAAGTTATTCAAAAGAGAAAGGTAATGCTACGGTGGGCGGTGGCTTACAGATAGGCATGAATTTCTCATCCCGATATGGATTGCAGGGTATTTCATTAGGAATGAATGTATCATGTTCTGAAAAGAATAATATTAGTGAAAAAAATAAAGACAAATTTCGATTCAGTAAAAAGGATGAATACACTAGCAGTAGCTCATTAAGTGTATTAAATACCAATTTCTCATATGCCGGAGCCGCGCAAAGTCCCAAGATAAACGATGAGATGAAGAGCATGGGATTCAACGCCTCCTTTCAGTTAGGCGGGCAGTTGACAGTGGCAAATATTGACGGAGAAGTTAACGGGTTTTGGAATAAGGAGGAACTGGCGCATAACAATGAATGGGTGGAGAATGAAGCATTTGGTTTTAATTATTTGCAGAATGTCAAAGAAGATGATCAGCTTATGGACTTTGACAGGACATTAGATCAACCGGTGAGTCCTGAGGTGAAGACCATCGCACAGCCTGTTTTAAATTATGATATCTATTCCGTTAAAGGACAGGGAATAGGTGCCATGCTGCGTCCTTTTCGGTCAGATGTCGGGATGTTACGTGATAATATCAAAGCATCAGATGGCTGGAATGCATCCTTAGCAGTTGAAATAGCGGCGGGGAATCTGTTTCATGCCGGCGGCTCCGGATTTGGGGGTATTACTCAATCTACTTCCGGCGACTGGGCTCGAAATAATGATATACATGAATTATATAAATACAAAGCATCAGCCACTGATAATCCATATTATGAACCTGTTACATATCAATCTTATGGAGAAATACATGCATTGGACAAAACGGAAACAGAAAATATTTTACAAGGGTTAAAACCTACCTATATTAATATTGGCCCGAGTGCATATGCCGGAGGGGATTTTTCCACCCTTAAACAAGTTGCATCGAGGTCTGGTTCCGGAGTATTTGTTAAATATCCTAGTATAAATACCACCAGTAAACGAATTCCTAGAAATATCAGTATTCAGCATTTTACAAACGAACAATTGAATACGGAGGACAATATCCTAAAGCAATTTGATATAAAGTATACCACCAACATCAATGAGTGTTATAGCGTCAAAAGTTTAAACAAATGGATAGACAGGGCAAATTTACCGCCAAGGCAGATTGGTGGCTTTGAAGCAGTCAATACCAGCGGACTGAGATATGTTTACGGTTTACCCGCATATAACTTGTCAAGCACGGAATGTACTTATTCAGTAGAGAAAATTAGCGGTAATGAATATAAAGTAGATTGTGTCGATAATGGCGGTGGTGACCCTATATTACCTCCTGCCGGATATGAAGATTATTTGGAAAAAGAAGAATTACCCGCTTATGCGCATTCATATCTTTTAACATCCGTTTTAGGAACGGATTATATAGACATGGATGATAATGGTGTTTCAGATAAAGACCTGGGCTATTGGGTCAAATTTAATTACCTGAAAACAAATGGGTACGAAAGTGAAGGTGATGGGTTGAAGCCTTATAACTGGAGAGCCCCATTTAAAGGGGGAAATTATAATGAAAAATTGCAGTCCAAAGACAGGGATGATGTAGGAACATATACGTATGGAAACAGAGAGAGTTTTTATGTTGCCAGTATCGAAACCAAAACGCATGTAGCTGAATTTTATGTAAGTCCAAGGCATGACGCAAAAGGAGCGGAAAAAGAAATTCAGTCCCTGGGGCTTGCGTTCTTAAACGGATCATCTTCCTACAAACTGGACAGTATCCGTTTATTTACCAAACCTGAACGGTATAATGCAGATGGTGATATTTTAACCAATGCAATACCGATAAAGACAGTTCATTTTGAATATGCCAATTACCCGGGAAGATATGCATCCACCAAAGAACTATGCAAAGGGGCAGACAATGCAGAGGTTAATACCGGAAAGTTAACACTGAAATCAGTTTGGTTTTCATACAGAAACAATGAAAAAGGTAAAGATAATAACTACGTATTTGATTATCATGAGGGAAATACAGGAGAAAATCCGGATTACAGCCCATATGATTATAACAGATGGGGAGATTATCAACCGAATGACCCTTCGTATTGCGAGAATAAATACTTTCCATATACCAGACAAGACTTAGCTAAAGCTGAAACAGACAGACGGTCTGCTGTATGGAATCTGAAAGAAATAGAGCTGCCAACAGGCGCAAGAATGAAAATTAATTATGAAGCCAATGACTATGCGTTTGTGCAAAATAAACCCGCTATGCAAATGTATAAGATTGCCAGTATGGGTGACGCTTCAGGTATAGGGCTTCCTCAGCAGGTGTATAACTGGAGCAGTAAATCGGTTTATTTTGAATTACCCTCTACCATTGCTTCCATCATGGAAGCTAAAAATACTGTAAGAGATTATTTAGATAATACCGGACAATTGTACTTTAAGACAAGAGTGGATTTAACCGGACGAGGAGACTGGGAATATGTATCCGGTTATAGTAAGGTGGATAACACGGATGCTGTTCAGGTGGGTTCCAAATTTTACGGTATCATAAATCTTCTTCCACAGTCCGTCAAAAAAATTGGCGGCAGTGGTGCACACCCCTTTGCCGTTTCCGCATGGAATTATTTACTGATGAATCGCCCTGAAATTATTGAAGGAACAAATGTAATCAGAGGGAATCCGGAAAGCACCAATAAATCAGAATTGATAGGGACTATTGTTGAGGTACTGATGACCAGTTTGTTTACCATATTTCCGATTGTACAAAATTATTATAATCAGGCTGTCAGCCAAGGTTTTGGTTTAAAGATGGATTTACAGCATTCTTTCATCCGTTTGAATAATGTGACAGGTGCTAAATACGGTGGTGGTGCGAGGGTTAAATCAATCGAATTAATTTCAAAAAATATCAACAACCTGATAGATACGCTCGGAACAGTGTATGATTATACCACTTTGAATGAAAAAGGGAAGAAAATAAGTTCCGGTATCGCTGCCTATGAGCCTCTAATCGGTGGTGATGAGAATGCACTGAAACGGGCTATGTTTTATGAAAATAAAGTAGCCATGCGGAATTACATTCCCACCTTCTCGGAACTGCCGCTCAATGAAAACTATTTTCCAGCGCCATCTGTAGGATATGGTAAAGTTACTGTTCGGAGTAGGGCGTCTGATATGGTTGTCAATGCGCTTCTGCCGGCATTTATCCCTACCACCGGGCAAACAGTTCAGGAATTTTATACTGCCAAAGATTATCCAACCCTTACAGATTATACACCGTTGGTAAAAGCAGGTAGTGCGCCTGGAAATTTATACCATTACAAACAACTACTTCCCATTCCCATCATTGGAAATTTCAATGATGAACAATTATCTATTTCACAGGGGTTCAGTATAGAATTAAATGATATGCATGGCAAGCCTAAAGCGACCTACACCTATGGACAGAATAACGAAGGTAAAATGTTGGATTCCATGCCAATCAGTTACGAGAAATATATTTATAAATCAGAAAATATAATTTCTAACGGAACTATTTCCAAGAAGTTGAAAAATGAAGCTAAGGTCATGTATGATGATGATAATATTCAGAATAAATTATTAGGAATAGATTATGAATATTTCGGGGATGCCCGTGAAACAGCCAGCAGCAACACTACCTTTGGCATGCGTGTTAATGTAGATGTTTTTCTTGTTGCTTTTCCTATAGGTATAGCCAGTTTGCTTCCCACTATCGGAGAAGATACCAAAGGGGTGCGATTAGCCACAAATAATAAGGTCATTCACCGTTTCGGAATTGTTGATTCTATCGTACGGTTTAATGAAGGTTCCTTGGTTAAAACAAGTAATGAGTTATTTGATGCCTATACCGGAAGCCCTTTGCTGACAAAGCTCAATGATGAGTATGGCAACAGTACTTTCAACTACACGATTCCTGCTTACTGGAAATATAATGGAATGGGACCCGCTTATCTGAATAATTCACTCACATTTAAAGCTAAAGTAGATTCGCTGCATGCTGATACCAGGTACATTGGGTTAAAAGTACCTGATAGTAAGGTTTTCGAAAATCTTAGCATTGGAGATGAGCTGGCGATAGAAAATAGTGCTGACTATTATGCATTAGGCTACATCATACAGGCAGATAATAATACGAATACCATATGGATTGAAACAAAAGCAATTTATGATGTTGAACTGGTAAAAGATGATGAACTGCTGAATTGTAAAATCATACGGTCAGGCAGAAAGAATATACTGGCAGTGCCAGCTGGTACTATTATCAGTAAAACAAATCCTGTAACCAACAGAACTAATTATGAGTGTAAATAGAAATAATATAAGCTATAAATCACTACTTGTTTGCTTGTGGTGTCTGGTGGGATGCCATAGATCATACTCATCAGTTATCCCGCCCACACAAACACCTATAGTAATAAACTGCAATGATTCTGTTCATTGTCTGCCTGTACCGGATTATTATAACCTGCAATACGATGTATATGTTAATGATATGTTGTACCCATTGTCATATATCCCATTGCAAGACAGGATATGTAATCCCGGTACCTTACAGGCTATTTTTCTCACCTCCTTTTCTGACCAAAGTATTAAAATACTGGATTATTCTGTCTTCGGCGGAGTTATAACTAATTATAATTTTTCATTTCAGGACCCGCAGGATTTGGTAACTTATTTAAATCAACATTTGCCGATTGGGACGTGGGGGATAGAAAATATACCAGGCACTTCTTCATACAATCTGACTGTTTCAGATGTCAGTCCGGGAAATTTAATCAGTGATATCCGGTTTACATTTAGCTCCGATAATCCCGTCTCTTATTCCTATCCGGCACTAATTACCAATTCGATAAAAGTTAGCACTTTTCCGGGCTGTAAAAATATATCATTCTATACAAAATCAGATCATGTTTTGACTAAAGTCTTCCTGTTAAGATGTGAAGCGGGTTGTCTTGGAATTCCATTTCCTTGTAACCCCAATACACTCTGCACGTCTCAGACTCTTCCAAAAGAAGAAACAACTATACTCAAACATCCGTGTGATATCCGTCCGGACGGACCAAATGGGAAAATTACTGTTAATTATTCGCACCTGATTGATCAATATTTTCCTTCTTCATGTTCAAATCAACTTACTTATACTTTGTATCAGGATAATTTGTATAATAAACATTGGGATCCCAATTGCATGATAACTCCAGCTTCTGTTCATTCCAGTTCAATGGACACCATCTTTGATAATCTATCTTTTGGGGATTATTTTCTGGAGATTAATTGTACGCCATACATTGGCGATGAATGTCTTAATACCAATCTGATGCCTCATGGAAATATGGAAGATACATCCTATTGTTTTGGACATGACGGATATACGGATGTACATCCGACTGATAAGTATCTGTTAAATAACAACCCTTATCCTATTGCCAATAATTTATTACCCGAACAGATGGTGTTTATGAAAAATCAGCACTATATAGGGAAAACCTCCGGACGTGTCTATGATTCCTGTGTGGACCATACTACAGGCACCGGTTGGATGCTCGGAGTTCATAAAGAAAAGAGTAATACGGATTTTTTCTCAAGTTATGTCAACACGGAACGATGTTCTTATTATCAGTTTAAATTTTATTATAAAGCAATAGGCTATGCCCAGCAACAAGGGCCGGCAGCAATCTATTATTTAAAAAAGCCAAATCTACAAGTGTCAGTTAATGGTGTCGATGTTCCTCTGACACGCGAAATTGAACATCGGGATTACCCATACATAGCAGCATATCAGGATGGCTGGCATGAAATGATTTATACCTGGTATAGTGGCTATTCAACAAATGCAGTAATAACCATAAGCGACCAACGGAAATTGCCTTCATATTTTGTGCTGGATGATCTGAGTTTTAATAAAATTAAGGATTGTGGAAGGCCTACTGTTTGTCCGATAAAATCATATCTCAGTTTAGACCCGGTTCATTACAACATTATTCCTGAAGATATATTTTATGTTTGTCCGAAAGATACACTGAAAATTCAAACAGATTCTGTGTTGTTCACTAATGTATTACCCTGGAATTATTGTTGTATAAATGAATTGGAACCGGCCGGCAAGCTGGATGTTACACCTAATACCCATTTGTTCACCGGTAGGAACTTTGGCGGATACGTTCATATAGAAGCTTATACTAATGAAGGATGTTATGCTAAAGATACGCTGTATGTGGCAGATCTTAACCCTCCCAGTTTAGTTTTGAAAGAAGTGGATTCAGTCTTAAATGTTTCGGCTTCAAAGTTTCGTTCTATTTGGAAACCAATGTATTCAAGTGTGCAGTGGTCGTCGCCGGAGGAGCTGTATGCATTTAAAGATAGAATGTCCTATCAGAATGGAACGTTCGGTATGTTTAGGTCACACGAGGTTTATGATTATATTGATGGCAGGATTCTATCAGCTAACAACAGCGGAGCGGATGTAAAATTAAAGACAGATGGTACATTTAATGATTTCAAAATATTTAACTGGCAGCACCCCCGATTGTTGGAGTGTGCACCGGAATGGAAGCTAAACCATACCATTACAAATTATAATCCGGGTAGCTTTGAAGTAGAAAACAAAGACATCCTGGATCGGTACAGTGCCGCATTGTATGGCTACGGAGGCAAACTGGAGATTGCCGTAGCTGCTAATGCCGCTTATGAAGAGATTGGATTTGAAAATTTTGAAGAATATACAACGGCTAGTTTTCAACTACAAAACCAATTAAATAATACTACCGGAAATATAGATTTGGTACCGTTTGTCAAAGGGTTACGCTATCCGTATGTAATGGAATATAATATTGATGCTGCATTTGGTCGTTATTCGCTGGTCAAAAATATAGAAGGTAATTTATGTTGCGATATACCACTGGATGTAACATTTAGCGGAACTACTGTCGAAAAGAATAATACCCCTTCTCAGACAGTGAATATGAAAGGGAAAGTGTTGATTAAAGATACACCATGCCCTGATGCTGACGATTCCAGGCTGGTTGTTTTCCAGACCACTGATAAATCAAAACCTTTTCCATTTGCCAGCGGACCATTGTGTGATAGATTTTGGACTGGAACTTTGTTAGTCAATAAAGAGATTCTGATATATGATCAACAGAATCCGAAGCTGTCTCTGGCTCAGGATATTGCACACTCTGGGAACAAATCATTGAAAATTGAACCGGGATTTACCTCTGTCCCTCAATATGATCTGCATTTAAAGTCAGGAGAAAATTATGTTATCAGCGCATGGGTACAAAGCGACCAGATAAAAAATTCTCCTCCGGAAAAACTAGAATACGTCAACAAAAATAATGGTACCGGTATTACCGTAAAGGTTGGTAGTGAATCCACTTCGCTCTATCCATCCGGTGAAGTGATTGAGGGATGGCAAAGACTGGAAGGGGTGATTCATGTAACGGATGGGAGTAAGGTACCGTATCTGGAGTTTTCCAATACCACTACTTTTTATCTGGATGATATCAGAATATTTCCGGAAAACGGTTCTTTACAGACCTATGTCTATGACCCGTCCAATTATAAACTTAGAGCTACGCTGGATCAGAATAACTATTCCACTCTTTACCAGTATGATGATGAAGGTAATCTGTTTTCCATTAAAAAGGAAACTGTAAATGGCATTAAAACCATACAATCAACTCAGAATTATATAAAAATTAAAAAACCATAATGAGAAAACCAAACTCCTGTATGATTATCTTGCTTCTGTTGATGATAGCCCAGTTTTCTTTGGCTGCCGATAGTAAAGAGCAGTACCGAAAGGTAATTATTAATTTCTTATGCAGAAACCAGTTTGCCCTCCAATACGATGCAACATTAGTATCCAATGACGGTAAGATAAACCCTGTGTCTGCTGATAATTCTATAGTTGTAAGGGATAACCTGGCATTATACACCAGCACACAACGGGCTGACTATGTCATCAGCACTGAAGGTTCTATCATTGTGAACCACCAACGCAAGAAAATCACTATAAATTATAACCCATACACCGAAACAGAAAAAGAAGACTTGTCAAAAAAATTAAATGAACAGCTTTCCTCCAGGTTGTTAAAGGTAATCGATGACTGTGATACGGTTACACAAAAGAAGCTGAACGGATACACCATATTTACCACCTATGCTTCTAATACACCCTATACAAAAGCAGAATGCTGGGTAAAAGGCAAAAATGAAATTATAGAGGTACGATACTATTTAAAGGAAAGTGAATTTCTATATGAACGGATTGTTTATAAACCATTGCCTTTTGGCCAGTTTGCCGGAAAGACGGATTTTTCTAATTATATAGTCATGAAGGATGACAGATATATACCAACCCCTAAATATAAGATGTATGAAATTGCTGTTGGGAAATAAACGATTTATAACACTTGGCTTTGTTCTGGTTCTGATACTGCTGGCAGGACAAACAGCATTTGCTCAAACTAATTACTGCGGCCCGCAATCAATCATTGACAAATGCAATCCGAACAGGGTATCAATGGAGATAGAAATATATGATATCACTTCTAGTCTGAATAACAGACGACGGGATGAAAAAAAATATCAATATAAACTTGATTACAAGGTAACGGATAATCAATTGGGCACAGTCATTGGTTCACAAAACAATATTGGACCGGCTGCTTTGACTAATAATAACAGTCAGCCGCATTACCGGCTGGATGTGATTAATCAGCCTAATTATCTGGCCAAGGATTTGCCCAATTTCAGACTGGTGTTCAGTTTTAAACTTCATGACGTCAGCTTTACTAAATTAGCCCGAATCTATTGGAAAGGTTTTTTTAATAAAAGGTCTTTCAAAAGAAAACAATATGGGGTTTATCAGAATTTTAATGTATATCTTAAAGAAGTTTCTGTAAAGTACCCAATTACAGCGCTGGATGAATGTGTTTATGACACACTGGATCCCCGTCCCTTGAGGCGAAGGATCAGTGATCCTGTATCCATTTTAAATGAAGGCATCGATTATCCTTTGCATAAGTTATTAATACGCGGAGAGTACACATATCCAGACGATATGATTGTAACATTTGATGGAGGGATTACGTTTCTGATTCGTATTAAATGGCAAAAGTTGAATGAAGATGCTACAAAAATTATCGTGAACCATCCGTTTCAGCAGGAACTGAATTTATGCGCCAATGAATATCCGTATGTATTCCGGGGTCCCGATCCAAATTTTGAATCCTGCCAATGGCAGAATATATCACAGGCAAACCCCGCTGCACCACCCAACGGATACTCACCGCGGATTATACAAAATACGCTGGGAGAATGCCTGTATATTGAAAGTAAAGAACAGGTGGGGGATTCAACGTTTGTCAATTATTATTGCGGATCCGGCGCTAATGATTGTTCCAATCAGATGCCGATTGTTTTTAAAACCATACAGGAACCGGATATAAAAATAATGCCCGGTCGCGATACAATGATCTGTCGTGGGCAAAGCGTAAAATTTACGGTCCCTTCCGGACATATCAGTTATAAATGGTTTAAGATATTTAAAGTTTGGACAGATATTTGCGGCCGGACACAGTCGGATAAAGAATGTATCGCACAGAACGATACCTCACTTAATGTATCCGAGCCGGGTACCTATATGGTGGAAATTGTTTCTTCAAATGGTTGCATAGTTCGTGATACAGTTGTTGTATCTGGATCGGTAATCCCATCTGTAAAAATTAATGCTTCCACATTTACACTTTGTTCAGGACAGGCACCTGTTAGTTTAGCTGTGAATAATTCATCTAATTATACTGCATATACCTGGTCAACTTCTTCAAGTACTTCTCAAATCAGTGCCTCTTCTTTCGGTAAATATTGGGTTCAGGCTAAAGACAATAATCTATGTGTCAGTTCTGATACTGTTGAAATTAATAGCCTTGGTTGTGATGGATTGTACAATGGACAGGCTGGACATTCTATTGTTAAGCAATTAAATCTAGCTACCGTTAATCTATCAAATCCGTCTACGACAGCTATCGTACTGAACGATAATGCTACGCCTGCCACCAATGATGTATCAAAAAGTTTATACTTTGCCAGATTCAATTATCACCGCTCCGGCAAGACAGATATCAGTACCAATAATTTCAGGGCTGAAATCAATTATGATATTAAAAATAATGGAGCGACCATACCCGGGTATGGAAACCAGATATTGAAAATTGCGGATATTAACGATCCGGCAAAATTTGAAAAAGTAGCGGAATCGGTCCGCTCTTACAATATTCAGAATCCTGTCAATCCTACTCTTCAAATTAACAGTATTGCTTATTATGATCAGAATGGCGCGGCCATTTCGCCACCGTCAACTGCAACGCTGAACGATATTAATATTGAGTTGGAGAAGAAAACATATCTGGTACCTGATATTAACTCTGGTATATCCGTACCACAAATACAACATACGGAAATTTCGCCGCTTGCCAATAACTATAAATTACAAATTGCATGGCAGCCCTTAAAACAGGCTGTAGAATATGAATTACAATGGGCATTTATAGATGATGCGTCTTATGAGCAACTCACGCCCGAAAATTTACTGAAAGAACGAAGCGTGTCAATAGTAACCCCTGAAAATTATTACGTGCTGGATATGGCTTATCCAAAAGGCAGGCTGTATTACAGGGTCCGGCCAATCAGCAGATTTACCAGTGATACCAAAAATAATTTTGAGCACCTCCGTTATGGCTCCTGGAATACATCATCTGTATATGTTATATCAACAGGATTTGAAGACACACTTTCATGGCAGCGTACGTCCACTTTCGCAGAAGAGGGTAAAAAGAAAGATGTCATTACTTTTTATGATCAGTCGCTGCGGGCAGCACAGGTAGTGACTAATTTGAATAGAGAACAATTATCTCTGGCGGCAGAAACATACTACGATTATGAAGGGAGAGCAACATTGAATGTACTGCCCGTTCCTTCGGATGATAATAATCTATTATTCAAGAGGAATTTAAATAAGGTTGCAGGTCATGCATTAAGTAAGAATGATTTTGACCAGGGTATTCAACCGGTTTTAGATAATACTAACGGCAGCGCGAAATATTACAGCGCTTACAACCCGTTCATTAATCATACCCGTTATTTTGCCAATACAAGTAAAATCCCTCATGCTAACGGATATGTAACCACACAGACACAGTTTACACGTGATGCAACCGGCAGGCCAATGAAACAATCGGGTGTGGGCAGTGAATTTGCATTAGACCGATATGATAGTGACGGGAATACCCAAAAACATTATACTCAATATTTTTATGGTGCCGTTCCGGATAATGAGCTGATTCGCCTGTTTGGCAGCAATACAGGTAAATCAAGACACTATCGTAAAAATTTTGTTATTGATCCAAACGATCAGATTAGCGTCAGCTATACAGATATGTTTGGCCGTACGGTTGCCACCTGTTTGTCAGGGCAGGTGCCGCAGAACGTGACAAGTATTGGTACCGACTCTGGCCTCTTTGTGATGCCGTTGCACAACAACAACATATATGACAAAGAAGCTAGAACAGTATCCTTAAGTTATCCTTTCGGAAATACAATTAAAGCACAAAACAACCGTGACACATTTGAGTATAGTCTCGAAGGATGGGTTAATGAGTTGAACAACACAGGTATTCAGATTTGCCAAACCTGCCAATACCAGTTGTCTATCCGCCTGAATGATCCTTCCGGAGCGCCTGTTACGCTGACGCAATTAAGCGCACCGCAACCGAACGTTCAGTTTGTCAATGGAAATAAAAACCTGAATGCTGTCTTTGGTAAAGATGTACCATGCACTACGCCTCCTGTATCTTATCCAAAAATTGTTTTTTCCGCTCCCGTTAATAAGATTGGAACATACACGGTAGTCAAAGAATTAAAAATACTGACAGATCCGATAGACTCCATCAAGATGGATACCATTCATGGTGCGGTTAGTTATCAGAGATTTAAAGACTCACTGCTTAACACCTTACTCGACTCCACTTCTTGTGATTTTGGTTGTTCTCAATATGTGATTAAATACCTGAATGATTCCTTACTGGCTTCTGATCAGCATCGTAGGCTGGACACTCTTACTATGCCGGGCGACAAAGACCTGTATCATTATTACTATACCAAATGGTGTGACCTTAAGGAGCGCATTTTGGGTGACACATCCCGTTTGGCTTTCCAGCAGTGTGAGTCCATCTATGAACAGATACTGGCAGCAGTAAGCCCAGGTGGTAAATTCTTTACTGAGTCTTTTATTATGCAGTACAGGAATATAGTACCGGATTTGTATGGTAAATCTTTTGCGGAAATACGGTCGATGTGGAAAGCAGATTATGCAGACTCTTTCGCAGTATTCCATCCGGAATACTGCCACTACGAAGCATGTATCAACGACTCCGTTTCCAACAGGCTGGATGTGAAACTTAGCCGTATTTTTACATGGAGCGAAGCTAAAACGATATTAGGCACTCCGGAAAATCCTTTGGCTTACGACCCGGATTTTGCTTTGTATCAGCAGAAATTCAATCAATATTATGAGGTGGTCATCAACCGAAATGTGTTGGATAACCCAATGCTTAATTTGTATGACTTTATTGACTGGACGCATCAAAATTATGGCGCTTATCCGCCATATTCAGCATCTATGATTGTTCATGAATATGAACCGCAAAGTGTGATGTATCCTGATGTGGACTTTACAGGATATTCTCCCAATCCAGCTTCACCTTATCAGTATGGCTTGCCAAAAACCGTCATCAACCGTCTGGATACATTGAAGTGGTTTCATTTCCGCAATCTGATGACCGCTATCCGCAAGGAAGCAAAGGCCATCCAGTTGGAAGCAAACGGGTGCCGTTTTCTGCCCGATGACAGCGCCATCGTAGCCTATCCGATTGCTAACAGAGGACAGGTACCGAATGGCCGCGAAGCGGATAGTATGGTCAGGGATGTCTGCCGTCAGACCTGCGAAGGATTTGCAGACCGCTATTATCCGAGAGTACTGGCATATTGTCATCAGGGGATTGCACTTAATATGGATGACTCTCTGGAGCTTAGGCGTTTGCTGACGAAATATTGTAATGATAATTGCGGTATTGACAATCCTTTGGGATTACTGAAACCGGAAGATGTCACGGATGCTAAAACAGACTCTATCCGGGCGTTTCTGGGAAAACGGAATTACCTTTGCGCATGGGACAGCATTGCCACCTACAATGTACCGGTACACTATCAGTATGTGGTGGACCCGGCGACAGGTGATACGCTCAAAGTAACTGTCTGCACGCCGGACGGTATAGAAGCGCTCATGGTTTATGCACGGTCTAATCTTTTGAATTACTACACCAATGATACGAGCGGCAGGGCACTCGCATTGCAGACATTGCAGCAATGGGGGGTTACGCCGAATACCTTATTGTTGAAAGATGATCATATCACCTTTATGAAAGGACAAAATGGTGATTGTAATAATGCTCCATGTGTAACGACCATCTATTTCCTCGATTCCTTAGGGAATAAAGTACACAACATACAGGAGATTATCTGGTCGCGGCGGATACTGACAAGCCCACTGTCCCAAAATGTGTTGTATCAGTTTTATGCCAACAAAATCGTTCCGTATTTCGCCCAATATGAGGTTGTTGTTATTCATCTGGAAAACGGAGTATTGAAATATAAACGCGTCTTTTTGTACATGTTGAATTATAACTGGCAGGGAAGTGGCTGTGGGCTGGATTTTAAAGGTAATTGCACTTCAAAACCTATCCAAACCTGGGCCTTCTCCGCTTCTGTCGATTCGTTTGTTACGACATCTGTTGACAGTTGCTACAGAGACATCACCGAACGTGCGGAAAACCTTCTGAAAGATTATTATCAGCTATATCTGGACTCCCTGAAGTTAGCCTTGTACAATGCCTATCTGGACAATTGTTTTAAGATAAAAGAAACTTTCCTGCTTAAATACAAACTGAATGAGTACCAGTACACCCTGTACTATTATGACCAGGCTGGCAATCTGGTGCAAACGGTACCGCCGCAAGGTGTATACCCGTTAAAATCCACCGATTTTTCCGCCTCGGGGGTCTGGAATGGCGTCCAGCCCGACCATGTGCTGAAAACACAATACCGATATAATACCCGCAACCAGGTGGTGTGGCAGCGTACGCCCGATGCCGACTCCACCTGTTTCTGGTACAATGCCAAAGGGCAGTTGATATTGTCACAGAATGCCAAACAAAAACCAAAGAATAAGTTTTCTTTTACCTTCTATGACCATCTTGGGAGGATACTTTGCGTCGGTGAGATTGACAGCGCCATCGCCCATTTCAGGGGGGGGATGGATGCCGTGTTGGATAGTCTGCGCTTTCCGATGTCGCCTTCATTTGTTCCAAAAGAGGCTATTCGTCAGCTTACGCTTACCCGTTATGATAATCCGGTATTGCCACTGCTTAGCGGATTTACTCAGGAAAACCTGCGCAACCGGGTGGCAGCCAACTATTATGCCGAACAGTTTACGACTGACGATTTGCTACAAGCTTCTGCTTCTCCGAATAACACCGATATGTTGTTCAGGAATGATATCGCTTCGGCACTGTCCGGAAAGGTGGTGATGACCGCTTATTCCTATGATGAAGTCGGGAATGTGAAAACATTGGTGCAAAGCCTGAACACGCTGGAAACCGTTATGGGCGATACCGCCATTGTATTGCCACCTGTTCAGGGTTTCAATACCGATTCCACCGGCTTATGGGCCAGCAATAATGCCAAGATAGTGCGTTCATATTACAATACCGTTCCGGGACTGAATGCCATGAAACTCGCCAATACAGATGGTACCAACACGGCCAGTCAAACCGCCACGCTGACAAACAGCCTGCAGTATTCGGTAGTGAGCGGCAAAACGTACACTGTTATGGTGGATATGGGATTTATTGCCCCCAACCCACAGTCCGGAAATACCATAAAAGCCAAAATACTCAAAGGCACCGCCGTCTATGCACAGGCAGCAACGGCAACCGCTATTACCAATGGTACCTATAGCTTTGCCTTTACGCCTAATTTCACCGGAACAATTAAAATAACCTATGACGTGGTGTTGCAAAAGGCACACTCCGTATATCTGGATAATGTCAAATTGTATTATATCGAACCGAAGGCCTATGTGGTGACCTCGCCGAATTACAAACGGGTGGACTACAACTATGACCTTATCTCCGGCAAGGTCAATAAAGTAAGCTACCAGCGTGATAAACCCGACCAGTTTATCCATCAATACGAATATGATGCGGACAACCGCATCACCGACGTCTACACCAGCCGCGACGGCATCCTCTTCACCAAGGAAGCGAAATATTTCTATTATCCGCATGGCCCGCTGGCCCGTATCGAAATAGGGCAGGACAAGGTGCAGGGCGTGGATTATTACTACACGCTGCAGGGATGGCTCAAAGGCATCAACAACAGCGCCATCGCGGAGAACAATGACCCCGGGCAGGATTCGGTGTTTGTAGTGGTGAATACGACAAACGGCGGACGCGACACGCTGAATAAATACATTCCGAAAGACCAGTACAATACGCTGATGGCCTATTATAAAGGCGATTACGCCGCCATCGACAACAGCACGGCACAGCCGTATGAGTTCAACAGCACGGCGCCGAATAACAGTGCGATGCCGTTCTATACCCGAAGCGGGCTGAGTGATAAATTCAAAGGGCTGTACAACGGCAATATCGCCTTTATCGCCAGCGGCATGCCGGCACTGGCGCAAAGCACACCGACCAACTACTCGATGAAATGGCTGCTGGAAGAATACAAATACGACCAGCTGAACCGCATCGTGGAGTCACAGTCGCTGCTGCCGCACGCCACCACGCTGAACAGCTACCTGACGGCCATCACGAACAAGGCACGCACATCGTACACGTATGACAAGAACGGTAATATCCTGAAGCTGAACCGTAGTTCGTATACGGCGGCTGCGCCGACCACGGCCGCGCTGATGGACTCGCTGACCTATATCTATCCGGTGAACACGACGACGGGCAAGCTGACGAATAACAAGCTGTACCATGTCAACGACCTGCAGACCAACAAGACAGCCTTCACGGAAGACATCGACGACCAGGGCGTGCTGGGCGCGCAGCTGGCGGGCGCCAACTACGACTACGACGCCATAGGGCAACTGACGAAAGACAACGCGGAAAACATAGACAGCATCCGCTGGAACGTGTACGGCAAGATTGAAAAGATCTTTTTTAAGAACGGCAAGGCGGCGATGGAATTTTTATACGACGCATCGGGCAACCGCATCGCCAAACTGCTGAAAAACGCGAAACACCCGGTGCCTGCCGGAAAGGACAGCACCTATGAGGCCACTTACTACTGGCGGGATGCGCAGGGCAATGTGCTGGCGACGGAGCGCAAGCGGTTTTACCCGATACCGGGCACGTTTACGGGCACGGCGCCGCTGGGAGGCTGGCAGGGGCATGCCGTGGATGTGGAGTATGTGCTGTATGGCAGCAGCCGGCTGGGCGCCCTGCAGGACACGCTGCGCTACGACATAGCGACGCCGAGCGCGTATGGGCAGTACGTGCGCTGGCAGGGGCGAAGGCAGTACGAGCTGAGCAACCACCTGGGCAATGTGATGGTGACGCTGAGCGATGTGAAGACCTATGCGGTGGGCACGAAGGGGGCGGTAGGCTACCTGGCCAAAGTAGCCACGGCGCAACAATACTACCCGTTTGGGATGCAAATGCCCGGAAAAAATATTACTTTAGCTTCGTATAGTTCTTTGAATAGGTATCGGTTCAGTTTTAATGGTAAAGAGAAGGACGATGAAGTTCAAGGACAAGGAAACTGGCAAGATTATGGTATGAGAATGTATTCAACTCGTTTAGGACGCTTCCCAAGTGTTGACCCTTTAACATCTAAATATCCATATTATAGTCCATACCAATTTGCAGGAAATATGCCGATAAAGTATATTGACTTAGACGGATTAGAACCTGCAGAACCAGGTAAAAAAGAAGGTCAATATGAAATTGCCAATGTAGATGGAACAAAAAATAGTTTTGGTTGGACATGGACTAAAGATTCAAAAACAAATAAAGGTAAACCATTTTGGAATCAAGGATGTAGTACATCATTTAGTAGTGGAAATGCTTCAAAGAATAGCCCTGATGATGATTTGACAAAGACTAATCATCCAAATGTAGATGCTTTTACTATGTGTCCTGATGAAAATGAAAGTTGCAATTTAGGTGTTTATAAATCGGCTTATAATTCTGGAATACAACTTGAAAATTCTTCTAAGAAAGCTGAAGCTCAAATTCTTATTAATAAATTTATATCGGGAAACAACAGTACGATTTCTTATAAAACAAATTCTGGAATGTCAGAATTATTATCTAAAGATCCAGCATTTATAAAGGTTGCGAATAAATTTAAAATAGCAGCTATGAAGTATTATAAAGCAAATGGTACTTTAGACGGATTTGAAGGGCAAAATTATTTAAGTAGACCTTATATAAAAGATACATGGTTTATGCATACTGTTATGGGCGGTACGCAACAATTTGATGCACAGATACAGAAAGTATCAGATAATGAGATAAATATTAATTATAAAGTTTGGGATCATTTTGGTGCTGGAACAGATGATGGAGTTAGTAAATTGCCAGGTTTGCCTTCGATGTATAGCCTTCAACATAATATTCAAGGTACAAAGTATAAGCCATTCATTTGGAATATTCAAGTAGAAACTAAATGATAATTATGAATAGTAAGTCTCTGTATATTGTTATTATACTACTTATCACATCATGCAATTTATCTAATCGTAGAGAATGTGGTTTTGTGTCAATGAAAAGATTATTTGTAGATAAACAGTATGGTAATGACCGTGAATCTTTTAACCACTACGTTTTTATTAATAAATTTTATAAAGAATGTTTAGATAGCACAACAATTTGTAAGATTGCTCAAGTATACGCAGATACAATTACAGATTATAAACCAATTGGTGTTTTAAAATTTTATGGTAGTCTTGAAAATTATAATTCTAAAGGCGAAAAATCGCAATATTCAGTTTTTGATAATGATTGTTTAGTCGAGATATTTTTTGATATAAATACAGCCAAGATTAAATCATTCGGTTTTTATGATAGTAATGGAGAAAACTATATCAATACTTTATACTGGTCAGCAATCAACATGTATAAAAAGTAATACCCCCCCCGCCGTGGTTCGTGTCCCCACGAACCAGTAGAAAAGAAAAGAGTGTCTTGTCCTCAGCCATGGTTCGTGTCAGCATGAACCATTCTCCGCCTTTGTTGGTCTTCTTGACCAACAAACAACCATACCGTGATGAAGCCGTAGCAAAAAGATATAACTTTAAGCAATGACTGATATTAAAGACGAAGATTATTTTCCTGATTTTGCCCAGCAACCCCCCGCCTTTGTTGGTCTTCTTGACCAACAAACAACCATACCGTGATGAAGCCGTAGCAAAAAGATATAACTTTAAGCAATGACTGATATTAAAGACGAAGATTATTTTCCTGATTTTGCCCAGCAACCCCCCGCCTTTGTTGGTCTTCTTGACCAACAAACAACCATACCGTATGAAGCCGTAGTAAAAAGATATAACTTTAAGCAATGACTGATATTAAAGACGAAGATTATTTTCTCACCGCCTTTGTTGGTCTTCTTGACCAACAAACAACCATACCGTGATGAAGCCGTAG
>CAZBED010000013.1:0-71373 GCA_964490845.1 uncultured Chitinophagales bacterium | reverse complement strand
ATTAAATCAACAAAAAACTCTAATTTGCACTGTCTGAAAAAAGGGGTACTTACATCAGGACTTTTGAGATTCCCTCTTACGAGGGAATGACAGGAAACAAAAAATGCCTGTTTTTACCAACTATTCAGCAAATGACAGGCATTTTTCACAATCTAATTTCAAGCAAAACCTCAATAAATACTACTAATTTCAGGCTATCAGTTGAAATTAGTATTTAAAGAACACAATAAAAAATCAATTCACAACGACGCTACTATTCATTTCTTTTATGTTCCTGTTGAAATTAGTATTTAAAGAACACAATAAAAAATCAATTCACAACTGGCGGAGAATATGAGCGCCCTCACTACCAGTTGAAATTAGTATTTAAAGAACACAATAAAAAATCAATTCACAACTGTGAAAAATCTGGGTGCACTGGGCATTGGGTTGAAATTAGTATTTAAAGAACACAATAAAAAATCAATTCACAACCAACAGACTAGGGCTCCGTGCGTCAGGAAAGTTGAAATTAGTATTTAAAGAACACAATAAAAAATCAATTCACAACAATATTCCAGGTCCTTCAATCAGCTTCTTGGTTGAAATTAGTATTTAAAGAACACAATAAAAAATCAATTCACAACAAGAACGTATCCTAAATATAAAGTCAAAAGTTGAAATTAGTATTTAAAGAACACAATAAAAAATCAATTCACAACAATCGCCCAGAATACATTGGAGGTATAAAGGTTGAAATTAGTATTTAAAGAACACAATAAAAAATCAATTCACAACTGTACCCCACTCATTAAGTTGACCAAATTCGTTGAAATTAGTATTTAAAGAACACAATAAAAAATCAATTCACAACCTTAGAGATTTAGATGCTACTATCGAGGTTGTTGAAATTAGTATTTAAAGAACACAATAAAAAATCAATTCACAACAAACACATGATTACCATACTTAGACTTGCGGTTGAAATTAGTATTTAAAGAACACAATAAAAAATCAATTCACAACTAGGTAGCGGTGCAGATGCGATTAATGCAAGTTGAAATTAGTATTTAAAGAACACAATAAAAAATCAATTCACAACTCTGAAATTGTTACCCCTGTCTTTTCACTCGTTGAAATTAGTATTTAAAGAACACAATAAAAAATCAATTCACAACAGCGCCTACGCTTACATAGATAGCCTGGCGGTTGAAATTAGTATTTAAAGAACACAATAAAAAATCAATTCACAACTAATGTGGCAAACGTATCATCCGTATAAAGTTGAAATTAGTATTTAAAGAACACAATAAAAAATCAATTCACAACGCATCCTTGTTGTTGAGCATAGTATCTGTGGTTGAAATTAGTATTTAAAGAACACAATAAAAAATCAATTCACAACTGTATTCCTTACCTATATGTTGAGCGATAGGTTGAAATTAGTATTTAAAGAACACAATAAAAAATCAATTCACAACGTCTCAGCATCGTTCTTGATACGGCCTACTGTTGAAATTAGTATTTAAAGAACACAATAAAAAATCAATTCACAACATTATTTTGGTCCATATAATACTCATTTACGTTGAAATTAGTATTTAAAGAACACAATAAAAAATCAATTCACAACTAAGACAGCGTATTATCAGGGCATTCCTCGGTTGAAATTAGTATTTAAAGAACACAATAAAAAATCAATTCACAACTGTATTCCTTACCTATATGTTGAGCGATAGGTTGAAATTAGTATTTAAAGAACACAATAAAAAATCAATTCACAACCGAAATGAATATGTATCAGCGCAATAAGCAGTTGAAATTAGTATTTAAAGAACACAATAAAAAATCAATTCACAACACGCGATAACGACGGGCTTCTTCAGGGTGGGTTGAAATTAGTATTTAAAGAACACAATAAAAAATCAATTCACAACTACTTAACCAAATCAGGCAATCAAAGATTTGTTGAAATTAGTATTTAAAGAACACAATAAAAAATCAATTCACAACCGGGCGTAGACACAACATTCATACAAATCGGTTGAAATTAGTATTTAAAGAACACAATAAAAAATCAATTCACAACTATTAAGACAGATATACAACGCCATCTCAGGTTGAAATTAGTATTTAAAGAACACAATAAAAAATCAATTCACAACCGTGGCCGAATCGGTAACGTGGTCTTTTCCGTTGAAATTAGTATTTAAAGAACACAATAAAAAATCAATTCACAACCCGGGTGACTGATAACCATTCCAAGGTAAGTTGAAATTAGTATTTAAAGAACACAATAAAAAATCAATTCACAACCCTTCCTTCCGCTTTCTTCACCTGTCCATCGTTGAAATTAGTATTTAAAGAACACAATAAAAAATCAATTCACAACGTAATGGATTATATGAATACCAAAAAGTTTGTTGAAATTAGTATTTAAAGAACACAATAAAAAATCAATTCACAACATAGCTTCCCAAGCATTCATTTTAACCTCAGTTGAAATTAGTATTTAAAGAACACAATAAAAAATCAATTCACAACGTATTGATGTCTTCCATTTTCTGAATGATTGTTGAAATTAGTATTTAAAGAACACAATAAAAAATCAATTCACAACTGCGGCAGATGCGGCATTTGCTGATAAAAAGTTGAAATTAGTATTTAAAGAACACAATAAAAAATCAATTCACAACTATAAAGTTTGTGGATGAAATGGATAGTAAGTTGAAATTAGTATTTAAAGAACACAATAAAAAATCAATTCACAACTAATAGTATATATATACAGATTTTCAGATTGTTGAAATTAGTATTTAAAGAACACAATAAAAAATCAATTCACAACGGACTATCTAACGCAATGACAACTGCCAAGGTTGAAATTAGTATTTAAAGAACACAATAAAAGGTGAAATCCAATTTAAAAAAAATTGGATTTTTTTTTCTGGGCGGTTTATAAAGACATTCATTAAGGTCGGTCAACGTCAGTCCGTGCAAAAAGTGTGTGTGCATTTACCGCACACACCCGTCTTTATGAAAAATGATGAACTAAAAAATAGACAAAAGCGACTCATTGGAAAACGGTACTACTTTATAGAAAAGGGACTTGGCTCGGGATATGAAATATTATTATTATCATAAAGCCTATTTGCTCCTGCTGGTTTATTTAAGAAAAAATTAATACAATTGCTTTGTTCTCCATTTGGAAGCGTTAGATACACCTTTATTTTAAAATAGCTTATGTCTCTAAAGTACGCACAAAATGTAGGAGAATTGACAACACCACCTGATAGTATTGAGCCAATAGATACTGTCCAAGGAGATCGAATGGGATCGACAGATTGAAAAGTAAGTGTTGCTTCTGATGTAATTAAGTTTCTTGGGTCTCGATAATCAAATATTACATTCCAAGGACTACCTTTAACACTTGTAGTAATATCACAAGTATTTATTGATGTACATGCGGCTTTAGCACTTATTAATCTTGGTGATGTAGTATTAATATATGGCATAGGGTCTACACGAGCCGATTTATCTGCAATATTCGCATTTAAAACATACTCAAAATGTAAATGAGGTCCACTCACACCTCCTGTTTTACCGGACAACCCTATTATATCTCCTTCTTTCACAGTCCCTGATTTTTTTATTATTCTATCCAAATGGGCATATAGAGTAGCAAAACGCTGTCCAGCTGTATTTTTATGTTCAACAATTATAAAATTTCCCCATCCAGTCTTAGTTGTTGAATTAAATTGAAATCCAGATGCTATGATGGTACCATCAGAAGCGCACATAACATTAGTACCAACAGATGCACTAAAGTCCACTCCTCTGTGTGGTGTTGGTTTATGTGTAATGGGATGGATTCGATTTGGATTAAACGGAGAGGTAACAGAACAACTCAGTGTTGGACAGTTGATATACATCCCACATTCTTCCCCACTTATTCTTCCAAGGCTAAAATTAGGCCCTGGACAATTAGCAACCTTTAAAACAGCTTCAAATGTACCGTCACTTGTTCGGACATTTGTAAAATAATATGCTGGTAAAACAATTTCCAGTGACTTTCTGGAATTATAATATTCAGAAGAAATAATCTCAAAATTATCGTCTGCCTCTTCCCCGTCATCTGTATAAAGTTGACCAAAGACCTGCATGCCATAATCTGAAGAAGTTTTAGCGATAAAATCATCCGGCAGGCTTACGACAACTTTTATGTCCTTAACAGGCTCTGATTTTCCTGTATTAATTCTTATTTCATATGGTAGTTGGTCTTTCACACCAAACAACATACCTATTAAATTAAAATCCTTTTGAGTAGTTGTAGAATTTGTTTGGCTTAAAGTTACTGAAACGTCATTGGCAAATGTTTCATTCGATATTGTAACGGTTGCCACATCTGATAAAGAAATATCTCCGCCATCCGAAGCAGAAATATTTTGTGTGATAGTTTCTAATGTTTTTAAGCTTTCTTTCTTTTTACATCCAACAAAACTGAATGTATTAATTAAAATCAATGCAGTAAAAATAATTTTGATTCTCATAATTTTGGTTTTAACGGTGAAAATTAATTTTAAATTATATTATATAAGTATTATGTACTGATTAATATGTCAGAATGCTTTAACGACTGTTTCATAAACTCTATTTTACTAATGGACATACATAAATGTTGATTTATATCAAAATTCAATGTATTCTACAACTTAATCAATAATTAATTATAGTTAAAATGAAGGTTAGACCATACTATCTTTACTCCTATATTTATGTATACTTCTTCCTCTTAAACATTCAGGTTCCCTACAGAACAAATACATTCAATAAAAAAAGGTGCATGCATTTGCTGCACACACCCGTCTTTATGAAAAAAATGATGAACTTATTATTCTGCAAATACACAATGGAAAAATTTCATAGTTTTATGGTTTTTGTATTTATGCATCGTATTTTTTGTTCCCCCATTCCCCTCATATTCTATTCATTTTGGCTGTCAATCAGCCAAAATGTTGATTTAGGTCAAAATTCTGATTATTTTTTCAGCCAAACAATAAAGAATTATAGTTAAAATTCCCTGCAATCCCCTACTACATTTATGTAGAGCTTTACTCTTGGATTTCTTGTTAAAAAAACAGACCGCTACCCGACACGCGGTCTGCCAGTGGGAATAGAATAAAACGCCGGGGTTCTATTTTGATATCAAGCCAAGTAATAAAATCATCAGTAAAACGAGCAGGTATAAAAAAGGATCTGCAAACCTTTCGGATTTAAATAACTCTTTCATGTTTTTATAGTTTTTTTGGTAATCTAAATTATTGAACAATTTCTTATCCTACAATACAACTATATAAGAAAAATAATTCTGTTTCTGTCAGGATATCTCCCTATGTTTGAGTAGTCTATTTACAAAATTTCTGATCTATTGACAGTAAGATGTCCGGATTATTCAGTATCCGATTCAAATAACAGAATGTATTTCGCCAGGCCGATAGCGCTTTTTACATTTAGTTTTTTCAGTAGATTTTTTCGGTGAGAGTCTACCGTGGATTTGCCTATGAAAAGCGCTTTGGCAATCTCATTGGTGGTATATTCCTTGCTGATTAAGCGCAGAATTTCTTTTTCGCGGCAGGACAGAGAAAGGTACCTGTCTAACTGCAAATTATTCAATCCGTCTATTTCTGAAATAAACTTTTCAGAGGCATGGTTATTATTATTCAGAATATTATTTACATCATCGGCAATGGCCAGAATATAACGGGGACTACCGTCCGGATGCATGGCAATAATCTGAAAACAGGTGTATGTCCACTTCCATCCGCTGGCCGTTTTAAACAGGTAAATGTATTCATACGGTTTATTGAAATTATCAGGGTCGGCAATAAAGGACAACGCCACCGGATGTACATGTTTAAAATCCGGATGTAAAATATTATTGGCGAACGAAATACCCTTTTCCTCAATTTCTTTTTTAGAGAAGCCAAAATAGGATAATGCGGCATCATTCATATAGCAGACAAGGTTTGCATCCATACATCTGATAACGGCAACATAGCCGCACTGGTCACATAGTTTTTTCAGATAATCCAATGTTTCATCATACCCGACATTGGCTTGTTTAAATGCCTCCGAGAGCTGGTGCAAGGATGATTTAATGGCGTTCATGGTGTTGGGATTAATAGCGTTAAATCAAATCAAACATGATGGCATATTTCACCAATCCAACCGATGATTTGACATGAAGTTTCTGGATAATGTTATTCCGGTGTGTATCAACGGTGGCGGGGCTTATACCCAACTTTTCACCGATTTCTGAACTGGTTTGCTCTGCAACGATGAAGTGAAGGATTTCCTTTTCCCTGCCGGTCAATTTTTCAAAATTGTGTGCATTTTCTTCCACAAAGGCTAAGTTTTTTCTCAGCTTTCTGAATTTGTCCTTTTTACCTTCTAAAAAGTCGGATATATCTGTTCCTTTCACAAACAGGTATTTCGCCTTGCCTTCCCTGGTGTATGTGGCCACTTTAGTACAATTATACAACCATCTCCATCCCGTCTTTGTATTGACATAATACACATGGGAAAGCACCTTATCATAATTGTTTGGATTAGCAAAATAGGCTAAATGCGTCCGGATAATATCAAAATTTTCAGGATGCAGGTACCTGAATACATACTGAAATCCCAGTTTCAGCAATTCTTCATTGGAAACGCCAAAGTAGTCTACGGCAACCGGGTTAAAATAAATCTGCGCGTATTTTTCAAAATCAACAATCTGACAAATATTGTCAGAATCATCTGCCTTCTTTTTTAATTCATCCAAAGCCAGGTCGTAATTTTCGGAAAATGATGTTCTATTTTCCGTCAATACGTCCACGAGAGTCGTCAGGGAGTTATATATTTCGTTCATGGTTTTATTACTACTGAATTTAACAATAAATCTTATTCTTTCAAATATACCTGTGTAAAAAATCTCATAAAAAGATATATTTATTCAATTTTACTACAAATAAATAGGGAGTAAGCATTAATTTTTAGACACATCATCCCTATAAATAGGTATGCATTTAAACAGAATTAAAAAATAATACTGTTAATTAGCTACATAAATGTAGTATGAAAGCCTAAACCAGGAGTGTTAAATTGCGTAAGCGGTATAATGATTGAGTAAAAGGTAAGGTTTGTAAGAAAAGTAGAAAAAGCGGCCATCTGAAGCCGATTTTCAACACCCAAAGATAGCTATCTGTTATCTGTGTCCTATGCGGAAATCAAATCTTCTTCCACCACATCTTTCTCTATCTTCAGATTATTGATAATAAAGGTTTGACGTTCAGGGGTGTTTTTGCCCATATAATATTCCAGCAATTGCTCAATACTTTGGTTGCTTTTCAGAACCACCGGTTCCAGGCGGATATCATTGCCGATAAACTGTTCAAATTCATTCGGAGAAATTTCCCCCAACCCTTTAAAACGGGTGATTTCCGGTTTGCCTCGCAGTTTATCAATGGCTTTCAGTCTCTCCTGATCGGAATAACAATAAATGGTTTCTTTTTTATCTCTCACCCTGAACAGAGGAGTGTTTAACACATATAAATGCCCTTTTTTTACCAATTCGGGAAAGAACTGCAAAAAGAAGGTCATCAGCAGCAGTCGGATATGCATTCCGTCCACATCGGCATCGGTGGCAATCACGACATTGTTGTAGCGCAGATTATCCACATCTTCTTCAATATCAAGGGCGTGCTGCAATAAGTTAAACTCTTCATTCTGATACACAATTTTTTTAGTCAGTCCATAACAGTTCAACGGCTTTCCGCGCAAACTGAATACCGCCTGTGTCTGCGGGTTGCGGGCTTTTGTAATAGAACCGGAAGCCGAATCTCCTTCGGTAATAAACAGGGTGGTATCCGTATGCAGTTCATTTTTTTCGTCGGTATAGTGGACACGGCAATCGCGCAGTTTTTTATTATGCAGGTTGGCAGCCTTCGCGCGTTCATTCGCCAGCTTTCGGATACCGCTCAAATCTTTGCGTTCCCGTTCAGATTGCTGTATCCTTTTCAGCAGAGCATCCGCCACTGTTGGATTTTTATGTAAAAAAGAATCCAGTTTATCCTTCACAAAATCATTGACAAAAGCTTTGAGGCTTGGCCCGTTTTCCCACATATTTTGTGAGCCTAACTTAGTTTTTGTCTGCGATTCAAATACCGGCTCCTGCACCCTGACAGAAATGGCGCCAACTATAGCCTGACGAATATCGGAAGCTTCAAATTGTTTTTTATAAAACTCTCTGAGTGTTTTTACGATAGCCTCTTTAAATGCTGCCAAATGTGTACCGCCCTGTGTGGTATATTGTCCGTTGACAAAGGAATAATACTCTTCGCCGTACTGGTTGTTATGTGTGAGCGCCAGCTCTATGTCTGTATCTTTCAGATGGATAATCGGATAGCGCAATTCCGCTTCATTCGTTTTCTTGGACAGTAAATCTTTTAACCCTTCTTTAGAAACAAATCTATTTCCGTTAAAATTGATGGTAAGACCGGCATTCAGGTAGGCGTAATTCCATAATTGCTCTTCCACAAACTCCGATACAAAGTGAAAATTCTTAAAAATGGAATTATCCGCATGAAACTGGAATCTGGTGCCGTTTTTGTCCGCCGTTTTTTCAATCTTATGGTCTTTTATCAACTCACCTTTATCAAACTCCGCTGCCTTCTTCTCCCCGTCCCGCACAGATTCCACTTTGAAATAGGTGGAAAGCGCATTGACGGCCTTAGTACCTACACCGTTCAGGCCAACGGATTTCTGGAAAGCGCGGGAGTCGTATTTTCCGCCGGTATTGATTTTGGATACACAATCAATTACGGCACCCAATGGAATACCTCTTCCGTAATCGCGGATAATGGCTGTTTTATCTTTAATTTCTATATCAATCTGCTTGCCATAGCCCATCACAAATTCATCTATGGAGTTGTCGATGATCTCTTTCAGCAGCACATAAATTCCGTCATCCGGTGCGGAGCCGTCTCCCAGTTTTCCGATGTACATGCCGGGACGTAACCGAATATGTTCTTTCCAGTCGAGGGAGCGTATATTTTCTTCGGTATATTGAACTTCAGCCATAATGGGTAATAAGTTATCTGTTAAATGTCACAGGGTAAATAAACGCGGAAACTAAAACAAAGCCTCCGGTGCCTAAAACAAAAGTATTAATCTGTATGAAGAAAACGAGGTGAATTTTTCCACAGGAGGGTATAATTGCGCTCCCGTATTATTTGATAGTGTACCGATAACCCAAAGAGAGGCTGAAATTACAAGTATAGGTGTTCGGTAACCCTGAATTTTTCTTAGCCATACTTAAAAATCCAAGATTATGCCGGGCCATCAGTTCTATCCAACCTTTTCCTACTTTAAAATCCGCACCGGCAGCCGTTACCCAACCGACATCAAATCTATTGTCATTTTTGGTAAATTCATATTTAACGGTTTGCGCATTTAACGTGTAATGGTCAACAGAAACAGATTGCTGCGTATATCCGCCTGTCCAATATGCGAAATATGGTCCTAATAAAAATACCGCCTTATATTTTTCACTGCCCACCCTTCCCACTGCGAGTAAAGGAAACTGAACATAATTAGCAATCAGTTTTCCGCTGTAATGTGCGGAGTCCTGCGTACGCTTCCATCCTTGTCCTTTTTGAGTAAACTCCACCTCTGTCTGAAACCCAAAATTTTTAGTGAAATCTATGCGCAATACGGCAGCAAGGTCTGCACCCATGATTACCCGCTTATTATATAAATCAGGCGGCGTAAATTTTCTCATGTGAGCAATATTTAATCCTGCACGTGCGCCGACAGTCACACCTACTTCTGCCATTGCCGTTATTGAACCGGTAAAAATAAATACTAAAAAAAACAGTTTACGGGGATTCATAAGACAAATATACCGTTGTTTTTGTAAGATTATGTGATTTTTGTTAAACTATACTTAATTTTTTTAGCAACCTAAGCGGTATGTTAGAAAAGGCATTACATTTGTTAGAGATAATAAAAAAATACAAACATGAAAAAATTATTCTTAGCACTAACACTAATGGCAGGTACTTTCGGAGTATTTGCAGATGATGCACCGGCTGTAACACCAGACCCTAATGCGCCGACTATGACTTTTGACAACGATGCCATTGATTATGGTACCATCAAACAAGATGCAGATGGCAATAGAGTATTTACCTTCACCAATTCAGGAAAAACACCTATCGTTATCAGTGAGGCACACGGATCATGTGGCTGTACAGTTCCAACGTACCCTAAAGAACCGATTATGCCGGGCCAAAAAGCAGAAATCAAAGTTCACTATGACACACACAGAGTAGGTCCATTCTCTAAAAGTGTAACGGTTAACTCTAACGCTAAAAATTCACCGGTTGTGTTAAAAATCAGCGGAACAGTAGAAGCTGCTGCGGTTGTTCCAACAGCAACAGAGCCAAGTTCTATCATTCCTACACCGGCTCCAGCACCTGCTGCTGCAGTAACGGCAACACCAGCAACTACTGCAAAGGTGGCTACCACTACAGCTAAAACCGTGTCTAAAACAGCTAAAACCGTAAAACCGGCTACAAAGACAACGGCGAAACCGGTTACTAAGACAACTACTAAAACGACTACAAAAACGACTACTAACAAATAATCGTATCGTTTTTAAATAGCACTAAAAAGCCCCGCGTAAGCGGGGCTTTTTTTATCTGGTTAAGATGACATACTCACTGATAAGTTCTTTCAGGAAAGCGCTGTCATCCATCCGGATATTATCTTCTAACGCAAGCTGCTCTTTTATATTCCGGACGGTCTCTGCCAGCAACTGACGATAAATGGGTGTATTGTATTGCTGCGACCGTACCAGTAAATTTTTCAACGCCAGCATTTCAGTATCACTGTAATGTGTTACCTGCGGAAATTTGGGGACATAGTCATCTTTATCCGGCAGGTTTTGCAAATCTTCCAGGGTTACTATCCTTTCCGGTTTCAGTTTTACAACGGTTGTATCTGCAATCATATCGCCCAGTCGTTGATTTTTCTCACTCATCAAAATAGAAATAGTACCGATAGAAAATCCGGAAAATCCAAAATCAACTACCCTGTACGCCCAACGAATGAGGTAGTCATTCAACTCCAGCGCATTTCCATTTAATTTGATAACCGCAATGCCGGTTATTTTCTTTCCGATACTTTGTCCGTTCGTCAGCACCTCCAGTGCAAGCGTGTAGAAATACTGAATAACTATCAGCAGGCCAACCAGTAAAGAAGTAAGTGTTCCTGATTTTGAAAGGATATTATAGGTAAATAAAAAGTAGAGAATAATCATAAAAATCACTGTAATCACCGCCATGTCTATCATCCAGGCGATAAATCGCCACATGAAGCCTGCAGTATCATACTGGATAGTTACTTTTTGGGTGGTGATGACGTCGATTTTTGCCATGCTGTAATTATTCCATTGAAGGCCTCATCAAATAACAACATTTATTATCAATTAATCAAGTACTTTCATCCTTAAATTTTATTATTTTGGCATGGCATGAAGGAAACAAAATTCATACGGCAAAACCATAAAAAGTGGGCGGAGTTTGAAGAAATGTCTAAAAACAAAGACAAAGATTCAAACCTCTACAGCAAACTCTATATTCAGATTACAGATGATTTATCCTATGCCCGTACCTTTTATGCCAACCGCTCTGTCAGGGTATATTTAAACAATCTGGCACAGGGAATCTTCCATAAGGTGTTCAGCAGGAACCGGAAAAAACAGGCTGTCATCAGAAATTTCTGGATGGAAGAACTGCCGTCCATCATGTATCTGCACCGTACAGAATTATTGCTTTCCTTTATTGTCCTCGTTATCGCCATCTCCATTGGTTTATTGACATATCGCCACGACAGCGAATTTGCCAATAAGATACTGGGTGACGGCTATATTGCCATGACGGCTGAAAATATTGCCAAAAAAGACCCAATGGCCGTTTATAAACAGTCCGGCCCTATAGAGATGTTCGTGAGAATCGTAATCAATAATTTAAAGGTAGACATCCTCACATTTTTTTCAGGCCTGGTGCTGGGCATCGGCTCAATACTTGTCTTGCTGCAGAATGGCCTTATGCTATCCGCCTTTCAATTCTATTTCATTCAGCGCGGACTGTTTTGGGATTCTTTTCTGGCGGTATGGCTTCATGGTACTCTGGAGATTTCTGCCATGGTCATTTGCGGAACAGCAGGCCTGGTGTTAGGAAAAGGACTGGTATTTCCCGGAACCTACAGCCGTACGCAATCGTTTTTATCCTCCGCACAGAGGGCTACAAAAATATTCTTTTCCGTATTGCCGATTACAGTTGCCGCCGGAATTATAGAGTCCTTTCTGACCCGTTATACACAAGCGCCGGATATTCTAAGGCTTGCATTAATCATTGTATCATTATTTTTCATTTTAGGCTACTATGTGTATTTACCCTGGATGAAAAAGCGAAACGGCACGCTGCGTATTCCTGAAGCAGAAAAGGTACTGCCCGAGAATTTTACTCCTTTTGAATTTTATACTGTAAAAAAAGTGTCGGAAATGATATTGGATACATTCCGGTTCTTCAGAAAATATTCAGGTATTTTTTTGTCTACGATTTTCAGAAGCACTTTGCTCTTTACCCTTATCGGTATCACTATCAATAAAAAATATCTGTTACAGGATATTTACTATACGGAATGGTCGTTAATAAACCTGAATCATTACCTCATTGCTGATTATAGTAACTGGTTCAGTATCGCATTGCCTGTTTTGTTTACTTTTCAATCCGTACAGGTTTCGTATTTGTTCTACGGAGAAATGGCAGTACAAGCTAAAACAAAGAAACAATCATTTGCAGAATGGGCCAGACAATGCCGTATCCCTATTATCCTGAATAGTTTTATACAGGTTGCATTTTATCTCTTTTTATCGTTTTACAAATTCGAACTTTATACTTATCTGTTTATTTTACCCATGCAATTCGTTGCTGCCTTTTCTGTCTTTTTTCCTTATGCGCAAACCGGAAAAGCAAGACGGTTCAATTCCTTTACCGCTACTTTTAAATCCGGGCTGATGAATCTGTTTGCGATACACACAGTCTTTATCCTACTGAGCCTTGCGCTTTTCCTGCTTATCAGTTCCTCCATTTTCTGGATTATCTATCAGGCCGTGACGATGAACCTGACCAGTGAAGTCGCCGACAGCGATTTCGTATTCCTGCTTTTCTTTCTGGCAGCCGTTACTACCATTATTACCATTAGTGTTCAGTTCTTTTGCATCTATCAGGGGGTATTTTATTTTTCTCAGAAAGAAAAGCATAGTGCAGAGGGGCTTATTCAGGAACTTAATAAATTAAGCAATTCAACAAGAAAGCATGGCCTGTAAACGTATATCCATAATTGGCTTTCTATTGCTTTGCACCCATATTATTTGCATTGCCCAGTCATCTGATTATGAAAGAGGACAACTGCAACAACAACAATATGAGGAACAATCCCGGACATCTAAAAAATTAAATAAAGAAGAATGGGAAGTGTTGAAGCAAAAAATTAAAATTAAGGAGTACAAACCAAAGCAGAAAGAAATAAAGAAAAATCAGGATGAAAAAGAATGGAAGTTACAGATACCGCCCGGACTAAGCTTATACCTGAAATGGTTATTGTTTGGCGGAATATTGCTTGCATTACTTGCTTTAGTACTCAACGTAATGGGAGTACATTTCATAAAAGCAAAAACAAAAAAGAAAGACATCCCCATCGAGCTGGACGACATAGAAAACCATCTTGATACGGCTGCTATAGACCCGCATCTATATACAGCAATAAAAAATAAAAATTTTAAACTTGCAATTCGCCTGTACTACCTGATGATAATTCAGCAACTTTCCATTAAAGGTATCATCATCTGGAAAAAATATAAAACCAATAAACAATATCTGACTGAAGTAAAAAAAAGCGATGAATACTACAGTACGCTTAAGAAGCTGACATTCACCTATGAGCAATGCTGGTTTGGGGACAACCTCTTATCTGAAGCGGAATACAATAATATACAACCAGACTTTATAAACTTCCTACATCATCTGAAATAAAATGCAAAGAGAGCGAAATAAATATATCCTGACGGCATTAGGCATACTGCTTTTGGCGGTAGGATATTATTTATTAAAAGACAGTTCGGGCAAATGGAATTTAAATCTGGATAAGACGAAAAAAAATGCCTATGGAACATTCTTGACTTATGAATTATTAAAGAGCAAATACAGCAACCATGGATTCTTTGAAATAAAAAAACCGGTTGCTGAAGCTTTGAAAAAACTGAGGAAAGACAAAACCTATAACTATATCTTTATCAACAGTACGCCTTATTATGACTCTACAACAACAGCTGAACTGTATCGGTTTGCAGAAAAAGGGAATACCGTATTCATCAGCTGTGAGGGATTTCACTATATTTTTCTGGATAGTATTATCAACAAATCCTACCACCTGAAAATTAGTTCCGCTTACAACGAAATCTATTATAAATATTCTGATTCAATTATTGACATCAAACGTTACAGCACATTTAATTTTACACATCCAGCGCTAAAAGACAGTACCGGCTATACTTACTACCTGAAAAACAAATCGGACACCATCATTAACTACTATAATACTTTCCGGGCACTGTCCGACTCGGAATGTGTATACCCGATACCGGATATAAATTCCATTGCATTCGGAGGATATGAAAAATCTTATGACATGGGATTGAATTTCGCAATTCTAAAACACGGAAAAGGACAGCTTATTATCTTACTTTCCACCATACCCTTCACCAATTATTTTATGCGCACCGAAAAAGGCCTAGAGTATGCGGAAAAAGTATTTTCACATCTGCCGGATCAGGCTACCCTATGGGATGACGTATCTCATGAATATCATATTGATGAAGGAAATTCTTATCATGGAAACAGCAATTTCGGGGACAGCCCTCTTTACTTTATTTTAAAACACAGTTCACTCCGATGGGCGTGGTACCTGACTATACTCGGTGTACTGATTTATGGCGTTTTCCATGCAAAACGACGTCAAACTATTATCCCTGTTATTCCGGCAAAAGAAAATACTTCCCTGAAATATGTAGAAACGATAGGACAACTGTATTACCATGACGCAGAACATCTGGAAATTGCGCTGGAAATGCGAACACAGTTTCTCAATTATGTCCGTCAGAAGTATTATATCAAAACCAACGAAACAGATGAACACTTTATTAACCTGCTCGCACTTAAATCAACTGTTCCGACAACAATTATAGAATCTATTTTTTCAACTTTCATAAAAATCATACGCGAAAAAAAGATAAGCAGTATACAATTAAAGCAATTAAACACTGAATTAGAATATTTTTATAATCATTGTAAATAAATCAGAAGATGGAAGAAATGAATGAGTCACATCAGCCGGAAGCGATGAATACCGATATCGCTTTCATAACAAGCACCGCCGAAAAAATAAAAGCGGAGATGTCAAAAGTTATAGTCGGGCAAACAGGCACTATAGACCTTATGCTTTCCGCCTTATTTACCGGCGGGCATATTTTACTGGAAGGTGTTCCGGGAATAGCCAAAACACTGACGGCGAAAATGCTGGCAAAGACCATATCGGTGGGCTTTTCCCGTATTCAGTTTACTCCCGACTTAATGCCGACAGACATACTCGGAACATCTGTTTTTAACCTTAAGGAATCAGAATTCAATTTTAGGCCCGGGCCTGTTTTTTCCAATATCATATTGATTGACGAAATCAACCGATCCCCCGCTAAAACGCAGGCTGCGCTGTTCGAATTGATGGAAGAACGGCAGGTTTCCATTGACGGACACACCTATCAGATGGCTTTCCCATTTATGGTGCTCGCCACGCAAAATCCCATTGAACAGGAAGGCACCTACCGCCTGCCGGAAGCTCAGCTGGACAGATTCATTTTTAAGATAGTGATGGACTATCCGAATCTGGATGAAGAACAACTAATATTGCAGCGCTTCAACAACGATTTCTCATCAAGAGTGACCGATGAGGTTAAATCCGTTGTACATGCTGATGATATAAAACGATGCAGCAGTATTATAGAAAACATTTTTGTGAAAGATGAAATCATACACTACATTGCTCAGATTGTACACCAAACCAGGCATCACGGGGATTTGTTCTTAGGGGCATCTCCCCGCGCCTCCCTCTCTCTGCTGAAAGCCAGCAAGGCAATGGCCGCGATATCCGGCAGGGCATTTGTTACACCCGACGATGTGCGTACCGTATCCGACGCCGTACTGAACCACAGGGTTATTCCATCGCCGGAAAAGGAAATGGAGGGCATTACATCGCAGGATATCATCCGCCAAATCATCCGTCAAATAGAAGTACCGAGATAACTAAACAAATGATATCACTTAAAGACACCTGTCAGCGATTCATTCAAAACACGTTTCTAACGCGTCGTTTTTTTTATGCATGGGCCGTTATTGTGTTGTTCTTTATCGTCAGTTTCTCCTACAATTTCCTGCTGCCGTTGGCAAAGCTGTTATTGATCCTCTTGATTTTATTCTCTGCACTGGATTTCATCCTGGTCAAAATTTTTGACAAAAAAATAGACTGTTCCAGACAGACACCATTAGTTTTGCCGCTGGGTGATGAACAACATATTCAGCTTTTTATTAAAAACAATCAGCAGGTATCTGCCCGTATTGAAGTAGTAGACGAATTACCCGTTGAGTTTCAGAAAAGAGATTTCTCTTTCAGGTTTCATCTTTCATCCGGCGAAGAAAAAGTAATAACGTATACTGTCAGGCCCCTGACAAGAGGTGCATATTCGTTTGGCAATTGCAATATCTTCGTTTCCACGGCACTGGGCCTGATACAGCATAAAATCATCTATCCGTTACAAATAACCACACCTGTTTATCCGTCCTCCGTGCAAGTCAGGAAGCATGAGTTATTATTATTCAATAAACTGCACACTTTTCAGGGTATCAAAAAAATGCGTAAAATCGGGCACAGCTATGAGTTTGAACAGATAAAAAATTATACCGGTGGTGATGATGTGCGTACCATCAACTGGAAAGCAACCGGCCGCCGCAACCAGATTATGGTTAACCAGTACGGCGATGAAAAATCTCAGCAGATTTATGCCATTATTGACAAAAGCCGTGCAATGGATTTGCCATTCAACGGATTAAGCCTGCTGGATTACGCCATCAATACCACATTAGTGATAGCTAATACCGCGATTCGGAAGGATGACAAAGCCGGAATACTTACCTTTAATGAAAAGATGGGTAGTTTTATTAAAGCCTCTAAAAAGCCAGGGCAATTAAAACTCATTTCCGAAGCATTACACAAAGAACAGGAAAGCGGCCTTGAGGCAAATTTTGAATTATTATTCAATGCGGTCAATAAACTTATAAAACAGCGCAGTTTATTGATTTTATATACCAACTTTGAAAGTTATTATACTCTCGAAAGATACCTGCCCATGTTAAGGCGGCTGAATCACACACACTTGTTGCTGGTGGTTGTATTTAAGAATACGGAGATTGAGCAATACAGCTATCAACATGCGGCAGATACGCTGGAAATCTATCACAAAACAATCGGAAAGAAAATTGTATCTGAGAAGGAAATGATGGTTAAAGAATTAGCCAAATACGGCATACAGTCGATACTGACTGCGCCGGAAGATTTATCGACGCAGACCATCAATAAATATCTTGAATTTAAAGCTAAAGGATGGATATAGCTTAGTCGATATGGATACTATCCAGAAAACGCCTGTCTATATTTACAGTAGCATTGAGCTTGAATAAAATAGAATACAGCCCGAAAAATGCACGATGCAGGTAAATAGCATGCCTTGAACCACGCATAGCGGAGGGTTTTCTGAAATTTTTATTTCCCATAATCTCTTCTCCGTGCGCCTGCAGTTCATCGTAGAAGGCCTTATCTCCGAAATAAAACACATCGCATTTCATAGGCTTTGACATATTCTGTATTGCCCGCACGGCAGTTTCATAAAATAATTTCTCAACTTCTTCGGTATCTTCTTTCCTCAGCATATCCAGCCCTTCCAGACAAATGCGTAATTTTCTCGGGTCATTAAAAACTTCGTCTTTTGCTAAGGCGAAATAGTAATTGTAAAACTCTTCCGGCAATGTCTTCACACAACCAAAATCCAGAACCACTAATTTATTATCCGTAGTCACCAGAAAATTTCCCGGATGCGGGTCAGCATGGAACCGATGATGAACATGAATGGAAGTATGTAGAAAATCCAGTAATGCCTGACCTATCTGATTTTTTATAAGCTGATCCGTCTCCGTATCCATAAATTGCTGTAAGGGCCGGGCATCAATCCATTCCATGGACAGTATTTTTTTACCCGATAAATCCTTGTAGTATTTCGGGATAATCAGATTGGGGATATTCCTGCAGGCCTCAGCGATTTGCGTACCATTTTGGAGTTCAAGTTCATAATCACATTCCTCTTTCAGACGTTCTTCGAACTCTTCGAAATATTGCCTGACATCACTTTCTTTCACTCCTATAAATCGCAGGATGAGCGGTTTCACCAGATTGATGTCGGAATGAATACTGTCAGCCACACCGGGATACTGCAGTTTTACAGCTAATTTAACGCCATTTTTATACGCTTCGTGTACCTGTCCAATAGAAGCTGCATAAACCGCATTCAACTTGAAGGAATCAAATAATTCGTTCGGTGACTTACCTATGTATTTATTAAAGGTGTTCATCACCAGCGGGGCACTCAATGCCATCGCGCTGTTTTGTGCCATCGCGAATTTTTCGGCGTAGCCTTTCGGCAATAAACCGTTGTCCATACTCATCAGCTGCGCAATCTTCAGGGCGCTGCCCTTCAGTTGGCTCATCAGCTTAAACAACTCCTCTGCATTTTTGCGGTTAAAGGACTCCTCATCCACCTCTTTACTGACGGCCTTCTGTGCACTGTGTTTAATATAATTAGCGCCCACCTTCATGCTGGTCCGGAATACTCTGGAAGCTCTTTCCACTTTGGAGGTTGGTATCTTATCTTGTTCCTGCATCTGTTTTTCTCAACTTTATAAAATGCTGTACTAAATCTATCCCGGAATCAATCGGATTGGGGGCAAGCATATCAAAGGCAAAATGAACCGTTTTCTCCACCATTACATCTGTATTTTCTTTGTTATCGCTTTTGTCATTTGACCAAAAGTACAATATGGACAAGAAAGCATTCCATAACAATGATGGATAATAACTGGCAATAAAAGGCCTCGCCTGAATCTCACCGGAATTGGTTCCTTCCAGCAACAGGTTACTGGTATAACTGTTAAAGTATGTTTTAAGTTCCTGCAGGAATCGGTTATTGATAAAGGGTAAACGGTTTTCGTGCAGCTGCCCGGAAAATTGTGTTTCATTTTCCTGCAATTTTTGTAAAAACGTAAAAATAAATGCCATCATCTTTTCTCGTACCGAATAGTTGGAAAAGTTTTCATCTTCCTCACATATTTCCCTGGTTTTGTCGAAAACGGTTGTCCATTGTATTTGCTGAGCTGTAGTCATTTTGATAATATAATGCCGGATTCTAAAATTAGTTCTATTAAATCACTTATTTTTGTTAGAAATTGTTAATCTATGCGCTCCATTGAAGCATTAAGAGAACTATTCATTCAACATTTACAGGAGAACAGGCTGGCCGGTGCCCCTGCCAATTTATATGAACCGTGTAATTACTTCCTTGAAATCGGCGGAAAACGGTTGCGCCCTACCCTGCTGCTTTTAGCTCATGAGTTGTTTGGTGGCAATGCGGAATCAGCACTTCCTGCGGCATTATCTATAGAATACTTTCACAATTTCACCCTGATACATGATGATGTGATGGACAAGGCTCCGGTACGAAGGGGATTTGTCACGGTACACGAAAAATATAACCTGAATACGGCTATTCTTAGCGGTGATACCTTGCTGATAAAAGCATATCAATGCCTGAGCAAAGTGGATGAATGCTACTTCAAGAAAATAGTGGAACTTTACACCCAAACGGCCATCGAAGTTTGTGAAGGACAGCAATACGACATCGATTTTGAAACACAGGAAACCGTATCTCATGAGGAATATATTGAAATGATACGTTTAAAAACGGCTGTATTACTGGCCGCCAGTATGAAGATTGGAGCGATACTCGGAGGTGCAAACGATAATGATGCGGATTTACTATACCAATATGCTGAAAACCTCGGCATTGGATTTCAGATTCAAGATGATATTCTTGACTGCTACGGCGATGAAAAACTGGTAGGCAAACAACCCGGCGGTGATATTATTCAAAATAAAAAAACATTACTGCTGATTGAAGCGAAAAGAATTAGCGCAAAACAAAATGATCGCCGACTTGACCAACTGATTGAAAATGACAATATTGATAATACTGAAAAAGTAACTAAAGTACTTTCCATTTTTGAAGAATACAATATCAGGTCTTTTGGACTGGAACAACGTAATTTTTACACAGAGCAATCGCTGCAGGCATTAGCACAACTCCGCCTGCCCGATGACAAAAAAGAAGTACTTAAACAATTAGTAGATTACCTGGTCTTGCGTAACTTTTGAGCACTAAACCGTTACTTGACGCCGGTGCTGTTCACCCAATCTATCACTTGTTTTTTTTGCGCATCATTCAATTGGGCATCCCGGTGTATAATCGTATAACTCGTTAACGGCATTTCATTTTCTTCAATAACTTCTTTAACCTCCTGAAGTTTGTGTTTTGCTTTTTTTTCGGAATAAGATCCAAAATCTGAAAAATTCAGATGTTCTTTCCCTTCCTTTACGTGATTATTCAGCCACCATGCAACTGGTTGTATATTGTTGTACCAGGGATATACGGTATTATTACTGTGACAATCGTAACAGGATGTTTTTAGAATCGTCATTACGGTTTCAGGCACATTGTGCACTTTTGTAATATCGGTTGACAACAATTCTGTACTTTGATTTTTTGAAGGATGAAAAAACTGAATCACTATCAGCACCAGTAATATACTTAATAAGATTTTCCTACGCATAACCTTTTTTATGATTTACAATTTAGCACATTAGCAGACAAAATACAATCCTGCTCATTAAAAATTTTTAACTTTACCCGAATGAGACATCTGTTTTTACTGTTGGCCGTTTTTTTCTTAGTGGATGGCTATTCCATTTCTTACCTGAAAGTGTTATATGTGGCGGACAAACTAACAGATTGCGATACTGTAAAATGCCTGCTGACACGGGATGAACCAACAGGTGAATGGAAAACATTCCCACACACCATTGAAGGGTTTAAGTACAAAGAGGGTTATGAATATTGTTTGCTGGTAGAGATACTAACCGCTGATTCCACTTTTTCAACAAAATATATATTAAGTGAAATAAAATCAAAAATCAAGAAAGACACCTCTATTGTCAGCGCTGAAAAGCCAAGCCTGCCTGTAACAGACAGCAGTACCTGGTTATTATATAAATTAAAAATGAAGGACGGCATAAAAACATTTTCCGTCCAAAAAGCCTATTTGCAGTTTGACATCAAAAACAATACCGTCAGCGGAAATACGGATTGTAATTCATTTAACGCCAGCATCTACATAGATAATACTCAATTAGCTTTCGAGAATATCATAACGACAAAAATCGCCTGTAAAAAACGGTCTATCGAACCGGATTTCCTGAAGGCGCTTGCTTCCGCAACAGGCTACAAAATAGCATCAAAAATGCTGTATCTATTTAAAGGAAAATCGCTGCTGGCATTATTTACCAGAAAGAAATAAATGCAGCCATTACAACCTGAAACGCGACATCCCCGTTGTATCCGTCAGTGCATTGATGAAAGAAATAATATCCTTCTTATCCTGTCCGGATAAATTCAAGCGGTCAGCCGGCAAGGATTGATTCGGCACATTCAGTTTCATTCCAGCACCACCACCACTGTTGTAGAATTCTATCACTTCTTCGAGTGTTTTAAAAGCTCCGTTGTGCATGTAAGGCGCGGTTAATTGAGTATTTCTGACAGTAGATGTCTTAAACGAAAATTTAAACTGGTCAATCTCAAAATTTTTATACCGTCCGATATCATCATCCAATACCGGATGGATGGTATCAAATGTTTTTGTAACACCCAACACCTCTGATTCTGACGTACCAAAAAACGGAGGTGTCAATCCGAAATAAGTTGGTGCGAAATGACAGGATCCACATTGCGCTTTTCCCATAAACAGATTAAACCCTCGTTTTACAGCAGCGTTAAGCGAAGCGGTTTGTCCACGCATGTATTTATCAAACGGAGAATTCAGAAAAATCATTTTGCGTTCAAATTCCGAAATGCAGGTATTGATACCATAAATGGAGACTGCATCTTGTTTAAACTCGGGAAAAGCAGCAGTAAACATACGGACATACTGAGTATCGCTGATTATACGCTTCAGGATGTCATCATAATTGTGATTAAATTCTTTTGGATTCACCACAACATGGTCCACCTGGCTTTCCATTGTTAATGCTGAGAAGTCGTAAAAATAAGATGCCTGAAAGGCCACATTCATCAAAGAAGGCGTGTTTCGCTTCTGGAACTCCCCTGTTACATTGGTAATCGCTGCCGGCAATTTATCCGCGAAAAAATTTTGCGGCTGATGGCAGGTACCGCAGCTCATACTGCCGTCTGCCGATAGCCGTTTATCATAAAACAATTTCTTTCCCAGGTCAGCATATAACGGGTTATCCTTGTAGTACTTATCCTGAGCAAAAAACTTGGGATTCAAGAAAGCGGAGTCATAGATAGTGGCAGATTTTAAATTAACTACCCTGAATAATTTGTTGCTTTCCTCTAAATACGGAATGGCAAGTTGCTGTTGAACATTTATTAGCTGCCCTGTTACAGGCTGTATGTATTTTTTTATAAAATACAGTCTGTCAAATGTCAAAAAATTCCGCGATGACAAATAAACGATGGCTGCCGAAATATCGGTTTGCAGTTTACTGATTGCGCTTTTTTGATGATTCTCATTATAAAAAGCCAGTACCGCACGAATAGACTCTAATGCTGTTTTTATTTCCGCTACATTATTCCTGATTTGCGGGGAATCAAAAGCCACCAGATTGAGTGTTTCAATCCTGATAAGATGAAAGCGGAGCGATTCAAAAATATAAGTGTCTCTCATTCTGGCATCTTTCAGGTATAGATAAAAGGAAAGTGCCCTGTATTTCAGTTGTTTTGTCAGAAAAACAATCCTGTCAGAATCCAGACTGTCAGAATCCAATTCCATTTCGATAACCTGTAATCCTTCCGGTTTGGCATTAGGATTATAGCCGTCATCCATTTCTATGGCATTCACCCCATTAAAAAACGGATACCTCCGGTTGTCCATATATTCCAAAAGGAATTCAAATCGCTTAAAAGCTATCCGGACTTTTTTAAACCGCTGAATCATCAACTTCCGGTCAGCTTTCTGTTGTCCCAGGTTTTGGAATGTGTCTAATTGCGCCTGGAACAACTTTATATTCTCCAGGCAGAAACTTTGGGTGAGTTCCAATGGGGTCTTTTTATCTGAAAAAGCGGTCTGAAGCGTTAAAACCAGACTGCAAGCCACCAAAACAAGAAATACCCATTTTTTATTTTCTTTTCTGTAAGACATTCCCTTAAATTCGCACTCAATTTACAACTTATATTACGTTTCATTGTTGAACTTTGTATGAATAATCGATTTAACCCTGCCTGGATGCTTTTGCCGCTGCTAATCACGATTGCAGTAGATATTTATGTGTTTCAGTCGCTCAAAACATCATTTTCCGTTTCAAAACCAGCCACCCAACGCATTGCATACGCGATTTACTGGACACTATCCTCCGTTACCTATATTGCCCTGGCCATCTTACTCACCAAAGGATTTACCAACTGGCACGGCTGGAGCAAGATTTTTATTATGGGTATAGCACAGGCCGTATTTGTCGGCAAACTGCTCATCATACCGTTTTTACTGATTGATGACATACTTCGTTTATTTCGTTATGCCTTCAACTTATTTGGTACTACTGCCGACCCGAAAATACAGGCTAACGGCATATCCCGCCTGCAATTTTTCAGCCGTGTGGGACTTATTGTCGGCTCCGCAACTTTTGGCGCATTTTTTTACGGAATTGTACGGGGTGCTTATAATTATCAGAAAAGAAAGATTAAACTCCCTATTCCTAATCTGCCGGAAGAATGGAAAAACACTAAAATTGTCCAGATTTCAGATTTACATGTCGGTAGTTTTGCGGATAGCACCGCGATAAAGAAAATTGTCAGGCTGGTCAATGATGAAGAAGCGGATCTTGTTTTTTTTACCGGTGATTTGGTGAATTATGCGGTGGAAGAAGCTAAACCCTATATTTCCATTCTTAAAGGTATAAAAGCCAAAGACAAAGTCTATTCCATTTTAGGAAACCACGATTACGGCATGTATGTAAAATGGGACACTGACAAGATGATGAAAGACAATTTTAATGAACTCCTTCGTATTCAAAGAGACGAACTGGGCTGGGATTTGCTGATGGATGAACACAGGATACTGGAAAAAAATGGTAAAAAATTAGCCATCATTGGTGTACAGTACATTGGCCATACGCTGAGGTTTGGTTCTTTCGGCAATCTGGAAAAAGCTTATTCCGGCGCTGAAAATGCCGACATACAGTTACTCTTATCACACGACCCGTCGCACTGGGACAAAGAAGTTTCGCAATTATCGCATTACAGAAACATTCATGCCACCTTCAGCGGACATACTCATGGATTTCAGTTCGGAGTGGAAATTCCTATGTTAAATATCAAATGGAGTCCGTCGAAGTATGTCTATCCGCACTGGGCGGGCTTGTATAAAAGTGAGGAGCAACATTTGTATGTTAACCGGGGCGCCGGTTTTCTTGGTTATCCGGGCCGCCTGGGTATTTCTCCGGAAATCACTGTTTTTGAGCTGGTAAAGGCATAAAAAAAGCTGACTAAAAAGTCAGCTTCCTATTCTTCTTTATGAATTTATTTAGGGAGATCAGCGCCTTTCTTCGCGCGGAATGCATAGTCTGCAGTAGTGTAATCTGAATTATGCTTTTGATATATGCCGAGGTATTCATCTTTTTCCATAGTTGATTCCTTAAACGTCAGAACCGTACATATATTATTTTCATCGTAAGTTACCATCAGGATGGTTTTATGTTCAACATCCGACCAATACTCATCTTTTGACACTTCTCTCCATTGCATCTTTCTGTCATTTAGAATAACGTTCAGCTGTTTTTCAGAACAGGCGCCGCAATTGGGAATATTTACCTGGTCAAAATCACATTTATTTTTCTTTCCGTTAAACGTCAGTTTCCGGATGATACTTTCATGCCCTGTAACGGACAAGAGGAGCGTATCACCTAATTTATCAGAATAAAATTGATATCCGGCGGCGATATTCTCTTCATCGGAAGATACCGTCTCCATATGTTTCATAGCATCGTGTTCCGTTCCGACACCAACAAAAGAAAACAAAACCTGTGCTTTCATAAAATTGGATAAGGAAAGGAAAAGGATTAAATAGATTGTCTTTTTCATAGTAATTAATTTTAATGTCTGACCATCAGTTAAAAGCTGAAGCTGGCTGGATTAGCCGGCTTCAAAAATGACAGAGGAGATGTATTTACTATGCAGTCAGGGAATTTATGCTCTTTGTCTCAGCATCTGTCGGGTTTTCTAGTTTAGAACATTAGCGGGTTTTTATGTTCTGCACTCAGTTTTTTGGGTTTCTATGTTTCTAGACCTGGGTCGGGTTTGGAGTTCTAAATCAGGGGGTTGGGTGTTTATGTTTCCAGACTTAGGTTCTCCGGTTTTTTATTTTTTTGCGTTTAGGTTGGTTTTTTGATTAAAGACTAAGAGTTGGGGGCCTTTATGTTCCTAGACTCGGGTTACATTAATGCCGCCCAACTCCATCGTCTGTGATAATTGTCAACATAGCCAATGGTTTTAATTGATTCATTATCAAAAAAATACGTTCCTCTCTCAACTGGGTTTTTATATTCTCTTTATTATGGGTACTTATTTTCATGTTTTTATTTCTTTCGGGAAATGAATCGTACCTGATTGCGCCCTTTTTTTTAATATCCAAACAAGTACAATTCATTTCTCGCGTTTGATGATGTAAAGGTATATTGGATATTGTCGGTCACAAAGGGCATATTTGTTGTACATGTGACATTCTTATTTCCACCATTGTGGAAATATTGCAATGAATTTATTTGATTTTAAGAGCAATCTTAGTATAAAGTTATAATACAATATTGTTATGGAAAACCTGAAAGAGTTAGTACAAATCATCAATAAACGCAAATTAAGCCAGATTGAAGTATTTGATAAGTCGTTAATCAGCAGAAAAGATACCTTATTTGCCCGGTTTTATAATGGCATTGCATCCGGAGAGATAAACACTGACGAAGAGGCCCTGATGTATTTATACCAGTCACCCAAAGAAGCCGCCACCTACCGGAAACTAAAATCAAGGTTTAAAACAAGGCTCCTCAATACACTTTACTTTATTGACATCAATAATGCAGCAGAAAGCGACAACAGTAAGAAGGCGTATTTTGACTGTGTTAACAGATTATACCTTAGCAATATTTTATTGAGGTATGCTGAAAACAGGAATGCCTCTATCCAATTGATTATTGAAGCGTATGGAACAGCAAAGAAGAATAACTTTTTTGATATGCTCAAGGAGTATTCCTATAAACTGCTGGTCCACTATGGCATGACAGGTGATGAAAAAAAGTACAAAGAAGAATATGTAGCCTACCAGTTATATTCCAAAGAATACGAACTGGAACAGAAAGCTCAGATAATATACACAGGTGTGGTATTGGCGGCGCACTATATAAAGATGAACCAAAAAGAAAAGGAAGAACGCATCAACGAGCACATTAATGAAATTATGGAACTGGTTAATGAGTCCAAATCACTGGTTGTTTATTTCATCTATATTCGGACGCTGTTGTTTTATTTTGAAATTCTGGGAGATAATGCTAAGATGAATGATGTATGCGATGAATTTCTCGCTAATTATAAGCAATACTACTCCTCTATCCTGGCAGAAAACTACCTGAATACCATTTACATCTACAAATTGAAATCCCTGTTTGACCTCAGAAAAGATGAACAGGCGCTCTCACTTATTTACGCATTGCTGCCCGCTGCAAAAGGTGTCAGTTATCTGGCAGTAAAAGAATTTGAAATCAAGATCTTATTGAATCAGAAACAAACAGAAAAATCAAAAGATATCATCCATCAGATACATTCTACTTCACAATATAAAAACGCGAATGCTGTACTCAAAGAACGATGGGTGATTTACAACGCGTATACGGAGTTCCTGGAAAATTATATTAAAAATGGAAATTACAAATTCAGTTTGTCCAAATTTTCCAACGAGATACCCAACGCCACCCACGACAAATCCGGATTCAACCTTGCCGCAAGAATCGTTTCCATCCTGTTTTATATAGGAAGAAACGACCTGGATAATGCGATGCAGCAAATTGAAACGCTGAAAGTGTATCAAACACGATACCTGAAAGAAGACGCCGGCTCCAGAAGTAATTTATTTATCAAGCTGCTGTCCATTATGGAAAAGAAAAGCTTCAACTACAAAGAACTGAATAAACAAAAAGAATACAGCATCCTGAAAGAAAACTACAGCCACCAAATCATGCACGAAAGCGAAATCGTGTTTTATGATATCTTGTGGGAGATATTATTAGACATCCTAAAAACAAACGATCAGCGTATATTAGGGATTGTTCATTAAACAAAATAAAAAACGGGTAAGCTTTGCACTTACCCGTCAGACCCTAAAGTCTAGAAACATAAAAACCCTACGACAAAAATAATACGCAGAAATTAAAATCCAAATTTTTTGAATTATTTTTTTCTATTCATATTTAATTAATAAGTAATAAATGTGGATAACTCAATGTGTATAACTACCTCGAGCAAGTAAAAGAAGAGCAAAATAAACTCCAAGTATTTAATAATCAGTGGAATGCAAACTGATTAATCATTGTAAACAAATCATCTTTAAAGTTAGACGCTTCTCTGGGAAGGTATTTATAGATTTTACAGTCTTCGTCAACGGCAATATTCCTTAATTGCAGGTGCTGATTGATAAACTGCATTTCCAATTCCGGAAATAAATCTTTGAATGTCAGGGCAATATCCATTACCGACTTATTGAAATCCACCAAGTTATAGATTCCTGAAGGTACATTCAGGAATGGAATCTGCGTGATGTATTTAGCGGCTTTATCCACATCAATAAATGAGCGGATTTGCTGTCCATCGCCGTGTATGGATATCTTTTTCAGGAAGTTAGCCTCAAATGCAAACCGGTTAATGACCGCATCAAAGCGCATCGTTTGATTGAACCCATATACATTTCCTAATCGAACAATCTGTACTTCTGATTTTTTCATCAACCGCTCCACAAAGGCCTCTCCTCTCATTTTGGAAATACCATAATTCGTTCGTGGATTTAATTTAGTACTTTCTGTAATCAGTTTTCCTTTGCCGGAGGAGCCATACACAGACAAACTGCTTACATGGATAAACTTCTTTATGTCACTTTCCTCAATGGCGTAGGTCAGCTCGGCGGTACCCCAGTGATTTATTTGCTCGTATAAGTGCGGATCTGCATCTGCATAAGGAGAGGCAATTTTTGCCGCAAGATTGAATACCACATCCACCCCCTGTAATTCTTTCTTCAGTTTACGGGTGTCGAGAATATCGCCCTGTACGAACCGAATATTATCCCCGCCAATACAGGTACACAAGAAAAAATTATATCCGCCTTTGCTCAAGTTGTCATACACGACAATCTCTTTAACTTTCGGAATCTTCACCAGTTTTTTTACCAGTTCCGTTCCGATATATCCTGCACCACCTGTTATTAATACTTTCATTTAATTTATCATTTTGCCTGTTTGATTCTGTATTTCTCAAACATTATTTTTAGCGGATAATTCATCATTTAATTAACTCCGTATGTAACCCGCATTCTGTTTTATTTAAACCAAACCAGCGCGCCATACGTTCATCCCCCATCTGAGAGGCGTCAATCTTTCTTGTACAGGGCTCGCAACCGATACTGGTATATCCTTCGGCATCCAGAGGATGATACGGAATATTATTTTCTTTGATGTACGCCCAAATCATTTGCTTTGTCCAGTGCAGCATAGGATGATATCGCATGGCTCCCTGTGGTGTCTGCTGTTCTTCTTTCATCTTTGCACGGTTAGCATTCTGGTCAGCTCTGACTCCGTTAATCCAGATATCATGAGAACGAAGGATGGGTTCCATGGGAGCCACTTTATTCAGATGGCAGCAGAAATCAGGGTCAGAAGTAAAGAGCAACCGGCCGTTTTCATCTTTCTGCATATTTCTGGGCGTGGATGATTTTACATCTATCACCTGAATACCAAACAAAGCCGCTATCTCATCTTTGTATTCTATTGTTTGAGGGAACAAATAACCCGTATTCAGAAAATAAACAGGAATGGTATTGTCAATAACAGAAATAATATGCAACATAGGAATGGAATGTGTCTGAAAGGAAGAACCTGCAAACATGGATTTTCCCTGTTTGCTGTATGTTTCAATCTTTTTCCGGATAATGTCAATTTCCGCGGCAAATGTCATAGAATAAAAATAAAACCTTAAAGTACATACTAAGGATTTAATGATATTAATAAATCATTAGAAAATGGCATTTATCTCCGGTATATGGGGTTAGCAAGATTAAATGAAGCAATACCGGTTATCTATAAACGGATTTATTATATTTGGGCACCACTCATCTTAACTGTACAACACATAAGATATTATGAATAACCTAACAACAGGATTCATTCGTACGAAATATTACGTAACGGTAGTACTGATGTTCCTGTATGCACTTGAACTTAAGGCCCAAAGTACTTTCCTGCTGGATTATAACAGAAGTAATCCTACTAATAACAAAAGTGACTATTTATCGCAGTTTCCTTATAACGAGTACCTGAAAAAGATATCATTTACGGATTTTAAACAATTAGAAACAGACAGACTCTTTTTAAACCGGCACCTGGAATGCGGAAATGAATTCATATATAATCTGTGTGACCACTATTGCAACAATGAACCCATATCAACAGAAAATTTAGAACAAAAAATTATTGTCGGCGAAAAATACCTGGATGCAAGAGTGAATGATGCGGATAGCATTTCGGATACTACTAATATTTATCCTGTAATCGGGTATTTTTTATTGGGAAAAGTATCCAGAAAACTGGAACACGACATACTGAACACCACCTTTGATGTTCGCAACCCCGAAAATAAAAAGCACATCGCACGACTGGCTGACCGTAAGGTATTCATATGCACAGTGCCCGGAAACCTGACTAAGGCAATTGTAAATTTTAAGAAGGGAAACTTTAAATACGTTTTCCTTAGGACATATCTAAAGTTGGAAGATTACTTTTATGTGTATTACGAAAAAATCGGTGACGGATTCTTGTTCGTGCTGTTTTGTTTAGTATCAACCATTCTTTATCTTATTTGGGCCGGCGGCAAAAAAAGGATTTATGGCATTTTGATTTTAATATCTGTGATTCTAGTACATACCATTATCAAACGAAAATATGAACAACCTGACCTGTCCATTTTAGCAAATCCAACTATTTCGCAGCAGCCCGCAGAAAATTACTTTTATACGAACAGCATACCAGCCGTTCGAACATACCGGCTGAAAAACAAGCAGGGAAACATCATAGGTGAAAGTATATGGCTGACGAGGAAAGATGCAACTCAAGAATATGTTGATGCGCATTATTTTGCAGTTGGAGATATTGTATCAAAGTATGAACAACAGAAAAAGGATAAATCCCTGATTTTAGTATCATCCGGTGGCTTTAATAATATACTTGAACAACCGGACGGATTTACTGTGGAAGGCGGTTCTATCATAAACACGGTTATTTCACAGTACAGGCACGGCATGGTAATGCTACATAACGGCGACATAAATGTATTGAATTTAAGGAATAATCACTTTACGTTACCGTCCGGCGGAAAAGTCATAAAAAACCCGTTGACCAGCATTACCGCTTATGCTGAATTGGTAAAATGGTCCCAACAGGCAAAAGCCACCATTTTTCAGACACAATTATTATGTTATCAGGACAGTTTATTAATTACCATTGAAAAAGCAAAAAGAGAATTGAGAGAACGAAGACTGTTAGCCGTATGTACCGATAAAAAAAGTAATAAAAGTTATTATGTGATATTTAATATCCGTACTCCATCCTATCTGGCTGAGATTACAATGGAGATATTTTCCGTTTTAACCAGAAATAATGTGAGAATTAAAGCTATACTGAATCTCGATACTGGAACTTACGATATTCTGGAACTATGGAATGATAAGGGACATGCTACAGATGCCATTAAAGGCACTGTGGATATTCATAAAGCTATCAATTTAATCTCGTTTACAAAAAAATGACTTTTTTTCACCAAACGGGTTCATTTTGGAATTTTTTAATATATTTGGGTAATTATTAACCAATCAAAAATCATTTTTTATGAAAAAACTGACTTATTTAGCTTTTGCTGCAATGGTTCTTTTGGGATCCGTATCTTGTAAGAAAGATTACACATGTGAGTGTAAAAACCCAACAACAGGTGCTGTAACAAATAGCTTTAAGATTTTAAGATCTTACTTAGGAGTTACTATTCCAAAGGCTGAAGTTCTCGCTGAATGTAACGCAGAAGACAATCTTTCAGTAACAGGGGCTGAAGAACAAGACTGTTCTTTAAAATAACCTAATTGTAAGAATTGTAAAAAAGAGCAACCGTTGGTTGCTCTTTTTGTTTTTAAATGAGTTGCTAATATTTTAATGGTATTTGGAACTAAAACCGACAATTATTGATTATATTTATTCAAACAAAAAATCATGAAAAAGCAGTCTATTTATCTATTTGTACTTATTATCAGTTCTTTCTTTCTGCAAAGTTGCTCTTACAACAGTATCGTATCCAACGATGAGGGCGTAAAAAAAGCCTGGGCGGATGTCGAAGCAGCCTACCAGCGCAGAGCCGATTTAATAGGCAATTTAGTGGAAACGGTGAAAGGAGAAGCAAAATTTGAAAAAGAGACACTCGTAGCTGTAATTGAGGCCCGTTCAAAAGCCACTTCCATACAGTTGAAAGCAGATGATATCACTCCGGAAAACATGGCAAAATTTCAGGAAGCTCAGGCGCAACTCAGCGGTGCCTTGTCCAGGTTGCTGGCGGTAGCCGAACAATACCCGACACTCAAAGCAACGGAGGCATTCAGCGAACTGATGAATCAGCTGGAACGCACCGAAAACAGGATTAACATTGCGCGCAGGGATTACAATGCCGCTGTTCAGAATTACAATACACAAATCCGTACGTTTCCGTCCAACATTACTGCCATGATCTTTAAGTTCAAGGAAAGAGAACCATTTAAAGCAGATCCGGGTGCAGAAAAAGCGCCGAAAGTTCAATTCTAAACGAATGGCCTCTGCAAAAACATTTTTATCGGATGTTGAGAAAGACGCGGTGGTGGCTGCTATCCGGGAGGCGGAATTACATACCAGCGGCGAGATACGCGTTCATATCGATGACCGTTGCGACCAGGATGCCTACGACAGAGCCCTGAAAGTTTTTCAATCCTTGAAAATGTACAAGACCCCGTTCAGAAATGCCGTCCTGCTCTACATTGCCGTAAAAGATAAAAAATTCGCTATCATTGGCGATGAAGCAATTCATCGGAAAGTACACGCTGATTTTTGGAATACACTTTTGCTGCGATTAAAAGATGACTTCTCCAATCAGCATTTTATGGAAGGTATATCGCAATGTGTACACACCATCGGATTGATCTTAAGCACTCATTTTCCGGATATAGACCAGTTAGACAGAAACGAATTACCAGATGACCTCTCCTTTGAATAAACTATTGGCAATCTTGTTGCTGGCCTTGCATTTGGTTGCAACAGGACAGGTATTGGACAAAGAGGGAATTCCGGATGTTCCCACTCCTTTCCGCTTGGTGAATGATTTTGCTACCATGTTGAGCAGTGAAAACAAAGAGTCTCTCGAATCTAAACTATTGGCTTATAATGATTCTACCACAACTCAGATTTATATCGTAAGCGTAGAAACTATAGGCGATTATGCTATCGAAGATTATGCGCTTCGGTTAGGCCGAAAATGGGGCATCGGGCAGAAAGATAAAAATAACGGAATACTGATTTTAATATCCAAAGACGACCGGAAAGTGGATATTGAAATTGGATACGGGCTGGAAAGTTATGTGACGGATTACGACAGCAAACATATTATTGATGAATTGATTGTTCCGGCGTTTAAACAAAACAACTATTACAAAGGTCTCGACGACGCTACTGACCGACTTATCGGCCTCCTGCAAGGCACTTTCCAGTCATCTTCACAGACAAATACAGATGAAGTGCCGCTGTGGGTATATATACTGATTATTGCCTTTATCCTATTCATCTTCTTTATAATTTTCAGCGGAAAATCCAGTGTTTCTGTTAGCAGTGGTGGATGGACCTGGAATTCAGGGGGCGGCAGTTCGTGGGGCGGAGGTGGAAGCTCCTGGGGTGGCGGCGGCGGATTTGGCGGCGGTGGCGGCGGAAGTTTTGGTGGCGGCGGAAGCTCCGGCAGCTGGTAAGTGATGTTATTCTAAAAAAAGATTAAAAAAATAAACTATTGAAGCTGATTGAATACTTTTGCAAAAATATCTAAACCAATTCCATGAAAAAAATCCTGTTGCTGTTATTCACTACCCTGACCATATTCTCCTGCAAACAAGAAAAGAAAAGTATCGAATTTAATAAACTGGCAAATTTAGATTTAGGCAATTTGTCTAAAGAAAATGCGACGATACGGGGAATCGCCGTTTTTTTTAATCTTAGTGAAGAATCCTATACATTAAAAGATATGGTACTGGATTTTACTATTGACGGAAAAGATGCAGGGACAATTGTATCCAAAACGGGAAAATCTATCCAGCCGCGCTCAGAGTTTTCCATTCCCTTTCAATATACCTATTCTACAGCATCATTTGTAAATGAAGGTCATGATCCTTCAAGCACCTATGCCGTTCAACTAATTGGCACGATTACTGTAAAAGATAAAGATGGTAATCTGATTGAAAAACCTGTAAAATTTGCCGAAACCTACGAGTACCTTACCCAAAAAGAAAAACGCAAGGAAGCAAGGGAAGAACGTAAGGAAGAAAGACGCAAACGCAGGGAAGAACGAAAAGCCAAATAAATGATACTGAAAAATGAGATGGCTGTTTTTACTTATTAATCTGTCCCTGCTCCCATTCCTCTTAAAGGCCGAAGAAACGGAAGAACCTTACCTGGTCAAAACCAAAGATTTTCATGTCAGCCATTTTTCACTCAGACAGGTGGAATTAGGCATTACCGCCGTAATCTATAATCCGTATAAGGCCAAGGTAAAACTGGAAGAAATATTAATCGACGTCTTTGTTGACGAAAAAAAACTGGGAACTATTCTGGAAGCGGCAGATGTGGTAAAAATCAATAAACAAAGCGCTTTTGACCTTCCTTTAACAATCAGCGTAAACACTGCATCCACTTTATCCAAAATTTTTACTCAAAGCGCCAAGTTGCTGATTCCGGGAAAAACCATCAAAGTTGATTACAAAGGCTATGTAAAAGTAAAAGCTCTCGGATTTATCCCTATAAAAGTAAAAATCAACCAGAGTGAATTTTTTACTATTAAAGATATCATAGGCAGCAGCAGCAAAACCCCTGCAAAAACAAAGGCTCCGGCGGAACCGGCAGAAAAGAAACACTGACCGGAAAATTGATGAATTAACCATTACTCTTATCGCTTAAAATTGTAACTTCGTACGGATGAATAAAGTGTCTTCCGGCAATTCCATCTTTAAACATTTTTCCATACTCTTTTTGGGATTGCTGGCCGTTCAACTCATTAACTTCCTGTTTTCCTTAGTATTACCTAAATTCTTTACGCCTGCTGATTTTGCTGAATTCGGCATATTTACGTCCATACTTTTTATTCTGATTGAAGTCACGAATGCCAAGTTAGACATCGCCGTCATGCTGCCTGTTGAACTACAGCAGTCAAAGCGAATCATAAACGCATCCTTCACAGTCACCTGTATATTTTTTGTGGTGCTGCTGATGATTTGTATCCCGGTTTCTTTGCTGTATTACAAGATTTACATCCTGCTCCCGTTTGCCGTACTGGCTTACGGAATACATCAGCCAATTTTAGTTTACCTGAATAAAAAAAGTGATTATTCTTCCATCAATCTTTTCCGCTTATTACAAGTCATTGTAACAATATTGTTTACTTTGCTGATCGCCCATTTAAAAATACCTCATGCACTGATATATGGATTTTTACTCGGGATTGCAACTGCCAGTGTTTTTTTGTTGCGCTATTATCGTCCTGCATTTAATGTAAGTGAATTAAAAGATATTTGGAAAGAATATGATCAGTTTCCAAAATATGGAACTTGGTCTTCTTTACTCAATAACATTTCACGAAACAGTATTCCTATATTGCTGACTCATTTTTTTACAAAAAACATGGTCGGGTTTTATGCTTATGCCACCCGTTTACTGAATGCACCGACCGGTATGTATAAGTCTGCACTGGGACAGGTATACTTCAAAATAGCCAGTGATCTTAACAATGAAGCGCTGAAAAAAGCGACCATGAGAATACTGCTCTATACCTTTATACTGGGTATTATTCCTACATTAATCATCTTGATTTACGGGCAACAATTATTTTTATTTTTATTCAGCAGTGAATGGGTAACTGCAGGAAAAATAAGTCAGTATTTAATCCTATGGTACTTTTTGAATGTCATCACGTCTCCCGTTTCCTCTTTAATCGATATCAAAAACAAACTGCGATTTGAATTGAAATTTAACGCGGTGATGTTCATAGTCAGGATACTTTCCATAGCAATTGGAGGATATTTAAATGATTTTTATTTTTCCATGGCACTGTACTCGGTTACCGGCGTTATCCTGAATTTATACTTAATCTATTATATCCGTTATAAATTATTGGCTGAATGATTTCTGTAAAACTGACATACCAGCTATATTACTCATGGATCAATACAGACAGAGTCCATGTTATTGGTTGTGCATGGCTGAATGAAACGTTATATCAGGAACAATTATTAGCCGATTATTTTTCCGGCATCACGGATGAAGCTGATTTTACAGAAAGAATTAACGCGTTAAGCGGGCATTTTTCCGTTATTATTGAAACGGAAGAACATTTCTACTTAGCTGTTGACATTATTCGCACATTTCCGATTTTTATTTCTGAAACCAACAACGACATCACCATTTCCGACGAAGTAATCTTTACAGGAAAACGCAATGTGACAGAGACCGCTTCTTTTAAAAAAGTGTACTGTACTCTGGAGAATAATACACTTCTGGATGGCACCCTGCAATTACAAGCCGGAGAATATGCGGTTATTGACAAAAGAAAGCAAACATGGAGTATACGAAAATATTTCAGGCATTCCAAAGACGCAAATACATCCAGCAGTTATAAAGAATTGGAAGCCTGTGAAAATATTCTGGTTAACAGAATGATTAAATATGCTGGTAACAGGACTATCTTAATTCCTCTTTCGGGCGGATATGATTCCCGATATCTTTTAGCATTACTGAAAAAGAATAATTTTACGAATGTAAAATGCTTTATCTACGGCAGAAAAGACAGTACCGATACGATTATCGCAAAGAAGGTCGCCACTATCCTGGATGTAGAATGGTATTTCGTCGAATATACCAATGAATTATTAAATGAATTCTTTTCAGAGCAATGGGCAAAATATTCAGCCTTAAACCACCATTATTCTTCACTGCCGCATGAACAGGATTTTTTCGCGCTTCATTATTTAAAAAAGAATAAGCTGCTCCCGGATAATGCCGTCGTGATGAATGGATTCTGCCAGGATATCATCGCTGGTAGTTTTTTGGAACCGGTATCATCCGTCAATTTAAAAGAACATATCGTTTATAAACACGAATTGCTAACGGACGTGCCCGGTTATGAAAACAGCTGGAACGGTTATCAGGAATGGCTAATTAAAAACAGGCTTTCTAAATTTATTGTAAATTCCATGAGGGTGTATGAATATTTCGGCCTGGACTTCTATCTTCCATTTTGGGATAAAGACTGGGTGAACTATTGGTATTCCCTGACTTATAAGGATAAACTGAATCAGGAATTTTATGTCGATTATTTATTCAGCGGCATTTTTAAAGCGTACAAAATTAACATTAAAAAAAGCGACGCGGTCCGAAAACGCAAAAGCATCTATTATCTGAGGAAGACAGTAAAATCTATGCTGCCGGAAAAGATTACCCGTTTTATACAGCGAATGAACAGCCGGAATATACAAAACGACCCTAATAATTCCTATTACCTTTATGAAGAACTGTACAAGCGACTGAAAAACAAGCCACCTCTAAAAGACTTTAGGATTAATAACATTCATGCGTATTATTTTCTCGAAAAAATGGAAGAAAAAGCGGAACTTTAAAGAAAATATGTCATGCGAAAATCCTATCTACTGCTCCTCCCATTTTTATTAGTTGCAGCATTTATTGCCTGCAACAAAAAATCATACAGTACTAAAAGCACTACGGAAAAAACAGCGAAATTGAAAACATACTCAAAAAACGGCATCACGCTGACTGAATTATATTCACCTGAACAGTTTGAGAATGCTACTCTGGAACAATCTTACCAATCTTCCATGGAAGATCTGGACGCCAATAAACTTGTGTTGGAGTACAAAACAACTAATTACGAATTCGGAAAGCAGAGTTCAAGGGAAGGCGTAAAAACCTGTGCGAACGCTGCCGGCGGACAGCATGTGCACTGCATCATTGACAATCAGCCGTATCTGGCTTTATACAAAAACACGGACACCGTGAGCACGAAAACAGACGGGCAGCATATCCTGCTTTCTTTCCTCTCCCGCTCCTATCATGAAAGCATCAAAAATAAGCATGCCTATATTCTGACATCCGTCATTACCGGTAAGTCACGTTATGTAGCAAGATATGCCGCACCAGACCTCAGCAAACCCATGTTGTTCTTCAGCCGACCAAAAGGCGAATACATAGGAGCGGATGCAGATGCGGTGTTGCTGGATTTCTATATTGTCAACTGCGAATTGTCGGAAAACGGGTATAAGGTAAAAGCCGAAATCAACGGAAACGAATTTATCCTGACCAAATGGGCGGGGTATTTTATGGAAGGACTTCCAATGGGGGAAAACACCATCAAATTAACTCTTCTCGATGAAAAAGGGAATGCGATAGACAAGGGTATTGAAAGAAAAATTACGCTTAAAAAGGAATAGGCAATGCTGAAACAAATCGTACTTGTTGGAATGGGTGGCGGAACCGGCAGCATATTCCGGTACCTGACATCTGTTTTAACCGCCAGATATTATGCTAACGTCTTTCCCATGGCAACATTTGCCGCCAATTTAATCGGGTGCTTCTTAATTGGATTGTTTATTGGCTATATCGACAGAAACCATACCTTAAGCCCTGACTACAGATTTTTACTGGTAACAGGATTTTGCGGCGGCTATACGACCTTCTCCTCGTTTGCACTCGAAAACTTTAACCTCTTCCATTCGCAAAACTATTTTACGCTGGCTGCTTATATTTTACTAAGCGTAGTGATGGGATACATTGCCGTTGCTTTAGGAATGTATATCAGCAAGACCGTAACTTTTGGATAAGGCTTTTCTATTCAAAATATTTCAACGCCAGCTCATAGCTTTTCAGTCCAAAGCCGACAATAACACCTTTGGATACCGGGGAAATAAAGGAATGATGCCGGAACGATTCTCTGGCGAAAGTATTACTGATATGCACTTCTACCACCGGGGTTTTGATGGCACGGATGGCATCCGCAATAGCAATGGAAGTATGAGTATAACCGGCAGCATTTAGTATAATGCCGTCATAACTGAATCCGGTTTCATGTAATTTGGTGATTAAATCCCCTTCGATATTACTTTGAAAATATTCAATATCCAACTGACTGTACTTGGGTTTCATTTCAGCCAAAAACTGCTCAAATGTCTCGGAACCGTATACAGACGGTTCACGTTTACCTAATAAATTCAGGTTGGGGCCATTAATGATGATGATTTTCTTCATATAGTTGTTGAATAGTAAAGTTACTTATTTCAATGCAAAATACGATATGTTTTTTAAAGTTTCCAATGCGTAAAAAATCTTGTATCTTACCAAAAGGAATACATGTCTGGCTGGAAACATTATATTAAAAACTTCGAATCATATCTGAAGATTGAACGATCATTGTCTGCCAACTCAGTAGAAGCCTATCTGCACGATGTGGCATTGTTACAGCAATATCTGGATTTAGAAAAAAAAGATGCATCCCCCGATGAATTAAAACTTGTTGATTTAGAACATTTCATTGCTTACTTGCACGATTTAGGGCTGGGCGACAGAAGCCAGGCACGCATCATCTCCGGGTTGAAAGCTTTTTATAAATACCTGATTACGGATGATTATATCAAAGATGACCCTACAGCCTTGCTGGAAGGGCCGAAACTGGCAAAAAAGCTGCCGGACACCTTATCATTTACAGAAATAGAACAACTCATCGGTGCATTGGATTTGAGTAAAGACGACAATGTGCGCAATAAAGCAATGCTCGAAACATTATACAGCAGCGGGCTTCGGGTGACAGAATTAATCAGTTTACGCATATCGCATATTTACAAAGATGTCGAATTTATCCGCGTAATTGGAAAAGGTAACAAAGAACGGCTGGTTCCCATTGGCAGTGAAGCCCTCAAACATATCGACATTTATCTGGAACATGTGCGCAATAAATTACCTCAACACCCGAAATATTCCGACATCTTATTTCTGAACAAACGGGGCACACCCATATCCAGAGTGATGGTATTTTTAGTGATAAAAAAACTGGCACAAAAAACTGGCTTGAACAAAAACATATCCCCGCACACATTCAGGCATTCGTTTGCCACTCATCTTATCGAAGGAGGCGCAGATTTACGTGCCGTACAGCAGATGCTCGGCCATTCCTCCATTACCACCACGGAAATCTATACCCATTTAGACCAGCAATACCTCCGCGAGTCGCTTTCGCTGCATCATCCCAGGTTTAGAAAACATTAAAAGACGGGTTACCCTTGAAAAAGTGTTGAAAAATTCGTATTTTAAGAAACATCAAAAATTTAGATCATGAATCCGATACTGACCAAGGTAATAGCCAATACTGTATTGCGCCAAAAAAGAAAAGATCAAAAATTCGACGGCAAAATTCCCGGAACTGATGAAATCGACGATTATATCATATCTCTAAAAAGAATCCTGAAGGATATTATTTTTATCCTTCTGGGCATCTTTTCCGCAGCCTTTGGCCTGAAGGGATTCTTGTTACCTAATAATTTCATAGATGGCGGCGCAACAGGTATATCGCTGTTAACAGCCGAACTGAGCTCCATCCCTATCTACTTACTGATTATAGCCGTAAATATTCCATTCATTATTTTAGGCATTCGTGTTTTGAACAGTACATTCGCCTTAAAGACGGCATTGTCCATCCTGGGCTTGTCCATTGTATTGGCAACCGTTCCATTTCCGGAAATTACCCAGGATAAATTACTGATTGCCATCTTCGGCGGCTTCTTCTTAGGCGCCGGTATCGGGCTTGCTATCAGGGGTGGTTCTGTAATAGACGGAACGGAAGTGTTGGCTATTTATTTAAGCAGAAAACTGGGTATCTCCATTGGTGACGTCATACTTGTCATTAATGTGGTCATTTTTTCTTTTGCCGCCTATTTCCTGTCTATCGAAACGGCCATGTACTCCATGCTGACCTATCTATCCGCCTCCAAAACCGTAGATTTTGTTGTGGAAGGCATTGAGGAATATTTTGGAGTTACCATCATATCCCCAAACGCGGCGGAAATACAGGCAATGATCAGGAATGTATTGAAACGGGGCTATACTATCTACATTCAAAAAAGAGGAACCGGAAAAACAGGGGAAAAGAATATACAAAGTGAAGTGGTCTATACCGTCATTACGCGACTGGAAATGGGAAAACTATACAGTGAATTGGAAAAAATTGACAACGATGCGTTTATCATCACCCAAAGTGTAAAAGATATCAAAGGCGGAATGGTCAAAAAACGTCCCTTAGGCGACCATTAATGCTGTAAAAAATCAAGTACGTCTCTTTTGACTTCCAAAGGTTTTTCCATCATTGGCACATGACCGCAAGAGTCGTATATAATCAGACGGCTGTTTATTATATCCTCATGAAAGCGTTCAGCGTATTTTGGAGAAACAATTTTATCCTGTTTACCCCAGATAACCAGTGCAGGGCATGAAATCTTTTTAATTAAATTCTGGTCCAGGTATTTCGTTGAGGAAGCCATACGCATGATATGCGGTAAATTGCCCTTACGGTTCCATAATTCATTCACTCTTGTCAGCCTGTCCGGTGTCAGCAGAGATTTATCATAGAATACCCTGCTGATTCCATTTTTTGTCATAAACAGTGGTATACCGCGTTTCAATAATAATTTGACAATATCATATTTAAAAACCTTCGCATTGGCAGATTTAATTACTTCTTCCATATCATAACCAGCACTGTTAAACAACACCAGTTTTTTTACTTTATCTGGATGTTCCACCGCGAGGTTCCAGGACATCAGTCCGCCGAGAGAGTTACCAATCACATACAATGAATCAAGGTGTAATGTATCCATCAGAAAATTAAAATAGTCACTGTATATTTTTATAAAATCGGGATTTTCTTCCTGTATATCCGGAAAATCAGACAATCCGAATCCGGGCAAATCCACCCGGATAACTCTGTATCCGGGATTGATTAATGAATCCAACTGGTAAAAATCGCGGTTGCTGCCACCAAATCCGTGTATCATCAGCACAGGAAACCCGCTTCCGGATTCCGTATAGTGAATCTCGCCACCTTTCCAGTGTAGGAAATGTGAATTGGAAAGCTGGTATTTTTCTTTAATATACGATTTTGACAACGTCAGATCCTTTCTGCCAAAGGCGATATACAGAAAAAGTAATGAAACTAGTAAAACGAGCGCAAGTAAAATTTTCTTAACCATATTCAAAGGTACAAATTTTCATATTCAAAACCATTTACTCATCCTTCTTTCCATTTACTCAGCCATCCGGTCATAAATTAACTGAATGAACAATCTTTATATCATCAAATTAATAACCACTAAAAATTAAAACTATGAAAACAGCAACTTTCAATTGCACTCCGTTCTCCCAAGCGATGAACGCCGCAACAGCCAACAATGGAACATTAAAAGCTACTTCCGGATTTTTTAAAATGCCGGCAAGTTTATTTCTCTTTCTTGGCGTTATTTTACTAAGCGCCACTTCCTGCAGCAGAAGTATGAGCAGCGGATGTGGTACCTGGCCTACTGTAAACAAAGGTAAGTATCCATACAAATACAGCAGTACCAGCAACTGGACCCCAAAAACCAAAAACAATAAACAGTTCGCAAACTATAAAGGGTTTAATTAGCAGTACTTATCGGCTTAGGGTTAAGTATCTCTAATCACAGAGAGTTGTCGATAAACAATTGCGTGTCAGACTCCGGCTTTATGTAAGCCGGAGTTTATTTATAGGATGGCTCGAAGCCGAGTTATAAATCCTTGCGGATTATCCGCATGCACCCAATGGCCAGCCTGTGCTACCACTAGTAGCTCAGCCATAGGAAAAAATCGCAGGCAATCTTTCCAGTTAGCAGCATTGATATAATCCGATGTTTCCCCTTTTATAAAATATACAGGCTTATTACATACATCCGCACTCATCGGAAATAACATCAGATTTCTGTAACCTTTTATTAGTGCCTCGAGATTGCATTTCCAGTTTAATTGCCCGTTTTCATTTCGACTCAAATTTTTCAGAACAAATTGTCGAACGCCAAACTCAGGAATCCTCTTCTCCAAAAAGGTGTCTATCACCCTACGATCAGTTGTGTTGTGTAAAGGAGCTTCAGCCATCGCAAATAAAATGGACTCATGGCCGCCTACGTAGTACACTGGCGCAATATCGATTATGATTAATTTCTCAATAAGTTCTGGATGCTTCAACGCAAGCATCATAGCCACCTTTCCTCCCATGGAATGGCCAATAAATGAGGCGCTGGAAAGCTGCTGCTGCCGGCAAAACTCCACGATATCGTCAGTCAGCTCTTCATAACTCATTTCATCCGCATGCGGTGAGCGCCCGTGATTCCGCTGATCAAGTATAAATACCTGAAACCTATCTGCAAGGCTTTTGGCTATCGTCTGCCAGTTGTCCAGCGAACCAAGCAGCCCATGCAAAATGATAATCGCCGGTCCTTTATCACCGAATTTCCTGTAGTTAAGCTGCATGTTAAAATGCCATTTAAACGGATAACACTAAATCATCTTACTTCTTTTAACCAGATACGATGTGAGAATGGATTTATATCCTTCGTTAATATCCGCTTCCACCAAATCAATTTTGTATTGTGCACATTTGAGTTTCAGGTTGGCTTTTCGCTGTTCCATTTTTTCAATATAAAAATCTTTTACCTGATTGGGCTGCAGTTTCAGTTCCTCTCCCGTTTCCAGATCGACAAATTTATACGGACGGTTTTCAAAATTGAAATCAATCTCCTTCGCTTTATCCACGACATGAAATAATACCACTTCATGTTTACAGTGTTTCAGGTGCTGTAAAGAAAGAAAAATCTCGTTTTCGTCTAGGCTGTCCAGCATATCACTAAATACCATTACCATGGAGCGTTTGTGTATCGAATCCGCTACCTGATGCAGGCATTTAGCAGCGGAAGTTGACTGCTGAACGGATACATTGGCGAGCAACTTATACAATTCATTCATCAGCAACTGATGATGCAAATTGTTAGTCTTCGCTCCCGTTTGCACTTTAATTTCTTTGTCAAAAACCGTCAAGCCAACGGCATCGCGCTGTTTCTTCATCATGTACAGGAGCGCCGCTGCTGACAAACAGGAAAACTCTATCTTATTCAGTTTGCCTTTTTCTCTTTCCTGAGGAAAATACATAGATGATGAAGCGTCAATAACTATCTGGCAACGCAGGTTAGTTTCCTCTTCAAATCTTTTGGTGTATAATTTTTCCGTACGCGCAAAAACTTTCCAGTCTATATCTTTAATGGAGTCTCCTGCATTGTGCAGGCGGTGTTCGGCAAACTCAACGGAAAATCCGTGATAAGGACTTTTATGCAATCCGATGATAAAACCTTCCACCACCTGACGTGCGAGTAAGTCAAGCTGGTCAAATTGAAAAAAATCCTGTTGTTGAATGGACATAACGGACAGAAAAATAAGAATAAAAAAGCCGTAAGTAAACTTTTTTTACTTACGGCCTGAACTTATAACGTTATTAAGCGATTGCCGCATCCAGTTTTTTCTTCAAATCGCCTTTGGAGGCAACACCGACGTGCTTGTCAATCAGCTGCCCGTTTTTGAAAAACAGTAAGGTCGGGATGCTCATGATACCGTATTGTGCCGCCACATCACGGTTTTCATCTACATTTAGCTTTCCGATGGTCGCTTTACCATCATACTCTTTGGATAATTCTTCCACAACAGGGCCAATCAAACGGCACGGGCCGCACCATTCCGCCCAAAAATCGATTAAAGCCACCCCTTGAGTGTCCAATACTTTTTCTTTAAAGTTATCGTTTGTGATTTCTACTGCCATGTTCGTTGTATTTAAAGTTATAACAATTGTATTGTAATTGAGTTCCAAAATTAATCAAAGTCAGTCAATATTTTGATAAGATTTTCTGATACGTGCATAAACGCCTTCTATCTTATGATTAGTTCCTTAATAAGATTCTCTTCCAGTCGCTGGTTCATGCTGTTGATAATTTTCTCCCGTGCCATAAACAGTTCCTGCTTCAATGCGGAGGATTCCAAATATACAAACAATTTACCCTGCTTATAAAAAATACGAGTGGTATGGTTCGTGATATAACTGCCCATCAGTTCATGCCAGTGCTTGCGTACCTTCATTTCGTCCATTTTATTACTGATACGCATTTCATGAATCATGTCCTGCAATACATCCTTTAGTGTCAAAAATCTGCTGTTTCTGTAATTAGCCAAGCCGTATTATTTTAAATTTCTGAATACCATGTTCTTCCAATAATTCCCTGATAGCCGTTTCATTGGTATCGGTGATAAATACCTGCCCAAAATGCCCGCCGTTCAGCAGTTTAAAAATCTTGCGGATGCGATGGGAGTCTAATTTATCAAAAATATCGTCCAATAACAACAACGGGTACAATTGTTTTTGCGCTTTCAACAACTCATACTGTGCCAACTTCAGGGAAAGCAGGAACGTTTTCTGTTGTCCTTGTGAGCCTGTTTTTTTGACCGGATATCCGTTGAGTTCAAACCGTAAATCATCGGTATGAATACCCTTGGTAGTGCGTTGTGCACTTCTGTCGTGTTGCAATGATTCTGATATAACCTTCTCATAATCATTATTCAATAAGTCAGATTCATAAGTAATGCTTACAGATTCCTGTCCGTCAAAAATTTGCTTATAAACCATTTGAAAGAGGGGTAAAAACTGCTCCAGAAATGATTTACGATAGGTAACAATCAGTTTGCCGCATGCAATTAGTTTCTCATTATAAACGTCCAAGAGGTTTTTGTCAAATGTGCGGTTTTCATAAAAAGATTTCAGCAAGGCATTGCGTTGCAGCAGAATCTTATTATATATTATCAGGTTCGACAAATATTCCGGCGAAAACTGAGCAATGGTAGCATCCATAAACTTCCGGCGCTGTTCGCTGCTGCCCAGAATCAACTGGTTGTCATCCGGGGTAATAATGACACAGGGAAACTTGCCTACAAACTCTGCCTGTTTCTCTATTTTTGCTTTATTCAGATAAACGTCCTTCTTTTCCTGCTTTATATACTTTATCTCAAGTAGCTGATTATCTGAATCTAATAACAAATTAGATTCAATTCTAAAGAAAGTGCTTTCGAAATTTGTCGCCATAATATCCGTTGAAGTCAGGTAGCTTTTTGTCAGGCAGGTATAATAGACGGCATCCAGAAGATTGGTTTTTCCCACCCCGTTATTACCCACAATAAAATTCAGTTTTTCGCAAAATTCAAACGAACCGAATGTATAATTCTTATAGTTGGATAGCTTAATCTGAAGGATATGCAGCGGCTTCACGGACATTTCCCAAATATAAGCCAAAAAGGGGAATCAGCAATTGTACCACTAACGTGGATAAAAATTTTTATAAATCCGTCAAAAATTGTACCTTTGCGCTCTGTTTTTAAAGCAAATAGTATGTCAAAGAAAAAAGGTAAAAACATCGATCACGATATTTTGGAAGAAGGTAACGAGAAACTGACCGAAGTATTCAACAATGCCGAATACTTTTTCGAACAATACAGAAACATTATTTTAGGCGTAGCAGCCGTATTAGTGATTGGCATCGGAGGATGGTGGGGATATACTAATTTTATCAAAGGCCCTAAAGAGACCAAGGCTAAAGATGCGATTGTTTACGCACAACGCTATTTTGATTCCGACTCTATGAGCCTGGCACTGAAAGGCGACGGAACACATCTTGGCTTTGAAGCCATCGCCAAACAATACAGCGGAACCGCTGCTGGCAACAGAGCTACTTTTGGCGCCGGCGTTTGCAACCTCAAATTGGGCAAATATGCCGAAGCTATCAAATATCTGGAAGATTTCAGCACGGATGATGCAGTTTTAACCGCTCGCAAATTCGGTTGCATCGGTGATGCTTATGCAGAGCAAAATCAGATGGACAAGGCAATAGACAACTACAAGAAAGCAGCAGACGCTGCTGACAATGAAGCAACAGCCCCTACCTATCTGTACCGTGCAGCATTGGCTACCGAACAAAAAGGAAATAAAAAAGAAGCGCTGGAACTGTACAAAAAGTTAAAGACCGCCTATCCGAATTCACAGGAAGGCATGTTTTCGGAAATTTCTATCGCAAAACTGGAAGCGGAAACTTTGTAATCTGAACAGAGATTTATCCTATCGTTTAATACCGTTTACGTATGGCGTCTGCACTTCAAAACCTATCCGATTACGACACGCTCAAAGTGCCGGATGGCCATGGGAAAGCCTTTGGCATAGCAGTTGCCGAATGGAACAAGCATATTACCTTTGAATTACTGAAAGGCTGTATAGAGACACTACAGCAACATGGCGTAGCAAATAAAGATATTCACATACAGTTTGTTCCAGGTACGTTTGAATTGCCATTTGCTGGAAAAAAGCTTGCACAAACACACCATCTGGCCGCTGTAATCTGCTTGGGCTGTGTCATCAAAGGGGAAACCGAGCACGATGTGTATATCAATACGTCAGTGGCAATTGCATTACAAACCTTAAATATCGAATTTGATATTCCGTTTATATTCGGGGTGCTTACCCCTAATAACGAACAACAGGCCATTGACCGCGCCGGTGGCAAGCATGGCAACAAAGGCGTTGAAGCTGCCGTAACCGCCTTGAAGATGAGCGGAATGTAAGTTTTTATTTCACAGGCTTGAGATTGATATTTGCACTCCGCAAGCTTCACACGCAGTGTCCTTTCTACGAGAATCAGATAGAAAATTTGGTGTATTAGTGAGCAAGATATTTCAGATTACAGATTTATGATTTGCCCCGGGCAGGTGCGCTTGCCGCGCATTGCTGGCTGCTAAACGCCTGACGGGTGTGTGATACTTTGTAAAAAACCTGACGGGCTACAGCATAGTACAAATTCAGGTATCTTTTTATCTTTACACACATGAAACTGTTTACGATTGATACCGGCTATTTTAAACTCGACGGCGGTGCCATGTTCGGTGTAGTACCCAAAACCATCTGGCATAAACTCAATCCGCCGGATGAGAACAACATGTGTACCTGGGCGATGCGTTGCCTGCTGGTAGAAGATAACCATCGGCTTGTACTCATCGATACAGGCATGGGTGATTTTGTAGATGATACCTACCGCAAACGCTATCAGCCTTTCGGTGAGGACACGCTCGAAAAGTCACTGCAAAAATACGGCTATTCGCCTGCCGACATTACCGATGTTTTTCTGACACATCTTCATTTCGACCATTGTATTGGGGCACTGAAAGACGATGGCAGTGGCAAGCCTACGCTCCGCTTCCCGAATGCCACACACTGGTCGTCCTATATTCAATGGAAATCCGCTTTGAATCCCAACGCCCGGGAAAGAGCCTCTTACCTTAAAGAATACCTGACAACGATTTTCAATTCCGGCAAACTTAAATTTACTGAAAACGAAGAATTGAGAATGGATAACATGGAAATAGAATATGTGTTTGGACATACCGAATCCATGATGTTGTGCCATATTTACAAGAAAAAACAAACCATCTCTTACTGCGCGGACCTGATACCTTCCCATCATCATATCCGGTTGCCTTATATTATGGCTTACGACATCCGTCCGATGGATACCTTGAAGGAAAAAACCATCTTTTTGGAAAAGGCGTATGAAAATGACCATATCCTGTTTTTCGAACATGATAAAGAGATTGAATGCTGTACACTCAAACGAACGGACAAAGGCATAGAATTTGATGAGTTACTGAAACTGGAAGACATTTAATGGTAAAACAATCCGCTAACCACATTACACAAAAAATCAGTAAGCTGCTGCTGTCTGTTTCCTTTTGCCTGGTTGCTTATCCGCTTTTCGCGCAGATGGACAAGGCAGACAAACTTTTTGCGGATTATAAATACGCCCAGGCTATTGAATTATATAAACCGATTGCGGACAAAGGCAATATACGCGCTATCCGGAAAATCGCTGAATGTTATCGTAAAATCAATGACTATGAAAATGCGGAGTATTATTATGCACTGGTAGTGGCGGATAAAAATGCCATCCCAAAATCCTTTCTGTATTACGGGCAATTATTAATGGCCAACGAAAAATACAGTGAAGCAAAGTCCTGGTTAAAAAAATACTTATCGTTGAAACCCGACAGTGATACAGCACTCGCGAGAACATTGTTGTTATCCTGTGAAAAAACCGGAGCCGGCCTGCTGACAGATCGAAAGATAGTTTTCAAAAACATCCGCCAACTGAACTCCACAGGCTCTGATTTTTGCGCGGTTCCGTACGAAGACGGTATTCTCTTTACATCCACACGGCAGGGGAAAATCAACGGTACTTCGGGCAGCGGGTTTCAGGAGGTTTTCTTCGCAAAACTCTATCATGACTCCATCATTTCGATTGCACCGCTGAAGGGTGCCGTTAACACCAAAAATTACAACAGCGGCCCGGCCTGCGTGGACACCGTAAAAGATATTATCTATTTCACCAAAAATAATTTCCAGTACGGCGACGCCATAACCAACAAAAAGGGAGACGTTACGCTAAAGATTTTCTCCGCTAAAAGGAATGGTGACAGCTGGAAAGACATCAAAGAGCTGGAGCTGAATGATGTGGAATATTCCTGCGCATTTCCAAGCATCAACCGCACAGGCGATATCCTGTTTTTTACCTCCGACAGAGGCGGTGGCTATGGCGGTAAAGACATCTACTTTTCCACCTTCCAGAATGGAAAATGGAGCAAACCCAAGAACGCTGGGAAAAATATCAATACTGCCGGTGATGAACGCTATCCCTTTATACATACAGACGGCACCCTGTATTTTTCATCGAATGGGTTACCGGGCCTTGGCGGCATGGATATCTTTAAATGTGCCCCCAATAAACTGGGTGAGTTCGGCAAGCCTGAAAATATAGGAAAGCCTTTCAACAGCGCTACCGATGACTTTGGATTTTTTCTGGACGGCAAATATGAAAAAGGTTATTTCTCATCTGACCGGCCGGGTGGTGAAGGCAGCGACGATATTTACAGCTTTGAATATCTGGATGTCCTGCTCGAACTAAACCTGTTCTGCGATGGAAAGGCCGGTGAAGGAATCCTGGTAAGCGTACAAAAAAACGGACAGTTGCTCTCTACGGATACTTATTCTAAAAAGTTATTTTTGTTACTGGATACAGACTCCTCCTACACATTTGAATTTTCAAGGGAAGGGTACATTCCCACTAGCATCACCTTGCAAACGGCAAACAAAAAACCCGTCAGCAAATCGGTAAATTTACAACCGGTGCAGCCAAAATAAATAAGTTATTCTACCTTACTTCTTAATAACGGTTATAGCGCACCATTTATCGGCCAATGTCTGGTACTTATCATTTGTAAAGAGAAGTAAATAGCCAAAAAATAACAAAACTGAAAAGAAAAAATGTTTAGCTGAATCTGTAAAACTGATATCCTGTTTATTTTCTCTCAAAACCCTGAGTTGCAGGATTTGTTTGCCCGGAGTCCCCTGGCTTTCACTTCCTTCGAAATATATAAAATACAAGGAAACCGCAAGGCAAATTTTCCACCAGTTGTTTTTTACAAAAACCCAATAATCAGGTGATTCGCTATACATCAGGTAAATACCGTAAGAGCAAAGTATAAAGAGTAGTACATCCGCAAAAAGGGCGGCTGTCCTCAATGAAAAAGGCGCGTAGTGTACAATTCTTGTTTCATACGTTTTTTCATCTAAAATCTCTTCCATACAGCGCGTTGTCTGGTCGTAATGATAACAAAATTTACGCTAAAAAAATTGAATATTCTCTGTACAATTCGCATATTTGACAAATTCTTTCAAAGATGAAGAACCGCCTGTTTAAATTATTGATTCTGTTACTTAGCGTATTTGGCTGCAGCGCTTGTTTTGACCTGCAGGAAAATCTGTTTTTAAAAAAAGACGGCTCAGGTACCTTTTCATTTATTGTCAGTCTGGGAGATTTAAAATCCATGATGTCTATGTTTGAAATGGGAAAATCCGATAACAACCCTGAAAAAAGCACGCGAACAAAGAAATCATCCAATGAAAAACTGAGCAACAATTTTGAATCTACCCGAAAAAAATTAATGAAAATAGACGGTATCTCCAATGTAAAAACCATTGAAGATACGATTAACAATAAATTTGGGTTGTCTTTTAATTTTAAGAATGTGGAGGTCCTGAATAATGCCATGAACAGATTGTTCGAAGATGATACGGCAACTGAAAAAGGCCCGGATATTGTATATTTTCAATGGAAAGACAACCGACTGATCCGAAATGAAGAAATTGATTCAAAATCCATAATCGGTAAATCCGGAGATTTCACCAAAGACACTAAAAAGAGTTCGGAAACGTTGCTTCCATTTTCTTTAGACCAGTTGTTTGGTTCTGTGTCCTACAGCTCTTCATACGAGTTTGAAAATAAAATCACAGAATCTGTCAATCCGAATGCTGAACTGTCTTCCAACAAAAAGAAGGTAACGATAAAATGTTATCCGTTTGCCGCAGAAAAAGACAGTACCAAACAAAAATGTACCATCGCTAACACCATTTCATTCTAACCGTTTTGAACACCACCCGCAATTGGATATTGCTTACTCTCTTTACCATTCTTGCCTTTTTTGCAGTAAGGTGGCTCGCAGATTATCAGACACAAAAAAATACCGTAACCGAACCCACCGTCGACATTGATATAAACGAAATAAAGGAACGCGGTGTGTTGCGCGTCATTATGGAATATAATTCCATCAGTTTTTTCATTTACAAAGGTCAGCGTTTAGGGTTTGAATATGAATTAATCAGAAAATTCGCAGATGCACTGGGCGTTAAGATGGAATTGGTAATAGCAAAAGCAGATGAAGACCCGTATAATTTACTGAATGAAGGAAAAGGTGATATCATTGCAAACGGATTGCTGGTCAGCAACAAGATAAAGCAACAAGTGGCACTCAGCAACGGCTACAGAGCTGTGGAACAGGTTATTGTGCAACGAAAGCCCGGAAGAATTATAAATCCGGCAGACAGCACCGTAAAACTGGATACGCTTATACAATCCGCTGCTGAACTTTCTGACAAGATTGTATATGTGCCGGAAAATTCTGCCTATTACAATCAGCTCAAAGAGCTCTCCGATACATTGGGCATCAACATTGACGTACGGATTTTAAGCGACGACAGAAGCATTGATGAGATTATGGAAGGTATCTCCAACGGAGAAATCGATTATACCATTGCCAATAAGGATATCGCTTTGGTCAACCAGTCATATTTCCCCAATCTCGATGTCAACACAACGGTCAGCAAGCAACAACAATTGCATTGGGCAGTACGTAAAAACTCTACGGAATTGCTGAGTGAACTGAATACTTGGCTGGGAAATGTCCGAAAAGACAAAACATTTGCCGATTTGTATGACAAATACTTCAAAGAGAACAAAAATATTGCCTTTGGCTATGATGAAGAATCAGATATGCAGCAAGGGATGATATCAAGTTTCGATGCTATCATTCAGCGTTATGCCAAAAGAATAAACTGGGACTGGCGTTTGATTGCCGCCATCATCCATCAGGAATCCAAATTCAATCCTTATGCAAGGTCGTGGTGTGGTGCGCAGGGCCTGATGCAGCTGATGCCCGGCACCGCCCGTCAAGTTGGTGTGTACAGCAGCGAGGTATATGTTCCGGAAAGAAATATCAAAGGCGGTACGGATTACTTAAAACAACTGGAACAAATATGGAGCTCAATTCCTGATTTTACACAACGGATAAAATTCATCTTAGCCTCTTACAATGCCGGTGTCGGGCATGTAGCGGATGCTGCAAGACTGGCGGAAAAGAACGGCTACCCGAAAGACAAGTGGGATGGCTCCGTGGAATATTTTATGCTGTATAAATCGAATCCCAGATTTTATAATGACCCTGTGGTTAAGTACGGATACTGCCGCGGGCAGGAACCCTTCAAGTATGTTCGTAATATCGTAAAGAAGTATTTCGACTACCAAAGTAAAATCAATCTGACTACAGCCACACAAATATCCAAATCATTCAGACTGGAACAAGTCGAAAGTGTTGCCTTTGATGGAATTGAAGGAGCTTACAACCCTACGCAGGGATTAATTGCACGCTCCGCCAGGCGAGAGTTGTTTTTATCTCACAAATTATTTAATGAAAATACAGAACTGGTGCCCAAACCATCGGGACGGAATCCATTTGCGAAATCAAGAGATGCTCTATTTGTCAAAAAAGATAACGAAATACCTGATTCAAGTCAGCAGCTCTTCCAGAACAGAAACCAATTGTTTCAAAATAAGCGAACCAACCAGTTGACACCCAAACAGGATTATGAGTTTAATAAATTAAAACCCCGGAATAAATAATTGGCCGCTCCAGTACGTGCTCAAACAATTCCCCTAAAATGCGGTTATTTGAGTATCTTCGCATTTTAAAATATAAACAAAACAGCATTGGAATTTACAGAATTTGGATTTGACGGGCGTTTACTGGAAGGGATTGATGCCATGAATTACACTAAGGCAACTCCCGTTCAGGAACAGGTCATTCCTATCATACAGGCGGGAAAAGATTTAATCGCCTCTGCGCAAACCGGAACTGGAAAGACAGCCGCTTTTCTGTTACCCATTATACACGAACTGATTACTGCTGAAAAGCATGAAGATGAAATCAACGCGCTGGTTATCGTTCCAACGCGCGAGCTGGCCGTGCAGATAGAACAAAACCTCGAAGCATTTTCGTACTTCACCCCTGTCAGCTCCATAGCTGTATATGGCGGCGGAGACGGCTCTTCTTTTGAAACAGAAAAGAAAGCATTATCTCAAGGGGTAGATTTTGTTATCTGTACACCGGGACGGATGATTAGCCACCTGGCATCCGGCTATGTAAAAACCAAAGGGCTTAAGCATCTTATATTAGATGAGGCGGACCGCATGCTTGACATGGGTTTTTTTGATGATATCATGAAAATCATCACGTATTTGCCGGACCAACGCCAGACACTTCTGTTTTCGGCTACTATGCCCCCTAAAATCAGGCAACTGGGATTAAAGATTTTAAAAAATCCGGAACAAATAAATATTTCCATATCCAAACCACCCGAAAAAATTATTCAAAGAGCATATATCATCTACGAGCCTCAAAAAATTCCGCTGATAAAGATGCTGCTGAAAGATAAAGCTTATAAAAAAGTAGTGGTATTCTGCTCCAAAAAGGAAAATGTAAAAAAGCTAAGCCGCGAGTTAAACAGAGCGGGTATCCATAATGAAGAGATTCATTCTGACCTGGAACAAGCGCAAAGAGAACAGGTATTGTTAAACTTCAGAAATAACAAAACGTCCATACTGATTGCAACGGACATACTGTCCAGGGGTATTGACATAGAAGATATTGACTTGGTCATAAATTATGATGTCCCGCACGACGGAGAGGATTATGTACACAGAATTGGAAGAACTGCCAGAGCGGCGTCAGAAGGAAAAGCCATAACGCTGGTCAGTGAAGCAGAACAGAAGAAATTATTGCAAATTGAAGAACTGCTGGAATACCCTGTTCCAAAAGAATCTGTTCCGGCTGAATTGGGTAAAGCGCCTGAATATGCCCCTCAAAAAAGAGAGGTCAGAAAATTTTCAGGAAAAAAACCATTTAGAAAAAACGGACGTCATAATCATCCTAAACCGAAAGGAAATCAATAAAATACGTACGGTTTTAATGAAACAAAAAATTATGTTTTAAGTAGATTTATAAAAAAAGTTAAAAAAAAGTTGCGGAAATAAAAACATTGGTATATATTTGACTTTGAAACGTAAACCTTTGTACTCTTAATCCAGTTTCGAGTACGAAACATATTAAACCTGAAAATTAAACTTTTATTACTAACAGTTAATGTATCTATGTCTATTATTGGTAACCTTTAAATATTTGAAACATGAGACCCTTTTTTCTATCACTATTCTTCACGTTCATTTATGCTGCCGTTATGGCGCAAGATGTAACACCCCCGACTGCGAATTGTAAAAACATTACGGTCCAGTTGGACTCCTGGGGCTATGCCGCAATTCCTGCCGGCGACTTTGATAACGGCTCCACAGATGATGACGCTATTGCATCCATTACTGCTATCCGACTAAATGTCGATGATTACGGATTAATCCAGGACGGAAACACGGTGGAATTCTTTTGTATTGACGCATTGCTGTCACCGGTCACGGTTTTACTGACGGTAACAGATGCATCCGGTAATACAGCCACCTGTGAAGCTTCTGTAACAGTTGAGGACAATCTGGCGCCGACTAATCTGAACTGCCTTAGTTTCATAGCTGACCTGCAAGAAGATGGTACATACTATGTAAATCCGTGGTATCTGGATGGAGGTTCTGAAGAAGGATGTCTTGCAGATATTACCGCGAGTAAAACTGATTTCACCTGTAATGATATAGGCGACAACTATGTAACTGTGACTTATATTGATTTAAGCGGAAATACCGCTACTTGTGACGCGTTGATTCAGGTAGTAGATATTTTACCACCGAGTGTAGTTTGTCAGGATATTACAATAGAATTGGATCAAAACGGAAATGCGACTTTAGATCCCGCATCTATCGACGGCGGTACTTATGACAACTGTTCATTCGCACTAGAAGCATCACAAACAGCATTCGATGCAAACAATCTGGGAGAAAACAGCGTAACGCTTACGGCAACTGACCCTTCCGGCAATGCATCTGCGTGTGATGCTATTGTAACCATAAACCCATATCCAATGCAAGCAGTATGTCAGGATATTACAGTAGCTTTAGCGAATGGTAATGTAACAATCACACCACAAGATGTTGACGACGGTTCATTCGGATTTGAGACTATTGAAGTTTCCAACTCCTATTTTGACTGCTCTTCTATTGGAGCAAATGAGGTTACTTTAACCGTGACTAACGGAGATGCAACAGCTTCCTGTACAGCTGTTGTAACCGTGGAAGGCAGCATACCTACTGCGTCCATCGCTATGAGCTCAATCCCTCAAGGTTGTCAGGGTGATTTTAAAATACTTACAGCCAGTTCAAATGATCAAACATCTACCTTCTTCTGGAATAACGGAAAATCCGAACAATCCATAGATGCTACCAATGGAATTTATTCAGTTTTGGCAACCAATCAATATGGATGTACAGCCGAAGCGTTCCAAACTGTTTCATTTGATAAAACACTCACTGCCAATGCCTATACCGTAGTTGGTATAGATGCTGTCAGTTTTAAAAGAAATACGGTGGAGAATGGCGGTGTTGCCGTTTCAAAGGCAGGCGCAAAAGCAACAATTGACAGAAACAGTGTTATCACGGCATCTTCTACTTTTGTAAAGGCACCCGTTATCAGCGTTACAAACGGCAGTACGGTTACCAATAAAATTACGGCTGCCGCTGTTGTTACCTTACCGACTATTTTAGCGAATCCATTTGCAAACAGCAAAAAAAATGTAACCGTTGCAGACAATGCGACTATTACCCTGACAGATTCCATTTACGGTACTATCTCTTTAGGAAAAAACTCAAAAGTAAACTTTACACAACCAAGAATCTATGCCGTTCAATATACAGCTAAAGAAGGATCCACCACCAGTTTCTCATCCTGTGCACAGGTAACAGTGGTTAAAGCAGTATTATTTGACAAAAACAGCAAAACAAATCTTGCAAAAAACAGGGTAACTTTCTATGTAAAAGACAAATCGGCTTCTGATGAGTTTACCTTCGGACCTGGTGCACAGTTTATTGGCAATGTTTATACATTAACCGGGGATATTGTAGTCCAAAAAGCTACTGCTGCTGCTCCTACGAAACTGACTGGACAATTTGTTGCAAAGAATATAACCGCTGATGAGTATACAACCTGGAATTGGAATACAAATTGTATTTCCTGCTCACAAGCACCTCAGGCATTTGCATCCACATCTGCCGAAAGATTAGCCGCACCTGAACAGGCGGAAGAAAAAAGCATAGAAACTGCTGTTGAAGTCGCTGCGTATCCAAATCCGTTCAATGACTTCTCGACTATCCGATTCCGTGCGACCACTGATGGCAAAGCAAAACTGGCTATCTACAATATCGCCGGACAAGAAGTAGAAAGCCTGTTTGAAGGAAATATTGAAACAGGAAGCGAATATACATTCCAGTTCAATGGTTCAAACCATCCGGCGGGCACTTATTTCTATCGCTTAGAAACAAATGATAAAGTATTTGTAAACAAACTCATGTTAACCAAATAATCCGTATAGCAACGACATTTTGGATAAACCGCAGACAAATAGTCTGCGGTTTTTTTATGCACAAGAAAAACAGACAGTAAATTCTTGATCAAAAACGATACCGGCCACTGTTAATTGCATCCCGAACTTTCACCGTTACACGGGTGTATTTTTTGTCAATCAATACATATACCTCTTTTCCGATTTGGGTACAATCATAAGCTTCTTTTTTCAGTTTGTATTTTTGATGCTTAAAGGTCGTAGTAATATCCGAATGTGAGGAAAAGCGTAAAAAGAGAGGGACTGCATAAGGCGGCAGCTCTTCGCTCAGGTAACGATAAAATGCCACTAAATCAAACTTTCCGCTATCCTCTTTCAAAACAATATTTGCCATTCCCGCCCTACCGCTGTTGTCCGGAATTTCCACACCATAAACGATACTTTCTTCAATTCCGTTAAACTGATTTATGATTCCCTCCACCTCTCCGGTCGAGACGTTCTCCCCTTTCCACCGGAAAGTATCCCCCAGCCGGTCAACAAATTGCGTATGAAAATAACCCATATCCCGCACTAAATCCCCAGTGTTGAACCAGGCATCTCCTTTTTTAAAAACGTTCCTGAAAATAGATTTTTCCGTTTTATCTTTTTCCGTGTACCCGTCAAACGGATAACGTTCATTAATTTCCCCCAACAGCAATCCGGTCTGATAGCTGTTTACCTTTTTCATAAAACCCTTTCTGTCTAAAACAGGGCATTCGTTTTCCTGATCGTACTCTACTATGGCATAACTTGTAATAGAAAATCCCATTGTTTCATCGACATTGAATACATTAAAAAAGGCGATATTACCTTCACTCGAAGCGTAAAATTCGGAAACCTGCTCTATTGCAAATCTTTCTTTAAATGCCTTCCAGATTTCCGGACGCAATCCGTTTCCAATCATTTTTGTCAGCGTATTATGTTTCTCCAGCGGATGTACCGTCGTATTCAGTAAATATTTGCACATTTCCCCTACATACCCGAAACCGGTTGCCTTATAATAATCAATATCATTCCAGAAATCTGTAACACTGAATTTATTTTTTATGACAATAGCCGCACCTCCCGCAACCACCGATGTCCAGCAAACCACCATAGCTGTAGCATGAAAAAACGGTAACGGCACATACAGAATATCTTCCGGTGACAAACGAAACGATGTTAATCCAAATGCGCTGTACCCTTTTATCCATCTGCCATGGCTGATAATAGATGCTTTTGGCAGTCCGGTAGTACCGGAAGTATAAATGTACAAACAGGCGTCCCGTGAATAGATTTTGTAATTGATGTTCGGCTCATTTGCTGAGTAACCTGCACTCAGCATATCGAATTCTATAATTCCTTTTATCTTAGGTGTTTTTATGTCAGGGTGCGGAATTATGTGGACTGTTTCGGTTTTTTCCTGTATTTCGTCTTTTATTTCAATAAAATGGTCGATTAATTCACTACCGACTAAAATCAGTTTCGGGTTTGCCAAGTGTATACTATGTATGAGCGGTTTGTGTTTCTGTGCGGTATTCAGTAAGGCGGCAATACCACCAATTTTAGCCATAGCCATGGAGATGGCCAGTATTTCCGGCCTGTTCTCCACTAAGACGGCGACTACATCACCTTTTTTAAATCCAAGGCCAATAAAATGATTAGCCAGTCTGTTTACCCAATTATTAAACTCCCTGTATGTCCATTTTTTGTCTCGGTATAGAATACAGGTATGATTCGGATATTTGGAAACGGTTTTATTGAAAATCTCACCGATGGAAACCACCGACTGCGGCTGTATCGTAAAATTGTAATATAATGCTGTCAGGATTTTGGGTAAATCCTTCACTGCACCTGGTAGTTTCAGGATTAATTCCGATAGACTGACAGTATTCTCCCGTACACCTTTCGTGGCCATTCTATTATTTAAGTTCTGATGATGATTTGTTCAGCAATCTGCGGGCAATAATTAACTGCTGAATCTGCTGAGTTCCTTCAAAAATATCCAGGATTTTTGAGTCCCTCGCCCATTTCTCCAGCAGTTCTTTGTATGAATATCCGAGCGAGCCGCACAATTCAATGCATTTTAATGCAATCTGGTTGGTTACCCGGCCGGCCTTCGCCTTACAGACAGATGCTTCCAGCGAATTGGGTTTACGGTTATCCGCCATCCACGCGGCTCTGAGCGTGAGCAATCGGGCGGCTTCATATTCCGCTTCCATCCTGTACAGCTCAGCTTCCGCTGCTTTAGCATTATTAATCGGTGTGCGGTAATCCAGATGGATAGTATCTTCTAACAGTTCTTTCGTCCGTTCTATTGCCGCTTCCGCCACACCATTCGCCATCGATGCCACGAAAGGCCTTGTATTATCAAATGTTTCCATTACACCGCCAAAGCCTTTTTTAATATCTATCTCCGGTGTTCCCAGTAAATTTTCAGCAGGCACCTTGCAATCGGTAAAGGTGATTGCAGCCGTATCTGAAGCACGAATTCCCAGTTTCTTTTCCAGGCGAACCACTTCCATTCCGGGAGTTCCTTTTTCGACCACAAAGGATTTTATGGCAGCCTTGCCCACCGATTTGTCCAGCGTTGCCCAGACCACAACGGCATTGCTTCGTTCACCTGCGGTGACATAAATCTTTTCTCCGTTTATAATGTAATAGTCCCCTTCCTGTCGGGCGGTGGTGGTAATAGCGGAAGAATCTGAACCGCAATTCGGTTCGGTTATCGCCATGGCTGCCCAGGAGTTAGAGAATCGTTTCAACTGCTCGGGATTGGCCACCGCGCTGATAGCGGCATTTCCCAATCCCTGATTAGGAATAGACAATAACAATCCTACGTCACCATAACACATCGCCTGTATATTCACACAGTTCGCCATATTCGCGCCATTACGAACCTCGCCTTCTGCCGCCTCCGCTTTCTTGGTAGCCGCACCGCCAACGGGTGCATCTGAACCTTCATTCAGGCCCTTTAAACCCGCGGCAAACAAATCCAGTTCAACAGGATAGGCATGCTCTTCCATATCATATTTTCTGGATACCGGCCTGAAGATGGTTTTGGCCGCCATGATGGCAAAATTCTGTATCCCTTTAAACTTTCCCGGAATTTCTAAATTCATTGTATATTTTTTATAGATGTACACCATTCATTCCAATAGATACCGCTCTTAAATCACGGTACCAGCGTTCCACCGGAAAATCGCGGATGTATCCGTGACCTCCTAAAAGCTGAACGCCATTACTTCCAATTTGCATACTCTTGTCACTGCAAAGCACATGCGCCAGATAGGCTTCCCGTTCAAAATCCAAACCCTGTTCCGCCCTTGCTGCTGCCCGTTGGGTGAGCATACGCATACTATCCAGTTCAATTTTTATATCTGCAATCATGAATGCTACAGCCTGACGATGACTGATGGGCTCTCCGAATGCATACCGGTCGTTCGTATAAGGAATGACATAATCCAGTACGGCCTGACAACAGCCTACGGCCAACGCACACCAACCCAGTTTACTGTATGAAATAAACTCAGGATAATTCAATCCTTTCTTTTCGCCTAATATGGCAGATTCATCAACGGAAACATTCTCCAAATCCATCCGGCACAACTCAGCAGCTATCAGCCCCATGCTTCTATCCGGCGTAATGCTGACTCCTTTGGTATTTTTATCTACGATAAACAATTGAATGCCGGAGTCATCGGTTTTTGCTGCTACTAAAATATACGTAGATTTTTCAGCAAGAGGAACCATATTCTTAGTGCCGTTTAAAAGATATTTACCATCTATTTTTACCGCGGTGGTCGTCAGTTCAAAAGGGGAAAACAAAGGTGTTGGTTCGTTTATGGCAATGGTAGCAATTTCCGGTTGTTCATTTAAAAAGTCCGGAACTAATGTTTCCTGCTGACCGGCGGTTCCCCATTGAATAAGGGCATTCAAGACACTATGTTTTGTGAAGAACGCATACGCCTGTCCCAAATCACCGTAGGCCAATGTTTCTGCTATCATCATTTGAGTGACGGTAGATTTTTGTTTCATCATACCGCCCAGTGCTTCAGGAACCTGCATATAGGCCAGCTGCAGGTCATTAAATTCCTGCCACAATTCGTCCGGGATACTGCCACTATCATCTATTTTTTCAGCAGCTGTCCGCATTTTTACCGCGAGTGCCTGAACCGACTCCCGGATAATAGACTGTTCTTCTGTATAATTTAAATCGAACAAATCTGTTGCCGGCCTGGATTCCAGGCGTTGTGCATTTCCATTGGTTAAGCTTTTAAACACTCTGGACGTACCGCTCGCTGCTTTCACGCCATTTTTTATACCTTCATAGACAAAGCGTTCAGAAATTTTCCGGAGGTTAAATGCCTTACCTATTTTAGAATCTAAAAACTGGTTGTAATATTCAAAATAGGTCGCCAATGGAAAATCGCGCTTCTTTTTATTTTTAGTGCTCATCGTTTAAGGAATAAGAATACAAACATAAAATTAATCCAATATATCACTACGTTTATGTAACAAAAGATAATACCGCGTTAAGGTAATCACGCATTAATTTACAATAGTTTATCGGTTTGCAGCGGAACAGTAATATTATATAACTATTCTATGATAATTACACGTGTAGATTTTCGTTCACTATTGCCGTATAATGAGAGGAAATAAGCTCCCTTCGCAAGATTTAAGGTAGATGCATCCAATTGTATAGTCTGTCTCACGTTGTTATTTATCGCTATATTTTGGAAAAAGACTTGTTGGCCTAATGCATTACAAATAACTAAATGGTAATTAGTTTCCGGTTGTACATCGAATTGGAGAGAGAAACCACCATATGACGGATTTGGGAATACCGTCATCGCAAGGGTATGGGAATCTGTATTCTTTTCAGTTTGTTTCATTAAAAGGCTGGTCGTGGCAAATCGCTTTAATCCGGGGCTTTCTGCCCATACAGAAAGATTGTATATCCCGTTATCCAATGACAATTTATCGGGACATACAAACGCTTGTCTTTGTTCATCCCATACAAATGTGACAGGTATCATTTTATCCCAGATAACTTCCCCCTGTTCATTGATATTTCTGTTGAGATAACCTTTTACCATTGTACTTTGTATTGCGTCTGTCCAATCCTGCAGATGTACTTCCAGCCCTAATGGTTCATCAGTATAAAACGTTTTATCAGACGGGACACTCAATTGAACAGCCGCTTTTTTCCCATCTTTTAACAAGCCTGTCAACACAACAGAACTTTTCAATGAATACTTTTTACCATGTTCTAAAAAGGATAAATCAACTTCATGAAAAATATCGAACATACCTTTTGTCGTTACATTCAGGTCTATATTTTTCACCCATTCATTTCTGTCATTATATACAGATACTACAGCGTCTTTATACTCACCTGCCAGATACAATTTATTGACCATTTCCGTATTCAGTTCAATCGTATTAGCCTGTATCATCTGTACATCTGAAACGGGCTGATACTCTGTTGATGCCGCAGGTGTTTCAACTATATTTTTTTTTCGCAAAACGGGATGATCCTTGAAATATTCAATTTCCGGAAATACCTTATCCCACATATAGGAAGACAACAGGACATCTATATGATTTAAATAAGACTGCTGTGACGGCGGTGGCTGAGAGAATGACGACGCACCTGGACGGATGCTGGAATAATACGGAGCCAGGCCGTCGATATCATATAAATTTTTTTGAGGATTATTGTACTTATCCTGCACCTGAACGATTCTGGAAAGATTCCCGACAACAGTCATAAATCCCGTCATTAAATCACCCGCCAATGTTCCAAATCCCGGAATATCCAGACACAAAGGACGATAGTCATTGAAGACCACTTTTAGCATATCATCGGGAATGGCAGCGGGAAATACCGTTTTATGGTCGAGCCCCCAGGAGGCGAAGCAATGGAATTTTTCCGGCCGGTTGTCGGGATGATTATCCATCATAGGCCTGACGACACCGGCCATGTAGGCTGTTTGCATTTGATAAGAACCTTTCCCTTTAAATATTGGCCCAACAATAGGTACGCTCTCCAATAATGTACGAATAATGGGCGTAGCGATTAGGTCTGACATAGGTGCTCCGCGAAAAGGTGTTGACAATGTGATAACCCCCTGAACGGTATCCCACATATTTTCATTGTAAAGCGCATATTCTATATCATATCCGCCTTTACTGTGACAAACTGCAATCACTCTGTTGGTATTAAAATGCCTGCATGTCTGCCGTATCATTTCGGCAATGACTTTTCCGTTTTTTTCAAACTCATCACTATATGACTGAAAGAAGAACGCTGATTTATAACCCGCATTGTAAGTATTTTCATACCACTTGTTTTTTGCCATAAACCACGCATAGCCGTTATCAAACCAGCCATGTATAAACACTACGACCGGCCTGTCAGCCGAGTTTGGCGGAGTAGCACCCAGCACCACATTGTTCAATCGGGCTGGAACTTCGCCGCATTGCAATAAAGCGGGTGGCTTAATGACGGTGGTTGTAATGGTTTGGGCAAAAGAGCAAACAGAAAAGAGGCAGGAAGCTATTATCGTGTAGAGAAATTTCATTCGGCAGTATTTAGATTAAAATTAGGGAAAAATACGAATGGTTGTTATACACACATTACAGAAAGTCATCCACAGGGCCTGCGCCTTCCCGAACAACAACGGGATTGTCGCCGGTACAATCAATAATAGTAGATGGGTGATGGCCGCCGGGACCGCCGTCAATCACCATATCCACGAGCTGTTCATACCGCTCGTGTATGGCATAGGGATCCGTGATATAATCGATTACATCATCTTCGTGATGGACAGAAGTGGTAATAATAGGATTTCCCAATTCCCGTACGATGGTTCTGGCGATTTCATTGTCCGGCACCCGGATACCTACTGTTTTCTTGTTGTTTTTAAACAATTTGGGAATGGCGTTATTTGCTTTCAGGATAAACGTATAGGCGCCGGGCAGGCAACGTTTCATCAGCTTATAAGTTGGTGTGTCTACATTCAGTGTATAATCGCTGATATGGCTTAAATCGTTACAGATAAAAGAGAAATTCATCTTTTCCGGTTTCACGCCTTTTATCCGGCAAATTTTCTCAACGGCGTCTTTATTAAAAATATCACATCCCAATCCGTATACCGTATCGGTAGGATAAATCACTAATCCGCCGTTGCGCAAACATTCGACCACTTTAGACATCTTGCGCATATCTATATTATGCGGGAATATTTCGAGGAGCATCTGTGATGATTAGTATTAAGTTATAAAGACTTTGTAAGTTAAGCATAAAAATAAAAAAAGCCGTCTCGTTTTAAACGAGACGACCAAAAAATTAATAAAGGATACTAATTATCCAAAGCTTTTTAAATCAACAAACTGGCAAAGGATGCCACCCATCAGCAAAAGGCAAACAATCCAAAAACCGGCATTGATAGCGATATATTTAAATCCTCTGCGTTCAAACAATGCAGTTGTTGCCACTATCGGCAGTCCAATTCCAATACCTGTTATAGCACCATGCAAAGCACCATGTTTAAAGGTCCTGAAATCGTTACCATAAGTTGTCATCAAATCGCCAAATACTTTTTGCGTAGCTGCTTCGGTGAAATGGTTTTGGAGCATACTGAATAATCCCATCTGATGGATAACTACTCCTGAGAGCGGAAAGGATATAAGAAAACTAAAAACATATGTCAACCCAAAAACGAGGGGCATATTGAAGCCTTCTTTCATTTTTTCCGGATCCGTAAACCCGCAGGCATTCATCCAGGCAGTACCTAATACTTTGGGATGATACCAGACAAAACCCACTAAAAGTGGAACGAGCGCCGCCAAAGCGGAAACTAAAAAAAAGTTTAATTGCATAGTTATTATTTTTATTAGAAGCAATCTATATTAATTTTACACATGTCGTGTTAAGAAGGCATATTTAGTTTTCAACATCTATTGATAATCAACTACATAAAATGAAGAGACCGCCATATGGCGGTCTCTTCATTTTATTATTTTCTATAACATCAGGCGACCGCCTTGCTGACTAAGTCAGCAGCTTCCGACAGTAAAATAGCAGATTGTACTTTTAACCCTGATTCTTCAATCATTTTTTTTGCAATCTCTGCATTGGTACCCTGCAGACGAACGATGATAGGAATTTCTATCGTACCGATATTATTATAGGCCTCAATCACCCCTTCCGCTACTCTGTCGCAACGAACAATACCGCCGAAGATGTTAATCAAGATCGCTTTTACATGCGGGTCTTTCAGGATGATGCGGAAAGCTTTCTCCACCCGTTCAGCGTTGGCTGTTCCGCCCACATCCAAGAAATTGGCAGGCTCTCCCCCGCTCAGCTTAATGATATCCATCGTAGCCATGGCCAGTCCGGCGCCATTCACCATACAGCCTACATTGCCATCCAGTTTCACATAGTTCAAATCCGCTTCGCCTGCTTCTACTTCTGTAGGGTCTTCTTCCAGTAAATCGCGTTGCGCCTCCAGGTCCTTGTGGCGATACAACGCATTATCATCCAGATTGACTTTTGCATCCACAGCAATGATTTTGTCATCCGACGTTTTCAGGACGGGGTTTATTTCAAACAAACTGGCATCTGATGCTTCATAAGCTTTATACAGACGTTGCACAAAATCTACCATCTCTCTGAATGCCACACCGCTTAAACCCAGATTGAAAGCCACTCTTCTTGCCTGAAAAGGCTGTATTCCCACTAAGGGATTTATCCATTCTTTAAAAATTTTTTCAGGAGTATGTTCCGCAACATGTTCAATATCCATTCCACCTTCCGCAGAGTAGACAATAGCATTGCACTCTTTATTTCTGTCAAGTAAAACAGACATATAAAATTCCTTTGTTGGCGATGTTCCTTCATAGTAAGCATCTTCCCCAATAAATATTTTATGAACGACCTTACCCTGCGGCCCTGTCTGAGGGGTTACCAATGTCATTCCTAAAATCTGTGCAGCTTTCTCTTTCAAGGCGTCAAGATTTGGAGCAAATTTCACACCTCCGCCTTTTCCGCGGCCACCGGCGTGAATTTGTGCCTTTACGACTACTCCATCTTTTCCGGTTCTGGTTTTTAGCGTATTCCATGCATCAACGGCCTGTTCCACTGTTTCTGCGACGATTCCTTCCTGTACTTTTACTCCAAATTGCTTTAAAAGTTCTTTTCCCTGATATTCATGTAAATTCATGGGTCAAATGTATAAAGTCAAACCTAAAAAGCCAAAAAAATAGATAAAAAAACTATGTTTGTAGAAAATTAGCTTATCAACCCGTCATTAGACATACTCAGACGCTCCCAAAACCTTGAATTGCTGATGCATTTGCATCCGTATTGCCTGTCTTATTCCATTCTAGACAGGGAAAACAACAGGATTGTATTTTTTGATGCGAAAGTAGTCGAACAACCTATCGGTAAATATTTATCGCTGGATACAATTGCCACCTGGTTTTCGGTGCATCAGGAAATCTTCAATTTACCTTTTAAAGAGAGTAAGGTAGCCGCCTATTCGCCGGAATATACTGTATTGCCGGAAAAGACAGATAATGCCAAGCAGCTGTTCCTTACGCTCGGATTTTCTGACAGTACAGAAATCACGTATTTGAAGAACAAAATAAGCGAGCGGTTCTGGGTGTATTTTTCACTTCCCGACAAAACCATCAGTTTTATAGAAAACCACCTGCCGAATGTCACTTTCCTCTGCAGCGATTTTGGATTATTGCAATTTTATAATGCCAAGTTGTCGTTCAAAAACTACCTGGCGGCGAATTTATATGGCGAAGAACTTACTATTTGCTACAAAAAGGATGCGGAAAATTTTTACTACAATAAATTTCAGGTAAAGGCGAAAGAAGACCTTTTGTACTACCTCCGTTTGTCTTATGAGCATTTGAATCTGGATTTGAATGAATTTCCAACCTATCTGTATGGATGTATAGAAGAAAAATCGCCCATGTATTCCACCACCTACGGGTTCATCCGGAATTTTGAAATAGACAGGACATTAAAGAATACGTTACCGTTTCTCTATTCCATAGAAGATATTCCGTTACACTATTACATCAATTTATTAGGATTGGGACTGGACAATTAATGTTCATCCTATTAACCTTATCCGTCATGAGAATCATATCAGGAACATTAAAAGGCAAACGATTTTATCCACCCCGAAATATTCCGGCGCGGCCTACGACAGATTTTGCCAAAGAAGCTTTATTTAATATCCTGAATAATCATTTTTATTTCAGTGATGTGAAATTTCTGGACTTATTTGCCGGAACCGGGAGCCTGGATATGGAAATGTTTTCGCGCGGCTGTACGGATATTACTTCCGTTGACATGAGTAAAATCAGCCTTGGATTCATAAAAAAAATGAGTGAAGAAGTAAAAATACCGAACCACAAAATCATCTTTGGGGATGCAATAGCGTTTGCCAGAAACTGCAAACAACAATACGATCTTATATTTGCAGGACCGCCTTATGCACTGGATGGTATCGATGAAATACCGGATATCATTTTTGATAAAAAATTATTGAAAGAAGGAGGAATGTTTATTCTGGAAACATCGCCCAAACACGACTTTACTGAGCATCCGAAACTGCTGGAAGTGCGCAATTACGGACAAACCCATTTTTGGTTTTTTGGAGATGAAACAGAAAATGGCGATGAATAATTAAGATACCCATCGCCATCTAATCATCACTCACCATTAATTATATGTATATTCCCAGGTTATAGTCTCACTACTAACAATATCTGTTTTTATCATTTTAGTTACTCTATCGTTGCTATCAAAAAGATACGTGTATTGAAAGGTCTTATTTACTATAATATTTGATGGAATTGAACTTGTTTCTGAACGAAACACTTCATTATTGATTAGATTTGAGGAAGACTTTCCTAAAAAAGACATTCCCATTGCTTCATTCGTAACTGTATTATTTTTTTCTGCAAGGTAGGTGAATACTTGTTTAGCATTATACGAACTTAGCAATCCGGTAGTTCTGAAATTCCTATGTTCAGCAACATTATCACCTGAAATGATAAAAGTATCCCGTTCATTTATGCTGCCATCATTCAGATTTGAAAACTGAAGAAATCCGGCTCCGTTGTAAGTAAAAGTTTTAGTTTCTGTATCCATACTTTTTACAGATACCAGTCCCGAACTAAGCTTGTATTTTTCTAGTATGGACGAGTCTATGCCATTAGAAGTATATACAATTATAGAGTCAGTTCCTCTATATACAAATGAGATATATCCGGTAATTCCACTTTTGGAAATTCTGGATATCCTGCCGAGCGAATCATAAAAGAACGACTCTATTTGTCCTCCAGGGCTATACGTAATTGTCTTAATTCTTGATGAAGGATTGAAAGTGCCGTCCTTATTACATGATATGCCAAACAATACTGAAGCAACAGCAATCAGAATTGTAAATTTTGTTATCTTTTTCATACGTAATTTTTTTAGATTAATAATTGTGTTAAATTTAACTTTAAAACGATTAGCATGCTATTTTATTGTACTAATATTTCATATCCATATTGTACGCTCAGTGAAGAAGAAACAAATCATATGGTTAAGGTATTGAGAATGAAGAAAAACGAAACGTTAAAAATTGTGAATGGAAAAGGATTGATGTTTGAAGGTATAATTGAAGTAATTGAAAAAAAAGAAGTAATTATCAAACTACAAAAAAAAATAAAAGAAGAATTTGAAAATCCTAACAAACTTTCCATAGCAATATGTCCTCCTAAAAATCCAGCACGATTGGAATGGTTTTTGGAAAAGGCAACTGAAATAGGGATTGATCAAATTTTTCCAATAATTTCAGAACGCACTGAAAAAGAAACAATAAAACAGGAACGACTGCAGCAAATAATAATTTCCGCGTCAAAACAAAGCGGACAATTATTTTTCCCAACATTTCATCCTATTCAACCTTTAAAAACAATAGTAAATTCTACATCTCTCCCATTTGAGAATTATTTTATTGCTCATTGTGAAGACAATAAGTCGCATTTAAAAAATGTTTATAGAAAAAATGAATCCGCACTTTTGTTAATTGGCCCTGAAGGTGATTTTACAAAAGTTGAAATACAATCCGCTCTTAACAAAAATTATATTCCTGTTTCTTTGGGAAGTTCTATTTTGCGTGTAGAGACCGCCGGAGTCGTAGCTTGCAGTATTATACAACTATTGAATTTTGATTGATTGACCTTGAATTAAAAACCATGCAAAAATTTAAGTGTAAATATTATTTCTTTTTTACCTTTTGTATCATAACTTCTCTGAGCTTTTCACAGGTAAAGACAACCGCTAAAATTGGGTTATTAAAATACAAAGGTGGCGGCGACTGGTATGCGAACCCTACCTCGCTGCCCAATCTTGCAAAATACTGTAACCAACAGCTCCATCTAAATTTAAATTTTGACATTGACGAAGTGGAACCCGGCAGCACCGCCTTATTCAACTATTCACTTGTACACATTACCGGGCACGGCAATATTATTTTTACCAGCCAGGAAGCTGAAAATATGAGAAACTACCTGATAGCGGGGGGCTTTCTGCATATTTCCGACAACTTCGGAATTGATAAATTCGTTCGATTAGCCATGAAGAAAGTATTTCCGGAATTAGAGTTTGTCGAGCTTCCATTTTCTCATCCTATCTATCATCAGAAATTTGACTTTCCAAACGGATTACCCAAAATACATGAACACGATGGCAAACCTGCTCAGGGATTTGGGTTGCTCTATCAGGGAAAGCTGGTTTGTTTTTATGATTATGAATGCGATTTAGGTGACGGATGGGAAGATGCTACCGTGCACAACGACACTCCCGAAATACGTACCAAGGCATTGAAAATGGGCGCGAATATTGTGCAATACGCCTTTACGCAATAATCTCAGCACACTTGTATCCTTTCGACGAGCCTCATAGTCATAGTTGGCGCCCGCCATCTGCGCGCCCAGCACTTTCTGATGGTCATCAATTCCTTAAGTTAGGTTTCGGCTGGTGAGGAAACCAACCGGTTCGTGGTCGGCAGGTGACGCTTGCTGCGCGAAGGCTTTGCTAAGCTAAACACCTGCCGTGGGCGGAGGGCGGGCGGTAGTTTGTTGGTTGCAAACCAACAAAGGCGGGGAAAAGCATTTTGCTTATTTCCGCACAAGCACGCCACGCTCATGGCTTGGCTGCATGCTCGCGCCAGTTTGGATTAATTATCTTCCATAAAAAAATATTCACTATCATCTACTGTCTTTACTTTATAAATCAATAGCAACAAAACAAAAAACAAACATAAAACAGTTATTATTGAACCTTTGTTAAAGTTTTGGAACCTATTTGCAAATATAACTTTAGTTGTTGTGGCATTCGGATTATAATAAATCGATACAGTATCATTTAATTTACAAAAATTATGCTCTTGTTTACTTAGATAACCTTCATCAATAATTGTATCATCTTGCCATTTAAACTTTAACTTAACCATATATGAATCTCCATCTGTATTGTAGTTTATATATTTTTCTACAATAATTGCACTATATAGTTTCTTTTCCGTAAGAAAATTACGCTCATATAATTCATATAGAATCAAGAATATTATAAAACTAATAATACATAGGACAATAAGATAAAATGTTTTTGCTTTCATAATCTCTTATTTTCCAAATGGATTTCCTGTATAACGAAAAATATTGAACTTAGTCCCCTGCCTTCGACAGGTATTTAGCTGCAAGCAAAGCGCAGCAAGCGTCACCTGTCGACTACCCATGCCTTTGTTGGTGTTCTTCACCAACAAACCACTATCCGTATTGTATTGCAACTCAATCATCCCCATTTGTCAAAA
>CAZBED010000012.1:0-83080 GCA_964490845.1 uncultured Chitinophagales bacterium | reverse complement strand
AGGTGGATGGGCAGGAGAAGAATCTAAAGGCGTTATGGCTAAGGCTAATTGACGAATTCGTAAATGACAAGCCGACTTTCGGTAACTTATTAAAAGGTAAAAAGCTAAAACAGGTAAAGTATTCAGAGGCTACAGAAAAGTTGATGAGAAGAATAGAGCCTGTTAGTTATGGAATTGAAAGGATTGTGGGTGGAGAAAATTTAGAAGCGGAAGATTTCAAGATACGAACTTGGGGTATTGTGGGCAAAGACGTTTTGGGTCCAGCCTTTCATGTTTTATTCCAGCCCGGAGACATTTTATATGGTTCAAGGCGAACCTATCTTAAAAAGGTTTCACTTGCGGATTTTAAAGGCGTATGCGCCAACACAACTTATGTAATTAGAGCCAAAGAAAGTTTGTTACTTAAAGACCTCCTCAAACACATTATGCTGTCTTCTAAATTCACGCAATATTCAATTGGCGTTTCCAAAGGTTCAACTAACCCTTACATCAATTGGAAAGATCTAGATGATTTCACATTTGAAATACCAGACATTGAAACTCAAAAAAAAATTGCTGAAACACTTGATAGAATTTTGGATGTAAGAGAACAACTCAAACAGCAAAAAGCCACTTTGAAGCTATTAAAGCAGAAATTATTGAATGAAATTTTAGGATAAAATTAATTTTAATTTTGAAACACGAATTTTAAGCCAATGAGCAAAATAAGAATAAAGAATTTCGGACCCATCAAAGAAGGCTATCAGGAGAATGATGGCTGGCTGGATGTGAAGAAGGTTACTGTGTTTATCGGTAATCAAGGTTCAGGTAAAAGTACCGTGGCGAAGTTGATTTCTACCCTTAGCTGGATAGAGAAAGCAATGGTAATGGGCACTATCCGTCAAGACGAACTGAATACACATAACCGCTTTTTAAAACAGTTGGCCTATCAGCGTATTGAAAAATACGCTAAACCAGACACCAGCATTGAGTATATTGGAAGAGCATTTACCCTCAGCTACATTGATGGAAAATTTGAAGCTCAAAAATCAAAAGAGAATGGTTATTTGCTGTCGAAGATTATGTATGCCCCTGCTGAACGAAACTTTTTAAGTTCAGTTGACCGACCTGACAAGTTGAAAAATCTGCCAAGCACTCTCTACACATTTAATGATGAGTTTGATGCAGCTAAGAACTTATTTGCAAGCGGAATTGAATTGCCGATAAACAAGGTGAGATTTGAATATGACAAGCTAAATAAACTAGCTCGAATTGTTGGAGAAAACAGAAATTATGAGTTAAGGCTTTCTGAAGCATCAAGCGGTTTTCAATCAACCGTGCCGTTGTTTTTGGTTACAAAATATCTTTCTGACAGTTTGTCGGCAGAAGAAGACCCATCTATCAAAGAAAACTCTTTAGAAGAGCAAAAAAAATTAGACAAGGAAATAAAAACCATTTTGAACGACCCGCAACTAACACCTGAAATTCGTCAGGCATATTTGCGTCAGTTAAGTGCAAAAAGAAAAAGAGCTTGCTTCATCAATATTGTTGAAGAACCCGAACAAAACCTATTCCCATCATCACAAAGGAGTTTATTGTTTGAATTACTAAGCCACACTAAGAAAGATGGTAATAAATTGATAATGACTACGCATAGTCCTTACATTATTACATTTTTAAGTATTTCAATTCAAGCTGCCTATTTGAAAAAACAAATAATTGAAAAGGGCAAACAAGAGCTATTGAATAAACTTTATTCAATCGTTCAAGAAAATTCGCAAGTAGAAGCAGATGATGTTCTGGTTTATGAGTTGAATGAAACTAATGGAACAATTTCAAGCCTTCCTAATCCTTATGGTATTCCATCTGACAAAAACTATTTAAATCAGTTTATCAGAAAAGGCAACGAAATTTTTGACTCACTGCTTGAATTAGAAGAAGAACTATGAGTTTGAATTTTCTGAATAATAATTGCAAAGAGCGAGAACGCTTTGAATTATCTTTTGGTTTATGCGATAATCAAGATGGCAGCAAAGCATACAGCGATGCAGAAAATCCTGAAACATGGATTGCTACAGTAAAAAATGACAGTGCTATCGGTTTAACTTTTACTCCCGTTGATAAATGCTTGATTAAAGACAACGAGTATCCCGGTAGAGGAAGGTGTGATGGCATTTTAACTTCTAATCAACACCTTTATTTTGTTGAACTTAAAAATCTGGCGAAAAGTTGGATTTCTGACGCAATTGGCCAATTAGATTCTACCGTTGAATTTTTTAAGGCAGCACACGACATTAATCAGTTTAAACACAAAAAGGCATTTGCTTGCAATAAACAACACAGGCATTTCCAAGAAGTAGATAACGAATTGAATCTTGCATTTTTCAGAAAACACAAAGTGAGAATTGATGTTCAGGCAGAAATCTTAATTGTTGCATAAATGAGCTTCAACGAACAAAACACAGTAGAGCATTTTATTATTCACCAACTCACAGGGGTGAACCTGAATGCTGTGCAAGGAAATGTAGTAAAAGAAAATGCTGTTGAATATGAAGGTGGCGTAAAATGGAAATACATTCAAGCTGATTTATTGCAGCGTGACATTACCGAAGTGTTTGTTGAAAAGGAATTAAAAGAAGCTCTATGCCGTTTAAATCCTGCCATTGCCTTAAATCCCGATAAAGCGGAAGAAGTTATTCATAAACTCAGAGCCATACTCATTACCGTTAACAATGTAGGTTTGGTAAGAGCCAATGAAGAATTTGCCAAATGGCTTCGCAATGAAGTTTCCTTGCCCATTGGTAAAAACAACGAGCATGTTGCCATTCGCTTAGTTGACTTTGAAGAGTTGAAGAACAACAGTTTTGTATTGTGTAATCAATTTAAGCTAAGAGCCAGAGAAACCAAAATTCCTGATATCGTGATGTTTGTCAACGGAATTCCTTTGGTAGTTGGTGAAGCTAAAACGCCTGTAAGACCTGCCGTTACATGGTTTGATGGAGCACATGACATCAATGTGGTTTATGAAAATTCCATTCCGCAATTGTTTGTTCCCAATGTATTTTCATTTGCTACAGAGGGCAAAGAAATTTTTATTGGTGGGGTAAGAACGCCTTTAGAGTTTTGGGCTCCCTGGCGTTTAGAAAATGACAAAGACGAGTTAAGTCATTTTATCGGCTTGCAAGATGTTGCCAAACAGTTAACGCATTTGCTTAAGCCATCAACACTGCTTGATATTTTGCAGTTTTACACGGTTTATGCTACTAACAGCAAAAAGAAAAAAATAAAAGTTGTTTGTCGCTATCAGCAATACGAAGGTGCAAACGCCATTGTAGAAAGGGTAAAAGAAGGGCGAATCAAAAAAGGTTTGATTTGGCATTTTCAAGGTTCAGGAAAATCATTGCTGATGTTGTTTGCTGCTCAGAAATTAAGAAAGCAGCAAGACCTTCATAACCCAACGGTAATGATTGTAGTGGATAGAGTTGATTTGGATACACAAATCACTGCCACGTTCAACACAGCCGAAGTGCCCAACATGATTACTACCGATAGCATCAAAGAATTGCACAAGCTATTAGAACAAGACACCCGGAAAATCATTATCACTATGGTGCACAAGTTCAAGGATGCTTATCCTGATATGAACAAGCGGGGCAACATTATTGTGATGGTGGATGAGGCCCACAGAACGCAAGAAGGTGATTTAGGTAGAAAAATGCGAAACGCTTTACCCAATGCATTTCTCTTTGGTTTAACAGGAACACCCATCAACAAAGCAGATAAAAACACTTTTTGGGCTTTTGGTGCCGAAGAAGATACAGAAGGCTACATGAGCCGTTATACCTTTCAAGACAGTATCAGAGACAACGCAACCTTGCCTTTACACTTTGAACCACGTTTGCCAAATTACCATATTGACAAAGAAGGTTTAGATATAGCTTTCAAAGAAATGGCAAACGACCTGAGCGAAGAAGACAGAAACAAACTCAGTCAGAAAGCCGCTAATATGGCGGTGTTTTTAAAATCGCCCGAACGAGTTAAAACCATTGTTTCCGACATTGTAGAACATTTCAAAGCACACGTTGAAGCCGAAGGATTAAAAGCGATGATTGTAACGTCTGACCGTTACGCTTGTGTGCAATACAAAGAAGAATTAGACAATCTCATTAGCCCCGAAGCAAGCGAAGTAGTAATCAGTTCATCTGCGAATGATGATTTTGATTTCAAACAAAAGTGGGCAATGGACAAAGACAAACAGGAAAAGGTGGTGGAGAAATTTAATGATGCCGATTCGCCTTTGAAATTCCTGATTGTAACGGCAAAACTATTGACAGGTTTTGATGCACCCATTTTGCAAACCATGTATTTGGACAAATCGCTGAAAGACCATACTCTTTTACAAGCCATTTGCAGAACCAACCGACTTTTCCCAAATAAAACTTTCGGAAGAATTGTAGATTACTTTGGTGTATTTGACGATACAGCAAAAGCCCTTGCATTTGATGAAGAGAGCGTAAAATTGGTTATTACCAACTTACAAGAACTGAAAGACAAATTGCCTGAATGGATGGAAAAATGCTTAAACCATTTTGCAGGCGTTGACAGAACAATTTCAGGTTTTGAAGGATTATCAAAAGCACAAGACTGCATAAACACAAATGAAAAGCGTGATGCCTTTGCAAAAGATTTCAGCAGTTTGACAAAGTTATGGGAAGCATTATCGCCAGACCCTGTTCTAAATCAATTTGAGAAAGATTATAAATGGTTGTCGCAGGTTTATACTTCTGTTAAACCATCATCAGACGACAACGGCAGATTGTTGTGGCATGCACTAGGTGCACAGACAACAGCACTCATACATGAACACATTCATGTTTCGGGCATCAATCACGACATGGAAGAAATGATTTTGGATGCCGAAGTGATTGACGATTTGATGAACAAGAAAGACCCGAAACAAGCAGAGAAGGTTTTAAAAATTCTTATCAGCCGACTGAATAAGCATAGTAACAACCCTACTTTCAAACGACTTAGCGAAAGACTGGAAGCCATACGTGACAAAGCAGAGAAAGGTTTGATAAACTCCATTGAATTTATAAAGGAACTTTGCCAATTAGCCAAAGAGACACTTCAAGCTGAGAAAGGCGTTGAACCAGTTGAAGAACAGAAAAACGCAAAAGCAGCATTGACAGAGTTGTTTTTAGAACTTAAAACTGACACGACACCTGCTATAGTTGAACGCATTGTTAACGACATTGACGAAATTGTAAGAGTGGTTCGTTTTGACGGTTGGCAAAACTCGACAGTTGGGGAAAGAGAAGTAAAAAGAGAATTACGAAAAGTGCTTTGGACTAAATATCAAATTAAAGACGAGGATTTATTTAATAGAGCTTATGACTACATTAAAGAATATTATTAGCCAATTCACAGGTGTAAGCACATTTGCAAGCCCCGCAAGCCCAAACATAGGGCAAAGCTTGCAAAAGAGCTTCCACCTTTCCCACTCTGACAAATTTGAATTAAAAAAAATCTCCCACCCTTCTGAAAATAAAAAATACGTACAAGCACAAACCAACACGAAAATGACAGCAAAACTCAACAATGACAATGATTTACAGAGACGGTGGACAAGAACACCATCTACCAACAGCGTGTTACCTCAATTGGCGGTGACGTGCAAAATTGAAGCTGAGTGCTTCTATCAAACTTTTGTGCTGGTTGACAGTTTAGTGCTTCTAAGTCCCCCACTGCGCCAAGCGCCAAAACGTTATAAGCCATTTTAAAAGACAGAAAACAAGCGATTTGACCTAAATATTTTGTAAATTTGAAGAGTATTTAAGACTGAAAGATATGTTCAACACGATAGAAATAGACAGAAGCAATCTGACTATAATGGGAGTTAAGTTTTCGGACTTGAAAACCTTAGAAAGCACCGCAAACGCCTTAGGGAGTAATATGTTTGAAGGGTTTAAACCGACACCAAAAGGTATTGAAATCATACGGGACTATGTGGTAGGAAAAATATCACTAACAGAGCTTGTGGCATTTGCCAAACAAAAAGCATATGTCTAATTCCTACAAATATATTGCCCCTGACTTCACATACACTGACCCGAAGACAGGACTTTTAAGGAACTTACAAGACATTACAGACCCCGATGTATTGCTTTTTGTTGAGAGCAGTGCAGTAACAAAACGACTTCAAGAACTTTACGAAAACCCCATAAAAATAAAGGGCATTGACAGCCTTTTTGAAATTCATAGACATTTATTTCAAGACATTTACATTTGGGCTGGTGTAAGCCTCCCTGTTTATAGTGCCACGCAATGACGTGTCGCGATCATCGTGGCACGATAAATTATCCCATCACCGCGTCAAAAGCGGCGTTCATCACGTGTATCGTCTTATCAATATCGGCATCCGTATGCGCTGCGGAAACAAAGCCCACTTCATAGCCGGAAGGCCCGAAATAGATACCGTGCTCCAGCAGGTAATGGTACACTTTGGCAAACAACGTCATTTTACCGGAATTGATCTGGTCGGCACGCGTTAAATGCGTCATATCCGAAAAGGCAAACCAGAATATGGAACCGATATTATAGATCGTAATTTCATAGCCCTTCGCATGAATGTGCTGTTTGATGCCATCCACCAACTTATCGGTTTTATGTTGCAGGCCGTGATAGAAATGCGGCTGCAAACATGCTGTCAATTGTGCCGCACCGGCTGCCATCGCTACCGGGTTGCCGCTCAGCGTGCCCGCCTGATAGACAGGACCGAGCGGCGAGATATTATTCATAATTTCATTGCTCGCGCCATATGCGCCCACCGGCATACCGCCTCCGATGATCTTGCCAAAGGTGATGATATCAGGTTGTATTTTATACAAACCTGCCGCTCCTTCAAAACCGACACGGAATCCTGAAATAACTTCATCAAAAATCAGTAATACGCCATACTTCGTACACAACTCGCGCAAATGCAATAAGAACTTATGCGACTGAAGCAACAAGCCATTATTCGCCGGAATCGGCTCTATGATGACAGCCGCAATTTCGTGGTGTAATTTTTCAAGGGTAACTTGAACCGTCTCTTCATCGTTCAAGGGTAAAACAATGGTTTCATTGGCAAAACTCTCCGGAACGCCCGCGGATGTAGACTCGCCAAACGTCACCAGTCCGGAACCCGCTTTCACCAGCAAGGAATCTACATGGCCGTGGTAGCAGCCTTCAAACTTGATGATTTTCGATTTATTCGTCACACCGCGCGCCAGTCGCAGCGCCGACATCACCGCCTCGGTACCACTGCTGACAAACCGTATTTTTTCAATATAGGAATGATGAGAGATAATCAACTCCGCCAGCTGATTTTCCAACGCCGTAGGAGCGCCGAAAGAAGTGCCGTTCTTCACCGTTTCTATTATTGCCTCTTCAATATTCTCATTGGCATGTCCAAGAATCAACGGCCCCCAGGAACAGCAGTAATCAATAAATTCATTTCCATCGACATCCCAGACATGCGCACCTTTTCCTTTTTTCATAAAAACAGGGGTGCCGCCTACTGATTTAAACGCACGAACAGGAGAATTCACTCCACCCGGCATTAAGGATTTTGCTTTCTCAAAAAGCTGAACTGAATTATCTTGCTTCATGTACTTTCAATAATTAATCGGCAAAAATACAAAATCGGTTGTATTGTTTGGGTTAAATGTATTAGCTGTTCTCTTTTGAACTTCGTATCATTTCGGCATAGTTTTGTTTTAGCAGCATGGCTTTTACTATCTGCACGATACGTTTTTCTTTCGTTGCAGGCGTTTTGGCGGCATCCACATACTTGCTGAAATATTTCTGATGAGAAAACGGGAAAGCAGTAAAAAACGCAAATGCATCTTCGTCATCCTGCAGGCAAAGCATCAGATCCTGATTCAGCTCATACTCGGTCTCGTCTTTTTCCAGCCTTACCCATACTTCGGCTCCTGCCTTTTTACCTATCCGTTTTCTTAAATCCGACTTCAAAGGAATGATATAATTCCCTTCACCCATGGGTATCAGCGAAACGCCGCTTATGGGTGTTTTGTCCAGACAGCCTTTTACTCTGAACGATTTCCTGGATCCGGGATTCAGTTTTTCCGCAGTATCAAAAGGTATGAAGATATAGGTCCAGCCGGTTTTTTCCCCTTTTTTGCCAAATTTCTCTATGACAGCTTTCCACTCAGGCATCTTTCCATTTTGGCAACTGAATATAAAAAACAGTGTAGTCATTGATGACGGAATCGAACCAGATTTTACCATCCATCCGTTCAACGATGTTTTTACTGATGGCCAATCCCAAACCGGTACCGCTGGATTTGGTGGTGAAGTTAGGCTCAAAAATATGCGCGCGTTTTTCTTCCAATATGCCAATACCATTGTCTTTTACAGAGACGATATAACTCTCTTCCGTTTCTTTTACTTCTATTTCTATACATCCTTCTTTCGACTCCGGGATAGCCTGTGTTGCATTTTTTATTACATTCGTAAAGACACGCATCAGCTGTTCCCTGTCTCCGAACACATAAGCATGTTCCGGCAGGACACCGACGGAAATCTCTATATTATCCAGTTCTCTGAATAATTCGATGGTTGACATCAGTAAAGGCACGCTGTCAATTTTTTCAAAACTACCCTGCGGCATCTTGGCAAAGTCTGAAAAGGCAGTGGCAATATTGGATAGATTATCTATCTGCTCAATCAGCCGTTGTGATATCTTATCCGTCATGTCCTTGATATCCGGCGAGTCGTCTCTGAGTGCCCGCTGCAGGTGCTGAATACTCAGTTTCATCGGAGTGAGCGGATTTTTAATTTCGTGGGCCACCTGTTTGGCCATCTCCCTCCATGCGCCTTCCCGCTCTGATTTCGCAAGCAAATCAGCGCTTTTTTCCAGTTCCGCTAACATAAGGTTATATTGTTTCACCAGCAATCCAATCTCATCTTCATTCTTCCAGGTAATCGGCGTATTCGTTTTACCAAACTGCAATCCTTTGATGCTTTCTGAAATAAGTGTCAGTGAATTGGTAATAGACCGTGACAAGACTACGGCGAAAAATGCCGCCGCTATCAGGAAAATCACATATACATTGACCAGCGCCACCAAAAAATAAGACAAATCTTCCTGGAAGCTTTTTTGCTTTCCGTAATACGGAAAATTAAAATACCCTAACACCCTGCCATTGCTTCTGAACGGCTGATAGGCGCTTAAATACATAAGATTACCCACTGTTTCATCTTGCACATACTTCGATTTCCCTTTGATAATTAAATTGTAATAGGCACCCGCGTCCATTTTCCCCGAAATCAGATTCCGCTTAAATATCTCCGGCTGTGACGACTGCAACAGCTCGCCTTTGGGACTGTATACATTAATATCCAGCGCGTGAATGGTGGAGAGTGTTTTGGTTTTTTGTTGTATCACCTTGTCAAATGTATTACTGCCATAAAGAGGATATTCCTCCAGATAATACTGTGTCACATTCTTCATCACCGTATTCACTTTTTTAAGCAGCCGGTTGTTGTGATAAAGATTATATTGATACTGAAAATAGACCATGGTAACAATACCTATCACTAATAAGGAAAATAATACCAATGTAATCATGGAATTTTGTATCTGCTTTTGCAGGGTATTCCCTTTCAGGAAATTCTGCAGGGAATCATTTCCCCAAAACCGTTCAGAAAACCCGAAATAATCCATCAGAATGAAGAAAAACAGAAAAAATATAAGGATATAAGAAAAAACAGACAGCGTGCTCAGTGCAGGCTGGTTGCTTTCTGACAACACAATCTGCTTGTCCTTGCTGTAATAAATCATGTGATTGTAATCATTGTTCTTATAATAATTGAACTCCTTACCGGGCTTAACGGGGAAATTGAATTTTATCTGATATTCGTATTCTCCTTTCTGTTTGACGAGGTATCTGTTATCATAGATAGCGTAGGAGAAATTATCAAACTCTTCATCGTAATAATTTTTCTGTTTCAGCAGCAATTCGGGATATGCGCTGTATGAACTGAATATTTTGGGGGTCAGTTCAACGAATAAATACCCCAAGAGAACATCATCTTCTATTATCGGAAAATAACCCAGATATTTTTCACCGTTTTCCTTTATCGAGAGATAATAAAAATTGGGTGAAATTGATTTTGCTTTTTTGTAAAAACGGGCATTATTCAGTTTATAAAATTCTTTCTGAGCGATACCCACCAATGGCATTCCGTCTTTATCAAACATGTACGTCTGAATATGATAACGTTTTTCAAACTGTTTGAAATATTTGGAAGAAATCCGCTTATCAACATCAAAATTAGAGAGATAAGGGCTCTTGAAATAAGACTTAATGAAGTTGTCATGCAGTATTTCCTGTTCTGTTTCAATCAGCCCGTATTCTTCGCCAACATCACGTTCCGCCACCAGTTCTTCCATCCTGTATTTGCGCTTCTCAATATCTTTCTTGCCTGTATTGTAGATGACAACAACAGAGGTCAGAAATGCAATCAGGGAAAGTAACACGAGATTGGCAATAAATCTGTACTTGCGGTTATTCTGGATAAATGAATGTTCGTAATAAAAGAACAAAAAGAAGGTAAACAGCCACAACACCAGAAATAACGTGTAAAAGAAGTCCGTAAACTCACCGATTATAAAACCTGCCACCCATCCGATAAAGGCATATACGATCAGATAAATGGCAAATTGCCTGCCGGGCTTGCGGTCGAAAATCCATTTCATCCAGTACAGCAACCCCGAAATCAGCAGCCCGAAGACAACAAGGCTGATAAAAGTGTACCTGTCCAGCGTATTGATCAGGTAAAAATTAAAACTGATGACAGAATTCTGAATAACACTCTGCATGATAAATATCATCACAAAAAACATAGCCACCGGCAATGCCAGCAGGAGATACATGTAATTCAGGCGAATTTTCTCAGAAGGGATAAAGCGCAGGAATGAAATTGACCAGGACAACAGAAATACCCTTATCAGTAAAGCCCCCAAAGTATTACTCCAATATGCAGAAGCGTATAAGTTGGAAGAAAATAAAAGAGATGTCTTTGTCAGTGAAAACAACTTCAACTGATTGCACATCAGTTCCGTAAACATAGCAACCAGGAATATACACACCAGTGCCATTCCATATCGTTTGCGATTCAGCATCAGCTTAATAATCTGGTACATGGACCAGAACAACAGCAGCAATCCAAACACCTCTACCAGTACGATATATGGATTATAGATGGTACCGGCATTATCCGCCACACGTATGGAAAACAGGTAAGTGCCGTTGTGACTGAAGACGGATGTGGTCTTGCTGGTTTCTTTATTCGACACCACAAAACGTTTCAGAAAAGGATGATTCCAGACAAACCCGTTGGACAGAAATTTATTATTGGTAGAATACTGATAATAAACGGGAATCAGCGCGTAAATATTTACCAGATGGTCATCGGATGTTTTGTGCATCACTTCATAAAATCCATTGGCTTCTTTCAAAAAATGGATATCACGCTCTGACAGCTTATCTATATTTTCGGGAACAAATGAATTAGTCGACCAGAAAACAAGAGCATCTTCCCTGTAAACATACAGCAATATTTTACCATCCTCGTTATACTGATTATTGACAGCTCTTATTTTCTCGTATGAATCTGAGGAAGACAGTAATTCCGGGGATTGAACCATCTTTTCTGCAGCCAGTTCCTCCGAATGCAGTTTGCGTTCGATTATTCTTTTAGCTTTATACACATTGGGCGAAACCATCTGAATGGTGTCTATCAATACGCTAACGGTTAATAAAACCATACCGGCAACGGCAGCAATAGTGACCTTATGTTTTTTCCAAAAATTCAACCTGTCAGATTTCTTTCTTTAATGTTTCTTTTGCCTTATTCCATATTTCATCCAGCTGTTCCAGATTCATATTATGCATATCCAAATTATGTTCTTTAGCATACTGTTCCATCCAGCGGAATCGCTTCATAAATTTGAGATTTGTTTTTTCCAAAGCCTTCTCCGCATCCACATCAATGAAACGCGAATAATTAATCAATGCGAACAGAACATCTCCGAATTCCAGTTCTATTTCCTCCTGATTCCGTACGGCTACAGCTTCTGCCAGCTCACCGAGCTCTTCCTGCACTTTATCCATTACCTGTTCCTTGTTATCCCAGTCAAATCCTATGCTTCTGACCTTATCCTGTATACGCTGAGATTTGTTGATAGCAGGCAACCCGGCAGGAACTCCTTCCAATACGGACTGTTTGCCTTCCTTCAGCTTGAGCAGCTCCCAGTTCTTTTTTACATCCTCTTCATTCTCCACTACCACATCTCCGTATATATGCGGATGGCGGAATATCAGCTTCTCGGCCACCGCATTCAGCACCTCGGCTACATCAAACTCATTTTGCTCCTTCCCAATTTTGCTGTAAAAGACAAGGTGTAAAAATAAATCCCCCAGCTCCTCTTTTACCGCTTTCCAATCTTCCTTTATAATGGCGTCAGAAAGTTCATACGTTTCCTCTATGGTTAATTTACGGAGTGTCTGTATGGTTTGTTTTTTATCCCAGGGGCACTTTTCCCTTAAATCATCCATTATATTCAGCAAACGCTCAAATGCTGCCAACCTTGAATCCATCATTTTTTATACAAATCTACTATTTTGAAACAAATAGTTAATTTTGATGTTGACTATTTACTACTTTCAGTCCACAAATGATTCGATATCTCAAATTTGATTATAAGAATCTCAGCCCATTTCAGCAAGGGATATTCGCCGCGTTGCTGGTAACTTTTATAGCTTTATTTTGTTTAATATTTCATCAAAATTCCATGCAGGCATGGGATATGCTACTGACCCCTATCCTGCTTTTTTGTTTTTATAACCCCATCCTTGGAGCCTTTCAGCAAAAACCACTCCGGTATTTTGGACTTTCTGTTTTTGTATTCATTTCTATTGCCGTATATATTTACCTAACGGGCAATTTTATCTCCAGCTTTTCTTACCAACAAACCGGTGAATTACACTTATTTGCAGTACTGATTGTCGTTTTTTATTTTTTATTGAATCTGCTCACCTTGCTTTTCCGGGGCATTCTGTACCTGTTAAAACATATAGATGAATAACCCGGGTAGTCAACATATTATTTATACACTAATTACAAACCCCTTACCGATATAACATAAACTTTATAAAATATTGTTAATCATTTATTTGTAAAAGACAATAATAGTATATTTGTTCCATGGTACGTGCCGCAATCAGAAATATCATTTTACTGGCTTTTATCTCCCTGGCCGGTATTATCGCCACTCAGATTTTCTGGGTAAAAAAGGCAGTGGACTTAAAAGAGCAGCAATTTAACCACCGGGCATATGTCGCACTCAAGAGTGTGGCGGACAGGTTAATCCGCGACTCCAAATACAATGTGGAGTTAGATGGCATAAACAAAAAGGCGTCCAACTACTACACCCTTGATTTCAGCTCCCCGGTAAATGTCACCATGCTGGAAAATTACCTGATTATTGAATCAAAGAATCAAAACCTTAACGCCGACTTTGAATACGGCATATTTGAATGTACTACGGATTCCTTTTATTACGGACGCTTCATAAACATGAGTAATATAGGCAAGGTTGAACGCCTCAAAATCAAGGCTAAGCCGTCCGAAAACTATTATATCGGCGTACTCTTTCCGAAAAAGAGAAGCTATCTGGAGGATGACTTCAACCTGCTGCTTTTCTTCTCTGTAGTTTTAATGGTGGTTATCGGGTTCTTTACTTATACAATTCTGGTCATTTTAAAACAAAAGAAACTCAGCGAAATCAAAACCGATTTTGTAAACAATATGACGCATGAGTTTAAAACACCCATCTCTACCATTGCTTTGGCAAGTGATGTACTGATGCGTGATGATATTACACTGAACCCGGAAAGACTGAAACATTACGCCAGTATCATCAGTGACGAAAATAAACGCCTGAAAAGCCAGGTGGAGTCTGTATTACAGGTCTCACAGATTGACTCCAACAAACTACAACTTAAGCTGACGGATGTAAATATCCATGAATTAATTCTTCGAATCATCAAAAACTTTGAACCGCGGGTGGCGGAACTTCACGGCACGATAAAATTATCCTTAAACGCTCAAAACACTGTTATATCTGCAGATGAAGTGCATTTGACCAACATTTTGTACAACCTGCTGGATAATGCCATCAAATACTGCGACAAGGTTCCGGAAATTCAGATTTCTACCGTCAATAAACACAGAGGCATTGAAATAGCTGTTAAAGACAATGGAAAAGGCATTGAAAAAGAGTCGCAAGGCATGATTTTTCAGAAATTTTTCAGGGTTCCGAGCGGTAACCTGCACGATGTGAAAGGATTCGGGCTAGGCTTGTTTTATGTAAAAAATATGATAAAATTGCATAAAGGTAAAATAGCTCTACACAGTGTGCCAACGGTAGGAACGACATTTACTATTTGGTTTCACAATAAATCTAAGTAACTTTAAGATAGTATATTCTGTATTTATCAAATTTGACGCAAATGGAAAAGGTAAAAATATTATTGGTAGAAGACGATCCCAATCTGGGTTTTATCGTCAAAGACAACCTTACCGACAAAGGCTATCAGGTAACACATTGTGTAAACGGACTGGACGCCGAACGCATTATTTATAAAGAAAAATTCGACTTATACCTGCTGGATGTCATGATGCCGAAGAAAGACGGTTTTACGCTGGCACAGGAAATCCGGGAAAAAAAAGACGAAACACCTATTATTTTTCTCACCGCCCGGGAAATGCAGGAGGATAAGCTGAAAGGCTTTACGGTGGGTGGCGACGACTATATCACCAAACCGTTTAATTTTGACGAGCTGGTGATGCGAATGGAAGCTATCCTGAAACGCACCAAATCAGCCGAACCGGAGCAGAAAGAGTTTGCTATCGGAAAATATATCCTGAAAGTGGATGAATTAAAACTGTTCAGGGGAAACGAAGTGACTTCTCTGACCAAAAAGGAAGCCGCACTGCTGGAATACCTGGCCAAATATGCCAACCAGCCCGTAAAACGGGAGGATATGCTGGTAAAAATCTGGAAAGACGACAGCTATTTTGCCGGCCGAAGCATGGATGTCTATATCACCAAACTGCGCAAATATTTAAAAGATGACCCCAATCTGGAAATCCAGAATGTTCATGGTGTTGGCTTTAAGTTGATGATTAAATAGTAAATTTGCGCATGAATTTTAAGACACCATTTTTAAACCTCTTCAGACGGATCAGTCAGATACCCTTTATTGAAAACAAACTGGCAGAAAGTATCATCGCTGGCAGCAAATTGTCACAAAAACTGATAGCCGGGAATCAACTGTACCCCAAAGGCTCCTTCAGAAATTGTACCAGAAACAATATCAACTATCGCGTAGATATCAGTGATTATATGGAACATGCCATTTATTTCGGCATCTCCGACGGCGGCGATTTTGACAGAAGGGTTTTATACAGTCTGATTCAGGAAGATTTTGTTTGTTTTGATGTGGGAGCCAATATTGGCGAAACCACATTCAACTTTGCCCGGCTGGCTCCAAAAGGTATGATATACAGTTTTGAACCGGTGCCTTTCTTATTTGAACGCTTGAAAGCCAATTATGAACTCAATCAATTCAACAATATCTCTTTACAAAATCTGGCCGTTTCCGATAAAAAGGAAGAATTGTTTTTTGAGATTCCGGACAATAAGAACAGCGCTGGCATTTCTCTCCTCAAAGAAAAATCATCTAAATCCGATGTAGTCTATTCTATCACGATTGATGAGTTTGTCCGGCAGCAGTCTGTCTCCAGGATTGATTTCATTAAGATTGATGTGGAAGGGTTTGAACACTTTGTTATCAACGGCAGCGTGCAAACACTTCAGAAGTTTCATCCGATTTTGTTCATCGAAATTGACAACAAGAACCTGAACAAAAACAATACCTCTGAAAAGCTGCTGCTGTCTCAATTGCAAAATGACTTGGGATATGCGCTATATAAAGTAGACGGTAATCAAAAAATAAAGATTTCTACCCCACAAAATACCAATGAGCACTATGATGTATTGTGTGTTTATGAAACAAAGTAATCATTTTTATTTTGTAACTTCAATCAGCTAAAAAACAGAACATGAAAGCATTCCGTCCATTTCTGAATCGACAACTGCCTTCTCAGGTTGTTATCATCAGTATTGTTATGCTGTTGATTTCGTCTTGCGCTAAAGATCCGGATACGTTTACCGCTCTTAATATCGGGCAGGAACATCAGGGCGGCATCATTTTTTATCTGACAGATGCCACCAAACAGCACGGACTGATTGTTGCAAAATCAGGATGGAGCGGCACCACTGACGACCCGAAAGCCGCATGGGGTTGTTCCGGCTCCACCATTACCGGTGCTGACGGACAAAATGTGGGTACGGGATTTCAAAATACCAAAGATATTGTGACCGCCGGATGCACCGGTGCCGGCAAAGCTTGTTCCGACTTAACTTTAAACGGTTACAGCGACTGGTTTCTGCCATCTGTGGAAGAATTGAAGCTGATCATGAATTTCAACGGATCTGTTGACCTGGGATTAAAGACAGGCGTCACTTATTTCTCCTCTTCCCAAAACGGAACGGGAGCGAATGCCGTATCATCCGATGACCCCTATTCACAGGAAAATGCCGATAAGGCAGACGTACTTTACTATCGGCCGGTACGGTCATTTTAGCAACTATCCGTTATACTAACCTTACTCTTCCTGTTTTTTCATTTTTTCAAAGGCGAAAGACAGATTCACAAAGAAATTTCGTCCTTTCCTCGGAATATTATTCCAGTCTGAATAAGTAGAATAATGAGTATCTCCGATATTTTCCACACCAATTTTCAGGTACAGACGGTGTTGCTGAATCAATACCATATATCCAGCTGAAAAATTTACAACGGCATAAGCCGGCGTTTTATCTTCTCCGTATGCCTTGCTGAATGCATATTGTTGCGACGCACCTTCCACACCCAACTCCAAATCCAGCGATTTGATTTTATAAGCAAGGCTCACTCTGAAACTGAAAGGCCTAATCAGAGGCAAATTTTGCCTATTAAAATCCCTGCCCAAACTGTAAGTAAAAGCCGCTTTAGTTCTCCATGAAGGATGAGGGCGATAATCCAATCCCAACTCTGCATTAAAAATATTCACTGCCTTCAGGGCCTTGTATTCCCGCACCCCGGAAGCGCCAATAGTCATAGGTATAAAATCCTTATTGGGAATTCCGATAATGTAATCAAAAATATGAAACCAGGATGCCGATACATTCACTTTAAACTTAGTTGTTTTATAAGCCACCCCACTGTTTACTTCTATGGATTTTTCATTTTTCAGATAAGGATTACCGATATAATCATATCTATCAAAACTATTGAACAGATAAAATCCATATCCTTCTGAAACGGAAGGTGACCGTTCGCCATATCCTATACCGGCAGACAACTCTATTCCGTTTTTCTGAAAAATATATCCGGCCTGCACACTAAGAATACATCTGTTTTTACCGGCATTCATTCCTGGATAAAAAATACGCAGACTGTTCAACCCAAAGTTACTGGCAATATTGTTTCTGTGAAATCCGAGGGCGGCAGAATACTGTAATAGATGGCGCTGCTTCCAGTTTATCCTGTCATTAAAACTGACTCCAGCGTAAATGGTTCTGACATCCGGCCAGGTATACATAAACATAACGTTTTCCGTACTGTCTTCCGGATACATCGTCATCTCGGCCTTCGACTGATTATAATATGCGTTCAGTGTCATACCGAATTCGTGTTTCTTTTTTGACGCTTTCAGCCTGGTATAAAAACCATACGTTGTGCTCCAACCCGGCATGTCCATATGAATGGGAACAACCGGGCGCTTGGTATCATCCATTTTATGGCTGATGGTATTGAAATAAATTTTCGTATTCCACTCTTCAATAAATGAATTTACATTTTCTGCCGTATGCTCAAGTGTAGTAATGTAAGCACGGGCAAGCGAAACATCCATCGGCAAAGCCGGATATCCTACATCTTTGGCATTATCAAAAATAAATGAACCAATGAGGCTGTGTTTCGCATGAAGTTTTGCACCCAAGGTAACCGACGTATTGTACTTGGTAAACTGCGAGAAAGGCACCACGGTTCTTTTGCCGGCTGTGTAATTACCCGCATCCCGGTACATAAAATCGACATCTGCAAAAAATCGGGGATGTACATATTTTATATTGGCTCCCGTAGTAAATAAATTTCCGTTGGATTCATATCCAAGGTCAATGGAACCGCTCCAGCCCGGATAGCAAAAATCATGTTTTGTCCTTACCAGATCGATGCCACCGCCAATCGTTGGCCCGTATGCGGAGCCTTCCTGTCCGGAATATATATTCACCTCTGACAGGTTAGAAACATCCACATAAGAAGTAATCGGATCCATCTTGTCGGTACAGGCTCCAAAGATATGCATGCCGTCTATGGTCACCGACAGCCGTTCGGATGACATATTGTTTATCATAGGCTCCCATGCATAATTACCCCGTTTAACCATGGAAACCTTTGATGATTTTTCCAGATACTCATCCAGAGATGATAATGGCTTGGTTTGTTTAGTATAATTAACCAATGCCTTACTCATCACCACTACTTCTTCCAGTTTCACGGAAGGGAGGGTGTCTATTTCAGTAGTTTGCGCTTGCAGGACAGGCAGAAGAGTAACCAATAAACCTGCTGTACTTATAAACGATTTCATAAGAATAAATTATTACCATCAGTACGAGCTGCTCTTAATCATGCAGCTCGTGTACTGATAGCATTATAAATTAAAATTCCACTTCCAAAAACAAGCTGCTGCTTTCATTGGAAACCGTTACTGCTTCCCCTTTTACCACTTCACTTGCCGCATTTTTAACCATTAGGTTGAGTTTCCAGTACCCGGTCATCGTCAGTGATAATTTTCCGTGGTATAAATTATCCGAAGCGCTAAAAACGGGATTGACATTATTGGGTGATGAATGATTACCCATGCCCGGCATTCTCGGATCCATCTCTACAGTAAAGTCCGTCACCGAAGGAAATGACATCATACTCTCCATTTTAAACAAACCTATAATCAGGTCATTCACCGCAACGGCAGGATTTGCAGGCGCCGCCAGAGCCACAATATACTTTTTGGAATCAGAGCCGGTAAAGACGGATACCCTTTTATTTGCTGTATTTTGGACTGACACCGTATCCATCACAGAAGATGAAAGACCGCCTGACTGAAAATCGAAAGACAATGTCCATCTTTCATCGGTATTCTCCGGCATCTGAAACACCAGATACCCTTTATACAATGAGGTTTTACCCGCCACTTTTGCAATAGGAGATTTTGGACAGGAATGTGTCATAGACATCATATGCATAAGCGGATTCCAGTTGATTATGGCATCTGTCTTGTACATAGACGTTGTCTTGTCTTTTATACGCAGAAAAACATCATTGTAACCTACCGTCAAAGAACCGGTCTGAGTATACAGTTCTACTATATTGGTATCGTTTGATATTTCCTGCACTTTTACTAATCCTTCCGTTTCATCTACAGGAAGTGCCTCTTTCTTGCAGGAGAACATAAATATGCTAAGCATGGCTATCGCCATTAAAATTATTTTTTTCATAAACTTGTTTCAAAATTGTTAACAAAAAAATCCTGTATGATTCAGATTCTATAAAATAGAAAAAAAAACAGTTATGCTATCCATTTGGAAAGCAATGAATGTACTATAAATACAGGATTGTGCTGGCAGGCGGGTGAAAAAAGTCTTTGTAAAAACAAAAGGAATACAAATCCGTATACCGTGCGACCTGCTGCGGCTGACATTGTTCGGCCAGCACAGCGAAATCGTATCTAATATTTTTTTCTAAAAAAATAATGACAGTTTCCACCAGATTCATTTTATCAGAACCCGTAGTTGATTTCTTATCATCGAATACATCATTCAGTTCTTTTTTTAAATGACACTTTCCGTTACATTTTTTCTGTGGCTTAAATTTATTTTCACACAACACTTTTGTTATATACTCGTAATTAATGGCGTACTCCAATACCGGAACTATCGGCCTGATGACCATTAGTACGGAAAGCATTAAAATAACGAATTTCATGGCCTAAACTTAATCAATGCATACAGCCGAAACTATGACTTAAATCATTTACTTTCAAAAAATACAATTTCTTAATCTGCATTGTATATTTCGTATTGAAGCAAGTATATAACGATGAAAAGATATTGGCTAATCCTGTTTATTTGCAAGCAGGTACATAACGGCCATTCGTACGGCCACCCCGTTTTCCACCTGATCAAGGATGATGGAATGTTCGCTGTCAGCAACATCGCTTGTAATTTCCACACCACGGTTAATAGGGCCGGGATGCATAATGACAATTTCTTTCTGTAATTTTTCCAGACGCTGCCTGTTCAATCCGAAGTATAAGGAATATTCCCGCAGGGAAGGAAAGTATTTGGTATTCTGGCGTTCCAGCTGTATGCGCAGGATATTCGCTACATCGCACCATTGCAGGGTTTCCTCCACATTATGGGAAACGTTTACCCCAAGGCCTTCTATATGTTTCGGAATTAATGTGGACGGGCCGCAGAGTGTCACTTCGGCCCCTAATTTCTTCAGGCAAAAAATATTGGACAATGCTACTCTGGAATGCATGATATCACCGATGATGGCAATTTTTTTAGCTTTCAATTCACCTATTTTCTCTTGCATGGAATAGGCATCCAGCAAGGCCTGTGTCGGGTGTTCATGGGTACCGTCGCCGGCATTGACAATCTGTGCGTCTATACGTTCAGACAAGTAATGCGCGGCACCCGGGCTGGAATGCCGCATCACAATCATGTCCACTTTCATAGACAGGATATTATTAACCGTGTCGAGCAATGTTTCTCCTTTCTTGACAGAAGAAGACGAGGAAGAAAAGTTAATAATATCCGCAGACAAGCGTTTTTGTGCCAGCTCAAATGAAATACGCGTTCGTGTAGAGTTTTCAAAAAACAGATTGGCTACCGTAATATCCCGCAGTGTTGGAACTTTTTTAATCGGACGATTGATGATTTCTTTGAATTGTGTAGCGGTTTGCAAAATCAACTGAATGTCATCAATGGTCAGATGTTCTATCCCGATAACATGTTTTGAACTTAGCTGACTCATAATATTATTTGCAGTTTACGGTTGACAGTTCATCGTTGACAATTTAAATTCCTGTTTCATCAACGTCTGTACTGTAATCCTGTTACTCATTGACTTTGATAAAGACCACCTTATTCTCTTCTCCTCCGTTTTCCGCCCATTTCACATCCACGTCTACCTTTTCAATCGTATCCACCACATCACCCACAAAATCAGGCTGAATAGGCAATTCCCGGTTAAACCTTCTGTCTATCAGCACCAGCAATTCAATCTTCTGCGGCCTGCCGAACGACAGCAGCGCATCCATGGCGGCGCGGATGGTTCTGCCGGTAAACAAGACATCATCCACCAGCAACACATTCTTCTCTTCTATCAGAAAATCGATTTCCGTTACTTTCGCGTTGAGTGATTTGCCGCGCCTGAAATCATCGCGGTGAAAGGTCGTATCGATTTTCCCGAATGGAATATCGATACTGGTCAGCTGTAGTATTTTCTGATGGATTTTTTCTGCCAGCAGCACCCCTCTCGGTTGTACGCCGATAATGACGGTATTTTGAAAATTGATGGATTCGATAACTTCTCTGCTCAACCGCTCTATCGTCAGTTGAATCTGCTTCCCGTTTAGAAGAATAGTTTCCGACATTGGTGCAAAATTAGGAAATAAATCTGAAAGGATGTCAAATCATGTGTTTTTTGTTAAATTTGGATAAATTGTACAAAATGCCTGTCGTATCCCTACTATTTGCCTTCCTTGCAGCTTTGCTGCACGTGCTGTTTTTCCTGATGGAAAGTGTGTTCTACATGAACCCGAAAGTACACCGCAACTTTGGCGTTAAAAAAATCGAAGATGCCCATACCCTAAAACTGACCATGTTCAATCAGGGATTTTACAACCTGTTCTTATCAGCGGGAATTTTTGCCGGAATGTATTTATTGACGACTGAACATGTCACGGTGGGCAAAACACTTATCTTATTCAATTGTGCCAGCATGTTTCTGGCGGCAGTAGTTTTGTTTATTTCCAAGCCAAATATGCTGAAAGGTGTATTTATTCAGGGATTCTGCCCGCTCGTTGCACTCATCAGCTATTTTCTGGCAAATAAGGCGATACAATTATAGCACTGTTCTTCCTAATCATATTTCAATACTGTTCTTCAATCAAAAACCCGGATAATTTTGAGGTCCAGAAAAATATTCCTTGTTTGTACAATGCCTTTTACTTACAAAGAAATAGCGTAATTTTATATTCCAAGAATCTCCGTTATGAATACAAAAGCGACTATTTATTCCGACTTTATACAGTCATTACCCAAACTGAACAATGAGTTTACCGATGATAGCTTTTTACAAGATTATTTACAAACCTATTTGCCTTCAGATATGCTGCAAGCCATTACACCGGATCTTGTACAATTCGGGAAACGTGTGGCAGGGGAATGTATTGAATGGGCAAGAGAGGCGGAAACAAATGAACCGGTATTGACACAGTTTGATGCCTGGGGAAACCGGGTGGATGAAATCAAAGTCTCGCAAGGCTGGCTGAATCTTGAAAGAGTGGCGGCTGAAGAAGGGTTGGTGGCCATTGGATATGAACGTACCTTTCAGGAACATTCCCGTTTATATCAGTTCACTAAATTATACCTGTATACGGCTTCTTCCGCCATCTATACCTGCCCGCTGGCCATGACTGATGGCGCAGCAAGGCTGATAGAATACTATGGCGACGAAGAGTTAAAAAGTAATGCATTCACCGCGTTAACTTCCAGAAATCCTGCGCAATTTAAAACAAGCGGTCAGTGGATGACGGAACGCACCGGAGGCTCGGATGTATCGCGCTCCATGACGTTCGCTACACCTGATGTAAACGGCTATATCCTAAAAGGGCACAAATGGTTCACTTCCGCCATTACAGCGGATATGGCTTTTACACTGGCATCCACAGAACAAGCCGAACCCGGAAGGAATGCGTCACTTTCCCTTTTTTATCTTCCTATTCGTGATAAAAACGGCAAACTGAACGGCATCGAAGTGGAAGCGCTGAAAGACAAACTCGGCACACGCGCCTTGCCGACAGCACAACTAAACCTCACAGCTGTAAAGGCTAAAATGGTGGGCGAAAAAGGGAAAGGCGTTAAAACAATTGCCACACTATTCAACGTTACTAGAATCTACAATACGGTGAGTGCTGTTTCCTATTTACGCAGAGCGTACGCACTGAGCAAGGCTTACAGTTCACAGCGGGAATCGTTCGGACAAAAGATTGAGAAACATCTGTTGCACCGGAAAAGCCTCCGGGAAATGGAAATCGCTTATCAAAGCAATACCCTGCTGGCGCTGTTTCTGGCGCGGTTGCTGGGAAAAGAAGATTGCCGCGTGGCAACAGATTCTGAACAATCGTTGTTACGCCTGCTGACACCGGTTGCCAAACTGTATACTGCCAAACAGGCCATACAATATGCTTCTGAGCATATCGAAATGTTTGGCGGCATTGGCTACCTCGAAGACAGCGGTATTCCCGTTATGCTGCGCGATGTACAAACACTCAGCATCTGGGAAGGCACCACCAATGTTCTGTCGCTGGACATGCTGCGCGCCATCGAGAAAGAAAATGGATTATCCGCCTACCAGAATTTTGCAGACAGTATCTTGTCGGGCAATCAGATTCCTGAATTGGAACAGCAAAAAAAGGTGCTGACAGAAAAAGTAAATACGGTAACTGCTTTTATTAAAAATACATCTAACAAAAATCTGCTGACTGCCGCTTCCAGAGATATTGCTTTCTATATTGCAGAAATATGTATTGCTTTGCTTTGGATGGATTTCCTACAATCAAACAGCGGCAAAGCAAACTATTTGAATACTCTGAACTATTGGTTGCAGTATAAGATGAACGACAACTCACTGCAATCAGCCATGCACTTAGGTTTAGTGTAACCTATCAGCAACTCAGACTGCTGCGTTGTATGATCTCATCCTTCATCGCCGGTGAGAGATCATTGAAATAAGCTGAATAACCTGACACCCGGACTATTAGTGATGTATATTTTTCAGGATGCAGCTTTGCATCTTTCAGCATTTCCGTGTCGAGTACATTCAGCTGCAGCTGCATGCCTCCTTTTTTGAAATATGTAGACAACAAACTCTTTAGAATTTGTCGGCCGTGATCTCCTTTCAGGGTAGCAGTATCAAACTTTGCATTCACATTCACTCCGTTATGCGCCCTGACATAATCGATAGCGGTAATAGAATTAAAAAGTGCCGTTGGCCCTTTTTTATCAGCGCCGTTCATGGGTGAAATCCCTGAAGAAAATGGCATACCTTTTTTTCTTCCGTTAGGCAGCGCTGAGGTATATTTTCCAAAACTGTAATGGGTAGTGGTAGAATAATAACCGGCTACGAACTGTCCGCCTCTGGTATTCTTTTTATTTTCGAAGCAGCTATAAAATGTATTCGCTACCCAGCTGCTGTATTGATCCACTTCTGAAATATCATTGCCGAATTTGTCAGCATGCAAAAAATCCTGTCTCATTTTTTCATCTCCGGCAAAATTGTTCTTTAATGCTTTAATTAACTCAGGCAATGAATATTTTTTCTTTACAAAGACGAGTTGTTGTATTGCGTACAAACTATCACCAACATCTGTTATCCCTACTCCCTGCACACCGCTGAAATTGTAGACAGCGCCTCCATCCGTTACATCTCTGCCTTTTTCAATACACCCTTCAATCATAGCAGAAGTTAACGGTGTCGGGTGAAATTTCTTATTCCCTAACTCTACCGGCGCCAGCACATCCACTAATTTATCTACCATGAACTGCAACTGAATCTGGTATGCCTGTTTTACATCCTCCGTACTCCTGAATGTGTCCGGATTGGCAGTTTTTGTACCAGACATGCGCATACTGCCGAAAAGTTTTCCTTTATTCAGTGCCATCTCCAGACAAATCGGCATGTTAAAAAGAGCTGCATCTGTGGAACCAAACGTTTTACCGGGTGCACCCAGTTCCACACAACCAAGCGTGGTATATTCGCGTGCATCCTGATTGGAGAAGCCACACTTTTGCAAACTCTCGATAATAACCGTATCATTGAATAATGCCGGAGAGTTTACGCCTTTCATTAGATTTGATACAATCTTATCCATATACTTTTGCGGTGAACCCGGATGGACACGGGCATGGTAGTTGGGTTGTCTCATTCTGACCTCATCCATCAGCTCCAGTATCAGGTACGACAACTCATTGGTCACATCTTGACCCTCCTTATCTGTCCCGCCTATGGTCATTGCCTGCCCGCTCAGAAAACCTCCGTGGCACTCACTGATAGCGTGACTAAACACCGGGATAATCTCCGCACTTTTTATGGCAAAACATCCCAGCAATTCTTTTGCTCTGGCTTGTGACAACAAACCTGACTCTATATCTTTCTTATAAAATGGATAAAGATACTGATCCGTTCTCCCGAAACTGATGCCATTATCAAGACCTTCCAAAAACAAAGCGGTATGCACCATCCATATAGACTGCAGCGCTTCTTCAAATGTAGCAGCGGGTTTTCGTGGAACATGAAGCAGGTTTTTTGAAATCTGATACAACTCCCTTTTTCTGTCATTATCCACTTCTATTTCCGCCAGACGGACAGCCTCATCGGCATATTTCTGCGACATGGAAATGACGCCATTACAGATAATATTCATGGCTTCATACAGATAGTTTCTGTCATCATTTGCAGCAAGTGCCTGTTGTTGTTGTTTTATTTCTGCAATGATACCATCCAATCCAGAATTTATCAACTTTTCGTAATCCGGCACAAAGTGGCCAATACCACCTGTTTCATTAATCAGATAAAATTTAGGGTGCAACTGGTCGATGATAAAACTAAACAACTCAACAGAAGAAAACGATTTATAGGCAAGAAATTTCGTCAGCCAGAAAGGAGCCACATCCTTTAACAATGCTTTCTTTTCCGCATTTGTAATCTCCAGCGGATTCAGATTCCGGGTATTAAACGTGAAGATATCTTCCAATACGGCAACACCATGTAACTCCGGATATATCGGACCGGCTACCCTTTTAGAGGTAGTCGAGCCAACGATTAATTCATTTGGATAAACTTTTACCGACTTATTGTTGAGCACATATGACAATGCTTCTGCCTTTTGTATAACTAAAGGTTTTTTCTTATTCTCTTTATTTTTAAAATATTCCGTTATCAGTACTGCACGTTCCGCACAAATAGACGGATGTGAAGATTCTACTGCCACATGAAGCTGGCTCAGTCTGTCGGATACTGCTGTTTGGTTTGGCGAGATATCGTTGGTCGTTGTAGATGTTTCCATACAATAAATATTTAACGGTATAAAATGGTAGAAATATTATCATTTTCAAAAAAGCGCTGGATGTCTGTCAATTCCTCGGTTGAAAAAGGATTCAGATTTAATTTGGGAAGTTGGCTATCAATCTTGTCCGCCTTACTTTCTCCCATAGTATGATAAGGCAGTAAATGAATCTTTTCAATACCGTAACATTTCAGCAGATGGAGTATTGCTTTTAGGTTTTCCATATCTGAGGTAAGTCCGGGTATCAATGGCAAGCGAAACTCTACAGGTGCTTTGGACTGAATCAGTTTTTTCGCATTAGCAATAATTCTGTTACTATCTCCTGCCAGCAGTAACTTATTTTTATCCTGGTCGATAATCTTTACATCAAAGTAAATCAAATCCAGATATGGTAAGAGCTGCTCAAATTTATCCCATGAAAAATACCCGTTTGTTTCAATATTGGTATGTATTGATTTCGCCTTGCATAATTTCAGCAGTCTTAACAAAAAATCAAAATGAAGCGTTGGTTCTCCTCCGGAAAAGGTGACCCCTCCTCCGGAGTCCGTATAGTAATCCATATCACGGAGAATTTCATCCATCACCCATTTTTCGGAATACTCTTTACCTACAATCCGTATAGCACCGGAAACACAAGACTCTTCACATTTACCGCAATAAGTACATTTTAACCGGTCAATATGCAGGCATCCGTTAAAGCTGATTGCGTTCTCCTCACATACTTTAACACATTCTACGTGCTTCATACACTTATCCGGATAATAGGCTATCTCCGGCTTTAATGCCATAGATTCCGGATTCTGACACCAGGGGCATTCCAGGTTGCAGCCTTTAAAAAATACAACCGTTCTTATTCCCGGACCATCGTGAATCGAAAATCGCTGAATATCAAAGATGAGCGGTTTCATTTGCTAACATTTGCAGGCAGTTTAACACATCCCTTTTTCATCTGCCTGATGAACATTTTACTAAAGTTAATCACAATAAAAGCCACAAACCATGATAAATATCATGGTTTCAACCATCTATTCTTCTTTATTTTAAAGATAAGAGAATGTATAACATTGCATACGTAAGTAACTATCCCGATATTTTTTTATACGGTGAACGCTAAAACAAAAGAAAAATATTTAATTGCGAAAAAATATAAGAATAACATTTTTACATTTCATAAATGAAGTTTAACTATGAGTATACAACTTAAAAAATGGCAGGCACAATGCAACTTCACCCAATACAAAAGACAGAAATCCGGACATTATGAAAGTTATTTTCTTAGAGCGAACCATCCGTCAGAAAGAGAAGCGTTCTGGATCCGTTACACGATTTTCAGTCCAAAAAACAATCCGGGAAAAGCGCTTGCAGAACTTTGGGGTATCTGGTTTGACGGAGAAACTGGCGAACATATCGCCGTAAAAAGTGAGCAGCCTCTTTCAAATACCAATTACTCCAACAACAATTTTCATATCGATTTTAAGGATGCAACACTCAACAATCGTTTTGCGAAAGGCAGTATAAAAACCACGAAGGGCGAAATCAGCTGGGCGCTCGAATACACATCCGAAGCACCTCCGATTTTTTTGTTTCCTTTATCCAGTTATGATGCACCATTACCAAAAGCTAAATCCTTAGTAAGCCTGCCTATGGCAAGATTCAACGGCACCTTTACGGTAAACGGGAAAAAAAATGCTATCCTCAACTGGACAGGCAGTCAAAACCACAACTGGGGCGAAAAGCATACCGATTACTATGCCTGGGGGCAAGTGGCCGGGTTTGACAATGCGCCGGATTCATTTTTGGAAATCGGTTCCGGCAAACTTAAGATTTTCGGCAGCGTATTTACTCCTTTTCTGACACCAATTGTTTTACGACATGAAGGAAAAGAGTATGCCTTGAACAGCTGGGGAACCATTGTAAGGGCAAAGGCAGAGTTAGACTACTATGAATGGCATTTTACCAGTGAAAACAGCTTCGTAAAATTATCTGGTGTAATGAAAGCAGTTGCTGCTGATTTTGTCGGATTAACCTATTACAATCCACCGGGTGGAAATAAATTTTGTCTGAATACAAAGATAGCCTCCTGTGAAATTGAGCTGACAGAGAAATCGCGTATAGGGTTAAGTTACCATTTAAAGACAAATCATCGTGCCGCTTTTGAAATCCTGACAGATGACCCAAATCACGGAATTGTTATGCACGTTTAATTTCATAAACCAAACAAAAAAATTATGGAAATAGTAAAAGATAAAATCGTTTTAATCACCGGAGCAGCCGGGGGAATCGGCTTATACCTCTGTTCCTATTTTGCAGAAGCCGGAGCGAGGCTGATACTTACTGATATTAATGCTATAGCTTTAAAAGAAGCAGAAAAACGGCTGGGAAAATATTCCGCAGAAATTAAAATGTATATCGTTGACCAGCGCAACAAAGAAGAGGTTGAAAAAATGGCAGCAGATGTATTAAAAAATATCGGCACACCGGATATTCTCATCAATAACGCCGGCATTGGTTTTCAGTCCGAACTAGCGGATACCACCTATGAAACATGGCAGAAATTAATGAACGTAAATTTTTGGGGGGCGTTATATTTCATCTATGCATTTTTGCCAGCTATGAAGGAAAAACAGGCAGGACATATTGTTAATGTGGCCACAGGGCAGGTATTTTACAGGCTGCCCACCTGGGGTGCCTATACGGTAACCAAAACAGCCCTCGCAACATTTACCGATATCCTGCGCGCGGAGGTGGATAAAGAGCATATTAAAGTAACAACGGTATACCCGTATATGGTCAACACCGGATTTTATAAAGATGTACAGGGGGAAACGCTGGCCGGCAAACTTTCTATGGTGCTGTTGCCCTTCTATTCGCAGTCTCCGGAAACGGTAGCAAAGATTATCTTCAACGCGATTATACAGGATAAGCCGGTAGAAATGGTTAGCCCGTTGAATTATTTCGGTAAATTCATGCGTCTGGTGACGCCGGCGAATAATCTGATTGACAAAATATCGTCGAGAAGTCTATCTAAAAAAGGATTATCAACCGTTAATGAAGATCCCATTATCCATTCAATAAAATCAGCTACGGATTCCGTTTCAAAAACACTTCAGAAAATCACACCTCCTGTCGGATTTAAGATTAATGAAGTCATGTCCGGAGAGCATGAGTTTCAATCAGGTTTTGGGCCGGAAGGGAAGTTTCCGATGGAATTCCGTGTAACGTGGGGAACTGCCAATCTATCGGAATGGCTGAATCCTGTCGGAAAAAAATTTATGACCAGTGAACTGCATGGCACAGTAACCATAGGAGGATTATGTGAGAATGCCAATTGTGACGGCTATTTACAACTTCGTTATTTTAAGGATCAGAAAATCAGGTATTTTTTCACTTTTGAAGTGAATGGAAAAGCGTATGAGTATACCGGAGAGAAAAAACAAATTTACCCATGGAACCTGCCCTATTCCCACACCACGTGTTTTGGTGTATTGAAGAAAAAAGGAGAAAATGATATTATTTCAAAATCAGTCACACATTTTCATCCGGACAGCATGCCGGAATTCCTGAAGAGTTTGGAGTTGGTTAGACAATCGTAATAACAGATTGTGGCAGCACTTGTGCTGCCACAATACTTAATGCTGTTACAACAACCTTTTATTTATTTATTTCTGAAAATGATTTCATCATTGATACAATCCGCTATAACGGTTTTATCTTTCTGTATTCTATCCGCCAGTATCATTTTGGATAACTGATTGATGAGTTCTTTATTGATAAGCCGTTTCAACGGGCGAGCACCATACTGCGGATCATAGCCTTCTTTAGCAAAATAATCGACCAACTCATTGGTATATTCCATTTCTATTTCCATGCCGTGCAGTTGTTTTCTCAGATTATCCAGCTGAATCTTTACAATCTCCCGGATATCGCCCTGCAGCAATGGTTTGAACATAATGACTTCATCAATTCTATTGAAGAACTCCGGCCGTAATACGCGCTTCAACGCATCAAAAATCTGTACTTTGGATGTTTCCGTAGCTGCAAAAATCTCATCTTCGGTTTTTACATTCTCAAAATTCTGCTGTATCAGATGAGAGCCAATATTGGATGTCATGATAATAATGGTATTTTTGAAATCCACCACACGCCCTTTATTATCGGTCAATCTTCCATCTTCGAGTACCTGCAGCAACACGTTAAACACATCAGGATGTGCCTTTTCAATTTCATCGAGCAATACCACGGAATACGGGTGGTTGCGTACCGCCTCGGTCAACTGACCGCCTTCATCGTATCCCACATATCCCGGAGGCGAGCCAATCAGGCGGGAAACGCTGTGTTTTTCCATATATTCACTCATGTCAATACGCACCATCGCTTTCTCATCATCAAATAACAGCTCCGCCAACGCTTTGGCCAACTCAGTCTTACCTACACCAGTTGTTCCGATAAAAAGGAATGAACCTAATGGTTTTTTCGGGTCTTGCAATCCGGCACGGCTTCTGCGAATAGCATCGGATACTGCCACAATGGCTTCATCCTGGCCGACCACTCTTGCATGGAGAAAATCTTCGAGATTCAGTAATTTATCTTTCTCAGCCTGCAACATTTTCGTCAGTGGAATACCTGTCCATCTGGAGACAATTTCCGCGATGTTTTCGCTTGTCACTTCTTCTTTCATCAGGCGTGTGCCTTCTTTTGTATCCTGCAATTCCTTCTCAAACAATGACAGGTTCGCTTCGGCTTCTTTGATTTTACCATATCGTATTTCCGCCACTTTACCATAATCGCCATTACGCTCCGCCTGCTCTGCTTCCGCTTTAAAATTTTCAATTTTTATTTTCTCATTCTGTATTCTGTCCACTACGGTTTTCTCGCTTTCCCATTTTGCTTTGAAGGCATTTCTTTTTTCACTCAACTCGGCAATTTGTTTGGATAAGTCCTGAACCTTGACTTCATCATTCTCACGTTTTATGGCTTCGCGTTCAATTTCCAACTGACGGATTTTTCTATCCAGTTCGTCCAGCTCTTCCGGGACAGAGTCCATTTCCAGACGCAGTTTTGCAGCTGCTTCGTCAATTAAGTCTATAGCCTTGTCCGGTAAAAACCGATTGGTGATATAACGGCTGGATAATTCCGCGGCAGCAATAATCGCTTCGTCCTTGATGGTTACTTTATGGTGATTTTCATATCGTTCTTTGAGTCCGCGTAAAATGGAAACGGTATCTTCTACACTCGGTTCCTGTACCATCACTTTCTGGAATCGTCGTTCAAGTGCCTTATCTTTTTCAAAATATTTTTGATATTCTGCCAAGGTGGTAGCACCGATGGCACGCAACTCACCTCTTGCCAATGCCGGTTTTAAAATATTGGCGGCATCCATCGCGCCATCACCGCCGCCGCCAGCTCCAACAAGTGTATGAATTTCATCGATGAATAAAATAATCTGTCCATCGGAAGCTATTACTTCTTTGATGACTGCTTTTAATCGTTCTTCAAATTCTCCTTTATATTTAGCCCCTGCAATCAGGGCGCCCATATCAAGAGAATAGATGGTTTTGGATTTCAGGTTTTCAGGTATGTCACCAGAGATGATGCGAAAAGCGATGCCCTCAGCGATAGCGGTTTTGCCCACACCGGGTTCACCGACCAGTATAGGGTTGTTTTTCGTTCGCCTCGACAGGATGTGTAATACACGGCGTATTTCTTCATCCCTGCCGATAACAGGGTCCAGTTTGTTGGATTGTGCCAGCTGGTTTAAGTTTTTAGCATACTTATCCAGTGAGTTGTAGGTAGTGTCTGCGCTTGGATTATTCACGGTTTGTCCTTTTCTGAGTTCTTTAATGGCTTGTTTTAAATTACTTTCCGTAATCTTATTTTTCTTCAATAAATCTGCAGTAATATCATTTGCGCTTAATAAGCCGAGCAATAAATGCTCAATGGAAACATATTCATCATTGAATTCTTTAAGATACGAATTGGCTTTCAGCAAAGTTTGCGACAAAGCCTGAGACGGATACTTCATGCTGTCACCGGACACAGTCGGCTGTTTCTGCAGCATCACTTCCAGTTCAGCCTTTACTTTCTGAATATCAGCATTGACTTTTTTAAAAAGAAAAGGCGTCACATCCTCGTCGTTGTCAAAAATACCTTTCAGCAAATGGAAAGTATCCAAAGAAGGGTGTTTCAGGTCGAAAGCAATTTGCTGAGCTTCCGCAATGGCTTCCTGTGATTTGATAGTATAATTGTTTGGGTTCATCTTATATTTTTTAGTACGCTATAGGATTTTATAAATACCCTATTTGTTTACGCTACCATACCAGCAAAAAGTGTGCAAGTGACAAATTGATAGATTTCCTGTCAGAAAACAGAAATAAAGGCAGGATTAAAAAATAAAAACAGACTATTTGTCGGAGTTACTCTTCGTCTACAATAAAATTTTCGACGGTAGAACTTATAAAGGCGAAACCTAGGCTGAAGATGAGCGCAGTAAGCCATCCATCCGCCGCTCCGTGTACCCCAAACCCGGATAAAAAATAATCAGCCAGCTTCACCATAGCGGCACTGATCACGAGTGAGAATAAACCCATAGTCAGGCAGGTTATCGGCAGAGCGAAAAACTGAAAAATTGGTTTGACAAATGTATTTAAAATCGTCAGCAGCAATGCGACTTTCACTGCATCCATCGGCGAGGCGACATGCACGTCAAGCCCGATTAACGGAAGCAGATAAGACAGCGCTATAACGGTAGCTACTTTGATTAGAAAGCGAATGATAAATTTCATAGGATTAATTATTTGTATAGTAAAAATACGGTATTTCTATAAAATAAGCATCTATTTAACGTATTACACTAACCGGATACTAAAAATATTTTTGGATGATTTGAGCTATCTCGTCTGCAATGCCGGGATTTGAGCCAACAATTTGCCTGCCATACAGCCAGTTATCTCCGCCTTTGAAATCGGAGATTTCACCGCCGGCTTCTTTTAGAATCAGGGCGCCGGCAGCCACGTCCCAGGACGACAAACTATATTCGAAAAATGCGTCAAAACGTCCACAAGCCGTAAAACACAAGTCGATAGCCGCTGAACCTAGTCGGCGGATACCTCGTGTAGTCGTCATCAGCTCCTGAAATACGTTCAGATAATTCCCGAGGTGTTCAAAATCATAATAGGGAAATCCGGTAGCAATTAAACTGTCAGCCAGCCTGGTCGTTTTGGAAACAAAAATTTGCGTTTCGTTCAAGAAAGCACCCTGACCTTTGGCTGCATAAAACAGTTCATTTCTGTTCAACTCATATACCACACCAACCACAATCTCGTTATAATGTTTTAATCCGACGGAAATGCCAAATACCGGCACCTGATGAATGAAATTGGTAGTACCGTCGAGCGGATCAATAATCCACTGCCATACGCCTTCTGTTTGTTCCACCGTGTTTTCTTCCGTTAAAAATGTCGCCCCTGGAATAATCTTTTGTAATTCGCCAACAAGTATTTTTTCTGCTTCCTTATCAACATACGTCACCAGGCTGTTCAATGACTTAGTTTCGATATCAGACAGATGTATTTTACCGATTTCATGCTGTATGAAAGCAGCGGCTTTTTTTACCGCCATTATCGTTTGTTCCTGTATATTGATTAAATTATTCAATGGCATATTTTTCCTTGTTACTTTTCGGAACGCTTTCCGGTTTAGTTTCTCCTTCCATCACCACCACAAATTCTCCTTTAGGTTCTTTTTGAGTAAAATGATAAATCGCTTCCGATACAGTCCCCCGAAAAGTTTCTTCAAATTTTTTGGTTAACTCACGGCTGACAGAGACTTTTCGCATTTCACCAAAACATTCTTTCAATTCATTCAGCAATTTGATTATACGGTAGGGTGACTCATAAAATACAATGGTTCTTTGTTCTTCTTTCAAACCCTGTAATCTCTTTTGTCTTCCTTTCTGGTGCGGCAAAAAACCTTCGAACACAAAACGGTCCGTTGGGAAACCGGAATTCACCAGCGCCGGAATCAATGCGGTGGCACCTGGCAGACATTCCACCTCTATTTCGTTTTTCAGGCATTCCCTGACTAACAAAAATCCGGGGTCAGAAATACCCGGCGTGCCGGCATCGGAAACCAGCGCCATAGCCATACCTGATTTTATTTTTTGTATTACATTTTCTACTGCCTTATGCTCGTTGTCTTTATGATATGCCTGCAAAGGAGTATCAATACTAAAATACTGACATAAAAATTTTGAAGTTCTGGTATCCTCGGCCAGTATCAACTGGACAGCTTTCAGTACTTCTATGGCTCGAAATGTCATATCCTGCAAATTGCCGATAGGCGTAGGAACGATGTAAAGCTTGGACATGTGTTAAAATTAAGGCAAAAAAACGAGACTGCTGAATTATCGAATCACTTTAATCAGCAAATCATCGAGATAAGTAATCAGATGATGCGGCTGGTATTTTCTCCAATTGATATCGGCGTATTTTTCATTGACATTAACAAAATAATGTATCCCGCTTTGCTGTATTTCCTCCATAATATGTTCCCGGAAATTAATGGCAATAATCCAGCCATCTTTATCCCTGATATCTTCATACCATTCTTCATAGTATTCATTTCCATGCGCAAAAAACTCGAGAATGTTCTCTCCTATCAGAACAAACTTGGAAATCCCGTTGTCTATCAATACATCTATAACATCACGTTTTAAAAACATGATATCATTCCGGATACAATCATTCCATTCACCGATAAACTCTATCACGGCAGCACCCTGTTTATAATCCACATACAGCAATTTAAGGTACAGCGTGTCTGAACCGAAATAATCCCATTGCGGGTGAATGAAATAGTTGTAGATCTTTTCAGAAAACATAAACTCACTGTACTCCCGCCCGAAGAAAGGTGATTTCTCATCTTCCTCAGCCGTGTAATAGTCACGCCATTTCCAGTAGGGTTCTATCGTATGCACAAATATGAGTTATAGTTTGTGAATGATTGTTTCAATTTAAATGTAAAAATTGAAATATACCATACATTTTCAGGAAAATCTATTATTCTGTTTTTCTTTAACAAAAGACAATATGTTAATATTCTTAATTGAGATTTTTACTTTTGTTGGACTGGCTTTTACCGATAAAATAATCCGCAATATCATCGATCGGGCGTTGGACAAATTTACCTAATGTACATTCAAAGTCAATCGCAACTTTTTGCAACTCTTCCTTAAAATTATTGGCGATGGAACCCACAAAACCAATCGGATAATCCTGATAATTTTCAAAACAGGATACATGAAAATCAAAAAATTCGGTAAACCCTCTCTGTAAGGTCACTTGTACATAATCTGTATCCCTGAACTTTGACAAAACGGGTGCAAAACTCGCCAGATAGCGGTTGGGTGACGCTTCTTTGTATACCAGCTGGAAGATGGTGTTTTTCTCCAGTTTATATTCATTCAGCAAGTATTGCTCTATTTCCACCGGCAGTAAATGATATAAAAAATCGCGCAGCAGGATCTTTCCGAAATAGGCGCCACTTGCCTCATCTCCCAGAATGTAGCCGATACCGGCATACGATTCCACCAGATTGAGACCGTCAAAAAAAATGGAATTGGAACCGGTACCCAAAATACAGGCAATTCCCGGCTCGTTTCCACAAATGGCGTACGCGGCGGCTTTCATATCGTGGTCAATCTCAATATTGGCTTTAGTAAATACAGATTTCAAAGCCGCCTGTGCCAGTTTATTTCTTTCAGGACTGGAGCAGCCCGCGCCGAAAAATTTCAACTCGGCTACATTCTCCGCCACTGCCACCAAATCCGCATTGGAATACACTTTTTGAAAAATCTCCTCATGATGATGAATAATGGGATTAATTCCTAATGTCTCAAAATATTTCCTTGAGTCATTCTTTTTATCATATAACAACCAACTTGTTTTAGTGGAGCCGGAATCTGCAAATAGTATCATAAATTATAATTATCTTTGATAATGAGCAATCTTGTGTAAATATACAAGATTTCTCGTTTCACTCGAAATGACAAAAAAATGAGAACAGCATTATTAGCAGGGGCCACCGGTTTGGTGGGTGGTTTTGTTTTGGATCAACTGTTGCAAGACCCGACCTATGACAGTGTCATTGTGTTAACCAGAAAATCACTGGGTAATAACCATCCCAAACTCAAAGAAGTTATTGTCAATTTTGACCAATTGGAAAATTATACAAACGACATCACAGCAGATGTCGTATTCTGTTGTCTAGGTACTACCATTAAAACGGCCGGTTCGCAGGAAGCCTTTAAAAAAGTAGATTATGAATATCCGTTGCGTTTGGCGGAAATCGCGAAACAAAACGGCTCTAAAACATATTTATTGATTTCTGCTTTAGGTTCTTCTAAAAGTTCCATTATTTTTTATAACCGTGTTAAAGGAGAGGTGGAGGAAGCTATTGGCAGATTAAATTTTGAGACTTTTCATATTCTTCAGCCGAGCCTGATAATCGGAGAACGAAAAGAAAACAGAATGGGAGAAGGTATCGCGCAGAAGTTATCTCCCGTGTATGACGCGCTGATGTTCGGGCCATTGACTAAATACAAATCCATCAAGGCGGAACAGATTGCCAAAGCTATGATTCATTTCTCTAAATCCGATGCAAAAGGAATTTTGAGACACGAGAGTGATGAGTTACAGAGTGTGTAAATCCGATAGAGGAATTTATTTTTTATTAAGCACCTCCTGTATTGAGGCCCCAATAATCCCTACTGCTTCTTTTACTTGTTTCTCGGTAATAATCAGCGGAGGAGCAAAACGGATAATATTCCCGTGAGTCGGCTTGGCCAGTAATCCGTTATCCCGCATCCTGAGACAGATATTCCAGGCCAGTTCTCCGGGGTTATTCCAGGTATGTTCTTCGTTGTGTCCGGTATTAATTACAATGGCGTTCAGCAATCCTTTTCCACGCACCAATTCAATAATCGGCAAATTCAGCTTGTTCAATTCACTGCGGAATATGTTGCCCATATTTTGTGCATTTTCTGCAAGCTTTTCCTCTACCACTACCTGCAAACTTGCCATAGCTACCGCACAGGCCAGCGGATTTCCGCCAAATGTGGAACCATGCTCACCTGGCTTAATACATAGCATAATATTATCATTGGCCAATACAGCGCTTACAGGCATCGTTCCGCCGCTTAATGCTTTCCCTAATATCAGGATATCCGGCTTCACCTGCTCATGGTCGCAAGCCATCATTTTTCCCGTTCGTGCAATACCTGTTTGTACCTCATCGGCAATAAACAACACATTATATTGAGTACACAAAGCACGTACCTTGCTTAAATAGCCTTCATCGGGCACCACCACTCCGGCTTCTCCCTGAATCGGTTCCACCATAAATGCCGCCACATTCTTATCCTGAAATGCCGCCTCTAATGCAGCAGTATCATTATAAGGAATCTTGATAATTCCCGGCAAATACGGACCATAGCCTCCGTAAGAAGAGGGGTCTGTAGAAGACGAAATAGCCGCCATGGTCCTGCCCCAGAAGTTATCCTGAGCTACAATTATTACTGCTTTATCTTTTTCAATGCCTTTCACATCATATCCCCAGCGGCGCGCCAGCTTGAATGCCGTTTCACCACCTTCCACGCCTGTATTCATTGGCAGCACCTTATCGTAGCCCAACAGTTGTGTAATATATTCCATATACACTCCCAGCAGATTGCTGTGAAACGCGCGGGAGGTAAGTGTCAAAACCGCAGCCTGTTCCTGCATGGCTTTGACAATATTAGGATGACAATGGCCCTGATTCACCGCAGAATAAGAAGACAAAAAATCCAGATATTGTTTTCCTTCCACATCCCACACATATACACCTTTTCCCTTTGCCAGTACAACCGGCAGGGGGTGATAATTATGCGCCCCGTATTTTTCTTCCAGTGCAATGATTTGCTGTGATGACAAACTGTCCATTTTTCTTATTTTTATCTTAACAAAGATACATTAAAAAAAGGAAGAATATTAGTTGTTACAACAACTATTTAGTTAAATATTGAACAATGAAAACGACCGACAATCTAAATCAAACAGTACAAATACTTTCTAAAACTTGGTGGGAAATGCGACGGTTGAAATACAATCTGCTGACCGGCGGCATCGGCTTGCTGATTGTCATCATTATAAATGTGTATGTTAAACGTGACTCCACTTTTGACATTCTCTTTTTTCTGACCAGTATAGGTTTCGCTGTCATCTATGCTTTGCTGTGTAACCTGACCTACACTGCTATATGGCTGCTGGATAATCTGTCATTCGGCAATGAGCTGATTGACTTTCATTCGCCGAAGCGTACAGTAATCTTGTATATTTTTGTATTTTTGTCTTGCCTGATACCTTTCGGTATCCTTTTATTAGTGAGAGACTTATTATAAATCATATAATCAGGTTTCCGTTATTATACATCATTATTGTTTAGATTATGAATATCCGGTATACACTTTCGTTTCCTGCTCCGCACACACACTATGTGAACGTAGAAATGTATATCAGCGCTATTGAATCGGACGAATTGCATTTGAAGATGGCGGTGTGGACACCGGGCAGTTATCTGATCAGGGAGTTTCAGAAAAATATTGATTTTGTAGAATGGTCTTCTGTTCATAATTCATCGGCAACTGATTTCAGAAGAGTTACCAAAACATCTAAAAACACCTGGCAGATTGATGTAAAAGATGTAAAAGAAATTATTGTACGATACAGTACATATTGTTTTGAATATTCCGTCAGAACGAATTTTGTGGACGACAGCCACGCGTTCATCAATGGCGCACCTACTTTTCTGTATTTAGAAGGCTATGAAAATACCGCTGCTGAAATTCATATCATCCCCTCTCCCGCCTGGAAAAACATTTCCACCTCACTGCCTGCTAAAGGAGACAATAAATGGATCAGAATTGCCGGAAACCTGGATGAACTTATAGACTCCCCTTTAGAAATTGGCAATCATCCATCTTATTTCTTTGAAGCGGCAGGTGTGACACACGAACTGGCCATCTATGGAAAAAGCAACTGTGATATTGAAAAACTAATTTCGGATTTAGATCGGATTATAGAAGTGGAAACGCAGATATTCGGTTCACATCCCTGCAAATATTATGTTTTTATCATACATCATACAGACAGCAGTTATGGCGGACTGGAACATGCTCATTCTTCCGTTAATCACATTACCAGATGGGATTATGACAAAGAAAATTATCAGAAAGCCATCAGCTTGTTAGCACATGAGTATTTCCATTTATGGAATATTAAACGTATCCGGCCGGCAGCGCTGATTCCGTTTAATTATGAATCTGAAAACTATACCACTCTATTATGGTTTTTTGAAGGAGTTACCAGTTATTATGACGACTACATCTGTTACCGTGCCGGCGTAACATCCGCAGACAACTATTTTGAAATTGTTGCTAAAAATATCAACGATGTATTAAACACACCCGGCATTGAAATACAGACGCTGGCAGAATCAAGTTTTGATACATGGTTGAAATATTACAGGAGAAATGAAAATTCCAGAAACTCCCAGATTAGCTATTACACCAAAGGGGCTGTAGTGGCTCAGGCATTTGATATTTTAATTATAGAAGCCACTCTAGGAAGAAAAAACCTCGATGATGTAATGAAGAAATTGTATGAAGACTACCTGACATACCCTGAAAATGGAATTACGGAAGATGGTTTAATTAAGGCTTTCGGCGCTGTATCCGGAATAGACTTTTACCCGTATTTTGAAAAATACATACACACTGCTGAAACACCTGATGTTGAATTTTACTTTAATAAAATAGGACTACGCCTGTCGAATACAACTGACAGCAGCCGGGTATTCCTGGGTATATCTACCCAATGGAATGAAGGGAAATTAATAATCACACAACTCAACCGGAATTACGGAGCCGCTGCATCGGGATTAAATGTAGAAGATGAAATAATTGCTATAGATGGATTCAGGGTTTTTAAGGATTTTAAACAGATTTATGCCCATAAAAAGCCAAAAGATGTTATAGAAATGCTAATTTCCCGAAAAGGTGAACTAAAATTAATCCCAGTTTCGTTATCTTCAGATAACAGAAAGTCGTACAAATTAGAAGAACAAGAAAACATTTTACCACAGCAGGCTGTTTTGCTGGAGAAATGGCTAACTAAATTAAAAACCCATGAATAAAAAATTCCTTTTACTCTTACTGTCCGCCATCTTATTAACAGGAACATCTGTTTCATTTGCCGAGCCGAGAATGCCAAAGCGATGTGCTAAAAAAGTGCTGTTACCCGGCCAAAATAAATATATGAAATGCAGAAAAGCCCGAAACCTGAAGAATAACTATTTCTAAATTCCTTTCCATTGTAAGCTTTTTGCCTCTTTTATGTTAAATTTATGGGAAAAGTGTCCATTTTTATCGGGTATTAATACTAAACAATATCATTTTTCCGTTTAATTCAGTAATATTGAAGTGCTGATTTTTTTCAGCACCATTTCCTGAAGCATAGTACATTCCAACCCTTTCAAATTTTAATTACAAAATATGAGAGGCGTTTTATTATTACTGATATGTATCCTGTTTAGTGCGGCATTTACCGATACCTTTGCTCGCAGCAGAAGTTATAAAAGATATGGAAGCAATATCTATGTCAGTAAAAAATACAAAGGACACACCTGCCCGAAGCCCCGAAAAATTATCAACGCTGTCTATTTCTGATATACACTTAATTCCCGAATAAATTCAGCACATGCTTTCGAAGGTGAAGCATTTTTCATAAAAGTCTCTCCAATCAGAAATCCCTTAAACCCATTTTGACGAAACAACTGTACATCTTCAGGGTTTGATATACCACTTTCGGCTACTTTTACAAAATCATCTCCCAGTTTTTCGGCCATCCGTATTGACTGTTCTATGTCGACTTCAAATGTTTTCAGATTCCGGTTATTTATACCCACCATATCAACAAGGGGGTGCACATGATCCAGTTCGCTTTCATCATGTAACTCCAGAAGCACTTCCAAATCCAGGCTTTTTGCCAGTTCTGTAAATTGCTTCACTTCAGCAGGTGTAAGGATAGACGCAATAAGCAGCACTACATCTGCCCCCCAGCTTTTCGCTTCGATGAACTGATATTCATCTATCATAAAATCTTTGCGCAGTAATGGAATACTTACCGCATCACGAACTGTAATTAAATCCTTATAACTTCCCCCGAAAAAAAAATCATCTGTCAACACAGAACTGCCAGCGACACCCGCCAGTTCATATCCTCGCACCACTTCAGCCGGTTCTACAGCCGCATTTAACACACCTTTACTCGGTGATTTTCGTTTAAATTCCGCTATAACACCAGTGGATGTATCTTCCAGCAATCTGCTCTTTAACGAACGGCTTTTTTGAAGAAAAGCTGCAGTTTGCTCTAACTGCCTGATGGTAGTGGTCGCTTTTGCATTTACCACTTCATCCCGTTTATATGCAACTATTTTATCTAAGATGCTCATATTATCTTTGTGAATAGGACTTTAACCGGTTAAATTTTTCCAACGCTTTTCCGCTTTGCAAACTTTCTCTCGCCTCTTCGACACCATGCAAAATATCCGTCTTTCTGAAAGTCGCAATCGCCAGGCCGGCATTTGCCAATACAACATTCCGCTGCGCCTCACTTGATTTTCCTTCCAGCACATTCAGGAAGATAGCTGCATTGGACCCTAGTGAATCTCCTCCGTGAATATACATCGGGTATATTTTGGAAAATCCGAATGTTTGCGGCGTCATCAGATAGTGTTTGGTTTTTGTATAAACACTGGTATCATCCGTCAGCGAAATTTCGTCATATCCGTCGAGTGAATGTATGACCGCGAAATTTATTTTAGTTGCTGACAATACACTTTTATATAACTTTCCAATCGCTTCATTATAAACGCCTATTATCTGGGTGGTTGGTTTAGCAGGATTCACCAAAGGGCCTAATAAATTAAAAATGGTTTTGACCTGCAGTTGCTTCCGTACATGAGCAACGTTTTTCATCGCCGGATGGAATAAAGGCGCATGTAAGAATGTAATATTGGCGTGATGCAGCTGCTCGTTCAACTCTTCCTGCGTGTCGGCAAACCGGACTCCCAGATGTTCTAAAATATTGGAAGAACCGGAAACGGAGGAGACACCATAATTTCCATGCTTGGTTACTTTGATGCCCGCACCGGCGCATACCAGACAAGCCAGAGTGGAGATATTAAATGTATCTTTTCCGTCACCGCCCGTGCCCACTATGTCCAGTGTATGTTTGACTGAAAACTCCACCGGATAAGCTAGCTCCAGCATCGCTTCCCGAAAGCCAATAAGTTCTTCTGTGGCAGGCATCCGCATATTATACACAGATAAAAATGCTGCCACCTGCGCCTCATTCTGGTTGCCGGAAGCAATATCCTTCAAGGCAACAGCCGCTTCTGATTTTGTGAGCACATTCCCTGCAAATAAATATTGCAACAGCATTTTCATTACACCAAAATACAATATAAGCTCAAATAAATTATCACAGCTATATTATTTATTTGTTTAGCCGGGAAATGACAATAATATTCTTTACTTTTAAATACGGGAACAGCCATCGGAGCTGTCGTGTAAAAAATTAAACCATGAACAAAAAGATATTTACCTTTTTATTTTTCATGCAAATAGTTTTTTGCCTTCAGGCACAATTTAACAACCTGTTCGACTTGAATACTTTCGCAATGTTTTGTAACAACACCCCGATTCCTCTCAGTATTTCTACAAGAACAACCGGCGACACGGCTAAAATAACAATTGGTCAGCAAAATTATAATCCATGGGAAATTTCCAATCATCATAAATTCGGCAATCAGGTAACGGCTGTTGCATTAGGAATATTATTAAGAATTAATCCGGAACATTCGGAAAGCATTTATATGTCTAAGCTGAACAGGAGCAATGATATTACCAAAGATGAATCATACACAGTTCAGCATTTTGTCAAACACGGAACAGATACATTGTTCACCATTTATCTGCACTTCGAAAATCCTGCATTTTCTTTCGATCAATCAGTATATTATAATATTATTTACCCTGACGGATCGACAGACGTTCCATTTCCCGGTATCAGGCTAACGGACAATAATGGAAACAACCCAAAAGAAGCCGGGAGAATTATCCATTACAATAATATTGATTATAAACTGGTTTTTGGAACTTATGATTTGCAAAATGACATTACAGATAACATACTTTTTTCAATAAGTGAAATCAAACCTGACAGCAAATACAACATAGCGCCCAATCCATCAGACACACTAAATCCGTCTGTCATTAATATCTGGACATACAATCCAGGATTTTTAAAACCAGTTGGATTTAATGACAATGAAGAAGATGAAAGAGTACCGCTCTTTCATCAAGGCATACCTGACAACATGGATATTATTGTTTTTCAGGAATTTTTTGAACGGGATTTAAATATCCGATTAATGGACAGCTTAAGGCCACGATACAACTATCAAAGCAGCAACAAACACAATGAGCCTGTCGTTCCTGTTGTTGGCAAAGAAGGTGGTGTTCGTATTATCAGCAAATTTCCAATTTTAGAAGAAAAAGAAGTTTCATTTTCGGCAAACGGATGTATTAATCAGGACATTATTAACGGTGCTGCAAATAAAGGCGTGAAATATGTAAAAATAAATAAGCTTGGACAAATCATTCACGTTTTTGGAACCCATACCGGTGTTCAGCCCTGTGATTTTTATGTCATGGCTAATTTTATAAAAACCTTCACCATACCCAAAGATGATGTTATTGTTCTCGCAGGAGATTTTAATGTAACGCTGGATCAGTTTACCGCAGATGCTTATAATACATACCAGGATGTGATGGATACCCTGCATGCGGTTGAAGCAACTTATCAATCATTAAGCTGGGACAGGCCATACAAAGGAACTTGCTGGGGATATAATCATTGGAATGCAGGCGACGAATCGGAAAAAAGTTACATAGACTATGTCCTGACTTCTAAAAACGGCAAAATTCCGTTAAAGAACAACAACTATACTCAAGTTGCCCGTGTAAACTCTATGGATAAAAAATTTTGGGGCGTTTTTGATTTAGGCGATCACAATCCTGTATACGGAAGAATAGAATTGCCTTATCTATCCGTTTCAGCTACAGATACTATCGTTTGCTCAGGAGGCTCATTTCAGTTAAACGCCAAAACAAACATACCCGATCCAGTTTATAACTGGTATAAAAATGACACTTTGTTAGCGACATCCATTGATTCGTTTTTTGTCATAAGTAACTATACTGAGCATACTTCAGATTATGCTTGCAAAATCAATTACTCCTATATGCCTGATACTATAATTAACAGGATTCCGTTTGACAGTGACTCCAGTGATAAAAAATATATCTTCAGAGGAGTATTTGAATCGAATTTGGAGAGCAAAATAACCGTAAACAATTGCATCACTACAGGAATCAGCTTTGTGAAAAATAAGAATATCCGGATTTTCCCAAACCCTGCAACAGTTTTTTTAACTATCGAAACAGGCAATCAAGAATCCTTCTCAGCGATACTCTACGACCAATTGGGAAGGCTTGTATTACAAAAAACGGATATAAGAAACAACCAGCTATCTCTTGCCGGTTTGGCCAGCGGAATATATGAGTTAATCATCACACAAAAAGGGACAATTGTATTTCAGGATAAAATCAGTATCCTTAAAAATTAACCCTGTCTGACAGTTCAGATAAATTTAGCCGCACTTAAAAAGCCAATTCTCAATAATCTTTATCCCCTGCGGCGTCATAACGCTTTCCGGATGAAACTGCACCCCGCGAACATTGTAAGATTCGTGCTTTATCGCCATCACCACACCATCATCATCCACAGCTGTAACCATCAATGGTGACTTTACATTTTTAATTGCCCACGAATGATAACGGCCACTTTGAAACTCACGTTCAATTCCGTCAAACAGAATATCGTCCTGAACTACTCTCGTATTTTTTGACTTACCATGAATCACATTTCCAACGTTATATAGTTCCGCTCCGAAAACCTGACCTATTGCCTGATGACCAAGACACACTCCTAAGATAGATTTAACGGGTGCGTATTGTTTGATTAAGCCTGTTAATATACCGGCTTCTTCGGGTATTCCCGGCCCCGGTGACAGCAAAACCTTATCATATTCACTTACTTCTTCCAATGTGATTTTATCATTGCGAAAGACATCACATTTCAGGCTAAAGGATTCTATATAATGCACCAGATTGTAAGTAAATGAATCGTAATTATCAAGGACTAAAATTGATTTCATATTGATTGTTTTAACACTTGGTACTAAGTTTATAAAGGAGAATTATAGATTCGACGCCAATTCTATCGCTTTATTCAGTGCTGCTAATTTATTTTCCACTTCCTGCAATTCGCTTTCCGGAATGGAATCGGCCACCACTCCTGCCCCCGCCTGAAAAGTCAATACATTATCTTTACTCATCAGGCTTCTAATCATGATGGCATGATTAAAGTCTCCGTTGAAATCGAGATGACCGATACAGCCCCCATAAAAACCACGGCTAGTATTTTCGTATTTATCAATCAGCTGCATCGCTTTATATTTGGGTGCGCCGCTCAAGGTACCTGCCGGAAAAGTATCTCCTATAATTTTTATCTTATCCGATGTACTGTCTATCTCTGCAGTAACCTTAGACACCAGATGGATGACATGAGAATAATACTGCACTTCCCTGTACACTTCCACTTTGGTGTTCTTCCCTCCGCGCGATAAATCATTTCTGGCCAAATCCACCAGCATCACATGCTCGGCATTTTCTTTCGGGTCATCGGCTAACTGCTGCGCCAAGGCGGCATCTTTGATGTCATCACCGGTTCGTCTGAAGGTGCCGGCAATCGGATGTATAGTGACTTTATTATTTTTTATCACCAGTTGTGCTTCCGGCGATGAGCCCATTAAACGGAAATCTCCAAAATCAAAATAAAAACAGTATGGAGAAGGGTTGATACTTCTCAACGCGCGGTAAATATTAAAATCATCTCCGCGGTATTTTTGTTGAAACTGACGAGATAACACAATCTGAAAAACATCACCTCTGTAGCAAGACTGTTTTCCTTTGTTAACTATCTCCATGTATTCCGCATCCGTCAAATTTGATGTTTTCTCGCTTTCAGCAGCAAAATTATCCAGTTGTAATGGTTTGAATTTGATGATACTTTCTATTTCATCTAAGGTTGTTTTATCATTTTCAAATCCCTCCACTTCATTTTTTATAATAAACAATTCATGATTAAAATGATTGAAGGCAATAATATACTGATAACAAAAATATTGGGCAACCGGAATCTTAGGCTTAGGTTTATTCAGTTGTATATCTTCAAAATATTGAACCACATCGTAGGTCATATAACCGAAGAGGCCGTTGGTGATAATTGATAATTGTAGAGTTGAAGAATTATTGAATTGTTGAATAAATGAATTAATACAATCTGTTAATTTATTTTCTTTCAAAGAAATTTCTTCTGTTTTTTTTTCAGGATAATTTGCGCTGAAAGTATCATTCTCCACTTTGAAGCCTGCAACTGGCTGAAAGCAGATATAGGAAAAATTATGTTCATCGCCGTGGTAATCGGAGCTTTCCAGTAGAATACAATTTTTAAATTTTGCACGCAGGCGTAAGTAAATACTTACCGGCGTGAGCATATCGGAGATTATTTTTTTATGGGTGGTATTGAAAGTATACATCATTTTTTATTATCCTATCTGTAATCTAGTACACAATATAGATTTTACCTTTTGTCACTTTTTGATGCCAAAAAGTAACCAAAAAGCATTTATGAAATTCAAGGCAATTTAAAAATCTTTTTCAGAAAGATTTTTAACCGCTGATAAAATGAACGCAAATGCTAAATGCTACGCTTCGTTCATTTTACAGCTATTGCTGTGAATTTCATAAACCTAAACCTTCTGCGGTTAATACATTGATTAAATTTCTATGCTATATCAATGTTATCATAAAAAAAGCCCGCTGTTAAGGCGAGCTAATATAATACATTTGGTTATAGAATTAGTACACGCCTATTGCCGTTTGCCGTTCCACCACCAAAATTTGTTTACTGTCATAGTACAAATATATACAATGAAAATTAAAAAACAAATTTATTTAGTTTTAATCAATTGTTTTAGATCTTCCATCTGCTGCTTAAGCAGTTCAATGCTCTCATTTTGTTGTTCAATAATTTTTTGTTGTTCCTGCACGGCTTTTACCAAAGGTACTACAAACTGCTGATAGCCTAAACCGTAAGTATCTTTATCGTTTTGCGGTTTGTATACACCGTCAAAATCGTAGTTTAATTCTTTAGCTGCCTGCTCCACTTCCTGTGCAATAAAACCGGAACTTGTTTTGTTTTCAGCATCCTGTGCTTTTAATTGTTTTACATACTCAGCATCTTGTTTTTCGCCGATATACAAACTGTATTTTGCTTTTTCAAAATGATAGGTCACCGGTTTTAATTTTAGAATAAAATCTAATCCGGGTACATTGTTTTTAATATTCGTTTTAAATCTTGCATCTGAAGTATTAAACGCCACTGCACCAAAAATACTGGTAACTGCTGTGTTTCCTACACGTACATAGTTAGAAGCGGATGCGGTTGCATTGAAACCCAATGCTGTTGCGTTGGTAGCCGTAACAAGACTTACATCTGCACTATAGCCAAGAGCTGTATTATTAGAGCCGGTGCTTGGTGTTTGCAAGGCAAAGGCACCTATGCCAGTATTATAATCTGTAGTAGTGGTGGCTTCTAAAGCACGTGCACCGATGGCAATATTATTGTTTCCGGAAGTGTTTACTTCTAAAGCGCGCCTGCCGAGTGCCACATTATTATTGCCGATATTGTTACTGGTTAAAGCAATATAGCCGCTGGCAATGTTATATTCACCGGAACTATTGGCATACAAAGCCTGATAGCCATTAGCGATGTTGTAATTTCCATCTATATTATTATACAAGGTAAGATAACCGGTTGCAATGTTATAATTACCAGTTGTATTAGACCGCAATGTTTGATAACCTGTTGCAACATTATTAACGCCTAAAGTATTTGAACGTAAAGCTTGATATCCAATTCCAATATTATTATCTGCTGTGTCATTCATTAGTGTTTGGTAACCGATGGCTATATTATTAGAAATTGTACCAGTCTTTGCATCAGAAACATTTAATAATGCTTGCGTTCCTATTGCGATATTATTAGAAATTGAATATGGCGTATAACCAACTAAACCACCCTTAATACCACCACTCATTGCGCTATCTCCAATAGCAATATTCTGCCTACTATCAAAGGCATGACAATACAATGCATAATTACCAATTGATATATCTTTTAAGGAACTATTCTGTAAAGATACAGCATCATATCCTACAAAAATGCTTTTATGTGATTGAGCTGATCCTGTTCTGTATCCTAAATATATATTATAATCACCGAAACTACTGCCACTTAAGTTACCTAATGCAATATTATTATCGCCTGTACAAAAAATGCTACTTCCAATGCCTATGTTTCCAATGCCATTCGTATTGTTATATAAACTACTTTCCCCAATAGCAATATTATCGTACCCAGATATTTGTTTGCTCAATGAATTATCGCCTAAAGCAATGTTATGACCACCAGTAGTATTAGAAATTAAAGCACTATCGCCTAATGCAATATTATGATAACCAATTGTATTGGAATATAATGCATGATCACCAGATGCTATATTATCATAACCGGTTGTATTTGAAAATAGTGCCTGATAACCCAACCCAATATTATTAGACGCCGTGGTATTTGATAATAAAGTACTATCACCAATGGCAATATTATAGTTTCCTGTTGTATTAGAATATAGTGCGGATGAACCATTAGCTATATTATAACGTCCTGTTGTATTAGAATATAAAGTTCTTAGACCCAATCCGGTATTTTCCCTTCCACTTGTGTTATTATATAACACATCATTACCTATAGCAAAATTGACGCTTCCTGATATGTTAGATAATAAAATCCGGTTGCCTATTGCTATATTTCCAACACCGCTTATATTAGATAATAAAACACTATCCCCTACAGCAATATTATTATATCCTGTTGTATTTGAGTATAGAGGGTGGTCACCAATTCCTATATTATCATAACCAGTCGTATTTTTAACCCCTGAGTTTTTTCCTATAAAATAATTTCCATTTTTTGCATCCCATTGTCCAGCCCAGTTATTGTTTAGTTTAAAGCGCAGAGGCATATCATCTTTAGTACCTAAAAAGTTTATTGCCGTATCGGTACCTGTATTTCCTCTGGTAAGCCATCCAACAGTATCTATAATTGATGCCACACTTACCCAGGAAACATTACCACTCCCGTCTGTACGCATAATTTGCCCGTTGGTACCACGTGTGGTTGGCAATACATAATTATTGGTGTAATCCATTCCTACTGACAATTTTCCCCTGAAAAAACCTGCGTAATCATTTAAGGTATCTAAGGCAGAAGATAATACACCAAAGTTTCGTCCAATTGTAGATACAGGAATGGTATCGTACGAGGCATACTTGTTGCCTGTTCCTGTACCGCTGATATAATTATGAGTTCCGTAATGAATCCCATTTCCATCACCGTAAATTTCATTTCTTGTGCCGTATTGATCTCCCGTATTCGTTTTAGACAATATATTATAGGTACCCATATTATTTCCGGTACCATTTCCATTTATTGAATTTGATGTTCCAATATGTGCTCCATTGCTGCTATTTCCAATACTATTTCCAACTCCAAGAATAAGCCCTGTACCTGCATTGGAGAAAAGATTATAAAGACCATACTGACTGCCGGTGCTGCTTCCCTGAAAAACATTTTCTGTTCCATACTGGTCACCGCTGCCTGCTGATGAAATAAGGGTAGAAACACCATATCTTCTGCCATTTCCAGTACCTGCAAGATTGTTTATTAGTCCAATATGTTTTGCACTTCCGGTATTTGTCACATTATTGTATAATCCCCATACATCCCCATTTCCGGCTCCGGTAAAAGTATTATTCATACCGATATTAAAAACGGCGTTACTGTTAAAAGTATTATACACCCCTGTATTGGAACCGCTGTTACTGGCAAAGGAGTTGTTTAATCCGTAATTTGGACCGCTGCCCGGTGCTATAAAATCACTTTTAAAAGCAGACTTTATCCCTGTACCTGTATTAACCGTGCTGTAATAATGACCTGCCTCAGCACCATTTCCGGATCCGCTACTATATATCTGTGTTCCATAGATAGTAGAGGCTGAATTATTATTTATTGCTCCATATAAAACAGTCTTTTCACCAGTTGCAGTTGAAGCTGACAAGTCTGTATTTATAGCTGTTGAATTACCTGCACCCTGATCATTCATCTTAACTTCTAATCCTTTTTTAACTGAACCTGAATTTGTAGTTGATGTAATATTAGATACAGTATTGTTTGTTGATGTAACTATCTGAAGCGGATAAACAGGTGCATTAATTCCTATACCAACATATCCCATATGATACATAGAATCGTTTATATTATCCGGTGCAGTGGTCGTTCCGACTTCATACCAGTCATGGTCTTGTGGTATACTGCCCGATAACAAATTCACCCAAAGTGACCCATTCCAATAATAGAACCCGGCACCATTTGCTCCGGTACCAGTGATACCTGCATTGGTATTGTACACTAATAAACTCGTCGCTAAATCTGTTGTTGCTGCTGCTGCTCCGTCTGCCTTAGTTAAGGGTAAAGCTGAGTTAGTAGCCGTTAAAGACAATCTCGGTATTAATAATCCTTTATCAGTTGCTGTAATATCCAGCTTACTGGTGCCATTGGGCGAACTGTTGTTAATACCCACCCTGCCATTCTTTAAGACGGTAAATGCATCTGAAGGAGTACCTGAACTGGCACCATTGCCAATATTAAAAATACGGTCAGCCGCATTAAAGGTGCTTCCGGTGCCCAAAGCTGAATAATTTGTAGAATTCAAGCCAAAGACTGCTTCTCCATACGATGCGGCGGTATTATTTTGTCCCGCAACAATGGCACCATCGCCATTCGCATTATTTGAAAAGCCACTGGCAAAAGCATTGGAAGCACTGACTTTATTTCTGTCACCTGTAGCAAAACCGGTAAACCCGGAAACTTTATTGCCAAAACCAAACACACCGGTTGCACTGGCTGTTGAAGTATCCGTATAACCAACAACAATGGAATGGTCAGCCTGAACGCGGGATAAATAACCACCCACTATATCATTTTGTCCGGTAATGGTATTTCCCTGCCCTCCAGCGCCAAATGAATAGGAATTGGATATGGTGTTTCCGCTACCGGCTGCGACTGAATTTGTTCCACTAACATTATTGGAAGACGATCCTATGCTTGCGTTGCCTACAACCTGAAGTGTATTGGCAGGTGTCGCTGTTCCTATACCAACATTTCCTGTAGTTTGTTTTATTCTTAATCGTTCCTTATTATCCGTACCGATGACCACATCCTTTGCATCCGTTGTACCTAGAAAATTTTCCGTAACAGCAATAGTTGAGGTTCCGTAAGTACCTGGTACCGCCGGTTGTGTTATTCCGGCATTTCCGGACAGGTTCCAGTCGATAGTGTTGCTCGCCTGAAATTTTATCCACTGCACTCCGTTAAAAAAATAAAACCCGGGTGTCACATTATTAGGAGATACACCCGCTGTAGCAGTATTATATATCAGCAAACTCGTGGCAGGAGATGTAATGGTAGCAACATCGGTTGTAGCCGTTAGCGCAACTCGCGGAATCAGTATTCCTTTATTGGCTGCGCTTACATCCAACATTGATGATACATCCGGTGCCGCACCTGTGGCGTTAATGCCAACGTTTTGTCCAAAAGAGGCTGTACTTATTGTCAAGTACAACATCAACAGATAATTTCTTATCATAACATAGTATTTATTTCTTTACAAATTTTATAACCTGATATAACTCCTCATTCACATCTATACGAAGCAAATAAGTGGCATTCGCCAATGCAGCAACATCTACTATTTCCCGAACATCCTCTTGTTCTCCAGTAATTTGTTTCTGGAGCATTTCCTGCCCTAATACGCTATAGATGACAAAAGTCTTTTTCCCTTTTATATTTTTAATATCTATAGTCAGCATATCAGAAGCAGGATTGGGGTAAATTAAAAGCTGTGACTGAGCTGCATTTACCTGTTTACAATCCGTCACCACTATGGATGAGTAAGAATAATTTCCTTCTTCATCCACCTGTTTTAGGCGATAATAGGATTTCGCTTTCAAGGGCTGATTATCCTGTAAACTATAATACTGAGTGGTGTTAGTGTTTCCCGTTGCGTTGACTTGTCCGACTACATCAAAATGCTCCCCGTCAGCCGACCTCTCCACCACAAAAGAATGATTATTGTATTCGGATGCCGTTTGCCAATCGATGAACACATAACTATCCCTGCACAGAGCGGAAAAAGATATTAATTCTATGGGAAGAATAAACCTGTTATCTACTAATGTCCACCAGGTAAATAATTCCGCTGATGGCAGAGCGGCAACCGTCGAAGTGTTGTTTATTGTATTGGTTACAGTACCGGGCATATAATCGTCCCATGAATTCAAAGAATCATTATAACGTTGCGCTATCAGATTTGACTCCATTATATTGTTGCTCGCCACCGACCATTCTATATCCCTATATGTAAAAACCAAATTGTCAAGTGCCGGTTTTACAGTATATCCGGAAGGCTGAATTCTCCAAAATCTGTCAATGGCAAATGCTGAATTATCAGTACTGTAATTATTTACAAAGTTGGTAACACCTGTTGGAAGGTTCGCAGAGTTTAACCAGGAACCAACAGGATACATAGCAAAAGTAAGGCTGCCTGAGGCACCTGAAGCACCTGAAGTTGTCAGGCTCACCGGTAAATATTCTGCAGCACCAATGCCAAATGGAAGAATATATGTACCGGCAGTCGTACCAATATTCCATTTTACGCGATTGAATTCGCCTTCGGAAATGATATGTCCTGCTGTATTTCTTGTTATTGCATTTGTATTCGGATTATCAATTACTACAAATGCATTGTTCGTAATATTAACAATACCGCCATTATTCAAAATCAGTCGTGCCTGAGAAAAGCCGTTAAAACTTATCATAAAAAAAAGAAGAACATTTAAATATTTACTCATAGTGACATGCTGCAAATAAAGAATATCCCATTTCAGGGTTAATTTCCTGAACGTATGTTTTAAACAATTGAATATATAAATGATTGTAAAATAGCAAAAATCTTGATAAAAATCAATTCAAAAGGCATCTTGAATAAAAATAACTTATTCTATGAAAAGCAAATCAACCAAATGAGAATTCGGGCAGTTTCACTGAGAATTCGGGAATCTAAAGTATCCCTTTTGTACTTGGCAATTCATTTCCATCCCGTTTTACCGCCATTTTTATAGATTTTGCAACTGCTTTGAAGATGGCTTCTATCTTGTGATGCTCGTTTTCGCCTTCTGCTTTTATATTGAGGTTACATTTCGCGGCATCAGAAAAAGATTTCCAGAAATGGAAAAATAATTCCGTCGGTGTGTCTCCTATTTTTTCCCGTTTAAATGTTGCTTTCCAGACTAGCCAAGGCCTGCCTGAAAAGTCGATAGCCGCCTGTGCCAGCACATCATCCATTGGCAGGAGGAATCCATAGCGGGCGATACCTCTTTTATTTCCTAATGCTTTATGAAAGGCCTCTCCGAGTGCAATAGCGGTATCTTCAATTGTATGATGTTCATCAATATGCAAATCTCCTTTGACTTTCACTTCTAAATCACAACCGGAATGTTTGGAGAGTTGTTCCAGCATGTGATCAAAAAAACCCAACCCTGTTTTTATGGAAGCCTTGCCGGTTCCGTCGAGGTTTAGCGTCACATTTATTTTTGTTTCATTAGTATTACGGTGAATAACTGCTATTCTGGGTGGACATGTTAAGAAAGCGGCAATATCTTCCCATTTATTTGTTCTGAGCGCAATCACTTTTTTTAGCTCACCGAAGTTTAATTTATTATCATCCGTCTTATCCGCACTTCTGCCCAACAGAATACCTTTACATCCCAAGTTTTTTGCCAATTGAATATCCGTTAGACGGTCGCCAATCACATACGATTTTTGCAAATCGTACATTGGATTGTTCATGTAATGTGTCAATAAACCGGTATTTGGTTTTCTCGTGGATAGATTTTCTCTGGCAAAACTTCTGTCGATACAAACTTCCGCAAATTCAACACCTTCCGTTCGGAAGATATCCATCATCAGATTATGCGGCCCCCAAAACTTCTTTTCAGGGAATGATTTCGTGCCTAATCCATCCTGATTGGTCACAATGACAAAAATAAAATCAGTAGTTTCTTTTATTTTCTTCAGGGATGAAATGGCATTGGAAATAAACTGCAACTTCTCAAAACTGTCCGTCTGAAAATTGTCTTTTGGCTCCACGATCAGCGTTCCGTCTCTGTCGATAAATAATACTTTTTGCATAGACTAAAATTAAGCTTTGTAGTTTTTTAATGCTATAATAAATTTTTCATTTTCTTCCTTCGTACCTACACTCACACGCAGACATCCTTTTAGCAAAGGTGCTTTATCTCTGTTGCGGACAATCACTTTCTGCCCTAACAGATACTGGTATAAGCCATTGGCATCCGGCACCCTAAACAGGATAAAATTGGTATCCGACGGGTATACCTTCTCAATAAATGGAATTTTCTGCATCTCCCTTTCCAGCATGGCTCTTCCCTCCAGTAATTCTCTGATAAACGATTCTTTCTTATCTTTTTTCCGCAACGCTTCCAATGCCAGCTGAATGGTATGCTGACTGACATTATACGGCATTTTTATGACGTTCATGTAATGGATAATTTCAGGATTCGCAAACAACATCCCGAGACGCGCGTCCGCCATGCCCCATGCTTTCGAGAAGGTTTTTATCACCACCAGATTCTGAAATTCATCCAAACGTTCCGTCCAGCTGCTGTTGCCGGCAAAATCCTGATAGGCTTCGTCGATTACCACCAATCCTTTAAACACACTCAGCAACTCCTCAATATCATTTTCATTTATCAGGTTACCAGTCGGATTATTCGGTGAACATATAAAAATCAACTTCAATTTTTCCTGTTCCGACTCCATTACTTTTTTAATTTCATCCAATCTTAACTGAAAGGTTTCTTCCTGCAGCAAGACCTCCTTTATGCCTATATTCATGACATGCGAAGCATGTTCGTACATGGAAAACGACGGCGGAAAAATCATCACCTTATCCTTACCGGAAATACAAAAACATTGAATCAGGACATTGATGCATTCGTCACTTCCATTGCCCAGAAAAATCTGATCGGTATGTAATTGTTCATAACGGGCCAGTTCAATCTTCAAATCCGTTTGCAGCGGATCCGGATACCGGTTATGCAATTCATCCGTAACCGAACCTAAACTGTTTTCATTCGCATCCAGAAACACCCCTTCTTTTCCTTCATATTCCATCCGTGCGGAGGAATATGCCTGCATCGTGAGGATATGAGGACAAACCAGATTTTTAATGTTTATTGTTGTTTTCATTAGTTATCGTTATTCGTTACAGGTTTTTAATCCCACATAACCTTCAACTATTACCTTTTAACTTCTCAACCGAATCGTAACGGCATTTTTATGTGCGTCCAACTGCTCATTGGCTGCCATCACTTCTATTGTTTCTCCAAGCTGCTGTAATCCCTCTTTAGTGATTTGCTGAAACGTGATTTTTTTGACAAAACTATCCAAAGAAACGCCGCTGTATGCACGCGCATGTCCGTTTGTCGGCAACGTGTGATTGGTGCCGCTGGCATAATCTCCGGCACTTTCCGGTGCATAATGTCCTATAAAGACAGAACCCGCATTCACCACTTTTTCAGCCAGCAGTTCTGCGTTTCTCGTCTGCAGGATTAAATGTTCCGGCGCATAGTAGTTGCTCAATTCAATAGCCTCTTCGATATCTTTTACGACTATCAGTTTACTGTTCACTAAAGTTTGCTGTATAATCTCCTTTCTTGGCAGATTCTGTAATTGCTGATCTATTGCGAAGTGCACTAAATTCAGATAGGCTTCCTCCGTCGTAACGAATAACACCTGGCTGTCTATGCCATGTTCCGCCTGCGACAGCAAATCAGCGGCAATGAAATCCGGGCGGGACTCATCATCGCCAATAACCAGCACCTCACTGGGACCGGCCGGCATATCAATGGCTATCCCCTCTTTGTTCACTAATTGTTTTGCAGCCGTCACATACTGATTACCCGGGCCGAAGATCTTGTGTACCTGCGGAACAGATTCTGTGCCGTAAGCCATTGCCGCTATCGCCTGAGCGCCTCCGATTTTGTATAGTTTAGTCACGCCGCACAAATGAGCGGTATAAATAATCGCAGGATGGATATTCCCGTTTTTATCCGGCGGGGAGCACAACACCACCTCCTTGCAGCCTGCTATCTTAGCAGGAACGGCCAGCATCAGCACCGTAGAAAATAATGGCGCCGTACCACCGGGTACATATAATCCGACCTTATCAATGGCGACGGATTTTCTCCAGCAATGTACACCCGGCATCGTTTCAACGGCTTCCAAAGGCTGTTGTTGTGATACATGGAATTGCTCTATGTTTCTTTTGGCGGTTTGTATTGCTTCTTTCAATACCGGAGAAACCTCACTGACAGCCTGTAAAATTTCCTGTTCAGAAACAGCAATGCTATCCAGCTGTACTCCATCAAATTTTTCAGTATACGCTTTCAGCGCTTCATCGCCCCGCTGTTTAATATCCTGCAAAACAGGAATCACTCTTCCTTCAATTTCTTCCAAGGAAGTTGTGGGTCGTTTCAGCAGTTCGCCCCAGGATTCTCTTAAAGGGTATTTTATAAATTGCATAATTTCATCCCTTTTATCTCTCAGCTTGTGAGAGTGGTTAACTTAATAAATTAATTTTTCAATCGGCATCACCAGGATACCTTCTGCACCTGCATCTTTCAGTTGCTGAATTTTTTCCCAGAAATCTTTTTCCGTAATAACGGAATGTACCGAACTCCAGCCATCTTTAGCCAGCGCCTGTACTGTCGGAGAATTTATACCGGGCAATAATGAGATTATCTTTTCCAAGCTTTCATTGGGCGCGTTCAATAAAATATATTTGTTTTTTTGTGCTCTTTTTACGGCCTCAATGCGAAACAACAACTGGTGCAGGATGTCATTTTTTTCGTCAGACAAATGCTTATTCTTTATCAATACCGCTTCTGAATGAAAAATCTGTTCCACTTCTTTCAATCCGTTACTCAACAAAGTGGAACCGGTAGAAACAATGTCACAGATAGCGTCTGCTAAACCGATGCCTGGTGCAATCTCTACGGAACCGCTGATTACATGAATATCCGCTTTAACATCATTTGTATCGAGGTAACGCTGTAAGATCCTCGGATAAGAAGTGGCAATTGATTTACTCTCGAGGTCTTTTATCGATTTAAAATCAAGGTTTCTCGGAACCGCTAAGGACAAGCGGCATTTCCCGAAACCCATTTTCAGCACCTCATCCACTTGTTTATCAGATTCCACCAATACATTTTCCCCTACAATACCTATATCGGCTACTCCATCCTGCACATAATCCGGAATATCGTCATCGCGCAGAAATAAAATATCTACCGGAAAATCATAGGCGGATGTAACCAGTTTCCCGGAACTGTTCGGGAATGAAATATCACATTCATGAATCAACTGGATGGAATCATCACTCAGTCTTCCTTTTTTCTGTATAGCGAGTTTTAATCGTTGCATACTACAAATTTACTTGTTTGAATATTAATAAAACAGGAAATATAAATGATTTGAAAAATAATCACACACTCCTATCGGGAGTGATGAAAAAGGTGATGAAATAAGTGCAGTACAGGTAACATCTACTCAAATTTACAAAAACATCTGCCTACTGACGAGTGCTGTGTTTTAAATTAAGATTAATGAAATGAATTTGTATTTTTGTACACTAAATTCCACTTATGAGAAAGATAAGTCTTTTCTTCGTCATTTTTTTAAACATTTTACTGTCATTTTCCGGTTCAAAACCCCCTTCTAAAAACGTATTATATAATAACTATAAAGTCGGATTCATACAAAGGTTATGGAAAATGTACCCTGACTGGGCGACCATGATAGGCTATCACCAGTATGACAGCATCCTCTACGCACCAACCGACATCCAACGCGCTAAAGAATTGTCTTTTTCTGATGTGGAGCTTAAAAAATTAAAAAGTTTCCCTGTTGATCAATTAACCGGCGCCAACAAAACCGACTATTATCTGATGGAGAATTTCCTGAAAAAAATAAGATGGGATATCGAAACACTGAAATCCCATGAATGGGATCCTTCTAACTACAATATCGGCGCGTCATTTTCGTATATATTATCTGAAAATTACGCTCCTTTAAAAACAAGATTATCGTTTTTTTACCTCAAACTGAAGAATGTGCCGGCCTACTATGCGGCCGCTCAAAAAAACATCAAGAATCCTACAGCAGAGCATCTGCAACTGGCTATTGACCAAAACGAAGGAGCATTATCTTTGTTTGAAACTGATTTTGTTGATTCTGTGAAGGCAATGAAATTTTATCCGGAAACAGAAGATGCCTACCTCAAAAGAGGAAAAGAAGCCTCGGAAGCCATCCGCGGTTATATCAGTTTTCTGAAATCGTTTAAAAATGATTTTCCCAGAAGTTTCAGACTGGGTGCAGATTTATATGCCCAAAAATTCAATTTTGATTTGCAGAGCAGATATTCTTCCAATGAAATATTTGAAGCTGCCCTGAGCCGAAAAGACTACCTGCACGCCGAAATGGGAAAGATTGCTGCAAAACTTTGGCCAAAATACTTTGGAAATGAGCCAATGCCAAAAGACAAACTGGTATTGATAAAAAAAGTAATTGATACCATCTCCGTTTATCACGTCAAGCCGGAAAATTTCAAACAGGAAATTGAAAAACAGTTGCCTGAACTAACCGCTTTTGTAAAAGAAAAAAACCTGGTGTATATGGATCCTGCGAAACCGCTGAAAGTGCGGAAAGAGCCCGGATATATGGCCGGTGTTGCCGGCGCCTCCATGAGTTCACCGGGGCCGTATGAGAAAAATGGAACCGCGTACTACAATGTAGGCACTCTGGAGGGATGGAGCGCAGAGCGTGCAGAAAGTTACCTGAGAGAGTATAACCATTATATTCTTCAAATCCTGAATATCCATGAAGCTATACCCGGCCATTATGTGCAATTAATTTACAGCAATAAGTCTCCTTCCATGATTAAATCCATCTTAGGAAACGGCGCCATGATAGAAGGCTGGGCCGTTTACTCGGAATATATGATGATGGAAAACGGATATGGCAACAATGAACCGGAAATGTGGCTAATGTACTACAAATGGAACTTGAGGGCTGTTTGTAATACCATTCTGGACATCAGTATCCATACCAAAAACATGAACAAAGAGGAAGCAATGAACCTGATGGTCAACCATGGCTTTCAGCAACAGGCGGAAGCGGAGGGAAAATGGAAACGGGCTACACTAACCAGCGTACAACTTTGCAGTTATTTTACCGGGTTTCATGAAATTATGCAGCTGAGAGATGAGTATAAAAAAGCGAAAGGGGACACATATACTGTAAAGCAGTTTAACGAAGCCTTTCTGGGTTATGGCAGTGCCCCTGTCAAATATATCCGCGAGTTGTTATTACCTCAAAAATAATGTGTTAAAAAAGTTGCGTTTACCATGAATTTGATACAACTTGAATATAAGATTGCAGTCTAATTTATGAGCAGACTAAAATAGTTCTAAAGCGCCTAACGGGCGCTTTTTTTATTTTCCGAATGTTCCCTTGTGAATAAAGTTTACTATCTTTATTCTCTTTGAATTTTCACTATGAAAACATACATCTATCTACTTTTTTTCACTTGGATTATTGCCGGTTGTACAAAAGAAAGCAATACAAACATTCCCGATCAGACTGAAATCAATAAATTAAAACTAAATCAGATACAGATTTTAGGAAGCCACAACAGCTACCATAAACATATGCCGAACAATCTGTTTTCTTTTTTAAGTAATATTAATTTCTTGCTGCCTGCAGAATACAAGGTGGAAGCCCTTGATTATTATCATGAACCCTTTGAAGACCAATTGGATATTTATCAGATGAGAGGGTTTGAAATCGACCTGTATGCCGACCCCTCAGGAGGCAGATTTTATAACAGACAGGGTAATTTGTTTGCACAACTTCCGGTAGCTTCCGGCGTCGATGAGTTAAAACAACCCGGTTTTAAGGTGTTGCATATTCCGGATATCGATTACGAAACGCACTTCTATACGTTTAAAAGCGCATTGCAGTTTCTAAAAACCTGGTCGGATGCACACCCGAATCATATTCCTATTTTCCTGCACATCGAGACTAAAGAGTCTACCGTAGGCGATATACTCGGATTTTTAGGATTTACCACTGCCATAAAATTTACACCGGCTTTATGCGATGATATAGACAAGGAAATTAAAAGTGTTTTTGGCGACGCACTGGATAAAGTAATAACGCCTGACAAAGTGAGAGGCAGTTTCGCTACCTTAGAAGAAGCTGTACTCGCCGCCAGCTGGCCTACCATAGGGGAAAGCAGAGGCAAGTTTGTATTCGTCATGGAAGGCGGAGGAGACAATGAGTACCTGCAGGGGCATCCGTCTTTTCAGGGAAGGGCTATGTTTTTATATATGGATAATCCGGGGACACCGGAAAGTGCTTTTTTAAAATACAATGATGCTGCCGGTGATGAGACAAAAATTAAAAGCGCCGTAGAAGCAGGTTATATCATCCGCACCAGAGCCGATGGCCCGAATGGTGAAAACAGAACAGGCAGTTATGCTAATCAGGAAGCAGCCTTCCGCAGCGGCGGACAAATTATCTCAACAGATTACTACAGGCCGGACCCTCGGTATGAAACGCAACCAACTAAATTTACTAATTACAAATGCCAGTTTCCAAATGGCGATCTGGCCAGAATTAATCCGGTGAGTGCCGCCGACAAGAAAGGGATTGGGAAAATTGCCGAATAACATTTTTTCTGAATTTCTGGTTAATTTAGAGGTATGCTACACATGCGTTATCCGATTTTTGTTTTCATTATCCTGATATCCTTTCATTTTGGATATGGGCAACCATCAGTAAATATTGACTCCTTAAAGATTAATCAACTGCAAATTATTGGCAGCCACAACAGCTATCATCTGCGGGCAAATAAACCTGTACTAAATTTTCTGAAAGGGCTGAGCGGCATTTTACCAAAAGAATATGACCCGCATGAACTGGATTATGAGCATGAACCCTTACAACTACAACTGGACTCTTTCCATCTCCGAAGTTTTGAGATTGACATCTATCCCGACCCTCATGGCGGACAATTTTATTACAGAAAAAAAAATAACCTGTTAGGTAAGCCGAAAGCATCCGGTATTGCGGCACTCAAAGAGCCCGGATTCAAGGTTATGCATATCCCGGACATCGATTATAATACACGGTATTACACATTCAAAAGTATGCTGGCAGATTTAAAAAAATGGAGTGACGTGCATCCGACACATTTACCAATTTTTATATTAATTGAAGGAAAGGAAGAAACTATAGCATCTACGTTAAAAAAATTACACTTCGCAAAAGCTATCCCCTTCACCCCTGCATTGTGTGATGATATCGATACAGAAATAAAAGCAATTTTTGGCGACCATCCCGACAAAATAATCACGCCGGATATGGTAAGAGGAAATTTTAATACACTCAGCGAAGCCGTTGCCGCGAACAACTGGCCCAGTATTGGAGAAGCACGCGGTAAGTTTATTTTTATCACCATGGAAAAATCGGATAAACCTTATTTAATCGGACATCCGAATCTGGAAGGCAGGCTGATGTTTACGTTTTCAAAAGAAGGCAATCCGGAAGCTGCATTTATAAAATATGAAGACCCTATTGAAAAGGAGAAGGAAATTAAAGCGGCTGTTCAGAAAGGATATATAATCCGGACAAGGGCTGACAATCCCAACAAACAAAACAGAAGCGGCGATTATACTCAGATGATGAAAGCCTTTGAAAGTGGTGCCCAGATAATTTCCTCCGACTACTACCGTCCCGACCCTCGCTACAAAACCAAACCTAAAAAGTTCAGGAACTACTCCTGCAGGTTTCCACATGGTGATACCGGCATCATCAATCCCGTAACGGCGCCAATGATAAAACTGAAAGAGCAATAATTCGTTTAGTGAACGATATTAATTTTAGAGAGATAATTCTGAGTATCTGTCTTTAGTGTTAGCAGATACAAACCGTTCGGAAGCTGCGCACTCACATCTATTTTTTCTTTATTCCTGCTGACTGCAGAATACACCAATTGCCCTTCAATATTCAAGATTTCCAATGTAACTGATTTGTACTGAATATCCTTTGGAATCTGAACAGAGAACGAACCACTAGACGGATTGGGAAATAATTCGAGCTGTTTCCAGCTATCAGGGCGAACCGATGAAACCACTCCCGGGTTCAGAATACGGTATAAGAAATCAGTTGTTTTTTGCAAGACTAATGCGTGTGTCGTCTCATCAGCAACAGCATCTACCGGATGACCTAATTTATTGATAGGATAAAATTCGGCATTTATACCGAGGCTTCTGGCTTTGGGATATATCCTGTTCGCTCCATAAAAATAACCCAAATGACAGGCAACGGTAACGAAACATCCCATATCAAACGGCACCGTCAAATCCGGATTGTTGTGAAAGGCGAGATAAGCGATATCCGTATTATTATTGATATAATTAACATTCTCCAACGCACCGCTGCAACTCACCACTGCTTTTATTCCTTTCATGGAATAGCCAGGGTTTACACTATTTCCGTCCAACCCACCCAAATCTTTATAGGCTGCTTTAAACAAAGGCGCCATCTCGGTGGTATCATCTAAATAGACAGCATGGAGCGCCCCGATGGCACCGGCGGATGAGCCGTATAAAAATATTTTCGTGGTGTCCACTTTGTATTGATTATTATTCGTCGCCACATCTTTTTTAATGTAGCGTATAGCTGCTTTAATATCCTGCGTCACTCTTCCAATGGCGCGATACCAGTTATAGACATCTCCGAAATTCAGAAAAGGGGAAATGATATTTGTTTGCTCCACTCTGTATTCAATATTAGCTGTCACATATCCTTTCCGCGAAAAATATTCCGCCGTCTTATCGATAGACTGGTCTGTTCTGCTGCCTCCGACAAACGAACCTCCGTGAATAAAAAAGATAATGGGCCGGAACTGTGCCGTATCATCAGCCGGTTCATAAACATCCATCAGCAGTTGAGTCAGCTGATTTTTGTTGTCGTAATTGCTTCCATAAAGGATATCCCTGTGGTGTGTAAATTCAAAAAGGGCATCCAGATACCTCGTTTGTGAGAAAACTGAAAAGCTGAGCAATAAGAAAAAAAGGAGTGTAGATATTTTTTGCATAGAAACAATTTGCCTTATTAAAAATAACACAATTTTCTCATTTCCCGCCTACCTCGTCAATAACCACTCTTTAAATTTTAAGAAGTCAGCCGGCATAGGCACAGACAACTTTTTACCGTTAATAATACTTTGCAGGCGTTGAGGCACCTCTACCTGACGGCCTATTAAGGGCTCTACAACCTCCCCGAATTTAACAGGGTGAGCGGTTGCCAATATGACACCGTTTATATATAAGGGGTTCAAATCATGTTCATAGACATACTCGTCCAATCCCAGATAACCAACGGCTGTATGCGGGCATAATAAGTAGTTATACTTTTCATACACGTTTTTGATACAATTTTCCGTTTCCTGATTATCGTACGAGTAAGCTTCAATAGCATCACGGACATTAATCACGTCATTGTCGTAGATATCCATCATACGGGCAAAATTACTCGGGTTGCCCACATCCATCGCATTGGAAATAGTTTGCACGGATGCTTTAGGTTCAAATTTTCCGGTTCTGTGATAAACGGTAAATATATCATTTGAATTAGTGGCGGCAATCATTTTAGTCAACGGCAATCCCATTTTTTTTGCAAACAAACCAGCGGTCAGGTTTCCGAAATTCCCGGAAGGAACCGAAAAATATAGCGGCAGGCTCTTGTCGTCAAGTTGTTTGTATGCATAGATGTAATAAAACGACTGTGGAATCAACCGTGCAATATTGATAGAGTTTGCGGATGACAATGTCAGCCGTTCATTCAGTTCTTTATCCAGGAATGCCTGCTTCACCAATGCCTGGCAATCATCAAAGGTACCGTCAATTTCCAGTGCGATGATATTTGCTCCGAGCGTGGTAAACTGTTTTTCCTGTATATCGCTTACCTTGCCTTTCGGGTATAGAATGGTTACCTTGATACCCTCTACATTCAAAAATCCATGCGCTACGGCAGAGCCGGTATCGCCCGAAGTGGCTACAAGAATATTCACTTCTTTGTCATTATTTCGTAAAAAATAGCCCATGAGCCGTCCCATGAAACGAGCCCCGAAATCTTTAAACGCAAGCGTTGGGCCGTGAAACAACTCTAATACGGAATAATCGCCCACTTCAATCAGAGGCGCATCAAAATCGTAGGCTTGTTGTATGATTTTATTTAATTCCGCTGCGGGAATGGATTCCCCAATAAAGTTGTGAGCAATATGATACGCCATTTCGTTGAACGTATAACTATCCAGATGGTCCCAGAATTTCTGCGGCAACGGATTTATTTCATACGGCATATACAAACCATTATCCGGTGGCAGTCCTTTCAATACTGCTTCTTTTAAATCTACATCCGGACTCTGATGTTTGGTGGAATATAATTTCATAATTATTAATTAAACGTAATGGATTAGAGAATGACAGAATTAATCTTCTTCCCTGTTTCTCTTTATTGCTCTATATACAATCAGGGCGCAAAGCAAGCCAATCACGAGAGGTGTCAACTCACGCGTGATATTTTCTGTTTCCTTTAATTTTTCCGTGGATGTAATAATACCTGAGCTCATAATAAAATAAGGAAGAAACATTACGAGCAGAATGACGGCGATAATAAGCGCTTCCGTTTTATATTTTGAAAAAAACTCTTTCATACTATTTTATTTTTCTTTCATCGTGGTATGATAAAGGAAAATTTTAATCTGTTAATGGCAATACTTTCGGCCCCTGATTATTGACTTTGCTTACATATACATCTGCTCCGATATTCAGCTTATTCATCACTTCTTTCATGGCATCGCCGGCTTTATAAGCCGTTTCTTTTCCGTGGCAGAGCGCAAATACACTGGGCCCGCTGCCGCTAATACTGCCGCCCAGTGCCCCGGCATCTTTCGCTGCCTGTTTCATTTCGTAAAACCCCGGAATCAGTTTACTTCTGTATGGCTCCGCAATGTAATCCACCAGGCTTCTGCCAATCAAATCATAATCGCCGCGCAGTAAACCGACCATCATACCGCCTACATTCGCGCTTTGTCGAAGAGAATGGGCCAGTGGAATCTCTTTCGGCAGAATTTCCCGTGCTTCTTTGGTCAAAACTATCACATGTGGATTGATAACGGCACACCATAAATCATCCGGCACCGGAATCTGCAATATATCCAGTGGTTCATAACTTCTGACGAGAATAAAACCGCCAAACAAACCCGCCGCCACGTTATCCGCTATGGCCGCGTCGCATGCAGCTTTTTCCGCATCTAATAAAAATGGAAGCATTTCCTGTTTCGTCAGTCGTTCATTGCACAACATATTTATGGCATACACACCGGCAACTGCGCTGGCTGCGCTGCTGCCTAATCCGCTGCCGCTTGGCATCATCTTTTTCAGCCAAATCTTACACCCAAAATCCGCTTTTATATAATCCAGATAATCCTGAATGGCAACAGTGGCTGAATTTTTTTGTGCATCACGGGGCAATACACCTCCATCTCCTTCAATATCCGCAATCACCACGCCTTTCTCCGCTGTAATCTCCATAATTAACTCGTCACCGGGTTTATCAATAGCAAAACCCAGCACATCGAATCCACAGGCTACGTTTGCTACCGTTGCCGGCGCGAAAACTCGTATTTTATCTCCTACTTTCATAAGACAGATTTGAGATTTTATCTCCTCCAAATTCCTAATTCGCCATATAATTTCCTATACTGATAATTTCTGCAAACACACCGGCCGCAGTAACCTCTGCACCAGCTCCGGGGCCTTTAATCACCAAAGGATTATTTTTATAACGTTCTGTAGTAAACACAATCATATTGTCACTTCCACTCAGGTTGTAGAAAGGATGCTTGCTATCCACCTGTTTTAAAACAATCTCCACCTTATTCCCTTCTATGACTGCCATATAGCGCAATACATTTCCTTTGATTTCGGCTTCTTTTTTCAGGATTTCATAGGACGCATCCAACTCCGGTAATTTTTCCAGAAATGATTTTACATCCACCTCTCTCAAATTTTCGGGTACCAGATTTTCCACTTTGATATCTGTCAGCTCCATCTGCACACCGGAATCCCTTGAAAGTATCAGCGCCTTCCTGGCCACATCCAGTCCTGATAAATCATCACGCGGGTCGGGCTCCGTAAATCCTTTTGCCTTTGCATCCAGCACCACATCCGAAAACTTCAAGTCTCCTTTATAGGTATTAAATATAAACGACAGGGTACCGGACAATACCGCTTCTATCTTTAAAATCTTATCCCCTGAATTCATCAGAGACTGCAATACTCCGATTACCGGTAATCCGGCACCCACATTCGTTTCGTACATAAAACGGGCATTGGATAACTTGGCGAGTTCACGCAGGCGGATATATTTTTCCTGGCTCAGCGTATTCGCGATTTTGTTTGGGGTAACGATAGAGATACTTTTCTTCAACAATTTCTCATAAAATTCTACCACCGTTTTGCTGGCTGAACAGTCAATGAAAACGGTATTTGCAAAATTCAGGTCAATCATTTTATTGGTAAAGGTTTCAAGGTCGGACTTTTCGCCTTTCTCATTCAGAATGGCCTCCCAATTTTCCAACTCAATCCCATTGCTGTTAATGAGTGACTTTTTGGAGTTAATCATTCCGGTGATGTTAATCTGAATGGATTTTTCCTTTTTGAGATATTCAAACTGATTCTTGATTTGTTTCAATAATGTTTTTCCTATCAATCCCGTTGGCCCCACCAGAAAGACATTGATGGAATGTACATCACTCTCAAAAAAGATTTCGTGCAGCGCATTCAGTGCTTTTGCTTCATTTAGCCTGTCAATCACTGCGGTGATATTCAGCTCGGAAGAACCTTGCGCAATCGCTTTCACATTAATACCATTTTTCCCTAATGCTTTAAACATCTTTGCGGAGACACCCGGCACATTGGACATATTCTCTCCAATCACGGCAATAATGGAATTTCCTGTTTCTACCACCAGTGGCTGTATCTGTCGATTCTGAATTTCATATTTGAACTCTTCCTCCACAGATTTTTGTGCTTTTTTGATATCCGACGGCACAATCCCGAAACATATGGAATGTTCGGAAGAACCTTGGGTCAGGAAGATAATATTTATGCTGGCTCTGGACAGGCAACCGAACAAACGGGAAGCAATACCCACCACCCCTATCATGCCGGTACCTTCCATACGCAGTACGGCTATATCTGAAATGGAAGAAATACCTTTTATGACATTGTTTGATTTTCCGGAATCTTTTGATACGAATGTCCCAGGATGTTCGGGATTAAAGGTATTTTTTATGATCAACGGAATATTTCTGATATATGCCGGCTGTATGCTGGGCGGATAAATCACCTTGGCACCAAAATGGGACAATTCCATCGCCTCTTTGTAGGATAAGGTTGGAATGGTAAATGCCTGTTCTACCCGGCGCGGGTCTGCTGTTAATACGCCGTTTACATCCGTCCATATTTCGATAGCATCCGATTTAAGTGCGGCACCGAAGATAGCTGCCGTATAATCTGATCCGCCGCGGCCTAATGTGGTGACATTTCCATATTCATCGCTGCCGATAAATCCGGTAACTACCGCTACACCGTGAATAGCCTCAAAGAAATCAAGGATATTTTTATTGGTTTTATCAAAGTTGACCTTTGCAGAAAGGAAGTTGGAGTCGGTGCGTACCAGTTTTGTTGCATTTACATAGATTCCGTAAAGGCCAGAACTCTTTAATGCTCCTGCTACGATGAAAGAAGAGAAACGCTCACCATAAGACACTAACTGAGCCAGTGTTTTATCCGATAGTTCTCCCAGCAGGTTAATTCCTTTCAGGATATCCTCCACCCGTTCCATGCTTTCGACAAACTCTTCCAGCATTTCTTTTTTAACGTCAGCTTCGGTAACCAATGCTTCTATAGCTATCCGGTGGCGTTCTTTGAAACTTTCAAATATCTCCAGATAAGTTTGATTGTCTTTTTTTTCTGCCAGTTTTCCCGCATTGATTAACTGGTCCGTCACTTTACTGAATGCGGAACAGACCAATACGACGTCTTCTCCCTGATCTTTTTCTTTCTGTACAATTCCGATAATACGTTGAATATTTTCAACAGAACCTACAGAAGATCCTCCAAATTTTAATACTTTCATAATGGGTGTACAATTTACAATTTATGTTCCGCAAATACGGAATACGACCTTAATAAAAATCGTAACTAACAAAAATACATATTCAGTTAAAATAAACTTTAACAAATAAATACACAAGACGTTAATTATTAATTAAATGTTGCAAAAGGGCAATTATAGATGGGTATTTTAGCGTTTCCCCGATTAAGTCAACTGTATCAATCCTTAAGGCACCTTACAGATATCCCATAATTTTTTCCGTTATATACTGACGGTAAAGAGGCATAATTGAAACCCAGATTACATACCCAGACTTGCGTTGCACTCTTTTCTGTCGTTGACCAGAAGTCGGTATAATTTCCATAACTCGAGAATGCAACCGTACTTGCTGTTCGATTGCCATGCGGAAAGGTATATTCCGATGACATCTCATTTTAAGATATAGAAATGAACCATTAATTTTAGTAAATTTAGAATTGGTTAAAAAAGAGTTGAAAATGCTGAAAGTCCTGAAATTCTTTTATAGCATCTGGACGGTAGTAAGTTTTATGCTGCTGACCATCCCCATGGCTATGGGCTATTTGATGTTGAAACTGGTGCCGTATAAAAAACAAATCAATGGTGTCTATATCATTAACCGTTCTGCGCTATTTATCTGGTCGGTACTGGTGGGAATGCGCTATAAAATAAGAGGCCTCGAAAATATCGATAAGAACAAGACATATGTTGTAGTGGTCAACCATGTGAATGCGGCCGATATGATGGCAACAGCTTACGGGCAGCGTGTTCCGGCCAAGCCTTTGGTAAAAAGAGAACTGACATTGATTCCGGGTCTGGGACAATTATTTTCTCTGATGTGCCTGCCGGTAGACAGAAGCAGCAAGGAAGCCCGCTATCAAAGCAAAGTGCGTATGCTGAATGACCTGAGACAAGGCATCTCCGTTTTAATTTTTCCGGAAGGTACCCGCAACAGAACCAAAGATCCGCTCATTCCATTTTACGACGGCGCCTTTGAACTGGCTATCGAAGCGCAGGTGCCTATACTGCCGGTAGTATTAACCAATATCCGAAAAATTAACCGGGTTGACACCTTGCTGGTGCAACCCGGAACCTTGGAAATCGCCCATCTAACCCCAATAATAACGACGGGCTTATCGTCTAATCAGCTGGAAGAATTGAAACAACAGACCTTTGAGGTTATGAAAGCCTATCTTCTCCGGCATGACTCTTTTTTTAAAATGCAAACGACGGACAGAATACCGGCTTAACGGGTTTCACCCGCTCCTTAAATAACCTTCCCGAATACGAAATAGATATTTCTCCGCTGCCGTTAAATCTGCTTACTTTTGTCAGTTTAGAAACATTAATATCATAATTAAACGTTACGTTGAAACCTTTATACTCCAGTTTGACAGCCGGAATCAAGGCATCGTTTACCCTATACCATGCACCGAAATTGAGCGCCAACATTTCCTTCCTGTTTTTAAACCAACCATATCGAGCAAAACTGCCGAAAACAATTTCCATATTCGGGCCTTGTTTTTGAAACAGAAAAGATGGCTGCATCGACCAGTTATTTTTGAGCATAAATTCTCCTCCGGTAAACGCCGCATAGCGGGTAAACAATCGATTTTCCTGACCAATATAAAAAGATACGTTCGGGCGGGTAAGATTGAAAGCTGAGAAGCCTGCAAAGAAATTAGTATGTTCTTTGGGTGCAAAAGAATAAAGTCCGCCGATACCCAGATTATAATCAACCTGACTGGTTCGCAACCCGTTTTCCAGAGGGTCCAATGTCGGATCAAAGCCGTCAAATCCATTGAACTGATTTTCAAAAGTCGCTTTTGAAAAATCAAATTTTCGCATAGAAATGCCATTCTGAAACCCCACTCCAATTATATGATTCCGTTTGACATCCAGCACCTGCAAAAACGATACATTCAGATTCACCTGATTATTGGTGAAATTTGTTGAACCCGCTCTGTCGTGAACAACAGCTATTCCCACACCCAAAATAGAATTAGGAAATTTATTTTTCAGCAGCGAAAGTTCCGCATTCCCGCTTATCGTCTGATAGGGTGTAGAAATACTGCGCCACTGGGTTTTATACGTTGCCGCAACATAGTAATCGTTATTCATGAACCCTGTGAAAGCGGGATTTATATTGGATGGTACAGCATAAAACTGCGAAGAGTGCATATCCTGTGCCTGTGCACGCCACCCTATGAGCAGGATCATAATCCAGGTTATATAATGTTTCATTTTATTGGGTTTTGGGGTCTTAAAAATATGTTTCTGTTTTATCTCAATAAGGTTACATCTCCCTTGCGTATGGTTCTTTGTCCGTTAATACATTCCACATCCATATAATACATATATACGCCGGGGTTCAGCTGCATACCTTTATAAGTTCCGTCCCAGCCCACCTCAGGGTCATTGGTTTCAAAAATTAATTGTCCCCAGCGGTTAAATACCCTTATTTGTTTGACGGATGAAATTCCGGGTCCTAATGCCCTGAGTACGTCATTCTGACCGTCACCATTCGGCGAGAAAGTGTTCGGGACATACACCATTTTACCGGAACAATCTTCTATCACTCTTATGGTCAGGATATCCTTTGCCTTACAGCCAAATTCATTGATGGCCGTTACCACATAGCTGGTATCTGTTTCCGGCGACGCCATCGGAGTCTGGCATTCCAAACAGGATAGTTTATAATCGGGACTCCAGACATATGACACATTATTTGGTGAGGTTGCATCTATCTGTACATCCGAACCTTTAATAATGATATGATCTTCCCCGGCGGTAACAGTCGGCAGTGGCTTTATATCCACCTGCACCGGCAATTTTTGCATGAGGCAGGCACCGTTTTCAAAGACGGCATAAAAGGTGGAGGATGATTTTGGAAATGCCAGCGGATTCGGGTCATGTATACTCGATAGCGCCGGCGAAGGTGTCCAGCTAATCTTCGTAATATTCAGTGATGTATTTTCCGCTTCCGTATGCAGTTGAATCGTATCGCCTAAACACAAAATGGTATCAGGATATGCTCTTACATTCAGCCTGGTTTTCACTTCCACTTTTACCGTATCAAAAACAGGGCATTGGGGATGATGGTAGGCTTTAATGATATAGGTGGTGGTGGTATCCGGCCTTGCTATCACATCTGTACCCGTAGGTGTATTCAACGAATTGGACGGCGTCCATAAAACAGCTGTCGGATTTCCGGTTACTTGCAACGGAATCTGTTCTCCCCGGCATATCACTTTATCTTTAATTGCTGTCAAAACAGGGCTGGTGTAAACACCCACTTTTACACTATCCCTGCTTTTACATCCAAATGTGTTTTCCGCGTAAAATTTTATCCAGTAAGATCCCGGGCCAACCGGAACAAAACTGTCACCAATGCCTCTTGTTGTCCTGTTCAGTGAGTCGGTAAATGTCCAGTAATATTCTTTAACCGGAGAATTGGGAGACGAATAGATAGAGTCCTTTATATTTACCACACCGGAGCCATCACAAACATTGGCTTTATCCACTCCAAAAGCGGTATATAGCCGGGCAACATTCACTTTTTTAGTAGATACGATATTGACAGTACAACCAAAATTATCCTTTAGTACCAGTGTTGGCGTATAATCCCCTTCCCTTCTGTATGTATAGGTAGTGGTGGTGTTTAGCGTATTATCCAGACGGGTATCACCGTTTCCAAAATCCCAAATAGTAGTAGTCGTATTCTTGAATTGTGCCCTGAAGGTAACGTCAAACGGAGCACATCCAAAATCCGGAAAAAAAGAAAAACTTCCCTGCGGTCCCGATACAATTATGTAATCCGGTTTAAAAATAGTATCGGTGCAATTGTTGGTATCCACCACTATCAGTTTTACATCAAATGAATCGGATCGGGTATAAACTCCTTGTGGGGTTTTATTATTATCATCACTGGTATTGCCATTTCCAAAATCCCAGAACACATTTTTAAACTGCATGCCCGCCGGTGCCTGAAGCTGGAAGTTTGTAATCAAATCCGGACAGGTTTTAAAAGTGGGGCTTGCCGTGAAATTGACATGTATATTCTTAATCGTAACGAAATTTGTTTTTGTCATCGTCTGTTCACATCCTTTACCATCTGAGACCGTCAATTTTACAGTATAATTTTTTTCCTGAGAAAATGCATGGACGGGCTCCCGTTCCGTGGATGTTGTACCATCACCAAAATCCCACAGATAGGACACCGCATTGGCGCTGGAACGGTTAAAGAATTTTATGGATTTACCGGCACAAACTCCGTTTATATCCTTATCAAAGTCAGCTTTTACTTCCGACACAGTCACCGTCTTAGTGATTGAATCCCGGCATCCATCCTGATTTTGAACAGTCAGCCTAACGGAATAAGTACCTAAGGCGTTAAACACGTAGGATGCGGTTGGACCGCTGGCTGTTGCCGTGTTATTAAACAACCAGGAATGAGAAACTATCGGTGAACTGCTGGAGTAACTGCTGTCTTTGAAATTAAATCCTGCCGGAACACATCCGCTGGCTTTGTCAAAATTAAAATCTGCGTGTGCTTTCAGCACAGTTACGGTATCTCTTTGGTTGGAGGCAATCAGACATCCGTTATTGTAACGAACAAACATTTTCACCACAAACTGTCCTTCAGCCGGGTAAGTCGCCAGATAATTATTACCAAAACCACGCTCACCATTTCCGAGCTCCCATATATAATTGAAAACACTGGTGTCACTCGGAGCAGACATCAATACTTTCAAAGGAGCACATCCTTTTTGCGGCGTCAGAGTATATTTGAATGAATCAATACTGGCAAATTTGATGACTTTAGACAAGGTATCCCTGCAGCCGGTGGAATCATTATAGACAGCTAAAGAGGCTGTCACCTCTGTCACATTCGGCGGATAGGTATGGGATAGGTTTGCATCCATCGTAGTCAGCGTGGTACCGTCACCAAAAATCCAGGTAGCGGATGTATGACCTTCCGACAAATTTTCAAAAGTCACGGTCTGGCTGTTACAGGTGGAAACATAATTAAATTTTGCCTTTGGATACGCCACAAAAATTTCCTGTACATCCAGTGTATCTCTGCAGGTGTTATTAATGGCAATTAATTGCACCATATATTTTCTGGGTTGAGAAGGAACAGTATAGATATGTGTGGTATTCCTGCCCTGTCCGGAACCATCACCATACAACCAGATAAACTCAGTAGTGGGCCTGCCGCCACTGGCCGTATAGGTTACCATTTCACGGTTTACACATACTTTTTCGTAATCCATAACTCCTGAAAATGGCACTTTGTCTCCGGCATGAATGGGGCCAATAGTGGCCTCCAGTGAATCGCAGGGTGCATCATAAATTACTTTCACTTTCACATAATAATCACCGGTAGTAGTATATGTATGAACCGGATTGGGGCCGGTGCCTGTTGTTCCGTCTCCAAAATTCCAGTTAATACTTCTGGGTGTCCAGTTATTAGTCAGGTTCGCATTAAAATGCACTTTCAACGGAATACAGCCTTCCGTTTTGTCAGCGGCAGGATTCATCTGATCCGGGCCAATCCAGATATACAGTGGTTTGTCTGTCCTGTCTGTACATCCATTAGCAGCAGTAACAATCAAACTAACATCATAATATCCATTTCTTGGTAATGCCACTGATGGGTTCATATCTGTAACCGTTGTATAAAATCCGTTCGGGCTGCTGATTATCCATTTGTATGTGTTGCCGTTTACTGAGTTATTGGTAAAATTGACGGTATAGGGTTTACAGGATTTTGTCTGATCAGCAGTAAAATCAGCTACCGGCGCCTGATTTACCACAATGGTTTGTTGCATGGAATCTCTGCATCCTTCCAGATTTGTTGCTTTGACACTTAAATTATAGGTGCCGGGAGACGGATAATTGATGGATGGTGCCACCGCGGATGACGTTCTGCCATCCCCGAAATCCCAATTACAGAAAATAGGGAAATAGTTGGAAGAAACATTGGCGGTAGCTGTGGTATTCGTACACATGGGCGACGGTACGCTTGCGTTCAAGGTAAATTTTTCAATTTTAACGGCATTGGCTTTAGTTTTTGTCGTAACGCAATTATTCATATCTCTTACAGACAATGAAACAGTATAATCTCCGCCACTGTTATAAATGGCAGTAGGATTCGGCGCAGTGGATGTTGTGCCGTTACCAAAATTCCAGGAATACGTTACCGCTGATTGCGCGGTTACCGTACTTTGGAAATTCGCGTTAAAGGGCAATAAACAGGTCTGTGCTTTATTTACGGTAAAATCTACAACAGGCGCCGTTGCTTTTTTGATAAAATCTCTTACAGTCAACGTATTCTTACATCCGTTACCATCCGTTACAATAAGTGATACAGTTAGGTTGCCGCTAAACGTGTAAGTATGCAACGGATTCTGTGTGGTTTCCGTTCTTCCGTCACCCATATCCCAAAGCCAGTTGATAACAGGCGCATCTCCCGGTGTCGACAAATCCTGAAACTGCACATTAAACGGTACACAGCCGGTTCGCGGCGCAGCATCAAAATTAGACACCGGATCTTTAAAGACCGTTACTGTTTTAGTTACGGTAGATGACTGATTGCCTTTGTAGATGGTCAGTTTTACATTGTATACGCCCGGAAGATTAAAGATAGCACTCGGGTTACATTCGTCGGATGTGTTACCATTTATTCCCAATTCCCAAAAACAACTATCCGGAAAACCGGTAGAAGTATTAGTGAATGTAACATACAGAGGTGCACACCCTTTATCCTTACTCATATTGAAATTGGCATTCAACTGGGCATAGGATGTCAGAGGCATTATACTCAATGCACAACAGCACAAGGCAATATAAATGACGCTTTCAGAAGACCGTAGGCGGCTTCGCAATAAGCGATATGAAGAAAACATGGGTCATGGGGTTTTTATGTTATTACAATATTAAGTAGGATTTGTCGTATAGTCAAGAGATTATTTGTAATTTTCAGGCGAAAACGTTCATTTTTTGATATAAGGCAATTAAAGTACCCTTTTTTAACATTTTAACTATGACAGGTATTGTTCAACTCTCGGTTATTCCTATGCGTGCGACACCTTCTGACAAAGCGGAAATGGTCAATCAGGTATTGTTCGGGGAAACATTTGACATAGTAGAGCGAACCGAAAAGTGGAGCAAAATAAAACTGCATCACGACCAGTATGAAGGCTGGATTGACAACAAACAATATGTATCGACAAAAACAAAAAATAAAAGAAGTGTATCTGTTGTCACCTCAGTAGTTGAAAAAATAAAATGTGCAGGGAAAACCTTGACAATACCAATGGGGTCTGTAGTAGAGACGCAAAAACCTGTAAATCGTACCCTCTTAAAAACCGCGTTACTGTTGCTGAACAGTCCGTATTTATGGGGCGGGCGAACCTTTATGGGAATTGACTGCTCGGGCTTCGTACAAGTGGTATTTAGAGTGCATGGTATTTCGCTCCGTCGCGACGCCTGGCAGCAGGCCACACAGGGGAAAAAAATAAAATTTACAGATACTGTTTCCAATGACCTTGCATTCTTTCACAATGCGGAAGGAAAAGTGATACACGTAGGTATCGTTATCAAAGAAAAAAATAAGATCAGCATCATTCACGCGTCCGGAAATGTGAGAATCGACAAACTCGATGAACAGGGTATTTTAAATGCAGATACAAATACCTATTCACACCAGCTGCACACCATCAAAAGAATAGTACGATGATGAAAGTACTGAATACAGAACAAATACGGGATGCCGATACCTATACGATTCAGCACGAACCCGTCACTTCCGTTGATTTGATGGAAAGAGCTTCGCTGGCTTTCGTTCGTCAGTTGGAAAATGATTTTACGGACAACCCACTTCCTATATATATCTTTTGCGGCAATGGCAACAACGGTGGTGACGGGCTGGCAATCGCTCGCCTGTTGCTTCAACAACAACACCGAGTCACCGTTTATATCTTTGATAATAAAAAGTCTTCGGAAGATTATCAAAAAAACCTTAAACGCCTTGATAAAAAATACCGTCATTGTATTCATTACATCAAAGACATTGATTTTATTGACACCTTGCCGCAGGATGCCATCCTCATCGATGCCATTTTCGGCAGCGGATTAAACCAACCTGTACAAAAAGGCAGCCTGTATTTTGATGTTATACAAAAACTGAACGAAAAGAGATTCGGGAAGGTGGTTTCCGTTGATATTCCAAGTGGATTATTTGCCGACCAACACACCGACGGCATAGCCATACAATCTACAAAATGCTATACCTTTCAGTTTCCAAAATTAGCTTTCCTGCTACCGGAAAACGGAAGGTATGTTCCGGAATTTTCCATCCTTGATATCGGATTACATCAGGCATACATCGATAAAGTCCAGACTTCGTTTTATTTTTTAGAACAGACCGATATTCAACAGGTGTTACATGCCCGTTCAAAATTTTCTCACAAAGGCATTTACGGCCATGCCCTGATTATTGCCGGTAGTTATGGTAAGATGGGTGCAGCACTGTTAGCCACAAACGCCTGTCAGCGCAGCGGCGCCGGACTGGTCACCGCACATATCCCGAAATGTGGTTATGCTATCTTTCAGTCTGCCTTTGCAGAAGCCATGTGTGAAACGGACAAAAATAACTTATGTATTTCTTCCATCCCGGATACTAAAAAATACAATGCAGTTGCCATCGGTCCGGGATTAGGTGAAAACCCACTGACACAAAAAGCATTTGTGTCTTTTCTGAAAAGAAACACTGCCCCACTTATCATTGATGCGGATGGATTAAACATTCTTTCAAAAAACAAAATACTCTTACAATTACTGCTGGCAAATACGATTCTGACACCACATCCAAAAGAATTTGAACGACTGGCGGGGAAATGGAAAAACGATTTTGAGCGACTGCAATTACAACAACATTTTTCCAAAAAATATAAAGTAATCGTGGTGCTGAAAGGTGCACATACCAGCATTTCTGATATAAATGGCGACCTCTATTTCAACTCCACAGGAAATCCGGGCATGGCAACCGGTGGAAGTGGCGATGTACTTACTGGTATACTTGCCGGCCTTCTGGCACAACAGTATTCACCACTGGAATGTGCACTGCTGGGCGCCTATATACACGGACTGGCGGGTGACTGCGCACTTCGAACACAAAGTATAGAAAGCATTATTGCTTCCGACATCACCAAACATCTTGGGGATGCATTTATGATTCTGCACCATATTAAAAATGCCTGAAAAGAAGAAAATAGTAGTACTCACCGGTGCCGGAATCAGCGCGGAAAGCGGCATCAAGACATTCCGCGACAGTGACGGCTTGTGGGAAAATCACCGCATAGAAGATGTGGCAACTTTTGAAGCGTGGCAACGTAACCGCGAACTGGTACTGGATTTTTACAACCAGCGGAGAAGGCAATTGATGGAGTGCGAACCGAATGATGCGCATAAACTACTGGTGGAACTGGAGAAGAAATATGACGTTCATATTATCACTCAAAATGTAGACGACTTGCATGAACGTGCAGGTTCCTCAAATGTTTTACACCTGCATGGCGAGCTGCTGAAAGTCCGCAGCACGCTGGATGAGCACCTCATTTACGAATGGAAAGAAGATTTGCATGTCGGAGATAAATGCGAAAAAGGTTCGCAGCTAAGACCTCATATTGTTTGGTTTGGAGAACAGGTACCCATGATGGAGGTGGCCGGAAAGATTGCCGGCAAAGCGGATATTTTTGTCGTAGTTGGTACTTCACTGGTAGTATATCCTGCGGCGGGCCTGGTGCATTATACTGATTTTACCGTTCCGAAATATGTGATAGACCCGAACAAGCCAATAATTTCAGGCATACAGAATGTGGAGTATATTACGGAAAAGGCCGGTGTGGGAATGAAGTATCTGGCAGAGAAATTGATGGAAGTGTAAGCAGGTGAGAGTTGAAAATGGAAAATGGAGAACCTTATAACCAATAACCTACAACAATAAATGATTGACGAAAATAAAAATCCGTGGACATCCATATCCAATCAAATCGTTTACGATAATAAATGGATTACAGTAACACATGAAGAGGTGCTGACTCCAGGCGGAAGTAAAGGTATTTACGGTAAAGTTCATCTGAAAAATTACGCTATCGGTATTGTGCCTATAGATAAGGAAGGCAACACCTGGCTCGTCGGACAATACCGCTATCCGCTCAGCGAGTACAGCTGGGAAATTCCCGAAGGTGGCGGTCTGTTGGAAAACGATATTCTGGAGGCGGCGCAACGCGAACTGAAAGAAGAAGTGGGGCTGACTGCGAACAAATGGACCCAGATTGCCGTTAGCCATACATCGAATTCGGTGACGGACGAGCTGGCGCTGATTTTTGTGGCACAGGAATTAACGGAAGACGCAAATGAACCGGACGATACGGAACAATTACAAATAAAAAAACTATCTTTAAAAGAAGCTATAGCTTTGGCGATGGACGGAACCATCAAAGATGCCATTTCGGTGATTGCGTTATTAAAATTGAAAATATTAATCGATGAAGGAACACTTGAAATTTGAAATCAATTATATCTCTATTCCCTCCTGGGAGGAGTTGCCCGATAATTATAAACTCCTGATTGAGGAGGCACGAAAGGCAAAGGAAGGCAGCTATGCGCCGTATTCCAATTTTAATGTGGGCGCGGCATTGCTACTCAACAACGGAACCATCATCCACGGCAGCAATCAGGAGAACGCCTCCTACCCGATTGGGTTTTGTGCGGAACGCACAGCGCTGAGCGCCGCCGCTTCGCTGGCTTCTCATGAAAAAATAAAAGCTATTGCAATAACCTGCAGCAGCCTACACAATCCTGTCAAGACCCCGGCGGCTCCTTGTGGCATTTGCCGGCAAACCATCTTTGAAGCTGAATGCAAACATCGACAGGATATTGAAGTCATCCTGATGGGTGAAACCGGGCCTGTCTATGTGTTCAAGACCATCAAAGACCTGCTTCCTCTGCACTTCGACGCGGATTTCTTGTAGCTGGAAATTTTTTTCGTTATTTTTTATGGAATTTGTACTGTTTTTGTATCTATATAACAAAAGCATCCCCATGAATTAGCAGGTAAAAATCGTAAAATATAAGCACGAAAGCAGAATTGCCGTTTATTTCGAGAAACGGAAAGATTGGATTGCACGCATCAAAAAACTGGACGATGCCAGATGGAGTTATACATTAGGAGCCTGGCATTTGCCGAATACGGAAGAAAACCGAGTACGGTTTAAACTGGAAAATACAGTTCTGGCGGCAGACAAAGCCGCAAAAGCCGAACGATTCAGCCGGCGGCTTAAATCCAAACGCTACAGCGACAATACGATAAAAACATATACCGATGCCTTGAAATCATTTTTACTTTTTTTCAATAACAAACCCATTGAGGAAATTACGAATGAAGACCTTATCACTTACAATAACGATTTCATTTTAAAGAACAAACTATCCGCATCGTACCAGAACCAGATAGTGAATGCAGTGAAATTGTTTTTCAGGACGGTAGAAAACAAAGTGATGAATGAGGAACTGATACATCGGCCGAAACGAGAGAAAGTATTGCCAAATGTATTGAGTAAAGAAGAAGTGAAAGAAATATTAAACGCACCTAAGAATATAAAACATAAGGCAATGTTATCTCTGATATATAGTTGCGGACTACGATGTGGCGAAATACTGAGGTTAAAGCCGGAACATGTAGATAGCCAAAGAAAAATCCTCCTCATAAAACAATCCAAAGGTAAAAAAGATCGCATTGCACCACTTGGAGAAAAGACCATAAGCCTATTAAGAACCTATTACAAGGCTTGCAATCCCCGTACGTACCTATTTGAAGGGCAGCAAGCAGGTATGCCCTATGATGAGCGAAGTTTACAAAAGGTATTAAAGCAAGCTGTAGAAAAGGCAGGCATCCGAAAATCGGTAAGCCTTCACTGGCTGCGACATAGTTATGCTACCCATTTATTAGAAAATGGAACTGACCTTCGGTACATACAGGAAATATTGGGACATAGTAGCAGCAAGACCACTGAAATATACACACACGTAAGTACTAAAAGTATTCAAAATATTATTTCGCCTTTTGATTATCTATAAAGAATGTGTATATTTGAATAAACCGAACTAAAAGTACGGGTATACAGCCAAAATAGGCATATACCCGCACCAAAGGTGCGGGTATAAACAAGTTAGCTGCAACCTGCATTGACAGTTACTTAAAAATAAGAGTAGGAAATGAAATCAATGAAAAATTTTTATGCGCTTTGCCTTGTTATAGGCTTAATCATAACAGGAATAGGAATATTTCTAAAAATTTCAAATTCTGTAACAAGTGGAAATACTTATGGCCGAGTCGGAAATGTAAATTATAATTCGATTGAAGGATTTGGAACCATAGGACTCGGAATTTTTTTCATATTTTTTTCATTTTGGGTAAAGAAACTATACAAAAAAGAAAAAAATAAGTTCGAAACCATGAAAAGAAATGAAGAGTAAAACTTCTCATTTTCTTGGCAGTCAGCAGCTAACAGCGGCCACGGCGCAATGGCTGCATTATTCTTAATTTAACTTCTCTATTCTTAAAATCTTTTCACTAAATTTAAACTTCAGGCTGCGAAACTCGCCACTGTCGCCGGGCCGCAACCGTTGGTGTGCAATTTTAAAGCCACTGCAAAACAATGAAAACAGTTAGTTTGATTTGGAGCAAAACGATACAAAAAGCTGAAAGATTTTTGGGCTTGAGTATTGGCGACGAATCGCGGGAAGAGTGTACTCTTTAAAGCGTGAGACGCTTACAATACTCAGCAAAGTTACCCGAAAAAAAATTGAAAAACAATATTTGAGGTGTAACTTATCGTTTTGATAAAATGCGTTTTCACGATAAAATGACAGCGCCAATCAGGTTAGATTAGCGACAATAATTTGTATCTTAATGTTTTGCAGTGCGGGTAGCTTTAAAACTGAGACTGTTTTAGTAAATTGCATAAACTAAAACAGCACACAACTGGCAGTTTTGTGAAATGAGTTGACCTTCTTAAAATATAGTTCATCGGCTTCAACTCACTTCACAAAGCTGCCTGACGTTAGGTGCTATTGTGAACAACAACCGTTAAAATGAATCGAATTATACCTTATATATTTATTTTAAGTGGACTACTTTCACTAATCATAACTCTTACTTTTGGTGCTGAAAAAGAATTGACTGAATACAACTTTGAAATTTGCTTAGACTACGATACCTGTTTTGCGAATTTTAGAATCTCTATACAATTATTTCGTCTATTCTTAATTCTCTATTATTCTCTAATAACAATAATTGCTTTAAGAAATCATAGATATTGGAGATTCAAAAAAACGACAGCTGTCCTTCATTGTGTCTTTTTATCTTTTCCTCTACTATTTTTTACCTTCATGAATAATTATCCATTAGAAACAGCGTCTATTTGGGAAAAACTATTCCCATTTTACACGATGCCCCAAAACTATATTTACATCGCTGTAGATTGCATTCGTTTCTTAAACCTATTACTTTTGTTGAATATAGTTTTCCTGATATATTTTTTGAAAAGTAATTACAACAGCACCTAACAGCGGTAGCTGTTGCGCAACTACTTAAAATAAAGCGGATAGCGTCTGCTGTTTTTTAG
>CAZBED010000011.1:0-88012 GCA_964490845.1 uncultured Chitinophagales bacterium | reverse complement strand
GATGCAACGGTAACAGTAGAGGATAATGTTGCACCAATAGCATTGTGTCAACCTGCGGTAGTAACATTGTCAGGAGGTACTGCAAGTATAACTCCGGCCTCAGTAGACAATACCAGCACGGATGCCTGCGGTATATCCGGTAGAACAGTTAGTAAATCAAGCTTCAATTGTAGCAATATCGGAGCGAATACGATTACCTTAACTGTTACGGATAACAATGGTAATAGCAGCACTTGTAATGCAGTTGTAACTGTACAGGGTACTATACCATCAGTAAGCATTAGCCAAAGCACCTTGCCGCAATTCTGTCAAGGTAATCAGGTAATATTAACCGCTACACCAAGTGAACCGGTTACTTATGCATGGGAAAATGGCCAGACAACACAAACCATTAACGTTTATGCAACCGGTACTTACAATCTGAATGTAACCAACGGTAACGGCTGTACGGCTAGCGCTAGCACTTATGTAAATTACAACCCGGTAGGTTTCAATGCAGCCTATACAATAATATCGTTTGAGAAAGCGGATTTACACAGGAATACGGTGTTAAATGGTGGTGTAGGCGTTCTGACAATAGGCGAGGAAGCGGAGATAGAGAAATACTCTGTAATCACAGCACCTACGACATTCGTTAAGGCACCGATTCTGGATATTAACAGCGGAGCTGTAGTGACAAACCAATTCACAGGAGTGGCTAACTTTACAGTACCAACATTCTTTGGTAACCCGTATGCTGGCTCAACGAATGTGAACGTTGCGGACAATTCAACTGTTACGCTCGCTGATTCCATCTACAAAAATATACAGATTGGCAAGAATGCAACGGTGACGTTCACCCGCCCAATTGTATACATTGATGAGTTGAAAGTGAAAGAAGGTGCGAGAGTTAAGTTTGCAGGCTGTACCAAATTGTCGGTGAACAAGAAAGTAGACTTTGAGAAGAATACGAAATTCAACCTGGAGCAGAATAAGGTGACACTATATGTCGGAGAGGAAGATAAGAAGGATGCTAAGAAAGTGATAGAGTGGGATGAAGGTTCATTGTTCTATGGTAATGTGTTTGCACAAAGAGGAGAGATTAAGACTCAGAATGCACCATCGACAAACCCAATCAAACTTACGGGACAATTCATAGGTAGAGAAATAATGGGTGGTGAAAATACGATTTGGGATTGGAGTACAACTTGTGATCCGAATTGTACACCGGCACCGGCACCATCCTGTGTATGCGTAGGCGGACTGAAGAAGATTACATTTGAATACTCAATCTGGGATAGCAGTTCTGTGGAAACCAATGCTACGCTGTATGTTTTCTCCAATCCTGCATTGACAGATACGTTGGCGAAGTTCTACAATGTGAACCCGGGCAGCATCTATACGGTTTCAGCAGCAGCATTACCTGGTGGTGTGTTCAATGGAGTTACCTACGCACAGGTTGCACAAAATCCGGATTCCATCATTGTAATTCCTACAACATGCAATGCGGATATCGTAGGAAGTTTCTATCGTGAGTTGTATATGTATTCTCAGGTAGATAACAGCAACGTATTGTGCGGTATCAGTTCCTGTGCAAACGGCAAAACACTGATGTGCCACAAGCCTAAGAACAAAACGGCGCATACCCACTGTGTGAAAGACAAGGACGTTCAGAAAAAACTGAACTCCAAAGGCAGCGAGTGGAGTGTTGGTTTGTGTCCTAACAACAGGGATATAGAGGCAACCTTGCCGGATGAGATCAAAGAACTGCAGGAAGTAGAGATGACCGCTATGCCAAATCCATTCTTTGATATCACGAATATCAAGTTGAAACTGCCTGCAGACGCAACAGTAAGACTGGCAGTGTACAATGCGGTAGGTCAGGAAGTAGAATTGTTGTATAACGGAACTGTAGAAGGCGGATTGGAATATATCTACCAGTTCAACGGAGCCGGCCATGCAGCAGGTATGTACTTCTACCGACTGGAGACATCGGAAGGCAAACACTATGTGAAACCGGTAATACTGACCAAATAGCAGTAATCCGAATAACATAGTTTTAATAGAATAACCCCGCCAATGGCGGGGTTATTCTATTAAAAAATAAACTTATTGTGTTACTTTATAAGTATACAGAATATACCTGAACTGAGTAGTATTAGTTAAGCAATAGCGAATAAACCATCCAGTTTTTTGCCTATTTTTTGCCGCAGTTCATTGTTTACGGGCATTAACGGTAAACGAACAGGGTCATCGCAAATACCTAAATGTTTCATGGCTGCCTTAACTCCGGCCGGATTGCCTTGTTCAAATAAATAAGTAATCAGCTCGTCCAGTTCATAGACTGTCTTACGGGCTGACGAATAATCTCCATTCAGGGCTTGGTGCACCATCGTGGAGAAATGTTTTGGGGTCGCATTTGCAATTACGGAGATAACACCATCATAGCCTATCGATATTTGCGGGACAATTAAATCGTCGTTGCCGCTTATTAATAAAAAATCTTCTGGCTTTTCACGTGCCAGCCAAAATAGTTGCTGCCAGTCGTTGCTTGCTTCTTTTATGGCGATAATATTTTTAAAATCGTGTGCCAGTGTTAGTGTTGTTGTCGCACGGATATTAGAAGCCGTTCTGCCAGGTACATTATACAATATAATGGGTAATTCAGTATTTGTTGCTATCGCCTTATAGTGCTCGTAAATCCCTTCCTGTGTCGGTTTGTTATAGTACGGACTGACCGATAAAACGGCATTTACGCCGGTCAGGTCATATTTATTGATGTCATCAATAATGCTCTTCGTGTCATTACCACCAAAACCGGCAACTACAGGGATGCGTTTGTTTGTTACGCTCACACAGGCTTTAATAAGGTCTTGCTTCTCGTTTTTATTCAGGGTGACTGATTCTCCTGTTGTTCCCAAAACGACGACGTAATCTACTCCGCCATCGATTACATAGTTTACAACTTTCTCAAATTCGGCAAAATTGACTTCTTTTTGCTCGTTAAATGGTGTTACTAATGCCACACCTACACCTTTTAAACTTAAACTACTCATACCTGTGTGCTATATCTATTTTAAATAATTCTCTAAGTTCTGAATTAAGTTAGAAATTTCCTTGTTTTCTTTTGGAATTAATATTAAATCATAGTTAGCAATATCTGCGTCAGACCGGAATCCAACTCTGAATTTTGCCGATGCAGTAGCATATAAATATTCGAACGGCAAACATTCTTCTGTGTGAAAATTGATTAATAAATCAAAAGAGGAATGGATAATAGTTTCAGCAGAACTACCCCCCGGTTTTCCGTACCAGTTCACCTCTTTGTCCGTGATAAACGGGAATGGATAGACATACCCGAATTCTCGTTTGGGCATGTATCCAAGTAATTTAACGACTTTTCCGGTATCCTTCAGCTTCTGACTGAATGCCAGAACAATATCATTGTTATGAATATTGTCTGCGAAAAAAAGAATGCCTATTTCTTGTGCATTTAATAAAGAAACCGGTTGATGTGCATTAAAACCGGACCTTTTAAATTTCAGGTAGAGAGTAAAAAAGAAATGCTTTAGCTTTGATAGGAGAGACATAAAACAAAGGTAGTATTTTACGTTTTGATAAACGAATACTTTCATTTTCGTTACATGTCAGAAAAAACTTAGAGAAGAAAGAGTAAAAAATGAAAAAGTTTGTATATTTGCACTCGCTTTTAAAGCAGGTTCGGTAGTTCAGTTGGTTAGAATACGTGGCTGTCATCTCGCCTGAGGCGAGACGGGTTCTGTGGTAGACCGGATTTTTAAAAAGAAAGTTCTTTGATTTTTACAATAATGTATTATGTTTATATTATAGAAAGTGTAGTTGATGGAGATTACTATAAAGGGTTTACAATTAACTATCAGCGCAGACTAAAACAACATAACGAAGGAAAATCAGAGTTTACTAAAACAAAGAGTCCGTGGAAGTTGGTATTTGTTCAGCAATTTGAGTCTAAAACAGAAGCATTAATACATAAAAGAAAGTTATAAAAATGTAATAAACAGTATTTACGATGGTTAATAACACAACCTGTGAATATTTTAAATAAATAAAATTTAGGTTCGGTAGTTCAGTTGGTTAGAATACGTGCCTGTCATCTCGCCTCAGGCGAGACGGGTTCAGTGGCAGACCGGATTTTTTAAAAAAAGTTCTTTGATTTTTACAATAATGTATTATGTTTATATTATAGAAAGTGTAGTTGATGGAGATTACTATAAAGGGTTTACAATTAACTATCAGCGCAGACTAAAACAACATAACGAAGGAAAATCAGAGTTTACTAAAACAAAGAGTCCGTGGAAGTTGGTATTTGTTCAGCAATTTGAGTCTAAAACAGAAGCATTAATACATAAAAGAAAGTTATAAAAATGTAATAAACAGTATTTACGATGGTTAATAACACAACCTGTGAATATTTTAAATAAATAAAATTTAGGTTCGGTAGTTCAGTTGGTTAGAATACGTGCCTGTCACGCACGGGGTCGCGGGTTCGAGTCCCGTCCGGACCGCTAAAAAGGAGAAGTTAACAGCTTCTCCTTTTTAATTTATCCAAGACGTAAATTATTTTTGATTCAAATAGGCCACTGCCATTCTAAGTTGACCATATGTAAAGCGGTCAGCGAAATGTTGTTTAAGCGGCGTTACGGAAAATCCGGACACTGTCTCCATAACAGATTTTATCGCTTGCAGCTCATCTTCTTTCAAAAAATCATAAATGTTTATTTCCCCACTCAATACAAACTCAGCCAAATGACCTTCGATAGTGGAAATGGCCATGCTGCGCTCTGAAGCAATTTCAGCCGCGTTTTTGCCTTCTTTGTATAATCTCAGGCTTTCCCGTTGTGAGGCACCTTTTTCCGGTTTCTTTTGCAGCAATTCACGAATTTCTGCGTTTTCCTTGTTATAGAAGGAATCGCCTTCATAAAATGCAGTATCACCGAATTGAAGCTTTTCTATCTGCTGCAATCTAGAAATAAAAGCCAGCTCTAATTCGTCCGCTTTTTTCAGAAAGCCTCTTACCCCTTTTTTATTATGCATGGAAACAATTAAGCCATGCAGCGGCTTAATAATTCGTTCTGTCAGTTGATTCCCAAAATACAGGATGGATTTCAGGGTGCGTTCCTGCAGCAATTGCTGGTAATCCGGCTGATCTATTTTTTTCAGTATTTCCTGTAGTTGTACGGAAAATTTATCGGCCGTTTCTTTTAGTTCACGGATGGTTTGGATTAAGGTTTTAATCAATACGAGCATGGTTTCTCTTTCCGGTATCCGTTTTTCTTCGGCAAATGCAGCAAATTCGTGGATAAGATCCACCATTTTTGTCCAGTCAAAGGCTTTTAGCAGTTGTGTTTTGGCAAATTCCATTTTATGAAACGGAAGCGTACGTAACAGTTCATCTTCTCCGGTAAGATTATTTTCCGTAAAATCGATGATTCTTTCATCACTCAAAATCGCATCCTGAGTGATGCAGGTCATCAGGAAAAGTCCGTCCAGTGTCCTGCAACGGCTAAGTGCCACATAAACCTGTCCGGCTGCAAAAGCCTGTCCGGCGTCTATCACAGCTTTGTCAAAGGTAAGCCCCTGGCTTTTATGAATAGTGATAGCCCAGGCCAGCCGGATAGGATATTGTGTGAAACTGCCGATTTTCTCTTCTTCTATTTTGTCGGAAGCAGGATTGTAGTTGTATCGTATATTCTCCCAGGTTTCTTTGTCTACCGTATATTCTATTTCATCTTCGAGGAATTTTACGGTTATCGCATCTTCCGCAAGATTGGTGATGGTCGCTAATTTTCCATTATAATAACGCTTCTCATGGCTGCTGTCATTTTTGATAAACATTATCTGAGCACCCCTCTTTAAATGGAGGTTCATTTCTGTGGGCAATGCTTTGTCGTTGAAATCACCTTCCAGCGTGCCAGAGAAACCGAACGTTTCTCCATCGAGTTTGGCCAGCTGAGACTGGTTGATTTTATCCGCTTTCCAGTTATGTGTGGTCAGGGTGATATAGTCCTCCAGGTCTGCCAGCACTTCGGGCTGATAGCGGTCATTTAAGAGATAGAAGTCATCTTCCGTCATCTCGTTGTTGCGGACCTTGTTTAGCAACCGGATAAATTTTTCTTCACTCTGGCGGTATATTTTGGTGAATTCTATGTGCACGAAGTGGCATTCTTTCATGACCTGCGCACTGAAGAAGAAAGGTGTTTCGTAAAAATCATTCAGTATCCGCCATTCATCGTCCACGGCCACCGGCGGCAACTGAAACAAGTCACCGATAAATAACACCTGGACACCTCCGAAAGCTTCTGCCTGGTTTTTGCGGACGGTTCTAAGTATGGTATCGATACAATCCAGCGTATCACAGCGCAGCATACTGACTTCATCTATAATCAGCAATTCCAACTCTTTGAGTAGCTGAATTTTAACCTTGCTAAGTTTAAGATTCTCAAAAAGAGAATGCAGGTTGGTAGAACTGGACGAAACCCGTTGCTTAGTGGGTAAAAAAGGGCCGAAGGGCAATTGAAACATAGAATGCAACGTCATTCCTCCCGCATTAATGGCGGCTACACCCGTTGGTGCCGCCACCACAGTATTTTTTACAGTATTATGTTGTATGGATTTTAAAAAGGTGGTTTTTCCGGTACCGGCTTTTCCCGTAACAAACACATTCACAAAGGTTTTTAAGACAAAGTCATTCGCAAGCTGATGGGTGATATCAATAGTCTCATTTTCGTACATCGGTTACAAATTTAATCGTTTACAATTCATTTTACTATTGAGAGACAAAAGAAGGGTAATTTCCATAAACGATATTAACATTAAACTTATTGCTGATAAAAATCATCTGGCTATTTTCAAACTTAATACTATCTTTGCGTGTCATTAGTAGTATATGCTTTTATCCAGCCAAATAGTAGTTTTTCTTCCAGTTGTTATGATGTTTGTGGTTGCTTTAGGCTTTGTTGGTCTGGTCATGGGCGTGACACACTGGATGGGCCCTCATCATAAGTCTAAAACTAAGCTGGAAACTTTTGAATGCGGGATAGATGTGCAGGGAAACGCGCGTACCCCTTTTTCCATAAAATATTTTTTAGTTGCCATATTGTTCGTATTGTTTGATGTGGAGGTGATATTTATGTATCCATGGGCGGTAAACTTTAGGCAATTGGGTTTGTTAGGTATTATAGAGATGTTTTCATTCATAGCGATTTTTTTGGTGGGTTTTTTCTATATCATCAAGAAAGGAGCATTGAAATGGGAGTAGGAAGATGAAAGTATGCAGTAAGCAGTCAAAAGCACGCAGTTAAACTGCCTTCCGTCTGCTCAACCGGTAAATACTAAGAAATGAGTACAACAGCAATAGATATTCACCCATCGTACCAGCCTGAAGGATTGGAAGGGCAAGGGTTCTTTGCCACCTCGCTCGATAAAGTAGTGGGACTGGCAAGGGCAAACTCATTATGGCCGTTGCCATTTGCGACGTCTTGTTGCGGTATTGAATTTATGGCAACAATGGCTGCGCACTACGACTTGGCGCGTTTCGGTTCAGAGCGGTTGAGTTTTTCCCCACGTCAGGCGGATTTATTAATGGTAATGGGTACTATCTCCAAAAAAATGGGGCCGGTGTTGCGTCAGGTTTATGAACAGATGGCAGAACCTAAGTGGGTGCTCAGTATGGGTGCCTGTGCCAGCAGCGGAGGTATATTTGATACCTATAGTGTATTACAGGGAATTGACAGGATTATTCCGGTGGATGTTTACATACCGGGTTGCCCGCCACGGCCCGAGCAGGTATTGGAGGGAATTTTAAAAATTCAGGAACTTGCAAAAAGTGAACAACGCAGAAGAAGAGATTCCCCTGAATATAAAGCAATGTTAGCACAATACGGAATAGAATAAACAGGTACTTTAAATTCCCGTTTGGGATTTGATTATGAGCGAATTGTTAGATATAGTAAAAGATAAACTGCAGCAAAGATTTGGTGAGGGCCTGCTGGCATCCGAATTACACTACGATTTCCCGGTATTTATTGTAAAGAAAGAAATTATTAAAGAGGTACTTGTCTTTCTGAAAGAAGATAAAGAACTTAATTTTCATTTTCTAACGACACTGTGTGGGTTACATTATCCTGAAAATCCATCAGATAGGGAGTTTGGATTGATGTATCAATTGCATAATATGCCTAAGAACTGGCGAATTCGCATTAAAACGTTCATGAGCAGAGAGGATATGAATATTCCGACTGTGACGGATGTTTGGAAAACTGCCAACTGGATGGAAAGGCAGGAATATGATTTTTTTGGATTCAATTTTACAGGTCACCCGAATTTGAAGCGTATCCTGAATATGGACGAAATGAACTATTACCCGATGCGAAAAGAATATCCTCTGGAAGACTTGCAGCGGGATGATAAAAATGATAAAATGTTTGGTAGATAATGACCGCGACGAATACGACATACGAAGAAAAGCAGTACTCCACACTGAATCTTGGTCCAACACACCCCGCCACGCACGGTATCTTTCAGAATGTACTGACTATGGACGGAGAGGTAATCGTTGATGCGGTTTCTACCATAGGGTATATTCATCGCGCATTTGAAAAACTATCAGAAAGGAGGCCCTATAATCAGATAACGCCTATTACCGACCGCCTGAACTATTGTTCATCTCCTATCAATAATATGGGATGGCATATGACGGTCGAAAAATTAATCGGTGAGGAAATTCCTAAACGTGCGCAATATATGCGTGTTATTATCATGGAATTATCCCGTATAGCGGATCATATTGTTTGTGATACCGTAATTGCCGTAGATACAGGTGCGATGACGGGTTTTCTTCATTTGTTCCAGTACCGCGAATGGATTTATGAAATCTTCGAAGAGATATGTGGTGCCAGGCTGACCACTAATATCGGTAGAATAGGCGGAATGGAAAGAGACTTCTCTCCAAAAGTGTGGGATAAAATCCATCACTTCATGAAAGAGTTTCCGAAAGGATTAGCAGAGTTCCAGAAGCTGGTGGACAGAAACCGCATTTTTATGGACAGAACTATTAATGTGGGTGGTATTTCGGTCGAAAATGCACTGGATTATGGTTTCACCGGCCCGAATCTCCGGGCTGCCGGTTTGGATTACGATGTCCGTGTTGCCAATCCATATTCCTCTTATCAGGATTTCCAGTTTGATATTCCTGTGGGTACCAGCGGCGATACTTATGACAGGTATATGGTACGAATGGAAGAAATGTGGCAAAGTATGCGTATAATTGAACAGGCTATAAAAAATATGCCTGATGGCAGTTTTCATGCCGATTTACCTGAGTTTTACCTGCCCCCGAAACAGGATGTGTACAGCAAGATGGAAGCACTGATTTACCATTTTAAAATTGTGATGGGTGAAACGGCAGTACCGAAAGGAGAAGTATATCACAGTGTGGAAGGTGGTAACGGGGAGTTAGGCTTTTATTTAATCAGTGATGGCGGACGCCAGCCTTTCCGTTTGCATTTTCGCAGGCCATGTTTTATTTATTATCAGGCTTATCCGAGCATGATACGTGGTGGCATGTTGAGTGATGCGATTTTGACGATGAGTAGTATGAATGTGATAGCGGGAGAACTGGATGCATAATAATAGATGCACTTATCCTGAACTTGTTTCAGGATCTATTTTAAATGTGAAGTAATGACAGAAACAACAGCGATAAGATTTTCAGATGTGGCACAGCAAAAAGTGCAGGAGATTTTGAATCAATATCCGGCAGAAAAAAGTAAGTCAGCTTTATTGCCTTTGTTACATCTGGCACAGGCAGAGTTTGATGGTTGGTTGAGTGTTCCCGTTATGGATTATATCGCATCTATTTTATCCATTCAGCCTATAGAAGTGTATGAAGTAGCATCTTTTTATTCAATGTTCAATTTAAAACCTGTCGGAAAATACCTTATAGAAGTTTGTCAGACCAGTTCCTGCTGGATGTGCGGCTCGGAAGATATTGTCCGCTATCTGGAAAAAAAATTACAGGTGGAAGTGGGACAGCCTACGCAAGACGGCATGTTCCAAATTAAAACCGTGGAGTGTTTGGGTTCCTGTGGCACGGCGCCGATGTTCCAAATAGGTGATAAGTATTATGAAAACCTGACATTTGAAAAAATTGATCAGGTTTTAGAAGATTTGAGAAAAGAAAATAAACGAAGCAGATATGTATAACGCTATGCTGTTCCGATGAAAATCGGGATTATATCAGCATCTATTGATAAAACATGAGCAAGAAATTACTTTTAACATACGATCACGTACCGGGAATAAATACATTGGAAGTATATCGTCAACACAATGGGTATAAGTCATTGGAGAAAGCGTTGAAAACAATGAAACCCGATGATGTGGTGGAAGAAGTAAAAAAATCAGGCTTGCGTGGCCGTGGTGGTGCGGGTTTCCCTACTGGCATGAAATGGAGTTTCCTTGCAAAGCCGGATGGAGTTCCGCGTCATCTGGTGTGTAATGCCGATGAATCGGAACCCGGTACATTCAAAGACAGATATTTAATGGAACGTATTCCGCATTTATTAATCGAAGGAATGATTGTTTCGAGTTATGCGTTAGGTGCCAATACTTCTTACATCTATGTGCGTGGCGAATATTATTACATTATCAAAATTTTGCAGAACGCAATAAAAGAAGCATATGCCGCAGGTTTATTGGGTAAGAATATCTTAGGGTCCGGCTACGATTTGGATTTATACGTCCAGCCGGGTGGTGGTGCCTATATCTGTGGCGAGGAAACAGCCTTGTTGGAGTCATTGGAAGGAAAGCGGGGCAATCCGAGGCTGAAACCGCCATTTCCGGCAGTTGCGGGTTTGTGGGGCCGACCGACTGTAGTCAATAATGTAGAAACGATAGCTGCCGTTGTACCTATTGTCAATGATGGCGGGGAAGCCTATGCTAAAATTGGCATTGGTAAATCAACCGGTACTAAATTAATTTCAGCTTCCGGTCACATCAATAAACCGGGAGTGTATGAAATAGAATTAGGTGTTCCGGTAGAAGAGTTTATTTACAGTGATGAATATTGCGGAGGTATCCGAAATGGAAAAAAACTAAAGGCTGTCGTAGCCGGCGGTTCTTCGGTTCCTATTTTACCGGCAGAATTGATATTAAAGACAGCTAAAGGCGAGCCGCGTTTGATGACGTATGAATCGCTGAGTGATGGTGGTTTTGCTACCGGCACTATGTTGGGTTCCGGCGGATTTATCGCTATGGATGAGGATACGTCGATTGTCAAGAATCTCTTCACTTTCGCCCGGTTTTACCATCATGAAAGTTGCGGCCAGTGTTCGCCGTGCCGTGAAGGAACAGGCTGGATGGAAAAGATACTGAAGAAATTTATTGACGGTAAGGCCACCATGAAAGATATCGATTTATTGTGGGATGTACAGTCTAAAATTGAAGGAAAAACGATATGCCCTCTGGGTGAAGCGGCGGCATGGCCGGTAGCAGCAGCCATTCGTCATTTCAGACCGGAGTTTGAGGAGTATGTGAAGAACCCGCAATCCATTCATGACGTGAAACATTATTTCAGATTAAATAATTTAGCAGAAGTATAATGGCTAAAGTAACAATAGATGATATAACAATAGAAGTTCCCGACGGTACCAGCATTCTGGAGGCGGCGAGAAGAATAGATGAGCAGCATGGTACCAGTATTGCCCCGCCGACGATGTGTTATTACTCAAAACTGAAAACTACAGGTGGTTACTGCAGGACTTGTATCGTTACGGTGGAGAAAGGTTCGGAAAAAGATCCGCGGCCAATGCCTAAACCGGTGCCAAGTTGCAGAACTAACGTGATGGACGGTATGGTGGTGCGCAATACGACCTCTCCCGAATTGCTGGAAGCACGTGCCGGAGTGGTGGAGTTTTTATTAATCAACCACCCTTTGGATTGCCCGGTATGCGATCAGGCCGGAGAATGCCATCTGCAGGATTTAAGTTATGAAAATGGAAAAGAAGGTACTCGGTTTGAATTCCCCAAACGGGAATTTGATCCCATTGATATAGGAGATAAAATTAAGTTGCACATGAATCGCTGCATCTTATGTTACAGGTGTGTAAAAACATGTGAGCAGATTACCGATGGCCGTGTGCACGGGGTTATTAATAGAGGCGACCATGCAGAAATTTCCACCTACATCGAAAAAGCAATTGATAATGATTTTTCCGGCAACGTGATTGATGTTTGTCCGGTGGGTGCATTAACAGACAGAACATTCCGTTTCAAAAGTCGTGTGTGGTTTACCAATCCGGTAGATGCCCACAGGGATTGCCCGAAATGTTCTGGCAAGGTCCGGTTATGGATGAAAGGTGAAGACGTTTTGCGGGTGACTGCTCGTAAAGACAGATGGGGAGAAGTGGAGGAGTTTATCTGTAACGACTGTCGGTTTGATAAAAAACAGGTGAAAGACTGGACGATAGAAGGGCCGAGTAAGGTGAGCCATCATTCCGTTGTTTCTCAAAACCATTATGAGTTGAAGAAATTACAGATTGGTATTTATAAACATCAGCAAAAATTAGAAGGTAAAAAAGTGGATTTAGGCGAAGGTGCCTTGAATCCGAATAATATTGATAAATAAGTTTGCAGTTTGCAGTTGTTAAATTTGCAAAAGAAGAAATATGGGAACATTTAGAGATTTAACAGTTTATAAGAAAAGTTTTGCTTTGGCAAAAGAGATTTATGATTTATCTAAATCTTTTCCAGCCGATGAGATATATGGATTGACTTCACAAATTAGAAGATCAACTAGGTCTGTTACAGTAACAATTGCTGAAGGATATAGAAAAAGAAGATACGAAGCGCATTTTATCAATAAAATATCTGATTCTGATATGGAAAATACGGAAACACAAGTGTGGTTGGAATTTGCATTGGCGTTTAAATTTATAAATGAAAACTTATTTAGTGAATTAATGGCTAAGTCAGATGAAATAGGAAGGATGTTACACCATATGATGGAACATCCGAAGAAATATATTGGTGATTCAGAGAAAATGAAAAATTAAGCAATATGTTTGCAAATTAATCTATTTGCAAACTGCAAACTATATTTTAGGGATGGCAGTTTTTATTTTATATAAAACTATTTTAGTGCTGTTGGTATTCCTGATATCATTGGGTATAGCAGCTTATTCTACTTATGCAGAAAGAAAGGTGGCGGCATTTATGCAGGACAGAATTGGTCCCGACAGAGCCGGCCCGTTCGGTATTTTGCAGCCACTGGCGGATGGGCTAAAGATGTTTATGAAAGAAGAAATCATTCCGACCGTTTCCAATAAATTCCTGTTCATTTTAGGTCCCAGCTTAGCAATGCTGACTGCTTTGATGACAGGAGTGGTAGTGCCATGGGGTGGAAATATTAATATCGGCGATTATTCATTTCCATTACAAATAACGGATATCAATATCGGCATTCTGTATGTCTTTGGTGTTGTGTCATTTGGGGTGTATGGCATCATGATTGGCGGATGGGCATCCAATAATAAGTATTCCATGCTCGGCGCTTTGCGCGCATCATCTCAGATGATCAGTTATGAAATTGCAATGGGTCTGGCATTGGTGGCATTGATAATGAAAACCGGCTCTCTGAGTTTGGGAGAAATTGTTCGTCAGCAAGATGCCGGATGGTGGAATATTGTATATCAACCGCTTGGTTTTTTAATCTTCCTGATTTGTGCTTTTGCTGAAACCAACCGTGCACCGTTTGATTTGCCGGAGTGTGAAACGGAACTGGTGGGAGGATATCATACCGAATACTCATCGATGAAACTGGGATTTTATCTGTTTGCGGAATACATCAATATTTTTATTTCATCCGCCATTATTTCATCGCTGTATTTTGGAGGGTATAATATTCCGTTTCAAAACCATTTGCCTATAGACGGGAATATTCTTTCTATTCTTCAGTTTGTATTCTTTTTTGGTAAAATTATCTTCTTCATTTTCTTTTTCATGTGGGTGAGGTGGACGATTCCAAGGTTCAGGTATGATCAGTTGATGAATTTAGGGTGGAAGATTTTAATTCCTTTGGCAATATTCAATATCCTGGCGACAGGTGTGCTAATGTATGCGTTGGGGAAAGTATAATAGTAAGCAGTAACAAAGTGAGCAGTATGCAACTTACGAACAGAAAAAAAGTAGTGGTAAAAAAGGAAATGAGCCTGGTGGAGCAGTTATACCTGCCCGCTATAGCAAATGGCATGACCATTACGTTCAGGCATTTATTTAAAAAACCCGCTACTGTCAGATATCCTGAAATTCAAAGAGAAATTTCGGGTACTTACAGAGGGCAGCACGTGCTGAAAAGAGATGAAAATGGTGCAGAACGATGCACTGCCTGCGGTTTGTGTGCTGTCGCTTGCCCTGCAGAAGCCATTACGATGGAGGCAGCAGAACGCAGGAAAGGTGAGGAGCACTTATACAGGGAAGAAAAATATGCAGCCGTTTATGAAATTAATATGTTGCGTTGTATTTTTTGCGGGTTGTGTGAAGAAGCCTGCCCTAAAGAAGCTATCTTCCTGACAGACAGAATCGTGCAGGTATCCGGAAACAGAAAAGATATGGTCTATGGCAAAGATAAACTGGTGGAAGATATTAGCCACCCGATTGATTTATCGGAAAGACAGACGCCTGAAGTATTGGAGTTTAAAAAGGACAAAACAAAATACCATAATCAAACATGGAAAGACAGGGAGAAATTATTAAACGAAAAAAATAAACACTAATTCAAATGCATTTATCGCAGTATTTATTTTTCTTTTTATCCTTTGTGGCCGTTCTGAGCGCGCTTATGGTCATATTCGATAAAAATCCGGTGCATTCTGTTTTGTATTTAGTGGTAACATTTTTCGCTATCGCCGGCCATTACCTGATTTTAAACGCACAGTTTCTTGCAGTGGTACATATTATCGTTTACGCAGGCGCCATTATGGTGCTGTTCTTATATGTCATCATGATGTTGAACCTGAATAAAGAGATTGAACCGCATAAGAAAAATATCCCTAAAGTGGCTGCAGCGGTTTCCGCCGGCTTATTTTTAGTTTGCCTCGTTGTGTTGCTGAAGGGCGCTGAATCAGGTATGCTGCCTTCTGCACAAAACAGCAATATAGGTTTGGTGGAGAACTTAGGAAAAGTATTATTTAAGGAATATATGCTTCCATTTGAAATTTCGTCGATATTGTTTTTGTCCGCTATGGTGGGAGCGGTGTTCCTGAGTAAAAAAGATATTCATTGATGATAAGGTGGATGTTACAGTCGGATTATTGCAAAATTGAAAGATTGGTAACAAACACAACGTATAATTAAAAAGATGAAAGAAGTAATAATAGGTATTCCGATTCAATGGTACATTTATCTGAGTATCACTCTTTTTTGTATCGGCGTTTTAGGTGTTTTGTTCCGGCGTAATGCCATCATTATCTTTATGTGTATAGAACTTATGCTGAATGCTGTAAACCTGCTGATGGTAGCATTTTCCCGGTATCTGGGCGATAGCAGCGGACAGGTGTTTGTGTTTTTCATTATGGTGGTAGCGGCAGCAGAGGTGGCCGTTGGGCTGGCGATTTTAATGATGATATACCGGAATACCAAATCAACCGATATTGATACACTAAATAAACTGAAGTGGTAATTATTAATCGTAAAAATAAGATTATGAAAAAAACAGGAATAATATTAATAGCCATGATTGCCTTGTCTTCCTGTGTGAGCAAGAAAAAATTTCAGGCGACGCAGCTGGATAAGGATAAACTCGAACAGGCTTTGCGTCAGACAACCTCTGACCTGGCGGAGTGCGAGAAAAAATTTGGACAAAAATCCGGTGATTATGATGCACTGTCTGCGGAATTGGCAAAAGCAAAGTTGAAAATCGAAGAGCTGCTGAAAGAAGTGGATTTTCAGAAATCTACCAATGGTAAATTGCTGGATCAGCTGACCAATTTATCTGTAATCAGCAAAGAAGGTGCGGAGAGTATCAAAAAATCGCTGGAAACCATCGATAAACAAAGCAGAGATATCAGTATGTTAAATGCTCAAATCCGTTCTAAAGATTCTTTAAATCTGGTGCTGGTGTTGAATTTAAAACGCTCGCTTGTAGATGTGAATGACACGGATGTGAACGTGAAAGTAGATAAAGGCGTAGTTTTGATTTCATTATCTGATGGAATGCTCTACAAATCCGGAAGCGCTGAAATTTCTTCCAGGGCAGGTGCTATCCTTGAAAAGATTTCAAGGGTTATCAACGATTATAAAACATTTGATGTGCTGATTGAAGGAAATACGGATAATGTGCCAATATCCAATAACTGTATGGTTGATAACTGGGATCTGAGTGTAAAACGTGCTACCTCCGTTGCGCGTGCATTGCAACTTAAATACGGAGTGGACCCGGGCAGGATTATTGCCGGCGGCCGTTCCGAATTTTATCCAAAGGTTGCGAATGATTCACCCGCCAACAGAACAGTCAACAGAAGAACGGAAATTATCATTATGCCAAAACTGGATGAGTTTTTTAAATTGTTAGAAATAAAACAATAACAGGTTCATGCAACAATTAGTCTATCTTATTCCTTTATTTCCGCTGGTGAGTTTTGTCATCATCTCTTTGATGGGAAAAAATTTACCAAAGCACGTTACAAGCTATCTGGCACCCGGAAGTATATTGTCTTCTTTTATTGTTGCATTATTGATTTTCTTTACTCAGCTTTCTGACAATCAGGCGGTCACCGTGCCCTTGATGAACTGGATTAGCGTAGGTGATTTTCACGCAGATTTTTCATTTTTGGTTGATTCACTATCTGTTATTTTTCTGTTAGTCATAACCGGAGTTGGATTTCTGATTCATGTTTATTCTACCGGATACATGCATGATGAGAAAGATTACAACCGCTATTTTTCCTATCTGAACCTGTTTGTGTTCTTTATGCTCTTATTAGTATTGGGAGATAATTTCCTGCTGATGTTTGTCGGCTGGGAAGGGGTTGGCCTTTGTTCCTATCTTTTGATTGGTTTTTGGTTCAAAAATATCAATTACAGCAACGCCGCCAATAAGGCATTTATCATGAACCGTATTGGTGATCTTGGTTTCCTGTTGGGAATCATCCTCACATTTGGTGTTTTTGGCAGTATTAATTATCACCATGTTTTTGGCCAGATGGGTAATGTAGTGATAGATGGCAGGCTGGTGACACTGATAACAATGTTGTTGTTTGTAGGAGCTATGGGTAAATCGGCACAGATACCATTGTACACCTGGCTGCCGGATGCGATGGCCGGTCCGACACCTGTTTCCGCATTGATTCATGCTGCTACAATGGTGACAGCCGGTATTTATATGGTTGCCAGATGCGGTACCTTATTCAGTGCTGCCCCCTTGACAATGGAACTTATTTCCATAGTGGGGATTGCAACAGCATTATTGTCCGCCTCCATCGCCTTGTTTCAGAATGATATCAAAAAAGTGCTCGCCTACTCTACGGTGTCCCAGCTGGGGTTGATATTTTGCGCCCTGGGTGTTGGTGCGTTTTCCGCAGGTGTATTTCACGTTGTCACGCATGCATTCTTCAAGGCATTATTATTTCTTGGTGCCGGCAGTGTAATTCATGGTATGAGCGGAGATCAGGATATACGCAATATGGGAGGCTTGAAAAGTAAAATGCCGGTTACCTATATCACCTTTATGATAGCTACCATAGCGATTGCAGGGATTCCGCCATTTGCGGGTTTCTTCTCCAAAGACCAGATGTTGGCAGAAATATTTGTACACAGTAAGGTATTATTTGTTTTGGCATTGCTGGTGTCATTAATGACAGCTTTCTATATGTTTCGTTTGTTCTTCCTGACTTTTTTGGGTGAGTTCAGAGGAAATGATATCCAGAAAAATCATGTACACGAATCACCTAAGAGCATGACGGTGCCATTGATGATTTTGGCAGGGCTTTCTGTAATTGCAGGTTTTATCGGATTTCCGCATGAGTTAGGGCATGCATTGCATATTCATCATTGGCTGGATGGTTTTCTGGCGGCATCTGTAAAGATGAACGAAGCAGAATTGTCATTGAGTACCGAGTTGCTTCTGATGGGAGTGACAATAATTTTGATTTTAGGCATGATAGTATTGGCCAGAATGTTGTTCCTGACTAAAAAACAAATTCCAAAGGAGGACGACGCGCCGATGTCTTTATTCAAAGAAATTATTTATCACAAATACTATATAGACGAAATTTATGAAGCGGTGGTGGTAAAACCCCTCAATAGAATTGCGGGATTGTTGTATGGTATTGTTGAGCGTTCCGGGATTGATGCGATGGTAAATGGGATTGGTGCTTCCGTTCTGAACTGGAGCCAGTTGCTGAGACTGACTCAAACAGGCAGTATCGGATTTTATGCCATTGCGATGGTGTTGAGCATGATTGTTTTGATATTATTAATGTTTATAAAAATATAAAAAAGTATGGTACTGATATTCTTATTGACGTTGCTGGTAGTAGTAATCCCTGCCCTGAACGTTTTAAACGCGAGGTATGTACAACGTATTGCTTTATTTATTGGTGTATCACAATTGGCATTACTGGCATTATCCGGGAAAATTGATAATGAGTTGTCGGAAATTGCTGTAAATGGTGTAAATCACTTTGTTTCATTTACGTATTCTGTTGTTGTTGAAAAAATTGCTTATTTGTTGTTCAGTCTGTAAAATATGTTAGTATTACTGTTGGTCATATTACCGGTGCTTTTTGTCTTCTCGACGTTATTTCTGAACGAAAAACAAGCAAAAAATAATGCCCTGTTAGGTACGGTGGTGACATTAGGTGTCGGTCTGTATATCTTTAGCCAGTTTAAATCAAATCCCGCGTCCGCGGACTTTACATATCACACAGATTGGGTACAGGCTTTGGGGGCCGACTTCTACCTGAAAGTTGATGGGATTAACATCATTTTAGTACTGCTGACAGTATTACTGCTGCCATTTATCGTGCAAAGCACGGAAGGCAGGATTATAAAAAATCCAAAAGCCTATTTCAGTCTGATATTATTGATGCAAAGCGCGTTATTAGGTGTTTTTCTCGCAAAAGATGCTTTATTATTTTATGTATTTTGGGAACTTGCCTTATTGCCCATTTACCTTATTGCATTGATTTGGGGAGGGGATGGCAGGCAAAAGATTACCTTCAAGTTTTTTGTATATACACTGTTCGGTAGTTTATTTATGCTCCTTGCCATCATATTTGTATGGATACATAATCCGGACAGAAGTTTCAGTATGAACGCATTTTATCAGGTGGGAGCACAGCTGAGTGCCAAAGAACAGTTGCTGGTGTTTGTTGCTTTTTACCTTGCCTTTGCCATAAAGATACCCATCTTTCCGTTGCATACCTGGCAGCCGGATACCTACGTCAATGCACCCACACAAGGCACTATGCTGTTGTCGGGTATTATGCTGAAAATGGGAGCTTTTGCCTTAATCGTATGGCTGATACCGGTAGCGCCGTTAGGCTGGCAGCTGGCTTCCAAATATGTTATCCTGCTAAGTGTAATAAGCGTGGTGTATGGTTCATTAATGGCGTTGACACAGAAAGACTTTAAGCGTATGTTAGCTTACTCGTCATTAGGACACGTTGGTTTGATTGCAGCGGGTATCTTTTCATGGAACCTGCAAGGGGTGCAGGGAGCGCTTTATCAGATGCTTTCTCACGGTATCAATGTAGTCGCTTTATTTTATGTGTGTGATATCATTTTCAGTAAAATGAGAACAGATACGATGCTGAAATTGGGAGGTATCCGGAATGTGTCAAGGGAGTTTAGTGTCTTGTTTCTGATAGCGTTGCTCGGCAGTGTTGCCATGCCGCTGACGAATGGCTTTGTCGGGGAATTCTTATTGCTGCATGGTATTTTTCAATACAATATGATGGTTGCATTCTTTGGCGGACTCACGGTTATACTGGGAGCTGTGTATATGCTGCGCGCATATCAGGCGATGATGCATGGTGAAACGAATAGCCTGTCAGAGACGTTCGGTGAAATCAGTAAAGATGAGAAGATAGTATTGTACGGATTTGCAGTCTTGGTGATTTTCTTCGGATTATTCCCCAATACCATATTGGATGTATCTGAACAAACAGTAAAACAATTGATTGACCACGTACATAGTGTTACAAATAGTTCAATTAAATAAAAGAAGTTCTCGAAGAGAATGTTAGAGATATGAAAGAGTTATTATTATTATCGGGATTGGGAATCGCGGCGTTGGTGTTCGAGATATTGAATATCCGTAAGCTGATACTGCCGTTTGCCGTTGTCGGGTTGCTGGTCAATATTGGCTTTTGCTTCAACGACTTTGGTACGAATGAAAATATTTACGGCATGCTGGTTCTGGATAAAATCCCATTGGCATTTACCATTTTATTTTCTTTCATTGCCATTCTGTGGTTTGTTTTTTCCTATAATTATATTGAGAACGATCATAGCCAGTCCGATCATTATTCATTGATTCTGTTTTCATTGGTAGGGGTTTTTATTTTAAGTTCTTACACGCATCTTGCTATGCTTTTCCTCGGTGTCGAGATATTGTCTATACCCGTTTATGTGCTGGCCGGAAGCAATAAGCGAAACCTGAATTCAAATGAAGCAGCATTCAAATATTTTATTTTAGGCTCTTTTGCCAGTGGATTTTTATTGCTGGGCATCACCTTTGTATATGGTGCCATCGGTAGTTTTAAACTGATGCAGATTGTTTCCACGTCGATGTCCACTTATGGTGTGAGTCAGCAATTATTGATGGTAGGGCTGGTGCTGATTTTATTCGCACTGGCATTTAAAATGTCTGCTGTTCCGTTTCATTTCTGGACTCCGGATGTCTACAGCGGTGCACCAACTGTTGTTACCGCTTTTATGGCCACCATTGTAAAAATTGGCGCTATCATTGGTTTTTTCAGGTTGTTCAGTGTCGTTATTTCATTTTATACCACGTATAATATAATACTGCTGGTCATTTCCACGCTTACAATTGTGCTGGGTAATATCATTGCAGCCACCCAATCCAATACGAAACGTATGCTGGCCTATTCCAGTATTGGTCATGCGGGGTTTATTGTGTTGGGAATAACCGTTTTGAGCCCTTCAACCACCTATGTCACCTGGTATTATTTGTTAGCGTATACACTGTCCAGCCTTGCAGCATTCTGGGTGTTCTACCTGGTATCTGAACAGGCGGAGCAGGAAGAGGATATCTCTATCTTCAAAGGACTGGTGAGGCGCAACCCTATCCTAGCGGGCACCATGACAATTGCATTGTTGTCTATGGCCGGAATACCGCCACTATCCGGTTTTTTTGCCAAGTATTTCATATTGGTAAATGTACTGGCAAGCGGAAAAACCATTATCGCCGTAGTAGCCATATTAGCCTCGCTGATTGGTGTATACTATTACTTTAAGATTATCATTGCTATGTTCAGTATGGATGCAGAACAGACGGCCCCGGTAAAAATTTCCGGCTTTAATACAATAGCCCTGCTGCTTATTTCCGTATTGATTATTCTTGCGGGTATCATTCCGGATATCATTCTTCGTTTTGTATTCAGATAAAACAATTTACTATGGACTTCAAAAATTTATTGTGGGAAATTAAAGACAATATTCTCCATCTGACGATTAACCGTGCGGACAAACTGAATGCACTAAACGGAGAAACTATTGTTGAAATTCAGTCGGCATTTGAAGAAGCCCGGAAAATGCACGGCTTAAAAGGTGTTATCCTGACCGGTGCAGGAGAGAAAGCATTTGTTGCAGGAGCGGATATCGCTGAGTTCCAGACGCTCGATATACAGCAGGCAAAAACTCTGGCACAGCGCGGACATGATATCTTCTTTTCTATTGAACACATGCCCGTTCCGGTCATTGCCGTGGTTAATGGCTTCGCATTGGGTGGCGGATGTGAGCTTTCGATGGCTTGCCACATGCGTATTGCTATACCGAATGCGAAATTCGGACAGCCGGAAGTCAATCTGGGGATCATTGCCGGTTACGGTGGTACACAGCGCCTGATACAATATATTGGAAAAGCGAAAGCATTGGAATTACATTTAACTGCGGATTTGATAGACGCGCATACAGCATTGAATCTGGGTTTGGTGAATTATGTGGAATCGGATAAAAATGCAGCGATAGAGAAAGCGGTTACGATTATTAATAAAATTGCCACCAAAGGCCCTGTTGCAGTAGCAAAAGTCATTGAGTGTACGAATGCTTATTTCAAGGAAGGCGTGGATGGATTTGCTTATGAAGTCAATACATTCGGCGATTTATTTAAAACAGAAGACGTTAAAGAAGGTGTGGCTGCTTTTCTGGAAAAGCGCAAACCGGAATTTAAGGGGAAATAGATGTCTTGTAAATGTTTAAGCTGAAGATTTGAAATGATTATAAAAGGCCAAAGACGAACATCAAATCCAATCATTATTTCTGAAAATAATGATATTTCCTTATTGCAAAGAATCCCATTTTCTGAAAGGACGTTTAGTGAGTCCTGGTTACAGGAAATAATACAGAATAATTCGTCTCTTCTGCCGATAGAAGAAATTGAACCATCATTTTCAGATTCCGTTTCTTTAGCCAGAGAAATAAAAACTAAAGTTGGATTCATAGATAATTTATTGATAAACAGCGATGGATATATTACTATAATTGAAACTAAATTATGGAGAAATGTTCAGGCACGGCGTGAAGTAGTAGGTCAGATAATTGATTATGCTAAAGAATTGACAAAATGGACGTATGACGATTTAAATGATGCTGTTGTGTTGTCAAATCAAACAGTTAATAATAGTTCGAAGGGAGTTATAGATATACTTAAGCAAAATTCCGACGTGAATGAATTGGATGAAAAATATTTTATTGATTCAGTATCGAAAAACTTAAAACGAGGAAGGTTTTTATTGTTGATAGTAGGGGATGGTATACATGAGAGTGTTGAAGAAATGGTGGATTATTTGCAGCAGTTTGCACAAATTAATTTTACACTGGCGTTGGTTGAATTACACATTTATAAAAATATAACTAACAACTCATTAATTGTATTGCCGCAAATTATTGTACGTACAAAAGAAATTACTCGAGCAGTTATTAGGATTGAAAACAACAGTACAAAAGAAATAAATGTTGATGTTCAAACAAACTTGGAAGAGGTAAGACAGGATAAAATACAGGTAAGGACTACGCTTACTTATGAAGATTTCTTTGAGCAACTAAAACACAATACAAATGATATTGCTTCTGCTTTTGTTAAACAGGTGGTAAGCGATTGCGAGAAGAGAGGAATGTTTATTGAATTAGGCCAGAGTTCAATTGGGTTTAAGCTTATTGATAACAATAACAATAAAATATCAATATTTTTTATTGACCGAAAAGATTACTTTTATTTATGGTCGATTGGCAAGCAGCTTAATCGGAGAGGATATGATGCTGCTATTGGAAATAAATTTGTCCAGGAGATTTCCGATTTATTTGGTGTTAAATTAAATTTTACTTCTGATATGAGATTCAGATGGGTTAATTATTTGCGAATTAAAGACCTGCAAAATAAATACGATTTATTTCTGGAGAAGTTAAATGACTTTATTGTTGAATTTAATAATCAAATGAATAATCAAAATTCTTAACACTCATTACTCACTACTCAATACTAGAAAAAATGGAATACAGAATAGAAAAAGACACAATGGGGCTGGTAAAGGTACCGGCACATGTTTATTATGGAGCGCAGACACAGCGTTCTATCGACAACTTTCAGATTGCACAGGATATCAATAAAATGCCGAAGGAAATCATCCGGGCATTTGCTTACCTGAAGAAAGCGGCGGCGATTACCAACTACAAAGCCAAAGTGCTGGAAAAACAAAAATGTGAAACGATTGGTAAGGTGTGCGATGAAATTTTGGCGGGTAAGCTGGATGACCAGTTTCCACTGGTGGTCTGGCAGACAGGTTCCGGAACGCAATCAAATATGAATTGCAATGAAGTGATTGCATATCGCGGTCATGTTTTGTTGGGTGGTCAATTAACGGATGAAAAGAAGTTGATTAACCCGAATGATGATGTCAATAAATCCCAGTCGTCGAACGATACGTTTCCGACGGCCATGCACATCGCGGCTTACACCATTTTAATGGAGAAGACCATCCCGGGTATCAAAAAACTGAGAAATACGCTGGCTAAAAAATCAAAAGAGTTTTCCAAAATTGTAAAAATTGGCCGTACACATTTTATGGATGCCACACCGCTTACATTGGGTCAGGAGTTTTCAGGTTATGTGTCTCAGTTGGATCACGGTCTGAAAGCGATTGAAAATTCCCTGGAGCATTTATCCGAGCTGGCATTAGGCGGCACGGCAGTGGGTACGGGCATCAATACCCCTAAGGGATATGCTAAAAATGTGGCGAAGGAAATTGCAAACTTGACAGGATTGCCTTTTGTTACAGCAAATAATAAATTTGAATCTTTAGCGGCGCACGATGCTATTGTAGAAGCACATGGCGCTTTGAAAACGGTGGCGGTTTCCCTGATGAAAATCGGGAATGATATCCGTATGCTGTCCTCCGGGCCACGCTGCGGAATCGGTGAGATTCATATTCCGGATAACGAACCGGGATCCTCCATCATGCCGGGAAAAGTAAACCCCACACAATGTGAAGCGATGACGATGGTGGCGGCACAGGTGCTGGGAAATGATGTGGCCATCAATATCGGCGGCAGCAACGGCCATTTTGAATTAAACGTTTTCAAGCCGGTGATGATTTATAATTTCCTCCACAGCGCCCGTTTAATCGGAGATGTTTGTGTGTCGTTCAATGATAGATGTGCAACAGGAATTGAGCCATTGCATGGCAATATAAAGAAGAACCTGGAAAATTCACTGATGCTTGTTACTGCATTAAATACAAAAATCGGATATTACAAAGCGGCCGAAATTGCACAGACTGCCCATAAAAATAATGCGACGCTCAAAGAGACAGCCATTAAATTGGGGTATGTTACCGCAAAACAGTTCGACGAATGGGTGAAACCTGAAGATATGATTGGCGGACTGAAATAAAAGATTTCTTTGAATAATAAAAAAAGGACTGTATGCACAGTCCTTTTTTCGTTTCATGGTTTTTTAATCGCTTATCTGGAACTGGAGCAGAATCCGCCCGGGCAGGTTCTGTACATCTTCGCCATCTGGCTGTTGTACTTGCGTTCGTTAGATTGTTTGTACGACCACGTGCCGCAACCGGAACTCATATTACGGCTGCAGGAACTTAAGACGAAGGTTAAACCCACTGTAATCAGTAAAGCCATTTTGGTTGATTGAATTGCCATTTTTTTTACTGCGCAGGCAACCTCTGTTAAGAACATTGCACTTGCTGTTTGGATTGTAGTTTTCATAGTTTTGTTTGTTTTAGGTGTTAGTATTTTTTTGTTTGTTTTGATGATGTAAAGGTATATCGAGGCTAGAACTCTCCCACGGGTGATTGAGTAAACGGCAGAAATAAATGGTAAATGGTAATCACTACTATCCACAACGGGCTTATAAACTTTCATACCCTGTCGGATTATTAAGAAATTAGAGTGCCATAATCCACTGTTTTTTTGTTTTCAGCAGAAACTCCTGTTTGGTTTTATATTAGAAATCACCTGTTAACCACCAAGCCGCAAAAGAGACCTGTTTGTGATTTTTGCAGCAATAGCTGGAAAACCAACGAAGCATGGCAATCAGCATTTGCATTGATTTTATCAGCGGTTTGATTGTTCGCCATTTGGTGGACAAATCAAAATTGCCTTAAAAATCATAAAAGCTTTTGGTTACTTTTTGCTTAAAAAGTAACAATGAAGATGAATAGATGAAGAGATATAAACATCAGATGGTATAAATTTAAGGCACAGGAATCCATATTAAAATGAATGCAGGTTTCTTTTAAGGGATTTATGATATTGATGTATTATCTTTAAAACATCTAAATACACTAACAATGGCACTAAAAAGAAGAGCAACGGCTGTCTGGAACGGCACAGGCCTGGAAGGAAGCGGAAAACTGACATCCACCAGCGGTGTTTTGACTGATACCCCTTATTCGTTTGCCGCCCGCTTTCAGAGCGAGGACGGAAAAGCCGGAACCAATCCGGAGGAACTGATTGCTGCGGCACATGCCGGCTGTTTTTCCATGGCGTTGAGCTTTCAGTTGTCCAATAATGGATTTACGCCAACATCTTTGCGTACAGAAGCAGTTATCACTATTGAAAAAGGAGATACAGGATTTGGGTTTACCGGTATTCATCTGGAATTGGAGGCTGTTATTCCGGGAATCTCTGATGAAAAATTTCAGGAATTGGCGGGTGTGGCAAAAGCGAATTGCCCGGTATCGAAAGCATTGGCAGCCGTACCGGTTACCTTATCGGCGAAACTGGTGTGTTTATGATTTAGACGTTTCCGATTGGAAAATGGGATAGTTAAAACTATCTAAAATACTTCCCAATATCATGTGTTTTGTTACATTTGATATTGTAAAATATGATTATATGGCGTTCCTGAAACGTATCATTCTTGTTTTCTTATTTGTTCTTTTCATTTTTCCCATTGTTGCACAACAAAATTACAATCCGTTTCAATACGGAAATATGCCTAATAATTTTTCAGGCAAAGGAACAACGATAGATGATATAACCCAAAGGAATAACCAAATCTTTATGGGTAATAATTCTCAATTTCCACAACCCTATAATAATCAAAACGGAAATTCTGCTCAAGATATTATAGACCAAGTAAATAGGAATGCTATGCAAAATATGAACATGCCTAGTTTACCACCGAAAAATCCAAGTGTGTATCAAATGGAGCAGAGTCCGCAACAAAAAAGACAGCAAGAGCTTCAACAGATTTTAAACGAAGTAGATACCAAAACATCTTGGTCTCATAGTGGAATAGCTACAAATATTACTACATTGCCCGAATATGTAGCAAAGCAAAAAGCATTCGAGGCAGTTTATCAAAAATTGAACGCAATGCTCTCTGGTAAGCAAAAAGCGTCTATTGAGGATGCCTATTATTACGTAGAAAGTGCTGTCGATAATAATTATTTTTCGTCTTATCAATCCTACAAAACACTTATTAAAAAATCTGTTGATTTTATAAAAACATGGATGAAGCAAAATGGTCGTAACCTTTCAGATAGAGAACAAGTACAAACTGCCATACAAAAATTTATGTCAGAAAAACTTACTATTACTATAACTACAGGAACAATAGAAACAGGTCTTAAAACACGCACCATTACGCATTCGCCTTTCTTTTATGATTACAACGACTATCAGGCAGAGAAAGATCATCGGAATAGTTTTGCTACTAAATGTTGGGCAACAGGAAGCGGACAATGTGCAGGTATGCCTGTGGTGTATTTATCACTTGCACAAGGATTAGGCGTAAAAACCTATCTTACTTTAGCACCATATCATTCGTTTATAAAATACCCAGATAATACAGGAAAGCTACAAAACTATGAACCCACTTCAAATTGGAAAATAACCGACACATGGTATCAGCAAGATATGTTTATTAGTGCAAAAGCAAAAGCCACAGGCATCTTTTTAGATACGCTTAATACGAAACAAATTATTGCCGACTGTATGGTTACATTGGCAGTAAATTATATGCGTACCTTACGAGACCCTAATGATACTTTTGTACTTAAATGTCTGTATCGGGCAAATGATTTCTTTCCTAAGAAAAACTATCTTCAAACATATTTCGCATTTTCTGAATACTTAGCCAATAAATTAATGAAAATCTTAAAAAAGAACAATGCCGACAAATCTAAAATTGCTCAAATTCCAGAAGCACTTGCTGTATTTAGAGATATGGTTGCAAATGAAGATTACATCAAAGCATTAGGGTATGAAGAGATGCCAAAAGGAATCTATGACGAGATGATGAATGAACAAGCGATGAAAGGAAAGATACAAATATTTAAAGGCATTGAGGGTAAGCAAAAAAGAAATCTATTTACAGAAAGTCAATAATATTTTTTATATTTAATTAACCATATTTCATGAGTATGAAAAAACTAATAGGGATCATTTTACTGATTGTTTTTCAGTTATCATCTTTTGCCACAAATAATACAAAAGATTCTCTTGCTACTTCTAAAGAGTATTTTATACAAGCAAAACAAGAGTTACAAGATATGTTAGATGGCAAACAGCCACTTTCTTATGAACGAGCAATCTTTGTTATAGAGAATGCTTATAACGGCAACATATTATCATATACAGATTTTTTAAATGAGATTGATCTCCATTCAAAGATAATTTTTAATATGCTATCAGATGACGATCGGATATCTAATGAAAAAAAAGATTTATCTCTATTTGAAATGGCTCGGCAAACACCTGAGCAAAGAAAAGAAAATTATCAAAAGGCACTTATAAATTGGACTATTTATAAGTACATTACAGATACTACAATTCTATCACTAAACGATACTACAATATTTTTTCATTTTCCTTATAAATATTCTACATCTGATCCAATGGGTACTACAAATTGGGCAAACACAGAAGTTATTAATTTATTAAATAATGGTATGGGTAATTGCTTTGCCTTATCTACACTATTTAAAATATTTGCTGATAGATTGCATTCCGATGCTCATTTATGTACTGCACCATCACATATTTATATAACACATAAAGACGAAAATGGAACTGACTACAATGTGGAGTTAGCCAGTCATTCGTTTCCGGGCAGTGGAACGCTTGAAACGCTTACCTATACTACAGGTGACGCTACACGCAATGGTATTGCACTTCGTACATTAACCAACCAACAATTAGTTGCATTATGTTTGGTTTACTTAGCAAAGGGATATGAACACAAATTTGGTGTGAAAGATGATTTTATGTTGCAATGTGCAGAAACAACTTTACAGTATGATAGTTTAAATCTCAATGCAATGTTATTAAAGGCAGAGATACTTGAAAATAACCTAATACAAAAACATAAGACAGTAACGCAATTACAAACCGATGCAGAATTTAAGAGGTATGAAAAGTTGTTAAGTAAACTCTATACATTGGGTTATCGTGAAATGCCAATAGACATGAAAAATCTTTTAGTAAAAGGTTGGACTAGAGATACTGTTGAATTTTACTTACATAATTATTTAGTACAAAATAAAGATGAAACACGAAAAGCAAGTTTAAGTTGGGGTTTATTTGATGAGGAACATAAGTATAAACCTATTGAACAATATAGCCAAACGCTTTTTGATTGTAAGACAAAGAAGATTAGAGAATTTGTAAAAGAGAAATCTTTATACAACGATTACAATTTCGATCCAATAGTATTTGCTTGGAATGTTGATCCGTTGACACATCAATTCCCTAGCATGAGTCCATATGCGGCATTTGCAGATAATCCTATTTTTAATATTGATAAGGATGGAAAAATGCCTGAACCCTGGATAGTTAAAATGCTTACTGAAATATGGGGTAAAACAGACAAAATAAAATTAAGTGATGATATATACAAACAAATGAATGACAGATGGGCACAAAGTTTTGATAAAGCTGGAAACTCAACAGAACGAACAGCAACTGTTGCTGTTGATATACAAAAGAAAGATTTTACGTTAACAAACATAGGTGGAAGTAGTGAAACTGAACATCATAGTTTAGCTAATCTTAGAGTAGATAAAAATAAATATGTAATGATGGGTAGTTTTCATACACACCCTTATAAAGATGGTGCTAATACAGCACCATCAGGTGATGACATTGGAAGAATGGGAGATGAAAATGAAGCATTCATTACAGTACAGAGTGGCAAAAATGTGTATTTATTAATGATGACAACCGAAACACCCAATATAGATAAAATGCAAATCCCAATAGCCAATCTATATGCTGCACACAGAGAATACTATCGTGAGAATATGTATAATTCTAAACTTAGCGAAAAGAAAAATTTTGAAAACGAAGTAGAATATGCTACCAAACAAACTGCTAAAGAATACAAAATGATTCTTTTTAAAGGAAAATCTGGAGGAACTCTCAAAAAACAAGACTTAGATAAAAATGACTAGAAAAGTATTATTAATTGCTATGGTTCTTTTTTATGTGATATCATGTAAAAAGAAAGATAACTATTATGAATTTAAAGTTAATGGGTTTGAATTTACACAGTATTATAAATTGAACAATAATAATATAATATCCATTCTTTATGACAAAGATTCGGTCTTGGTAGATAGTATGAATATAGAAATCAGAAGAAGTGAATTTGATTCTATTAGATTAATAATAGATTCTTTTAAAACAGAATTTTGCGATAAAGATTATGATATTACCATAAGAACGAATATATCAGATTCATTTAGAGTAATACAAGATAAAGATTATAGAGAATGTAGAACCTTTTTATTAGACCTTGATTGCAAATATAATATTAGCAATAGTATTCTTAAACGCTTACAATATAAAAGCAAATTGTATATGAAAGAAAGCAAATACGATAGTGCCTATTATTATGCAGATGTAGCCGTTTATCGTTCAAGTGTGACTTATTTTGGAGGTTATACAGATGATTATTTAATGTTAGTACCACAATTAGAAGATAATTATAAGAAAAAAAAGCAAATCAATGCAATAGTTGAATTATTAAGATTATCAGATGCCCATAAAGATATTTGTGCTCATTAGATTTTCTCTAAATCTAATGATGATCTATGTCCAACTCTATATCCAATTCGTCACCACCATTCAATTCCCTATCATCTCTATCATCATCTTTTTCTCTATCTCTGTCTTTTTCAGTTTCATTCCTCAATCTTTCAAATTCAAGCGTAGCATCGAGTGCATCTATCTTTTTATCGTCAAATCCTAAAGTAGAAAACCTCATTTTCCTATCGCCATCAATACCATATTTTTTACCAGCACGTTCATAAATCTGTAAGCCATTACTTTGTATTCGCTTGTAAAAATCTTCTTTTGAAGTAGATTGTTTGTATAATGTATCTAATAACTTTTTGATGCGTACTTTTTCTGTCGGTACTTTTCGCTTCTTTATTTGGTATTCCGGTTACCTTATCGGCTAAACTGAACGCATAGTAAATTTATTCGTCCAATAAATTAATATCGACATTTTCCAGTCCGGAAATGCCCTCAATATCACCCTGTATGTTGGAAGCATTACGTATAATTTTATCCAGATTCTTTTCGCGGGCACTCCATAGTTTTTCCATCTGCTCACGCTCTTTAACAATAGACATCCTCATGGCTATAAAACTTTCACGTATCGCTGTCCATTTGTCCTTAAAATCGGTACCCGTAAAATAATCGTAAAGCATCGTCATTTTATCGCCTTTATTCATCTGAGAAGTAGTGGCGGTATCAATTTTTATAAGGCTATCCCTTAGAATAAAGCACAAGCTTTTAAATTCAGGAAGGGAACAAACCCAAACATCCTCCATTAACGTCATTCTGTCGATGTTTTTAGGGTATTTGGTAGTCACTAATACCGCAACATCGGCATTTGCCGCTATTTTGTCCTGTTTTAATTTTTCTATCCATTTACTATCCCAGTTAGCAGTTTCTTTACTTTCATAAATAATGCTGCCGCAATTAACCTTGTTTCTGGTATTTATGATTTGCAGACAGTCGGCTCCACGTTTGCCTTTCGCTACCTCTTTAATTTCATCAAACGGGAAATTATCCTTTAGAAATTCTTCAATGACAAGTTCCTGTTTTTCTCCCTGCAATTGCATGGAACCTTGTTCCGCCTTTCGCTTCATCTCATCGATGAGTTTCGCCTGTTGTTCTTCCCTGATTTTAAATTCCTTCTTTAAAAGGTCTATTTCGGAATCCTTCTCCTGTTTTATCTTTAATTCCAACTCTTCCTTTACGGCTTTTCGCTGTTCCTGTAATTTTAATTCAAAGTTCTTTTTGTCTTCTTCCAGCGCTTCTTCTTTCTTCAGTAATTCCAGCCGCTGATTTTTCAAGGCCTGGTTTTCTTCCTTGCGTGCTGCATTTTCTGCCTCCAGCTTTTGGAGGCTTAATTCATATTCTTCTTTAAGCTTTAACTGCTGTTCCTGCGTGATTTTTATTTTTTCCTCTTCCAGTTTTTGTTCCAGCCGTTTTTGAAAGAGTTCATTTTCTTTCGCTTTCTTTTCCTCAAACTCTTTTAGCTGCAACGCCAGCGCCTCTTTTGCTTTCTGAAATTCTGAAGCGGAGTTTCTGTATTTCTCCTCAAACTCCTTTTTGTATTTTTCTTCCGCCTGATGGTTCAGCGCTTCATCAATGTCTATCAGGGTGCCGCAGTTGGGACATTTTATTTTATTGTCGCTCATTGTTTTTTTTATTTATAGAAGTAGATAAAACCAAGAATCACTATCCATAGTCCGGTACAAAGTCCCATTAGACTGACAAAAAGACTACAGGATGTTTTGTGACGAAACGTAAGCATACCAGCCCAACCGCCAACAAAACCGCCTGCAAAATTAAGCAATAAGAGCAGAAATACCGAAACCCGCCATCCGCCGGTTTTAGCCTTCAGTTTATCCCATCCCATGCAAATTAAAGTGATACAGTTGATTAGGATAAAATATTGCCTAAAACCCATAGTGAACAAGCGGTTTTGATGTGTACAAAATAATAATAAATAAACGAATGGAACGGTAATTTCTATTAAATTTGCACACCGTTTTTTAACAACGTGGGCGGTGCAAAATATCCAATATGGCAGATAAAAAAGACCATGGCTTACATAAACTTACTGCAGCAGGAGCGCTCATTTCTTTAGGTATTATCTTTGGGGATATCGGTACTTCACCCATTTATGTGCTACGTGCAATCATGACAATGGCAATGGAGGGTAAGCACGCCATTACGGATGAATTGGTTTTAGGGGGATTGTCCTGTGTGTTTTGGACACTTACATTCGTCACTACACTAAAATATGTAATACTTGCTTTAAACGCAGATAATAACGGGGAAGGCGGTATATTTTCTTTATATGCGCTGGTTCGGCGATATAAGGCAAAATGGACAATCATTCCGGCGCTGATTGGTTGTGCCACATTGATGGCGGACGGGTTTATTACGCCACCCATTTCAATCTCATCCGCCATAGAAGGGTTGACTATAATATATCCGGACCTTCAGACAGTTCCCATAGTACTCACTATATTATTTTGTTTGTTTGTAGTGCAGCAGTTCGGTACCAATAGGGTGGGTGTGGTTTTCGGACCGGTAATGTTGATTTGGTTTACGATGATAGGCTCATTGGGTTTGCATCAGGTAATACAGACCCCGGTTGTCTTTAAGGCCATTAACCCATATTACGCCTTTAATCTGGTATTACATTATCCCGGTGGTTTTTGGTTCTTAGGCGCAGTATTCCTGTGTACCACGGGTGGGGAGGCATTGTATTCTGATTTAGGGCACTGTGGTAAGCAAAACATCCGTTTTAGCTGGGGATTTGTAAAAATATGCTTGCTGCTCAGTTATTTTGGCCAGGCGGCATTTATTATGTCAAACAAACAACTGGATTGGCATGTGGTTTCTCCGTTTTATTCTTTAATGCCAAAATGGTTTCTGTACATTGGAATCGCTGTTGCTACCTCAGCTACCGTAATTGCTTCTCAGGCATTGATAAGCGGCTGTTTTACGTTAGTAAATGAGGCTATGAAATTAAAATTATGGCCAAACCAAAAGATTATTTATCCTTCCATTTCACAAGGGCAAATCTATATTCCGTTTATCAACTGGTTTTTGTTTTTAGGATGTACTGCTGTGGTGCTGCTTTTTAAAGAGTCCAGCAAAATGGAAGCGGCATACGGTTTAGCCATTACCATTGATATGCTGATGACGACGAGTTTGCTTAGCTATTATTTTACGGTAAAAAGAAAGCCGAAACTCTTTATTTATGCTTTCCTTTTGTTTTTCTTATGGATAGAGTTTACCTTTTTGTCCGCCAACCTGAATAAATTCGCACACGGTGGTTGGTTTGCATTGATGATTGCCGTTTTTATTTTCATTACTATGTATTTGTTTTACCTCGGCAAAAAACTACGCAATAAACATATTGAGTTTGTGGAAATTAAAGATTACCTCGATGATTTGATTGATTTGCAGAACGATACTTCTATACCGAAAGAAGCCACCAATCTGGTATTCATGTGTAATGCAAATGATAAAAAGCATATCGACTCCAATATCATTTATTCCATCTTTCGGAAAAAACCGAAACGGGCCGATACCTACTGGTTTGTACATGTAGACATTACAAGTGAACCGTACGGGGCGGAGTATTCAGTGGAAACGATAATACCACAGAAATGTATTTTTATCCGGTTGAAGTTCGGTTTTAAAGTAGACCATAAAGTACATGTGATGTTCACCAAGATAGTGGAAGACATGGAGAAGCAAGGAGAAATAGACCTGTTGAGTCACTACGCATCTTTACGTAAACACGGCTATCCTGCAGACTTTAAATATGTGGTGCTAAATTCCATTGTTTCTATAGATAATAAATTAAACCCGGTGGAGCAGTTCCTGATTAAATCCTACAATTTCATCAAAGGTCTGAGTATCCCGACAGAAGTGGATTTTGGTTTGGAAAAAACCAACTGCCGTGTAGAGAACATTCCGATTCGCATTGCCAAGAAAGCACACATTAATATTGAACGGGTGGATTAATTATGTTCGTTAGATTTCCCGGATTTACCGTCAGTTAGTTGGATTTATTACTATTATAGGTTGAATTTATTGCCTTAATATTCAGTCAATGTGTAAAGAATAGCAAAATTTTAACAAAATAATTAATACAATGGATATGTTGTGCCACTTACATTTGCAAGCTATTTCTTCTATTCAGAACAGAAGAATGTAAATTCTTAAAAAGTGGCTGACAAACAAAACAGCGGGTTGCATAAACTATCTACAGCAGGAGTTCTGATTACATTAGGTATTATTTTCGGTGACATCGGTACATCGCCTATTTATGTGTTGAAAGCCATTATGAATATGGCCACCGGCGGACACCACGCCATTACGGATAATCTGATACTGGGCGGCGTATCCTGCGTATTCTGGACGCTAACCATCATTGTAACCGTCAAATATGTTATACTGGCACTGAATGCAGATAACAAAGGCGAAGGTGGTATTTTCGCATTGTATGCTATAGTCCGGCGGTATAAGGCAAAATGGACTATAATTCCAGCTTTAATCGGTTGTGCATCTCTGATGGCGGATGGTTTCATTACACCACCAATTTCGATTTCATCCGCAGTGGAAGGGTTGAATATCCTGTATCCTCATATTCAGACGGTACCCATAGTGATTGCTATTCTTGCCGGAATTTTTCTGGCGCAGCAATTCGGAACCAATAAAATAGGCAACGCGTTCGGCCCTGTCATGTTAATATGGTTTACCATGATAGGTGTTTTAGGATTTTTACAGGTACTGAAGTACCCGCAGGTATTCAAAGCATTAAATCCGATTTATGCGATTGATTTAGTTGTTTATTATCCGGGAGGTATCTGGTTTTTGGGTGCGGTATTTTTATGTAGTACCGGTGGTGAGGCACTGTATTCCGACTTAGGCCATTGCGGTAAACAAAATATCCGTGTCAGCTGGACATTTGTGAAGATAGCTTTATTATTAAGCTATTTCGGTCAGGCGGCTTATATCATTAACCATAAAGGGATGGATTATGACGCAGTTTCACCATTTTATGCAATAATGCCAGCATGGTTTCTGAAACTGGGAATTGTCATTGCTACACTGGCAACCATTATTGCATCCCAGGCATTAATCAGTGGTTGCTTTACCCTGGTAAATGAGGCAATGAAACTGAAATTGTGGCCAAACCAACGTATCATCTATCCTTCTTTGGTGCAGGGACAAATTTATATTCCCTTTATTAATTGGTTATTGTTTCTGGGATGTCTGGCTGTGGTATTGATCTTTAGGGAATCCGGAAAAATGGAAGCGGCTTACGGGTTAGCCATCTCATTAAATATGCTGATGACGACCAGTTTGCTCACATACTATTTGTATATTAAACGAAATCCAACGTTCTTCGTTTATGGTTTCTTTATCTTTTTCATGTGGATGGAAGTGACATTCCTTACTGCGAATCTCAGCAAATTCTCACATGGTGGCTGGTTCGCCGTTTTGATTGCCATTGGTATTTTTGTCATCATGTACTTGTTTTACCTGGGAAAAAAATTGCGTAACAAACATATCGAATTCGTAGAAATTAAAGATTATCTCGATGATTTGATTGATTTGCAGAACGATACTTCTATACCGAAAGAAGCCACCAATCTGGTATTCATGTGTAATGCAAATGATAAAAAGCATATCGACTCTAATATCATTTATTCCATCTTTCGAAAAAAACCGAAGCGTGCCGATACGTATTGGTTTGTGCATGTGGATATTACCAGTGAACCCTACGGTGCGGAATATTCTGTGGAAACCATCATCCCGCAGAAATGTTTTTTCATTCGTTTAAAGTTTGGTTTTAAAGTAGACCATAAAGTACATGTTATGTTTGCTAAGATAGTAGAGGATATGGAGAAACAAGGAGAGATAGACTTGTTGAGTCACTATGCATCTTTGCGCAAACACGGTTATCCGGCAGACTTCAAGTATGTGGTATTGAATTCAATCGTATCAATTGATAATAAATTAAACCCGGTGGAGCAGTTCCTGATTAAATCCTACAATTTCATCAAAGGACTGAGTATCCCGACAGAAGTGGATTTCGGTTTGGAAAAAACGAACTGCCGGGTGGAAAATATTCCGATTCGTATTGCGCAGAAAGCGCACATTAATATAGAACGGGTAGATTAGAAAATAAAAGGAATCAGGCCTTTCACTTTCTTTTTATAGTTGATATAGTCTTCGCCGAATTCGTCTATTAGTTTTAGCTCTTCCAGCTTGCTGCCAATCAGGATATAACCTGTAATGATTAAACTAGCAATCAGCACTTTGATGTAAGGGAATAACATAAATGCACCCATCACGAGGAGTATGGTGCCGAGATATAAAGGATGCCTGACGTATTGGTAAATTCCTGTAATGATTAATTTTCCCTTTTCAGCCGGTATATCCCTTTTCGGTGCGAAACCTATAAATTCTTTTATATCAAAAGTCATGAAGGATACTACCAAAATGAATGTGCCACTACCCATTAACGTGAAACCTATAAAAGAGGATAGGTAAGGTGCAGTAAAAAGCGCTACAGGCCTCTGAAATGTATAAAGTAATAAGAGAATCAAGCCAACTATGGAAATGATATTGTACAGTATTCTATAGTTGTCTGATAGTATAGAAGATGCCTGTCTTGCCCAATGTTTAGTTTTGTTGGACGCCAGTACACTATGCAGGACAAAATAAGCAAACCAGCCCGTCGCCGTGATAAGATATTCCATAATTCAATTTACAAAACCGGATCGATATTTTTTGAAAAAAGCAGCTTCGTTTTTAAACATTTTCCTTTACCCGCCGTTGATATGTTTTAAAAAACACACTAATGAGGAAAATAGTACTGTTACTCTTTCTTTCTCCCTTCTGCCTGATTGCTCAAAATGGTGTAATCCAGGGTCGGATATTCGATGAAATCAATAATGAAGCGATAATCGGTGCGAATGTCCAGGTGAAAGGTACAGATTTCGGAGCGTCTACAGATGCGGAGGGTAATTATAAAATTGATGGCCTGACTGCGGGGTTATATAATATTGAGGTTTCATATCTGGGGTATGAAACACAAACTGTCTTTGAAGTACAGGTCAGTAATGCCAAACCGGTGCGACTGGATATTGCCCTGAAGCAAACCACACAGACACTGGATTCAGTTGTCGTAAGGGCTAATCCGTTTGAAAGAAAAATGGAATCACCATTGTCACTGACGTCCATTGGTGTGAATGAAATACAGCGAAATCCCGGCGGCAACAGGGATATATCCAGGGCGATAAAGAATTTGCCGGGTGTGGCTTCCGCATTGGGTTTCAGGAATGACCTGATTGTAAGAGGCGGCGCTCCAAATGAAAACCGGTTTTATCTGGATGATATTGAAATTCCTACTATCAACCACTTTGCAACTCAGGGAGCCAGCGGCGGCAGTAATGGTTTGCTGAATGTTGATTTTATCAATAATGCAGAATTCTATACCGGTGCGTTCCCATCGAACCGGGGTAATGCCCTTAGCTCTATCTTGCAGCTCACCCAGCGCGAAGGCCGTAAAGACAGGGTGGGGTTTACCTTTACACTTGGTGCCAGCGAAGCCGGTATGACACTGGAAGGTCCGTTTACAAAGAAAAAGAAAACAACATTCTTACTTAACGGACGCTATTCCTATCTGCAGGGGTTATTCAAAGTATTTAAACTTCCATTTTTACCAACGTATTCTGATGTACAATTGAAGGTAATGCACAAGTTTAACACTAAACATGACCTGACGTTTATCGGGGTTGGCGCCTATGACAAACTGAGATTAAACCTCAAAGAAAATAAGAAAGACGAACAAAAAATATTGCTGAGATTATTGCCAATACAGAATCAATGGAATTATACCATAGGTGTGCGTTATCGTTATTTTATGGAGAACAGTTATTTAATTATTGTAGCCAGCAGAAGCATGTTCGGAAATCAGATTTTTAAGTTCAAGGATAACCTGGCAACCAACCCGAAATTGTTTGATTTGAATTCCACTGAGGCGGAAAATAAACTAAGACTGGAGCATGTCATCCGCAAAAATGGATTTAAAATCACTTATGGCGGGAATTATGAATACGCCCGCTACACCACCACTACCGTTATTTCCAGGAATATTGATTCTAATGTTATTAATGTGAATTATGCTTCCAGGCTGTCTATTCACAAATACGGACTATTCACACAGATTAGCAGAAGTTTCATACAGGACAAGCTGAGTTTGTCCCTTGGGTTGCGTTTAGATGGAAATGGCTATAATAAGCATATGGCTAATCTGTTTAATCAGGTATCACCGAGCTTTTCTGCGTCCTATGCAGTTAATAAGTTGTTCTCCATCAATTTCAACACAGGTATGTACCATCAGTTGCCTTCCTATACCACTATTGGATTCAGGGATGATTTTCAACGCCTGATTAATAGAAACAGGTTGAAATATATTCGCAATGTACAGGTGGTCGGTGGTGTGGCTGTAACTACCACCACGAATACCAGGATTTCTGTGGAAGGTTTTATGAAATGGTATTATAATTATCCGATGTTGTTGAATAAGGGTATTTCACTGGCTAATCTTGGCGGTGATTTCGGCTGGGTGGGAGATGAGCCTGCAGAATCTGTCAGCAAAGGAAAAACGTACGGCGTAGAAATCGCTGTACAGCAAAAACTATGGAAAGGCTTGTTTGGAATTGCATCGTACACATGGTACAGAAGTTTGTTTACGGATTCTTCCAGTACTTACAAATCCAGCAGCTGGGATAGCCGTCATATCTTCAGCCTGACAGCCGGTTATAAATTCAAACGCAACTGGGAAATCGGCATCAAGTGGTCGATACAGGGCGGTTTGCCATACACTCCCTACGATACGTCGAACTTGACCATAGTTCAGATCTGGGATGCTACCAACGGCAATCCAATTTATGATTACTCTAAGTTGAATACGGAACGCACAAAACCTTTGCACGCCATGAACCTTAGAGTGGACAAGAAATGGTTTTTGAAAAAAATTAATATCAACCTGTATCTGGATATTCAGAATTTATATAAAAGCAAACAGCCGGGACAAAATTATATTGATATTGAAAAAGATGCAGACGGGAATCCGCTTTACCAGGATGCATCGAATACCAGATACAAACTGAGAGAGTTGCCTAACAGCAATGGAAATATCATTCCATCGATAGGTTTGGTATTGGAACTATAAAGTCGAAGCAGACGTTTCCTTAAAAGTGAAAACAAAAATTACCAATAATAAAAATACCAGCACAATATTAGTGGCGAATACTTCGTTTAAGATGCCATGATTCAGAAATGCGGCCATGCACAGCCCAAAACTGCTGATGCCAAGCCACCCGATGATTTTATGGAACAGTTTCCCTTTTAAAAAAAATGGAGAGAATAATAAAAATGCGGAGGCTATTGAGCCCCATTTCAGCCACGTGAAGATATTCAGCAAAGCTAAGTTTTCAAGAATATCCTGATTTTTGTATCTGGAAATAATCAGGTATATCTGATAGTTTTCCAGTGCGTCACAAACCAACATGATGATACAGCACAAGCATGCAAGCAACATTGTCTGAGCCCCTGTTATTTTTTTAATTCCGAGAGCAATACAGAACAATAAAGCGCTGTAAAATACCATGAATGCATAATCTATCCAGTTCCCAAGAAGCATTGTTTCAATATACGCATTCACATCAGGTACCTCAAAAAATGCTGCGACTTCCTGCGGAGTTTGAATAAATTCAAAGGCGATAATCGGAGTATAGAAATGTTCGGGCAGGTTGTCCGCAGGTTTTGGATTAACAACCAGTAAAATAACAGAGCAGATAAGCAATAAAATGCCAAAAATCCGTGCAATCCTGAATGGTTTGTATACCATAATTCTTTGATTTATAGTTGATGGATGCTCTTTTGTCTATTTAGACTTAGTAAAAATTGATAAATGTTAAGTAATTTAACTTTTTCAGCTAATTTTAATTTTATTGATTCAAATCAACACATTCCAAATACTTTTGCTTTAACTTTATCTTAACATAGAAACATAAAATCCCCTATTCGAATGGCCGCTTTCAGCGGCCATTTTTATTTTTCACGTCTAGTTAATTCATCCCGTAATTTTGCCGCTTTTTCATAGTCTTCATTGGTAAGGGCATCATTCAGCATCTTTTCCAATTCTTTGAAGGTATAAATGGAAAAATCAGTCTTTTCAGATTCCTGAATGGGAGCGGAAATGGAAGAATATTCATCAGAGCCTTCCGGTTCTTCAATCAGGACTATGCCTGACGTTTCGAGTATGTCACCGTAAATGTAAATAGGGCAGCCAAAGCGTATGGCTAAAGCGATGGCGTCGGATGTTCTGGAATCTATCTCATATTCTTCACCGTTTTGTATGCAGATGAGTTTGGAATAGAAAACACCGTCCATCAGGTTGGTGATGACAATTTCACTCAATACGATATGAAATGTTTCCATCACGGTTTTGAACAAATCATGTGTTAACGGACGTGCGGGAGGCATGTTTTCCAAAGCTACAGCAATTGCTTGCGCTTCTGAAACACCAATAACAATAGGCAGTCTGCGTTTTCCTTTCACCTCGCCAAGAACAACGTGATAGGAGTGGTGCTGGGTAAACCCCTGAGTAATGTTGATGATTTCTAATTCTACCTTATTCATCACTGTAAAGATAAAAAAAAGGAGCAAAATTTATTTTCTGCTTTTTCAACAAAAAATAAAAGCCACCAAACTTGTTTGGTGGCTTTCATTTAAATATCAATAAATCTCAAATAATAAATCCGAAATCCAAAATATAATTAGTGTTGGCTGGCTTTAAATGCTTTGATAGCTTCCGTTAATTTAGGCACTACTTCAAACAGGTCGCCGCAGATTCCATAGTCTGCTGCCTTAAAGAACGGAGCTTCCGGGTCTTTGTTGATGACCACTATACACTTAGACTGATTCACACCGGCCAGATGCTGGATAGCGCCGGAGATACCGATAGCGATGTATAAGTTCGGGCGGATAGCTACGCCGGTTTGTCCCACATGTTCGTGGTGAGGTCGCCAGTGTACATCAGCTACCGGCCTGGAACAGGCAGTCGTAGCACCCAATACTTTTGCCAGGTCTTCTACAATGCCCCAGTTTTCAGGACCTTTCATGCCACGGCCTGCAGAAACCACCAATTCCGCTTCCGGAAGCGGCGCTACATCACCGGTTTGACGAACTACTTCTTTTACAGTTACTCTGGAAGCAGCCGGTGCTAAGTCAGCATTTTCTACTGCTGCACTGCCATCTCCTTTCACCGCACCTACAGAGTTCGGTACTACAGAAATCACCTTATTGTCAGAGTTGATTTTCAAATATGCGAAAGCTTTTCCGGAGAAAGCCGCCTTTTTGATGACAAAGTCAGCATCCGGCAGACTAACGGCGCCACTCACGATACCCGCGTTTAAGCGAACCGCCACTCTCGGTGCTACCGCTTTTCCGGTCAGTGTTTGTGAGATGGCAATCACTTTCGCACCCACTGCAGTTGCCGTATCGGCAATTGCTTTCGCGAAGGTGCCTGCGTCAAAATTATCGAAACCCGCATTGCCTGCATGGATAATCTTTTTTGCACCATATATTCCCAATGCGGCCAATTCACCGGCATCAGCTGTTCCTAATGCTAAACCTACAGCTTCCGTACCCAGGGTACTTGCTGTTTTTGCGGCATAAGTTGCAATTTCAAAACTTGCCTTCTTAACTTTTCCGCCTGCTGTTTCTACTAAAAATAAAACTGCCATGATTAGATCATTTTTGCTTCGTTATGTAATAATTGTACCAACTCTTCCACATTATCCGGTGAAATCATTTTGCATGCTGATTTTGCCGGAGGCAGTTCATATTTCACGGTGGACGTTAATGAACCAACACCTTGCGGAGTAACTACTTGAAGCGGTTTGCTTTTTGCAGCCATAATCCCTTTCATATTTGGAATACGCGCTTCGGCCATTCCTTTCGCGCAGGAAATAACAAACGGCGTATCTACCGATAAGACTTCCTTGCCGCCTTCAATATCTCTTTCGATATTTGCAGTATTGCCTGCCATATCCAGTTTGGACGCATACGATACAAAAGGAAGGTCTAACAATTCAGCCAGCATACCACCCAGGTTAGAACCGTTGTAGCTGATGGTCTCTTTACCTAACAAAATAACATCAAAACCGCCGGATTTAGCCACAGCGGCGATTTCGGCAGCGATAGCGTACGAATCCAAATCACCGGCAGCGTCGATACGGATAGCATCATCCGCGCCGATAGCCAGCGCCTTTCGGATTACCTGGTCGTTTTCCGCACTTCCGACATTGATAACAGTTACATTACCGCCGTTCGCTTCTTTCAGTTCTAATGCACGCACCAAAGCATACCATTCATCGTAGGGGTTCAGAATCCACTGCACTTTATCGTTATTGAACTTCGTGTCGTTGTCCACAAACGAAATCTTAGTGGTAGTGTCCGGAACCAAACTTATACATACTAAAAATTTCATACTTTTAATTTTTAAATTTGATTTGCTAATTTACTTCATTTTTGATAATTCAATGCATGCATACGAATAGGATACAACGTTTGGAAGCGCTGATTGTTGATAACCCGGCAGATACTTTCGCTTTATTCGCACTGGCGAAAGAATACGAGAAAACCGGTGAGTTGGACAAGTCAGTACAACTGTTTGAAAAACTGTTAGTTGCAGATAAAGCATATATAGGTGCCTATTATCATTTGGGCAAGATTTATGAACAATTGGAAGAGGTTAAAAAAGCATTAAATATTTATGAAGCAGGCATAACTGTTGCGCAGCAGCAAAAGGACCTTCATAGTTTAAGTGAATTGAAAAATGCAAAGATGAATTTGGAACTGGAAATGTGAGTGTTTTATTGAAGAGGAAGATAATTAAAGTATTCAGCTTTTCATTTTACTGAATTTTTCCAGCGAATCTCAGACTTCGGTTATTTTTTAAAAATGTTCCTGAAAAATAGTGTTAAAATAGTTGATGGCAAAGGCCTTGCAGGTCGGAAGAAATTATTGTTTTAATTTTCTTGCTAAACCACTCAACTGTAATTTAGGCAGGAAGATGAATAAAAAATAAAAGATTCCAAAAGTGAATAACAGTAAAAAAATGATGAATACCATCATGAAAGTAAAACTTATATCAATCATCCAGCCAAATGTTTTAAAAATAATTTCACTGCCGGTTGAACCTACTACAGCGGCCGTATCGCTTTTTGCCGTACTGTACTGATGATATAACTGATACAGGTGAATAAAGAAATAGCATTCATATCCCACTACTAAAAACACAAAAAGCCAATTCAAATAAATCATATTTTTGTATACATGCCATTTCTTGCCGTAAGGCTCAGTCATGTTATTTCTGATATTCCGGTTATACCTCCAGTTTCCTAATCCGGTAGCCGGAAACAACAAAAGTTTGAAAAATTCCTTGTTGTCAGTTATCCGTTTTTCTTTTATCCGATAAGCAACCGCTAAAATAATGCCGCAGGCGATATTGAAAACAAGATATGCAGCAAATACGGACAGGATTGTTATTATGAATGGCATATACTACTAGTTTATACAATATTCATTTTTGTTGGTAATACGATACAGTTGCTATCCTGCTTAAGTGGCTATTTTCAATGAATTCCAAACTGAAGGTACAGGTTTTGACTGATATATAAAACTATGCTGTACTATTGCAAAGCTCGGAGTTTAATTCAGAAAGTACCCGTGGGATACCCTGATAAAATAAAATCATGGTTTTCCTCCTGTTTTAGTGTATGATAATCCCGCAAATTTACTGTGTCAAAATAATTCATAATTTAAATACAATGTCAACATCAGTTATCAAAAACAAAACAACCGTTTTTTCTTTTCATGGGAAAGTTTTTTTGAACACAATCATTGCATTGCTGGTATTCACGCTGATTTCCTGCAGTAAAGAGCAAGGTATTATTCCTGAGGATAATGAATTTTCAGAGCATCCTCGCTGGACAGGCAATACGATTGATAAGGATGTACGAAACTCCATATTAGGCGCCTCTAACTATCAGTTAGATATTGATGCAGATGGCGAAAATGATTTTAATGTTCAGTTTTACATAAATCCCGATGGTACATACAGTATCACGTTATTTGGCAATGGCGATAATAAGGTGGTATCCTCTGATAGTAATATTATAAAGTCGTTTGCATTAAAAGAAGTAATCAATAGCAAAAGTAAAACATGGAAGAATGGAGCACATCTAATTGTAAATAACGGCGCAACTATTCTGCAGCCTGCAACCAATTCAACCGGAACGGTAATAGCAGGAATACATTTTAAAAAAGATGCCAAAATGCACTATGGGTACCTTCGTTTCAGGATTGGTCTTGCCCGTGGTTTTATTCATGTTATTTATTTTGACGATTATGTCTATGAGGTTGCGGAAAATAAAGGGATTAAGGCCGGGATTAGAAATGATGTGTGACAAGATACTATAAATTTGAGGTGTAATAAATAAATAGGATAGTTGTAAATCATACTTTGGAAGTTGACAAACTAAATAATTTATATTAAATTGGTTGTTTTCATCAGTATGGAAGTCGGTACAACCGTAAGTACATAATTTTAATTTGTAATCATCAACCACTAAAATATGAAAAAATTCATTTTCTGTCAGGTAGTATTATTACTCATCTTGTCGTGTAAAAAAGAAGGAGGAATTACCGGATTGCCGCAACTTTCGACATTAACCATAACAGACATTACTGCTATTACAGGAAATACTGCAACTGTCAGTGGAAGCGTGGTCGACGAAGGCGATAGCGCCGTTACGGTGTATGGCGCCTGCTGGAGCACTTCCGCTTCGCCCACCATCACTTCAGATACCACCGCGCAAACTCCGGTTGGTTTAGCCTTTACAGCACTGTTACATGATTTGGATCCTGGTACGGTTTACCATGTCAGATTGTATGCTATTAACGATTTGGGCACTGCTTACAGCAATGAAGTGACATTTACCACATCAACTTTTGGTTCCGTCACCGATATAGACGGAAATGTATACCGCACGGTAAGAATAGGCACTCAGATATGGATGGCCGATAACCTTAAGACTTCTAGATTGAATAACGCCGGTTTTATGCCTAACAAAACGGATAATTCGCAATGGGCAAATATGACAACGGCTGCCTATTGCTATCACAACAATGACGCGGCGAATAATACAATATACGGCAAACTTTATAACTGGTATGCAGTCGCTACCGGCAAGCTGGCGCCACAAGGCTGGCATGTGCCGGATTCAACTGAGTTGCGGACATTGATAGACTTTGTAGGTGGTGAAAGTGTTGCAGGAGGTGCATTAAAGACAACAGATCTATGGAATAGCCCGAATACCGGTGCCACGAACAGCAGTAACTTTAACTGGTATCCCGCCGGATCAAGGTATGGATTATTGGGTAGTGCTTTGGATGGAAATTTTATAAATTTTGGTGCAAATGCATTTGCCTGGTCATCTACTTCAGTAAGTTCTACCAGCGCAACAAGTTACAATTTGGGTAGTTATAACAAAACGATGATATTAAAACTCAGCTCAATAAAGTCAAGTGGCCAATCAGTTCGGTGTATAAAGGATTAATGTATGGCAATCCTTTAAGTTGCAGAAATTCAGAAAATGAGAACAGAATTCATCTGAGAATTTATAGACATCTTTATTAACCTGTCCGGTGTCAGCGATTATCCGGTAGGCATCAGTAATGATGGAGATAAATTAATCGTTTTTCGTGTATGAAATGATGTCAGTACCTGTCATTACGGCTGGATGAAAATAAACGTAATAAACGGACATAAACTGACCATCAAACAATTTGCATTGCATAAAATAGCGGATACAGCCATACTTGCCGCTGAGGTTTGATTAAGAAATTGTCGTTATAAGGATAAAATGAAAGAATCATAGTGTTTTTAGCAGAGCTAAAAAGTACGGTATATTGTCGTAAATTGGAGCGGTGTTAACACGCATTCAAACATATATCCGGCATCACAATCTCTGCAACAGCGGCAGTGCTGTCCTTGTTGCCTGCAGCGGAGGCGTGGATTCCATGGTATTGACTGATGTATTGTTGAAATTAAAGTACAACATTGCACTTGCACACTGCAATTTTCAGTTGAGAGGTGAGGAAAGCGAAGCTGATGAAGCTTTTCTGCATGATTTTGCCAGGTTGCATAACCTTCCGTTTTATACGGTACGGTTTGACACTCAGGCATACAAAAAAAAGAATGATGTTTCTACGCAAATGGCAGCGCGTGAGTTGCGTTATGAATGGTTTGAACAAATCCGAAAAGAAAATCATTATCACTGTATTGCCACGGCCCATCATCTCGATGATCAGATGGAAACGGTCTTGCTGAATTTTACCAAAGGAACCGGCATCCGTGGATTGGCCGGTATGCAGCCTAAATCAGGTTTCATCATCAGGCCTTTGCTCGAAATTTACAGGCAGGAAATTATAACTTATGCAAAGGAGAATAATGTATCATTCAGGGAAGACAGCTCAAACGCAACGGACGATTATCAGCGCAACCTCATCCGGCATCAGGTTGTACCGTCTCTGCAAAAAATCAATCCTTCCTTACATCGTACAGTTAAAGAGTTTATAAGCCGCATGAATGATTATGTAGAGCTGACAGAGCAGTATATCGAAACAATAAGAAGAAAATGTTATAGTGAAAAAAACGGTGTTGCAGAACTGAAAATGGGATTTATCCAATCCCATCCTGCCGGGCAGACCATCCTGTTTCATTTGCTGAAAGAATTTGGGTTTAATTCAGATAATGTAACACAGTTTTTTCAACGTTATAAAACTTTGGAAAAATTAAACAGCGGCAAACAATTTTTTTCAGAAACACATCGTATCGTTATCGATAGAAAAAGCCTGTTTGTCGTTCCGAAGACTATTGAACGTGAAAATTATTTGATGTTTGACAAATTTCCAAATCAGATCATTTTTAATAATTATACAATACGATGCTCATTGCTCCCCGTTCAGGAACTCAATCTTAAGACATCTGAACGGTATGCCTGTTTTGATGCTGACAAGTTGGAGCTTCCTTTGTTAATCCGATATTACAAAGACGGGGATTATTTTTATCCGTTTGGTATGAGCAAACCTAAAACACCGGGTAAGGCAGGGAAAAAGAAACTTTCCAAATATTTTAAAGATGAAAAATTTTCCTTGCTGGAAAAAGAAAATACAGCCGTTTTGTTTTCAGGTGAAAAACTTATCTGGCTAGTCGGTCACCGTATCGATGACCGTTTCAGAGTAACCGAAAAAACGAAGACTGTTTTGAAAATGGTATTGGTTAGAAAGGTAAAATAAAAGACAGATTACAGCGATTTTTTTGATAGACTGCATTTATCTAATTGCCATTAGATAGCATAATTGCTTTTGATTATTTTATTATTGCGCTGTCTGCCGGCAGGCAGATTGGCATCAAAAGTGACATAAATAATTTATACCTTTATGGTATGAGTATTTTCAATTACGGAATAGATACACTCACAGTTGCAAAAGCTATTGAGATAGCAGAGGGAAAGCGGCAGGGAATTATTAATGAGGAAGCAAAAAAAAATATCCTGAAATCTCAGCATGATGTACAACAAATAGTAGAAAATAATGACACCGTTTACGGCATCAATACGGGATTTGGCATTTTATCCAACAAAAAAATCTCTGAAAAAGATACCCGCACTTTGCAATACAAAATTCTGCAATCACATAGTGTGGGTGTCGGTAATCCGATTCCGAAACAGGTGGCCAAGCTGATGCTGATTACTAAACTTCATGCACTGGCACAGGGATATTCAGGGGTGCAACTATCTACGCTTGAGCGGATTTTATGGCATATTGATCATGATGTGATTCCGGTAGTTCCTGAAAAAGGCAGCGTAGGTGCTTCCGGCGATCTGGCGCCACTGGCGCATTTATGTTTGCCGCTCATTGGCCTTGGTGAAGTTTTTTATCTGGATAGTGTCATTAAAACAACTGAACTTTTTTTGCAGGAAAATTTACAGCCGGTATCACTCGGCCCTAAAGAAGGGCTGGCGCTGATTAATGGCACCCAGTTCATTTTGTCGTATGCGGTGGCGGATATCCAACGTATGTATAATTGCCTGGAAGTGGCTGATATTATTGGCGCGATGAGCCTGGAGGCACTACAGGGAACCAAATCCCCTTTTGATGAACGTCTGCATCAGCTCAGGCCTTTTGGCGGGAGCCGTTTGGTGGCACAACGGCTTAGGTTGCTGCTTCACGATTCTGAAATTATGAACAGCCATGAGGACTGCGACAGGGTGCAGGACCCGTATAGTCTGCGTTGTATGCCGCAGGTGCATGGAGCCAGCCGGAATGCCTGGCAGCATTTAAAGCAGTTAACCGAAATTGAATTGAATGCCGTAACCGATAATCCGGTCATTTTTAATGCGGAAGATACAATCAGCGGCGGCAATTTTCACGGGCAGCCGCTTGCACTACCCTTGGATTACTGCTGTTTTGCTGCGGCGGAATTGGGAAATATTTCCGACAGAAGATGTTATTTATTGCTGGAAGGTAAGTTTGGCCTACCGATGTTGCTGATGAATGAAGTCGGACTGAATTCAGGGTTCATGATTCCGCAATATACCACAGCTGCATTGGTGACGGAGAATAAAACGCTTTGTTTTCCTGCCAGCGCCGACAGTATACCTACCTCATTAGGACAGGAAGATCATGTATCGATGGGTAGCATCAGTGGCCGAAAATTGTATCAGATTCTGGATAATTTAGAATATATTCTTGCAATAGAATTGATGAGCGCCTGTCAGGCCATAGAGTTTCGCAGGCCACACAAAAGTTCTGTGCTGCTCGAAGCCGCACACGATTTTATAAGACAGTCTGTTTCATTTGCGAGCGAGGACAGGATTTTTGCCGACGATATTAATGAGATAAAAAACAGGGTGGCAGATTTTTCCTTTATGTACCACGTAAAAGAAGTGGCAAAGCAGAATAATCAGCAGTTGAATACTGCATTTCCCGAGTTTGAGTTGTAGTTTATATAGACTTAATGTATCAGTCAGAATATGAAGAGCCAGCAAAATTATAAGTTTACCAATTGGGCGAAGAATATCACTGCGGATGTCAGTAATTATATTCAGCCGGAATCAGAGGAGGAAATTATTGCACTCGTAAAACAATACTCCAAAATCCGTTTGGTGGGAACCGGGCATTCCTGGTCGGATATTTGTCAGACGAATGAAGTCATTATTAATCTGGACAACTACAATAAAATTATCAGCATTGATAAGGTGAATAAGGTGGTGAAGACACAAGCCGGTATAAAAATCTGGCAGCTGAATAAATTGTTAGACAAAGAAGGACTTGCACTTAAAAACTTAGGTTCTATCGACCGGCAGTCCATCACTGGAGCTGTTTCCACCGGAACCCACGGCAGTGGAATTGATTTTCAGATATTAGGTTCACAGTTGCTGGAACTAAGCCTTATTAAAGCAGATGGCACTAAACTAACTATCAACAAAGAACGGGACACAGATTTATTCAATGCCTGTGTTGTCAATCTAGGATGCCTGGGTGTTGTTTCTGAAATAACGATTCAGGTGGTGGATGCATTTAATTTACACGATTATACCACCACCCTACCTTTTGATGAAGTGATAGATAATTTAGACGACTATCTGAAAAATAATCACCATTTCAAACTGTGGTGGCTGCCGCCAACAAATGAAATTGTGGTTTTCAGGTATCAGCGCACTCAGGAAAAAACGAATGACAGCCGTTTGCGTCAGTTTCTGAAAGATGAAGTATTGTCCGTAATCATGTATCGTTTCTTTGTGTTTGCAGCAAAACTGTTTCCAGTATTGGCAAAGCCAATCAATCGTTTTCTGACTTGGAATATGAAAGGCCCATTGGATAGAATTGAAAAGAGTTATAAAGTCTATATTGTGCCTGAACCACCTTTGCACCGCGAAACCGAATGGACCTTCGATATCGCAAGAGGGAAGGAGATATTACGCGCTTATAAAAAATTTATTACGGAAAATAAATACAACCTGAATTTTATTCAGGAGATACGGTTTACAAAAGGCGATGATTTCTGGCTGAGCGCCTGTCATCAGCAAAATTCGCTGTGGCTTGGCTTGTATTGCTATGAACATGAAAACTGGGAGGATTTGCTGAAAGACTATGAAACGTTCGCGAAGCAGTTCCACGGACGCCCGCATTGGGGAAAGGAGTTTAATGTCGGTAAAGAATATCTTCAGGAACATTATCCGAAATACCGTGATTTCATTCAGCTGCGCCATGAAATGGATCCCGATAAAAAATTCGTCAACAGCTATATTGAGCGCTTATTCTTATAGTTTAGTTTTTAAATAGTAAAAGTATGACCTTTCAGTCTTTCCTTTCACAATATGCTGCACACCCTGTATACCGGGCACCAAGAGGGTCAGCACTACATGCCAGATCCTGGCAAACGGAAGCACCCCTTCGTATGTTGCTGAATAACTTAGATGCTGAAGTGGCCGAAAATCCCGCTGAACTCGTCGTATACGGCGGCATCGGACAGGCGGCACGCAATGTGGAATCGTTGCAGAAGATTATTGAAATTTTATTAGAGCTGGATGAACAACATTCGCTTCTGGTGCAAAGCGGAAAGCCTGTGGGCATAGTGCGCACGCACCCGCAGGCGCCAAGGGTATTGATTGCAAATTCGAACCTGGTGCCGAAATGGGCAACCTGGGAACACTTTTATGAACTGCGTGAAAAGGGGCTGATGATGTATGGGCAAATGACTGCCGGTTCCTGGATTTATATCGGTTCACAGGGTATTGTGCAAGGCACTTATGAAACATTTATGGAGTGCGGACGGCAGCACTTCAACGGCGATTTGAAAGGCAAACTTTTAGTTAGCTCCGGATTAGGCGGTATGGGCGGCGCACAGCCTCTGGCAGCGGTGATGGCGGGTGCCACATTCTTAGGTGCGGATGTTAACAGGGCAAGTATCCAAAAGCGGCTGGATACAAAATATATCGACTATATGTATGAATCGTATGAGGAAGCCCGTAATCATGCTATCTGCGCACGTGATAAAGGTGAAGCGATTTCTATTGGTGTGGTCATGGATGCCGGCGATTTGCTGGAGCGATTGTTAGAAGACAATATCATTCCGGATATTCTGTCCGACCAGACTTCCGCACATGACCCGGTGAATGGCTATGTGCCGAACGATATTACATTTGAAGAATCACTGGAACTCAGAAAATCTAATCCCGCATTACATAAAGAGAAAGCAATACAAAGTATGGCGCGTCATGTACGGTTCATGTTACAGCACAGAAAACGCGGAGCGGTTACGTTTGATTATGGCAATAATATCCGGGCATTTGCGCAGGAAGTGGGTGTGGAAAATGCGTTTGATTTTCCGGGCTTCACACCGGCATATATCCGTCCGTTGTTTTGTGAAGGAAAAGGCCCGTTTCGCTGGGTGGCGCTAAGCGGTGACCCTCAGGATATTTTCGAAACGGATAAAGCGCTGATGGAATTATTTCCGGAAAATACGGCCATGATGAACTGGTTGCATCATGCGCGGCAAAGGATTGCCTTTCAGGGCCTGCCTGCACGTATTTGCTGGCTGGGCCTTGGCGAACGCGAGAAAGCCGGCCTCCTGTTCAATGATATGGTTCGGAAAAGGATACTGAAGGCGCCAATTGTGATTGGCCGTGACCATTTGGATTGCGGCAGTGTGGCATCCCCCAACCGGGAAACCGAAGCTATGAAAGATGGCAGCGACGCAGTGAGTGACTGGGCTTTGCTGAACTTGATGAGCAATGCTACCGGCGGCGCTACCTGGGTGAGTTTCCATCATGGCGGAGGAGTAGGGATGGGCTATTCGCAGCATGCTGGAATGGTGGTACTGGCAGATGGCACCGACAGAGCGGACGAATGCCTGAAAAGGGTGTTGTTCAATGACCCGGCTATGGGTATTTTCCGGCATGCGGATGCGGGATATGATAAAGCCTTGGAAATGCGCCGCAAATTCGGGATATGAGCTCTTTTGAATATTTATAGATTGAAGGATATCAACATCTTCTTTGGATTCTTCTCCAAAAATTGTTTAAAAAAACGTATCCGTTTATAGGTAACTGCCATCATTTTTTGTAAATTTAATTACACGCACAAAATTGTTCATGCATGAGAAGAATATTTACAACTTCATGTTTGTTTATTTTATTATTTTTTAATCCGTTTGTATCTGCTGCATTTACTTCCGGTTCGGGTAAATATACTTCAAGTTATAATGCCTGTAATCAATGTCAGTTTCAGGCCGGCAATACCTTGTTTTATGATGACGGAGGTGTGAATGGGGAGGTCAGTAATAATTATACCCTAACTACACTGGTGGCTAAACCGGGTTATGTATTGAGCCTGTATTTTACAGATATCGATTTGCCGAGAGGGACCAGGATAAATGTTTATAAAGGGGAAGGTGTTAAGGATGAAAATCTGTTCTATACCTTTTTTCAAAGGGATAAGATTAAAAATATTATTGGCGAAAAACTAACCATAGAGTATGTTGCATCGGATAACTCAAATAAGGCCAGAGGGTGGGAAGCTCATATTGATGAGCTGATTCCCAGAAAAGACAATATTTCCTCCCGGATTTCTTCACCCCCTGAAAGCGATTGTCCGTATGCTATTCCATTATGTCAGAATAATACCGCTGTAGCATTGGGTGGCCAGTATACGGATTTAGGGCAAATTTATGATGATGAAGGTTCCTGTTACAGCGGGACAGGAAGCGGCGGTTCTGTTTGGTATTCTTTTAGCCCGCAGTCAACAGGCCCTTTGGATTTTACCATTACACCTTCCGGCACAACGGATTATGATTTTGTTGTCTGGGATATTACGAATGGTTGTCAGGATAATAAACGAACACAGATATCCTGTAATTATTCATTATACACCGGCATTACTGGGATGAACAGTACGCTGTGTACGGAAAGCTATGGCTCTTGTTCCTCAAATGATTGTACTAATCAGAGTAAGGGGTCTGACTGTAACCGCTTCAACAACCGTGTGAATGTGACCGTAGGCAGGCAATATGCCATTTGTATAAATTTTTACAGTGGCTCCAATGATGGTTTTTTGATTGAATTTAAAAAACAGGCCACTTCAGTTGCTATTACCGATGTGACACCGCCTACCATCACCAATGCCTATTCTACAAATTGCGCCAATGCGTCCAACTTTCATTTGCTGTTCTCCGAGTGGGTGACTTGTTCCACCATACAGAATACCGATTTTACACTTGCCGGTCATACTTTTACTATTGTCAATACGAATTGTGTAAACGGCAGGACCAATAATATTGATATTTCTGTTTCACCTGCGTTAACCCCCGGAACCTATACCATCAATGCACAAAATATTACCGATTTGTGTGGTAATAACATGAATTCCAATTATAATGTAGTATTGGGTGCACCGCCTGTTCCGGCCATCACCAACCCCGTATTAGTCTGTAAAACGCCGGGTTTGTTCGGAGGGTATAATTACAGTCCGGGAAGCCAGACATTAACGGCCAGCGGCGGTACATCCTATTACTGGTATGATGGACAAACGGGGCCGACAGCTGTTTTTTCGGCAACCGCACCAAAAACCGTTACCGTAACGGTAGTAAGCGGGGCTTGTGCGGCTACAGCCAGCAAGACTATCAATGTAGAATTTGTTTCCGTAAATTTAGGCCCTGATCAATTATATTGCGGCACACCCATAACATTAACGGCATCACCACCTATACCGGGCAGTACCTATACGTTTTATAGGAACCCGGTTTTCTTTCCTCCTTCCAATGGTACACAGATTCAAACGGGTGCGAGTAATACGATATCCGTCAGCCCGGCGTCTTATACCACTTATCGCGTGATTGTTACATCGCCAAATGGATGTAAGGCGCAGGATGATATTGCTGTTACCACGAACCCGCCGGCAAATGCCACCATTAATGTTCCCGGTACTAATTATTGTTTAGGAGCAAATCCGATTGTTTTAACGGCCACACCGATTGGCGGAACGTATACCGGTCCGGGAATGTCCAATGATACTTTTTATCCGGCTATTGCAGGAATTGGAACACATAACATCAATTACAGCGTTACGAATGGATGCGGAACCTTTACCGGAACAAAGCAGATAAAAGTGATTGCGGGCACTTTACCAACGGTTAATTTAAATCCAACGTATTGTGTTACGGATGCGAATGTAACCTTAAGTCCGAATCCGGCCTGCGGTTCATTCTCCGGGCCTGGAATTACCACGGCCGGATTTTGCATCATCCCGCCATTTTGGGTCAATCAGCCGATATTCAGTCCTTCGACAGCAGGAATAGGAACACATACGCTTACCTATTCAGGGTCGGGTTGTGCCAATACATTTACTGTTCAGGTACTGGGTGCTGGTGCAGCTCCTACCATAACAGGAGCTAGCGGGCCGTATTGTACCACTTCATCTGCAATTACTTTAACAGGCAGACCGACAGGCGGAACTTTTTCCGGTCCGGGTATGACGGGTTCCAGTTTTAATCCCGCAACAGCAGGAGTGGGTACTCATACGATAACCTATACTGTTTTTGCATGTGGCAACACTCTCACTAATACCGTTCAGATACAGGTGGTCTCTTCTTCCGGCTCTGCAACCATTTCTTATTCGCCCAATACATTTTGTAACAATATTTCAACACCGCAGAGTGTAACGAGAACGGGAACGGCGGGAGGAACATATAGCGCAAGCCCGGCCGGTTTGACGATTGATCCGTCGACAGGTGCGATTACACCAAGCACCAGCAGCCTTAATACATACACTGTTACATATACGATTCCGGCCGCCGGAGGTTGCGCGGCATCTTCCACCACCACTTCCGTTACTATCACTTCGGGTATTACGCCGACATTTAATACTATTGGCCCGTTTTGTCAGAATGTTGCGGCCCCGGCTTTGCCAGCCGTGTCTACCAATTCCATTAATGGAACCTGGAGCCCTGCTACGATAAATACTACTGCTTCAGGAACGACAACCTATACGTTTACTCCAACTGCAGGGCAATGTGCCGGCACCAAGACTGTTAACATTACCGTTAAACCCACACCTACCACTAACTTATCACAAAGCATTTGTCAGGGAAACAGTATCGTTTTTAATGGGAATACCATATCAACAGCCGGAATCTACAGAGATACATTAATTACTTCATTAGGTTGTGATAGTTTTTTGGTGTTGAATGTGTCTGTAAAGCCAACACCTACCACCAACCTTTCTCAGAGTATTTGTCAGGGCAATAGTATCGTTTTTAACGGGAATACAATCACAACTGCAGGGATCTACAGAGATACGTTAATAACATCATTAGGCTGTGATAGTTTCCTGGTATTGAATGTAACGATAAAGCCAAGTCCCACTAGTAATTTATCACAAAGCATCTGTCAGGGTAGCAGTATTGTGTTTAACGGGAATACCATAACTACAGCCGGAATTTACAGAGATACATTAATCACTTCATTAGGTTGCGATAGTTTTCTAGTGTTGAATGTTACGATTAAGCCAACACCCACCACCAATATTTCGCAAAGTGTTTGTTCGGGTGGTAGTATTGTCTTTAACGGCAATACGATCACTGTTCCGGGAATCTATAGAGACACGTTAACATCATCACTGGGTTGTGATAGTTTTATTGTACTAAACCTTAGCTTTGGTTCTGCCATATCAACCAACCTTACTCAATCCATTTGTCAGGGACAAAGTATAGTGTTTAATGGAAATACCCTAACAACTACCGGTGTTTATCAGGATACCTTAACAACTACGCAGGGTTGTGACAGTATATTGATCTTGAGTCTAACCGTTAAGCCTACACCTACTACTAATTTATCTCAAAGTATTTGTCAGGGCAGCAGTATCGTTTTTAATGGGAATACCATATCTACAGCCGGAATCTACAGAGATACATTAAGTACTGTATTAGGCTGTGATAGTTTTCTGGTGTTAAATGTGACTCTAAAGCCAACTTTTACTACTAACCTTTCTCAGAGTATTTGTCAGGGCTACAATATCGTTTTTAACGGCAATACCATTACAACGGCAGGGATTTATAGAGATACGTTAAGCACTACATTGGGCTGTGATAGTTTTATCGTTTTAAATGTTACGGTTAATCCGGTTATAACTACCAATATTTCCCAAAGTATCTGTCAGGGGAGCAGTATTATTTTTAACGGTAACAGCATTTCACTTCCCGGAATATACAGGGACACATTAAGCACCTCATTGGGCTGTGACAGTTTCTTAATATTAAACCTGATTGTGAAACCTGCCAATTCTACGAATATAAGTCAAAATATTTGTCAGGGGCAAAGTATTGTATTTAACGGAAGCACGATTTCTGCTGCCGGCGTTTACAGGGATACTCTGCTATCATCTGAAGGATGTGATAGTATCGTTATATTAACTGTGGGCATAAAGCCGGTGATTTCTACAAATAGCAGTCAATCCATTTGTCAGGGACAAAGTATAGTGTTTAACGGGAACACCTTAACAACTACGGGTATTTATCAGGATACCTTATCTACATCACAGGGCTGTGACAGTGTATTGATTTTGAATTTAACCGTAAATCCTACACCTACCACGAATTTATCACAAAGCATTTGTCAGGGCAGCAGTATTGTTTTTAACGGGAATACGATATCGACAGCCGGAATTTACAGAGATACATTAAGTACTGTATTAGGCTGTGATAGTTTTCTGGTGATGAATGTGTCAATAAAGTCAACGCCATCCACGAATTTATCTCAAAGTATTTGTCAGGGCAGCAGTATCATTTTTAACGGAAATACTATAACGGCGGCAGGGATTTACAGAGATACGTTAAGCACTACATCCGGCTGCGATAGCTTTATCGTACTAAATGTCACCGTTAATCCGGTCGTAACCACTAATATTTCCCAAAGTATCTGTCAGGGCAGCAGCATTTTATTTAACGGGAATACGATATCAACAGCCGGAACATACCGGGATACACTTTCTACTACATTAGGTTGTGATAGTTATATCGTATTAAATGTCACCGTTAATCCGGTTGTAATCACTAATATTTCCCAAAGTATCTGTCAGGGCAGCAGCATTATTTTTAACGGGAATACGATATCAACAGCCGGAACGTATCGGGATACACTTTCTTCTTCATTAGGTTGTGATAGTTTTTTGGTTTTGAATCTATCTGTGAAACCGACACCTACCACCAATTTATCACAGAGCATTTGTCAGGGAAACAGTATAGTTTTTAATGGTAATACAATTACATCGGCAGGCACTTACAGGGATACATTAATCACTACGCTTGGATGCGATAGTTTTATTGTATTAACGGTCATAATCAATCCGACACCTACTACCAACCTTTCTCAGAGCATTTGTCAGGGCAGCAGTATCATTTTTAACGGAAATACTATAACGGCGACAGGGATTTACAGAGATACGTTAAGCACTACATTAGGTTGTGATAGTTTTATCGTTTTAAATATAACTGTTAATCCGGCCGTAACCACTAATATTTCCCAAAGTATCTGTCAGGGCAGCAGCATTTTATTTAACGGGAATACCATAACGGCGGCAGGGATTTATAGAGATACGTTAAGCACTACATCCGGCTGCGATAGCTTTATCGTATTAAATGTCACCGTTAATCCGGTCGTAACCACTAATATTTCCCAAAGTATCTGTCAGGGCAGCAGCATTTTATTTAACGGGAATACGATATCAACAGCCGGAACGTATCGGGATACACTTTCTTCTTCATTAGGTTGTGATAGTCTTATTGTACTAACGGTTATTATTAAACCTACACCCACCACTATTATTACTCAAAGTATTTGCCCGGGAAATACCGTTATATTTAATGGCCAAACTATTAGTTTGCCCGGAGTCTATCGCGATACATTATTAACGTCATTAGGATGTGACAGTTTTGTCGTTCTGACCTTAATCATTTCACCTATTATTAATTCTGCTATTTCCCGTAGTATCTGTCAGGGGCAAGGCACACTGTTTAACGGGCAAATAATTACTGCCGCAGGTGTTTATAAAGATACATTGATTTCAGTAGGCGGATGTGATAGTGTTATTACGCTGACAGTAACGGTTAAGCCAACACCCACGACCAATATTTCACAAAGTATCTGTCAGGGCAGCAATATTATATTCAATGGAAATACAATTAATACCGCCGGGTTATATCGGGATACCCTGAGTACTATTTTGGGTTGTGATAGCTTTCTCGTATTAACTGTTACAGTCAAACCAACACCTTCCACCAATATATCTCGTTCCATCTGCCAGGGGCAGTCGATTGTATTTAATGGCCAAACATTAACTATAGCAGGTATATACAGAGATACCTTGTCTACTTCATTGGGTTGTGATAGTTTCATTGTGTTGACATTGAATGTAAATCCTGTAAAAACCACACCTATCACCCGAACAATTTGCCAGGGACAATCGTTTGTTTTCAACGGACAGTCATTATCGATTGCCGGAACCTACAGAGATACCTTATCAACCTCATTTGGCTGTGATAGTTTCATTGTGTTGACACTGAATGTAAATCCTGTAAAAACCACACCCGTAACTAGAACAATTTGCCAGGGTCAATCTGTACTTTTTAACGGACAAAATTTAACGGCTACCGGAACTTACAGTGATACATTAATCACTGCGCTCGGTTGTGATAGTTTCATTGTATTGACTTTAACAGTGAATCCGGTGAAAACCACACCCATCACCCGAACGATTTGTATGGGGCAATCTACCACCTTCAACGGACAGTCGTTAACAACTGCCGGTACATATAAGGACACGCTGCAAACTACATTGGGTTGTGATAGTTTTGTGGTGTTGATGCTGAATGTAATTCCTGAAAAGCGCAGTATACAAAATCCGGTGATTTGTCAGGGCAACGCTGTAACGGTAGGCACACATTCATATACTGTTGCCGGCTCCTATTTCGATACACTGCGGAGCAGTTTGGGGTGTGACAGTATTGTTACCACCAACCTGACAGTAAACGCCAATTTTATGCAAAGCGTAAGCATTGCGGCTGATACTAATAATATCTGCCAGGGGCAGGCAGTCCGCTTTACGGCTACGGCATTGAATACCGGTTCGGGACTGTCTTATCAATGGTTTTTAAACGGCAGTCAGGTGGGTAATAATAGCAGTGTCTTCACTTCATCATCCCTGAATGAAGGGGATGTTGTTTCAGTTCAGATTCTATCATCCGCCGCTTGTTTATTGAATACTTCTGCTGTCAGTAATATTATTACCATGCACGTCAATACCATTAATTTCAGCATTCCGTTGGTGGAGTATTGTTCGGGACAAAGCAGTCCGGTGGATTTAACTATTACTCCGGCATTGGGGTATTCCGTTCTTTGGAAAAACGGAACCGATACAATCGTTACGCAAAATGCTGACAGTATACGGATAAACAATAGCTCTTCCGGAAATATTGCATTTACCATACGTTTTGGAAACGGATGCACTAAATCCGGTATAATACCGGTGAATGTGCACCCGCTTCCGGTTATCAGTGCGACAGTAGATACCCCAAGAACAAAGTACCTCCATGAGGTTCAGTTAGGTGTTGTTCATAATGGCATACTTAGTTACAGCTGGACTCCGGCCGGATTACTGAGTAACGATACTGTACGAAATCCTACATCCGTCATCAAAGCTTCTACTGTCTTTACCGTGGAGGTTCGCGATGCAAAGAACTGTAGTAATAAAGACACGATATTGGTGGAGTTGATAGATGAATGTCAGAACGAATTTATATATATACCAACCGCTTTTTCTCCCAATAATGACGGGGTAAACGATTGCTTCGGTATTCTTTCTCCGCCTGTATTGTCGGACTTTAAGATGGATATCTTTAACAGATGGGGCGAAAAAGTTTTTGAATCGGATAGTCCTGCTCTTTGCTGGGATGGTACATTCAAAGGCGCCGATGCGATGGTGGACTCTTATATTTTCGTCATTCAGTTTACCTGTTACAATGGGAAAAAGCTGTCTAAAAAAGGTTCAGTAACCATTGTGAAATAGCTTCGATTAAAATTATATGTACTACTTTTGAGGTGGTTTATGCTCATCACCAATATAAAATATTTAATCAACGTTCGTGAAGAAACAAAATTACTTCGCGGCAGTGCATTGGCGGATTTACCTATTTTGGAGCATGCATTTCTGAAAATTGAAGAAAACAGCATTTCAGGTTACGGCCTTATGAGTGCCTTGACGGAAGATGACTTATCACAGCCTGTTTATGATGCACGCGGAGCTTCTATTTTACCCGCCTGGTGTGACAGCCATACGCATTTGGTTTTTGCCGCCACCCGCGAAGAGGAGTTCGTTGATAAACTAAAAGGATTATCCTATGCCGAAATTGCTGCTAAAGGGGGAGGCATCCTGAATTCTGCCCGAAAATTAAATGAAACTCCTGAAGAACTGCTGCTGGAACAGGCACAGACACGATTAAATGAACTGGTGCGGCTGGGTACCGGCGCTATTGAAATTAAAAGCGGTTATGGATTGAGTATGGATAGCGAGTTGAAGATGTTGCGCGTTATCCAGCAACTTAAAAAAAATAACCCTCTTCCTGTAAAATCTACTTTTTTGGGCGCTCATGCATTTCCGGAAATATATAAGCAGGATAGAAAAAAATATATACAATTGATAATCGGGGAAATGCTTCCGGCAATTGCGAGAGATAATCTTGCAGATTATATTGATGTTTTTTGTGAACAGGGGTTCTTTACGCAAGAAGAAACCGAACAAATTTGTCTTGCGGGTATTGAATTCGGATTAAGGCCCAAAATACATGCTAATCAGTTGTTCAATTCCGGAGGTGTACAGGCCGGATATCATACACACGCATTATCCGTAGATCATCTGGAAACCATCGGAGAGGAGGAAGTTAAGATTTTATCCCAACCTGATGCACCGATAGCGACGCTGTTGCCTACAGCTGCCTTTTTTTTGCGAATGCACTATCCACCTGCAAGAATATTAATTGATAACAACGCTGCTATTGCCTTAGCTTCCGACTATAATCCCGGCTCTTCTCCATCCGGCAATATGAATTTTGTGGTGGCATTAAGTTGTATTCAGATGAAACTGCTTCCCGAAGAAGCTATCAATGCCGCCACCATCAATGCCGCGCATGCCATGCAGGTAGAACAGGAAATGGGCAGTATAACCAAAGGCAAAAGAGCTAATCTCATATTTACAAAATCCATCCCTTCTATAGCGTCACTTGCTTATCATTTTTCTTCCACTCAAATTGATAAAATTATGCTTAATGGTAGCTTTATATAACTAACCATAAATAGGTATATTGTTGGTTATATACATTTTATGAGCAAAATGTGTGTAATTTGTTTGTCTTGAGTTAACACATGGCTAATAATAATATTCTATTTTTGCGGTCAATATGGGTTTATTAGCAGAAGACAAAAAACAGAAGGGTTCCATCGACAGAAGCCGTACCAATATATTAAGATTTATTGAACAACCCACTATTCTATTTTTGTGCAGAATTATGCCTGAATTTGTCACCCCTAACATGCTTACGGCAATTGGTATGTTGGGAACCGCTATGGTTTTAGCCGGTTTTTGGATGGCCGCTTCCCTGCACAACAAGTTATATCTTTTTATCGCCATTTTTGGGTTTGCCGTTAATTGGTTTGGTGACTCACTGGATGGCAGAATTGCCTATTACCGGAATATACCCAGAAAATGGTTTGGCTTCACGCTGGATAGTATCATGGATTGGATTTCATTAGTCAGCATGAGTGCCGGTTATTTTATTTATGTTGAGCCTGAATATAAAATTTTGGTATTTCTGTTCAGTTCCGGTTATGCATGGGCAATGCTTATGATTCATTTAAGATATAAGATGACGGATGTATATACGATAGATACCGGTTTATTCGGTCCTACAGAAACACGCATCGTTATCTGTCTGGTGATATTACTGGAAATCATTTTCGGTGGTTCCATTAAAATATTTTCAATCGTGGTAACAATCATGATTTTCATTACCGACGTCATCGATACATTCAAAACTATAAAAGTGGGTGACGAAAAGGATAAGGAAGAAAAAAGATTAAAAGCGGCAACAGCCACAGCAGAAACAAATGTTTAAGAAAGAACACATACTGACCTTTGGTAAAGCGCAATTTTCCGCATTTGTGGGCGGCATGTCAGATTATGCCATCATGATCATCTGTACGGAACTTTTTAAAGTGTATTATGCAGAGTCTATCATCATCAGTGGTTTGTTAGGTGCCATTATCAATTTTTCTATCAACAGATACTGGACTTTCCAGAGTAAACAAACAGGCCTGACGTCGCAGCTGTTAAAATTTTATCTGGTAGTATTGGGCAGTATCACACTGAAATCATTCGGTACCTATTTCATTACGGAGAATTTCTTCATAGACTATAAAATCAGCCGTATATTGGTGGACTTAGTCGTATCGCTCGGATTTAACTTCACCCTGCAGAAATTCTGGGTCTTTAAAAAAGAAGAACAATACCAGGAAGCATAATTTACACATTACTGTTATTTAATTGCAGTATTTCCTATCTTTGATAAATGCAGCATTTTGTCTTTTACCGGAAAGAAAATCATTTGGCATACACCAAAATAAGGAATGGTGAAACCAAAGCCGGGCAGAAGATACAGGCGATTACCAATCCTAAGCAATGGAAAAAGGAAATCGGGCAATCCGGAGCACAGTTTATAATCATTGGTATCCCTGAAGATATAGGTGTAAAAGCAAATTTGGGTACCGGCGGCACTCATACCGTATGGAATTCTTTTTTACAATCCTTTTTCAATATTCAGCATAATCAGTTTCTGGATGCCGAACAATTGCTCTTGCTGGGATATTTTGATTTTTCTGAATATCAGAAGAAAATAAAAGATAAACCGGTTGAATACCTTCGGGAAGTAGTGGCCGCTATGGACAGGCAAGTTGCAGAGTGTATCAAACAAATTGTGGCCGCCGGGAAAATCCCTGTTATCATAGGCGGCGGACATAATAATGCGTATGGCAATATTAAAGGTGCAGCAGAAGGTTTGTTGACAGTCGGAAAAATAAAAACGCCGAAAATAAATGTCATCAACTTAGATGCACACGCAGATTTTCGAGCTTTGGAAGGACGGCATTCCGGAAACGGGTTTTCCTATGCCATGCAGGACGGCTATTTAAATAAATACGGAATAGTAGGGTTGCATGAAAATTATATGACACAGTCCATGATGAAGCTGATTCATAAGAATAAGAATATACAGACACATTTTTATGAGGATATGGCTGTAAGAGAAACAAATTCGTTTGGTGACGCGGTCAACCAGTTGATGGAATTCACAAAATCAGGATACACTGGTATAGAGGTAGATCTTGATGCGATAGAGAATGTGTTATCCAGCGCTGTTTCGCCCTGTGGAGTTACTGTTTTACAGGCACGTCAGTTTGTGCATCTGGCAGCTTCCGCAAATAAAATCGCCTATCTCCATATTTGTGAGGGCGCCTCGGAACTGGACAACGGACTGAAATCTTCCACTGCGGGAAAGCTGATTGCTTACCTCGTCAGCGATTTTGTGAAAGCGGTAAGTTAATCTTTATAGATAAAGGTATAACGTGTAGCATCTCCTGTATCTGGCCGGATGGTCATTGTTCGGATTCTGTCAGCGTGTTCCATGTCGAAAGTGTATTCTACAAATATATCACTATCCTTCAGCAGTGAGTTTGCCTCGTAGTTGGGAATAATGTTGGTATAAGGTATCATTGGGAAATGAATATGCTCAATAAGAAAATCTGATTTTGTTCGATAACCTGCTGTATTGCTGATAATCAGCGGAAATGTGTAGTTGAGCCAGGGTGTATATTGAATGATAAGGTTCAGTATCAGGTCATTTACATCTATTCCAATCAACGCTTTCTGATTCTTGTAATAATGTGTGTAAGAGAAAGAGTTTACAACGGAATACATTAGAGAATCAGATCTGTCGTTTGTATATTCTTTATAGGATGTTTGTATGGCACTCAGTGTAGAACCGGAAAATAAATAACTATTTTTCTCTATCGCTTCATTAAGGAATCCGCCTCCAACCATAAAATAATAATAATTAAGTTCTGACTCCAATCTTTGCTGTCCGTTGTATTGCATTGACTGATTATAAACGATTAAGCCATCCTGTCCGTAACATCCAATCTTACTGGCATGGTAGCTTAAATCGAATTTATCGGAGATAATGACCGAATAATTCAATAATTCTGTGTTTGGGGAGTTGGCGCAGGATTCTGTGTGTAATTCTGTAATAATGCTGTCTGAATGGTGTCTGTAAATGAGCTGAGGAATGCCGGTATTCAATGCAGCTGATAAAAATGATGCATTACCGGTATCTGCTGACAGTGCGAGTCCTCGTGTATACACTCCCAAAGTGTCTACTGTACCGACGATAACGGAATCCAGCTGATAGGAGACATCTGTTGTCGGCTCTTTTTTACAACGGACAAATATGCTGCAAATAAGAAATCCAATGTAAAAGACACTTATTTTTCTCATGTTTTTATCTTAAAATTAGTTTTATCTTCGATATATCTAAAATACAGATTTATTAAATTGTAGGTATGTTTTACTATCTTTTATTTTGTAAGTTACAGGAATTCAATACTATAAATCAATAGTTATGAATGATTCAATAAAAGGAATAGCCACATTGATTAAAGAAACTGCCACCGGAAATAACTGGACTGGTATTAATACGGAAACCGCGCTTCACGGTATTACCGCCGAGCAGGCGGTAAAAAGAATACATGCAAATCATCTCAATATAGCTGAATTGACGGCGCATCTTACCTGCTGGAATATGGTTATTGCCCGGCGACTGAATGGTGAAGATTATCAACCTGAAAAAGAAGAGGATTTTCCGGTCATTAATTTTCTTTCGGAATCGAAGTGGGAAGCGCTTAAAGCAGCATTTATGGATTCATTTATTTTTTTGGAAACAACAGTGGCATCAAAAGAGGATAGCATACTGAATCAGCCAATTTTTGAAGGAGGAACATCCGCGTATCGTAATTTGCATGGACAGGTTTCTCATCTTCATTACCACCTGGGGCAAATTGTACTGTTGAAGAAGTTGTTGTAACTGTTTAGATATCCTGCATAGTCTTATGATGCCGCTTTCGTTTGTACTGGGTACGCTTCAGACTATGTGCATCTCCGGAAATAACGCTGATATTGCCGTCCACTTCCAATATAGCTAATTTTACATCTTTGCATTCGGCTACCCCATGCTCCCGGACAGCCGCCTGAAGTTCGTCATTAGAGAGTAATACTTTTTCCAGATTGGTTTCAATGACCTTGCCGTCGTATATCAGTGTTACCGGTTCTGACTGCACCAGTTTCCGGATTCCTTTAAATTTATACATAAGGAATCCCAAAGCGAGGTTGAGGACAAACAGTACGGCTGCGGCAGTTAAGCCACCTAATAAGGTAGTATTATCGCCGACCATCGCATTCTGCACGGCATTGCTAATCAACACAATCAGTACCAAATCGGCAATGGAAAGCTGAGACAACTCCCGTTTTCCGAAGATGCGGAATGCCACAATCATAAATACATAAACAGCGGTACTTCTTATGGAAATATCTGCTAAAGAATGGAAATCAAAGGACATAATTCGTTATTTCATTGCAACAGCCTGTTGTTGTTTCAGGATGCTTTTCAGTTCAGCCACTTCTTTTTTCAAGTCTTCAATCTGTTGCTGTTGTTCCTGTATGCCTTTTGTCAAAACAGGAATCATTTCCTGGTAATTGACTGAATAGTATCCGTTTGAATTCAATACAACGAATGACGGATACACTTCTTTTAACTCCTGAGCCATAAAACCATAATGCGTTCCGGAAGGGAGGAATGATTTGCCGACTGGTTTGTTGTATTCAAAACTGTATAAATTTAGTTGGTTGATTTTGTTCAGCACATTTGTCAACGGCTGAATGTTTTTCTTTAACCGCTTGTCAGATACAGGCAAAAATACACTGGTGAAGTGATGTGTAGTTTCACATTGATTAATGGTATCCAAATCCTGATAAATAGTATCTGCCCCTTGTTTTACGGTTAATGTAAATTCCCCGACAAAAATACCATCCACAGTTACCGTTTCGCCTTTATTAACCGAAGCAAGCTTAGTTGGGCCTTTGTAAAAATCTGCCACACCATCCGGCATAAAGGTGCCGTCGTTGTGAATCATAATACTACCTGTATTATTGGACTCACAACTCTTCTTGGTACAGGAAAAATGGAACGCAGCTAAAGCAATCATAGTAAAATAAACAAACCCTTTCATAAATTATATTTTCCTTAAAATTAATCCATACTTTTCAAAAAACTCAGGAATATCCTTACTTTTATTTTTTTAAAAGTATTTTTCTGTTATGACAATCTCTTTAAACTGGCTGAAGCAATATATTGACATTGAATTATCTAATGATGAATTAAAGGACCTGCTGACGGATATCGGTCTGGAAGTAGAAAGTATGGAACCTTATGAATCTGTGAAAGGAGGATTGAAGGGCTTGGTGGTTGGAAATGTACTGGAAAAGGAAAAACACCCGGATGCAGATAAGTTGTCTGTTTGCAAGGTGGATACCGGTTCCGAAACCCTGCAGATTGTTTGCGGTGCACCAAATGTTGCGGCAGGCCAGAAAGTCATAGTCGCATTGGTCGGTACCAAGTTGTTCCCATCGGCCGGAGAGCCGTTTGAAATCAAAAAGGCAAAAATAAGAGGGGTGGAGTCTAGCGGAATGATTTGCGCTGAAGATGAAATTGGCTTAGGAAGTTCACATGACGGTATTCTGGTTTTAGATGCATCTACTCCAACCGGAAGTTCAGTAGCCGATTTATTTGGAGTTGAAAATGATACTGTTATAGAGATTGGGCTGACACCTAACAGAACAGACGCATTTTCTCATCTAGGTGTAGCCCGTGATTTGGCCGCAGCTATTAGTTTCAGAAATCGAAGTGAGTGTAAAGTTAAACTTCCAGATATAAGTTTAAGTAATTTAAAATCAAACAGTTCAATACAAATAGAAATTAAAAACCGGGATGCCTGCCCGAGGTATGCCGGCATAGTCATTCAAAATATTAAAGTTGCCGATTCCCCTACCTGGCTAAAGAACAGGCTTAAAGCGATTGGTCAAAAACCAATTAATAATGTAGTGGATATCACCAACTTCGTCCTGCATGAATTGGGCCAGCCGCTACACGCATTCGATTTGATGGAAATCAGAGGAAACAAGGTGGTTATACAGAACCTGCCCGATAAAACGAAGTTTATTACACTGGATAACAATACTATAGAGCTTCATGCTGAAGATTTAATGATATGTGATGGAGAAGGTAATGGCATGTGTATCGGTGGTGTATATGGTGGTGCCACCTCAGGGGTGAAGGATAGCACTAAAGCTATTTTTCTGGAGTCTGCTTATTTTGACCCTAAAACGATTCGCCGAACCTCCACCCGCCACGGGCTTCGTACGGAGGCGGCTACCCATTTCGAGAAAGGAGTAGACCCGGCAGTAACACTGTTAGCCTTGAAGCGTGCCGCACAAATGATACAGGTTATTGCAGGAGGTGAAATCGTGTCTGAAATAATTGATATACAATCAGATAAATTTAATTTATTAAACTCTTACTTTAGTGTTGATTTATCACTTCATCATCTGAAACGATTGACCGGAGTATCCATTCCTGTTGAGGATACTCAACGAATTTTGAATCTCCTGGATATAAGGGTAGAGGAAAAGAAAGAAGATTTATGGACGGTACTGGTGCCTCCCTACCGTACGGACGTACGTCGTGAAGCCGATGTTATCGAAGAAATTATCCGAATTTACGGAGTAAACAACATTCCAATTCCTGCAAAATTAAATGCATCTGTCAATTTCTCTAAGCCATTTGATGCGGATAAGCTATACAATAATATAGCGGATGTGCTGGTGAACTTGGGTTTTTACGAGATGATGAATAATTCCGTTACCAAATCAAAGTATCAATCATCTTTAAGTACTTCTTCAGATTCATGGATTAAGTTGCTGAGCTCCATAAATGTAGAGTTAGATATTTTGCGTAATAATATGCTGTTTACCGGCCTGGAGAGTGTAGCGCACAATATCAACCACAAAAATTCAAATGTCAAATTATTTGAGTTTGGGAAGACCTACCACCGCAGCGGAAGTACAGATAATGAAAGTAACGGATTGAAGCAATATAAAGAGAAGAACCATTTGGCTATTTTTGTTTCCGGCAATACCACCGCTTCCAATTGGACTACCACTTCCAGAAAATCAGACTTTTATTTTCTGAAATCCATTGTGGACACCATTTTAGGGAAGTTGGGTATTACGGATATTGAAACAACAGAAAATGAATTGTCGGATATGTTCAATTATTCACTGGTTTACAGAAAAGGGGCAGAGTTAGTGCAGTTTGGGAAGGTGCATGCGGCTCACTGCAAACTGACGGACATAAAACAGGAGGTATTTTTTGCGGATTTTAACTGGGATGCTGTTCTGGCTGCAGCGTCCAAAGTAACGACTTATTATCAGGAAATTTCGAAATACCCCGCTGTAAAACGTGATTTAGCTCTTTTATTGGATAAAAAAGTGAAATTTGCTGAAGTAAAATCCATTGCGGAGAAATATGGAAAGAAAATTTTGCGTAATATTGAGTTGTTTGACATCTATGAAGATGAAAAAATAGGTAAAGACAATAAGTCGTATGCCGTCAGTTTTACCTTCAGAGATGATGCAAAAACGCTTCAGGATGTTGATATTGATGGTGTTATGAAAAAACTGATGGAGCAATACCAAACACAATTAAACGCTGTAATTCGTTAGTATGGCAAAAATTGATGAAAAATGGGAGCGGATTTTTAAAAAAATTCAGCTAATTTTAGACAAGAATCAAAAGTTGGAGGAGCAACAGGTTGCTTTTCAGCACAAGATTCTGCAGTTGGAAAATAAGATTATTGAACAAAACAAAGAAAAAGAAAGTTTAAACGAACAAATACAATATATAAAAGCAGCAAAAGAAGTGCATTTATCCGAGAAGGAAAGAGCAGTTACCAAGCAACAGTTGAAGGAGTTTATGGAAGAAATAGACGACTGTTTGGCAAAATTGATACAGTAAGATGGCAGAACAACTCAATATAAATCTATTAATAGCAGGAAGGCCCTATAAGCTGAAAGTGTCCTCCGATGAAGAAGGCTATGTTCGCCAGGCCGCCAAAGATATCAATGATAAAATTGCCGAATATCAGAAAACATTGCTCACGCGCGACCGTCAGGATTTTCTGTCCATGATTGCCCTGCAGTCGACCGCCGAAGCATTGCAACATAAAAATAAAGCGACTAACGCCAATATCGACTCCAAACTCGATGAACTGGAAGCTATGCTTGACAAGTCACTCGGTATCACTTTATTCTGAGTAGTTCAGAGTTATCCATTGCTGTGTAAAAGATAGAAAGTATGCGAATTCCATTTTGCCTACTTTCATGCGAGGTTTTGATTGCTTTTTCCTTATAAAAAGCAGGTGAATGAGGATGAGTTTGTCCGTGTTTTGCGTAAGCATCAACGGCTGACAATTTTTAACTTTAAAAAACAATACAGTGGATCCAATTATTATTACCATTATCGCAGCTGTCGGCGCACTGATTATAGGACTGGTCTTGGGAAAGATTATCTTCAAGGCAAATGTAGATAAACATCTGGCCGAGGCTAAATTAGCAGAAGAAAAAGCCAAATCTATTGAGGAAACCGCCCGTGCGGAAGCGGAACTTATCCGAAAAGAAGCTTATACCACCGCCGAGTCATTGAAGAAAGATAAGATGATGGAAGCGAAGGAGTATTTCCTGAAACAAAAAGAAGAGCACAATAAAGAAATTGAACAACGCAACCGAAAAGCACTGGAGTCTGAAAACCGTGCCAAACAAATAGAACAGTCGCTGAAAGATAAGCTGGCTAATGCCGGAAAGCAGGAAAAAGAAAACGAAGCCATCAAACTCCGGTTGACCGAGCAGGTAGAGCTGGCCAATAAAAAACGGGCAGAGTTGGAAAAAGCACATGCCGAACATGTGGCAAAACTGGAGCAAGTTGCTAAGTTATCTGCCGAGGAGGCAAAAGCACAATTGGTGGAACAGCTGAAAGGCAAAGCTCAGTCGGATGCGATGGCACATGTCAAAGCTGTAATGGATGAAGCAAAACTCAAAGCTAATAAAGAAGCTAAGAAAATTGTTATACAGTCTATACAGCGTACCGCTGCTGAAACAGCCATTGAAAATACGGTGTCTGTCTTCAACTTATCTTCGGATGAGCAGAAAGGGCAAATCATCGGACGGGAGGGTAGAAATATCCGCGCCCTGGAAGCGGCTACCGGAGTCGAAATTATTGTTGATGATACGCCGGAGGCGATTATCATTTCAGGATATGATGCTTATAAGAGAGAGATAGCCCGTCTTTCGCTTCAGCGTCTGGTAGCGGATGGCCGTATTCACCCTGCGCGCATTGAAGAGGTAGTGGCAAAAACCGAAAAGCAGCTGGAAGGGCAAATTATGGAAATCGGTGAGCGTACGGTTATCGACCTGGGCGTACATGGCCTGCATCCCGAACTGATTCGTCTGGTGGGTAAAATGCGTTTCCGGTCTTCGTATGGTCAAAATTTATTACAGCACTCCCGTGAGGTGGCAAATTTGTGCGCCATCATGGCGAGTGAACTGGGATTGAATTCTAAAATAGCCAAACGAGCCGGATTGTTGCACGATATAGGAAAAGTGTCTGACGAGGACCCTGAACTGTCGCATGCATTATTGGGCGCCAAACTTTGTGAAAAATACGGGGAAGCACCCGTCATCATCAATGCCGTCGGTGCTCACCACGACGAGATGGAAATGACCTATATTATCTCACCAATCATCCAGGCCTGTGATGCCATTTCCGGTGCTCGTCCTGGAGCCCGCCGTGAGATTATGGAAAGCTATATGAAGCGTATCGACGAACTGGAGAAACTGGCGGTATCGTATCAGGGGGTACAGAAAGCCTATGCGATTCAGGCTGGCCGTGAGTTGCGAGTGCTCGTAGAGGCGGAAAAAGTGGATGACAAGCAAGTGGAAGAAATTTCCTTTAAAATTGCTCAACAGATTCAGGATGAAATGACTTATCCGGGGCAAATAAAAGTAACCGTTATTCGGGAAAGCCGGAGTGTATCCGTAGCGAAATAATGGCTTTTCGTCATTGCGAACAAAGTGCCTGCCTGTCGCCTGCCTGTCGCCTGCCTGTCGGCAGACAGGGCAGACAGGGCAGACAGGAAGCAATCTAATAATAATAATAATACCAGAAAGGCGGAGTGAATACTTCGCCTTTTTCTTGTCAAACGCAATCAGGGTTTTAAACTCTGATTGCGTTTGAAGTTCAGCACTTTACATTTTTCATAATATGCACTAACTTTAAAGGAATTATATTAATTCCCCTAAACGATGACTATGAAAAATAGGAGTTTTCTTGTTATGCTATTGGTGGTGTGTTCATTTATTGCCATATACGCACAAAATTATTTAGGCATTTGGAAAAACACCAATTCCGAATTTGAACTAAAGAAAGACGGAACTACTGTTTTGGGTGGGTTCCCGGCACAGTACACCTATCAGAATGGTATTATGACATTTGATTTTGGCGCTGGTATAAAAATGAAATACAAGGTGACGATTAGCGGAAATACCATGACATCCACCGGTTATGGAAAGACAGAAGTATATCAGCGTGCTGCTGCTTCAAAAAATACGACATCTGCCGTCAGTAATACTAAAAGTGTAAAAAGTGGCGGCGGCAAAGAAATTGCCGGAGAATGGTGCAAGTTCAGCAACAGCACAAATTATTCTTACTCGTCCCAGACCTGCATTACCTTATATGCTAATGGTACTTATACCTACAGTGGCAATTCCAGTACCAGCGGCGCATATGGTAGCACTGCGGGACAAAGCGGTGATTCCGGTACCTGGTCATACGATGGTAAGGTATTGCATATCAACTCTAGAGCGAATGGTTCAATACAATATAGTTGTACCAAAACGTATTCAGGCAGGGATGTTGCGCTGAATATTGACGGAACAGTGTTTGTAACCACTCAGAATCGTGGAGGCTGGTAATAGCAGAACTGCTATTTCAGTGGATTTTTTAGGAAGAAAAAAGATGTTAGTTTTTCGGTTTACGTTTGAAACTACAGAAAACAAAATTCTGTACAGTCTGAAAAGGGGTGACGTGGTCACTGTAGAGACATTGTTCAGGTGTAAAACCATCTTCAAACGTTTTCACTAAAGATTCTTTTGAATATTGAACGATGTCTAGCCCGCTGCATTTTTTCGGACCATTTTCTGAGAATGTACCAATAATCATATAGCCCGTTACAGCTTTTTCTACGATCTCCTTATATGCCGAAATTTGTTCCGGTGATGTAAGAAAATGGAATGCTGCACGGTCATGCCAAAGGTCGTAAGTAGTTTGAGGTTGGAATGTGGTGATATCGGAAACAATCCAGGTTACCTTTGCTGCTTTTTCACCTAAGCGTTTTTTTGCACGTTCAATAGAAGTAGCAGAAATATCCAGAACAGACAGATGCTCATAGCCTTCATCCAGTAAGCAGTCGACTAATTTGCTGTCACCGCCGCCAATGTCAATAATACGCGCTGATTTCGGCAGGTTGAAACTATGGATAAAATCCAATGATGTCTGCGGGATTTCCTGTGTCCAGCTTACTTCGTTCGGCTGTTTCGTTTGATAAATCGTTTCCCAGTGCTGAGTATTATCGGTAGACATAAAAAATGCTGTTACATATTTTTTTGAATCGCTTTTACCATTTCTTCCTGTGTGGTATATTTATAGCTTTCCCAAACACGCTCTTTGTTTTTGTACAGATAAATAACAGGTAACCCTTGAATGCCTAATTCTTTCACTAACGCTTTGTTAGCATCCGCATCTATACGAATGACTTCCACTTTGTCGCTCATGTCTTTTTTGATAGCTTCAAAATAAGGTTCCATTTGTTTGCAGGGAGCACACCAAACCGCATAAATATCAATCAGAACTAATTTTTTGGAATCCAGTTGTTTGTCAAAGTCTGCTCTGCTCATCCCGGCAGAAGCCGCGGTTTCCAGGCCTTCTTCCGGCAGGTTATTGGCTCTCCACTGCATCATACCGCCGCTTAGTTCATATACTTCTTTAAATCCGATGGAACGCATCTTAGCCGCTGCTGCAGCGCTTCTGCCACCACTCAGGCAATATACGAATGCCGGTTTGTTTTTATCCAGACTATTGATTTTTGTTTCAAATGAAGCATCTCTCCAGTCAATGTTTTGTGCATGTTGAATATGGCCGCCCTCAAATTCGCCGGGTGTACGAACGTCGACAATAGAGGCATCCGGCATTTTAGCCATTTTTTGCTGAAATTCCACGGCAGTCAGATTAGTATTGGTTTGCCCGTTGGAGCATGCACTGAAAAATGTAATCAACGCAGTAAAGATAAATAAGGTAGTTGTTTTCATATTTTTTTAATTACAGGCATAAGCCGAATTCGTAATAACGATATTAATATTAAAAATAATTTTTGATTTCAGGGAATTGGAAATTAAACAGGCTGCTTCCGATTTATTCAGCACACGTTCCGCTTTTTCTTTTTGTGTTTCATCACGGATGATCAGCGTTGGAGTGAGGGCAATTTCACTGATCATGTATTTTCCATCTACTACCTCCAGTTTGCCGACTGCCTTTGAGCTGAAATCAACAAATTCGAGTCTTGAGTTTTCGGCGATTGCTAAGAAAGTGGTCATGAGGCAACTGTTAGCTGCTGCGACCAGCAGGTGCTCCGGAGACCATATTCCTTCCATACCTTTCGGGAATTCAGGTGGTGTCGCTACTTCTATAGAATCTGGCAATACAGGTGAACTCATCAGTCCTTTTCTGTCATTTTTCCACTGTACATTTACTTCGTAATAATGTTCCTGTCCCATGTTTATTTATTTATACGTGTTTAAAATTTGTTCTAATTGATTTGCCCTGACTACTCCGGATTGCCGCCACTTGACTTGTCCGTTTTTAAATATCATCAGCGTGGGTACGCCTTGTATCTGATAGGCTGATGCAGCCTGCGGATTCTTGTCCACGTCAATTTTTAAGATAGTGGCGGAATCGCCGACTTTCTGTTTCAGTTCTTCCAGAATGGGTTTCATCATCTTGCAGGGGCCACACCATTCTGCATAAAAATCAACTAAAACAGGTTTGTTTGATTGAATGATATCTGAAAATGAGGCCATGGCTATTTTGTGTTTACTTCTTCAAATTCAACATTTTCTATAGTCTTTGAGTTCCCGTTATCGGGTAAACTGGTGGCGCAGTTACCACTAGCGCAGCAGCCAGTATTGCTCAGAGCCTGAAACAAAAAGAATGCGCCAAACATGCCGAATAAAGGGTCGTGCATCTGTAAAGATTGTACCAGAATCACCAGCGATAATACCAGACGTATTACCCGCATGAAATTCCAGTTGGTCAGCAAAGTCATTTTGAGTGTTTCCATGTTGCTTATTTGATTTTACTTTGTAAACTCATCCATCCGCCTCCGTTATACACTTCTTTGAAACCGTTTGCCGTCAAAATACTTTTTGCCTGTCCACTCCGAATACCGGAAGCACAGCAAGTAATAACCGGCTGATCCTTTTTAAGTTTGGAATAATGGTTGGACAGATTGTTCAGCGGAATATTTACCGAACCTTTAATGTGGCCATTTTGATACTCTGCTTTGGTACGCACATCAATGATAGTGGCACCGTTCTTTAGCAATTCTTTGTAATCAGCCTTTGGTGCAGTGCTGAAGAGTTTCTTGATCATTTGTAGCATGTCAGTTGTTTTAATTATTGTTTAGTTTCTTTTTTAGTGGATAACCCGAATGGCAGATAAAGCGGGCAAAAACTTACAAGACTTGTAAGTATGAAAATACCTGCAAATACCAGCAGCACGATGGCTAATGTACCGGAAATAACGCCTGTGAAGTATAACACTCCGATGATAACCGCTACCAGCACTCTGGCAATGCGGTCAATTGTACCCATATTTGCTTTCATTGTTTTTAGATTTAAGATGATTAATTATTGTCAATCAAAGTTGCATGTATTTTCTATAATTGTCTGCAACTTTTGTTACTTTCTGCCAACAATCCGAGTAAAAGGGTTAGTTGTTTTGAAAAGCATAATTTACACTTAACCAGCTTCCCCCGTTTTCGCAGTCAATGCCATGGCTTTTCAGAAAAGAAGCCGCCTGTCCGCTTCTGTTTCCGGAAGCGCAGCACAGGACTACAGGTTTGTGCATTGCTTTGATTTCATCCACGCGTTGCTGGATTTCCTGTAGCGGGATATTGATGCTTCCTGCTACATGTCCGCCCATATATTCTCCGGGTGTCCGTACGTCGATAATGATTTTTTTGTTGCTCATGTGTTTAGTTTTTAGAGTTTGTAATTTTTTTTGAATCGTCTTTTTGAAAAATATTAAACAACAGGCCACCCATCAAAGCGCCGTATAAAGTGCTGTTTAACGGCCGGGATGTGATAGGGCAGGTGCCACTTGCACATCCGATGTAATGATAATAGGCAAATCCGCCTAAGGCACCCAGGACAACACCGAGGATGGTCAGTTTGTATTTCAGTATAAATGACATGGTTTGTTTTTTAGTTATTTTTTTACAACATAGTTGTCGGGCAGATGTAATCGGTAATTTTAAATTTGCCGGAATTTTTGATAGCTGTAAATCCCCCGTCTACATCTATCAAATTGTCATATCCCCGCGCTTTCAGTATGGAAGCGAATATCATGGAACGGTAACCACCTCCGCAGTGCACATAATAGGTTTTATCTTTATTTACTAATAACATACTTTCGTTGATATAGTCGAGTGGCGCATTGACAGCGTTGATAATATGTTCGGATACATACTCACTTTTTTTGCGAACATCCAGGATATTAATATCCGGATCTTTCTCTTCCGCTGCTGCAAATTCCTCTGCGGTAATCGATTGGATGGTATTAATTTGTTTTCCCGCATTTTTCCATTCTTCAAAGCCGCCTTCTAAATAACCGATAGTATGATCGTATCCTACCCTTGCCAATCGTGTTACCACTTCCTGTTCTCTGCCCGGTTCGGTGACCAGTAATATCTGTTGTTTGATATCCGGAATCAGCGTACCTACCCATACGGCAAAGCTGCCGTCAATGCCTATGTTAATGGAGTTTGGAATAAATCCTTCTCCAAATGCTGCTGGTTTTCTTGTGTCCAGTATCAGCGCACGTGTTTCATTAGCGGTTGCTTCAAAGGCCGCCGGAGACAAAGCCTTGCATCCGCGGTTTATCACTTCGTCAATACTGTCGTATCCCTGAATATTCATCAGTACGTTTTTCGGGAAATAGCCCGGAGGAGGCATTAAGCCTGTAAGGACTTCTTTGATAAATTCCTCTTTGCTCAATGCAGGATTTAGTGCATAATTGGTCTTTTTCTGATTGCCTAAAGTGTCGGATGTTTCTTTACTCAGATTTTTTCCGCAGGCACTGCCGGCGCCGTGTGCCGGGTATACGATAATGTCGTCCGGTAGTGGCATGATTTTATTGCGTAATGAGTCAAATAAATGTGCCGCTAATTTTTCTTCTGTAAGTCCTTCCACCACGTGTTGGGCTAAGTCCGGACGACCTACATCGCCAATGAATAATGTATCACCGGTAAAGATGGCGGTGGGGTGATTTTTTTCATCCAAGAGCAAATAACAACTGCTTTCCATAGTGTGTCCCGGTGTGTGGATGAGCTTAATAGTGGCATCACCTAAAGGAAACTCCTGATCATCTTCCGCAATTACCACATCAAATCCGGTTTGCATAGTCGTAGGCCCGTAAATGATAGGTGCATCGGTTTTTCTGGAAAGATCTACATGCCCGGATACAAAGTCGGCGTGAAAATGGGTTTCAAAAATGTATTTGATTTTCGCTCCTCTTTTTTCAGCCATTTCTAAGTAAGGCTGCACTTCCCGAAGCGGGTCGATGATGGCGGCTTCTCCGTTGCTTTCAATGTAATAAGCACCTTGTGCGAGGCAACCGGTATATATCTGTTCTACTTTCATAATGTATTTATCAGGTTAAATTACAGTACAAATATACAACTGTACCAGAGCGGTTTTCAGCTACTTTTGTTACAAACGGAGTGTTTGCCGTAAATCACGGTTATAACGTATTTAATACTTTCAGTTCGTTGCGGTATAAGATGACCTTCTTTTCATTTTCAAGTTGTTTCAATAGTCTGGATACCACCACACGGCTGGTACCCAGTTCGTCTGCAATTTGCTGATGGGATAGACTGACTACTTTTTTTCCGCTGACACGAGTTTTATTTTTTAAGTAATTGACCAGCCTTTCATCCAGTTTTTGGAAGGCAACACTCTCCAGGGATTTTAAGAGTTCATTAAACCGTTGGGTAAAACTATTGAATATATAACTTTTCCAGCTGGGGTATTTAACCAGCCATTCATCCAGTTTATTATGCGGGACAAGAATAATTTCCACATTGTCTTCCGCGATGGCTTTTATCTCGCTTTTTCTGGCTTCCATACAACAAGTGTATGCCATCGCGCAGCTGTCATTACTGCTTAAATAGTACAATAACAGTTCTCTCCCCGTTTCATCGCGCCGCATCACTCTGACCGTGCCCGTTAAAATAATCGGCATGGATTTGATGCTTTTGTCATAGTCAATAATAATATCACCTTCGTTAAAATGTATCAGCTTGCCGGTTTTCATGATTTCTTCTACCAGTCGGGTCTCTAAAATGGAGCTTAATTTATTTTCTATATCAGGCATGACTATGAAAAATTAATAATGTTGAAGTTAAACTATAAATTCTGGAAACACAAAAGTGTGACCGCAATTTAATCAACATGTTTTTTGCAATCTAATGAAAAACGGTTTCGCGCAGGATGATATAAATTCCCATAACCAATATAAACCATCCAAAAGCAGGTTTTAGTTTCTCTCCGGGTATTTTTTTTGATAACATACTTCCGGAGACGATTCCAATGATGGCAATACCCGTAAAAAGTAATAAGAATTTCCAGTCAATAAAATTTTCATTTTTTATATCTCCCATAAATCCGATAAATGAATTTACCGCAATAATAATCAACGAAGTTCCTACCGCCTTTTTCATAGGTAATTTTGCCAGTAAGACTAAGCCCGGGATGATTAAAAATCCGCCGCCCGCACCCACCAGTCCAGTCATGGCGCCTACCAGTATGCCTTCCGTCACAATCATCGGATAGTTGTATTGCAGTTGACCGGAGAGATTGAGTGGATTTGGTTGTTTTCTGATCATGGAATAGGATGCCATAAGCATCACGGTGGCAAATAACAGCAATAAGCCAATGGATTTGGTTACCTCAAAATTTCCAATAAAAAATAATGAGGCAGGGATGGCCGGCATGAGAAAGGCTCTTGTCAAAAATATACTGATGATGGATGGAATGCCAAAAATAACAGCAGTCCGCCAATGGATATTACCCATCTTCATGTGGCTGATGGAACCGGCAAGACTGGTAACCCCAACAATGAATAATGAGTCAGCTGTTGCCTGAACGGCATCAATCGAAAACAAATACACCAGAATAGGTACCGTAAGTATAGAACCGCCACCGCCCATCAGTCCGAGCGTCAACCCTACGAAAATGGCTCCCAGATACCCCAATATTTCTATATGCATCGGATGCTAAGTTCAGTTATTTATTTTTTTTGTTGCGCAACAAAAGTTACATATCCGTTGCACAATGATGTTAAGGTAAACAGTAATCCTGATATTTCCTGTTTTTTTTGCTGAAAAATCAACACACACTTTATCTGTTCAAATCATTTTTCTTTTTACATTTATAACGGATTATACAAAACACGTTTCGCGAGTATGGAAAAAAAATATATCCTGGCATTTGATCAGGGAACTACCAGTTCGAGAGCAATATTATTCGATAAAAATGCTGATATTGTTTCCGTCGCACAAAAGGAATTTACACAACTGTTCCCAAAGCCCGGCTGGGTGGAACATCATCCGGAAGAGATATGGCAGACTCAGATAGAAGTAGCCAGAGAAGCAGTGGCCAAAGCCAATATTCTGCCTGCAGAGATTGCCGCTATCGGTATTACCAACCAGCGGGAAACAACGGTAGTGTGGGACAGGGAAACAGGGAAGCCTATATACAATGCGATAGTGTGGCAGGACAGAAGAACGGCCGGTTTTTGTGATGAGCTGAAAGCGCGTAATTTGTCGGATTATGTTCGTGAAAATACCGGCCTGGTAATCGATGCCTATTTTTCTGGAACTAAGATAAACTGGATTCTGAATAATGTAGAAGGTGCACGGCAAAAAGCACATGAAGGAAAATTGTGTTTTGGCACCGTAGATACGTGGCTGATCTGGAACCTGACCAAAGGAAAGGTACATGCAACAGATTTCAGTAATGCCTCTAGAACGTTGCTGTATAACATAAAGGAGCTAAAATGGGATGAAAGATTATTACAGGAACTGGATATACCTGCATCTATTTTACCAAAAGTGTGCCCGTCATCCGGGTTATTTGGCGCCACACATACCGATGTGTTTTTTGATATGGAAATTCCGGTGACAGGTGTAGCCGGAGATCAGCAAAGCGCTTTGTTCGGACAAACCTGTTTTGAGCCCGGTATGGCAAAAAATACATATGGTACCGGTTGTTTCATGTTGATGAATACCGGCACTGAACGTGTTGTTTCCAAACATGGATTATTAACCACCATCGCCTGGGGCGTAGATGGTAAAGTAGAGTATGCATTGGAAGGAAGCGTGTTTATAGCGGGAGCTGCCATACAGTGGCTGCGCGACGGGCTAAAACTCATTGACGCCGCGCCGGATTCAGAATTTTTTGCTATGAAAGTGGAAGATACCGGAGGAGTATTTGTGGTTCCGGCATTCGCGGGGTTGGGCGCGCCCTACTGGGACATGTATGCACGGGGGGGGATTTTCGGATTAACCAGAGGTACCAGAAAAGAACATATAATCAGGGCAACACTAGAGTCTCTGGCGTTTCAAACGTATGATATTTTAGAAGTTATGGAAAAAGATGCAATGATAGAACTGAAAACATTAAAAGTAGACGGCGGCGCCTGCGCTAATAATTTATTAATGCAATTTCAGGCGGATATTTTAAATGTGAAAGTGGAAAGACCAAAAGTGATTGAAACAACCGCATTAGGCGCTGCCTATTTAGCCGGCATTGCTGTTGGTTTATATCAAAAAAAGGAGTTGATTAATAATGAACATATTGCTGCATGTTTTGAGCCGAAAATGAAACAGGATAAACGTGAAAAGCTTCTAAAAGGTTGGAAAAAGGCCGTAGAACGAACGAAAGACTGGGAAGAATAAGAATGTGGATAACTCTGTGTATATAGTATTTTGTTAAGATTGGTTTAATATTAGTTTTAAAAAGTTTCCCTATTTTTGCAACTAATTAAACCAAATCAAAAATGAAAAAATTATTTGTATTATTCGCTGCTGCAACACTTTTCGTAGGTGTTCAGGCTTGCAAACAAAAGACAGAAGAAGCTACAGAAGCTACTACAGAAGAAGTAACAGAAGAAGCTGCTCCAGTTGTTGACAGTGCTGCTGCTGTTGCTGCACCTGCTGACAGTGCTGCTGCACCTGCTGCTGAAGCTGCACCTGCAAAATAATTTTTGCAGACAAAAAACTAAAGGCTCCAATTTATTGGGGCCTTTTTTTATTTGCACATTTGCAAATTTTAACAACTCGTTTCTGTTAAAATTCAGAATTCAATTTATTTTTACATCAATTAAACCAATTTAAAATGAAAAAATTATTTGTGTTATTCGCTGCCGCTACACTTTTTGTAGGTGTTCAGGCTTGCAAACAAAAAGCAGAAGAAGCTACTGAAGAAGTAACTGAAACAGCTACAGAAGCCACAGAGGCTGTAACAGAAGCGGCCACTGCTGCTACTGACAGCGTTGCTGCTGCTGCTAACACGGCTGCAGATGCCGCTAAAGATGCTGCTGCAGGCGCAGTTGATGCTGCAAAAGATGCTGCTGCGGGTGCAGTTGACAAAGCTGCTACTGCTGCTAAAGATGCTATCAAAAAGTAATCTTCTGTCACAAAAGCAACGAAGCGCCTCCCAAAGGGAGGCGCTTCTGTTTATCTAAAAAAGGTTCAGCCAAACTGAACCTTTTTGTAGCGGAGACGGGAATTGAACCCGTGACCTCAGGGTTATGAATCCTGCGCTCTAACCACCTGAGCTACCCCGCCGGACAAATTTTTCGAGGTGCAAATCTACAATTTTTAAATTAATTGGAGGGTATCTTTTTAAAAATCTTATTTTTTCGTAATCTTGCAGAGCAAATTTTACTTTTCATGGGTATTTATTCTTTTAATCCAGATACATTCATAAAAGAAGATGTAGATGTATTAGAGAAATTGGAAACGGACCTGGATTCCGCCCATCAACTGATTGTTTTCAATGACGATGTAAATACGTTTGAATGGGTTATAGAATCTTTAATGGCTGTTTGTAATCATACCCTGGAACAGGCAACACAATGTTCGTTGTTTATTCATTTCAAAGGCAAATATGCCGTGAAACACGGAGAAGAGCAAACGTTAATTCCCATGAAAGATGCCTTGCACGACCGTGGTATCAGCGCTTCAGTAGAAAAATGTAATTGAATTGCCCGTTTATTTATTAGATGAAACATGTGATTTTCCTCCGCCAGAAGGGGCTGAGGATGGTATTGTGGCTATCGGAGGTGATTTGTCTATGCAGAGGCTGCTTAATGCGTATAAAGATGGAATCTTCCCCTGGTACAGCGAAGGCCAACCTATCATCTGGTGGAGTCCCGATCCGCGTTTTGTACTTAAGCCTTCTGATTTGCATATATCCAAAAGCATGCATCGGGTCTTAAATTCAACTGCGTTTAGGGTTACACTGGATACAGCCTTTCCGTTAATAATCCGGCAATGTGCGGAAGTCAGCCGTAAAGAGGAAGATGGCACCTGGATTACGGAGGATATGATTGCTGCTTACTGCGCGTTATATGAATCCGGATATGCACATTCGGTAGAGGTTTGGAAAGAAGATATACTGGTAGGAGGGATTTATGGTGTCAGCCTTGGCAGGATTTTTTTTGCAGAATCCATGTTTCATACCGAAACGAATGCCTCCAAACTGGCATTTATCAGACTTATACAACTATTAAAACAGAAAGAGTTTCTATTGCTGGATGCGCAGGTTTACACCAAACATGTATCATCTTTAGGCGCGAAAGAGATTCCAAGAAATGAATTTATGCAAACGCTTCAAAAAGGTTTGCAATATGAAAGTTGGGTAGGGAAGTGGAAATTTTAAACTAACGGGTAAATGCCGCTAATACCCATTTCAATTTAGCTTCGTTCTTCAGGTATTTGATGTATAATTCTATCAGTTTTTGTTCTGCTGTGATAGCTGTATTTTCTCTCGTATTGACCAGAAACAGGTTACTTTCGCCAATGTCGAAACGCCGCGTTTCTCCTTTCTGTAAGGTTTTATAATTCTTAAGCGTTTCGCGATATAGGTTAATCTGTCTTTTCAGTATGTTCAACTCTGTGTAAATACCGGTAAGTTTTGTTTCCAGCTCTCGTTGTTTTTGAGTAAGCTGTAATTTGGTGTCTGAAATCTTCAAGCGGGTTTGCTGTAATTCCCCACGTCCCTGCGCAAATGTCAATGGCATGGAAAAATTGAATCCAAATTTGTAGTAGTTGGTAAAAATGCGATTATCCGGAGAAGTGTAATTGAAGAAACCGGGGCTGAGTAAATTATAATTGATATTCAATGTTGGTTTGAGACCCTCCTTCCTGAGTCTGCGTTCTATGTCCAGTTGTTTAAGTTTGATTGCATATTGATTTATTATAGGATGCTCTGCATTGATTTGCGAAAGCAGCATGTCAAGGCTATCTAATGGCGCTCGGATCAATGGGTCTATAAATGCACTGTCAATCGGTTGCGGCTGGATACTGTCCGGCAGGGTGTAGGGAATGTTGTCGGACTGCCATAGGAAATTAGAAACAATTAATCGGGTTTTTTGCGCATTCAGTCCGGCTTCATTCAGTTGAAATAATCTTTGCTGGTATTGTGTCAGCGCTTCCGTCGTATCGATAGCCGCCCTGTCGCCGAGTTCATAGGTTCGCACCGTCGCTTTGTAACGAACCAGGGCTGCCTGTAAAGCTTCTTCATAAATGGATTTGATTTGTTCGGCTTCGCACCAATTGTAATAAGATTGAACAGCATCCAGCAGCAAATCGTTCAGCATTAACAGGCGCTCCTGCTGGGATGCTTTGACGAACAAACGGGCTTTAAACAGTTCGGCACGTTTCTTATCGATCAGCATATTCTTCAGCACCGGAAGGCTGATACCCAGATAATAAATGCCATTTTCAGGAATATTGTTTTCCGGATTGATATTGAGTCCGTAAGCAGCGTCGTATCCTGTCTTTAATTCTATACCGAACCAACCTGGGATTTTCAATTCACTCGAAAAAAAAGAGTAATAGTTTTTGCCATAAAATTCTTTGCGTTCATAGTCGCTGTAAAGCAATGGATCAAATCCGCCGCGCGCAATTCGCAGTGTTGCTTTTGCCTGCTCTGTCAATAAATCGGCTTGGCGGGCAATGGGATGGTATTGTCGTATAATACCAAGATAGGCAGGTAAGGTCAGCATTTTTGAGCTATCCGTTTGTGCCGGACACAGTGACGGATAGAAATATAAAAATACTGCGATAAGATACTTCATGCCCTTACTTTTCATCTTTCCCTGCTTTCGTATTTGTTTTGGAATCTTTGATTGTACCATTGTAGAAGTCAGGCGGGAATCCATTTAAATTCCGCCATAATTCATACCAGATTGGAACATTCTTTAAGAGGGTAATTCCTTTTGCGCCACTGCCTAATTTCAATACTGACGGCCATGGTTCGGTGTTCTTATTTTCTTTAACCAATATCCTGAATTGTCCATTTTCACTGATGTAATTATCGACAGCCATTACATTCCCGCTGAATGTGCCATAACCGACATCCGGCCATCCGGTGAAATAAATAGCCGGCCATCCATCAAACTGCAATCGCACTTCCTGGCCCTCACGAATCAGAGGCAAATCATTGGCTGTTACATAAAGTTCCACCGCATATTCAAAATTTCGGGGAGATATACGTACCATCAGTTCACCTTCTTTCACCGTTTCACCTACACCGGCTTTGACAGTTTTGGTGATTTGTCCGTCCTGAGGCGCGAGGATATAATAGAATCCGTTCCGGATGACGTAGTTATTGTATTGGTTTTCCAGTTTTGAAATATCCGCCTGTCCACTGCTTATTTGTGAAAAGGATTGGAATTTTTCAGACTCAGTCTTTGATATCTTTTCATCGTATTCGCGTTCTATGGCTGACAACTCTATTCGTGCGTTCAACAGTTCTTGTTTTGCATTAATGAATTTATTTTCGGCGATATTGCGTTTGGCTACTGAATTTTGAAAAACCTGATTGCGTTGCTCCAGTTCCGTCAGAGATCGTAAGCCTTCCTTGTATAACTCCGTTTGCCGTTTATATTGTTCCAAAGCAATCTTGTATTCATTGTCAGCAGCAACCAATGTCATGCTGTCTGACTGGATGTATAGCAATAGCTGCTGAATCTTGTTACGTGTCTGTTCAATCTTTAATTGTTTGCTTTGCTGTAAGGCTCCTATCTGTTTGTCTAAGGCACTTACCTTCCCCTCATAAAAATTGTTAGAGGCTTCTTTTGCACTGATTTGTTCACGTGTACGATTCACCAGCTGCGGATCAAGGTATTCCGATTTTATTTCAGATATTTTCAGTATGGTATCTCCCTTTTTTACCATATCGCCTTCTTTCACGTACCATTCGTCAATCTTTCCAGCAATGAGCGTATTCAATTCCTGAGGGCGTTGCTCCGGACGAAGGGTAGTGACCAATCCCGTACTTTGAATATTTTGTGTCCATGGCAGAAATAAAAATCCCAGCAGCAACATTAACAGCATGCTGATATGGATGACTCTTCGTTTGTCTCTGTCTGCATCAATATTCTTTTTATAGGAAGAGAGATTCTTTTCCGCCAGTTCTTTTTCTATATCTTTATCGAATAACCACATCTCAATTAATTTAATTCATACAATTCGTCGCTGATGATTTTGTATTCATGTGTTGCAGCAATCTCTTCAAAGGTGCCATCTGCAACTATCCTGCCTTCATGCATAAAAAGTACCCTGTCGCATTTCTTCATGATGTCTTCATCGGAAGTTTTGATGATTATTGAATAATCCTTTTGTTGATTGAACAGCAAACCGGATATCTTATTCTTATCCCGTATCGTCAGCAGGTATGTAAAGTCGTCCAGCAAAACGAGTTTTGGTTTCTTGAGCAATGCTCGCATCAGTAAAATCTTTGCTTTGGTACTCTCCGATAGTCGTTTTCCATGGGTAGATAAAATCTGATGTAATCCGTCTTTGTTTTTTAGAATGAAATCCTTTAAACCTACCTCTTCAGATAGAGTAATGATATCCGATGTATCACATCCGGTAAGCCCTACCAGTAGATTTTCTTCGAGAGTGCCTTCAAATATTTCCGACTCATTGAAGTAAAATCCAATTTTGGAGCGCAACTGATTAAGGTTGTGTCTGTGTAAAGGGATGTTATTAACCGATACGGATCCGTCAAAGTTGGTAAATATACCGGTCAATAAGTGGAGAAGGGTGGATTTGCCAGATCCTTTAGTGCCAACTACGGCAATTTTCTCCCCCTGATTTATTTTCAGCGTGATATCTTTCAGCACAGGATTGGGCGACGTGGTATATGAGAAGTTTAGCTGATTGATTTCAATATCGATAGTATCCAGCGGATGTTCCGCGGAAGTATGAATGGCCTCAACGGGTTTATCCAGTAACTTGCTGGCTTTTTCCAGGGACGTCAGCAGGTCATATATGCCGTCCAGACTGGTAATGATCTTCTCGACAGCATTCAATGTCATGATAATTACTATTTCGGCGGCTATAAACTGACCTATATTGATTTTATGCTGAAAAAACAACCAGCAGCCCGTTATGAGCAGTACGGCCGTTACTGCTGTTTTAAAGAATGCGAATGACCAGTACTGAATTTGTAGTATGCTGAAATGTTTACTGCGCGCACTCAGGTATCCTTCCAGGTATTCATTGGTCTTGTTCAGCGCCAAATCAGTTTTTCCTCTCAGCTTAAACGTCTTTATGTTTCTCGCGATTTCCTCTATCCAATAACCCACTTTGTATTTGTATTCTGATTCTTCAAATGAACTGGACATTCCCATCGGAGCGGTGAATTTGAGCACTAAATACAATAATGAAACCAGGATGATTCCAAATAGTATGAATATAGGATGATACAACGAAAGGAGGGTAAGTCCGAATATAATTTGAACCGAAGCTACAGGAAGTTCAAGCAGGATTTTAGATATACCCTTCTGGATGGAAGTTGTGTCAAAGAAACGATTGACTAATTCCGGCAGGTGGTACTCGTTAATCGTTTCTTCCTGTAGTTTGGGTAACCTGTCTGAGTATGCCAATGAAATGAGCGTGAAAAGACGAACCTGAATCCGTTCGGATACACGCATTTGTAGAACATACATGAACCCGTTCAGGAAAACCCCAAGGATGACCAGTATTATCAGCAATACGAGTGAGGCGGAGAGTTGCTGCGCAAACATGAGTGAAATGATAGCCTGTACGCCCAAAGGGAGTGATAAATACATCAGACCGCTGATAATGGAATAAAAGTAAACGAAATAAATGTTGGATTTTTCTAGTCGCAGTAAGCCTGCCAGTCTTTT
>CAZBED010000010.1:0-96378 GCA_964490845.1 uncultured Chitinophagales bacterium | reverse complement strand
AAATAAAATGAAAAATGTCTAATATTGAGTGGCACTATAAACAGGGAGGCTTACATCATCTATTTGTTCAAATTCGAGTGAAGTCATAAAATCAAGAATTTCTTGCAGAGTAGTTTGAAGAGCATTATCTACATATATCTGCTTTAAGACAACTTCAACATAAGGAACGTGGTCTTTTCCGTTATCAAAACCAGTAAAACCTACTAGTTCATACTTTGTTTCCGGAAACAATTCATTGTGTAAACGAACTTGTTCTAACAACTTAGAGATAAGAAAATTAGCATTGAACAAATTGTTGCTTTTATATAAGAAACCAGTAACATCATCTAAGGCTAATGTGTTTTCGTAGCCACCTGCGTGAGTCGGTTTTCCGATTGAATACAAGTCATCAATCCACATACCGTTTTCTTTAGCATAATCAAATGCAATGCGTTTTTCTATATCTTCTTGTTCGTGGTGTGAGAAGATTGTTTTGTGTTTTTTGCGTTTTTTTGCAACTGCTTCAATGCCTTGTTTAAGTCTATCGGCAATACTCTTTCGGACAGCGTCTTCATCGCACCTTCCGAATTCTTTTTGTGTGCCTCGCTTAGGTATTTCACTGTCGTCATTTGTCACAAAATTACATTTTATTTAAAGAAAACATACTCAAATATACATTAAGAATGACTAAACAAATCAAAAAAATGTCAACTTGTCAGAAAAACCCAAATGGTATAACTTTTGATTCCATTTTCTCAAATCACATTTCTCAAATCTTAAAATCCAATTATTTATGTCTATCGAAACAGGAAAAATTAATGTGCAAACCGAGAACATTTTCCCAATTATCAAAAAATTCTTGTATTCCGACCACGAAATTTTCCTGCGCGAGTTGATTTCTAATGCAGTTGACGCCACCAAAAAACTGAAGGGTCTTTCACAACTGGGAGAAGCTAAAGGTGACCTTGGGGATTTGACTATTGAAGTTAAAATCGACAAAGAAAAAAGTACCCTTACCATTTCCGATAAAGGCATCGGCATGACAGGAGAAGAAGTGAAAAAATACATCAACCAGATTGCCTTTTCCAGTGCAGGTGAATTTTTAGAGAAATTCAAAAACGTGGACGACGCCAAGTCCATCATCGGCCATTTCGGATTGGGTTTTTATTCTGCCTTTATGGTGGCGGAAAAAGTGGAAATTTATACCAAATCCTATAAAGACGAGCCGGCTGTTAAATGGAGCTGCGACGGATCCACAGAATTTACCCTCGAAGCGATAGAAAAAGCGGAGCGCGGTTCCGAAATCGTATTATATATCGCGGAGGATTCCAAAGAATTCCTGGAAGAGTATCGTATCAAATCGCTGCTGAATAAATATTGCAAATTTTTACCGGTTCCGATTCAATTCGGCCACAAATGGCAAAGCGAGGAAGATAAGAAAGAAAACAAACCACTTGAAGCGAATATCATCAACAATACGTCGCCGGCATGGACGAAGACTCCGTCTTCACTGACCGATGAAGATTACAAAAATTTCTATCGCGAGCTGTATCCGATGAATTTCGAGGAACCGTTATTCTGGATTCACCTGAACGTAGATTATCCGTTTAACCTGACAGGTATCTTATATTTCCCAAAACTGAAAAAGAATTTTGAAGTTCAGAAAGACAAAATACAGTTGTACTCCAATCAGGTATTTGTTACGGACAATGTGGGTGAAATCGTACCGGAATACCTGACCTTGCTGCACGGCGTCATCGATTCACCGGATATCCCACTAAACGTTTCGCGTTCTTATTTGCAAAGCGATGCCAACGTCAAAAAAATTAATCAGCATATTTCCAAGAAGGTTTCAGACAAATTGCAGGAAATTTTTCAAAATGACAGAAAGCAGTTTGAAGAGAAATGGAGCGACATCGGTCTGTTCGTTAAGTACGGCATGATTAGCGATGAAAAATTTTATGAAAGAAGTAACAGTTTTGCATTATTCCCCAACACGGAAACCACCTTTTTCACCTTTGCTGAGTTGAAAGAAAAAATTGCCGCCAACCAAACGGACAAAGACGGCAATTTGGTGATACTCTATACTTCCGATGAAGAAGAACAACACAGTTACATCCAGCAGGCTAAAGAGTATGGCTATGAAGTCATCAAACTGGATACCATGATTGACAATCACTTCATCCAGCAGGTGGAAATGAAGAATGACAAGACACAGTTTAAACGCGTGGATGCAGACATCATCTCCAACCTGATATCTAAGGAAGAATCTCCAACTTCAATATTATCCAAAGAGCAGGAAGACAAGCTTAAAGAATTATTTGAAAATACTGTTGAAAAGAACAGGGTGATAGTAGAACTGAAAGCATTATCTCCAACGGATGGCCCCGTTGTCATCACCCGGGATGAATTTATGCGCCGCATGATGGAAATGCAAAAAATGGGCGGCGGCTCACCGTTTATGTTTGGTGGCATGGATGAAAAAATCAATTTAGTCGTCAACACAAATCATCCTATCAATTCAAAATTACTAACGGAAGATACTGCGCATCAGGAAAAACACATTAAACAGCTGTACGATCTGGCATTGCTGTCACAAAACATGCTGAAAGGTGAAGCGCTGACGAAATTTGTCAGCAGAAGTTTTGAACTGATATAAATAAGAACTTTTATGGTTGTTAATGGTGGCGGGGTTTTGGCCCCGCCACCATATTTATTTGACTTATCGTTCCATATTTATTACTTTTAAACCAGACAAATGAATATAATCATGAAGAAGACAGTGTTTATTCTTTTTATCAGTTCGTTGCTGATTTCTGCCTGCATCCCTAACGTTCCCGGTGGCGGTATCAGCGGTACACACATCAAAGCAAAACTGATTCGTACAACGTGTGCCAGCATAGTCATTCAGATACAGGATTCCAATTACTATTATTTAGGTGAACAATGGAGTAATATCATGAGTCCCCTTACCGTAATGACTGAACATGCTGCCGCAGTGAGCAACCCTTGTGAGTTTCCTGCAGACCAGATAAATGTCGGTGATTTATTTTACTTTGATATTAACAGCAACCCGAGGAATGACTGTGTCGTTTGCGCCATGTACGATGCTCCTCCTACAAAAAAAGTGGCAGTAAAGAATATTGTACGCATATAATAATGTTCTGTATTAAAATATGTTTTCTCGCTCGTACCTCTCTCGAAAGGATACTGCACAAATAAAATAAGCATTACACAATTTTGCAAATGAAACTATTTTCACATTTTTAACGTTATCCCCGTTTAACCACTAACATTACAACATGTTTCGTTTCTTAAAATACATCATTCTGTTCATTCTGGGTTATAAGGTCATTAAAGAGCTTTTCAAAGAATCCCCTGAAGAAAGAGCCGTACCGCCTGCACAGAATAAGCAAAACATCCATTTTAACAATCAGCAGCACACTTCACAATCCACACCCTCCAAATTCAATGATGCAGAGTTAATTGACTACGAGGAAATAAAGGATTAGATTGTGATTATATGCTAAGCTATATGGAATGTCTTTGGCATTTCGTAAATTTGCATTCCGATTAATTTTTAACAAATAACCTTTAAACATGAGTCTCGATCAAAATATAAACAACGAGTTAAAAGAGGCGATGCTCTCCAAGAATGAAGTGAAATTGCGCACCATTAAAGCCATCAAAGCAGCATTTTTATTGGCCAAAACAGAGAAAGGCGCCACCGGCGAAATTTCACAGGAACAGGAAATAAAAATCTTGCAGAAATTATTCAATCAGCGCAAAGAATCTTTTGAAATCTTTTCCAAAGAAAACCGTCCTGAGTTAGCCATAAAAGAAAAAGAAGAGATGGATGTAATTGTCACTTATTTGCCTAAACAGATGAGTGATGATGAACTGAAAGCCATTGTACAGGCTACTATCACAGAAACGGGAGCCACTTCCATCAAAGACATGGGAAAGGTAATCGGCGCGGTTTCCAAAAAAGCAGCAGGACAAGCCGAAGGTGCACGTATCTCTGCATTGGTCAAAGAACTGTTGGGTGCGTAATGCAACACTTCATCTTCGATTTAGACGGAACTATCACCCATCCTCAGCCCGGCATCGTGGGTGGCTATCGCTATGCGTTCAACAAACTCGGATTTCCGGATAAAACGGATGAAGAGTTGATTCCATTAATAGGCCCGCCGTTGAAATACGTTTTTTCAAAGATGTATCGGCTTCCTGATGAACAAACACAAGCGGGCATAGAATATTACAGAGAATATTATTACAATCAGGGCGGCATGTATGAGGCTATTATTTTTGAAGGCATGAAAGAATTATTGCAGTCGCTGAAAGATAAGAACAAGACCTTGCACATTGCTACCAATAAAGCACTGCAGGTCGATAAGATTCTGGCGTATTTCGATGTACTCAATTACTTCACCCACATTGAGCATTACAATGAAGAAAAAAATGTGGTGGACAAAGAAACCATGATTTCCAATATTCTGGAAAAAGAAAACATCCGCAACAAAAACAACGTAGTAATGATTGGAGACAGGGAACATGATTTAAGTGCGGCAAGAAATGTGGGCGTTCAGTCGGTAGGCGTGCTCTATGGATTCGGCAAGAAAGACGAACTGGAAAAATGCCTTCCTAAATACATCGTCCATAATGTGGCCGAATTGCATTCGGTTTTACATCAATTCTGATTATCTTTAATCAAACGAATTTATGCAGAGGATACTCTTATCATTGCTGATTTTACTCTTGTCTGCTCATACTTTTTCAAAAAACAAGATGGAGAAAGAAATAGAAAAATTGCGGCAAACAGAATTAGCCTTCAGTCAAATGAGTGTAGAAAAAGGAATGGCTGCCGCCTTTATTTTTTATGCGGATAAAGATGTTATCAAATTAGGCAGTGACGGGCAATTCCCCATTATCGGAAAAGATTCTCTGGTTGCATCCTTTGCCGGCAAACCCCCTCAATCATTTACATTGGAATGGTCTCCGGTTCGGGTGGAAGTCAGCCAATCCGCTGATTTAGGGTATACGTTCGGCAACTGGATTTTCACAAATGCTAAAAAAGAGAAAAGCTATGGAGTGTACATGACGGTCTGGAAAAAACAAACAGACGGCTCCTGGAAATATGTGCTGGACGGTGGAAGCTCCACACCGGCACCTGAACAAAAATAATAGATATGGGTACACTGATTCTACTGATCTTTGTGATTGGCTATCTTGCCATCGCTTTTGAACATCCACTGGGTATCAACAAGGCGGCACCCGCCATTATCACGGGTGTGTTGTGCTGGCTTATTTACTTTATCTTTTCCGGCTCCATTCAAGAAGCCGACGAGGCTTTGGTACATAGTGTAGGTGAGATTGCGTCTATCCTTTTCTTCCTGCTGGGGGCCATGACCATCGTGGAGTTAATTGACGCACACAATGGTTTCTCTATTATTACCGACAAAATAAAAACTAACAGCCTTCCCAGGTTATTGCTGTATGTCAGCATTCTGACCTTTTTTCTGTCCTCAGTTCTTGACAACCTGACCACCGCCATCGTGATGACCTCATTATGCTCCAAATTATTGCCCGACAAAGAAGACCGGCTGTGGTTTTCCGGAATGATTATTATTGCCGCAAATGCCGGCGGAGCCTGGTCGCCCATTGGCGATGTTACGACGACGATGTTATGGATTGGTGGTCAAATCACTACTTTGACTATTATCGCCAATACGTTCTTTCCGAGCCTGATGGTATGCCTTGTTCCGATGTTGCTGATGATGTACCGCTTCAGGGGAAAAACGATTTCCAAAAACATAACATCCGAAAATAAGAATATCGACACACATTCTGCAGGTGCAGATATTATCCTCTTTTCCGGATTTGCCTTACTGATGTTTGTACCCGTTTTTAAAACCATCACTCATTTACCACCGTTCATGGGCATGTTGTTGTCGTTAGGTATCATGTGGATTATTACTACCTTCATTCATTTCAGAAAACATCCGGAACACAAAGAAAAATATAGTGTGTCACATGCGCTCCAACGCATTGATACTCCTTCTATTTTGTTCTTTTTGGGGATTCTGCTGGCTGTATCTGCACTGCAATCGTTTGGTTCTTTAAAGGTAATGGCAACATTTCTGGAAACGCATCTGAAGAATGATTTCCTGATTGGCACAGCATTGGGAATGTTATCCGCTGTTATCGACAACGTGCCGCTGGTGGCTGCCGCTCAGGGCATGTACCATATCGATGAGTTTCCGGTGAATCATCATTTTTGGCAGTTTCTGGCGTTGACGTCCGGTACCGGCGGAAGTATGATTATTATCGGTTCTGCCGCCGGCGTGGCTGTTATGGGCATAGAGACTATAGATTTTATGTGGTACTTAAAACGTATCAGCTGGTTGGCCGCTGCCGGTTATTTTGCAGGTATCGCATTTTTTATTTTGCAGCAGTATTTGTTCTAATCTATTCCAATAAATTATTAAACCCAAATAGTTACCTCACTGATTATGCTGATATCTACGAATTATGAATCAGCAAAAATCCGCTGCATCCGTGTACTGTAAAGAGAAATCTAAATACTGCATAACAACTCCAGATTTTGTCCTTTGAGTTGTTTTTTGGTATGCTCGTAGTTTTTTGTAAAACCTAAGATAAAACCACCGCCGCCGGCGCCGCATAATTTCAGATAATACTCTCCGCTGTCCAGTCCGCGTTTCCACATCTTATCGAACAGCTTAGGTATCATCGGTTTGAAATGCTCAAACTGGAATTTTGACAGCAACTTCATATAGGCAAACAATGTTTCTTTGTCGCCTTCCAAAAAAGCCTGAATACAGTTGTTGGCGAATGGCTTCAATTGTTTGTCGACGAACTCGCGGAAGCTGGGTTCTTCCATGCGTTGCATATAATATTTCACCAGCGGTTCTGTGCTTCGGCTAATGCCGGTATCAATTAAAAAGATAGCGCCTTTACCCGGATTGTTCATTTCCACCTTTACCGGTTCCACACCATTTTTTCCATTGATAAGCAAAGGGAGATTGAGGTAACATATCAATGGATCCACGCCGGAACTGTTGCCATGAAAATAAGATTCCATTTGCGCCAGCACCTTTTTCAATTCAAGAATAACCTGTTTATCCGGAGCCTGATCAAAGGCTACTTTATTTTTGGTATATTTTCCATACACTGCTGCCACCAGAGCGCCACTACTGCCCACACCAAAGCCCTGAGGGATGGTAGACTGAAAATACATACCGTTTTCAATATCCCGCTTGAATGCTTCGATATCAAAATCGATGTTCAGTTTTTGGGTATCTAACAAATTCTGAAGATATGCGGAAAAGTCAGCCAGATGCTCATTGGACTCGGAAACAAACTGTTCATTCATCTCACCGGCATCAAAGGTCAGCTTACCGTTGAACTCATTATACGGCAATGTCAGCCCCATAGAATCCTGAATGATGCTATACTCTCCGAAAAGGAGAATCTTGGAATTGAAACTTGGCTGTTCTTGTTTCATTTTAGTTTAATCGGTCCTTTGCCCACTTCGTCTTCTATCACTTTTCCGTTCTCGCAATACGCTAACAACGATTCCCGGATAAAAGTTTTCACTTCATCTGAGTTTTCCTCCGGATACAACAAGTGAACATTCGGCCCGGCATCTAAGGTGAAATACAAAGGTACATCTTTTTCTTTACGGTAGCTTTTTATTAAATCAATAATTTTCAGGGAGTTAGGCAATATCAGCATATAAGAAGGGCTGGAACACATCATTAGAGCATGAAGAGTAAGTGCTTCATTTTCAATTATTTCACCAAATTGTTCCAGATTCCCATCCCGCAAAGCAACCAACAGCCTGCCCTGATTGTCTGCGGCCTGCTGATAGCGGCTTTCCGCAAACGGATTGCCTTCCATCAGTGCATGGCCAGCCCGACTGGATACTGATTTCTCATCGCTGGACACAATCAGGATGGCGTCTTTAAATGTTTTGAAAACAGGATGTATCTTTTCGTGACAGGGCACTGCATACTCATTGGAAGAGAAAGGTACCCCCGGATGCTTTCCCCAGGCTGCCATGTAAGGATATACCGAACGGCAGGCGCTGCCCGAACCGAGCCGAGCAATCATGCTGGCTTTTTCATAAAATTCGTTTGGACGCAAACCGCCGTCCAGCGTATTCTCTATTTCCGTCAGGCATAACGCCAGCGCCGCCATAGACGAGGCTGAACTGGCAATGCCGGTGGAATGCGGAAAGGAATTATGACTATGAATTTCAAAAGAAAAATAGGGAAGGTATGGAAAATGGGAAACCAGGCTTTCCATAAAAACCTGAATTTTGCCTGCAAACGCTGGGCGTTCATTTCCTTCAAAATAAAACTTCAGTGCAATATTCTTGTCGGGATGTTCTTTTGCGGTGTACTTAACCGAGGTTTCCGTAAAGGCATTCCGGAGCGTAAAACTAATGGAGGCATTGCGCGGTAACTGGTTGCCATATTTTCCCCAGTATTTGATTAAGGCAATATTCGACGGTGCCCGCCAGGCTGTTTCGCCTTGTATATTTTTGAATGGATGTGGCATAAGTGGCACAAAGATACAAACGCAAATCGTAACCGGATGCTTATTAAAGCATTTCTACAACTCAGGTACTATCTCAAACCACGGCTGCGCCTGTTCCATCTGTGTGGCTAACTGCAGTAAAGTGGCTTCGCCACATAAGGGTGCTGTAAACATAACTCCTATCGGTAAATTATCTGTTGTCCGGTACAAAGGAATCGAAATGCTGGGTTGCCCTGTCAGGTTAGCTAACGGAGGATACGGTATCCACTGAAATATTTTTCGCTTGGTTTCTTCGATTAAAGAGGAATGTTTCAGCAATCCTGATGCACCTATATTATTGAGCGCACTCAACGCCGTTTTTTCCCAGGGCTTTGGCTGCAAGGCGCCAATCTTAAAGGGGGCCATGCCCAATGTCGGTGTTAGCAACAAATCATATTGTGAATGAAACTGCTGCATACTTCTCGCCAGTGTATTCCACTGCATCCTCGCCAGACAAAATTCATTTGCGCTTAATTTTTTTCCCAAGGAATATAAAAGCCAGTTTGTAGGTTCAAGCTCTTCTACTCTTGCCGGCTTGCCGCGTTCTTTTGCAACGGCATCAATTGTCGCCGACAACTCGCCCATCACCATCGAATACAAACAATCGGCAACGAGCTGACTGTCATACGGTAATTTTACTTCCTCTACCTGATGGCCGAGACTTTGCAGCAATTGCAATGTATGTTCCATTGCTTTTATATTTTCAGGGTCCTGTTCATGAAACGGATGCTCCAGCGAGTATCCGATTCTGAGTGCTCTCACCGGCTGTTTGATTTCTTCCGCATACGGACGGTCGGGCGCCTGTAAAATAAACGGATCTCCGGAGGAATTACCCATCACCAGGTCCAGATAATGCGCCGTATCACGAACACTGCGCGACACACATAATTCATGGTTGGCAGCACCGCTCCATTGTTCGCCGAAGATAGGGCCGAACGACACACGCCCGCGCGTTGGTTTCAATCCGACAAGACCATTACAGCTGGCCGGAATACGAATGGAACCACCACCATCGTTGGCTGTAGCCATCGGAACAATACCTGCAGCCACCGCTGCCGCACTGCCTCCACTGGAGCCACCCGGCGTATAGTCTGGATTCCAGGGATTATGTGTGTTGCCGAACAAATCATTTTCTACAAATGGATTCAATCCGAACTCCGAAGTGTTTGTTTTTCCAAAAATCAAAAATCCGCCATCTATCACTTTCTGCACCACATCACTCGTTTGTGTAGAGATATAATCCTTCTGCAAACGCGAGGCATTGGTATAGCGCGTACCTTTCAGTTGCATTCCTAAATCCTTTACTAAAAAAGGTACGCCTGCAAACGGGCTTCTGTAATCGGTCTGTTCGGCAGATTTTCTGGCAAAGTCGTACAATTCTGTAACGACCGCATTGATTTTTGGATTAACCGCTTCTGTTCGTTGGATGGCAATATCTAAGAGCTCCATCGGTTTCACCTGTTTTTTGCGAACCAGTTCAGCTAACCCTACGGCATCGTATTTTCGGTATTCTTCAAAAGTCATATTGAATGTTTTTTCTTTCTTTCAATTTTAAACCTCAGTATGTCACACACCTCTTGTCTGCCAATTGACAGGAGATAGATTTATTCCCAAATAATCTTATCCTCTTTTTGCGCCTGCCACTTCAAAAAATGGGCGGTATATTTTTTTTCGAGTTCATTGCGTTTCACTTTCATCGTTGGCGTAATGAGGTTATTCTCCACGGTCCACGGTTCTTTCATGATCACAAATTTGGCAATTCGTTCGTGATTATCCAGGGTGGCGTTCACCTCATCCAGTGTTTTCAGCAAATCCTGTTCTATTTCTTCTTTACTTAACTGTATATCTTCTTCCAGCACAATGAGTGCCATAGGCTGCTTCAGGTTCGCTCCTACCACACAGATCTGTGCGATGTGCTGATTCTTGAATAACTCCAGTTCTATTGGCGCTGGCGCCACATATTTTCCTTTATCCGTTTTAAATAGTTCTTTGATACGGCCTGTTATTTTCAAGAAACCTTCCGCATCAATTTCACCCATGTCACCCGTGCGCAGGAAACCATCGGGTGTTATGGTTTCAGCCGTCTTTTCCGGCTCTTTGTAATAGCCCACCATGGTGCAATCGTTCTTCACTAATATTTCTCCTTCTGCTGAGATATTGCATTCTGAATTTGGCATGGAAATCCCGACGGTTCCTACTTTGCGCACACCAGGCCGGTTGCCATGTGAGTACGCACAGTTCTCACTCATGCCATACGCTTCATAAATATCAATCCCTAATCTTTCATACCAGTTAATCAGAGCCACCGGAATAGGAGCGGCACCGCTGATGATAAATTTCGCGGAGGCCAGTCCGGCATTTTCCTTGATTTTGTTTTTTATCAAATCCGAGAGGAATGGAATCTGCAGCAGCGTATCCAACCGCTTTTGCGGGAGTCGGTGCAATATTTTACTTTGCATACGCGTCCAGATGAGCGGCACAGCCAGAAAAACGGTAGGTTGTGTATCACGCAGATTTTCCGGCATCTTCTCTATCGACTCCGCGATGGAAATCGGTGCGCCCGCATACAAACCGCCCATCTCCACGAGCATGCGCTCCGCAATATGCGACAGCGGCAGAAAAGACAGAAAACGCTCCTGTTCCGTTAATAATCCCAATCGTTTTATTTCTTCCAGCAAATACGTAGGCGCCGAAGAAATGGCTCTGAAGTTATGCATTACTCCTTTAGGCAACCCTGTAGTACCGGACGTATAGATGATAGTCACCAGATCGTCCGGTTTGGGCACATAGTTTTTGGTAACCGGATTTTTATCACGAATAACATCATCCCAATCTTCACAGCCTTCCATTTTCCAATATGGAAAGTGAATCATGTGAACAGATTTCGGAATGCTGCTCTTTTGTTCTGGCCATTTGGGCGCCTTGCCAACGAAAAGAATTTTACTTTCACTGTGTTCAAGGCAATACTTCACCAAATCGCCGGAGATACTGGGGTATAGCGGCACCGACACATGCCCGTTCATCATGATGGCTAAGTCCGCCATAATCCAGTGAGCACAATTTTCAGAAAGAATGGCAATCTTACTTTGTTTGGGCAGTTTCAACGATTGGATATAAGCCGTCATCCTTCGTACTTCATTTCCCACCCGTTTCCAGCTATAATGAAACCATTGACTGTTATAGGCTTGTCGCAGAAACGTCTGGTGCGCTTTCTCTTTTTCGTACTGATAAAATTTTTCTACGGGGGTTATCAATTGCATACGTATTATGTTGCCATTGAAGTTAACAGAATTAATTAAAATAGAAAAATGGAAAGTTGTTTTTATGCGCAGGCCTGATAAATTCATTTTATCAATCATTGTGCCAGTCGTTTCGCTAAAATAATTTCTTAGCTTTTGTTCATCTTTTGTCCTGCACTTGTTACTTTACTGATACTGACACCGTTATCCACCCCTTTTGACCTGCATCAACCACCTGCGCACTAAAACTTAAACTTTCAGTAATAATTGAAAGTAATGAACAACATTAATTCAACATTTTAGTAAGCATTCCGCTAATTATTCATAATCACAGGCTAATGCGGATACGACAATAAACTTTCAAATTTGTTTGAAAGTTTTGAACAGACAAATAATTTATTATAAACCAATAAAAGAACAAACATGAAAAGATTATTATTAGCGGTATTTACCTTCATTACCTTTGCTGCTTTCTCGAACGATGATGAGATCAGCAGCAGTATGCCGGCTGCGGAAACAGGCGCTGAAACACCAAACCCTGAAGAGTTATCTGTCGGATATGAGCGCAGATTTTCTACTATCACAGAAGCGGGAACGGCGTTTATGTACAGCAAGCCCTACTTTAATCTTTACCAGGCCATTGGTATACGGATCAACCCGTACCTGTTTATCGGGCAAGGCGTGGGATTACAGGTATCGGATAATAAGTTGCTGCAAATACAGGCCACTGCGGATATCCGCGCATATGTATTAGACAAGAGGGTTACCCCGTTATTCCTGCTGCAAGCCGGTCTAAATAAAGTAAGCAAGGCACCGGAAACCACAGAGCAAAAAAGGCCCGGAGATACGCAGTTCTTGATGAATATAGGCAGCGGCGTACTGTTTAAAGCCAGAGAAAATGCGTCGTTTACCTTAAACGGCGGATACTCCTTATACACGGATTTTAAAAACAATACACATGGCGGATTTATCAAAATAGGATACGTATTTTAGGTAACACCGCCTAAACGAAAAAAGCGATACCATCCGGTATCGCTTTTTTATTTTTCAAGGTAAAATAACAACTTCGGACGAATGGAGAAATGAAAACTTCGCACCGTAGATAAGATAAATGACTTGGAAAGCCTTTCTGAGAAATAATGATTAACATCGAGTGTCATACCTTCTCCGCTGCCGAAAAGCAACAGAACATAATGCTGATCGTCCTTGTCGTATTTCCAGATATTAAAAAAAGCGGGGCGAACAGTATTCGTGATTCCTTCATCATACACATAAACATCCAATGGGGCACCAAATTTTTTGGTGATAATTTCTGCCGCTTTTGAGAAACAGGCATTCTCATCTCCGTAATAACAGGAATACTCCTCATGTTCTTTATCTGTTGCAAATGTATAGGTATATGCACTTATCTTGACCTCGCTGAAGATAGCATCGTCGGTCAACTCCTGCACTTTGCAATTGCTTATTTCCGGGTGGGGCTCCGCAACATTGATACCCCACAAATCAAATTTTCCCGCTTTCGATTGGAAAGCCTGCAGTATAGCAAATGCAAAGAGCGCATACTTTTTCATGTGCAGCTATTATGATTCCCAAACAACAACATTGCTATCTTTATACCATTTCTCGTAATGTGGTGTCTTATGCCTTTCCAGCACATTGCGTTTTACCTTCAAGGTCGGAGTCAGCAGGTTGTTATCCACCGTCCATTCTTCATTCATAACAACAATTTTTTTCAGTTTTTCGTGTTTATCCAGGAGCTGATTCACTTCATGCATGGTATCCTCCAGGCTTTTCACAAGGGTTTCATTTTCCTCTTTCTTTCCGTCAAGAGACAATACAACCAATGCCATTGTCTGAGGAAGATTGGCCCCCACCACACAAACCTGTTCGATAAATGTATTTTTAGACAATTCCAGTTCTATTGGTGCCGGAGCAACATATTTTCCTTTATCCGTCTTGAAAATATCTTTAATACGGCCTGTTATCTTCAAGAATCCTTGGTCGTCTATTTCTCCCTGATCTCCGGTACATAAGAAACCATCTTCGGTTATTGTCTCTTTGGTTTTCTCCTCTTCTTTGTAATACCCCAGCATGGTCGCATCGCTTTTCACCTGTATTTCTCCTTCATCCGACAATCGGACAATACAGTTGGGCAAAGGTGTTCCCACATAGCCCGGTTTTCTGTTGTCCTTTCTTGTCAAATGCGAATACGCACAGTTTTCTGTCATGGCATACGCCTCACAAATAATAAAATCCAGTTTCTCAAACCAATTCATAGTAACCAGCGGCATAGGAGCCGCTCCGGTCAGTAAATATTTGGCGCGTTCCAGGCCAAGCCCTTCTTTTATCTTTTTCTTGATAACGCCGTTCAGTATCGGAATTTTGAGGAGTAGATTCAGTCTGGACTGTGGCATCTTTGATAATATCCCCATTTGGAATTTTGTCCAGATTCTTGGCACTGCAAGAAATACGGTAGGTTTTGTATCTTTTAAATTAGCAGGAAAAGAATCCAGCGATTCCGCAAATGAAATGGTGGCACCGCAATATAACCCTCCCATTTCCACCAACGCCCGTTCTGCGATATGAGACAACGGCAGATAGGAGAAAAACCGTTCATCCTCATTCAGGTCTTTTAATATAGTCAGTGCCCAGCTGGCGGCATAAGATATAGCATGAACACTATGTACAACACCTTTTGGCAAGCCTGTGGTACCGGAGGTATATATGATAGTCATAATATCGGAAGGCGCCTGCAGGAATTTCTCTTTAAATGGTTCTGTTTTAGCAATTATATCATCCCAGTTTTCATACCCTTCCTCTGTCCAGAGCGGATAGGAAATTCCTTTTACTGTATCCGGTAATCCCGAACGTTGTTTGCTCCAGTCATCCAATTTACCAATAAATGCGACTTTGGCTTCACAGTGTTCTAAGCAATAACGTATCAAATCTCCGGGAATGGTTGGATATAAAGGCACGGATATATGGCCGGCCATCATGATAGCCAGGTCACTCATAATCCAGTGCGCACAGTTTTTGGATATAATGGCAATCTTACTTTGCGGAGGCAAATTCAAACCCCGCAGATAAGCCGCCATTCTTCTGATTTCATCATCCGCCCGTTTCCAGCTGTAATGAATCCACTCGCCATTATAGGGCTGGCGTAAAAATGTTTTTTCCGGTTTCTGCTCAGTCCACTGATACAGCATTTCTAAGGGTGACTTGATAACCATAGTATAAAAAATGAATAAGGTAAATAACGGATAAATATAAAGAATTTATCTAAAAAAATACAGGAAAATGCTTTACACAACAAGGCTGTAACAAAAAACACCTTGAATAGTTATCACTACTCAAGGTGTCTGCTTTAACACTAAACTTCGTCTTTATGAAACAGATATCGTTTTCGCTTTTTTCTCAGCTGGAGCAGCCGTTTTCTTAGGCACCTGAATATTTAAGATTCCATCTTCATATTTCGCCTCTATTTTTTCGATATCCACTGTATCTTCATCAACAGTGAAACTTCTCTTAAACGCGCTGAAGCTGAATTCTCTTCTGGTATACCTGCCTTCTTTATCTTTTTCTTCCGTTTCTTTTTTTACTTCGGACGAAATGGTCAGCAAATCATTTTCCAGTTCTACTTTAATATCCTCTTTTTTCAAACCCGGTGCGGCCACCTCTATTTTGTACTCTTTTTCTGTTTCCAGAATGTTTACCGCCGGAACACTTTTGGCCATCGTGCTGAATGATTTTGACGGCATGAAGTCAAAAAGGTCTTTTGCAAAAAAATCATCAAACAGTGCCGGAAAACTGTTGTGTACGCCTGAATTTCTTTTAATGAGTGTCATGATATCCTCCTTTTTTTAAGTTAATTAATTTTTGACCTCATTTATTCAAATAAAATACCAGACGTTTTTATATCACATTTTAAACAACAAAGCGGACAAAAAGTCCGCTTTAAATATAATAATATGCCATAATTACCGTTATTTGTGGACAATAACGCAATCCCGTGCAACTTTCATTGAAACAGAGTCTATAGTCTTTGCTGAAACTGAATCGATTGTTTTACCGGTACTACCTGCATCCGGGTTTTCTTTAAGATAAGCATTCATCTTTTCATCAGTGGCTTTAAATGCCTTAATCATCATCGGTTTCATCAGCAACCGTGCCATGAGTTTTTCAATAATGCCCACTGTCTTAGTGTTCATGGCGCTTGTTAACTCCGTTCCTTCGTCTGTAGACCGGATAATGTATTCCGAAAATCCATCGTTATGCCCTTCAAATTTCAACCTTGACTGAACATATTCATTCAGTACGGTTCGTTCGATAGTAAAAGAGCCATTTCCAACCTCTTTTTTATCACTCTTCCAGGAATAACTTGCACCCACACCGGAAGGAATATCGTTGTACGTTACCACCATCTTATCATCCAATCCGCGCCAATACGACCAGTTCTCCCAGTTTTTCAACGTAACCAATTGCTCATACACCACTTCAGGAGAAGCATTTATAGTATGTTTATATGAAACTCTGAAATTTTCATCCATAAAGAAAGTGCTGCCTACGGCCGCCAGCAACAAAGCGGCAACAGAAATAAAAATCCCTCTTACTATTTTCATATCGTCTGATTTTATAATCCAAGATACTTATTTATTTTAACTTTTCATTATTCTGATGCCGCAGTGCATCCCTTTTTGTTTTCTTCTCCATGTTTTTTTCCAGCGCTTTTGTTAAATCTACACCAGTTTGATTAGCAATACAAATCAGCACAAACAACACATCCGCCAGCTCGTCCGCCAGCTCTTTATCTTTATCTGAAGCTTTATACGACTGTTCTCCATATCGGCGGGCGATGATTCTGGCCACCTCGCCTACTTCCTCTGTCAGAATAGCCATATTCGTCAATTCATTAAAATACCGGACACCAGTAGTGCTTATCCAGGTATCTATCATTTGTTGTGTTTCCTGCAAGGTCATGATTTGTACTTTGAACTAAAAATAAGAAGTTAATGCTTACTTTTGCATACAATGAACAAGATTATCCTGATTACAGGTGCAACTTCAGGTTTTGGAGAAGCAGCCGCACATAAATTTGCTCAAAATGGCTGGGATATTATCATCACCGGAAGGCGGAAAGAAAGGCTGAACACCTTAGCAGCCGCCTTAAAGGCTGCTTATGGAACAGATGTATTGAGTTTGTGTTTTGATGTCAGAAAACGTATAGAGGTGCAACAGGCAATTGCCTCTCTAACCGGGAAATGGGCCGCTATTGATGTATTGCTGAATAATGCCGGGCTGGCTGCAGGCCGTGGCCCCATTCAGGAGGGTGTGTATGAAGACTGGGAGCAAATGATTGATACCAATGTGAAAGGCCTGCTGTATATGACCCGCGAAGTTTCGCCGTTGATGATTACCCGTTCCAAAGGACATATTATTAATGTGGCATCTCTGGCAGGATGGGAAGCATATGGTGGCGGCAATGTCTACTGCGGCACCAAGCATGCCGTGCGCGCCATCACCCGAAGCGCCCGTATCGATCTGGTTCAGCACAATATTAAAGTGTCGGTCATCAGCCCCGGCGCCGCTGAAACGGAGTTTTCGCTGGTGCGGTTTAAGGGTGATGAACAAAAAGCCAATGCCGTTTATGACGGATATCAACCATTAAAGGCGGAAGACGTTGCGGAAAGTATTTATTTTATGGCTTCGCAGCCGGCACATGTGAATATAGAAGAAATCTTCATTCTGCCCACCGCGCAGGCCACCGCTACGATTACACATAAGAGCTAACTGCTGTTATCGGCACAACATCATTCCGAATAATGTGAGGAATCTTATGAACTTAAAAGAATAAATAAGCGTTTAATCAAGAAATCTGAATGCTCAATACCAATTACCAAATACAATAAAATGGAACCTGCAACTAAAATACCGGTGATGATTTATACAGAATCTACACCAAATCCAAATACACTCAAATTCATTACTAATAAGCCACTACTATTGAATGACTCGGTTGAATTTCAATCGGCGGTGGAAACCAATGATGCTCCTCTTGCTAAAGCCTTGTTTGGGTTTGACAGCGTGACGAATGTATTTATCACTAATAATTTCGTGACCATCACCAAAAGCGAAGACGCCCTTTGGACGGAAATCATGATTCCGATTAAAGATTTTTTGAAAAAATACATCGATGATGGCGGCGTAATTTTGAATGAAGGATTTGTAAAACCCTCCAAAACAGCAACGAATGCTGTCAGCGACAACGACAGCGATGTGGAAATCCGCATTAAAGGTGCGTTGGATAAATATGTAAAGCCGGCCGTGGAAATGGATGGCGGCAATATCTCTTTTGTAAAGTTTGAAGAGGGCAAACTAACCCTTCAGTTGCAAGGCTCCTGCAGTGGCTGTCCTTCTTCCACAGTTACCTTAAAACAAGGCATCGAAAACCTGCTGAAACGCTTTGTTCCGGAAGTACAGGAAGTGGTGGCGGAGAATGAGTAAGTAAAGTAATTGTTAGATAACTTCCCAATTATTGGTAATTAAAATTATTTCCCTAATTTTGGGAATTTATAAAGTTTATTATCTTTGTAACCAATGAACTGTATCTCTTTGAATTTATTAACAATTTAAAAGCGGAGGGCTATGGTAATTAAATTCAATAATGACTATTTAGAATCATTGTATCAAGGAAAAGACACTAAAAGGAAACCAGTATATAATGAAGAAGTTATTTTACAATTCAAGAAAAAAGTGCAGATTCTAAAGATGGTGGAATCAACTCAACATTTAAAGAAGTTCAAAGGGTTACGTTTTAAACCATTAAAAGGGGTAAAGAAGGGGTTGTATTCCATCAGGATTAATCAGGGCTATCGTTTAGCGTTTAAAATCATAAACGAAGAAACAATAGAGATTATTTTAATCGAAGATTTATCAAACCATTACGGAGATTAATTATGAATACTTATACCGTATTAAACAAGAAAGGAAAAGAAATCCAATCAGATGTATTGCTACACCCGGGTGATGTATTACAAATGGAGCTGGAAGCACGCGAAATAAGAAAATCTGATTTCGCATTGCAAATGCAAATGAGGCCAAGTCATTTCAGTGAATTATTGCACGGAAAAAGAAATATAAGCGCTGCTGTAGCTATTAAGCTAGAAAATTTATTAGGCATTTCTGCTGAATTCTGGATGCGTGTCCAAACAGCCTATGACATACAAATGGAACGACAAAAACTCCAATTGGTTTAAATAATCATTAACAGCCTGACTTTAATCAAATTTTTTCTATTTTTACCTTTATGAAATTGTCAGTCAGCCTATTTTATTGTTGTTGTGTTTGTCCGCAATAGACGGAGAGGTTGATATGTATATAAAAAATTATAAGCCTGTCCATACACGACAGGCTTTTTTTGTAAATGTCATTTCGAGCGTAGCGAGAAATCTTGTCTTGAAGAAGCACTTAAATGTTGCAAGATTCCTCACTTCGTTCGGAATGACAAAAAGAAGAACTATGAGTATCATTATCACCAAAAACATTTCCCCGGAAGCAGCCAGAGACATCTTTGAGTTGCAGCAGAAAATAAACGCCTTTCAGAACGGCGAAATGCCGGAAGACAAATTCAAGGCGTTTCGCCTGACACGCGGCGTGTACGGGCAGCGCCAGCTGGGCGTTCAGATGTTCCGCACTAAATTTCCATTCGGAAAAATTACTCCGAAACAACTGGTACGGGTAGCTGAGTTATCCGAACAGTATGCCAGCAGCAACTTACACCTCACCACCCGTCAGAATATTCAATTGCATTATGTGAAAGTCACCGACGCACCGGCTATCTGGGCGGGGCTGGAAGACGTAGGCGCTACCGGCCGCGAAGCCTGCGGCAATACGGTGCGCAATATCACCGCATCGTCCCGTGCAGGCATAGACCCGGAAGAACCGTTTGATGTGGCTCCGTATGCACAGGCCGCCTTTGAGTTTTTTCTCCGCAATCCGATTTGCCAGGATATGGGCAGGAAAGTGAAAATCGCCTTTTCCTCTTCCGATAAAGATTCTGCTTATACCTTCCTGCACGACTTTGGGTTCATCCCACGAATAGCTGACGATGAACGTGGTTTTAAAGTAGTAGTAGGCGGCGGACTGGGTGCGCAGGCTATCCTGGCTCAAACTGCTTATGAGTTTTTACATGAAGACCATGTGATTCCGTTTATGGAAGCTGCCTTACGTATATTCGACCGCTACGGAGAGCGCACCCGACGGCATAAAGCCCGCATGAAGTACCTGATTAAAGATCTGGGCTTAGATAAATTCATGGAGCTGGTAGAAAAAGAACGTACCGCCAATAAAGTAAAGGAATTCCGTGTAGACACCTCCCGTGTAGCAGATGGAGAACCGGCACACCAAGATTGTGCTCCGGCGGTTGGCATTAAAAACCAGAAACGCTATGAAGACTGGTTAAAGACGAATGTTTTCGAACAAAAGCAAGCCGGCTATTTTGCCGTTGCGCTCAAAGTGACAAAAGGCGATATCAAGCCCGACCAGGCAAGGAAAATAGCGGAAATAGCGGAGCTATATGCTTCTGAAGATATGCGCATCACGATGAATCAGGGCTTATTGCTTAAATTTGTTCGTGAAGGCTCATTGCCCTATATTTTCCGTGAATTAGATCAGATGGGATTTGCGAATCCGGGGTTTGACACTATTGCCGATGTCACAACCTGCCCGGGTACCGATACCTGCAACTTAGGCGTTACCAACAGCATGACCTTAGGCAAAGTGCTGGAAGATGTGATTCAGGATGAATTTTATCACCTGATTTTTGATTCAGAAATTAAAATCAAGATAAGCGGCTGCATGAACTCCTGCGGACAGCACATGGCAGCAAATATCGGCTTGCACGGCAGTTCCATCAAAGTAGGCGAACTGGTGGCGCCGGCTATGCAGGTTGTTTTAGGCGGCGGTGTGGATGTTAATGGTATTGGAACCGTCGGCGATAAAATCGTGAAACTTCCGACAAAAAGAACGCCTGAAATGCTGCGCATCCTGTTGAATGATTATGAAACCAACAGCAGTGACGGTGAATACTTTAACGACTATTACCGGCGCCAGGGTAAGAATTATTTTTATACGTTGCTGAAACCGCTGGCCAATGCCGATTTATATACTGATGATGATTTCATTGACTATGACGGCATCGAACATTTCACCCCGGAAATAGGCGTGGGAGAATGCGCCGGTGTAATGTACGATATGGTTGGGCACATTATCAAAGACGCGGAAATCAAACACCTTGAGGCGACGGAACACCTGAAAGTGGGCAAAAATCCGGAAGCCATCTATTATGCATACACAGGATTTGTGATTGCCGCCAAGGCATTATTGTTGAGCAAAGATGTGGAATGCAATACGCAAATAAAGATTCTTCAGGATTTTGATAAGACATTCGTAGCAGACGGTACATTCCAAATTGAAAACGGATTTGAAGCACTGGTACTTCAAATCAACCAATATGAGCCGGAAAAAGAATTTGCAGAATGTTATGTAGCACAATTTCACCAGTTCCTAAAAGCAGTGATTGCCTATAGAGAACAGAAGATGAGCGGCGACAAACTGGTCATCGAGAGTAACTATAAAGCATAACATGCCTCAGCCAAAACTCATACTCGTTGGGGCCGGGCCGGGTGATCCGGAACTGATTTCTCTGAAAGGTATTAAAGCACTGCAGCAGGCTAACGTGGTGATGTATGATGCATTGGTCAGTGAAGAATTATTGAAACACGCACCGGATGCCATCAAAATTTTTTGCGGCAAACGCGCAGGCACACACTACATGAAACAGGACGAAATCAACCGGCAGATTGTAGAGCAGGCCAACCGGCATGGTGTGGTGGTCCGTCTGAAAGGCGGCGATCCGTTTATCTTCGGGCGCGGACAGGAAGAAATAGAGTATGCCGAAAAGCATGGCATTCCGGCAGAAATCATTCCCGGTATTTCCAGCGCCACGGCATTGGCTACATTACAACAGATTCCTCTGACGAAACGAGGTATTACAGAAAGTGTCTGGATTACTACCGGCACTACATCCTGCGGTGAATTATCGGACGATATAGAACTGGCGGCACAATCTACGGCAACAGTGGTCATTTTAATGGGCATCGGCAAGCTGGCGGAAATTGTTCGTTTGTTCAGCAAATATAAACCCGAGCACTACCCGATTGCCATCATACAAAACGGAACATTACCCAATGAAAAAGTGGTATGCGGACACCTGTCCACCATTCACCAAAAAGTGGAAGATGAAAATATCACATCGCCGGCTGTCATTATTATAGGCAACGTCGTGGACTGCTCACAGATATCCCTTCACAGGTAAGAGATTTGTTGTATTTTTACTATAAACTGACATTCAACAACGGTGAATACACTCTACCCCATATTTTTAAAAACAGAGAACTTCCATATCCTGATTGTTGGGGGAGGAGCAGTAGGTACAGAAAAAATGTCCTTTATTCTTAAAAACTCACCGAACGCTAATATTACTGTTGTTGCAAAAGAAATCAGTGAAGAGATAAAGTCGATAGGCAACGGTCGATGGTCAATCGTTTTAATTGAGAAAGCTTTTGATCTATCCGATTTGGAAAACAAACAACTCATCATCGCAGCAACAGCAGATAAACGTTTGAATGAAGACATTTATCTCGCAGCGAAACAAAAAGGCATTTTGATAAATGTCGCTGACACACCTGAGCTGTGTGACTTTTATTTGGGTTCTATTGTTACTAAAGGCGAGCTGAAGATTGCCATTTCCACGAATGGAAAATCACCCACTCTATCTAAAAGAATACGCGAATTTTTTGAAGACGTCCTGCCGGATAATATCAATGATTTAATTCTTCACCTTCATCAATACAGAAACGCACTTAAAGGAGATTTTAAAGAAAAGGTGCAAAAGCTGGATGAGATAACCTCCTCATTCCTGACTGGGAATCACCATAAAAGGAAAGATTAATTTTTGCTGAATCGGGTGCGTACTGCCGTTATTCCAACACCTGAAAGAACCATATAAAAAGGCATAAACGGCAACCGGAACCTCGGCGTATAAAAGATGCCGGACAATCCTGCAAAATAACCGATAATCAGCAGGATGAACAAACAGACCATCCACTGCCGTTGCAGGAATGTCAGTTCGATAATGCCCAACATCGCCGTAAAATAAACTACACCCAAAAACAGCAATACAAACAGTCCGATTACAATTTCTCCGGAAGTCTTGGTGCTAAAATACTTTTTGGCCAACTGAAAAATGCCGCCGGAATATTTTTCGGTATCTGTCCATCGTTTTACCGGAAGGTGGAGGCGCTGCATGATAACTTCGCTGCCCATATTCAGATGCAACTTGATGGTACCGGATATATGTGCTTTTACTGCTGCAAAGAAATGCTGCTTTAAATATTTTTTCGCCACTTCATTGTATACATTTGATTTCTCAAACGTCAGTGCATGCAGACGTTCTTCCATTGAATTGGGCATTTCCGGTTTCAGTTTTTCCGGTGCAGCATCTCTGGATAGCCCGACAAATTCGTCGCACACCTGCTCATATGTTTTTGAGGTATGATTGACTTCTGTGAATGCTGCATTGTAAAACAACAGATTATATCCGTTGATGGAACTTAGTTCAAAGTGGTCATAGTATTTATAATTGCGGTACATCCACGGTACAATCGTCAGATACGCCAACACTACTATCGCCACTGTATATCTCAGCCGTTGTACAAAATCCGTTTTTGCCCAGATGAATACAAAAAATCCCAGAACTGCCGGCAGATAAATAGCAATGGGTCTGGTGAGTATCAGAATGCCCGATAAAATCCCGGTCGCAACAAACAGGCGGATTTTATTTTCCTGTACAGCCCCCATCAACAACAGTACATCCAGCAATAATATAAACACAAACAAAATATCGGTATACAAATACGTCGAGAAAATGATTTGTTGCGGATCAAAGGCAAACAATAACAGCGCTGCATATCCAACTGCACTATTAGAAAACAACCGCTGGCAAATCCGGAATAACAAAAATCCGCTGACGGTGTTTAAAACAACCTGGGCAAATAAGACTATCCAGGGTTTTGCACCGAACAAGGCATAAAAGAAAGCAACAAAGGCTGGATATATAGGAGTCCTGAAGGTATCTCCGCAGAAAGAAAAATCAAATGCCATACATTTTGCCAGGATATTATATCCAATAGCATCATAAATAAATACATCCTTTTGCAGCACATCTTCTCTCCACGGCTGAAAGATGAGAAAAACCGTCAATCGCAACAAAAATGTCAACAACAGCAATCCGATTAACTTCTTATCTTTCATATACACGCCCATATAAGTAAGGATGGATAAAGATAAACTTTTTGCAAACGGATTTTATTTATTATCTTTCTTTAAAATTAAACAGGTGCAGACGGTACAACTTCCACTATTAAACAGAACACTGGACGCTTACTATTACGAAGCGGAGAGCAATGAAAAAAGGCCCGGCATTATTTTTCTGCCTGATCTCACCGGTGTTCAGAAGACAACTCATCGAAGTGCCGAAATTTTATGTCAGGAAGGCAACTACCACGTCCTGATTCCCAACCTGTATAGCGGTGGTACTACTCTTCGCAAGTATTGTGTTCAATTTTTTATGAATGAACTGGTTCGAAATAATGAACCCGGCGGAAATGCGCCATTGGCAGAATTTCTTGAAATATTAGACCAGTTTAAAGAATTCGAAAATGTCGACGAAAACAATATAGGAGTTGTCGGCCAATGCCTGACCGGTGGATTTGTTTTACATGCCGCCATTCGTCCGGAGGTAAAAGCACCTGTGGTATTTCATCATTCTTTCGGATTAAAAGGCAGTGGCATTCCAAAAAGTTGTTCTTCTCTCATTCACCATAAAGTGCAGGGGCATTTCTCCTATGTTGACCCGATGTGTCCTGTATGGCGGGTGAAAGAACTGGAAGCCGAGCTGCATGGTAATCTGGAAGCACACTGGTATGCATTGCCGCACGGTATCCCGCATTTGTTTTTTAATAATGAACAAGGCAAACGCGCTTTCGAACGCATGAGTGCCTTCTTTCAGGAGCAATTGCAATAAAGCTGTCAGGAAATGGACAGCGTTGAATAAAGCCAAATTGAGAATATTTATTCTGATTATCCATGCGTTATTTTTTCGTAATCATCATATTAATCGTCGCTATCTCCTGTAAAAAAGCAGATGAACCTTCGTACATTAATCAGGGTAAAATCCCACTCACTGATACAATGAGTTAATCGCCTTATGTGATACTACTACCCTGAATACTTATGAAGAATTTGACGACAGGCTTAGCCGTATACAGGAAATTTTTTCATCCCGTCAGGATAAACGCGGCGCATTTCCAACCATCTATAAAGCCATCACACATGCAGCAGTTATCTCCATTGCTAACCATGACTATCATGATAATGCATATACATTGTCTTTTTCGATGGAGTTCAGCAAGCGATACCTGTATTACCTAAGACATCACTTACTGAATGAGCCGCTTGAACAACATTGGGATTTATACTATAAACACGCTTTAGGCAACACGAATGTTACCCGGCTGGTGCTGGAAGGAATCAATGCACATGTCACCATTGATATGACTCGTTCACTGGCCGCGACCGGCGTTTACAAAGAGTATGTCAATGACTGGCTACTTTTTGGAAATAAAACAGTATCCTCAGTACCGGGTTTCTTAACAGAGTTACAAAATGAATATGGTACAGATGCTTCTCCGGTTTTTCATGTATTCTTTGCCGGAGATTTATTAGACCCGATTTTCGGACAGGGCGCAACAATCACATTTGGATTCAACCTATTGCGTATGGATGCTTTTAATAACGCAATCCGGATGATTCAATCCTCAAATGACCAACCCATAGAAGCCGGCCTTCAGCAATCATTTAACGACAGAGAAGCTATTTTCGAACTGTTAGACAATCTGAAACTGCTACCATAAAACATAAAAGAAGCCTTTCCGGATGGAAAGGCTTCTTCTCTTATTTATCTCAATGGTGGTATTATACGTTTGCAGTTTTTACCGTTTTCACGATTCGTGCAGCTACCTTGTAAGGATCGGCGGCAGAGTTTGGCCTGCGATCTTCCAGCCATCCTTTCCATCCTCTGTCCACTGTTGCAATCGGAATACGGATAGATGCCCCTCTGTCAGATACACCAAACGAAAATTTATCAATCGATTGGGTTTCGTGTTTACCCGTTAATCGCATGTGGTTATCGGCGCCATATACGTCAATATGTTCTTTCACGTAGGGAGCAAATGCGTTGCAAATAGTTTCATAGGTTTCTTTGCTGCCACAAGTTCGGAGCACCGTGTTAGAGAAGTTGGCATGCATACCGGAACCGTTCCAGTCTGTAGCGCCCAATGGTTTGCAGTGCCAGTTGATGGCATATCCGTATTTTTCGGCTACTCTTTCCATCAGGTAACGGGCAATCCACGTTTGATCGCCGGCTGCTTTGGCGCCTTTTGCAAATACTTGAAATTCCCACTGGCCAATCGCTACTTCCGCGTTGATGCCTTCCACATTTAAGCCGGCCTCTAAGCATAAATCCAGATGCTCCTCAACTATATAACGGCCTACGGCTTTGCCACCACCTACAGAGCAATAGTAAGGACCCTGTGGGCCTGGCTCGCCGCTTGGTGTAAAGTCTGACCAGCCTATAGGTTTATCTTTTTTCAAATCCCATATAAAATATTCCTGTTCGAAACCGAACCAGAAATCATTATCATCATCTTCTATTGTCGCACGACCATTAGATTCATGTGGTGTTCCATCGGGTGATAATACTTCACACATCACCAAGTATCCGAATTTTCTTGCAGGATCCGGACAAATGAAAACCGGTTTCAACAAACAGTCGGATGAGCCACCCGGGGCCTGTTCTGTAGAAGAACCGTCAAAGCACCAGGTTGGACAATCCTCCAGTTTTCCGGTGAAATCTCTCTCTACTCTTGTTTTGCTTCTAAGGCTTTGTGTTGGTTTGTAACCATCCAACCAAATGTACTCTAATTTAGCGTATGACATCTTATAATTTTTAAAATGTGAATAATTTATTCTCTATGTCATACAAATATGACAAAAACTGTAAAATTTACAACTTTTATGCTGATTAAATTAATTTTAAGAATAGTCCGTCTCTAAATCAGATTATTTAACAATACGTTGTCCGGGTTGTTATCCTATGTCAAAGAAGTAAAAATATTGGATAATTTCAGCTATATTCAACGGTAATTTTTGCCATGTCGGAAGAAAAACGCAGAATAGAAATTTGCATTATTTCAGATATCCATCTGGGTACCCGGGCTTGCCATGCCGCCGAACTAAACCGATATCTAAAGAGTATTGACCCCACTATTTTAATTATTAACGGTGACTGGTTAGACATCTGGAATTTCAGTGCGGGTTATTTTCCACAGGATCACATTGAGAACATTTTTCTGATACTGGACTTTGCCCGGCAGGGCACACCGGTTTATTATGTAACGGGAAATCACGATGACCACATGCGCAATTTCTCCGGGTACAAGTTTGACACGCTGCAACTGAGAGATGAGATTATTCTGGAAATCGACGGAAGGAAACACTGGATTTTTCACGGGGATAAATATGACTTGTCGGTGGGTGGCAGCGCGCGCTGGCTGGCAAAACTGGGAGGAAAAACGTATGACACCATCTGGCAGGTAAACCGGTATATTAATAATATCAGGCTTCGTTACGGAAAAGATAAAATCTTTATCTCCAAATACATCAAAGACAAGGTGAAATCTATTGTAAAAAGCAACGTACAGGATTTTGAAGATGTAGCGATAGAAATCGGAATAGAACAGGGTTACGACTTCATCATCTGCGGGCACATACACAAACCGCAGATTCGTGAAGTATCCATGGCCGGAGGATCTGCCGTTTATCTCAACAGCGGCGACTGGGTGGAAAACCTCACCGCGCTCGAATATAATAACGGCGAGTGGGATTTATTTTATTACCAACACGACTTACAATATAAAGGTATCGACAGGAGATAAAACAGAGAATATTTCCCTATTGCCCGGCTGCACCTCTTTACATTATCCACATTTCAACAGTATTCATTTCCTGATTTAGTTGAATCAAATGGTTGACAATTCGTATGAATTGGCCTAAATTGAATGGAAAACCAAACAAAACAATTATGAAAAAAGATGTACATATCATTAAAGAAGTACAGGCGTTCCAGTATTTTTTGATTTTGCTGATGATTCTATTACTGGGAGTTATCTCTAAATAAGAACGTGCGCTTATAGTACTGATTTTGATTCCTTGCCGTAATTTTATTAAGGAAAGTGTAGATTTACGGAACTTTTCCAACAGATTTATTATTATTTTTACTGCGTTTAAAACAATACACGTTCAGCAGTAACCTATCTTTTTTATTTATGGACTTCAGCATTTTTACAGAAGCCGCAACATGGCTCAGCATTCTTACGCTTACTTTCATGGAAGTGGTATTGGGAATTGACAACATTATATTTATCAGCATTACCGCCGGAAAACTACCCGCCCACAGGCAGGCGCGTGCCCGGCAAATCGGACTGATAGGTGCGCTCGTGTTCAGGATTTTACTGCTCCTGAGTATAAAATGGATTATCGGACTTAAAGAACCTTTGTTTCATGTTTTAGGATTCGGCATTTCCGGCCGCAACCTGATCCTCCTGTTTGGCGGACTTTTTTTGTTAGCAAAAAGTACTACTGAAATTCACCACAAAATAGAGAAACCTGCAAAAGAAGAAACGGCAGGAAAGAATATGGCAAAAAGCACTTTCAATATGGTTGTACTTCAAATTATGCTGTTAGATATCGTTTTTTCTTTTGATTCCATCCTGACGGCAGTAGGCCTTACCCAGCATGTCATCATCATGATTATTGCCGTTATTCTCTCTATGTTTATCATGATGGCATTTGCCGGCCCGGTGAGCCATTTCATCAACAAACATCCTACTCTGCAAATCCTGGCGCTCTCCTTCTTAATATTAATCGGTGTAACACTGATACTGGAAGGGATGCCGGAAGGGCTTGGCCTGCATGTTTCCAAAGGGTATATTTATTTTGCCATCTTCTTCTCTCTGACGGTAGAATTCCTGAATATCCGGTTCCGCTCAAAAAATAAGCAAGATTAACAGTAACAGTGCATCTAAAATGTTACTTTTATCGTTCTATTAACGGATATGAATAAACGCTTTTTATTAGTTGTTTTATCGCTCGGAAGTTTCATCCGGCCTACCCATGCCCAGATGTACCAGCAAAAAATGGGTACCTTCTTAAATCTTCTGGACAACTACTATGTTGAGAAGACCAACCTCGATTCTCTGGTCGAAATAGGTATCAAAGAAATACTGAAAAAGCTGGACCCGCATTCTGTCTATATGAATGCGGAAGAAATTAAAAAGGCGAATGAACCTTTGGAAGGAAATTTTGAAGGTGTAGGTGTACAATTCCAGATATATCAGGATACCATTATTGTCGTACATGTTATTACCGGAGGTCCTTCCCAAAAAGTAGGCGTGCAGGATGGCGATAAAATTATTTTTGTGGACACGGCAAAGGTAGCAGGTGTTGGTATCAGCAATGAGGGTGTCTTCAAAAAATTACGGGGCAGGAAAGGGACGAGGGTAACCATTAAAGTAAAACGTGTTGGTGAACCGGAATTGCTGGAGTTTGAAATCATCCGCGACAAAATCCCTATTTACGCCATTGAGGCACAATATATGGCGGCTCCTGAAATCGGGTATATCAAACTGGCGCGTTTTTCCAATACCGCCACGGAAGAGACGAAGGCAGCCATAGACTCACTGATAAAACTCGGAGCTAAAAAACTGATTCTTGACCTTACAGGCAATGGCGGCGGTTATCTGAATCAGGCGCATAGCCTCTCAGATTTATTTATTGAAGAGGGCAAACTTGTAGTCTATTCCGAAGGCCGCTCCCAGCCCCGGATTGATTTGAATGCCACCAAGGCGGGGAATTTTGAAAAAGGAGATCTGGTGATTATGGTAGACCAGACAACAGCATCTGCCAGCGAAATCGTCTCCGGCGCTATTCAGGACTGGGACAGAGGGTTGATAGTCGGTCGCAGAACGTATGGCAAAGGTTTGGTACAAAAAGGATATCCACTCCCGGATATGTCCGTTGTCCGATTGACAATGGCACATTACTACACACCGAGCGGCAGAAACATTCAAAAACCATATGAAAAGGGTCTTGAAAACTACAACGAAGACCTGGAACAACGATTTGAAAGCGGAGAGTTATTTGATTCGGCAAAAGTGAAAATAAATGATTCAACCCGCTATTATACCAACAAAAAAAGAATCGTATACGGCGGCGGCGGAATTATTCCTGATATTTTCGTCGGTATAGATACTTCCTGGAGTTCAAAGTTCTATGGCAAACTGGTACGCTCCGGCTCTTTTAACCAGTTTGCACTTGACTATGTCAATAACAATCGTGCAATGCTGGAGAAAGTGTTCCCAACCCAAGAATCTTTCCTCAGGGGATTTATTATTGATTCCGTGCTGCTCGATAAATTTTATGCATTCGCAAAGACGAAAAAAGTGGAACCTGATTCGGCAGAAAATTTCATCAGAAGCATATCTACCATTAAAAACCAACTGAAAGGCTACATAGGACAGGACATTTGGAGCGGCGGTATTTTCTATCAAGTCACAAATGAACAAAATCCGGTTTATCTGAGAGCGCTAAGTGCTTTTAAAGATAGTTCTTTTCAGAAATTTGGCATTGAAACGGTTGATGCAAAAAAGAAAGAAGAATCTGTCATAGAGAAAATGAGAAAGAATAAAGCAAGCCGAAAAACCAAAAAGAACGATTCCAAAAAATGATAACCATCCGACCTTTTAAAGGACTACGTCCGCGAAAAGATATTACTGATAAGGTAGCCGCCAAACCCTACGATGTTTTAAACTCTGCTGAAGCCAAAGAAGAAGCCAAAGACAATCCCTATTCTTTTCTGCATATATCAAAACCGGAAATCAATTTTGATGAACCCATAGACCAATACGCGGATGCCGTTTACGAAAAAGGGAAAGATATCTTTGAGCGGTTTATTAAAGAAGGTATCTTAGTTCGGGATGAAAAACCCTGTCTGTACATCTATGCGCAAACGATGGATGGCAGAACACAAACCGGATTAGTGGCAGGCAGTTCTATAGACGATTATTTTTCCAACAGAATAAAGAAACACGAACTCACACTGGTAGCGAAAGAAAATGACCGCATCCGGCACATGAAAACCAAAATGGCACAACCCGGTATGGTTTTTCTGACCTATAAAAGCGTTCAGGAAATTGATGCCATTATCGAGCATTACTGTGAACATCATGCTTCTGAAAATGATTTTACTGATTCTCAAAATGTTCGTCATCAACTGTGGAAAATCGAAAACGAATCTATAATTAATAAATTGGTGGACTTATTTCACGAAAAAGTACCCGCCAGTTATATTGCCGACGGACATCACCGGTCGGCGGCGTCCGCAAAAGTAGGACAACAATTAAGAGAAGAGCATCCGGATTACACCGGAAACGAGCCTTACAATTATTTCCTGTCGTGTCTTTTTCCGTCGAATCAACTGCAGATTCAGGATTACAACCGCCTGATAAAAGATTTAAACGGACTTTCTGAAGAGGAACTGCTGAATCATATCCGTGGAAAATTTGACATAGAAAGAATCGGCGCCACTCCCTATAAACCTGCTCAGCTGCATGATTTTTCGATGTATGTAAACGGCTGCTGGTATAAGCTGACCGCGAAGAGTAACACCTATGATGAAAATGACCCGATAGGTGTATTGGATGTCACTATTCTAAGCAACAATCTCTTAGACCCCATTTTGGGCATCAAAGACCAGCGAACCGACAAACGGATTGATTTTGTGGGCGGCATCCGAGGCCTGGTTGAATTGCAGAAACGCGTGGATAGCGGCGAAATGAAAATAGCGTTTGCATTTTATCCCGTTTCCTTAGACCAGCTCATCACCATTGCAGATACCGGCAACATTATGCCACCAAAATCCACCTGGTTTGAACCCAAGCTGAAATCCGGACTGGTGATTAATTTGCTGAATAAATAATTTTTCTTATCTTTATTTCATGAACCGGGAAAAAAATACAAGATACTGTTGCTGCACTTGCTGAAGCGGTTTTTTGTATTAATACATAATATGATTTATACCGCTTGTGTTTCTCAAGCGGTTTTTTTATTTAATAACTTTAATCACGTCATTCCTTTGAAAAAGTGAATCTCCCGTATCTTTGTGAGATTCCCGCTTTCGCGAGATTGACAATAAAATACTATACAATGAAATTCGCAACAAAAGTCATTCATGCAGGCATAGAGCCGGATGCCACCTCAGGGGCCATCATGACGCCGATCTTTCAAACCTCCACGTATGTGCAGGATGCGCCCGGTGAACACAAAGGGTATGAATATGCCCGCACACAAAATCCAACGCGCAATGTTTTGCAAAACCAACTGGCGGCACTGGAAAACGGCAATTACGGAATCTGTTTTGCCAGCGGCCTGGCGGCTACGGATGCTATAGCCAAGCTATTCAGCAGCGGCGACCATATCATTTCCTGTAATGACTTATACGGCGGCACCTACCGTATCTTCACCAAAGTATTCGGACGATTCGGAATGGACTTCACGTTTGTGGACATGACAGATATTGCCAATATTGAAAACGCCATAACGTCCCGCACAAAGCTAATCTGGATTGAAACACCCACCAATCCGATGTTGAATATAGTAGACATTGCGGCGGTTTGTGCGCTGGCAAAAAAACATAATTTACTCGTTTGTGTGGACAATACTTTTGCCTCTCCGTATCTTCAAACTCCTTTAGATCTGGGCGCTGATATCGCCATCCATTCCGCCACCAAATACTTAGGCGGACATAGCGATGTGATACACGGCGCAATTGTCGTAAAAGACAAAGCACTCGCAGACCAGCTATATTTTCTTCAAAATGCGTGTGGTGCCGTTCCCGGACCACAGGATTGCTTTCTTATTTTGCGAGGTATCAAGACGCTGCATATCCGGGTGGAGCGCGCCTGTGAGAATGCGGGAAAAATAGCTGAATTTTTAAAAACACACCCGAAAGTGGAAAAAGTAAATTACCCCGGATTTGTTGAACACAAAGGACATGACATTGCTAAAAGGCAAATGAAAATGTTTGGAGCGATGGTTTCTTTTTCATTAAAAGATGACAGCTTAGAAGCAGCCAATAAATTATTATCTGCAACAAAATTATTTTCGCTGGCAGAATCATTGGGTGGTGTGGAAAGCCTGATTGGACATCCGGCGACCATGACACACGGTAGCATACCCTTGGAAGAACGGCAAAAAACAGGAGTTGTAGATTCTTTAATCCGTTTAAGTGTAGGAATTGAAGATGTCGATGACTTAATAGCAGATTTGAGAATAGCATTGGGATAAAACAGCCATACAGATTTGCAGTATAGTACGTTATCCTGTATAACCGGGTTAATACCTGAAATAAAGAAAACAAACTGAAATGACCTGGACATTACTCATACTGGCCATCGCACCTTCATTAGCCATTTGCGGATACATCATCCACAAAGACCGGTTTGAGAAAGAACCTGTGTGGCTGATGATAGCAGCATTCTGCTTTGGAATATTCAGCGTGTTTCCCGCCAGCATTTCCAGCCTGATGGGAGCGAGTTTTGTTGTCAATAACGGCAACCTCATCAATTCTGCGCTGTATGCATTCTGGGTAGTTGCCCTGAGCGAAGAATTTGCCAAGTTCTTTTTTTTGAGATACATCCTGTTTAAACGAAAAGAGTTCAATGAACCTATGGACGGGATTGTATATGCCGTGATGATAGGGATGGGATTCGCTTCTTTTGAAAACGTATTGTATGTTGCACAGCACGGCCTTGGCGTAGCCCTTTTCAGGATGGTGACGGCCATACCCGCTCATGCTGTATTTGCCGTAACGATGGGCTATCATGTCGGGCTGGCAAAGTTTGACACCACCCACACTAATGAGCTGATGCGCAAAGGACTGATTTATCCCATATTACTGCATGGCGCTTACGACTTCCTGCTAATACAGCAAAGCATTCCATTATTGTCCATCCTGGCGTTTGTCGGCCTTTCGTTTTCTGTTCGATATGTATTGTCTATTCTACGGGAACCCCGCGGCGGACAGCCCCCGCTCAGTACCTAATAGCCGAGATATGGTAACACAAAAAACAGTAGACATCCTCGAGTTTTATCACGCGAAATATAACCGCCCGGATTTTATCGCCAATGACCCGATTTCCATTCCGCATAGTTTCAGCAAAAAACAGGATATTGAAATTGCAGGACTGTTTGCTGCCACACTCGCATGGGGCAACCGAACATCTATTATCAACAGTTGTAATAAACTGATGGCTCTGATGGACAATCATCCGCATGATTTTGTATTGCACCACTCTGCACAAGACTTAAAACCATTTACCCATTTTGTTCACCGTACATTCAATGCTACCGACGTGTTGTATTTCATTGAATTCCTGAAACAACATTATTCCAAACAAGACACCTTGGAGACCTTATTTCTGGCGCACAGCACGGAACAAGGTCTGACACAGTTTCATCGTCAGTTTTTTTCACTGGCTCATTATCCCGAACGAACCAGAAAACATATCGCCACACCCGAAAGAAAATCTACCTGCAAACGATTGAATATGTACCTGAGATGGATGGCGCGGAAAGATAAAAACGGTGTAGATTTTGGTATTTGGAAAAAAATAAAACCCGAGTTTTTATTAATGCCGATAGATGTACATGTCGAAAATTATGCGAGACAGTTAAACTTAATAGAAAGAAAACAGCGTGACTGGTTGACAGTTTGCGAATTAACTGCTAACTTAAAGAAGATTGATAAAAATGATCCAGTCCGTTTTGATTTCGCATTATTCGGGATGGGTATAGAGAAAATAAATTTGTAATCTGTTATTGTCAACCATCGTCTTTAGAACACATCGTATTCTTAAATACAAAACCATGGAAAACGAACAAACGATTCAGGAGTACACCCTGCAACTGCTGGAAGAAAACACTATCTCGTTTAATTCATTCAGCGAATTCAGGAAGCATATTATTCAGCGAATCAATGACTGGATTAATAACGATTTTGAACACCTGCTGTATCTGCTGTACAGAATTGATGTGCATGAAGATAAAGTCCGCAAACCGATGAAAGCGCATCAGGGTGAGAATGCCGCAGAGATAATCGCCGATCTGATTATTGATCGGCAAAAACAAAAGATAGAAACCCGTAAACTATTTAAATCACAAAAACCCGCAGACGTTAGCGACGACGAATTATGGTGAAATCATCTTCTGCAATTCCTGTCCAATATTCCTGTAAAGTATTACCCCTTGGCAACTGGTTTTCGATAGGGGTTACCATGACTATTTCTTTGTGGATTTTATTTATCGGAATCTTTGCACACCTCCCGGTATGGCTGCTTGTGTCGGGCATCCTTGGATTTATGTTTTATGTTGTATCCGTTTTGTCCTGTATTGCCACCTTCAGCCTGACATCATCATACCTGCAGCGAACGCTGGAAAACCCCGGATTCCTGTTGCGAAAGAAAGCATTCAGTCATTACGACTGGGGTGATGTGAAAGGATATAAAAATGGCACCGACCGTGGGCGGTACAGAGGAGAGTACGAGTATCTGGAAATAAAATTTAAGAACGGAGATGAATGGGTATTGAATGATATGTATGGCGCAAAGAAAGCGGAATTCAGACTATTCCTTTCCAATTTCTTAGCACAGGCAGAAAACTATAATCAGGCAATACAACCTTCTGAAGCAAGCCATAAGACTCCGGTTTCCGTCACTGCTATAGTGCGTGAAAAAACCATCTATGAGACTATATGGGGTAAGCTGTTCACTATATTACTCGGCATTTTCATTTTGACGGTCATTGCATTCGGACTGCCATATATGGGCTCAACTTCTTATTTCAGATTGGCGGTGGTGATTATTCCGGGCTTCCTGTATATGGCCTACAGGGTATTTATACGAAAAGGTTAGCACAAGCATTACACCTCAAAAAAATGTGTCTGCCCTTTGTAAAAGTCCTCTTTTACTTCGCCCACCAGTTCTGTATCAAAGATGGCAGGCCTTTCGCTGATTTCATGATAACAAATTACACCTTCCGCAAAATAATGAGCCACCACACTCTTTCGCGTTAATGCCGGATTCAGCACAGGCTCTCCGGCATGAATCAGATTTCCATGCCAGATAAAGACATCGCCCTTTTTGGCAGTAAAGATCTTCTTTTGGAGATTATTCGTATCTACCAACTCCCGAGCTTTTGCTTCATATTTTTTATTGGCATTTCCATCCAGCAAATACTTAGTGCTTTTGTTATCATAGTCTTCATTCGTCAGATACGGTAAATGATGGGACTGTTCATAATAAGACAAAGGTCCTTGTTCAAACGAAATATCCTCTAATGCAAACCAGGCTGCAATCAGGTATCCCTGCGGAAAAGTACTCATGTGAATATAATCCGAATGCGGAGCCTGCTCACTTCCTTTTAAAAAATTAATCGTTTGAAAGGGCAACACTTTCTTGCCCAGCAGAAAGGACAGCAACTCCAGCAGCCGTTTCTCTTTAATTACTTTTCGAAGGGTGTAGGATTGTTTGTATGCGTTGAAAATTTTTCTTCCCGTGTAATTAAAATCCACCGCATTCTTATTCAGCAATTCGTCTATATCCACATTGATATCATCCACTGTTTCGCTGCTCAAAAAATTATTCCAGACAAGGAAGCCATTCTCCGGCCAGTCCAGCGCCTGTTTGGAAATCTCTTCCGGAAAGTGCGGAAACATCGGATGGTTTTCAATATCCGATTTACTTACTATGCCATCCATCCACGGAGCTTTCGCCCGCATCCCGGCAAAATCCTTATGTGAAAGGGATGCGTAAATTGATTTTTTAATCCCGTAATATGGATATAAATGCTTATTGTGCTTCAGCCCCTTTCGGTGCAGCCAATTATACAGATAATGAAAGAATCGTATATTTCGGAGGAAACCGGTGTACTGCTGAATAAACTTTTTCATTCTGTTTATAAAGATAAATGATTAATTTTAAGTATGACTAAGAAGCAAAAACATTTCACGAAGGAGATTCCATCTTCCGCAAATGAAAAGAAGCGTGTTAACACCGATACAAGTGTTGAAACCAACACAGCATCTTTGCAGGGATTTGAATCCTTGAAAGAAACATTGATGCCGGAGCTGGAAGAATTGGTCAGAAAAAACCCCAACCGCCTGATTGGCTGCGGCGGATAATATATTTTATAAATTAGCGCTGAAACATCTATGGCAAAAAATAGTCAAAAAGGAAAACCGCATCCAAAAACCCCGGCGAAGAAAGAAATACCGAATGCCACAAAAACCAAAACCGGCAAACCAGCAACATCAACAAACTATACGCGTTGGGTGATTGTGGCCTGTGTATTACTTATTACTCTTATTCTCTTTCTACCCACCCTTTCCCTGAAATTTGTGAACTGGGATGATCCGCAAAACATACTGGAAAACGAAACGCTAAAAGTATTCGCCTATCAATGGGACTGGAAAGCCGTTAAAACCATCTTCACCTCCGATGTCATTGGCAACTATAACCCGCTGCCTATTTTTACTTTTGCCCTTGAAAAACATTTCTTCGCACCCAACCCAACCTTAAATCCATTTATCTTCCATTTGAATAATCTTTGGATGCACCTGGTCTGCACATTGCTGGTGTTCATCATTTTCCTTCAGCTGGAAATTGGTCTTATCCCTTCAGCTATTGCAGCCTTGTTATTCGGTATCCACCCCATGCGGGTAGAGTCAGTGGCCTGGATTACAGAGCGCAAAGATGTGCTGTACAGTATGTTTTTCTTAGGCGCATTATCATCTTATATTGCCTGTATAAAGTCGGACACCGGAAAGACAAAGTGGTATCTGCTCGCTATTATATTATCCGTCATTTCCTTGTTTTCAAAAGTGCAGGCAGTTACCCTGCCCCTTACCATGGTTGCCGTGGATTTCTATTTAAACCGCCGTTGGTTGTCTGTAAAAATCCTGATAGTCGAAAAACTGCCGTGGTGGATATTGTCGCTGGTATTTGGTTTAATAAATATTTACTTTCTGAAAGGTGAAAAATCACTGAACTTTGAAAATGCCACCATCAATTACACCTTTATTGACCGGCTGGCTGTAGGCGCATATTCCTATGCCGTATACCTCATTAAATGGCTGATTCCTTTTCGTCTTTCTCCGCTCTATCCCTATCCACCCGAACTGCCGGTGATGGCGTATGTTTGTCTCGGTATAGTTCCGATAGCCTTAATCGGATTCCTGATATGGGCATTCAAAAAGAAGCAAACCAATCTTATGTTTGGGTGGGCATTCTTTACCTTTAATGTGATGTTTCTGCTTCAGATTGTTGGCGCCGGGCAAGGTTTCCTTGCCGACAGGTTTACGTATATCGCCTACATCGGCTTATTTTTTATCTTCATTAAAGGATACGAATGGACCATTTTACAAAGGCCGGCTTTTAAACTATATATACAAAGTGCTGTTGTGGTATATTGTATTTTTTTAGCCTTCTTATGTTACCGGCAAATCAGCGTTTGGCAAAATGGCGGCACGCTGTGGGAACACGTCAAGAAAATCTATCCGAACAGTCCGCTGGCCTGGAAACAGGCAGCGGTATACTACCGCGATGATGAAAAAAACTTTGACAAAGCCGTTCTCAATTTCAATGAAGCCATCCGTCTGCAGCCGACAGATGCATATGTTTACAACGGAATAGCCAAAGTGTACCTGGACAAAGTAAATGCCACTCCCGCTCAGGATGCCGCACTCAGCAATCAGCGCAATGAACTGCTGCAACTGGCATTGCAAAGTTACCTGAAGGCTATAAAAAATGATTCCATAGCAGGACAGACAGATAAGAAGGTAACCGGTGAAATGATTGTAAACCTGGGTGTTGCTTACGCGATGGCCGGCAATCTGGAGAAAGCGCTGTATTACCTCAGCAGAGGACTCGAAGTTTATCCTGATAATGCAAATGGCTACCTCAACAGAGGACTGATCTATTATATGACCGGACAATATGAATTGTGTTTGAAACAACACATCTCCTATTTCCGTTTAAACCCTTATAATGCGGATGTTTATCACGAAGAAGGATTGTGCAATATCGCGCTGGGCCGGTATCAGGAAGCATTAATTGCTTTCGATAAAGCTATTTCCTTAAAGAACACGCAACCCTTGTTTTACCTGGGTAGGGCAACCGCGAACCGCAACCTAGGCAACAGGGATGCGGCGCTGCGCGATGCGAAGCAGGCACAGCAAATGGGAGCGCAGGTTCCTCCGGAATATTTACAATAAACGCTGATTTGTATGATGAAGATGGCTGATTTCCAATCACTGAAGTTTACCCTGCACAGCGAAGCTCCGCTGATATATCCACCCAGGCTGACACCTTTGGTAGCGGATCCTACCGTACTGACACCTGCTGAATCGCCGGATAAAAAATGGCATCTGTTTGCCCATACCATTTATGGAATCTTTCAATATGTGTCCGATAATGGCATCCGGTGGCAACGTCATAATAAACGAGTAGTCCGCGCTGCGTTGCGTCCCTTCATTTTTAAAGATAAGGATACGTATTATTTGTTTTATGAAAAATATACCGGGTTAAAACTGCTCTTTTCTTTTTTACCCAAACAACGCTGGTTTTCCAGGATTGAGATGGTCTATTCCAGAGATTTGATGTACTGGTCTGAGCCTGTTAACATCATTCGTCCGTCACAATCTTTTCATGAAGATACCCGACTGGGAAGAGCGGTCGGTAATCCTTGTTTACTAAAGATTAATGATACCTATCGTTTGTATTTTTCCTGTTCGCTGGTACGTGTTCCGGATTGCGGATTCAATGAGCCGCTGCACATCACCTATGCGGAGAGCAACAATATCAATGGCCCCTATACTGCTGCTGTATCGCCGGTCATTTCACCTTCTCCCACCATGCGATGGAACAATCTGGGAGCCGGCTCTATGAAAGTCATACCCTGTGAAGATGGATATGTAGCCTTTCAGAACGGCATCTATGAGCAGGACGGTAAATCGGGTTCTGCCATCTGCATCCTTCAATCAACAGACGGTCTTGATTGGACATATCTGTTGAACGAGCCTGTCCTGACGCCCAATAAAGACATTCCATGGATGGCAAGCCATATCTATGCCTGTGATGTAAAAATCTTTAACAATAAGGTTTATCTGTATTTCAATGCCCGCAACCATGCCCATTGGAGCAAAGGAAGTGAAAAGATTGGGTTGGCGGTGGCGGAAATTGGATAAAAGAAAGGCGACTGAATATTCAGCCGCCTCGCGCTCCCTCCTGGGCTCGAACCAGGGACCTACTGATTAACAGTCAGTTGCTCTAACCTGCTGAGCTAAGGAAGCATTCTGTTAATTTAGGAGTGCAAATGTAGGGTATTAAAAATAATTATGCAATATTTGCAAAAATTTTTTACATGAGTCTTTTAGTTGTAGGTACAGTCGCTTTTGATGCCATAGAAACGCCCTTCGGCAAGGTGGATAGGATTACCGGCGGTTCCGGTAATTATATTTGCCAGTCAGCCGGGCATTTTAGCCATGATATGCAGCTGGTAAGTGTTATCGGTGATGACTTTGACAAGGACGAACTGGCTTATCTTCAATCCATTGGAACGGATATCGATGGTATTCAGGTAAAAGAAGGTGAAAAATCTTTCTTCTGGAGCGGAAGATACCACATGGATCTGAACCGTAGAGACACTTTAGTGACTGATTTAAACGTTTTAGCAAGCTTTGACCCTATTTTACCGGAAAAATACAAGAAATCTGAATTTTTGATTTTAGGAAATATCGACCCGTCTTTACAGGCCAAGGTCATCAGTCAGATGCAGGAACGTCCGAAACTGATTGCGATGGACACCATGAACTTTTGGATGGATATCGCATTGGAACCTCTGATGACCGTTTTGAAGATGGTAGATTTACTGATTGTAAATGAAGAAGAGGCACGACAGCTGAGTAAAGAGCACTCCTTGGTAAAAGCCGCTGAGACCATTCGTGGCATGGGCCCTAAATTCCTCATTATAAAGAAAGGTGAACATGGTGCATTGTTGTTTCACGGCAACCGTGTATTTTTTGCACCTGCTCTGCCTTTAGAAGATGTATTTGACCCAACCGGAGCAGGAGATACGTTTGCAGGCGGATTCATGGGTTATTTATCCAATACCAAAGATTTATCCTTTGAAAACATGAAACGTGGCGTAATTTACGGATCCGCAATGGCTAGTTTCTGCGTGGAAAAATTCGGACCGCAGCGCCTGAAAGAATTATCCCGTCAGGAAATTGAAGAAAGAGTTCAGGTATTCATCGATCTGGTCGATTTTGATATTATCTTGCAATAACCTGTTATACTATGAATAAACTCTTTAGATTTTCCACCTTCTTTCTGCTGGGATGCTTGTTGTCAATAAACAGTTGCAAGAAAGCAGAAACGGATATCCCGGTAAAACATGAACTCTCGGATGTTTCTGCTTATAATGCCAAAAATGCTATTGACTGGGTCAATGTGTTTCGCAGGATTGTAACTACTCAAAATATCAATCCACCACGAGCAGCCAGAGTATATGCGTATACCGGCATTACATTGTATGAAAGTGTCGTAGACGGCATCAGAAACAACAAATCCCTACAAGGCCAGTTAAACGGATTTAACTTAAATTCTATCCCTGTTAATACAGACTCTCTGGATTATGATATCGTATTGAATGAGGCATTGGTATTGATTGCACAATGTGATACCATCATTCCTTTGTTAACGACGGAAAACAGGGATTCTGTGCTTGCTCTGCATGACAGGATCCTTTCAGCCAAGAGTGGTATTGTTGTAGATTCTATTATTAATAAATCTAAAGCAAGAGGGTTAGTGGTGGCAGATGCCATCAAACAATATGCGGCTTCCGATAATTTTCTGATGGTAAAAACGCTTACTTACACGGTCCCTCCACGGGATGCTGACCATCTTTGGTACTGGGAACCTACCGATGGTGCACATCTAAAACCGGCAGAACCTTATTGGGTCCAAATGCGCCCGTTTGTCATGGATTCATCATCTCAGTTTGAGATTCCTCAAATGGTTATTTTCTCCACGGATACGAGTTCTGCTTTTGGCAGACAGGCTGGGGAGGTTTTAACCACCGTTGAGAATAAAACCATTGAGCAGAACAATAGCGTTTTGTGGTGGCGCGATCAAAGCGGGACACAAACACCGGCAGGGCACTGGATGGGAATACTGGAATATATTATCCATTTGAAGAATTACAAATTAGACAAGGCCGCAGAATTATATGCACTGGTTGGCATCACTACTGCGGACGCGTTCATTTCCTGCTGGGATGCAAAATACAAATACAACCTCCTGCGACCAGAAACTTACATCAAAGCCTATATGAAACCAAGCTGGACAACAGGACAAGGCAGTGATATTACACCTCCATTTCCGGAATATCCATCCGGACACAGTGTTTGTTCGGGAGCCGCATCTAAAGCGTTGACAAACGCCATTGGCTCTTTTGCATTTACAGACAGTAGCAGTATGGCTTATGGTTATTCTCCAAGATCTTTCTTTTCTTTTTACGATGCCGCCAGTCAGGCTGCCCTTTCCCGACTGTATGGTGGCATTCATTACAGAGAAGCGATTGAAAATGGCATACAGCAAGGCAGGAACATTGGGCAGAAAGTTACCAATAGTCTGCATTTTCGTTAAAAAACAAAAAGCCTGATTAGTGAAATCAGACTTTTTAAAATCTACTAAATAGTAATTAATAATACGCAGAACCGGGCATCTCCAATATTAGTGCAGCACCAAATAATTCTGCCGGAGTATGATAGCCGGGACTCAGTGTTTTATCGGCCAATATCTTTTGCGAAATCAGTATAGACATCTCTGCTGTTAGTTTATACCCTTCAGCCGTTTTCAGGCGAGCCTCCGCTGTTTCCCCTTTGGCATTAGTTACTTTACCATACACCAAGGATTTCCCTTTTTCCCGCTGTTCCGCTGTTGGACCTGTAATATTTTTGTCGACATACTCCTGTATCTTCTTTTTCACAAATCCGATTCTGACAATAGGATTAAACAGAGGCTGCAGTTTCATTATGGTATAGCTGTTCTTCGGAACACCCGTAAATACCTTGATATTCGGAATGCCGGTAGTATGGTATGCGGTTGACACATCTCCCCAAGGGATGGTCATCACAAAATGTTGTTTACCATCAAAGTCAACAGTTTTACCTTCCTTACCGGTTGGTTGCGGCACTATTTTTCCGTTTTCCCGGATGGCACCGGACCTACCGAGTCCTTCTACCATTGTACTCATTGTGCCATGGGAAATATTGCCACCCAAACCCACCCAGGCCAATTCCAGATGAGTGGCATCAGGCATTTTTTCAGACAGGTATTTTGCCATGCAATCAGTGGGAACCACATCAAACCCAACACCCGACATGAGTATGATATTTTTCTCCACCGCTTTCTGGTGAAACGATTTTACCAGTTCAAAAACTTCTATCTCACCGGTAATATCCAGATAATGGGTTCCCGCCAACAGACAGGCCTTCACCATTGGTTTAGCGGTCCTGCTGAACGGTCCTGCACAATTCAGGACAAGCGGAAATTTAGTAAGATGTTTGGCGGCTGTTTCTATATCATCTAATCCAAATATTTCATACTCCAGTCCGAATTCTTTCGCGACTGGCTTTATTTTTTCTTCAGTTCGTCCCGCCAATGTTGGCTTTAAGCCTTTCTTTACAGCCTGTTCTACCGTAATTTTGCCTGTATATCCGCTGGCACCGTAAATTAAGAATGACATAGTGTGTTGGTTTATTGTTTATCCATTTCTATAATGCTTGCAACTGCCTGATTGTTTTCTGTAACCACCTGAAATCCTATTGTTCCGTTCACAGAACTGTAACGCACGTTGGATATGGCTGAAGAACCCAACGCCTCCATTACTTTAGTCCTGTAATCTCCCTTTGCCGCGTTTATGGCATCATTTATTATTTTATACTCGAGTGCGTCCTTGCTCACTACAATGGCTATACGGTCTCTGCTGCCTATATTATCCGCTTCCAGACTTTGGTTTTTGGGAAACAGACGATAGCCGGTAATACCGCAAAAGGCGGTATGTTTCTGGGTATAAGGAAACAGCACATAGCTGCTTCCATCCGTTTCTTCTCCAAAAATATAGATGTAACATTCTATGGAGTTTTGGATTTCCACTTTGAATCTTGTGCCCTTGGTAATAGGTTGTATCGTTGAAAAGAGGTTATCGTTATTTCTGAGTTTGATGTATTGCTTATTGGAATTATCTACTAATCCGATGGTGCATTCCAGTTTGCGGGCAGCCATATCTCCCCGTTTCGGTAATGGCTGCAAGGCGTATGCTTCTTTATTAAAATGCATGAAATCTTTATATGCAACCCAGGCGATTCCATTCTCGCCCCATTGCGAGCCCCAACTGTTCATAATCTGAAATGCACCGCCTTCCAGCCGATCATCGTATCCGATAATACACATGCAATGACCGCCAAAACCTTCCATGCTGTAATCATCCTGAGTTGGATGCCATACTTTCTGTCCAAACATATCCTGCATAAAACTACCTCCCACCATCATCCCGCAAATGACAGGTGCCCCTTTTGCAAGATATTGTTTGATGGCAAAAAAATCAGTTGTATAATCATCCCCATCTTTTGAAAGACGTTCATATCCCCTGATTTTAAAATCTTCTGCAAATCGAAATAGCTGATCGTCCGGCTTCCGCTGACAACTTTGGTCGGTATATTCAAATTTCTTTTTCGGCACACAACCTACCTGCTGCATCACCTTACAGGCATTAAGGATATAGGCGCCCTGGCAATTCTCAAATCCGATTTGATTGTATACAAAAGAAGGGCTCATGGCAATCTCATCGGGGTTCTGTCCGGTGGAGGAAGACTCCAGAATAGTGCGAGCAGCATAGCTGCTGCCCCATCCTACACAAGAACCCTGCTCACCCTGGTCCAAGCGCTGCGGTGCAAACTGTTCGAGGCTGACATATTCCGGTAAGGGGTTTTTTTCATATTCAGAAAGTGCAGCTGCTACCTCGGCCTTATCATAGACCTCTTCTTTGAGGCTTGCACCGGTTTGTAGCACAGAAGATGCATTAGTGGTAGTCAGATTGCCCAACAATCCGCTATTAAAAACAAAATATCCTGCAATCAGCAACAACGGAATACCTATAAGCGGGCGTTTAAAAATAAGATTAAGCAAGATGGGAAGTATAGATGTTAAACAACCACCGCCAGGCAGTCCTCCTCTTCCACGGCTACCACCGCCTCCACCGTCGTTACTTGGAACATAATCCTGCTGCTGGTTTTGATCGTCGGTCATTCGTATGGGCATGGCTGTTATTTTAAATCTAATTTATACATAAAAATCGACAAAAAGATAAACCCCTGCAAATTGCAGGGGTTCAGATAGTTTGTATTGTTTATGAATGGATCAGAATGACCTGATAGCACGTACACCACCCAATTCCGCTTTGCGGGTATTATGTCGGCTATCCCATGGCCAGATAAACACTTCATCCAACGCATCCAGATTATCATACTCACTGGAAGACCAGTAATGTCGTTCCACATCCGCAAATCCACCCACATGGTCCTGATTCATTTTTAACAAGTGCAACTCTACCGCACTTGGCAGATACCAGTCATCATAGCCATTTAATACAAGATTGGCACAAATATCAGCAGCTGTTCCCGCAGTGGTACACACGGCTTCAATTGCAATGGTATTTTGCGGGCCTTTTCCATACCCCAGGAGTGTTCCGACTAAGGTTCCTTCACAGCCCCAAGGCGCAGTACCCTGATCTACCGGTGCGGCAATCAGGCCATGTTCCCCGGTAGAATCAATATAAAATATAATTCCTCCCTGATAAAATTGTCCTATATAGAACGGTGAACAAATTCCATGTCTTGTCCATTTTGGTTTCCCACTGCAGAACGTCAAAATATCACCATCCATACCGTTGGGGACATTTGCCCATTTTACGCCATCCCAATACAACATATTCCCAATCTGGTCGCCGGGAGCCAAATTGCCAATCGGCCCCTGAGCACCTGAGTCTCCTTTGGGCCCTTGTATACCCTGTATCCCTTGAATACCCTGATCCCCTTTATCTCCCTTAGGGCCTTGAATACCTTGTATTCCCTGATCACCTTTTGGACCCTGAATACCTTGCTCACCCTGGTCGCCTTTATCCCCCTTAGGGCCCGGTGTTGAATTGGCAGCATATAATGCGTATGGCACACTCGCTAATTCACTTGTCCCCGTAATCGTAAAATTTGTTCCTCCGGCAGGGTCGGTTTCCGTTTTGATGAAATATGGACCCGCGGCCCAATTCACGGCACCTAAAGTTCCTGTGACAGGAGTTCCTGTGCCGATTTGTAATGTAGCCAGTCCGTTGGCATTTGTGGTCACACCATGTGTTTCTGTATACACCGCTGTACCACTTTCAGACCCTTGCAGGATACTGATTTTGACGCTTACTCCCGTGTTGGTTACCAGAGTACCTCCTGCATTTCGAATGACACATTGATAGCTCATTTTGTTTGGAGCCTGAGCAAGCAAACTCATATATAACAGAACGCCTGCCAAGATGGTAATTAGTTTGTTCATATTTCTAGTGTTTAATTATTTTAAAAATCTGTAGTACTTCGCTTTTACTGTTCGTAACACTTAACAGGTAATTGGCTGCCGCTAAGTCTGTCATTGGTATTTCCGTAACTTTATCTACAATATTCTTTTCCAGCAACAAGGTGCCTTTCACATCATACAGAAGATAAATCAATCCTTGTATATCCTGTATATTTTCTATCCTCAGGTTTACAATGGCGTGCGTTGGATTTGGGTATACAATCATTTCCCGCATAATGTTTTTGTTTTCCCGAACTCCGGTTACAAAAAACTCGTACGGTTGCTGAACACCCTGATTCACTTTTCCGTTTACACCTGCACTATTGATATATGCCACCTGCCCTACGGAATAACTGACTGTACCGCCAACCCCTCCAGCATTGCCACCGGTACTGGTCACCGCCTGCTGTGCAATCGTATTTCCATGTAGAAGAAATGCGAATATGACTACCCCTAAAAATGATTGGATTTTCATAATATTGGATTTTAGATTATTCCTCTTTATGCAAAGTTGAGCCTAACAGCAGATAAAAACCATGATTTTTCTCATGGTAATTGTTGATATTAAACATTAAAAAACAATAATAAAATAGAGGTGGTTCCTGTCAAAATCTATTACCTACCATCAAAAATTTCCATACGCCGACTATGATTTCTGCTGTTTTATATTGGTTTGCGAATGAGAGTAGAAGAATATTTGAAATAATTGTTGTAGATTTAAATTAGCAAGATGTGATAAGATGCAATATCAATACATCTGCATTTTTATTAACCATTAAAATCAATCTTTATGAAAACCAGTCAAAAATCATTTTTACGGCAAAGCGTTTTGCTAATGCTGTTTTGTTCCTTATTCCTGTTGCCATCCTGCAAACAAAAAGTGGAAGAAGCGGCAGCGGATACAGCTGCTGAAGCAACCGAAGTTGTTACTGAACCAGCGGCGGCAACTCCGGGTGGTGACTCTACCGCAACCGCAGCGGCTGAAACAGCAACCGAAGAAGAGGGTGGAAAAACAATCGTTCCTGTTCCGGACAAAAAATAAAAGATACTTCTTCATAAAAAACCTTCCTCACGGAAGGTTTTTTTATTAGTATTACTGAATTCTGAAATTGATAACTGATATTCTCTCTTTCAGCGTTAGTTTCTTGAGTAACCATTTTTCAATCCGGTGGTGGGCAGGGGTTAAGACGGAAGCAATAAGTGCAAAAATCAAGAGCTGATAAACGGGCTCATGGTTGGTAACCGTTACAATGACGGGATGTAACAGAAGCATGATGTACTCAAAAGACAGCAGCAAAGAAACCACGCCCAGGAACTCAATGATTTTCGGTTTGATCTTTTTATTGCTCAGGTAAAGCGTCAGAAAAAACAAAATGGGCAACAAGATACCAATCGTCAGGTACTGCAGTTTTACTTTTCTTTCATGTTCTTCTTCCAGTTTCTTCTCAGCCATTTCTTTCTGCCGAAGGTCTTCTTCCAGAGATATCGCCTGCGCTTTGGCTATTCTTTCCTTGCTGAAGATAGAGTCTTTCAATGTCAGGATTTCTTCCTGATAAGCAAACGCGTTATTGACATCCCTTTTTTCCTTATAGTAATCTTTTAAAAATATACTCGCCGACAGCTGCCTGCTTAAGAAGCCGTTCTTCCTGCATATCTCATAGGATTTGACCCCATAATAAGCTGCCGAATCGCTGAGAGACATCATCTGGAATTGTTTTGCCAACCCCAGTGTGGTTTCTGCCATGACATCTTCGTTTTGCGTCTGTTCCAGATAAGGCAACGCCGATTGATATTGTTTAACAGCACGCAATGTATCACCTAGTTTTGCATAGATATTCCCAAGGTTATTGAGAATGCTGCCTGTCAGGCTAACATCTTTTTCTTTCACTGCCAGCATATACGCTTTTTCTGTTGACAGCAGCGCTGCCTGCAATTTTCCTGATTTTTCGTACATATCCCCGAGGTTCAAAAGGCTGTAGATTTTAAGATAATCAATCTTTGCGACATCAATAATGGAATCTGCTTTCATCTGATATTCCAGCGCCTTTTCTTCTTCCTGCTCCATGTGGTAAACTCCTGCGATATTCATAAGGACAACTGCAAGCTTGTTCGGATTGTTTCTCTTTTCTTCTATCTTCAGTTTTTGGATGAAATACTCCAGCGCTTTCGGGTAGTTGCCTATTAACCTGTATACATTTCCTATCCCGTTGGCGGCTCTGGAGATGCCATCTGCGTAGTGTATTCTGGAGGAAATCTTGTAGGCCTGCTGCGCATAGAGCATCGCTGTATCCGGGCGAAACTGCTCGTACTCCTGGCCTAACTGACACAAAATATCAGCCCGGACAGAATCCGTTTTTTCTGTTTTCAGCACTGTCTTCAAACTGTCTATGGTGCTCTGCTGTGCCTGTGCGATGGTTTGCATCAGCAACAGGCCAATGAATACTATTCTGTTTTTCATAAGCTTTTCGGTATTTGTACTAAACTTATATACGGTTAAATATCAGTAGATTTCTTTATATTTAACTATGCTACGAAGGTATTTTTTATGGGGTTTGGCCTTGTTCTGTTTATATCAGGCTGGTTACACACAAACAAAAAGAGCCTTGATTATAGGTATCAATGATTACTATACCTTTGACGGAGCCACTACATCCATCGTTCCTGATGTCCGTAACTCTCTGCATGGCTGTGTAAACGATGCCAAATCCATCAAAGAACTAATCCGTTCGCGATTCAGGTTTAAAGAACCGTATATTAAAGAATTATACAACAAGCAGGCAGGCAAACAAAATATACTGGATGCACTCGAACAACTGCTCGAATCCAGCAAGGCAGGTGATCAGGTGTTCTTTTATTATTCCGGGCATGGCATACAACTCAAAAATGTGGTGACCAAATCTACCGATGAAGCCATAGTGCCATCTGACGCTTTGCATAACAACAACGGATTTATCAAAACACTTCAGTTAGCTGCCATCTTTAATAAATTTGTAGATAAAAGAGTGATACTGACTACGGTTTTTGACTGTTGTTACAGCTGGGGTACTCATACCATGATAGGAAAAAACCAACCACAGACAGATTTTGTCATTACCATTTCTGCCAACACCCCCGGCATAGAGGAAAATTTTTCGGCAGATGCAAATGAAAAATTTGTAGCAGGCTCCTCCGGCATATCTTCAGAAAGAGAAACCAAGGGGCTGGATTATCGAGAATTCATGAGTACGGCTGCTTTCACCTCCGATTCACTCTACCTGTTTGACAAAACGGACTCCTCGTACAGCCTGTTCTCTTTTCTTACCTTTAATATTTTTTCCAATGATACGATACCGACATTGTACAAAAAAGACAGCACTTCCGGACGTTTCATTCCTGCCGATGTTTCGCAGGAAAACGAAAGAGAATTTAAGATCCAGGGTAATCTGTTAGGTGATGTTTTTGCAGGTGCCACCGCTCCTTCCCGAAGGCTGCAATCGAATTACCTGTTTTTATCCGCAACTAATGATGTACAGAAAGCGGTGGAAAAACCAGACGAGCAAGGGAATCGGCATGGTGTCTTTACAAAAGCACTGATTGAGACCTTTAAGCGAAACACCGCCAACCTGTCCGCTGAACAATTATTTGAAAAAATATCTGCTGAATTAAAAAAACGATTTTACGGACAGACGCCTACCCTTAAGTGCGACCCGCTGAGGCTGAAAAAAAACCTTATGAACATTCCGCCGGCGACCGTATCCGATTGGGTGTTAACCAAATGCATACAATCCTCCGGAAAAACAATTACCCTTGATAAAGGCGCACTGGCCGGTTTGTCTGTTGGAAATATACTGAATGATATGTCATATCCGGAAATTGAAGCGGAAATCACGCAATTAAAAGGAGATAACGCTTGTATCGCCATACTCAAAAGAGGAATCGGCAGCATGAAAGGACATACATTTAAGGTGAGCAGCTGGTATACTAAAACCACCCCGTTGATAAAGGTATATATTCCTCATGACCATTATTCGGCTGTTCAACTGAATACCCTGGTGCAAAACCAAATTAAACCACTCATTAAAGAACAGGATATGAACGGCATTTATAAAGGCTATGGTTATTATGTTCCGTTTGAAGAGAATTTTTCCTGCTCCAAAGTTTATGTGAAAGATAAACAAATTTCCTACATCGGATTAGAGGCCAATTCTAATGCATTGTTACCCGACTTAAGCAAAAGCACCCTGCAAAAAGTAAATCAGAATCAGCCGTATATTGTCTACCTGCCCGTGCCGGAAGAACTTGCGAAAGCAACAGAATCGTTATGTCTTAAAAATCAGAATATTGAATTGGTACGCGACCCGGAAAAAGCGGATATCTCCATCAGTTGTTTTTACAGCCGGAACATCAACAAAGACAAAGATTACCTGCCCGGCACCAAAAAGATGGACAGCCGTTCTCCTTATTACCGTACCGGTCTGTCACCGCTCATCAGTGAGCAGGAGGAGCCTGATATCAATATCCTGCTGGCGCTCACCGATGAAACGGTGAATAACAACATCAACCAACGATGGCATGCTGCACAGCCCCCTTTTCTCATTCTAAAAAACCCCATTCAGGATGTACAGTCATTGGCAGAAAAAATATATCACTGGCTGGTGGTACGCTCCGTTCAGAAAGGAGTCTGGATGAATGACTGGCCAAAGAAATAAAAAATCGTCAGCTATGAAAAACCTTGTTTACTTATTACTTTTCCTTCAGCTCTTTTTGTTTGTAACGAGTTATTCACAAAACAAGAGGGCTTTGATTATTGGCATCAACGATTATTTTTACCGCGACACTATTATACGGCAAATCCTGCGCGACCCGAAAAATTCATTAAAGGGTTGTGTTAATGACGCAAAATCCATCAAGGAATTGATTATCTCCAGATTTGGTTACAAAGCAGGAAATATCAGCGAGCTGTATAGCGAACAAGCCACCAAGAAACAAATCTTGGCATCACTCGATAAACTGTTAGCCGATAGCAAGCCGGGCGATCAGGCATTTTTGTATTACTCCGGACATGGCCTTCAAATGCCCGACAATACAGGCTATAACACCGACGAGGCCATCGCGCCCTGCGATGTTCTTTACCAAAAGAACGGCTATATCCTGAGTCTGCAATTAGCCGCTATATACAACAAATTTGTCGACAAGAAAGTAACGCTCACTTCCATTTTTGACTGTTGTCACAGCTGGGGTACCAAGACCGTAGAAATTAAGAAAGATGGCATCACCTATTACCGGAAAATGGCACCCACAGGAGAAGGACCAAAAATATCCATATTCAAGGGCAAAGAAGAAACACCGGAAAATTTTGCCACACTGGAAATAGAACCATTAGCTGATAGCGTGGTTACTCAAGGCACAGATGTCCGGGAACTGAATGGGTGGCATGTCAGTATACTGGAAAAGAACGTGGAAGAGACCTATGTTCCGAGTGCTGCCGAAGAAAAGGCTATAGCTGCCGTGAAAAAAGACAATGGCGCTGCGGTTTCAGCAAAACTGCTGGATGGCGTGATTCCTATGCCAGGTTCACCGGCAGTACGGGTCAATTCTAATTTTTTGTTTATGTCGGCCACCAACGACGACCAGAAAGCACAGGAGAAAAATGATGAAACGGGTAATAAACATGGCGTCTTTACTAAGGCGTTACTGGAAGTGTACAAAAAATATCCCGCAACCATGACGGCATTGCAGGCATTCGACAGAATAAAGGAAGAACTGAAAAAACGCAATTATCTGCAAACACCCACACTTCGTTGCGCACCCGAACGCAAAAACAAAAATCTATTGAGCGCAACACCGGCAACCATCAAAAGTACGCTGCTGACAACCTGTATCAGCAGCGCAGAGAATGGTACTATTACCTTAGATAAAGGCCTGCTTTCAGGACTATGCGCCGGGAACATTGTACAGGATATTTCCAACCCGGCGGTGAAGGCTGAAGTGCTTTCGTTGAGCGGTGAAAATAATGCCATTGCCACTGTTTCCAACAGCGCGACGTTGGTCGGCCATACGTTTAAAGTCATCAGCTGGTATACAAAATCAGCTCCTTTGCTGAAAGTATATCTGCCAAAGGATAATTTTCCGTTCAGCCGGCTGGCACAGTTTGTCAGTGGCACGCTCAAATCACTGCTTTCCTCAAGAACAGGATATGACGGCATAGGAAAGTGCATACCATATGAAAAGACATCCAGCATTTCTAAACTCTATGTCACTGCCGACAAAATCACTTTTGTAGATGGAAATACGCACGAATCTTCTGAACTGAAAACGCTTACGGCCAATACCCTGCAGTCGGTGAATCAGAACCGTGCGTATTTTATCTATCTGCCAATACCGTCTGAGGTCAGCACAGCGCTGGCTGCCTTATGCAGTAAAGACCAGAACCTGCAACTTGTAGACGATCCTGCGCAGGCAGATGTTTCCTTTTACTGTGCCTACACCGAAACTATCCGGAAAGATAAAGAATTTACGGATCCACCCGAAACAGCTTCGGCATATGAACCCTTCCTGTTGCGGGAGCCCACCATAATTCTACCCAAGGATTTGAATCTGGTGCTGGCTTTCAGCAAAGAAACGGTAGGAGCGGCACGGACAAGCGGCATGCACAAGCCAATGGTGCCTTATTTATCCTTTTCGGGGGGGCAATACAGAACAGGCTCTGAAATAGCCGACAAGCTGTATGAATGGCTTACCTATACGGCAAGCAAGCGAGGTGTATGGATGAACGGCTGGGCAAAAAAATAATGGTTAATGGTTAATTAAATACAAGAAGCCCGCAATTGCGGGCTTCTTGTATTTTTCATATCTTCGAAATTATCCTATCAGTCCGTGTTGCAGTAGATATTCGCCAATCTGAACCGCGTTGGTAGCAGCGCCTTTGCGGAGGTTGTCGGCCACTATCCACAGGTTCAGCGTCTTCTGTTGCGTTTCGTCTCGACGGATACGGCCCACAAATACTTCGTCTTTGCCGTGGGCATCCATCGGCATCGGGTATTTCTGATTCGCCGGATCGTCGACAACTACAACACCTTCCGCTCTACTAAGAATTTCGAACACTTCAGACAGCTCGAACTCATTTTCAAATTCGATGTTTACACTTTCGCTGTGGCCGCCCATTACCGGAATGCGGATAGTGGTAGCTGTCACTTTGATGTTGTCATCGCGCAGGATCTTGCATGTTTCTTTTACCATCTTCATCTCTTCTTTGGTGTAGCCGTTGTCGAGAAATACATCAATCTGTGGAATTACGTTCAAATCGATTTTGTATTTGTACGCCATTTCGTCGGAGTAGCCATTCGCGCGCTCGTTCATCAGCTGGTCTACCGCTTTTTTACCGGTACCCGTAACAGATTGGTAGGTAGAAACTACAACGCGTTTGATCTTGTATTTTTGATGCAATGGATTCAATACGACCACCATCTGTATGGTAGAACAGTTGGGATTGGCGATAATCTTATCGTCTTTGGTCAGCGCATCCGCATTGATTTCGGGCACCACCAGTTTCTTGGTCGGATCCATCCGCCACGCGGAAGAATTGTCCACTACCGTAATACCGGCTTCCGCAAATTTCGGCGCCCACTCCAGCGATGTAGAACCACCGGCAGAAAATAAGGCCAGATCCGGTTTCATTTCAATCGCCGTTTGTGGCGTTACTACTATATATTCCTTACCCTGAAACGTCAGTTTCTTGCCTGCTGAACGTTCAGAGGCTACAGGGATTAGTTCGGTGACAGGGAATTGGCGCTCTGTCAGCACTTTCAACATTTCGCCACCAACTAACCCGGTGGAACCTACTACTGCTACTTTCATGTATTTATATTCTATTGGTGAACAATGTCATACAAAAATATACAATTGCCTGCACTCATCTTTTTAATTTAATATTACCAAAAGGCACGCTTTTTGAACGGATTGGTACAAGTTATATTTTAAATGACTAATTTGTTGTATCAATCCGGCCGGATACGAATGTTACGCCCTTTTCCCATATCGCTGCTGCTTTGCGTTGGTCTGTCAGCCATTATTGCTGTTTCCTGCAAAAACAACAGCTCGAAAGCAGAAACTATACAAAGCAAGGTGCTGATACCCAAAGATGAAATGGAGTTTCAGAAAGACATGGCCATTGTACTAAACGAGTACATCGGTTCGTTTCCCACTGCGGACAAAAATAACACCCAATACCTGGAATGGCAGGAGCTGGTAAAAACCATCTATGAGCAGCATGATTTTAATCCCCTATGGGTAAATAAGGAAGGCTTATCCTCCAAAGGGAAGGAAATGCTGCATGTAGTCAGCACCGCCGAGTTTCTTGGGCTGAACAAAGAATTATACGGATACGAAAAACTACGGAAACTTTCTGACTCCATTGCACTGATTCAGCCAGGCATCGATTTCAGCTTATCCAAACAGATAGAAGTTGGGCTGACACGTTCATTTCTGCAGATAGCGCTTCACATCGACGATGGTATGTTTACGGACACCGCCGTTGGCATCACCAGTAACTTTTTTAAACACAAAGACGACTATATCGCCCTGCTGCAAAAGACCGCTACCGATTCTATCGCTCATGTCATCGCCTCTCTGGAGCCCAATAATCCCATGTACAACCGCTATATGTCGGCATTGAGGAATTTTGTGGCTAAAAACAATATCTCTTCCAACCCTATACATATCCGCAACTCCAAACAGGATTCTTTGGGTGCCATCAGTGATGCGCGAATGGCATTGGTCTATCATCATTATCTGATAGATTCATTAAAAGATAATGACTCCGCTTACCTTTTTGCCATAAAACGATTTCAGAAAGATAACAACCTGAATAATGACGGTGTGATAGGCACAAATACCATAAAAGCCCTGGAAAGAGATAACGCCAAAAAATTTCAGTTGCTGGCCATTAACGCAGACCGCTGGCGGAAAGAGCATATCAAGACGCTGCCTGAACGTTATGTATGGGTCAACCTTCCTGCATATAAATTAAAAATCATCGAAGCGGATACGTTGCGCTTAGAGAAACGGGTAGTTATTGGAAAATCAAACATCAAAAACGAAACACCCATACTGGAGAGCGCTGTTAACCAGATTATACTCTGGCCGACCTGGACTGTACCGCAAAGTATTGTAAAACACGAAATGAAAAGCTTCCGCGGGTTTATTGTTAAACGAAACGGCAATTATACCAGTGTGGTGCAGCCACCAGGGCCGAATAATGCCCTCGGCGCCGTAAAATTATTATTCCCGAATAAATACTCCGTTTACATGCACGATACGCCGGCCAAAAGTTTGTTCAGTGCCGATGTGCGAGCAGGAAGCCATGGCTGTGTGCGCTGTCAGGATGCGCTGGAGGTGGCATATAACCTCATGGCCATGGATACTTTTACGATGACGTTTGACACCTTAAAAGCCATCAAAGACAGAAAGATTGAAACGCAGGTATTAAGGCTGAAGAAACCCGTGCCGGTTTATTTCCGGTATTTCACGGCGGAAGCGGATTTCAAAGGAGAAATCAGGTTTTACGCGGATGTATATAACCGCGACAAACAAATGATTAATTTCATTTTTTATGGAAAGAAACCGCATGTTTTTACGAAAGAAGAACTGCGCGAACGCGCAGTAGCAGACTCCCTGTCCATCATTAAGAAAAAGAAAGCGGACTCTGCCCTGGCGGAAGCTAAGCTGAAACAAGAAACGGAAAGGCTGCTAAACCCGAATGCCACGGACTACTCAGTTAAGCCGGACACCACTTCTGCCAGACACGATTCATTGTAGTGTTTCAAAATCAGCGAATGGGTTCTGTAGTAATTGTTCGGATGATAAATAAAGAAACACGAGCCGCCTTTAATCAGGCTGATAATTTTCTGATACATATCCATCGGCAGAGCCGGACATCCCTGGCTTCTGCCTAATCTTCCGGTATTATTGATGAAAGATTTGCTCACATAATCCGCACCGTGTACTACTACGCCTCTGTCGCGGGCGTTGTCGTTGATACCGGCTTCTTCACCGTCCAATCGGAGGGAATAGCCATGTTTGCCGTCATACGTTTCGTTAGCAATATAAAAACCAAGACTGCTCTGATAGGATTCGGCATTGTTGGAAAATTTTTCCGCGAAAATCTCTCCGCTGTTTCTGCCGTGCGCACACAGACTTTTTGCAAGCACACTTTTTGTTTTGAGGTTAATGACAAACAACCTTTCCTGTGTGGACGGCTTGCTGAAATCAACTATCGTGATGATATCTTTTTGGAGAATTTTTCCTGCTTCGTTCAATGCCGCATAACCGGTTAACGCATACTTCATCGCATCCGCGGAAATGGAGGAAAATCCATCGAGAAAATGACTGACGCTGTTTCCGGAAGCATTGCCCTCAACATTATCCGGCGTGAATAGGTACGGCGAAGACATGCCTGCAACTGCATCCTCTGAAGATGCGCCGGTGGCATACGACGGAAGGTTATTTAAGGGAAAAAAGATAACCAACGCTATCAGAAAGATAGTTCTTTTCTTCATGCTAATAATTCTTAAAAATGTTTACGTCTTGTAAAAAGAGCCTATAGCTGCGCTTTGTGTTTTAAAGTTAAGGCTACGGGCTTAGTATACCAACTTACGGGTAACAGAAAATGCTTAAAAACTTGTTAAATGGTTGTTTTTTAAGAGTTTTTTAAGATGCCGTTTGACTTAGGTCAAACAAAAAACGGGACGCCTGATGGATTAAAGGATTAATCCTTCGTAATAGGATTTCTGCAACAGCCAGAATGTAGAGAAATTTCGATGATACTTGCCGCTGAACAGGAAACGAAGGTTCATCCGGAAATAGAAATAGATGATATTATACCAGGCTCTCCAGCGCTTTTGTTTGCGGAGGTAATAAACGTGATTTCGGGTGATAAGGTGGATGTAAAAATTATTGAATTTAAATTTTTTAGCATTGCCTTCCTTCATGTTGGACAAGCCGCCCACTTTATGATAGAATTTTACAAACGGGTAATAAAAAAGCTGATGTTTTCCCTGTTTATAAATCCTGTAGAAAAAGTCGGTATCATCGTAATAGGCGAAATATTTTTCATCCATAAACCCAATATCATGCACCACTTCTTTCTTCAGCAGTACACAACAGGTCGGTGCGTAGTCCATCGGTTCAATTTTATCGAACTGGCCTTTATCCTCCTGTTGTATTCCGATATGATTGGTCATACAGCCGTCTTTTTCTGTAAACTTCGTTCCTGCCCACCAAATCAGGTTGGTTTCCGGATAATACATCATCTTGGGCGCCACCAGGCTACAGTTCAGTTCCACCAGTTGTCGGGATAATTTTTCCAGCAAGGTATTTTCAAACTCGACGTCGTTGTTGATAATTAAAATCTCTTCACATCCATCGTCTATCGCTTGCCGGATGCCCTGGTTGTTACCCGCAGCGACACCAATATTCTTGTCATTGGCAAGCAATACAATCCTGTCGTCCCTGTATTTTCGGAGCAATCCAAGAGTATTATCAGAAGAAACATTATCAATGATATACAGAATAAAATTGGAATGCGTCTGCCGCAACGTACAATCCATAAACGGCTCTATGACCTGAGCACTGTTATAGGTTATAGTGACGATGCCGATTTTCTTCATATCCTTATCTTGCTTTTATTCTTTAGTGGTTTGCCGGATGACGACTTGAAGCCGTCTGGCCAATCGGGATATACAGTATCGGTTATTTCATTAATCCTTTCGCCTTCATCTCCGCCAGCGACTGCTCATATCTATCCGTTTGAATGGCTTGCGCATCCACCCATTGACAAAACTGGCGAATACCTTCATTAAAGGATACCTTTGGTGTAAATGCAAGTTTCTCTTTAATTAGTCGCAGGTCAGCATAATTATGTCGTATATCTCCTTTTCTGTATTGCCCTGAGATTTCCAGTGGAACCTCTATACCGTAATTACTCATCAGCGCTGTAGCCACGTCCAATACACTGCTTGCTACGCCTGTGCCTACATTGAACGAATTGAAATCCGCTTCCGGTTTTTCTATCCCGAGCATCGTTGCCTGTATCACGTCATCTATGAACACAAAATCACGGCTTTCCTTTCCGTCTTCAAAAATATTGATTGGCTTTTGCTGTTTGATTCGGTTGGAAAAGATAGACAAGATGCCTGTATATGGATTTGTTAACGATTGTCCCGGCCCATACACATTCTGATAGCGAAACGCCACACAGGGAATATGGAGCGATTTACAGCAAATCATCAACGCCTGCTCCTGGTGGTATTTCGTTAATCCATAGATAGAATTGGGTTGAATACGGCTCTGTTCGTCCGTAGCACAAACTTCCAGAAACTTACTTTCATCATCCGGATTGCGAAGTTCAAAGATTCCGTTCTGCAAATCATGTTCCTTTCTTTCTAACGGATAATAAAATTTATTCTTTTCGATGGAATAATACTTCCCTTCACCGTAAATGGCGCGTGAACTTGCCACAATTACCTTTTCCACTTCGTGTTGTTCATTGGTCAGGAAATCCAGCAATATGGATGTTCCGCCCACATTGACATTGGTGTACCGCTCAATTTCATACATGCTCTGTCCGGTTCCGGTTTCTGCCGCGAAATGAACTATGATATGCTGCTGCTGTAATACTTTTGCCCAATCGCTTTTGCCCGTGACATCACCTCTGACAAAATTCACTTTATCTTTTATCGACAGATATAAAGGCGACGTAGCTTCAGGGTCAGCGCCATGAATCTGTGGATGAAGATTATCCAACACAGTCACCCGATACCCTTTCGCTATCAATGCCAAAGAAAGATGGGAGCCTATAAAACCCGCACCGCCGGTGATAAGAATATTCTTCAAAATCGTTTACGTTAGAATCACGAACAAAATAAGACAAAAATCCTCAATCTAAAAATTTGCCTGTATCAAACTGTGGTTTATGCCCGTAAAATCATTTTAAGTGTATGCAGAAAAGTGGTACGGTAAAATTTATTCTTCAAAAATATCCGCTTACGGCTAAGACCTCTGGTAGCTGCCAGACGAGAAAAATCCTGAAGCAACTCAGATTGCCGCGTTGTAATCAGGCCTGCCGTTCTTTGTAACAACACTCCGGCTTGTTGAGTCCTGATTTTTATAAAATAATTATACTCCTCTGCCGAGAAAGTATTGGTGATGATTCGTTTAACTTTTTCCACAATACCGGTTTGCTTTCTGGTCACATTAGCACTGTGGTCTCTCAACAAAATGGTCGGCTCTGTGATAGCCGCCCATTTTCCGCATGCCGCCGCCAGCAAGGCTATCCAGTGGTCATGGAGGATGGCTTGCTGCGGCACAGGGTATGCCAGATTGCGCATAGCCCTGTTAATGACCATTGTACAACCGTGCGGAATATTTTGAACGAGTAAACGCGGAAGCGTAAAATACTTTGGCGCTAACTTTAATTGATGCCAGACAGAGCCGGAAATGACAACGCCTTTTTCATCGATGGATTTCATATCAGAAAAAACCATGCACGGAACAGCCACATCACCATCTTCCAGTGAACGGATTTTTTGCAGAGATACCTCCATTTTGTTTTTCAGCCAGACATCATCCTGATCACAAAAGAAAATGTAATTGGCGGAAGATTGCTCTAACAGCAATCCAAAATTTTGTGTGGCGCCGACATTGCGTTTGTCATCTATCAGCAACTGTATTCTGTCCGGAAAGCGCTGCTCATAAGCGGCAATGATAGCTAACGTTTTGTCTGAAGAGCCGTCATCTCTGATCAGCAGGGTAAATGATTGGAAGGTCTGTGAAAACAAGCTGTCTAATTGCTCTGCGAGAAATTCTCCGCCGTTGTAGGTGGCTAATAGTATCTGAACGCTGCCTGCTTCCATCACAGTTGATCGTATCCCAATTGCCGCAAAAGCGGTTTGTTTTTTAATTGCTGATACACCTGAAAATATGTTTCATTATTGACAAATGCAAATGCCCTGTCCTGCTGAATTCCTTCTATGGCTGAATTCAATTGCGCTTCTGACGGGTTCAATCCGGAGAAATGCGCCAACTCCTGCAGCTTTTCTTTTGGTTGCGTCAAAAAGTCTTCATACCGCACCGCTGTGTATTGTTCAAATTCATCCTTCAAGGAAAGCGCCTTGCTGACATATTCTTCCCATAAATCATAGCCTTCATTCAGGTTATACAATCTGAAGTTTTCGTGAAAATTTTTACTGAGCAGCCAGTCCCGTTTGAGCCTTTTCTTCCAATTCCACTCAAATTTGTTTTTTAAGGCCAAATCGCGTTCTATGTAACTGGAAACGGAATCAATGGGATTTCTGTAAATATGGATGATACGGGGATGCGGAAAGATATGTTTCCAGAAATCGATGGTAAACGTATTCTTTGGGTCTTTCCATCCAAACGGAATATCCATATCCTGAATATTTTTATAGCGGGAATAGAATTCGCCGAGGTATTGTTTGCGTTTCCGGGACTGCACAAAATAATCCAGCGACTCGTGAATTATTTTCCGGCATTCCGGATTGGTATATCTCAGATTATACGGTTTTTCGGGAGTAGCGGTATGGATATCAAAAATCCAGTTATTGATTTCCCAGAAGAAAAGTGCTTCGTGATTGATTTCTTTTTCGGCTCCAACAAACAACCCGAGACGTTCAAGCATTTTGGTAATCATCGTAGTGCCGCTGCGATGCATTCCTAAAATTATGACCGGCTGATTATTCATTCTACGAATTTAAGCTAACTTTGGTAAAGTTTAAAACATTACCCGTTCGTTATGCCGGAAATCTTATACGAAGACAACCATATTATAGCTGTCAATAAAAAAAGCGGCGATATCGTACAAGGCGATGAGACCGGTGACAAGCCGCTGGTGGACTTTGTAAAAGAGTATATAAAGGAAAAATATCAAAAACCCGGTGAGGTATTTTTAGGAGTGGTACACCGTATTGACAGGCCCGTTTCAGGCATTGTCTTGTTTGCCCGCACGAGCAAAGGACTAACAAGGCTCAATGAATTATTTAAAACAAAGGAGGTAAAAAAAACATATTGGGCGGTAGTGAAAACCCGGCCGAAAGATGAAGAAGGAACATTGATTCATTACCACCTGAAAGACGAAAAACAACGAAAGGCAAAGTTATTCGATAAAGAAGTGGCACACTCAAAAAAATGTGTGCTGCACTATAAGATGCTGGCAAGTTCCGATCATTATCATTTACTGGAAATACAATTAGAAACGGGACGGTTTCACCAGATACGCGCACAACTGGCCAAAATAGGTTCGCCTATAAAAGGGGATATAAAATATGGCTACGACAGGCCGAATGAAAATACAAGAAGCATTCATCTTCATGCAAGAAAGATAGAATTTACACATCCTGTGAAAAATGAAAAAATTGAAATTAGTGCACCGGTACCCGATGAAAAAATCTGGAGGCTTTTTGAGCAGAACACGATAGTCCCTAAATAAAAATACTACTAATAATGTATGGCATTGCAAAAAAAAGGTGGTGGTACAACATGTGCATCTACTGTTACAAAACAGTAATTAATTTCGCTGCCGTAAGGCTTCAAAAAGTATAATTGCCGCTGCATTGGAAACATTCAGGGAATCATTCTGTCCGCGCATGGGAATAATAATGTTGGCAGCAGAATGCTCTTCCCAAAAAGCATTCACACCATCCGCTTCTGTTCCAAACACAAAAGCGGATGGTTTTTTATAATCCCCTTCCAGATAATTTTTCGCAGCCTTTAACGAGGTAGTATAAACGGCAATCTTGTTTTCTTTCAGAAAAGCCATACATTCTTCTTTGCTGCTGATGGCAATTTGTTTGGTAAACACACAACCCACCGAAGAACGAATGGTGTTCGGGTTGTAAATGTCGGAATGTGTATCGCAGCAAATAACGGCATCCACACCGGTGGCATCTGCGGTACGCAGGATTGCACCCACATTGCCGGGTTTTTCAATTCCATCTAACACTACAACCAATGGATTTTCCGATAGTTTTAAATCAGACAGTGTATTGCTTTTAGGTTTGGCGAGCGCTACCACTTTACTCGTGTTTCCCCGATAGGAAATTTTGTCAAAGACTTCGTCCGTGACCTCTATATAGTTGATAGTTGATGGTTGATGGTCAATAGTGTCTCTTATATCTGAAAACTGTAGGCTATGTGCTATGGAATGTTGGCACAAAACTGTATCCACTTCAAAGCCATTTTCTATTGCCAGTTGTGTTTCTTTCCATCCGTCTATGACAAACAGATTTTCCTCTCTGCGCAATCTGGACTTTTCCTGCAGCAGCAGGATTTTTTTAATCAGCGGGTTTTGCAGGCTGGAAATCGATTTCACCATACAAAATTGCACAAAGATTTTTGTAGTTTTATGTTATGAGCAAAAAAGAAATTATCCGATGCAACTGGTGTATAGGAAAACCATTGTATGAACAATACCACGACGAAGAATGGGGGGTTCCCGTTTATGACGACCTGAAACAGTTTGAATTTCTGGTACTCGAAAGCGCTCAGGCCGGGTTAAGCTGGTGGATCATCCTACAGCGCAGAGGCGGCTATCGGAAAGCATTTGCAAATTTCGATTACAAGAAAGTCGCAAAATTCACACCGGAAAAAGTGGAAAAATTATTGCAGGATACTGGTATTATACGAAACAGAGCTAAAATAGAAGCCACTGTTAACAACGCGCAACGGTTTATGGAGGTACAGAGAGAGTTCGGCTCTTTTAGTAACTATATCTGGAGTTTTGTCGGAGGAAAGCCTTTGGTCAGTCAATTAAAACACCTTAAAGATATACAGCCCACATCTCCGGAATCGGATGCACTGGCCAAAGACATGAAAAAACGGGGATTTAAATTTTTAGGGTCCACCACTTTGTATGCACACATGCAGGCCACCGGGCTGGTAAATGACCATCTGACAGATTGCCACCGGTATAAGAAATGTAAATAGCTTTTATCCGGCGATGCTTCTGAAATAATCTTCTCTGGAAATACCGTACCGATGCGTTTCTATTAATGTGTTTTCGTGCATCATTGGACTTTTTAAAAAGGCGCCTTCATACTTCAGTCCTGATTTTTCCGCAGCTTTGCGACTTGCTATATTATCAGAAACGATTCTTGCGAAAACATGATTCAGCCCGATGTCTTCAAAACAAACGCTTAGCATGCGACGAATAACCTCCGTAGCAAGCCCCAGTCGTTCAAAGTCGGCATCAATGAAATAGGCAATCTCGCCGACACCTGCCTTCCAGTCTATATCTTTTAGGTTGAAATGCCCAATCAGTTTCTGGTTTGATTTATCCACCATCATCAACGCATAGGTTTTATTTTTATTCCAGTCGTTGATTTTCCGCCGCACAAACTCTTTGGTGTCGATTTCCGTTTCCGTTGATTTCAGAAGATTGGGAAAACTGTCGGTAAGCCTGATTTTATTTTTCTGAACCAGCAGATAAACCGATTCATAACTCTTTAATGCATAAGGATGCAACTGTATTCTTTCCGTTTCTATTATTCGTCTGGAAAATTTTATCATTAAATCCCTTGCTATAGTTATAAAAACAATTTTAAATACTAAATTTAAGAAGACAATTTAACCAACAAGATAATGAACTTAACGTATTTTTCAGAACATGAAAAACTGCCATTCCTGGTCACACCTGAAAAGGAAGAACGCGGAAAAGAAAACCTGCTTCACTGGATAGGCGCTCATCACTCCATGATTGAGGAGAATCTAAAGTCATCGGGCGCTGTATTATTCAGGGGGTTTGACATTCAAACACCTCAGGATTTTGAAGATGTCGCCAAATCCATAGATGATGACCTGAAAGATGACTATATGGGAACCTCTCCCCGCGACAAGAAATCCGGTTTTGTTTTTTCCGCCAGTGAATTACCGCCCCATTATCCCATCATGCAGCATTGTGAAATGAGTTTTCTGCCGTCTGCACCAAGGCGTTTGTTTTTTTATTGTCACATTGAACCGGAATATGGCGGCGAAACACCCATATGTGATTTCAGGAAAGTATATCAGGATTTAGACCCTAAGGTCCGTGAAGAGTTTGAGCGCAAAGGAGTAAAGCATATCCGGAACTATTCATCACCCAATAATAAAAGTACTGCAGGCTTTCAATTGAAAAGCTGGCTGGATATGTTTCATACGACGGATAAATCTGTTATCGAAAAAAAATGCGCAGAAAATGACATTATCTGCGAATGGAAAGAAAATGACGGGCTCAGGCTGATAAACAAAAGCGCTGCCGTAAAAAAACATCCGGTTACGGGAGAGATGGCATGGTTTAACCACACACAGGTTTTTCATGTAAGCGCTGCCGCCATCGAATATCATAAGATTCACAAACGGCAAAAAAGATGGGAAACGTTCAAGACATGCCTGCTGCTGGAAGCAATGACCTGGTACAAAAAGCTCACCAAAAACCCTAATGAGCAAAGCATGCATGTGACCTTTGGAGATGACTCCCCTATCCCTGACGAATATGTGGAACACATTCAGGATGTTATATGGAAGAATATGGTCATACAGCCTTGGAAGAAAGGCGATATCATCTGCATTGACAATTTCTCCACCTCACACGGACGGCTGCCGTACTATGGTCCCCGCGAAATTATGGTGTGCTGGACATCTTAACAGAAAGTCTGTTTACGTTGAAAGTGTTGACAGTCTCTTTGCTGCCGGCTTTAATTTCATTTGCGCCTTTTCTTTCTTTTCTTCCTCTTTCTCTCTATCCGCCAGAATAAATAAGGCAATAAAATAGAAGGGCATCAAAGGAATCTTATAGCGGACGAGTGAGCCGAAATTATAACTGGTAAAACCGACGGAGAAAGCGAATATCAAAGAAAATATCATACAAAACTGTACCTCGGGATTTGTGAGAATCAGTTTAAAAAATCTTACAAATCCGGCTTTATACAATAACCGGATAGTCAGAAACAAGGAAATCAATCCTTCTAATGCGGCGGGAATTAATATAAGTTTTTTGGCTTCCCAGATATACGGCCTGAACAAGGTTACATTTATAGCCTTGGGTGCAACCTTTAATAAACCCTTCAGACTATAATCCAACTCACCAAGCGTATATCCCGACCCACCCTGCGTCTGCGATGAGTAGTATAGCCAGTTTTGTGTGTCTTTTGCTGTTCGCATTAAATTCTCTAACGCATACTTATTTGATATCTGTGCAACTTTGATAAAAATATACATACCCATTAAGGTGGATACAGCAAACAACATCGGGCTCATCAATGCCTTGATAAACCGGCTGTTTATATTTTCTTTAAAATGAAAAATCAGCCAGAAAGAATATGCCGGAAGAAACGACAAAAGGATATACACTTTTATTACTTTTAACATTACCAGACAGCAAGCTATCATAATAATTCTTCGGATGATTTTGTTTCTGTCAAAAAACAAGCGGTATGCGTGGTAAGTAAGAGCACCCAAAGCCCCCATGCACAAAGGGTCTTTTAATATTCCGCTACCCCAAAAGCCCACAGAAGGCAAAAACACACAAGCCACTGCCAGTTCTTTTTCCAGATGCGGATATAACCTTTGGAAAAGTTCAAATATTTTCCAGCATCCGTACAGGCAAAACATGGAAAAGGTTAGGGCTATCAGCATGTAGGTCTTTAAAAGAGGAAAGCTTAACAGCGCGCCGATGCGTATTACGGCATAGACGCTAGGGTCGGCATAGAAATAAGTCGACTCTCCTAGGTACTTTTTATACTCAAACAAATCGGGTTGAATAGAAAAAATGATTTTAAAGAACATAAACGGATTCTCGTAAAAGATATTATGCACGTTTTGTATGTTCAGGAAATAGGTATTGGTATCTCCGCCTTTGTAATAATATTGATATATACCGGCAAACAGTATCGTACAAAAAATTTTAAACCAGAATGCCTTTAATAGATATTTATGTTTGAGTTTCGAGGGTTTTATCTTAATTCTGCGCTTAATCAGCAACATTAAGATGAAAATAAATATGGGTGCAAACAAATAATCATTTAAAAAAATAAACCTGTTTTGTTCAACGTGTGTAAACCAACTACCCATCAATAAAATAATTTGTACATTAGTATATAAATATCATACCTTCAATATATGTGTAAATATAAGCACTTTGCAGTAATAGTTGGTGGGTTAATTCTATTGACGATTGCTGGGTGTTTTACATTATCTTATGACGGTAACGACGACCAGCTCATGCAGTTCATTGTTTCGGGTGTATTAACGGGTGTTCCGGATAGCAATATTATTTTTCAGCACATCTTTATTGGAAAAGCATTGTGTTTTTTGTACACTACAGTTCCTTCTATCAACTGGTATGTGATTTTCTTACTCTGTGTTCATCTGCTGGCAGCAGGCATGCTGTTGTCGGGATTGTTTCATCAAACGGATGCACAAAATAAATCCTTCAGCATGGTAGTGCTCTTTATTCTGCTGTTCGGATACTATGCGCTGTATATTGTTGCCATACAGTACACCACATCATCTTTTCTTATTGGTATCGCTGCCTTAACGATACTTTCCGGCAAACTGCCCTCCGGAAAGAAAATTACCTTAGCCACTGTCGGATTCATTTTATGTATCCTTATCCGTGAACAGGTCTTTTATTTGATTTTACTTTTCTGTATTCCCATTCTTTTACAATCTTGGCATTCCTCCGCAAGAAATACTGTGCTGAAAACTGTTGGCCTTTCTGTTGTTTTCTGTCTATTCTTAAATTATCTGAATCATCACCTGTCTGCGCCGATAATGGAAAATTACAGACAATATATTTCTGCAAGTGAGATTATTATCAACCGCCCTGTTGATATATTTCCCGGAGTATTAAAAAAACACAACGTTTCAACAGATGATCTTTTGCTGATACAAAACTGGTATGGCGCCGACCCGAACTACAATACCCCTGCCTTTTTCAACTTCGCAAAAGCAATTCTGGGTATCCGAAATTCAGGTGAAGTGCTTCTTCTTTTAAAAACATTTTTTAGAGATGAACGCTATATGCTGTTCATGTATCTATTTTCTTTTGTATCCGTTTTGTTGCTCTGTAAACAGGATAAGAAATGGGCTGTTTTAAATTTATTTCTGTTTACTGTCGCCTTCGTATATCTGCTATACAATATGCGTATACCCAGAAGGGTGGTGTCTCCATTACTGTTTTATATCACCTGGTTTAATTTATTATTACTGCTGAAGCGTGCGAAAGTGTCCGGACTTAGCATTGCAGTTGTTGCACTATTTGTTTTGTTATCCGGGTATAAATTTTATTGTGTTTACCAACTCAGCCAGAAAAACAAGATGAATGCAATAATATTTGAAAGTGAGAGAAAAGAAATCAATGACCATCCGGAAACACTGTTTGTGGCGCGGTCTTTTCCTTTGGAATTTATGAAGTTGGATTTTCCCAATCAGGATATTTTCACACGCAACAACATTATCTTTACGGGATGGTATATTAATACTCCGAATTATCTCCAGTTGCTCAGACAACATCAGCTTACCAACTTAACTTCAGATTTAAAAGGAAGAAATGATATCCTGTTCCTGACGGATTCCAATGCCTTTGAAGCAGCGTTTATCCATGTTATGCAGCAACGTTATGCCACGAAGTGCCATTTTGAAGATGCAAGCGCGGGGTTTACACATCTGCACCCTAAAAAATTAATCTTTGATAATTAAGCCAATACAGCAGCATAAATGGCTGCGTATTTTTCTACCCCCTGTTCCAGCGAGAAATAATCATGTGCACCGATTATGATTTCTGCTGAAACAAAAAAACGATCCATCTCCCGGATGGCTGCACCATATGCCGCCGGAGTAAAATCATTTACCAGCACCCCGCTGTGATAATCCGTTACAATCTTGTCAGTGTCTCCAACGTTGGTGTTACAGACAATTGGTTTTCCCATAGCCATTATTTCTCCCTGCTTGGTGGGAGAAGATGCCTTCTTAGAGTAAGATGGTAAAATAAAGAAAATAGAGAACGTACAGATTGAAATCAGATACGGAATTTCCTCCCGCGCTCCGGGCCGTAGAATAATGGCGTCTTTTACTCCGTACCTATCCGCTGTCTGTAAGATACGCTCATGTTCGTCCTTCGTTACAAATAAAAACCGGGCATGTGTTTTTCTGTCTTTCAGTTTTCGAAAAAACCCCATCATCTCATCCAGCATATACCATGTACCAATGGAGCCCAGGTATAATAAAACATAGTCTTCCGGACGTATCTTCAATTCCTGTAAAAAGAGTGCCTGTTTAGCCGGCTGAATATGCAGACTGTTAAAAAGATTTAAGTCCACACAACAGGGAATTACCGCCAGCTTCACCTTGTCTTTTGCAATGTGCTTCCAGGTTAAAATTTCATCTTTAGCATTGTGCGTTAAGCTGACCGTATAATCCGCATGCTCTAAAAATTGCTTTTCTTTTCTTTTAAAATAAGAATACACCATTCTGTACAACGGGTTCATTAAGTTCCATAATTTTCCATCCACCCGCTCATCCGCCCATAATCCGCGCATATCAAAGATGAACTTCACACCAAACCGGTTTTTCATTTCCAATCCAACAAGAGCAGCGATGTAACTCCGGCAATGAACCATCGCAAAATGTTTCGTCCTGTATAATTCTACGGCTTTCTTTCTAAGCCTGCTTACATCATACAGGGTAGATAACACCGGCGGCTTTTTGGTATAGGAAATGGGATGCCAGTCAATCTGATATCCAGAAAGGAGTTGTTCAATTTTATGTTTATTGTTCTGATAGTTGCCCTCCTTCTCGCAACTGAGCAGCGTGAAGGCGTAACCCTTTTTGGACAACCCTATCAGATAGGGTATCACCTGCGACTGCCCCAAAGCATCTGTCATGCCATCATAAGAGATATATAAAACAGGAACTGCCATCATGCATTCTCTTCCAGCCACCAGTGTAATAGTATGATTGTCCATAAACGGCCATATAAATAATCTTCACCGGCCATAAAACGATCTTTCAAATCCTGAACATATAAGTTAGTAAGGATATCGTAATTATTGATAATGGTGCTGTCCAGATATTTATCCAGCAGGTAGTTGAATCTTCCTTTCATCCAGTGCGGAAGCGGAAGTGCAAACCCCCATTTTGGCCGGTCGAATAATCCACGCGGCAGATAATCGTATAAAATTTCTTTGAGAATATATTTGGAAACCCCTTTGTGGTATCGCAGGTCTGCGTCAATATTAACGGCATATTCCACCACATGATGATCTAAATAGGGAACCCGGCTTTCCAGTGAGTAACGCATACTCGCCCTGTCCACTTTTACCAGCAAATCATCTTTGAGGTAATAATTAATATCCCAAAAAGACTGTTTTCCTTTGGGTGTCAGGATTCTTTTGCCGGTATCCACTTCTCTATTAAAACGGTCAAACGAAAAATTCTCTTCCAGCAACAAATGCTTCAGGTCTTTCTCGCTGTTTAAATATTGTTCCTGTGAAAAGATATGGCTGCGAATATGATCAACGGATGAATAATCCAGCAATAATCCTCCTCTTTTGATGATGGAATCCGCATGCTGAGTGGCAAAGAACACCGGTTTTCTTAAGAACTGAACCACAGGATTTGACAATCTGGATGCCCATTTATACATTCCATAACCGAGAAATAATTCGTCTGCACCATCACCGGAAAGCGTAACGGTTACATGCTGGCGAGCCAGTTTGGATACTATCATGGTCGGGTATGCGGAAGAATCCGCAAAAGGCTCATCGTACTGAAAGATAATATCCGACAGAATCTCCTCCACCTCATCTTCCGTTAAGCGGAACGCATGATGCTCCGTACCAAGGTGTTTGGCTACCTGTAGGGCATACTCAGACTCATCATATTTTTTGGTATCGTATCCGATACTGAATGTCTTGATTTTGTCTTTCTTTAATTGGGCGGCAATTGCCGTAATAAGACTCGAGTCTATCCCGCCGCTGAGAAATGTACCCACAGGAACATCGCTGATAAGTTGTTTCTCTACGGAGTCAATCAGCAATTCTTTTAATTGCTTTTTAGTGGTGGTGAAATCTTTCACAGCAACCGGCTCTATAGCATCTTTCAGCTTCCAGTAGCTATTTTCCGGAACGGTAAAGTTGGGTTTAAAGATATCGCCCAGGGAGAAAATGCTGAAATGTGCCGCCGGGAATTTTGATACGTGCTTATAGATAGTATACGGTTCCGGAATAAACCCAAGATGCAGAAACTCAGGAATGGAATCATAATTTATTTCTTTATTAAAGCCGGGCAAAGCCTTCAACATCTTTATTTCAGAGGCAAAGGCAAACTGGATACCGTCCCAGTAATAAAATAAAGGCTTTATGCCTATTCTGTCACGGCATAAAATAATTTTTTGCTCCTGTATATCATAAATGGCAAAAGCGAACATACCATTCAGCAATTCAAAGGAGCGTACACCTATTTTGGCATACGCCTCTAAAATGACTTCGGTATCACCGGTCGTACGCGTTACCAGCTGTAGCTGTTCTTTTATCTCCTTATAATTATAGACTTCTCCGTTATAAACCATTACATACCTTCCGCAGCTGGAAAAAAAGGGCTGATTGGAAGCCGGTGAAAGGTCAATAATGCTCAGTCGCTTGTGCCCGAGATACAGGGAGTGCTGCTCATTCTCGTAAAAACCCTCCGCATCCGGGCCTCTATGTCTGATAGCATTGGTAGCACGGACAAAATCTTGTTTATCCAGTCTTCCGGGGGAGGAGATATATCCAGAAATGCCGCACATAATTTACTCGAATGAAGCTAAAATATTTCTTTTTATTAATGTCTTGATAATTCCAAAGAACCTCTTGTCCAGCATGGTTCTCGGATTTGTTTTAATAGCCCTCATCAAATAAAGAAAAGATGATTTATTTATCTGGGCGATAGCCAAATGTAAGGAAATATATAACAGGCAGTGTGAGACGAAGACATTCTTTTTCACGCCATATATCTTTTTGACCACCTTGTCTCCGAAGGAATATTTAATCAGCAGTTCAATCCTTTTTACGAGTGTTTCTTCTTTAATGTTATGAATGACACTACGTTCTTCATGGGAGTGCAGAGAGCAGGTAATGACATCCTGAGTATGTACCCTGAAGCGTGCCGCCATCCTCAGCCACAGTTCGTAATCCTCTGACCCGGATAAATCCCGGTCTCCGTTAAATGCATATTTTACGGCCACATCTCTTCTTAATATAATTCCGCTGCACCCCATAAAATTTCCATTTATCATTCGGGCATTTACATGTTCGGGCATTTTCGCAATTTGCAGGGTATTTTTATTGGAATCAACCACATCATAATTAAACCGGATAACCTCGGGGCTTTTGTTGGATTGAATATAATTAGCTGCGGCTTCCAGATGGTTCGGATAAAAATAATCATCTGAATCCAGCAACGTGACATAATCTCCCTTTGCCAGGTTAAAGCCTGTATTCCGTGCTATCGCTCTTTCTTCGTTGGCTTTTTTATGATAAATAAAACGAGGGTCAGTAATGGATTTAACGACTTCGTCCGTATTATCGGTACTACCGTCATCCACCAATATGATTTCAAAATGCTGATACGTCTGGGAAAATGCCGATTCCAGTGTTTCCAGAATCATGTGCGCCCTGTTGTATGCCGGAATAATTATGGAGAAAAACAATTCCCTTTCCATTGTCAGCTGCTGTATATCTTTTCTAATTTATGAATCATCAAAGGTAATGAAAAAAGTTGTTCAACAGCTTTTTTGCCGTTTGCCGACAGTTTATCCCTTAATTCTTTATGCTCCAGTAGAGTACACATTGATTGATAGATCTGTTCAGAATTCTGAAAGTCGACGACCAGTGCATTCTCCTGATGCCGGATAAATTCACAGGCAATGCCTGACATGGTAAAGACACTTGGCACCCCAACGGCCAGCGCCTCCACATAAATTTGCCCGAAGGCTTCAATCTCCGCGTCTATCGGTACATGTACGAACACATCAAACAACTTGAATAAGGCCGCATTGTCCTGCTCAAATTCAATTTCAATATAGGTTTCCTTTGGAAAGCCTGTCAAGGTCCGTCTGATTTCTTCATCATCTCCTTTAGCATTGGCCAGAACAAGCAACGCATTGGGATACTGCACCAATAATTTTTTATACGCATCCAGGATAAATTTAATTCCCTTCCAACGGGTATACCTGGAAATCACCCCAACTACAGGGTTTCGAGTGTTGACGTTATATTTTTGTCTTATCCGCTCCAACCTTTCATCCGAAATGTTTTTAAACAGAGGCAAATCAAACCCATGATGAATTAGATACACCTTCTCCGGCGGAACTTCTTCCTTAACAATTAGTATATTCTTTACATTTTCACTGATGGCGATAATATGCGTTGCCAGCTTATTGCAAAACTTATCGTATTTGATTCCCTTTGGTGAGGTGGTGTGATGAAAAGTTGAGTGATGTCTGGTAAAAATTCTTTTTTTGACACCCGCCAGCCATGCTGCAGAAAGTCCTATAATATTGGCCTCAAAGATATGACAGTGAACTGCGTCGGGTTTTATCTGCCTCAGGATGGAATACGTTTTATAAACAGCTGCGGGTAAATCTTTTTTACTTCGGTAATCAATCCTGTAAAAGGGTATTCCTCTTTCTTTGCAAAACTGCTCGAGCGGTGAATCTTTGGACACCGCTATGGAAATAAAGGATAGCTCGAATCGGCTTTTATCAATATGATCAATGACCCACTCAAACGCGAGCGCCTTGTTGATTTGAAATAAAATATAGGTGATGTTAACTTTCACTAACTAATACTTGTATATCCCTCAAAAATAGCGGTTGCCAGTAAAACATTTGCTATTTTCTCATAAAATCTGTCCACCCTTCTACTATTGGGCAAAAGATCCAGCAACAACATCCATATACTTTTTGTAAGTACCAAGAAGAATAATATTATTTTTTTTACGCCGGCATAATGTAATGCCAGCTCTTTATTCCCTCTCAGAACGGCATGCTTGCGTGTTTCTCCTCCTCTGCGCTTTCTGTCCAGCCAGCTTTTAAGCTCCTGCCGGTCCGTTTCATTGTGATAAATGGTATCCAGCGGCCAGACAAAAAACCGTATCCCTTTTTCCTTCAGCCGTTTGGCAAAGTCATAATCTTCAAACCCGGCATGTGGAAACGTCTCATCATACCCATCCACCAGTTCGAACGTCCGTTTCCGTATAGCGAGAAACTGGCTGGTAACACCGTGATTTTCAAATAACTCATTATCATTCCAGGGTTTTCCATCATTCCACCCTTTAAGTGTAGTGAATCCTGTATGATGCAGATATCTGCCAAATTTTGTTTGCAGGATTTCCGTCAATAACTCCGGCGGATACACCCAGTTAATATTAATAGTGCGTTGTTCTGTTACCAATTCTATTGCCCTTTTCACTGCATCTTCATGAATCAGCATATCGTCATCCATAAAAATCAGCAATTCCGACTTCGCATTTGCAGCCCCGAAATTTCTTGCAGATGCAACGCCCGATTTTGGGTTTTTGACTACGTTTACCGCGCTTGTCCATTCATCGGGAATCAATATGGCTTTATCTCCATCATTTACCACAATAATTTCCACATCCAGGTTTTCAATCGCCTTCACGGCATATTGCAACGAATGCTGCAATATTTCTTCTCGGTGCTTAGTTGGTATGATAATGCTTACTTTCACTCTTGTGTTATCGTTTATTAATCATTTTTTTCAACCACACCGGAATCAACGATGCTCTGATTTTTAGCCTATCTAATTCCTCCTGATCATTGGGTTGCAACAGGCCTTTATCCACCAGTTTAAAAAATCTGGTGGCTTCAGTCAGTTCATTGTCGGCATATCTCAGCCGGCCCTCCAGAAACAGAAAATAATGAACAATCTTTTTGAGCAATGCCGCATCCGCTATCTGTGTGTATGACAGAGAATCGATATATTTTACTTTAAAATTGGATTCCAGCATGCGGACTTCTTCCTGCAGATTGTTTTGCCTGGCGATGGAGTAATACACATTCAGGGCCTCTTCGCTGAACAAATGCTGGAAGTTGTACGACTTGGAATCTACGTGCAGGCGGAAATTCACAAACAGGTCATCCACTTTTTTAACGCGTTCCTGCCCGAAATGCAGTAAAAATCGTATCCACCACTCTCTGTCCATGACATAATGTAAATCTGTATTCAGCAGTCCCATTTTTTTTATGGCATTGTGCCGAAAGAATGTTTCCGGTTGGTCAATCCGCGCCCAGCCTGCCGTTTTTTCAAAATTAGGGTAAATATCCACCCCGGGATTGGTGTTTCTTATCTTGTTGTCCTGCCAGACGCTTCCTTTGCCGCTTAAGACCAGCACATTCTCCTCTTCAAATGCAGCCGCTACCTTTTTAAGGGTTTCCGGATAATACCAGTCGTCGCTGTTAATCCAGTTTACCACCTCTCCCGTAGCCCTCATAAGCCCTTTGTTGATGGCATCACTCTGACCGTTATCCTTTTCACTCACCCAATAAGTGAGGTGTTTCTCATACTTTTTGATAATCTCTGCCGAATTATCTGTACTTCCGCCGTCAATGATAATATACTCTAAATCGGGATACTGCTGAGACAACACACTATCTATGGTTTTCTCAATGTAATTAGCTTGATTAAAAGAAGGCGTTATAATGGATATTTTCACCGGAAAAGAAAAAATTAAGCTTTAAAGATAAAAAGAATAACGCTATTTGCATTACAGTGCATACCTAACGGCAAATAACGCTTATTTTGATGGTGTTTTATTTCTGCCATTGTAAAAATAGTTTCTTAGATTTGTGTGCTTGAACAGACCATGATTAACATAGCAATTATAGGATACGGATACTGGGGACCCAATTTAGTCAGAAATTTCTCATCTACGGCAGGATGTTTCGTGCATACCGTAGTCGATTTCCGGGCTGAAAGGCTGGAAGTTGCCAAACGAAATCACAACAGCATTCAGATAACATCCAATACAGACGACGTCTTTAACAACCCTGATATCGACGCTATTGTAATAGCCACGCCGGTTTTCACTCATTATAAATTAGCCAAAAGAGCGCTCGAGCAAGGCAAGCATGTTCTGCTGGAAAAACCCATGACGAGTAAAGTATGCGAGGCGGAGGAATTAATAGAACTGGCGGCCAAATTCAACAAAGTATTAATGGTGGACCATACTTTCCTGTATACCGGCGCCGTTCAGAAGATGAAAACCATGATTGAATCAGGTGAAATCGGGAAGATAAAATATTTTGATTCAACACGCATCAACCTGGGTTTATTCCAGCCGGATGTCAATGTATTATGGGATTTAGCCCCGCATGACATTTCCATTCTTACCTATCTGGTGCCGGAAAAACCCTATAGTGTTCAGGCTACCGGAATATCACACACCAACAATGGAATCGAGAATATCGCCTATCTGACGGTCAATTACAATTCAGATTTTATAGCACACTTCAATTGCTCCTGGACCTCTCCTGTAAAGATAAGGATGATGCTTATCGGCGGAGATAAAAAAATGGTGGTTTATAATGACCTGGAGCCAACGGAAAAGATAAAGGTATATGACACCGGTTTCAGCCATAAAACTGACGAAGAAAAAAACAGGATTTTAGTTGACTACCGTGCCGGAGATATCCATATTCCAAAAGTGGATGCAAAAGAAGCATTGTCTGGTATGGCTGCTGATTTCATTTCTGCCATTACACAACATACCACACCCATCTCCAATTACCAGTCGGGGCTGGAGGTAATCAGGATTTTGGAGGCTGCACAGGAGTCCATCAAAAACAAAGGGAAAGAAATCATCATCTAATGGAAAAAATCACCCAGAACCATCCCAAACAATCCCTGAATAATGTTTCTGTTGGAAGCAATGTAAAAATTTATGATTTTGTAAACGCCTATAACTGCAGTATTGATGACAATTCCAAAGTAGGCACCTTTGTAGAAATCCAGAAAGGAGCCAGTATCGGAAAAAACTGTAAAATATCTTCGCACAGTTTTATATGCGAAGGTGTACATATTGAAGATAACGTGTTCATCGGCCATGGGGTGATGTTTACCAATGATTTGTTTCCGCGAGCTACTAATCCGGACGGTTCCGCACAAACGGATGCCGACTGGACACTGGTTGAAACCTTTGTTCGGAAAGGTGCATCCATAGGCAGCAACGCCACCATTTTATGTGGTATTACCATCGGCGAAAATGCACTGGTGGGCGCCGGCGCCGTAGTGACGAAAGACGTTCCGGCCAATACCATCGTTGCAGGAAATCCTGCAAGAATTATTAAAACGATTGATTAAAGATTATGGAAAAAATACCTTGTTTAGACTTGAGGGGGCAGCACCAACAGGTGAAGGCGGAAATATTTGAACTTTTTGAAAAAGTGTATGAAAAAACGGCTTTTTCGGGAGGCCCTTTTGTAGAAGAATTTGAAAAGAGTTTCGCTCAATACTGCAGCACAACCTATGCCATCGGTGTCAGCAACGGAACCACGGCCCTCCATTTAGCTATGGTAGCACTTGGAATCGGAGCGGGTGATGAGGTCATTATCCCCGCCAACACATTTATTGCTACTGCCTGGGGGCCGAGCCATGCGGGCGCTACCCCTGTATTTGTGGATTGTACGGCAGACACCTGGGAGATAGACACTACGAAAATTGAAGAAAAAATTACCCCAAAGACCAAAGCCATTATAGGTGTTCATTTATATGGACAACCTTTTAATATTGAAGCAGTCGCTGCCATTTGTAAAAAACATCAATTATTTTTTATTGAAGATGCCGCTCAGGCGCAGGGCGCACGCTATAAAGGACAATCTATTGGTGGTTTTGGCGAAATGGCTTGTTTTAGTTTTTATCCGGGCAAAAATCTGGGCGCCTGTGGCGAAGCCGGTGGCATCACCACCAATAACGAATCGTACTTTACACACCTGCAAAGCCTGCGCAACCACGGCTGCAAGATAAGATATTACCACGATGAAGTAGGCTACAACTATCGCATGGGGGGGCTGGAAGGTGCTTCACTAACGGTGAAACTGCGCTATCTGGAAGGATGGAACAACCGAAGAAGGGCTATTGCAAAACGTTATCAATCCGAAATCACCAACCCGAAAATAAAAATGCAGGCACAGCCGGAATGGGCCGACTCTGTGTTCCATTTATTTGTCGTGACTACCGAGGACAAAGACGGCTTCTGTCAATTCCTGAATGATAATAATATTTCACCGGCATTCCATTATCCGGTACCGTGCCATTTACAAAAAGCATATGCACATTTAGGATATAAAGAGGGTGATTTTCCGAATTCGGAATATTTAGCTGCGCATTGTGTGTCTTTGCCGATGTACGCCGAATTAACCGATGAACAGGTGAGTCACGTAATTGAGGCGATAAACAAGTATTAATGGAGGAGTTACTCATTTTTCCCTATAACGGCAATGGATTAGAAGCATTAGATTGTTTAGGAAAAAATTTCTCGTTTATCGGCTTTGTAGACGATACCAAAGAAAAACAGGGAACGACACCCACCGGGTTTTCGGTAATGGACAGAAGCGCTTTTGAAAAACACCCGAACGCCAAAGTATTGGCGGTTCCGGGCAGTCCAACCAGCTATACTATCCGTAAACAGATTATTGATTCTTTAGGTATTCCGCAGAGCAGGTTTGCTACCGTCATTCATCCAAGAGCATCTGTTTCAGAAAATGCGCAGGTTGGCATCAATTGTTTGATTTATGCCGGAGTTGTCATAACTGCCAATGCAAGAGTAGGTAACCATGTCTGTGTACTTCCCAATACCGTTATCCACCACGATTCCTCTATCGGCGACTATACCCTGATTGGTTCAAATATATGCATTGCAGGGTACACAACGGTTGGCAATAATTGTTATATCGGGAGTGGCTCCAACATCATCAACAATATCCAAATCGGAGATAATGTACTGATTGGTATGGGAAGTAATGTCATTAAAAATATCGAAAACAATACTAAGGTGGTCGGTAATCCGGCAAGAATAATATGAAAAAAGGTATATCCATAATTATTCCTTTATACAATGAAGCCGAAGGCGTACCTGTTCTGGTCTCTGCTTTGAATGAATTCTTTGCTGACAAACAGCATATCCCGATTGAAATTATTTTTGTCAGTGACGGTTCCACAGACGGTTCATTTGAACTATTGCAGCTGCAAACATTCAAAAACTATTCTACTCAACTTATTTCATTCTCGAAAAACTATGGCTCTCATGCCGCCCTAAGGGCCGGTATCGTACATGCAAAAATGGAATACGTTACCTTTATGTATGCCGATTTACAGGATCCTCTGGAGCTGGTATTTCAGTTGTATGAAAAAGCTGTTTCCGGTTTTGATATTGTCTGGGCCAACCGTAACAACACCAACAACTCCCGGTTTGAAACTTTATTTTCCCGGTTTTATGCGCGAATGATGCAAAAATTTGCCTTTCCCAATTTTCCGGATAAAGGGTTCGATATTGTTTTCTTTAACTCCAAAGTCACCCGGCAACTCAACGATAATATTGAGTCCAACTCTTCCATATTCTTACAGATACTGGGCATGGGATTCGCACAAACATCTGTTCTGTACAATAAGAAAGAAAGAGCCATCGGAAAATCAAAATGGACACTAAGCAAAAAAATAAAATTGTTTATTGATTCCTTCGTAGCGTTCTCTTATGCTCCTATCCGTTTTGTATCACTGATGGGAATGCTGTTCTTTACGTTTGGAATTTTCTGGACTGTCTATATCGCGTCGCGTAAGCTATTGTATAATGACTTAGCTTCCGGATGGCCGGCGCTGACATCCATCCTGCTTCTTGGCTTTGGGTTAACCAATATCGCTTTGGGTATCATTGCCGAATACTTATGGAGGACGCTGGATGCCAGCCGCAAAAGGCCGGTGTTTATTATTGATAAAATCATTGATTTAAATACTGCTGAACAATAAGATGTACGACATTATCATTATCGGCGGCGGCATCGTAGGATTGGCTACAGCCCTGCATCTGCTGGAACAACAACCCGGAGTAAATGTCCTGATTTTAGAGAAAGAAGCGGATATAGCCCGGCATCAGACCGGCAATAATTCCGGTGTGATACATTCCGGTATTTATTACAAACCCGGAAGTTTGCGCGCCGTCAACTGCCTGCGCGGATATAAAATGCTGCTGGAATTCTGTGATGCAGAAAATATTCCATACGATATTTGCGGAAAGATTATTGTCGCCACCCGTGAAGATGAATTGGAGCGCCTGCAAAATATCTACCAGCGGGGTTTGGAAAACGGATTGACGGGCATGGAATGGCTGGATAAAAAAGCAATCCAACAACACGAACCGCATTGCGCCGGCATCAAAGGAATTTTTGTGCCGCAAACCGGCATTATTGATTATACAGCCGTTTCAAAAAAATATGCCGAAAAAATCAAGGCAACAAGGGGTGTCATTGAGCTGAATCAGAAAGTAGTCGATATACAACCGTCCCCGGATGGAATAAAAGTAATTACCAACCAGGGCAGTTATTCCACAAAATTATTAATCAACTGCGCCGGCTTATATTCTGATAAGATTGCCCGAATGACACAGAAAGAGGTGGCGGTAAAAATCATTCCGTTCCGCGGGGAGTATTATACATTAAAGAAAGAAAAAGAACACCTCGTAAAGCACCTTATCTATCCTGTTCCGGATCCTAACTTCCCGTTTTTGGGTGTACATTTCACCCGCTTTATTCAGGGCGGCGTGGAGGCCGGGCCAAATGCCGTGCTGGCGTACGCACGCGAAGGGTATCATAAATCAGACATTGTCTGGAAAGAACTTTTGGAATCCATTACATACAAAGGATTTTTAAAAATGGCGTTTAAGAACTGGCGTACCGGAATCGGCGAGATGCGGCGTTCCTATTCCAAAAAAGCGTTCACTGCCGCATTGCAGCGCCTGCTGCCCGAGCTGCAAATGGATGACCTGCTGCCCGGAGATGCCGGAGTACGGGCCTCTGCCATGGACAAAAACGGAAATGTTGTAGATGATTTTATCATAGAAAAGCATGACAATATCATCCATGTGCTGAATACGCCTTCACCGGCAGCAACAGCATCGCTCTCCATAGGATTAACCATAGCTGAAATGGCATGGAAAGAACTCAAATAATCTTTATCTTTGTGACATGAACAATAAGATTACCGATGCCACGATTCTGGTAACTGGCGGAGCCGGATTTGTAGGCTCTTATGTAGTAGAAGAACTGTTACAGCACCATCCTAAAAAGATTATCATTATCGACAACCTGATACGGGGTTCGCATTATAATATGCAGTCATTCATCCATAACCCGATGGTGGAATTCATTGAAGGTGATATCCGGGATACTGCCTTATTGGAGAAATGCATCGCCGGTTGCGATTATGTCTTCCACATGGCAGCTCTGCGCATCAATGCCTGCGCGGCTAACCAGCAAGATGGTTTCGATGTGATGCTGCATGCTACGTTTAATGTGGCGGAACTCTGTAAGAAACACTCTGTAAAGAAAGTAATATACAGCTCCAGTGCATCCGTTTATGGGCTGGCTCAGCACTTCCCAACTCCGGAAACGGACAACCCATATAACAACCAGACATTCTACGGAGCGGCAAAAATGTGGGGTGAACAGCTATTCCGTTCCTATAAATTTATGCATGACCTGGATTACGTCGCCTTACGATATTTCAATGTATACGGGGAACGAATGGATACCGACGGAAAATATACGGAAGTCATGATAAAATGGCTGGACTGCATCCGCGACAATAAACAACCGGCCATCTTCGGAGACGGAACGGACACTATGGATTTTGTACATGTGAAAGATGTGGCTCACAGCAATATCCTGGCGTTATTGGCAGATGTAACGGACGAAGTATTTAATGTGGGCGTCCAGCGGGAAACCTCTTTGAAAGAATTACTGGAAACCTTATTGAAAGTAAACAACTGCCAACTGGAACCGGTATTTAAAGAAGCCAATTCCGTAAATCCGGTCAAGAAAAGAATCGCCGATTTGAGCAAAATAAATACATTGTTAGGATACCGGCCAAGCATTACGCTGGAAGAAGGACTGAAGACATTATCGGACTGGTATTTTAACTTACAAGATCAAAAATAATTTCTCATGATTCCTGTTGCCAAACCCTATTTAGACAAAGACGATGCCCAAAACGCTTATGACACCATCCTGACCGGATGGGTAACACAGGGGCCGCGCGTACAGGAATTTGAAGAAAAGTTCGCACACTATGTTGGCAGTAAATATGCGGTAGCCTTGTCCAATTGTACGACCGCGCTTCATCTTGCGATGATAGTGGCCGGAGTAGGCCCGGAAGATGAAGTGATTTGCCCATCGATGAGTTATGTGGCAACAGCGAATTCTATAAGGTATGTGGGTGCAAAAGTGGTATTTGCAGAAATAAATCCCGAAACCTATAACTTAGATGTGGAAGATGTGCGGAAGAGAATTACTGACAAAACCAAAGCGATATTGGTCGTACACCAAATTGGTATGCCCGCCGATATTGACGCCTTTAAGGCATTGTGTACAGAGAAAAATCTGATATTGATAGAAGATGCTGCCTGCGCCGCGGGCTCTTCCTATAAGGGTAAAAAAATCGGCAGCCATTCGGATCTGGTTTGTTTTTCCTTTCATCCGCGCAAGGTGATTACGACCGGCGATGGCGGCATGATTACCAGCAATAACGAAGCGTACAGGGACCGCATTAAACTACTGAGACAGCATGCGATGAGTGTGAACGACAGGGTACGGCACGAATCGAATAAAATCATTTTTGAAGACCATATCGAATTGGGCTATAACTACCGAATGACCGATATCCAGGCGGCAGTGGGGATTAAACAGCTGGAAAAACTGGACTTCATTGTTGCAGAAAGAAGAAAAATTGCACAACAATACAATGACGCGTTTAAAGACATCGCAACAGTACGGTTACCAATAGAAGCTGCAGGTTATTTCAGCAATTACCAGTCGTACAGCGTTTATCTTAAACCGGAATGCCGCATCAGCAGGAATGATTTAATGCAGGCAATGTTAGACAAGGGCATATCCACACGAAGAGGCATTGTCAGCAGTCACCGCGAAACGGCCTATAAAGAATACAGCAAAGGATTATCCCTTCCGGTCTCAGAAGACGCCAGCGACAGAAGTATTATACTTCCTTTGTATTATCCGATGGAACAAAAGGATGTAGAATATGTAATCAGTGTTTTTAAATCGCTGGTTGAGTAAACAGGCAGCACCACTATGCATATCGGCTTTCTTAATAATATAGGTTACACCTTTTTAACGTATCTTCTCACGTATGTTTCAGGGCATCTTATTTTTAGTCTTACCTCCAAAGACAGCAAGCCTTCCGCGCAGACAGAATTTATAAAAAATGTATTGGGTGCCTGCTGTATTGTGATTTTGTATTCTTTTTTTAAAACACACCTCATCACGATTAATTCCGGGTTTGTGTTATTGTTCTTATTTTACTTCCTGTATCATCGCCCTGTATTAAAACCTGTTTTCAGGTTAGATGTCAAGTCTATTGCCATACAGTTATTATTGCTGACGATCCTCTATACCTTACTGTATTTTTTATTGTTCGGAATAAAAGAACGGCCTTATATCTGGCTCATGGTAGACCATACTATTTATGCTACTTATATTGACAAGCTCAATATCATAGGGGCGGAAGGCATTCAGTCAAACCTATTCTTTAAAGAACCACTTCGGAATCTGTATCACTATGGTGAGCTCTGGTATTGTGCGTTTTTTACCGCTCTATTTCGTCACAATACGCTACAGGTTTTTTATTTTGCAGTATTTCCGAACTTTCTGCTTATGATTGTTTTAGGTGGTAAAGCCATTGCAGAGTTTTTTTTCGAAAAATCAGTCTGGTATCACTGGGGGCTGGCATTTCTGATGTTTATACTGGCGGGTATTGTTTTTTATTTCCCGTCATCCATCCCGTTTTTCAGCTTAAGCTGGGGAAATGACACCATCCTGTCTAATATCAAATATGCGCCGATAACAATACTGCTCATTTGGGTATTTTTGTGTTTATTCAGAAAAGAATATTACAATACGGTATTGTTATTACTTTCTGTACTTTTAATTAATACTTCAACGGCACCCGCAATATTGATGGCATTGGTGTTATTTATTGGTGCGTTGCTTCTAATAAAAGAAATTTCGATTAACACTGCCTATCGGCTAACACTGCCTATCGGCTTTATCGTTGTATTTATTGCAGCTTATGCACTCTTTATCGGTGTATTAAATAAACAGTTCCTGTCTTCTGATATTTCCTTTGAAAAAGATTTCTCCGTTACCAGTCAGCTGAAGGATATTTTGTATTATAAGACGCTCTTTAACTGCACGGCGGGCACCATGATAAAGTTTGCGTTAAGCACCCTTCCATTTTTCGGGCTGCTTCTGTTTGGCGGAAAGTTATTATGGAAAAAGTATCTCTCCGTCACCCTGTTTGCTATTATCCTTACATTCACCTCAGCGCTTTCTTACGGTATATTTCATTTTGATTTCGACGGTACTCAATTCTGGACAACCGTTTATATTCCACTGATGGCCGTCTTTTTATTTTTCATACTGGTCTCTGTCAATGCCTGTGTCTCATCCGTATCCATAAAAATTTATAGTGTTTTCTTGATACTACTACTCTTGTATCCTTATATTTTTTCCAACAAGAGGGGTATGAATTTCAAACAATATACTGCTTCAGCACATTACCTTACCGATAATATCCATGCCGATAATACCCGAGAGATTGCAGTATTTTATCCCAAATCCAAACCAAACCATGTTGCCGGATACGACAAGAACAATTACTACCCCTACAATTACATTAAACTCTATATCAATAATTATCATCCATATTGTTTATCCGAATTCGATACTTTGCTGAGCGAAGACCCTTATATCAGCAGTTATCAGCAGAAATATTTAAAACGCTCTTTGTTTTACCGATATGTAGAAAAGCAAAAAAAACAAAACACTTTTGTTTCAATAGAGCACAGCCAGCTCGACTTTATAAAAGAAGCCCGTGTAAAATATATTCTGACGCAGGCCGGCGCAACACTTCCCGGATTGATAATGCCCTTTGTAGAAAAAGAAATCAAAGACACATTGTCCCCTTCGTCAATGGACATGCTTTATATTTTAAAGGATTTTAAATAAGAATTTTCGGCCGTCATATATTTTTTGATAATAATGCCTCTTATTAATACCTTTGTTATCGTATGAGGGTATGAATTCCACCTATCCGACTACAGCGCTATCTAATCCGAATACATGGCATCCATACTTATATCCAATTTTTTGCTCGTGCTGGTTTCTTTTTTGGTGACATACAGCGCAGGCTATGTAATCGTTGCTTTTATCAAAACACCTAAAGACCGCCCTTTCTTCAGGGAATTCCTGATTCTGACAGCCGGTTTTTTTTCGATAATTACTATCTATTCTCTTTTTAAAACACGAGGCATTACCATTAATGCGGGTATTGCTGTCCTCTCTTTTAGTATGGGTTACTGGCTATATACTCATAATTATCTGAAGGATGTCAAAACAGCATTGTCATCCCTGCGCTCAGAAATAAAACTCCCTGCAGTCTTGGTACAAACAGGCATCGTCATTGCAGGATATCTGTTTCTCCTTCTAAAACTGTATCATCCCGGAACAGGGGATATCTATCAGGTGTACGGCGATTTTTATAATTATGCCAAAAACATTCAGCACCTGAACAAAACTGGCATCGAGAGTTATTATTCGGATTGGTACAGCGGTGCTGCTTCTGCCAGAACTCTTTATCATTATGGCGAATTATGGTACGGCGCCTTTGTAAGTCTGGCATTTAAACAACCTCCTTTTATCGCTTTTTACTTTCATGTGTTTACCTTCTGTATTGTCTTTTATGTAGCCGGTGCCGCTGCCATTATTGAATGTTTTTTTCTGCCCCCAAAAAAATATCCATATTTTCACGCAGCCGGTATCTTACTATTGTGCGGCCTTTCGTTTTATATCCCTCGCTCTACCTTGTTTACACGCGGTGACTGGTGGGACAATGGTTTATTATTTCAGCCTAAGTATCTTTTTGGTGCGATGGTAGCCTATTACGGAATATTGCTTAGCCCATCCAAAAAAATCATTCCTCTGATTTTTATTTCAATGTTGTGTGTACTCTGCTGTGTGGTAATTGCGCCGGCAGTATTTATCTGCCTCGCTGTCTATATCCTTTTATTATTCGCTTTAAAAGAAACCGGCTTCAGGGATTTTATATTCCACGGACTCTGGATGTCCGGTGCGCTTATCCTAATCGGTTTATACACTTTATGGATAAACCACCTTAATCGGGAAACCGGATTAGCAAACGGCGCCACTCCTTCCGCCAAAGACACGATTTCACTGTTGTATTATTTTAAGACTGCTTTTAACTGCTTTGCCGGGCAAGGAATAAAAAGCATATTAAGCCTGTTGCCTTACTTCGCATTGAGTGTTTTTGTTGTATCTCCGGATTGGAAAAAAGTCCGCCAACACTATAGGGTTATATTGTTTGTTATCGTGCTGCATTTTTCTTCCATCCTGGCCTACGCCATATTCTTCAACAGGGTGGATGCGGTGCAGTTGTGGACGAATATTTATGTCCCTCTATCCGCGATTATTTGTTTTATCCTGTTCATATTTTCGTTCAGTCAAGGCAAGACAGTTGTAAAACTGGTGGCAATTCTGTTCTTATTGCTTTCCATTAAACAGGGCGGATTATTCAGCAGGGGAACACCCATTCAGCCATCTACATTACACTATTTAAAAACCCACTACAATGGGAAAGCCTCAATTTTTTTTAAATCGGGTGATGACTTTAGCTCTGTTTTTACCAAGAATATAAACATGTACGCCCCTTATCCCTATCTGAATATCTTCTATCCCGATTATAATCCGGTTTGCCTGAGCATTTTTGATATACCCAAAAGTTACAACCCAATTTTAAGGAGAACGGAAGAAGAAATTATTGAAAACGCTACTTTTAATAAATTCATACAGGTACAAAAGAGAAAAAAGCATTTTGTTTCTGTGGAGCAGAGTCAGCTGGATTTCATCCGGCTGCACCATATAGAATTTGCCTTTGTTTACAGGCATTCCCAATTACCGGCGCAGTTAGTGCCTTACGTGTTGGAATACCGGAAAGATGATACGGAAGGAATTACATTCTATCGGCTTAAAAAGATTTAAGGCTTTTTCATAAAATCCCCGCGAGAAAACTGTTTCTCAATCCAGCAGTACATCAGTATAAAAAAATACCGGCTGCCCATCTCCTTTATTTTCAGCTTGGATTCTCCGTATTTCCTGTTCGTCCAGGAGTTGGGGACAACGGCGTACGAATATCCTCTTACTATGGCCTTGAGCGGCAGCTCCAGCGTAAGGTTAAAATGTGGAGACAGAAATGGTTTTAACCCTTCCATCGTTTCGCGGCGGTAGAGTTTAAATGCATTCGTACAATCATTATATTTAAACCGGAAAACAAGTTTTACTATTAAATTCGCAAGCCGGTTAATCCTTCTTTTTAATACCGGGTAATCTATCACCTTTCCTCCGTTGCCCCACCGGGTACCAAACACACAATCGTAATTCCCTTCGAGGGCTTTCCTGTAAAACTTGACCAGGTCATTAGGATCGTCTGACAAATCAGCCATCATCACCGCCACATAATCGCCGGTATAGCGTTCGAGGCCGTAACGCACCGCATACCCAAATCCATTGGGGCCGGAGTTGGTATAAAACACAAGTGTCGGGATGGTCTTTGACAAATCCTCCAGCACCTTCAGTGTGTTATCACTCGAGTTGTCATTCGTCACCACAATCTCATGATCTATATTTTCCCGTTGCAAGGTAGCGTATAATGTATTCAGCGTTTCTGGCAGACTATCCTGTTCATTGTACGCTGGTATAACCACACTCAGTTTCATAATTCTTTTTGTTCTGAATTAAAAATATACTTTTCACACACAGCCTTCAACTTATCCATATCCGCGGTAATATCATCGTTGTTTTTATAACTGAAGTTTCCAGCACCCGGACATTGAAAATAATAACAATCAGTGCCATACATGTGAGTCAGGTTATAATAGGCGTCATCCGGATGCTCTTCATGAATGATGGTAACCAGCAGTTTGCCATGAACCGCATAAATCATATTGGACATACCGGCGCCCTGTGTACCGATTACATTTTTCGCCTGCACAAATAATTCTATCTGTTCCTTAACAGTCAGGTCTTCCAATGTAACAATCTCAAACCCATTTGCGGCAAGGTAATCTATTACCTGTGCTTCGTTGAGCAGCCTTCTGTATCTGGCGTTTTTTCGGGTGATGAAAATATTCTTGGTCGCTTTCACAGGAATGGTAATGGCAAATTTTTCTATTATCCACTTTGCCATATCACGCAAAACAGGTTCATACATTGCAAGCCCCCGTGAGGTGTAACTTGGGAAAACAACCTTCCTGGCTTTTGCCAGAAAATTTTCTTTTACATAAATAATCTCCTTAAAGCCGAACAACTCCGCATACTGTCTTATAAATCCCGGCGAGTCAGCATTTAAGATAAGGCTGAGCCGTGGCGCTTCGTCTCTCATAATATAGAGTCGTGGCACAGCCTCCAGCAACCAATGGTAGTAATTTTGAAAATACGAATTGTGCGCAATAAGGCAATCGCAATCTACTTTTACCACCCTGTTCAGCAGGCGTTTTTTGAAGAAACTCAGGTAAAAAGAATTCGCCTTAAACATGGAGTAAACGGACTCCTCCACCACCTTACCATTTTTATAGACCACGCCAAATGGCGACAAATAGGCATTGTCGATTTCAATTCGACAAATCGGCGGGAATGTTTCTGTCAAATGGATAAAGGTATCCTTTAGCGGATGCATCTCCTCAAAATTGGGAGGCAACTTTCGGGTAATTGTCAGTTCAGGATATAGTACCGTTTTCTTCAAGGCATTACTTTAAAATAGACTCCAGTTGTGAAGCGTTCGATTGTATCCAGTCGTACACCTCCTGTATAATTTGTTTGGGCTGGATATTCGGTTTCCAACCTGTTTTTTGCGTTACTTTCGAGTTATCCGTCAGGTAGATTCTTATATCCGCGGTTCTGTTTTCTGGCACTTCCTGTATGGTGATTTTATTTCCGCTCACTTCTTCACAAAGCCGGGTCAGCTCCTGCAATGATACAGATATTTCCCTGCCACCACCGACATTGAAAATTTCTCCGTTTATATCATCGAGATGATGCAACTGCCAGTCGATGAGCCGGTACAAATCATCGGTATGCAGCATATCACGTACCTGCTTTCCCTTCCCGCCATACCCTATATAGCTCAACGGTTGTTTCCAAAAATGCCTGGCCACCCACAGCACCACAACACCCTGATCAATTTTGCCCATCTGCCAGGGCCCTGTTAGTACGCCACAGCGATTGACAACCGTTCTCAATCCGAAAAACTGCTTATACTCCTGGATAAAATATTCGGAAGCCAGTTTGGTGGTGCCATATAAGGAACGATAGCCCTCCAGTGGAAAATCTTCCGCCATCCCTTTCGGGGAGATACCGGCGAACGACTGTTGTGCGGCTACTTCAAACCGTGTATCTGTCTCTTCATACTTGATACTTTCTATGCGTTCAATAGGATAAATCCTGGATGTGGACAGAAAAATAAAGTCCGATTTGTTTTTAGTAGCAAAATTCAGGCAGTTAATGGTACCGTTTAAATTGGTGTTCACCAGATAATCCGGTGTGGAATCTATACCCGCCAGCACGGACGGTTCTGCGCTGGCTTCCAGTATACAGTCTATCTTCGGTAAGCCGTCAAAATCTTCCTTATTACGGATATCGCCGTGAATAAAATGGATACCCGCTGATTTCAAACGAGGAATATTCAGCTCGGAGCCCCTTCGTTTTAAATTATCCAGTACATAAATCTGATACTCCGGATAGTTAGATTTGAGGGATAGCGCCATAGAGGAACCTACAAAACCCGCACCACCTGTAATTAGAATATTTTTCGCTGCCATATAAATCGTACTAAATTAAACAATTCCTGCTTTTTCTTTCAATAATCTATCTTCGCGTTATCCTGTTCTTTATTTTTTGACTTATTTCTAAAATCTTATCTGCCAGAAATACCATTTGATTTCTTCGGAGATATTTAAAATATTCCGCTCTCAGCGGATGTGTGCAATAGGGAATATTCCAGGGTTTGTGCGTTCCTGTAAAATGGATGATTTTAACGTCCAAAGAAGGATATAGTGTATAAATATGCTGATCTACATTCCATTCTTTGCTCAGGGTAATCCTCTTGTCATACAACAATGCATTCAGCACATCCTGATCCCAGTATTTTATTTTTTCGGCATTCCGGGTAACATATTCAGTAAATCGATCTGCCAGTTTTTCGTTTCTGAAATAATTCAGATTTACCAGCAACACCCCTGAATTAAAATATTCATATCCACCGGGAATATTCAATAACGCATTCGTCTCTTCCGGGGATGTTGACGCGGATACCGCCGCAATTGCATTTCCGTCTAACGAGACATCGTATAGCTCAGCCACATCGCCCTGAACAACCATATCTACATCCAGGTATAAAATTTTGTCTATAGTCTCCGCGAGTATTTCCGTCAAAAACAATCGGTAATAATTGGCAAGTTGGGCATGATTGGATAATTTAAAATGCTTCATCCTGCTAATGAACGAATCATCCAGAACATACATTGAGAAAGAATTTCCATACCTTCGGATAACCGACTTCAGCAAGGATAGTTTAATACTCTTAAAATCCGTAATGATGTGGACATGAAATGTATGTTGCGGGTTATTTTCCTGCAGGGATGTCAGCATCACACAGGCTGGAATCAGATACTTTTCATTTAGCGTTATAGCAATATGTATCGGCCGGTTTTCCAATGGTCATCTTATTTAGGCACCGCCACTATCCACTCCATGATTGCCGGACGCATTTCTTTTACCAGTTCTCTGCGCTTGGGTAGCGGCAACCCTTCCAGTTCTTTATAGCTGTAATATTTTGCTTTCAGAATATCGTCCACACTCTGTATAATCTGAATGGTATGACTTTCGCTGAGTAATTTCTGAAGCTGAACAGAAATATCCGGATTTATAAAATCATGGGTTTCTATCAATAGGGTTGCTTTCCGCAAAAACGGCAGGGCCGTTGCCGTAAACAACTCCAGTTCATACCCTTCGCAATCACAAATAATAAGAATATTGCTCTCCTGCGGAAGCTGTTCAAATGTTTCCTGGGCAAACGCTGTTTCTATGCTTACCCTTTCCTGTACCTGATTCAATACGCTCATTTGACGGCACAGCTCTCTGGCAGTATCGTTGATATCATACGCGAATATTCTGGCTTCGGGATTTCGCAAGGCAAATCCAATGGCGTAATACCCTTCCGCACATCCAATATCAAATATGCTGTCAAACTTTTGGCCGATAAGCATTTGAATCGTGGGGTGCAATTCTGCTTCGTAGCTGCCGATAATTTTTGGAAAAATGGTACTGCCCACCGACTGAAATGATGGATAAACCATGCCTTTGAACGGGCCGTTCTTCACTACCGGCTCTCCTAAGTGTTGTACCAGAAAAGAGTCTTGTACTACTGCCTGAGGGGTATTGCTTTTTTTATACGCCTGTATATGGTTCGATAAATAGATCAGCGGAGTGGATAGTTTCCATAAGAACGGAGAGTCGGCAATCCATTTCGCAATTATTTCCAGGCATTTCTTTATCATCTGTGCAATTCCCATTTTGGATAAAACAATAATATTCCCGCGCTGGGTTTATATAGCGCGTCTTCGTTTTCATTTAGTTTCGGCAATATCTCAATGCTTGCCACACTGGGGATATACTCTAGAATACCATAAAAACTGGCGGCTCCCAGATTCAGCTGGTAATTACCTGAACGCAAAGGCAAATTAAAGGAGGCAGCTATCGTATGTTCCACATCGGCCTCCACATTCATGACCGGATAGTTTTGTGTGGAACGGCAATCCATTAGGGTACTTCCGTGCAAATCAGAAATTGTAAACGCAATCACACAATCTTTGACGGCTTGTGTGCTGATAAAGGTAATCTCCAGTACTACCTTATCCTCTTCCGTAAAGACCTGCTCATCTTCATTAGTGAGATTTTTTATACTCACTTTCGTGATATTAAAATAGGATGCTTTAGGTCCTATTCTTGGAATTTTGGTGATGTCAATCTCATTGTTATTTCTGCCCGCAATCGTATATTCGTTCACCACCTTGTTGATATCACCCGTCATTTTTAACTGCCCGTTTTCGAGCAGCATACCTTTCTTGCACAAGCCCTGCACCTGCGATAAATTATGGCTGACGAATAAAACCGTCTTTCCTTCATTTGCAGAAACCTCATTCATTTTTCCCAAACACTTGCGCTGAAAACTGGCATCACCCACCGCAAGCACTTCATCCAGGATCAGGATATCGGTATCCAGATGGGCGGCAACGGCAAAGGCCAGACGAACATACATACCGGAAGAGTAGCGTTTCACAGGCGTATCAATATATTTTTCCACCCCGGAAAAGGCAATAATCTCATCCAGCTTAGAAGCGGTCTGTTTATGTTTCATACCCAAAATGGCACCGTTCAGAAAGATGTTTTCCCGTCCGGTCAACTCTCCGTGAAATCCAGTGCCGACTTCCAGTAATGAAGACATTTGTCCCTTTATTTTTATCTCCCCGGTTGTAGGAGAAGTCACCCGTGATAATAGTTTAAGAAGGGTAGATTTTCCCGCTCCATTTTTTCCGACCACACCCCATACTTCTCCTCTTTTTATTTCAAAGTTAATATCTCTCAATGCCCATACATATTTGGAATCCCCTTTTTGGGTTCGGTCATTAATTTCACCAATTTTGAGATAGGGGTCTTCTTTTCCTCTGATGCGGTGCCACCACCGGTTTAAGTCATGGCTGAGGGATCCCGTTCCGATTTCTCCGAGCCGGTATTGCTTACTTAAGTGTTCAACTTTTATGACGGTATCACTCATATCAGACGGTATCGGTAAATGTTTTTTCTGTATTACTGAAAAAATAAAACCCTATAATCAACAAAACCCCCATCGCTACAAAACTATACCCCAGGTGCATCCAGTTAAAAATCCCTTTTCCCAAAAAGGCTACCCGGAATGTCTCCACAATTGGTGTCATGGGATTGGCTAATATTAACAGGCTGTATTTGCTTCTGATAACAGTGGACAAAGGATAGATCACCGGAGTGGCATACATCAGCAACTGCACCCCAAACTGAATCAGAAAAGATAAATCGCGGTACTTGGTGGTCATGGAGGTAATAATCATTCCGGAACCCAGCGCGATGCCGGCCATCATAAGCAGTAACACCGGAACCAGCAGTAGATGACAGGACAGCGACAGGTGAAAGGACCCCGTAAGGATATAGTACAACAGAATGCCGATAAATAAGCCGAACTGTATCAGAAATTTCAGCAGGGTGGATACAATGATTGATAATGGCAGTATCAATCGCGGAAAATATACCTTGCCGAAAATATAGGCATTGTCTTTAAAGGTGGTGGAAGTTTTAGTCAGGCATTCCGAAAAATAATTCCAGGCAGTTACTCCTGATAAATAAAACAACACCGGCGGTATTTCATCGGTGGAGAGTTTTGCCACCCGGTTGAATACAATCATAAACATTAGAGTGGTCAGTATCGGCTGTATAAAAAACCACAACGGCCCCAGTATGGTCTGTTTGTAGTTGGTGACAATGTCGCGTTTTACAAATTTGAACAGCAAATCACGGTACTGCCATACTTCTTTTAATGAGCGGAAAGAAAATGCATGATGGCTGCGGATGGTATATGACCAGTTTTCTTCTTGCATGGTTGATTATACTAAATGCGGGATTTTTATGTTTTTAAGAACCGTTATTTTTTACAACTACATAATATCTCCAAAGGTAAGTATTTTTTAGGGACTGCTAAAATCTGACATTTAAACTTTCCCGCTATTTTTTCAGCCGTTCCAGCAACTGCCGGACTTTAAGCTGTGCGCGTTTCAGATAGGGCGGCGAATACATACGCCTTATCGTAAAGTCAAAATCCGCCTGGTCTGCCTCCTGGTTGACGGCAACTTCCCGAGGATGGCTGGTAATGGTCAATGGTTCGGTTCTCAGGTAATGATACCAGTAAGGCGTATTTTTGGTATGAGTGGCAGAACCGTCAAATCCGATATTATGTACCAGATTTTTTGCCGGAACGATACAGACTGCCTGCTCTTTCAGCAAACTGTAACAGAACGGATACGCCCAGGAATTGATGGAGTCCAGACGCTGACGCATATCTTTGTAAAAAGCTATCCAATGCAATTTTTCCACTTCTGAGCAAGGGTAATGGTCTATCCTGTTTTTTCCGATAAAATCAGGAAATGTATCCATCATAAAGTCATACTTTTCCCAGGAGCGCCTCCATGTGGCCCAGCCCCAGGAATGAAAATATTTAGAGAAATAATAACTCTCCGGAATTTTCACTTCATCCAGTAAAAAGTTGTCTCCGGATATTGCAAACACCCTTTCGTCCTGCGCATACTTTTCGAGCAGTATATCACAAAACGGAAAGAAACTGATATCGGGAATACAATCATCTTCAAGCACAATACCCCTTTCCTCCTTACTGAAAAACCAGTCCAATGCCGCTTTTACACCATGACGGCAACCCAGATTTTGAGGCTGATACAGGGTATATATCTCCTTTGTCTGAAAATGAGTTTTCTCCACCAGCTCCTTTACCATAGCAATTTGCTGCACATCATCCGGATGGGAAGCCCTCGGGCCGTCAATAGCAACATAAACCCTGGGAACAGGAACAGCCGCCATCCTGTCCAGCAGTACAGCGGAATAGTCCGGGCGATTGAACAACAATAATAATACAGGCGTTTGCACAAAATAGAATTAGAAGACAGCAATTATCTGCAGGCAAATGTAAGCGTATTTGCACTCTTTTTTGTTCATTCCATAAATAAAAGATAGCTGTTACTTTTTTCTATCTTTGAGCAGCAAAAGGATGAAGGTAGTACATATCAATACATTTCCTGGGGGTGGAGCCGCCGTTGCCTGCATCCGTCTGCACGAGGAACTGCTCCGCAGGCAAATCCATTCATCGTTCATCTGTATCAGCAACCATCCGATTCCGGTGGAAAACAGCGTTCCTATTCCCTTCAAACATCCCACTTTTTTACAACGGATGAGCAATAAAATCGGGATTCCGTTAGCCGCCGGGCATATCCGCGAGCGTCTGCTGAAGAAATACCATCCAAAATGTGAATACCTGGGTACTCCTTACAGCGATTACGATATAGAATCGCTGCCGGCGGTGCAGGAAGCCGACATCATCAACCTGCACTGGATTCCGCGTATCATCAACTATCCGTCCTTCTTTAAGAAAATAAAAAAACCGATAGTCTGGACCATACACGACGTCAGTCCTTTTATGGGCTGCTTCAACTATCCGATTGACCAGTTGAACAACCCGCAAATGGCCGGGGTAGACCAAAAATTCCTGAAAATCAAATCATCTATCGTTCAGCATTTTCCGTATCCCATTCATATCGTATCTCCGTCGGTATGGCTGCTGGAAGAAGCCAAAAAACGTTCACTGATTCAGCACTTCACCTATCATCATATTCCCTATGGCATCCGAAATGACGCCTTGCACTATGTAGACCAATCCGAAGCCCGCCGGCAATTAGGGCTGCCGGCAGATGAGTGTATTCTTCTCTTTGTGTGTGAACGCCTGGAAACACGGCGCAAGCGGTTTGACTTGATTCAGCTGCTGGCTCAAGAATTATCCGGACAAAACATCCGGCTTATTGCAATCGGCGGAGGCAACTCCAACGAAGAAAGCGGCAACATATCTTTCGCGGGCAGAATCAATTCTTTGGAAAAACTAAACCTCTATTACGCCGCTGCCGATTACTTTTTAATTCCGTCCGAGGAAGACAATTTCCCCAATGTTGTGCTGGAGTCCCTGTTTTGCGGCACGCCGGTCATCAGCAACAATGCAGGAGGGATGAAAGATATTGTGAACAACACGAATGGTATACTGTCAGATGGATTTTCCATAGAGACGGTGAAAGCACATATTCTGGCACATCCGCACAGCACACAAGTTTATAATCGTGCTGAGATCAGTGCAGCAACCAAAAAAAAGTACGATGTAAAAATCATGGCAGACCGGTACATTGATATCTATCAGAAGTTGTTACAGAAATAATTACTACAAGTTATATCTCCCCCTTGTGGAGGGGAAAGCGCAAGTGCAATTCTATACGGAAAGTGCATTTATTAATTATTCAGAATTCCCGATTAGTCATGTAATCAGAACATGAATAGCAGTGCCCGAACCTCCCCT
>CAZBED010000009.1:0-97930 GCA_964490845.1 uncultured Chitinophagales bacterium | reverse complement strand
AAATTTAAGTAGTTTTCAATTTATTACTGGCACTATTTTTTGGGGTGGGGACACACTCATCGATAAGGCATTTAAAAAACTAGAAAACCCATATTTAGTATGGGTTAATAGTGATTACACAGGTAAAAAAAATGTATTAAACATGTTATTTAATACAAATCCTGAATATGGTAAAAATGAATCTTTTGGAACCAGCAAAGAGTGTTATGTACTAAGGTTATTTAGAGAAATTGAGGCCGAAAATAGCCAAAATTTCGAGCCTGTGCACATAGACAAGATTTTTTGGAAACAATCATCTATGATTGCAACAAGTGTACAATTTACACTCGATTTTTGGAATGACATAATTCTCGAAATTCAAAAAATTGCATCTTATCCCTAAACAGTAAACAAAAGACATCATACAATAAAGCAACCTAAATTGCAAATTAGGTTTTTGAGTTAAATCTCTTGTTCTGATTTTTTAATTGCATCATTGTTTAAAGACTTAATTATTTTCGGATCTACTATTGGCAAAATAGCGTTATGTAAAAACGTCCCTTTAAAGACACCAAACATAACTCCTCTTGTTGTTGAGATTGATACTGAATTAAGTATGACTAAAAGTTGCTCGGGTAAATTAATTTTTCCTTCGGGTGTAATTTCAACTACTGTATCAAAGTTCTCTATCTCAAAAATACTGCTGACACAAATTGATCCGTATTTATTTACTTTTCCTTCATTAAATATTTCTATTGTAACGATAACAAAAACTAATTTATTCTCCTTATCAGCTTTTAATTCGGCTGAAATATCGAAAGTATAGGTAATTGTATTCGCATCTAGAGTTTCTGGAAGTACTAAAGTATGGTTTAGTAATTCAATAAATCTGATTTTAATTCCTGTAGATAAATTATCTTTATTTTTTTCTAAGCTCATTTTATATTATTAATTGTATTGAGATTTACAAGCACTATGGCTCATATTACCAAAAAGACAGCCATTGAGGCTGCCTAATCCTTGTAATGTAATTCTTTCTGAATCTCGATGATCTCGATTATCTCGATCTAGTACATTGTAAACAGTAATAGTATGAATAGTCATTGCCGGTTGATCGGCAACCACTCTTGTTTCCTTAATTACTTCTTGAGGAGTCGGCTTGGTTAACTCACTAAAATCAATTCCTAAAGCATAAGAAATTTCAGTCAAGGTATCTATAGTAAAATCGTTAAAGCCACTTAGCCATTTAGAAATTACAGACTTTTGTTTCCCAACTTCTTTTGCAAAGGAAACTTGATTACCTCTCGCTTTTATATATTCATCAAGATGAACGGCGATTCTCATTTTATTCTCCGTTTTTAATTTTTCAAGAGGTGTAATTTCTTCTAATAATTGTTTAATAAGATTACTATTGTACTTTCTTGCCTTATTCGTTTCCATCTTCTATAAAATTTAAATTCCCTATAAATTTTGTCCTATTAGCTGAAAAATTAATCTCTTTAGTTTTCAATCTTTCAGTTATATCTTTTGAAACTTGTATCATTGTATTTGCATGTTTTTCCAGAGATGGATCTTGTTGCCAAGAATCAGTAGTTTTGAGTCCTCCATTGCCTAGGAGAATTAAATCTGACCCCCACCTTACACAAAAGAGTCGCAGTTTTTTATTTGGTGAATCAAATAAACACGCAACCCCATCACCTGGTAATCCTTCATGTAATTTAAAGAACTGCTCTCTCGCTCCGAATTTCTGACCTATCCCCCTCAACGTACTTAAAATATTTAATATCTCTTTTTTATGGTTTGTTTGAAAATTTGCGATAAAATCATCGAATAAAGTTAGATTATCATTTTCTAGTATTATAGAATACACACCAGCCATTTCCCCTGACAATTCCTCTATTTCTACTATCTCGTAATTCACTTATAAATAACAAGTCTAATGAAGTTAACATTCTTTTTTGCTTTTTAGTTCACTTATAAGTGAATTCTTGTCAAATTTAGTACTATTAATCAAATTAGCAACATTTTTTCTCACTTTTTAATTTTTTTATAACAATCTCTAAGGGTAATTACATCAATTACACATACAACTATTTGATTTAAAGTAGATTGTGATTTACCGGTTCTATATCTCTTTATTGAAACTTCTTTAATTAAGTATCATATCAGCCTTATCGTAACTTGCTTAAAATAAATCAATTACGTTATGCTGGTCATTGTCAAAAATAGTTAGAACTTAGATAACCGAAATATTAAAGATTCAAAGAAATTAATATCATTACAAACTCACAAATGAAAATCTTGATATGATTATTACAAACTTAAAAATATTAACTTCCTATCTCTAAAAGTTGAGTAGGGTAGACTATTTACAGATATTGCAAATTTCAATCTCGAAGAACTTATAAAATCAATTCTACAGATTGCAAGTTTAAAAATATAGGGTATATAAATTGCAAGTGGACATTTTCTTAATCTTAATATCCAAAGAAATTTACACCATATTTATTACTAAGATAGTCAGGTGGTGTCAGAGAATCAACAATCGTAATATCATCATCACTAATAATTCCAACATCTAATTGAGATTGGAATAAAATTAACTCTAACTTTTTTTCGTATTGCTCAATAAAAGTTTTATAATAAATAGGATTAAAATAAATATTCTCTACATGAGCAGCTAATAGTATTGTAATATCAGATTTTAGGTTTTGCCGATTTCTTAATTGATCGGCTAAATTCTTGTATAAGTGTTCATCACAAGTAAAATAACTTATTAAAAAATAAGTTCTATTTTCTGATGGTAAAAGAGTAATAAACAAGTCCTCCATCCTTTCATCTGAGTGAGGTATCTTATTTCCCTCAAAGTCATAATCAAGATAAAATGATGAAGATGCTGCAATAGGATAAAATGCAGGCAACTCAATTACTTCAGTTTTTATTATGGAATAATTCTTAGTAAGAATCGCATCATCAAAGATTTTTTTATTTTCTTTAATATCATGTTCAGACTGTTCTCCGTAATTAAATATAGCTGAACCTTCTAGTTTTTTGTGAGAAGCTACAACAAATCCACGATACGCAAACAAGAAGTGTTGTTCCTCAGTGCCTGAATAAGGTGATGTTTCAATTGGGTAAAATATTGAATCATGTGAATTACAAAATCCCCAAAAAATCGATGCAACATTTTTATGTTCCAGTTTTCCTTCAAAACCTTCATTCTCAAAATAATATCCCATGACATTACCATCTTCCGAAATAGCCTTCAAAATCTTATTATTTTGAATAGAATGCGCAGCACTAATGATAATTTCACCTGACTCGTCTATATTGCAAGTTGCAGATGATGCATGTGGATGCCAACATTGCTTGTGATTTTTCTGTGTTCTTTTAAAAACCTCACGGAGAATGACCTTAAAATCTTGCTCATTTACATCGTTTAATTTGAACTTATCGAATACCTCATAATCATTTAGTCTTCTATATTGATGAGGTGGCAGTTCTTTAATGGTATTAATAAAGTCTTCAAAGTTACCTGGATTTAATCCACCCTTTCTAAAATCCCGCATTACTTCATAAAAAGAAAGGAAGTTAAACTGGGGGTTACTAAGCATATTTAAAAAATTTACCATGATTCTAATTTACAATAAATATACAACCATAACCAATTTCAATTCATTGGCGTTATAATAAAATGTTAAAATATTTTGGCAATATACTAATCTATTGTACTGTTCTTAAATCGCTACAATATGGGATACCGACTATTGTTATTGGATTGCTTGATTCTACGGATTTTATACAAATTCCGAGTTTTGTACCTTCTGGAACATTTGCTACATCCGCTTGAATATACCACCTATCAGGATGATTATATTGCCTACATGTACCCTTATTTTGATTAATAGGAATATTAGCACTATCTATATTGTTATTTAATCCGATACTACAAAGACCATTAGTTTTATTTCTCCAAACTCCGAAATTAGAAAGATATCCCGTTTGGCTTGATATAGATGAATCTATACTGATTTGGTTAATACTCCAACACCCTTTATCAAGATCCATCGTAATAAAAGGCAACCAATTACCTCCATTTGTAGTTAGTCTAACTGTTGAAGGTTGGTAATCGCTTGGAAAAGTGATGTGACATACAGTTCCTGATTGTAACGGTACAGTATTTGAACTTTCTAATTCAACTTGCGTATTGTTTACTTTACCTTGAGTAGGTGTAACTTGAGTAGGTATCTTATTATTACTTGCGATTAAATTTGTATTATTATCCTGATTAGATGGATGTTGTAAAGATATATTATTAACAGTTGGCTTACTTGATAAAGTTGACGCTTCAATATTACTGCTAATATTTTCTTTTAAGTTTACAATTTCTGTTGGGGTATGTTTTTTAAGTTTGATTACAGAGATAAATGCAATTAAGACCACTGCTAGTAAAAATAAAATCCAGTAAATACGTTTCATAATAAAGTATATTAAATAAATAATGGAAGATTAACTATATTTTTATTGTATATTCGTCAATTTTCGTATTGACAATTATATCAGATTTACAAAATATGCAACAATATTTATATCTTTCTAAATTCTTGTGTGCAATTTAACCATACTACGCAGTAACTAAATCTTATGAATACTGTTTATATGCAGTATCTTTTCAACCCAAATATCTCATATTTTGCATACTCTAATTTTCGAAATGAAAATCGTGTTTTTGGCATTAATCAACACGACCGACTATTACACATGTATTTATTAGGGCAAACAGGCGTAGGTAAATCTACGCTGATTAAAACACTTATTCAACAGGATATTTTTTTTAATCGAGGATGTTGTCTTATTGAACCACACGGGGATTTAATTCAACAAGTATTACAACAGATTCCTGAATCTGAAAAACACAGGTTAGTATATTTTGATGCAACTGATATCAACTGTAACTTTGGGTATAATCCACTCCGTAAAGTATCCTATGAGAAACGTGCATTAGTAGCATCTGGAATTTTAGACATTTTAAAAAAACTTTGGGAAGATGCCTGGGGTGTAAAACTCGAACATATTTTACGTTACACCTTACTAGCATTACTAGATCAGCCACAAGCAAACTTTCAGAATATCTTAGATATGTTACTAGATAAATCTTATAGAAGTTCTGCTATCCGATATATTGAGAGTGAATCGGTAAAAGATTTTTGGTTAAAAGAATTCCCTAAATATATGCCATATGACTTAATGCCTATTATGAACAAAGTGGGTAGTTTTTTGGCATATCCGGTTGTTCGTAGGATTTTAATAGAGAATACTGAAAATATCTCAGTACGTAGTATTATGGATAACAATAAGATTCTATTGGTAAATCTAAGTAAAGGACATCTTGGTGCTGACGTATCACACATACTTGGTGCGCTACTTGTTACAGCTGTTAGTTCATCTGCTTTTTCAAGAGTAGATACACCAGAGGAAGAAAGAAAACCCTTCTTTGTATACTTAGATGAGTTCCACAACTACACTACCCTTTCACTTGTGAATATGCTTTCTGAGCTACGTAAGTTTAAAATTGGAATGATCTTAGCACATCAATATATGCAGCAATTAGATAAAGATATTGAACATGCTGTCATTGGAAATGTTGGGACAAAAATTATCTTCCGTGTTGGACACCATGATGCAAGTATATGGGCAAAAGAAATGAAGCCGTATTTTAGTGATACAGATTTTATGCAATTACCAAATAGGTATATTTATCTTACATTGATGATTGATGGGATTCCTAGTAAACCGTTTAGTTCAGTAATACTGAATGGATTAATTAAATATTAAGTGGATAAAACAATAAATAAAAAATAAACCTAAACAGTATTGTAATAAATAAACAAAAACCCCAAAAGGATTATTCTTGGAGTGCAATCTATTGCTATTTATATTAATAGAAAAGAATAATGAACTAGTGTAAAATAAAGCCCAAAAATAATTTTTATAATTCAACAAGTATAATAAACCTTTTTGAATTAATAATTCTTGTACTACTTTATATACATTATTCCTTTTTGAATTTTTAAGAGGGTAAATATTAAATGAAACATTTTCTGGATCTAGGATATAGGTTTTTGACATAGTATCCCATAAAAAAAGATTAATGATTGAAAAGAAAACAAGTGCACTTATTAACCATAGAAAAGGTCTTAATTTATTATACCCAAACTCCCAGAAGTATTTGCCAAAATAAAAACTAATTGTTTCAATTATATCGTTTTCTCTATGATCGTGTTTATAGTTCCTAATTTGTATATCCATTCTTTTAAAACTTTCATTTTGTCCTTCATTTTTAAACTTCTCTAATATTTGTTCAAATGTAGTAATGTTTAACTCTACTAATTCCTTATCACTAAGCTCAATATATTTGTTATCATTTTTATTTCTTTCAAAAGGAATTATCTCAATATTTCTTGAATAAAATAAATTAAATAAAGAAACATCACTTCCAACAAGACAAATTTTAATTGTTTCATTAACATTATCATCAGATAGTTTATTTGTTTTTGACGAACTAAAACTTTGGTTAATATCAATAGGTTTACTATTTTGATTATTTCTGCAATTGATAAACTCAACAGTATCTACTCTAAAAGCCAATTTTGCATTATTTCCAAAATAAGTCTCAAAAAAAGATAACTTGGAAATGTTAGAGTATGATGTAGATGAAAATAAAGCATCAACTATTCCGTTTTTATCAAACACATCCAAATTATAACTACCATCTAAATTTAAGGTATCTAAATTTTGATAAGAATTAATACTAACTCTACCATTTAAAATTTTATTATCCGTAAAAAAGATATTAATTTTTTGTTTTGAATTTGTGCTTATTGGCAATGTTAAAGAAGTATTCTTTTCAAAAATACAGCTAGATAAATGTAATTCCTTAAATGAATTATTAGCAAACATCAAACCGTTTTTAAATTGACATCCATTAATATAAATTGAATTTGCAGTATCACTAAGAAGTTGAAATAAAGTTTTAGTTGAAAACCCAATTACACTAAAATTTTTGAAGGAGTTATAAGAAATAATAAGTGAATCTACATTTGTTGGGTTATAATTACCTCCTATTTCTACATTTACGTTTGATTGGCTATTTATAATAGATAATATTCTTAATGGCACTGGAGGATAATAACAATTTACATAACCATTATTAAATTTATCAACAAATCTACATTTATCAAAAATTACGTTTGGGAGAAAGTAATCTTTATGATTTGAAAAATAGTAATCATCTAATATATAAAAGGGATTAATTACACTCTCAAGTCGTAAGAACTTTGTTTTATTAGTTATTTCATCAGCAAAACCTCTTAATCTAAGAATGTGGGTAACCCTATCACTATCGATTCTCTTTACTATACTATCCCTTTCAAATATTTGAGAGAAACATAAAGTAGAACAGAATAACAAAAAGAAAATAAAAAACAACTTAAAGGATTGAAATAATTTCATATATAAATATACGAATTCACCTCCGTTATTTTATTAGAAGGATACATTTTTAATAAATACTTGCAATTTGTGTACCCTATTGCATTGGTTCTAATGACAATATACTGACTTCAAATATTGTTCATTAAAACTAAATCACATGAAAAAGCAATCATCACTGTTGCTCGAAGATGAAGTAGCAGAAATTCAGGTTAATTACTCGTCACGAGTAAAAAACAAAGACCGTATTAAGGTCGTACAGGCAAATACTGCTGAACAGTTGTTCAGGCAAGCTTGGGATTCCGGAAAACTGGAACTTCAGGAGTCGTTCAAGGTAATGCTATTAAACAGAAATAATCAGTTGTTGGGCATTGTAACCGTAGCGGAGGGTGGAATTACCCAGACACAGGTCGATATGCGTTTAGTCATTGGGATTATTCTCAAGTCAGCAGCGGTTGGGGTTATCTTTGCACATAACCATCCATCAGGTAACTGCACCCCTTCGGAATCAGATTTCGCATTACAGCGAAAAGTTGAGGAACAATGTAAGTTCTTTGATATTTCAGTGTTAGATCACATGATACTAACGGCAGATGGTTTTTATTCATTCACTGAATCAAGAGCACATGCAAACTAATATCATTGAAGAAGTGACAATGAAAATCTTGTTACTTCTTGATAAGGTAGCATCAGGTGATGTTGAGTTTTGGTTACCGTTGTCAGGTTTGGCATATAATCCAGTAACAAAACATACCTATACGAGTATCAATCAATTACTGCTCTCCTATGAGATGTTTCAGAAGAATTATAGTATCAACAACTGGATGACGTTTAAGCAGGTTACCGATTTAGGTGGTTCAATTGTAAAGGGTGAGAAATCTTCGTCAATTACGTTTTCAGAGGTAATTTACCTCAATCGTAAGGGTGATAAAATCACTCCCAAAGAGGCAAAACAAGTGTTCAATGAAGCGAAAGCCAAAGACCCGACCATTTCCAGTTACAAGGAAGCTGGAATCAGTACAAAGCGATTTCTGAGGTATTATGCTGTATTTAATGTTGCTCAAACGAAAGGACTGAGTAAGGAGATTACAGAACCGCAACTTGCTAAATTGTCTCCCAAGGAGAGAAGTGAACGGGCAGATGAAATCATGCAAATTCACAGAATTAAGATTAAGCATGTTGCCGGGAATTCAGCTCATTTCGAAATGAATAATGATGTAATCCAGATGCCATTCATTGAGCAATTCAGTTCTACTGAAAGTTACTATGCTACCCTCTTTCACGAAATGATCCATTGGACAGGACACAAGAAGAGGTTAAACAGACCGATGAAAACGAAAGATACAACCGAATATGCTTTTGAAGAATTAATCGCAGAACTTGGGAGTGCGTTTCTCTGTGCTCATTTTCAATTACCGGCATCTATTAAATCTACAACAGCCTATATTAAATCTTGGCTAACAGCATTACAAAATGACCACAATTTCATTATTAAAGCAGTCAGTCACGCTGAACGGGCTATGAATTTCTTGCTAGAAAAACAAACCATTAGCGTTTATTGCTAGTGGTTTTTATTCACCAAATAGCACCAAAAGAGTACAAATGGGACAGAAATTGTTTGCGCATCGTTTGCGCAAAATAAAAAAGCAGTTAGTCTTTTAATTCTAACTGCTTGATTATGTTGTGACCGCGGCACGAATCGAACGTGCGACCGACTGCTTAGAAGGCAGTTGCTCTATCCCCTGAGCTACGCGGCCATACCTTGTTATTCACAGCAATAATGCTCTTTTTAACATTGGAGTGCAAAGATATCTTTAAAATGAGTAATTTTCCAAAAATTCAGTTTAAATAATTATGTCCGGAACAAATGTACAAATAGAAGAAAGCTGGAAAAGAATATTGTCCGAAGAATTTGAAAAACCCTATTTCAACGAACTGAGGCAATTCCTGCAACAGGAAAAGGCAGTAGGAAAAACCATCTACCCTCCCGGTTCGCTGATATTCAACGCCTTCAATTCTACTCCGATTGATAAAGTAAAAGTAGTGATACTCGGACAAGACCCTTACCACGGAGCGGGACAGGCACACGGACTTTGTTTTTCGGTGCAGCATGGCATCAAACCGCCGCCGAGTCTGGTGAATATTTATAAAGAACTGAAAGAAGATATTCCCGGATTTCAGATACCCGTACATGGCTGCCTGCAGCAATGGACGGAACAAGGTATATTTTTATTAAACGCCATCCTTACTGTAGAAGCCAATCAACCAGCTTCGCACCAGAAAAGAGGATGGGAGGAATTTACAAATGCTGTGATACAGAAGTTGTCCAAAGAACGCAGCGGACTAATATTTATCCTATGGGGCGCCTTTGCGCAACAGAAAGCAACGCTGATAGACGAAACAAGGCATACCATCCTGAAAGCAGCGCACCCTTCCCCTTTCTCCGCCTATAATGGATTTTTCGGCTGCAAGCATTTCTCTAAAACTAATGAGATTCTGAAAAAACAAGGCGAGGTTCCGATTAACTGGCAGGTCTAAAAGATTTGGAATTTGATGTTTAGGATTAGAATCTCAGAATTCAGATTTCTGAGAGGTGCAAGAAAAACAAGCTAAATGAAATCATAACTTTATCTCGGGAAGAATGTACTCGGATTAAATCCGCTACCGAAAAATCCGCTGTCAAAGAAGGCTTTTTGTTTTTGCAGTTTCAGCCAGCTGAATTGCTGCGAGGTGACGTATACCGTCATATAAAATCCCTGCTGAAAACCAAGCGGTGTCCATTTAAATTCCATCTGCCAGCAATGCAAATCACGGACTACGGAAATATCCGTCCGGGTGACGCTCTTATGCGTCAGGTCAAACCCTGATGACACATTGATTTTCCATTTTTTGGTAATATTCAAATCCACACCCAATGCCAGCGTTTGTGTAATGGCTGTGGTGTCCCGTTTATTCGTTTTGAACCGGGAAAGGCTCAAACTGTACTGATAGTTAATAGCCCAGGGAATATTGAAATTATAATAGTCCTTTTCATAAACACCTTTCTGATAAAACTGGTTATTCAATCCCTGAACTTCATATAAGGACTTATTCATCTCTGCCTGTTCATTCAATCCTTTCTTGGAATGAATACTTCCGCTCAATGAAATATTCAATGAAGACAACCTGAACAGCCGTTTACTTACTTTGTAATAAAATGTGTTGGTTTGCCCGCCGAGGCTGTCCAGCGCATAAGGGTCCAGGCTCATGTTCATGCTAAAGTTTAGCTTATCTGTAATCCTGGTACTGGCGCTGATGTTTAACGGGCTGAATCTTTTCGTCAGCAGGTTGTAACTCATGCCTACCGACAGATTATCCAGCAACGTAATTTTTTTGGTATGCGTTAAGGTATCTTTTTTGGAATACACCTTTATTTCTAGGGAGTTTGAAAAGTTCAGCCCAACACTTCCCTGCTTACCAGAGGGGATAATCCCATTGTTCTGAAAAATGGAGTATTGTTCCGTTTTTCCAAATGAATCGACTTGTACCGTGCGCATATATTTAAACAGCGGTGCTGTAAAGTCGGGACTGAAATTAAAGTTAAGGCTTGGCCGGAAAACGTGGCGAATGGCCTTTAGTTTGCCTTTCTTAAACTGGAATTGTCCGTACAAATTCGTATTAAAACTCATATTGAAATTAAAATCCCGGTAGGATTTAAATCCGAATTTCGTTTCGGGCACTGCCTGATACAAAAACGTATCTATCTTATTGGTGGTTTCATTCAATCGTATCAGCGTATCCTGGTAGGTTTTATTGATATAACTGAAATACCAGTTTTCCCTGTAATTAAATCCGACATTCAGATTTAAATATTTAAACAGCGTAAAATTCCCTGAAATCGGAAGGTTATGCGTAATGCTGCTGCGCATATTCTTAAGTGTCTGCTTGGTAAAGAAAGTGGAATCCGTCGCATTGATCTGATTGGATACGTTCAAGTCATATGAGAATCCGATATTTTCATACCATTTACGTTTGGTAGCCGCCACTTTCTTTTGAAAAGGATTAATCCTCGTAACATTAAATGAGAATTGCGGCAATGTCAGAGAGATTTGTTTCGTTTGTGTATTTTGGACCAGGCCGGTGTTCAATGCGAGCCGGTAAGGCTTATTCGGCCAGTATTTACTATAAGAAATATTGGAGGAGAAGTTTGTAGCCAGCACACTTTGCGGGTCTCTCGAATTCAGGTACTGATAGGTTTTATTACTGACGATATTCAGGTTGATATTAAAACTGCTGTTGTACATTTTTTTCGGATCCACATTCATCTGCCATTGTATACCAAAGTTGATGGGTGCTTTCAGCCGTTTGGGATTAAACCGTTCGTACTCTGAACCACCGCGCTGCTGATTGATATTAAAGCTCAGGTTGCCCGCATGTTTATAAATCACCTTATAATTGAAACTGGTCCGGAGCGCCCAGCTGCCCAAGGTATATATATCGGCAGTGGTGGTCAAATCCATTTTATCATTGATATGCCAGTAATATCCCAACCCGCTTAAATAAAATCCTAAATTACCGGCTTCTCCATAGGTTGGCATTATCAGGCCTGAGCCTTTTGATTTGATGGAAGGCACCAGTGCAAACGGCAGAAACAAAGGCGTCCTTACCCCTTCGATAATAATGTTGGCAGGTTTGCCAACGATGATCCTGTCTTTGATGACTTTCGCTTTACCTATCTCGACATAAAAATGCGGCTGGTCGTAGTTACAGGTTGTATACCGGGCATTTTTGATATAAAGTGTGGAATCATTGACAGCCTTCACATAATCGCCATGCAGATAGCCTTCCATTTCTTTTGTAATCAATCCCGCGCTTTTCCCTTTCTTGGTTTTAAAATTAAATTTCGCTTCCATGGCCACATACTCTCCTGTTCCGTCTTTAAATTCAACCCGCTTCAGGTTGCCCACGCTGTCCGGTGTCGCACGGGCATAAACTTCACTGCTGTCCCAGTTGAACCGGACAAAGCCACCCTTCATATCCATTTCCTGATAGGTAATCCTGGCATTCCCATACAGTAATACCGTTTTGTTGGGAATATCATAAATTATTGAATCGGCAGCATTGTATTTTACAATATCATCCAAATCGTTTTCCGCAATCTTTATCTGTTTTACATCCACAATTGTGGAATCTTTCAAAACGGAATCTGAAACAGATTTATTTACATTTGGCCCGGTGTTTGTTTGTAACAAAAAATCATTCGTTATTTCCTCGTTTCCTGTGCTGTCCATTTGGGAAAATACGGGAGCAGACATAAAGAATATGAACAGAAAAAAAACAATTCGCTTATACAAAATAAAGTCTGACAACAAGGCAATATTTATTTACTAACGGAGTTTCAAAAATATGTTTAAAACGTCAAAAATACGGATTGCTTGTTTAATATTTCTATTATCTGTTCACAGTATTGCACAATGTATCTCAAAACCGGCGGGAATTTATAAAATAAAGACTATCGTACTGGATGCAGGACATGGCGGGCATGATACAGGCTGCCATGGCCCGAGCCATTCGTATGAGAAAGACGTCACCCTGAAAATAATTCTTGCGCTGGGCAAGTTGATTGAATCCAAATATCCGGATATCAATGTTATCTATACCCGCAAAACGGATGTTTTTATTACCTTACAGGACAGAGCGCTGACGGCCAACAAGAACAACGCCGATTTATTTATCAGTGTTCACTGCAATGCGAACCCAAATAAGGCGGCTTACGGTTCGGAGACTTACCTTATGGGTTTGCATGTATCACAGGCCAACCTGGAAGTGGCAAAACGGGAAAACGCAGTAATCAAGCTGGAAGAAAACTATGAAAAGGTATATGAAGGCTTTGACCCTGATTCCCCGGAAGCTATGATAGCTCTTTCTCTCGCCCAAAACGCCAATATAGAACAAAGCACTTTTTTAGCAAGTAAAGTACAGGAATATTTCACCAATAAATTAGGCAGGTTCAATCGCGGAGTAAAGCAGGCCGGATTCTGGGTTTTATACAGAACTACCTGCCCCTCTGTGTTAATAGAATCAGGCTTTCTGACCAACAAGGTCGAAGAAGAATACCTGACCTCCTACTCCGGACAGCAGGATTATGCAAGCTCCATTTTCAATGCTTTTGAAGATTACAAGAATACCATAGAAAAAGGGAGTAAATTAACGGCTCCTGTTATCATGAACAGCGAACCTATCCCGCCGTCCAGATACCCTACGGCGTCCGACACTACCGTTTCAGACAAGAATACCCCTGCTATCACCCCTGTTCAGGAACCAGTCCCTGAACCACAAAAAATACCTAAGGAAGAACCTGTATCCGCTGATTCCAAACCAATAAAAGGGATAATCTATAAAGTACAGATTACAGCCACGAACAAATTGCTGCCTAAGACGGATAAAGCTTATAAACTCAAGGAAAAATTATCTTTCGAAAAAGTGAATGGTGCTTACAGGTATTCATATGGAAATTATAATACATATGACGAAGCGTTAAAAATAATGAAGAAAGCAAAGGGCAATGGTTATAAAGATGCGTTTATTACCGTTTATAAAAACGGGAACAGGTTAACTTTTAATGAAGCTCAAAAATATTTTAAATAATAGTTCAATTTTCTCCTTATATTTGGTGAGTCTAAAACCATTTTTGCTTGGAAAATAAAAACGAAATTTTAGTTGGAGCCCTTACCGTAATTGGAATTACATTATTTATTCTTGGCTTTAAATACCTGCAGGGAGAAGATTTATTTACCCGAAGTAAGTATATTACCATAGTGGCAGACCGAACGAATAACGTTCTGCCTTCCAACTCTGTACTGGAAAACGGTGTGCCTATAGGAAGAGTAGATGATGTCAGTATTTCCACAAGCCCTACCTATCCTTACAAGGCACTCATAACACTAAAGATGAATGAGGACGTTTCCATTCCTAATGACAGCAAATTTATCATTTATGGCCTGGATATGCTCGGCAAGGTCGGTGTTGGCCTGGTACGGGGTACATCTACGGTGGAAACCAAAGAATCAGATACCCTTATATGTTTAGTAAAAGGTGATGCCATTACACAAGGTGTAGACCTGATTGCTCAATTAAAGCCAAAAATAGACAGCACTTTAGGTTCTATCACGGCATTGGCTAACAATATCACCACAGCATTGGGAACCGGCGATAACAACTTATTGAAAAAAGCGGTGTCCGACCTGACAGTGACATTACAATCCGTTAATAAATTAGCGGGCAATGCGGATAAGATGATTGTTACATTAAACTCAACATTAACGGATAACCGGTCAAACATAGACGGAATCCTGAAAAACGTAAATGAACTTACAGGGAAATTTAACGGGGAAATGGGCAAAATTGACTCCATCCTGACGAACTTTCAGACCTTGTCCGGGAAAGTGGCCTCACTTGATTTGGCATCCACGCTGGAAAGTGCCAAAGGCACGCTGGATCAGTTAAAGAAGACATTATCGCTCATCAATGACGGTGATGGTACTGTCTCAAAACTACTAAAAGAAGACGGCGCCTATAAAGATATTACCAGAGCCATCCAATCGCTAAATGCTGTTTTGGTAGACCTGAAAGCGAATCCTAAGAAATACATCAGCCTGTCGTTAATCGACAGAAGCCGTACCATTACCATTACAGATACTTCCGTTCAGCAGTTTTTAGAAAAAAATCCAAAGGCTGCAAAAACATTAAAGTAAGTTTTCTCTGATACCTCAAATTGGTTTTTAATACCTTTATTAAAACTATTGCTACTTTTGTTTATTGAAAACAGGTTTATCATATCAATTGTATTTTTCCATTTTGTCTGACGCCATTGGAAAATTTGTATTTACCCTATTCTTTACCTGTACAATCTATTCTGGATTTGCCCAAAAGACAGTTTATTTTCCGCCGGTGGCTAAAGACACTACGAAAAAAAAGCGGATTGAGATAGTAAAATCCGACTCTCTGATGTTTGAGACAAAAGAATTGGGCAAATACCGTAAGCTAATCGGACATGTTATCCTCAGACATCAGGATGCTTTCATGTACTGCGACAGCGCTGTTATTGATATTGATGCCAACTATATGACTGCTCTTGGAAATCAGGTGCACATCAAAAAAGGGGACAGCGTAGATGTATGGGGGAATTTTCTGGAATATTTCGGTGACCAGAAATTAGGCAGGCTGACCGGCATGTGCAGCATGCGCGACAAAACCATGATTCTGACTGCACCGGAATTAAACTACAATACAGAAACAGATGTGGGCAATTTTATGAGCGGAGGCAGAGTCGTCAACAAAAATACCACTATTACCAGCGCGATCGGATATTATTATCACAAGACCAGTGAAGCTGTATTTTATGGCAATGTAATCTTGCGCAGTCCTGAAAGAACCATTTATGCGGATTCTTTAAAATACAATACGGACAAAGAAATAGCTTATTTTATTACTAAAACCACTATCGTTGATAAAGACAGCAATGTGATAGTTACCAACAGCGGCTTTTACGACACTAAAAAAGAGAAAGCATATTTAGGCAATAATGCCACTATACGCAAAGGCGATTCTTATGTTAAAGCAAACACCATTGATTACAACAACCAAACCAAACAGGCCGTTGCAACCGGAAATGTAGTCTGGCAGGACAGTTCCGAGCGCACCACTATACTGAGTAATTACATTTACTCGAACGAAGACAGTTCTTATGTAAAGGCCTATCAGGATCCGTTGATGATAAGTGTTTCTGAAGACCAGAAAGATACCATGTACCTGAGTGCAGATACCTTACTGTCCTTTAAAAATGCGCGTTATATTTGGCTGACCAACACCGACAGTACCGGAAAAATTGACTCTCTTCTAGACAAGATAGATTCCGTGAGGATAGTTAAGGCCTACTATCACATGAAGATGATTCAGGGGGAAATGAGCGCCGTATCCGATTCCATGTATTACTCGGAAGAGGATTCTGTATTCAAACTTTACATCTCTCCTATTCTATGGATGGACTCTACCCAAATTTCCGGCGATTCCATTTATCTCTATACAAAAAATAAAGAGATAAACAGAGTAGATATTTTTGGAAATGCATTTGTCGTACACTGGCAGGATCCTGATATTTATAATCAGGTGAAAGGAAAATTCATGCAGGCATTCATCGAAAAGAAGAAAATTACGAAAATAGACGTGGACGGCAACTCCGAGAGTATTTATTTCATAAAAGATAAAGACGCCTATACGGGCGCTAATAAATCCACTTCTGGTTTTATTACAGTTTCGTTTAATGATGGCGAGGTGAACAGGATAAAACTTACAGGTGCACCTGAAGCGGAATTTACGCCTATGAAGAAAATCAATCTTGCCTCTTTCAGATTAAGTGGTTTTAGCTGGCATTGGGATAAGAAGCCGAAAACATTGTATGATGTCATTCGTGACCGGAAACAATATGAGAAATTCATTTTGGAACAACCTCAAAAACCAAAATCTGAGAATACGATTCAAAACAAGCAAAATGATTGATTTTAATCAATAAGTTTAAAAATTGTTAAGAAAAATTGGCGAATTTAAAATTAAAGTATTAACATTATAAAAGTAAAAACACCCGGCGACCCTAAAGAAGCCTAAAAACCCTGACAGAAACATTAAAAACCCCTGAAATCGTCAGGGGTTATTTATTTTACCAATTTTTAATATTCTGATTAATACTCACAAGGGTTGAAACGCTTCTTAGCGTAGCCGTCAACAGCATTCCCGGGAGTTATCTTGTTATTTAATTCGGCTATATAAAATCCGATTCTGGTATTGGTTAACAGATTACATTCATCTACCGGAGCTACAGGTTTCGTATCTCCAAAGGCAACCGGAACCAAACGCTGGCAATCGATTCCTTTTTCCGTCAGATAATAGCTGATCATTGCAGCACGCTGTAAACTGAGCTTTAGGTTCTCTTCCGGTGATTTTTCGGTATACACATGCCCTTCTATTCGTAATTTGGTAATACTGGGCTTTTCCTTCAGGTAATCCGCTATGAAATTAAGCATGGGATCGAGTGTATCCTTCACATCATAAGCGTGCTGGTCAAATTGTATAGTAGTTGGCAATTCGAGAGAATAGGTGTAATAGTCCATATTATTAGAACTTTCGGCGTACACCAAAGAACTCAGGAACAAAGTAAAAATAAATAGATAATGAGTTGAGGACATACCGGTTTATTTATCAGACTAAATATCCGAAAATATTTTTGCAGAGAATGCTAAAAATTTGTTATAAAAAAACAGTATTCGAAAAATTTAACATCTGTATATGCTCTTCAATGCTCATCCAAAATATAAAAAGTATGTTTAACAAGAATATCCTCACTTTTAAAAAGTAGAAAATAAACATTTGAAGCAAAAGATGATGAAGGAATAATAAAATGCCCTTCACCGGACGGAATTGTAGCTTGCTCATTATACAAGACTCTGCCCATTACATCCACCACCAGAAAACTGCCGGAAACTTTAGAGGCAGAGGCAGACATTATATTCAAATCCATTTGGCCTTCATGCATAAATGGATTCAGTACCTTTATGGAAAAGTTTTTTGGAAAATCAGTATGAATTCCGCTGGTGACGATCCGTTGCGAATCAAGTGATGAAAAATGATCGAAGTCACCGGTTATTGTTTGTGTAATCTTGTAATAATTGATTCCGGGCAGCGGCAGTTTGTCATACCGGATATAGGAAACAGTATCAAATACACCGCCTTGCGGAATGACGGTTTCCAGCGTTGTATATGCTATCCTGTTCATACTTTTCTGTACCTCATAAAATGATGTTTTATGTTCATGCACTCCTTTCCAGGCAATTAAAACAGTATCGCCTAAAAGCTGCGTATAAAAATCAATGATGGAATCCATTACAAAATAGACGGTATCTGTCCTTGACAACTTAAACGTGCCGTTTGGAAACTTCATAATAATATTATAGACGGAAGAATCTTTTAACGGCAATTCGTCCAAAAATGAATACCTGGATAATTCATCTCCATATATTGGCATGCGGGAATCAATAACGGTAAAATCATTTCGAATGGGGGCACGGTTCACTTCATACCGGTTACTCAAAAATTCCGAACCTGTCCAGTCTATTTTCACACCGTCATTTTGCAATACAGCACTGAAAGAACGGATAGTGTCATTACCGAATCGAATCCTTACCGAATCCATATTCGAATAGTTTACAGAATCAAAAAAGGAAACCATCCGCACTCTGTAATACAACACATTATTATCCGGAAATGAATCAATATAAGTATACGCAACAGAATCGCCGGCTTCCCCTGCTGCATTGATAATTGCGTACGCTGAAAAACGATTGTTATCATGACTTCGTTCCAGGATAAAATGGTCCGTGTTCACCTGATTCCTGACTGACCATGCAACATGTATTTTATACTGATTGCCGGAAGATGAATCCGTTGCATCCAATGGTAGCAATACATCCTTGGGAGGTGCAGGACAACTAACCTTATTGACCCAAATCGGGCTGGACCAAGCCCATACTTCCCTGTCATCTATTTTATTTTTTTGTTTTACACGAATATAATAAACACTGGAGTCTGTCAAAAAACCATCTACTAATGAATCCTTAAAACCCGAACTGTTTCCGTTAATACTGTACGTTTTGATGATACTGAAATTGGGGTGAATGTCAGCAGTATACGTGCCGTTTTTAAAATCCCATTTTAACACCTGTATATAATCGAGTACATCCGTACCGTTTACTTCTATTTTCAGTTCCGGATAATCATCACATTCTACCGACAGCTCATCTCCCATCAGATGGTTGTTAATGGTGAACTTCAAAGCAATCCGTTCACCGGTGGTGGCATAGGTATGCCTATTTTTAATATGAAAAAAGATGTTATTCCGTTCCAGGCTGTCAGCGATGACCGCAAACGAACCGAACTGTTTCTGTGTAGCCCTGGCCAGATGGTTGTCTGAGCTGGCAATAATGCCAAGTTTTTCGCGCAATGCCAGCGCATCCTGAAAATAATTGCTGCCATTATTGGACTTTGTCGTCGCATTTAAATTCTCATAGGACAAAGCATGTTGCGGATTATAGGATTCACAAAGCCCGTGGCCACTGTACACCTCAGCCAGCATTTTATATTTGGTATTTACATAAGCTCCTCCGAACGTGTTGCAAAAATTACAAACCGGCGTCGGATAGACGGAAAATATTTTTCCGCTGTGATGTGGAATCGTGATGGCCTCAATTCTGTCGTCCATACTGTCTAACTTCGCCCACATTCTTTGAACGGAATTGTATTGCATCTTGGATAAATTAGGAACCCCGGATAACAAAGAATCAGGCGCGTTAAAGATGGTATTATAATGCCCGGACGGGGTATTCATGCTGTTTTCAAACCCCATAAATGTTACAAACCTTCCGGGCTGATTATATAATATTACATTTTGCAAAATAGCATTCCATTCTCCGGAATCCAGCCCAAATTCATTATTCCCATCTGAATGATCAGTTTGTGCAAAAAAATCCAGTCCTACGGCATTCTTTGCATATTTGAAGGCATCCTGTCCTTGCCCGTCTCTGCTGTATTCAGTATGTGTATGAAATTCTCCCCAGTAAATTTGCATGGAATCCTCTGAGATATTTATAGGGTTGGATGCGTATATTTTCGTAATCGTACTGCTTCCGCTGATTTGTTGCGCGTTACAGGTGAATATACCCGGCTGCCTGAATGTAACCGGAATTTCAACATGACCACTATCTGATTCTGTAAACTGAACTGTTGAAGAGTAGGATGCCGATGCGTCAGTGCAGGTAATACGAAAACTACCGGTGAAATATGGTACTGCACTCACATTATCATCAAAGATGACAGCTTTCAACAAGGCAGGCTGATTCTTTTTTCCGGTAGATGATAAAATCAGCTGCAATGCGTCCGCTTTTTTAGGTTTAGAGACAATAGAACCCGACTGCTGCTGATATGTGTAAGTACCATTCCTGTCAAAGTCAATCATGGACTTAAAGGCTGAACGGAAGGAAATATTAGGCGGAATAACATAGTTTATCGATGAGCCATAGCCATAGGAAAGGATGAGCGTATCCCCAACGTCGAATAATGTATCTAATTTTATTGTCATCAAATACTCATTATCATCATGTTTATAACCATTATATGGAAATGAGCCTATAAATTCATCTCTGGTCAACTTCATACTGACAATGGAAGCCTTTAACCCCCTGTTACCGTATGAACGGCAATATCCCCGTTGCAGGGACGGCAACGGAGGAAAAGGCGGCGGATTATTATCAAAAGCAAACTGCGTAAATTCTTTTGGGAATATAAGTTTAACCTGTGTGTGTTTTTGTAATGGGACGGAATCCACTACAACGTATATATTTATCTGCAAAGGAGTATTGGCTGTAATATTATCCGGCGATACAACTACACGTGTATAGTTGGATTTATTTGTTTGCGCCTCTACGGTAATGAATGCAAACAAAAGACAGGTGGTAATCAGTAAACAGTTTTTCATAGTACAACACAAAAATACAGTACATCAAAATAATTGACATATACAAATTTTATACGTTGTAGTCAGGTTTTTTAAAATGAATCTATGTTATTTAAAGAAAATCAATTAATTACAGATAAATTTATAATACTCCCTATGTTTACCTGTATTAATCCTATTGCAATTTACTATTTTTTATTCCATATAAAAAATAAATAATTAAGCCAATGGCCAGCCAAATGATGAAACGCAGCCAGTTGGCAACCCCTAAGGTGGACAAAAGGTAGGAACAGCTTAAAAATCCCAAGACCGGAATGACAGACCATTTTTCAATAAATGTTTTGATAGAGATATAAATGGAAAGTACGAGAAATATCCAGAACGGAATCTGATGTTTCCATACAGAGAACCCCTCATTGAGCGGAAAAATAACAGAGATACTTTGCGCACGGCTGAAGGTAATGATAAACGCAGCAATCGTCAGTGCCGGGATAATATATTGACCATTGACGTATGGCGTCTTAAATTTTGGTTTTGACAAATGGTGGTCTGTAGCATGTTTATTGTCTCTTTGCTGCAAAACAATAACACCTCCGCAAACGAGAATAAAAGCAAATAATGTTCCGATACTGCACATATCAGTAACCAAATTGGCATCTAAAAACAAACATGGTATACCCACTAAAAGCCCTGTTACAATAGTCGCAAAAGAAGGCGTCTTAAACCTTGGATGGACAGTGGCAAATTTTTTAGGCAGCAAACCGTCACGGCTCATGCTCATCCATATTCTGGGTTGCCCGATTTGAAAAACCAGCATGACACTCGCTGTAGCAATTAACGCACTGAAAGCAATCACACCGCCTATCCAGTTTAAGCCGACTGATTTAAAAGCAGTCGCCAGAAAAGCTTCCGTATTTAATTTGGAATAATGAACCATCCCTGTCAACACCAAGGCTACTGCAACATATAACAATGTGGAGAGAATCAGGGAGTAAATCATCCCACGCGGCAAATCCCGTTGCGGGTTTTTACACTCTTCCGCAGTCGTAGAGATAGCATCAAAGCCAATGTAGGCAAAGAATACGGCAGAAACCCCTTTTAAGACTCCAACAGCACCATTGGGTGCGAACGGCAGCCAGTTTACCGGCTGTACATAGAAGATACCTATGACAATAACTACGAGAATCACTGCTACTTTAAAGAGCACCATTCCATTGGCAAAATTCTTAGATTCCTTAATGCCAATATATACCAGTGTTGTAATAAATATATTGATGATAAAAGCCGGAATATTTACTATAAACGGAATGCCCAACAATCTTGGCGCTGAAGCCCATAATTCCGGTAAATTAATCTTTGCTTCTAAGAAACTGGTGGTCAAATAGGCAGGTAAATGCACCCCGAATCCTTGCAGGAAATTGGTAAAATTCCCACTCCAGGATATGGCAACCGTTACATTGCCGATGGCATATTCCAGTAACAAATCCCAACCTATAATCCAGGCGATTAACTCCCCGAAGACAGCATATGAATATGTGTACGCGCTTCCTGCTATTGGAATACGGGAAGCAAACTCCGCATAGCACAGGGCGGAGAAACCACAGGCTATCGCGATACCGATAAACAGAAATACAACCGCCGGCCCTCCGTCAAAACAGGCACTACCGACAGTAGAGAAAATTCCGGCACCTATTATCGCCGCAATGCCTAATGCAGTTAAATCTATTGCACTCAGGTTGCGGTGTAATCCCTCCGCGCTGCCATGAGATTCAATAATATCAGGATGCAGGTCAGCCTCTTTCAATATGGCATCTATCGGTTTAGTACGAAACAAGTTTTTCCAGGTCATAAAAATGGTTTTAGTAAACGATGTTACACCGTCTTTATAAAAGTACAAAAATATATGAAACAAAAGGCCTTCTAACCGAATTCAATCCGCCATCAATAGAGCACTACTATATCCTCCTGAAGCTGCCGGTGATACTCCCGTAACCACCCCACACGCCTAATGCGCCGTTCACATTTGATTTTACATACACCACAGCTCCAAATGGATTACCCTGCCGGATACGGCTGCTTTCCAGAGTTCGCCAGAAATCGTAATGCGGCTTGTCTATCATGCATAGCTTAATAGTACAAATAGAATCTCTGATATCCCAATATCCGCTGGTATTAAAATCGGTACTGCTTTTTGAACCTACTGCATGGCCTTTAGGAATAAAAATTTTAAACTTTTTTCCGTTGATAAATGCATCATCAAACACAGACTGGTCACTGATAAGGAATGGATCATTGTCTGCCTTTGAGAAGTAACGGTAATAATTGCCGGGTTGTATCGGATCCTGTAATCTACCATACACCTGAAAAAATGAATCGGCATATATGGGATTAGGATGCGGCTGCAGCCACAATGAATCAAAATAGACCGGTTCGGGAATGGTTGTAGTGGATGTTATGGTTTTGCCGTTTAACTGTACTCTTAAGTCATATTTTTTGCCCACTATGCCCACAAAATTAGTATCTGTTAATGCAACCGTGTAAATTGTAATCGGTGGAAAATCTGCGGCGCTTTCAATCGTCAGACCAAACTGTGCTGCCAGTGCAATGGCTATAGAATCCGGTAAAAGCTGAAGAAGCGCAGTATTATATTCTACCAGATGTACCGAGTCATTATCCGTAACGACAGTAATGGATGCGCCACTGATAAAATAGGATGAGATATCATTTATATTGATATTGCCGAAAAAAGCGGAGTTTTTGGTCAGCAACACATATGGCGGCAATCCATTTTCAATATGTCCTTCAACAACAACAGCATCAACCGGCGGAGCGATATTCAGGTCTATTTCCTTTTCACAGGACAGAATACCCGACGCCAGTGCCAGTAAAAAAATAAATCTGTATAGTATGCTCTTCATCGTTAAAACTTAAAATTCCAGGTGAATGACGGTATGACGGGAAACAACGAAACTTTAATCGGTGTAAATTTTAAATTTCCTGAAACCAGACTTCCTTCTGTTTTATAATAAATAAAATAGGTGTTCTTTCTGTTATAAACATTATAAATAGAAAAATTATAACTGGATCTCCATCTTCTGTTCGGCTTTCTTTTCGGAATCGGGCTGATGGTCAGAGATAAATCCAGGCGGTGATAAGATGGCAAACGATAGGTATTTTTTCCGCCATAGCCTGTTGCATAACCAAATTCTATGAAATATAACTCGTTTGGAAGTGTGTACGCGTTTCCGGTCGCATACACCCATGTAGCACCGACACTCCAAACTTTATTGATGTCATAATTGATATTCATGGAAATATCGTGCGTGCGATCAAATTTTGCAGGGAAAGTTTTGCCATTATTCAATTCCTTGAATGTACGGTCGCTTCTGGAAATGGTATACCCAATCCATCCATTCAGTTTGCCTGTTCGCTTCTTTATAAAAAACTCTGCTCCGTATGCCTTGCCTTTCCCAAAAACATAACCCGTTTCCTGATCCACATTTAATTCCTGCACATAATATTCACTGTATTCTATCTGATTCCAGAGGTGTTTAAAATACAACTCTACAGAAGCCTCAAACATATCATCTTTAAAATTCCTGAAATATCCTACAGAATACTGCAATGCCATCTGTGGCTTCACCACATTCGAACTCTGTACCCACACATCTGTTGGCAGGGTACTGTTCGAATTGGATACCAAATGGATATATTGATAGTTTAAGCCGGTGCCGAATTTAATGGAATTATTTTTACCAAAAGCATACCGCATACTGAAGCGCGGCTCAGGGCCTATATATGTTTTCAGAGGTTTTCCGCGTTTATAGTAAATACTGTCATAGCCGCTGATATTATCGCCTTTGACTTCCATATACGGGCCGATATGCTGGAACATACTCAACCTGAATCCGAAATCAAATTTCAGATGTTCATTCAAATCATATTCGTGATCAATATACCAGGCAATCTCATGAGAATAGCGCTTGTTGACGGTATTCTCAAAGTCAGTCTCCCCGGAACGGGCAGTTGCCTGAATTGGCGACATACGGTGATGAGTGTAAGAAGTACCAAATTTTAATTTATGTTTAGTATTAATGTAATAATCAAAATCAAATTTGAGGTTATAATCTCTCACGCCCGAACTTGCTTTGAAAGCAAGGTCTAACTGTTCACCGGAAAAATTGAATTTATAGTCATTGAAAATAAATGACATATTCATAAACAGCTTGTCGTTGAATAAATGGTTATACCGAACAGTAGCGGTAGCATTCCCCCAGGGTATCTTTACTTTCGTCTGATTGATGTTGGAATTATAGACAAACACATCCCTGCCGAAATATCCGCTGATATATAATCTGTCTTTGTCTGAAAACTGGTAATTTGCTTTAATATTTAAGTCGTAAAAATAATAGTTGGTACCCGCGAAATCAGTTTTCTTAATAAATGGTTGTGCAATATCAAAGAGATAGGTTCGCCTTCCGGAAATCAGGAAAGAGCCTTTATTTTTTTTAGTGGAATATTGTTTCTGCAATGGCCCCTGAAAAGTCAGCCGTGATGAAATAATGCCTATGCCTCCCTGTAATTCAAATCGTTTTGAGTTACCTTCTTTCATCTGCACATCAATGACGGATGATAATCGTCCGCCAAAGTTTGCCGGCATCACTCCTTTATATAGTGTCGTATTTTTTACGGCATCGGAATTAAAAACAGAAAAGAAACCGAATAAATGCCCGGTATTATAAACAATGGCATCGTCTAACAATACTAAATTCTGGTCAGGTCCGCCGCCGCGTACGTAAATTCCCGAATTGCCCTCTCCCGCCGCCTGAACACCCGGCAACAACTGTAATGCTTTTATGATATCCACTTCGCCCATGAAGGCAGGAATGGATTTTATGCGGTCAATGGAAAGTTCTTCTTTTCCCATCACCGTTGAGCGGACACTTTCGTCCTTCCGTTCATCTGTCACCACCACTTCATCCAGAATTTTGGTGTCATCCGACAGCTCCACATTCAGTCGTGTTTCTTTATCCAGGTCAATATCCTGAGTTTTGGTATTGAATCCGATATACGAAAAGGCAATCTGGTATTTTCCCTTTGGCAATAACAGCGAATAGAAACCGTACAGATTGGTTGTGGCACCGAGCGCGTTGTTGCCCTGCACATACACATTTGCGCCAATCAGTACCTCACCGTTTTTTACATCTTTCAGGTAACCACTGATGGTGTACTTCTCTCCCTTATCCTCCTGTGAAAAAACAGCAGCGGAAAAGAAAAAAGAACAGAAAAAAAAGAGTGGACAGAAGAGTTTCATTAATCGCTTTGAGTGCTTAAAAATAGGCAGTTACGCCAACAATACAAATTAATCCTTAATTAATTTTTTTATGAGTATGCCTTTATCCGTAGCAATTTGGATTAAATACATTCCATTTGGCAAAGCACCCAGCTCTAAGAAAGTAGTTGCAGGCGAATCCTGCTGATATACCGTCTGGCCAATCTGATTAAACAATTGTACCGATTGTATTCTGCCGTTGCCTTTATTGTTTATGACTAACTGTTGCTGGAATGGATTGGGATATATCTGAAAATCTTTTTCCAGTTGCGCATCTGAAACAAATGATGCAGCGGCAAGAATGGAATAGGCTTTTTTGAAATCCGGAATACCATATCCAATACGGTCGTCCGGCGTCAGGTACTGTGAAGCACTTTGTTCAATGGCGGTTTTAATCTCCCAGGCTGTTTTGGATGGAAATGCCTGCCATAAACAAGCGGAAAGACCTGCAATAACAGGAGTAGCATACGATGTGCCGTTACCGCCACCCACAACATTACCCGAACTATTGATATAATAAGCACCTTTTCCGATGGCCGCTACATTAGGTTTCACACGGATATCGTTCGGCAGGCCGTAGCTACTGAAAGAAGCGACAACACCATTGATATCAACAGCGCCGATGGCAAAGGCACTGTCCGCATCGGCCGGAGTCGTAATGTATTTCCAGGAATGAGCGCCTTCATTACCGGCAGCCACTACTACCAGCATACCTTTGGATGCCGCTATATTCACCGCCTTTGCTGCCGGTGTGTTATTTTTCCTCATATCCGATGTATCATGATTTTCTGACGATACATCAAACACATTATAATATCCCAGTGAAATACTGGCCACATCCGCGCCTAACTGGCTGCAACGCTCCAATGCCACTGCCAGATTAAACTCTTCCTGCAGCCGTTCCGTAGGTTCGTATTCCGTTTGAAATAAATAAAAACCGGATTTGGAAGCTGTGCCTATATACTGATTATCTTTTTTACCGGCAATAAAAGATAAGCAGTTGGAACCATGATAATGAACAGTTGGTTCAAATACAGTGGAATCATTATTGACATAATCATAAGTACCCAATACCCTGTGTTCGGAAAATAATGCGTTGAAGGCCGGATTTACATTAGCGTTCTGAAATCCGGCATCACAAATGGCAATCGTCATGTTTTCACCGTTAAAACCCTGCTCATGCAAATATTCGCCATTCAGCATGTGGAACTGAGTAAATGAACTTACGTAAGTATCTTCAAAATCCTGTACCTCTTCACAGGTTTCCATATGCTGAACAGCAGTGTTGGCAGCTTCATGAGCAGGGGGAATAGCTACGACATCCGCAACAAACGGTAATTTTTTCAGCGATTTCAGGTGCGCGGTGGTTTCAATCATGGCGGCATTCAGCCAGTTGGAAACATTCAAAACCGCCACACCTTCCTTTTTCAACTGTTCTAAAAACACACTATTGACCGGATAATCTCTTGTGTCAAAAGGAAGCTGATGTAATTTTCTTTGTGTCAATGCTTTAGCGGAGAAAATGGATTCCAACTGCACTTCCGAGGGTTTCCCGTTGAAATAAACAATGTATTTCTGAGGATTGCTGTCGGCAAAACTAAAGTTTGATATAAAATAAAAGAAAAATAAAATGTATTTATTCTTTACCATAATCTATCGCGTATTGGCGCAAAATAAACCCTTTCTGCGCTCTGTCTTCCCAAGGCTGGCCAATATTGGTTTGCCCGGTTACAATCCAAAGTTCTTTATATACCAACCCCACATTGCGGGCATATTTTTCCATAGAGTAGGTTTTGTTTATAGCCGAGGAATCATAGATATGAAAAACCGACATAGTGGAATCGAAGATTTTATAAGAATTGTCATAACGCTGATCTTTATCCGTGATGGTATATTGCCAGTCATCGACCCTGTAATTAGATGCATCCAGAATATAGGGCGGCGGTGAAATGATGTACTTATTACCCAACCATTGATCATTCAGGTTATTCGGAAAAACCATTTTGACATAACGGAGGTTGTCTTCTACTCTTTCCGCAACTTTGTTCGTTTTTACTATATAAAAAACATTTGTCAACTGCCAGCCACTGCTGGGGGTAGTACCGTAATAACGATTGATTTCCCTGCCTGTCCGGTCTAAATTATCCGGAAATTGCTTGGATATCACCTCTTTTAAATACACGGTGGATTTCCGTACAGTTGCAGTAAAATCGTCATAGATAGTTGAGTCTACTTTATAAACTACATAGGTACCGGAATCCTCAGGAAAATAATTTAAACCTAAATCAACATTCAGTGTTTCTGTTTCTTTCTTGCAGGCAGCAAGCAAAAACACCAGAATGGTTATAAAGAATCGTATATTCCATTTATGCTTCATACCCTAAATATACAACAAAGATATAATTTTCATGCTATAAGTTAGTTTCTATTCAACCATTGCGGCACTAAATTGTTTAGTTAAAAAACTCAACAAAATTAACAGATTAACTAAATCAACATGAGCTTATATAACCTGAAACGTACACAAAAAATCCCTGTCAGCCTTGACCAAGCATGGGATTTTTTCTCTTCACCTGCCAACCTGAAAGTAATTACACCGGATTACATGGGATTTGAAGTGACCTCGGAAGATGCTGAGGTCAAGATGTTTCCCGGCATGATTATCAGTTATGTTGTCCGGCCTGTATTGAACCTGCCGATGGAGTGGGTAACGGAAATCACTCATGTAAAAGAAAAGGAATATTTCGTGGATGAACAACGATTCGGGCCTTACAGCCTGTGGCATCACAAACACTTTTTCAAGGCCATAGTCGGCGGTGTAGAAATGACGGACATTGTCCATTATAAAATTCCGTTAGGGCCTCTCGGCGCTATCGCGCACCGGCTGTTTGTCAGAAAAAAGCTGCAGGAAATATTTGATTACCGCACCAAAAAACTCACTGAACTATTTGGTAAACTATGAAGAGTTCAGCATGGTATTGTATCTTTAGGCAAACTATTGTATGGAAAATCAACAAACCGTCGGAACCCAGTTCAAAACACTCAGCATTCTTCATGCAGCCTTATGTGGCGGAGTGATACTGGTTTTATTTCTATTTCGATATCTGGTGAAAAACGATGCAAATGCTCAACCCATACATAATCTGGTGATGGAAATCGTCGGCATCGCTGTCGGATTTATCAATGTGTTGTTATCCCGGTTTCTGTTCTTCACACGCACCCGTCAGGCTATGGCTACCCCCTCCCTCAAAGAAAAATTGAACATTTTCAGAAGCGCCTTTATACTACAAATGGCGCTTTTAGAAGGCGCTGCACTCATCAATGCCGTATTTTATTTTATCACCAAAAACGATATCCACTTTTTTATCGGACTGGGTATTTTATTGCTGATGTTGTTTCGGCGTCCTTCCCGCACCATTGCCGCCATGGTACTCTTTGCCGAGCTGGAAGATAAACAACAGATTTATGATAACAGTTTGCCGTTGTAGTTGATGTTACCTTCCAACAGAATCCCTTTTCCCAGCAGAGTCCCTCACAGAGGACTCTGCGTCAGCTTAATTTTACGCAGAGTCCCTGTCTGCCGACAGGCATGCCTTATAGGAGACTCTGCTTGGAAATTAAGAATCAGGCAGGTTTACCAAGAAATATAATGAAAAGGCATCGCAAAAGCGATGCCTTTAATAAATATAGTAAACGGTATTTACTTATTTTCCGGGGCGGAGGCTTCTAACAGCCTTTCCTGCCTGCCACATTTCAGAATTCCGGATCTCTGCGAGCTCTACTTCCAGTTTTTCTCTATAGTCAGGCTGAGAGTTCGTGTCAATGGAACGCTGCGCTTCTTCGCCGGCAGCTACCTTTGCATACAAATCACGGAATACCGGCAATACAGCTTCACGGAAAGGTCCTTTCCAATCCAATGCACCGCGTTGAGCGGTAGTGGAACAGTTGGCATACATCCAGTCCATTCCGTTTTCAGAAACCAGTTTGATCAGTGATTCTGTCAGCTCCTCCACTGTTTCATTAAATGCTTCTGACGGAGAGTGTCCATTTTCTCTCAATACTTTATATTGCGCCTCCATGATGCCAGCTAACGCGCCCATAAGAACGCCGCGCTCTCCCGTGAGGTCGGAATATACTTCTTTCTGGAAAGTCGTTTCAAACAAATAGCCGGAGCCGATACCAATGCCTAATGCAATAGTTCTGTCGTGTGCTTTTCCGGTAGCATCCTGGAAGATGGCATAGGATGAGTTCAATCCTTTCCCTTCGAGGAACAGACGTCGCAGGGAAGTACCGGAACCTTTAGGAGCAGTAAGGATTACATCCACATCTGCCGGAGGAATAATGCCTGTACGTTCTTTGTACGTGATTCCAAAGCCGTGCGAAAAGTACAATGCTTTTCCGTCAGTTAAATATTTTTTTACGGTCGGCCACATCTCAATCTGTGCGGCATCGGACAATAAATACATGATAATGGTCGCTTTTTCCAATGCGGCCTCCGGTTCAAATAGTGTTTGGCCGGCCACAAAGCCGTCTTTTTCAGCTTTATCCCATGATTTGGAAGGTTTACGTTGACCGATGATTACATTAAATCCGTTGTCGCGTAAATTCAATGCCTGGCCGGGGCCTTGCACACCATATCCGATAACGGCGATTACTTCGTCTTTTAATACTTCTTTTGCTTTTGCTAACGGAAACTCTTCGCGGGTTACCACGTTTTCTTCTACTCCGCCAAAATTCATTACTGCCATACTTTAATAATTTAGGATTTGAGATTTAAGATTTCTGATTTATTATAATAGAATCAACTTTGCTTCGAAAATATCGATTTGTTTTTGTATCTGTTTCAATAAATTTTCCGCAGCCCATTCTTGCCCGTTAAACTCAATGGTAAATTCGCCGTCATGATCATTCAATTTTTTAAATGAAAAATTTGTCACATCCACTCTTCTTCTGGAAAAAATCAACATAAAGCGTCCAATCAGCACGGGTTGATTGAGCGAAACAAATACGATTTTATATGCTTTCATAAAGAATTGCACTAAAATAGGAAGATTCCTGTATTAATCATTCAGATTGGTATTAAAATAACATGAACGATAACCCCTTACATCATCCTATTCAATAATGCAACGGAGTTGTTCTGCCTGAAATTTGTTTATCTTAGTCCAACTCTATGCAATAATTATTTTTCATTTTCAATTGAATACGAACGTAAAAACATGAATCAACAATGGAGCAAAGAAAAAGCAAATGACTGGTATACTGCCCAGCCCTGGCTGGTGGGCTGTAATTTCATTCCGTCCAGCGCTATCAATCAGCTGGAAATGTGGCAGGCAGATACATTTGATCCTGTTACTATTGACCGCGAACTGGGATGGGCGGCAGATTTGGGAATGAATACTGTGCGTGTTTTTCTGCATGACCTCGCCTGGCTGGAGGATAAGGATGGATTTAAAATGCGTATAAATCAGTACCTGAGTATTGCCACTCAACATGGCATTCGAACCATGTTTGTATTGTTTGACGACTGCTGGTTTCCGGATGCCAAAACAGGCCAACAACCGGAACCTGTTCCTGGTATTCATAACTCCGGCTGGCTGCAATCGCCGGGCATGGCAGCCGCTACCGATTTGGCTCAGGAATCCCGGCTAAAAGACTATGTGCAGGATATCGTCAGTACATTTGCGCAGGACGAAAGAGTACTCATTTGGGATATTTATAATGAACTGGGCAATACCTTTCTGCCTCTGCTGATACAACCGTGGTATAAAAAATATCCCAAAACACTGTATCATGGATTCCGGCACCTCTTTTTACCACTGCCTACACTTCCTCTTCTAAAGAAAACAGCAGGATGGATACGGGAAATAGCACCTGCACAACCTATTACCGCAGGTATCTGGTTTGGAAATTCAACATTAAACCGTACGTTGATGGAAATTTCCGATGTTATTTCCTTTCATAATTACTTTAAAGCCAGTTTCCTGAAACGGCAGATAGTACAACTGCAAAAACAAGGCCGTCCGCTTCTGTGTACAGAATATATGGCCAGAACGGCCGGCAGTCTTTTCGAAACACATCTTCCCGTAATGAAGCACTACAAAGTAGCAGCGTATAACTGGGGATTAGTGAGCGGAAAGACACAGACTATCTTTACCTGGGAAGGAAAAGTGGGTGATATAGAACCCAAATTATGGTATCACGACATTCTACGTCAGGATGGAACACCCTTTTCTGAAAAAGAAGTGGAATTTATCAAGGGAATAACAAAATAGTACCGCCTTACTAACTAGTGAGAATAAAATAAAATGAGCCACTATTATGGCTGCAAGATGACATCACTACAGGCTTTGCCGCTCGGAACCATCGGGAACAGGTTTTCTTCTTTCTCCACTACGACTTCCAAAACATAACCACCTTTGTGGGCAAACATAACATCAAGGGCCGCGCTCAGTTCTCCGCGCTGTTCCACTTTTGCACTTTCCAGTCCAAAACCTTTAGAGATGGCTACAAAATCAGGATTTTTCAGTTCTACGGAAGAATAGCGATTATCAAAGAAAAGCTGCTGCCATTGGCGCACCATTCCCAGATAGTTATTATTGAAAATGACAATTTTTACATTCAATCCATTCTGCCAGATAGTTCCCAGTTCCTGCAAGGTCATCTGGAAACAGCCATCTCCCACTATCACCACTGTTGTTCGCTCAGGAGCTGCCATTTGTGCGCCTATTGCCGCGGGAATAGAAAATCCCATAGTGCCCAAACCGCCGCTGCTGACCCAAGAGTTAGGTTTTCTGTATCTGTAGTAACGCATGGCATACATCTGATGTTGCCCGACATCCGGCACTATTATCGCTTCGCCTTTGGTTTTTTCATTAATCAGGTGCATGATTTCACCCATCTTTATGCCGCCCTTTTGCGGATGAATGGCGTGCTGGATAACCAGTGCATCTTCCTGTTTATCTAATTCTCTGAAGGATTCTATCCAGTCTGTGTGTGCATTTTCATTCACCAACGGCAACAAAGCTGTTAATGCATCTTTGGCATCCGCTAAGATCCCAACTTCCGTTTTCACCACTTTATTGATTTCTACGGCGTCTATTTCGATATGAATGACTTTGGCTTGTTTGGCGAATCTGGAAACATCGCCGGTCACCCGGTCGTCAAAACGCATTCCGATAGCAATCATTACATCACACTCATTCATTTTGATGTTCACCGAATAATTTCCATGCATACCTGGAATACCCACATAATGCACGTGATCCGGATTAAATCCGCCCAAACCCTGCATGGTGGTAGTCACCGGAATTCCGGTTTTTGATGAAAATTGCTCCACAATTTCTTTTGCACCAGAAATCACAACTCCCTGACCTGCAATTATTAAAGGTTTTTTAGATGAATTAATAATTGCAGCAGCAGCTTCTAATTGTATCGGGTCAATTTTGGGATGTGCTGTATAACCGCGAACCTCGTTACAAGTTGCATATCCGGTCCATTCCATCAGTTCAAACTGGGCATTTTTGGTAATATCTATCAATACAGGGCCGGGCTTTCCGGTATTGGCGATATAAAATGCCTTAGCCAGCACTTCCGGAATTTCGGCAGCTCTGGTCACCTGATAGTTCCATTTCGTAATCGGCATCGTAATACCCACTACATCTGTTTCCTGAAATGCGTCCGTACCCAATAAATGCATGGGTACCTGCCCTGTAATACAAACCATAGGTGTACTGTCCATAATGGCATCCGCGATACCCGTAATCAGGTTCGTTGCACCCGGACCGGAAGTGGCGAAACATACTGCCGCTTTGCCTTTTACTCTTGCCCAGCCTTCAGCAGCGTGGGTAGCGCCTTGTTCGTGGCGAACCAAAACGTGGTTGATTTTATCCTGATAGTACCACAATGCGTCATAAATGGGCATAATAGCTCCACCTGGATAGCCAAATATGACATCTATGCCTTCCGCAATCAATGACTTGATGACGGCTTCCGCACCGGAAATTTGAGTTTTTGTTGATTCAGACATTATACTGCTTGCTGTACAAAACTAACAAAATTGCGTTTTTAATAAAATGCAGCTATTGGCTGTGAATGAATAATAGTAATTTCTTAACGCTTTCGGGCTATTCATACCTTTCCCTTTCTCATAAATAAAACAACAGACACTTTCCAACTATTCAATTAATATGACAACAGTTGAAGAATTTCTGATAATTTAGGGTCTAATTCAATATGATGCTTGACCGCCTGCTGTAAAGGAATATAGGAAAACTGATTGTTCTTCCAGCCTATCATAACATTATGATTTCCAGTCAGCAATGCATCAACAGCTTCTATACCCAAGCGGCTGGCCAAAATCCGGTCGTTAGCAGATGGATTTCCTCCCCGCAATAAATGTCCCAATACCAGGTATTTGATATCGTATTCCGGGTGCATGACTTTAAAGGTGGCGGCAATATCTTTTACGCTGCCAGCATCATCTCCTTCTGAAACAACAATAATATATGACTCTTTATGGGTACAACTTTTTAACTTATCGGAAACAGCTTTTAAATCTGTATGTGTTTCCGGAATAAAAATATCCTCGGCTCCGCCCGCTATACCACTGGCTAATGCAATATATCCGACATCCCTGCCCATAACTTCTATGAAAAACAAACGACCGTGCGAAGTAGCCGTATCCCTAACTTTATCTATGGCTTCTACAGCGGTGTTGACAGCTGTATCATAACCGATAGTAAAATCAGTGCCATATAAATCATTGTCTATGGTTCCGGGCAAACCGACAAAGGGAATGGCATATTCTTTAGTAAATTCCTGTGCTCCTTTGAAAGTACCGTCGCCTCCAATAGCGACAATGCCATCTATTTGATACCTTGACAATTGCTCAAATGCGGATTTCCTTCCTTCAGGTGTGGTAAAACGTTTACTTCTGGCTGATTTCAGGATGGTGCCGCCGCGATGGATAATATTGCCTACTGAACGGGAATCCATTTCAATGAAGGCTCCGTCTATCATACCTTCATAACCTTTCTGAATCCCGAAAACAGTTAATCCCTTTTGTATGCCGGCACGTACCACTGCACGTATGCAGGCATTCATGCCGGGTGAATCTCCACCGGAAGTAAATACAGCGATATTTTTCATAAGAATAGTAAATTCAAAATTAGCTATTAAAAAATCAAATTCTGAAAAAGAAATCTGCAAAATGCAGCTATCCTAAAATTATCCGGTGATTCAGTAAAAGATACAGGACTTTAGCCAACTCATGAACACAAAAAAAATGAAAAAAAATGCCTCACTCAAAAGATTATCAACTTGCATTACCACAATAATCCGGATTTACGTACCGGAATATTCTTTAACTTTATTATAAAATCGGATTATGCTTCCCTGCTGTCAACAAAAATATACCATAGTTGCAAACCGGAAAGTCCTAATTTTTTATTTTCTTTTATGTTTCATAGAACACGCTTTTGCAGAACAATGGTATTATTCTCCGGTGCCAAGAGGCAGGCATATAAACGCGGTTAACATCCTTGACTCATTACATATTGTTATAGGTGGCGGGAGCGAATCCAACGATTCATTAAAAGATGTTTTTCTTTCTGTAAACAAAGGGCTATCCTGGGGATCCAGCTCGAATGCCAGAAGTCCGTGGATAAAATCCATCGCTTTTTCAGATGCACTGCATGGCCTTGCCGTTGGCTACACCAGAACCCTGCAAAAAACAACTGACGGGGCAGTTTCCTGGGCGGATATTCGAGCTCCCATCAACCGGCAATTCAATAACGTGTTTTTTCAAAATGCACAAACCGCTTTTATTGTTGGCGGCAGTATACCTAGAACGGATACGTTGCAGACTATTTTAAAAAGTACCGACAGCGGAAAGACCTGGAATATACTGCGCGATCAGCGGGGCTATTGGCTGAGGGGTATATATTTTACAAACAGCAATAATGGTATTGCGGTTGGTGACAATGGTACAATATTAAAAACAACGAACGGCGGCCAGAACTGGACGGTTATCACTCCGCCAGTATCACGGGATCTCAGAGCGGTTGAATTTATTAATGATACTGTCGGCTACATCGTTGGCGGAAAGAATTATTTTGATGTTATTGATTCCTTTAGAACTATACTCCGGACCACAAATGGCGGAACAAACTGGACTGTTTTAAAAGACGACAGCGCAGCTATACTGACTGATATTTGCTTCATCAATGACAGAACAGGTTACATTTGCGGGGATAAGGCTACCCTACTAAAAACAACAGACGGCGGCTTAAACTGGAGCTCTGTCCCTATTCCCAATAGCCAGCCTAACGATTACTTTAATTCCGTTGACTTCTATAATGACCGGTTGGGTATTGTTGGCGGTCTGAATGGACAAACCTATATCTATACCAGTTCTCAATTACCGGACGTATACACCTTACCTGCCGAATTTGCAGATACTGCTAATTATATTTTACATGGCGGTGTTCATACACATGGAGAAGCAGCATTGTACACATTTTATTTTTCGATTGATTCCTCCTTTACATCTAATCCATTCGATTTGCCGGGAAATGTAAAAAGTAATTTTATAAAACCGGTAAAGTATATCTTAAACGGCCTTATTCCGGATACCACTTATCATTATTATTTAGAAGCGAAAACTTTTGCAGGCAAAGTACGAGGCGATACACTGAGTTTTACGTCTGCCAGTCCCGACTTTATATTTATGACACAACCCGCCACTGAAGTATCTTCATTCAGTGCAACGCTAAACGGGAAAATTGAAAAGTTCCCATATATCGCAAACATACGTTTCGAATGGGGGCAAACACCAACTTTTGGCAATGAAATGCCTGCCGTTCCGTCTTCTGTAAATGACACATTCCTGCATACTTTTTCCGCTAACCTCTACGGCCTTCAACCCGATGCTGTCTATTTTTTCAGATTAAAAACTGAACACAACAGCGAAATATATTACGGTAATACACTTTCATTTTATACCGGCCGCGCCTATCTTCAAACCCTTCCGGCTTCCATTATTACAGATTCCACTGCCCTGCTCAGCGGTTCGATAAATAAATTCCCGGTTCCGGTGAAAATAAGCTTCGAATACGGGCGAACAATTGCACTCGAAAATGAAATCAAAGCGACACCCTCAACAAATACTGATTCAATGCCACATAATGTGTTTGCTTTAGTGAAAAATTTAATTCCGTCCACACAGTATTTGTTTCGGTTTAAGGGGCAGACAGATTTCTCTGATTATTACGGAAGTATCCTGTCATTTATGACTGGTATTAATTATGGAAAGTTTGAAACCGGAGATGCCACAAGTATCACAAATACATCTGCACGGCTGCATGGATTGGTCAGTAAAATGTACGATTCCATCCAGTTGGCTTTTGAGTATGGCACAACACCTTCATTTGGCCATTCGATTGCGTCAGTACCTTTTGTGATTACAGACAGCACAGAATACGACATAACCGCTACCATTACGGGGTTACTCACAGACCAACTTTATTATTATCGTTTGAAAGGCACTATTCATGGCATGACCATTTATGGAAAGACCAGGCAATTTTTTACCGGAGAATCGGATATACCTAATTGGGATTTTCAATTCTGGGATATTGACACGATACAAGTACCGGCAACCTGGAGTTTCTTCGGGGAAAACTTTCAACAGGTTTCCGGCCATACCGGTAATTATGGATTAAAATTATTTAATCATTCGGTTGGATTAAATGGCATGATTTCGGACGGGAAAGATGGAGATTTGGTTAACGGGGTTGCCATCTCTGTGGGTTCTCCTCCGGATTCGGTATCTTTTTATTTGAATTATGCTGTTGAGCCCGGCGATACTGCAATTGCGTTATTTCAAATGAAAAAACAAGGCAGGCTTTTGTTTCGGAATTTTTATCCGGTAACGGGAAACTCAAACGGAGAATTTAAGAGATTAAGTTATAAAATACTATATGATACACTGGCCATTCCTGATTCCTTAGCTTTAGGATTTATTACCACAAACATATTAACCCACCCCCCCGGCCCTTTTCATAATAACTCCCTGACAATAGATGATGTTGCATTACAACCGGGAAATATCGGATTTGAAAATAGTGATTTTGAAGACTGGTACTCTTCTGTGCTTGAGATTCCCGTATCGTGGTTCAATTTAAGATATTTTGGACTAATCCGGGACTATCCTGATAGTAACCACATGGTGAACCGAGTATTTTTCAAAACCCCTGATGATTATGCAGCAGAAATAAAAAATGTGCATATACCGTCGTGGGGGGTTGCGCAGGGAGCAATCAGCAATCAAAGGGCAGTTATCGATGACAGAAAGATAGGATTCCCCGTAAAAGGCAGGCATGTCACTCTGAATGGATATTACAAATTCTTTCCGCTGCCGGGAGATACTCTTGAGACCTATATTGATATGAAAAAAAATGGAATTAATATTGGGAACACCATTTATTTTATGGCTGACACAGTATCTGAATTTACACCATTTACTATTCCTCTCTATTACAATAATGACACAGATATCCCCGATTCGGCTTATATAGAATTTAGAATTAACAATGTTACTCCTTCTTATGGCAGCCGTTTAATTTTAGACAAACTGAGCTTTGACGGGTCGGTTACAGCAGTAATGCCACCTGCAGAATTACTGGAAGTAGATGGTATAAAAGTTTATCCTAATCCAACCCGGGATTATATTATCATTGAAAACGCTGTAGGCATCCGGAATGAAAGTTCTCTGGCTGTATGGGGCATCAGCGGACAACTGATACAAGAAGTGAAACTGGCTCCCGGAAAGCAGACGGCACAAATGGAAGTGGGCAATCTAAAACCCGGTATCTATCTGATTAGCATCCGGAACGGAGAAAAAACTTTTTCACAAAAAATAATTATCCAGTAAGAAACCTCATTTAAAACAAATTGGCAGAAATATGATTTTTGTCATCGTTTGCGATATAATGCAAAAAAAAAAAAAAAACTTGCGGTGTATTTAGATTTTATATATCTTTGAACAAGATAACATTTTTTAACCGTTTAAATCAAATCCCATGAAAAACTTACTAAAAACACTCTTTCTATGTAGCATGATTATCATTTCAAGTTCGTGCAAAAAAGACCTTACAAATTTAACCTTAGAAGAAGCTTTTACTGAATTGGCAAAGCAAACAAAAGGACAAAGATATAATACAGCCAATGCTGATGAGTTACCCGGCATCATTGAGGAAGCATTAAGCGATCATGGCGTAACCAATGCAGACATTGTTTTCCTGATTGATAATACCGGAAGTATGTATGATGACATAGGCGCGGTAAAATCCGCTTTGGATGCGATTATTTCCGCGCTGCCATCAGGATGCAGGATTGCTGTATGTACTTATGCTGATAAAAATGTAGATGCAAATTGGTTCACAAAAATGGATTTCACTACAAATTACAACACGGCAAAAACTTTTATCAATGATATTGGAACAGGAGGCGGTGGAGACATCCCTGAATCCGTTTATGACGGTATTTTCAGAGCTGTTGACGAGCTTTCCTGGGATTCCGATTCAAAAAGGATGATGCTGGTAATTGGTGATGCTGCTCCATTAGATGGAGAATTGACTGATCACACCTTCTCTCAGGTTGTATCAAAATGTAAATCTACCGGACTATTGGTGAATTTATATCCGGTGTTAGTTGCTGTAGATTAATTCTGACAATATTTAAATCTATTTAGCCGTCCAACTGGACGGCTTTTTTTTAATTACAGAGACTTTTTTACATTAATATAGTACTGTTTGCATTTCTAAATTGTAACATAATCTAACATCTGCCAACGAAAATAGATTATAACTTTCGGTAAATTTAATAACAAATCAGATTTACATGAGTAACTTCTCTAGCTGGGTTAAAACATCGCACACCGTAAAATTTGCTGCTGTAGGCCTATTAGTGCTGCTGCTGCTGATACCCACTTCTATGATAGAGGGATTAATATCGGAACGACAATCGCAGAGCCAGCGTGTCAGCAATGAAATCAGCAGTAAATGGGGCTATGAACAGACTATTGCAGGACCAATCATTAATATTCCATATAAAGAAGTGGTGGCTTCACAGAATGAAAAAGGACAAACAATATATTCCAACACTATTGGCACCATGCACTTTCTTCCCGATCAGCTGGATATCAGTGGCGTAGTAAAAACAAAACTGAAGCATCGCAGCATTTATGACGCTGTAGTGTATACAGCTGAGCTTAAGTTTAAAGGCAGTTTTAACAAAATAGCCATAGAAAAATTGGGTGTAGCCCCTGAAAATGTTCTATGGGATAAAGCCTATATATCTTTACATATCCCCGATTTGCGGGGAATCAATAAACGAGTGACTCTAAACTGGAATGGAAATGAAACAGAAATGAATCCGGGTATAGATGATAACGATATTCTGGTTACCTCTGTAAACAAATATAATTCTCCAGACAGGTACACCCAGGAAACTGTTCCTCTAAAACCAGCCGGCAACAGCGCTTCCGGGCTAAGCGCCAAAGTGAATATAAAGGATGCCGTAAAAACAGACTTCGAGTTTTTACTGGACTTGAATGGCAGTTCGTCTCTGTACTTTATTCCAATTGGAAAAGAAACGAATGTAACGTTAAAATCTGCCTACAAGACACCCAGCTTTGACGGAGCATTTATTACGGACAATAATACCGTGAATGAAAAAGGGTTTGAAGCAAAGTGGAAAGTATTAAATTTAAACAGAAACTTTCCGCAGGAATGGACCAACAATGCATATAATATCAGCGAAGCTGCTTTTGGTGTTAATCTGTTGATACCCGTTGATCATTACCAAAAAAGTATGCGTTCCGCAAAATATGCAATTATGTTCATTCTGCTTACATTTTTAGTTTTCCTGTTTACAGAAATCCTGAACGGATTTAAAATTCATCCGGTGCAATATCTGCTCGTTGGTCTGGCGTTGATTATTTTTTATACTTTGCTGCTCTCCATTTCAGAACATCTTGGATTTACATTCGCATACCTCTTATCGAGTGGCGCTATCATTTTATTGATTGCTCTGTATTCTAAAACCATCTTTAAAGAAAACAGATTGATGGCTCTGCTGACCGGTATTCTTATTATTCTGTACGGATTCTTATTTGTGATTTTACGCTCGGAAGACTATGCCTTACTGATTGGCAGCATCGGTTTATTTATCGTATTGTGTGTCATCATGTATTTATCAAGAAAAATAAAATGGTATGGAGAGGATGCGAATGAACAGTTGGGTTAAATCCTGACGGTATAACAAAAAAAGACCTGATATTTTATCGGGTCTTTTTTTTTGAAGTGGGCATTACTGGATTCGAACCAGTGACTTCTACCTTGTCGAGGTAGTGCTCTAAACCAGCTGAACTAAATGCCCCTTATACTCTCCTTACACTCTCTATATAGAGAAAAATTTGGAGTTAAAACTCATCCGTCACACAGCCTTCGCTGGCCGAAGATACGGTTTTCGCGTATTTGTACAAAATTCCCGATGTCGCTTTTAATGGCGGTGCTATCCAGGTATTCCTTCTTGCAGTCAGTTCATCTGCAGGAATCAATACATCAATGGTATTATTAACCGCATCGATAATAATTTTATCCCCATCTTTCACCAAAGCAATAGTACCGCCACTTTGTGCTTCCGGGGTAACATGTCCCACCACAAAACCGTGCGAACCACCGCTGAATCGTCCATCTGTAATTAAGGCCACTTCCTTGCCTAATCCTTCTCCCATTAAAACGGAAGTTGGTTTCAACATTTCCGGCATTCCCGGTGCACCCCGCGGGCCAATATACCTTATCACCACCACATCGCCGGCTTTCACCTTCTTATCTTTCATCGCGTCTATGGCATCCTGTTCCGTATCATAACATTTTGCAGTACCTTCAAACCGTTCCCCTTCTTTTCCGGTGATTTTCGCTACTGCTCCTTCCGTTGCCAGGTTACCATATAAAATGCGAATATGACTGGAAGGTTTTATGGGATTAGAAACGGTGTGTAATAAATCCTGACCTTCTTTCAAATCCGGTAAATCCTCTAAGTTTTCAGCCACTGATTTTCCGGTAACGGTTAAACAATCTCCATGCAGCAAACCTTCTTTCAGTAAATATTTCATCACTGCCGGTACTCCACCAATTTTATGCAGATCTTCCATCACATATTTTCCGCTCGGGCGAAAATCTGCCAGCATAGGTGTATTATTACCCAATCGAACGAAGTCAGCTAATGTAAGTTTTACGCCTATCGTTTTAGCCATAGCGATTAAATGCATAACTGCATTGGTACTTCCACCTAATACAATCACCAGTCGGATGGCATTCTCAAATGCCTTAAATGTCATGATGTCGCTTGGCTTAATATCTTTTTCCAGCAATAATTTTATCGCGGATGCAGCCTGTTTCAGTTCATTCGTTTTATCCTCACTCACCGCCGGATTAGAGGCGGAATACGGCAAACTCATACCCAGAGCTTCAATGGCCGATGCCATCGTATTTGCCGTATACATACCGCCACAGGCTCCGGCGCCCGGGCAGGCATTTTCAATTACGCCTTTATAATCCTCATCGGAAATAGTTCCGGCAAATTTCTTACCTAATGCTTCAAATGCAGAAACTACATCCAGTGTCTCGCCTTTGTATTTTCCGGGAGCAATAGTGCCTCCATAAATCATCATTGACGGGCGGTTTAATCTTGACATGCCCATTATGACACCCGGCATATTTTTATCACACCCGGCAATGGAAATAATACCGTCATAAAACTGCGCCCCTGCGTTGGTTTCAATAGAATCTGCTATCACTTCGCGAGATACCAAAGAATAACGCATACCGGAAGTACCCATTGAAATACCGTCACTGACACCAATGGTATAAAAATTGAGCGCCACCAGATTTTCCCGGGTCACTAATTTTTTCAGGTTAGCTGCCAGTGCATTCAGGTGCATATTACAGGGATTGCCGTCCCACCCGGTGGAGGCAATTCCTACCTGTGCTTTTTTAAAATCTTCATCTGCTAAACCCGCAGCATGCAACATCGCCTGTGCTGCAGGTTGTGTAGGGTCCTGAGTGATGGATTTACTGTATTTATTGATTTCTGACATATGGGTAAATTGGGCCGCCAAAATAATAAAAGTTTAGGTTCAAATAAAGCCCACCAACATATTTGTTACACAAAATGAAGATATGTGCATAACTGCCGACAATTAAAATGAAAATTTGACGTTAAATTTATGTAAACTAAATGTGTACAATGTCTAAAAGAGTGAATATAGACCTGCACAAATACTTTGTGACTATTTTCTACATTGTGATGATAACTCTGTTTTTAGTAGTTACGTTTATCAAATAGCACAAGGTTTTTGCGATACATTTTAGCTATTACCCAGGTAAAAGCCAGCATCCCTGTCGCTATGATAATTACAAAAACAGTCATAGACAAGTTTGAATAATTGTTCCACAACATCCACAGCCCAATTATCAGAATGGTCAGTAGTTTAACGACTTCGGCATAATCCGCCCATTTCTTACTTTCCAGTAAGGCAATATTTATTGAAAAACTAATGGCTATCAAAATAGCAGCCGGCAGGAATATGGAAATATTATAGGTTGTTTCATAATATTGTACCAATAAAAATCCGGATAAGGCGGTAAGCAAAAAATTCAGGAACAGATATACGGATTTTTCAGTGGGAAGTCTGATTTCTTGAGGTTTAGAAAGCAGTTTAAGTTTTTGATACTCATTTTCGATGTCCAACGGAATAAAAGCGGGTTTGCCGAAAAAAATCTTCCATTTATTTTTAAACCCCTTCGTCTTCGACATCATACTGAGGATATGCAGATGATGGTGAATATTGACCCATAACGGATTTTGTGTCTGCAAAGGAATAGTAACGCCATAATCTACTGCTTCCACTTCTGGTTCAAAGGTTCCGAAAAGTTTATCCCAAATAATAAAAAGTGCGCCATAGTTTTTGTCTATATATTGCGGGTTTTTTCCATGATGTACGCGGTGATGAGAAGGAGTCGCCAGTATTTTTTCTGTAAATCCTAATTTTCCTACGAGTCGGGTATGTACAAAAAACTGCCATATCAGACTTACGGCATAAGCCATGATAAACAATTGCCACGGAATGCCGAAAAAAGCCAGCGGGAGATAAAAAATCCAGGTATAAATACTTTCAATGAATGACTGACGCAATGCAACGGTATAATTGTACTCTTCCATGGAATGATGGACGATATGCCCCGCCCACATAATATTGACTTCATGAGACAACCGATGCAGCCAGTACTGGCAAAAATCGGCTACCACCAAAATAAAAAGCCAGACAAACAACATGTATGCATTAATTTCAAAAAACGGAAAGGTGCGGGAAAGTGCTATCGGAAAGTCAATCTGAATTTCGCGCCAATGTAAGAATCGCTGAATGGAATAATGTTCCTGAACAAACACAAACCCAATAAAAAAAACAACCTTATTAAATGCATCCGTCAGTTGCTGCAAGAAAGCGATACTGATATTAATCAGAAACGAATGATAAGTATAATATTTTTTTTGATTGTGATAACAATAAATAAATTCAGCCAGGTTGCCAAGAACAAAAAGCGATACAATAACAATTCCTGTTACTTGCAGATTATAGTCATGCATAATATTGCTGAAATCCATGCCTGTTACTTTTCTATTCGGATAATATCATCATCGATGTTGAGCATATATATTCCGGATGGAACGTCTTTCAACGAAAGATTGTAATGCAGCACGCCCGGCAATACCATTCGTTCGTCTTTATACATCAATTTTCCTTGTACATCAAACACCCGAATCGTCGTATTCTTGCCTTTCGTGGTTGTATATTCAACGCTAAACTCCCCTGTAGCAGATGGATTAGGGGTAACTTTGATATTGCTATCCTCCTGTTTATGCGGTTGAAATCCGGACAAACTGCTCTTTTTAATGATAAATGAATCTTTCAGACAGTTGTTATTATCTGTTACAATGACAGTATCTGTTTTGGCAGAATTTGCCGTAAAACTGATATCTTTCTCTGAACCACCAATCGTCCAGTTATAAGTACCATTCCAGGAAGATGAAAACGGCACAATATCTCCCTGCGGAATAAAATATGTCTCTTTTTTATTGACATCTTTCATCATGGTAAACCGGTCGCGGATTACGCCATCACTGCAAACCCACTCCGCATCCAAACGATTGCCCTTTACAGTCAATGCCAGTCCGCCACCAATATCCCGGTTGGAGTATACCATTGCATTGTGTGGCCATGCCAGATTCAGCGGACTGCCACCCAGCTGCCCTGCAGAACCCGACACGACATAGACAGTACCTTTCTTACCGGGTTGGTTTTTGATGTAAGGGCAAGAGTTGTTTGAATTATCATACTTTGCGGTGGAAGAAGTTAGTGCATTCGTCGCCAAATTAAACGATGTTTCACTTCCGTAATAGCCATTCAGAAAATAGGAACGCTCATACACGTGGCTGTGTCCGCATAATACCAAATCCACTCCGTAGCGCTCCAGAATGCGGATAAACCTGTAGCGGATATTGATTAAATCTCCTTCCGTTTCCGAATTATGCGACCCCATGGTAAAAGGCGGATGATGCCAGTAAGCAATGGTCCATTTTTGGGTATTTGCCTCCAGGTCATTTTTTATCCATCGCACCTGAGGGCCGAGTGTATCGTATAAAAAATAGGTATTGGAATCTTTACCATAAGAATCCAAAGAGAGAAAATGAATATTGCCGAAATCATATGAATAATAGGCTTCCGTCCCGGATGGCACACCGCCGCTTTCACCATTTGCCGGCAACGTAAACATATCATAATAAGCAATGGCATGGTCTTTCTGCCGGGTGGCATTATTGGCATAATCATGATTGCCCGGAGCCGGCCACAAGACAACGTTTCTAAGCAGGGAATCCTGATAAATAGGGAAAAAATTGGTGGAATATTCATTATCCAATCCGGCATCATAAGCATTATCCCCCAGCAACAACATGACGTCCGTATGGTTTTCACCCATATATTGCATATAATTATTGCGGACATTCAGCTGGTTGGAAGAGTTATTTCCACAATCTCCAATTGCCCAGATACGCGTCAGGCGTTCAGCACCTTTTTCGGGTAATGTAGTGAAAAAATAATTCGCGCCGGAACGATAAGTTTCTGACAGAGGGCTTGTGGCGCCTACCGAATAAAAATATTTTGTATCTGCTGACAAACCCGACAATGTAATATCATGGTCGGTTACTAGCGTATTATCGGTAACATTCATTGAGAGCGCCCCGTCAGTTGTTCCATATTGAACAACGCTACTCGTTGCTGTATTTGTTCTCCATCGGATATGAACGGAATTTTGTGTAGCCATATTCAGGTATGGCCCTCGGATAATATTCGCAGCCTGCATATCAACAAAAAAAACCGTTGAAAATAACAAAAGAAAAAGCTTGTATAAACGTTGCATGATAAAATTTTTACTAAACGTAAATGTACTTATTTTTAGAGAGAAACAATACGAGATCAACTATCTTATTCCGTAGTTATTTTTGAATCCTGATATTTTCATTTTCGACAGATACAACATACACCCCGTCCGGAAAATCGGCAATATTCAGATGATAATGGGTTATCCCGTTCAGAATCTTCAGCTCATCCTTAAAAATCAATTTCCCCATCATGTTATATACATAGATAGCTGAACTTTTATCTTTCTGAGCATAATAATCTATCTCAAACTCACCAGTTTCTGATGGATTGGGAAACGCATATAAGAAATTGATTTTGGTACCTGTATTGTTAATACTTGGTACTTCAACCTGTTTTATGCTGCTATAGCTGAATAAAGAGTCTGTATTGGTTTGTTTAAGTCTGTAATAATTTATTCCGGTTTTCGGGGTGACGTGTAAAAAACGATAGTGGCTATCTTTTAAAGTAGTGCCACTTGCGGGCACATTACCTTGGGCAGAAAAATGAATGGCATCTGCTGACCATTCAACAGTAAAGTAAGCATTATTGTACTCTGAAGCCGTATGCCATTGCAACAATACCTGATTTGACAGATATAAATCAGCAGAAAAACCCACAAGTTCAACAGGCAATTTCAGCACTTTGGTAACAATAAAGGAATCCCGTAAACAATTATAGTTGTCTGTAACTGTCAATGTATCAACATCAAGTCCGTCGGGCGATACGCGGACTTGCTGTGTGGTATATCCGCCTGACCAGTTATAATTTCCTTTCCAGGAAGAAGATAAATCAATGCTATCCCCTTCATAGATGCTGTATGCTTCTTTCTTATTGACATCTTTCATCATGGTGAACCTGTCACGAACAATACCATCATTGCATACCCATTCCGCATCCAGCCTGTTTCCACTAACCGTTAAGGCCAGCCCACCGCCCTCTGTATTGTTAGAATACGTCATTTCACTTAAGGGCCAGCCCACCTGCTGGCCGCCCAATTGACCCGCTGAACCTGCTACCACGTAAACAGTACCTAACGACAATGGTGATTTTTTGACGTAGGGACAGGAATTGGACGAGTTATCATATTTTGCCGTTGAACTGCTTACAGCTTTTGTCGCCAGACTGAAAGATGCCGTATTACCGTAATGGCCATTCAATAAATAGGAACGTTCATAAACATGGCTATGACCGCACAATATCAGGTCCACTCCCATTCGTTCTAAAATTCTGATAAAATTCTGCCGGATGGCAATCAGATCCGCTTCCGATTCGGATGAGTGCGACCCAAGCGTATATGGAGGGTGATGCCAGTAGGCAATCGTCCATTTTTGTGTATTGGCAGCCAGATCATTTTTCACCCATACTGCCTGTGGCCCCAATGTATCCCAAATCCTGTAGGTATTGGATTCTTTTCCATATGAGTCCAGGGAAAGAAAATGGATATTCGCAAAATCAAATGAATAGAAAGCTTCCGTTCCGGAAGCTATTCCACCCGATTCACCGGCCGTCGGCAAGGTAAACATATCATAATACGGAATAACATGATCATTCTGCCTTGTTCCGTTATTAGCATAATCATGATTGCCAGGTGCCGGCCAAAGTATGACATTCCGCAATAAAGAATCCTGATAAATCGGATAAAAATTATTGGTGTATTCCGCATCGGTTCCGGCGTTGTAAGCATTATCTCCCAATAACAGTAATACATCCGTGTGATTGCTTCCCATATAACTCATGTAACTGTTACGGACATTCCTCTGATTGGAAGAATTATTACCACAATCACCCATTGCCCATATTCTGGCTACCCGCTCCGTTCCTTTCACCGGAAGGGTATAAAAATAATAATCGGAACCTGCATTTAATGTTTGAGCGGCAGGGCTGGAATTGCCAACAGAATAATAATATTTTGTATCCGGCAACAAACCTGTTATCATCACATCATGCTCAGTGGTAAGCGTGGCATCTGTAACGGAAGATGATAGAATTCCGTCTATAGTACCATAGTTTACAATAGAATTAGACGCACTGCTTGTTCTCCACCGTATATGAACCGAATTTTGTGTTGCCATATTCAGATATGGTCCGCGAGTAATATTAACGGCATTCGCAATATTCGCTTTTAGCTCCAAATTAAAACTGACATCCGAACTGGTGACTGCTGTCTGATGCACTTCCACGGCAATGGTATGATTACCCGTTGGCAATTGCGCCAATGTTAGATTAGTGGTGAGTGCATTATTTTCATAGGCGGATGATGCCAGAGTCAGATAACTGATGGCTCCTGCCGGCATATTGTTTCTATACACTTCCGCTCCATCAATATATACGACAATTCCATCATCTACAACCATATTCATTGTAAAATTTGAAAACAATGCCGTACTGCCGATACTGATATTCTTGCGAAAATATGTGGTGATATATTTATTTGTCACATTGCCACCATAACCAATCACCGTAGTTTCATCGCCGTCGCCGTACCCTAATTCACCGTTTCCCGAAGCCCAGGCAGCATCATTGAAAGTGGTAGCAGACCATGTGGTTCCCTGATTTGTACCATTATCCAGATACCGCCAGCTGCCACCAAAACTGACAACTGTAGATTCATTCGCGACCAATTCCAAATCAAAGGAAAGATCAGAACTGGTTGTATTTGTCTGATGCATTTCAACAGCAATGGTATGGTTGCCTGTAGGCAACTGTGCTAATGTCAGAGTGATACTTTGTGCGGTATTGCCGTCATCTGCCGCATTCACCGCTAATGTGGTATATGTTATCGCTCCGGCAGCAAGGTTGCTTCTGAAAACTTCCGTTCCGTCTATATATACAACGACCCCGTCATCTCTTTTTACATTCAATGTATAGTCCAGGTAAGTAGCTGTGCTGCCTATCGTAATATTTTTTCTGAAATATGTAGTGATATACTTGGCGGATGCATTACCACCATAACCAACTAGAGTGGTTTCATCCCCGTCACCATATCCGAGTTGGCCATTTCCGGATGCCCAAGAAGCATCGTTAAAAGATGTTCCCGTCCAAGCAGTTCCCTGATCCGTTCCGTTATCGAGGTATTTCCAGGAAGAACCGTAAGGTATCAACGTAACATTAGCGAATGCAGTTTGAAAAAAGAAAAATAATAAGAGAAAGTGAATAAATACTTTCATTGGTTACGGTTATGCAAATTTAAGCATTTATCCGCTGATATGCCATTAAAAGTATTCCAGAAAGTTGGTATCTTTTCCGGATACGATACGTTTATACCGGTTATGGAGCAAATGACCGATGGTATCCTCCCAGGCTAATTTTAGTTTATGCCCGTTGATACTCTCGATTCCCGCCACTTCAGCGGCAGTACCTGTAAAGAATGCGCCGTCCGCGGTGATAACTTCTTCCACGCCAAACTGCTTTTCAATCACCTCTATGCCCATCTGTTTGGCAATATCAATCAACGTAGCTCTGGTTATGCCCGGAAATATATTGTGTACCGGCGGAACAATCAATTTACCGTTTTTTTCCATGATAAAAGAAGCACCGGGCCCAGTAACGATATAGCCTTCCACGTCCATCAAAAGCGCATCGTCATACCCTCCCTGAATGGCTTCGCGTGTTGCCAGAATGGAGTTGATGTAATTCCCGGTAGCTTTGATATCAACTGGCATTGTTTTGGGGTGCGGCCTTCTCCACGAAGAAACCAGCACTTTCAAATGATTGGATGGATAATAGCGATTCCACTTCCAGCAGGTCATCAGAATATTTGGCTTGTCCGCGTCATGCGCCCTCAGTGTCATATTCTTGTCCATGAACACCAGCGGACGGATGTAGGCCTCCCGTAGTTCGTTGCGTTCAATGAGTTCGTACGCAAAATTTATCATCTCCTGAACGGAGTAGGGCATCTGAATATTCAGTTTTTCGGCAGATTTAGACAGTCGTTCGAAATGTCGCTTAACCTTAAAAATATGCGGACCTTGTTGCGCATTATACGCTCTCAGGCCTTCAAAGACACCATAACCGTAATGCAATGTCTGGTTAAAGGGACTAATTCTGAAATCTTTTACATTTTTAAATTCTCCGTTAAAAAACAAAATGGATTTATCGTTGTGGTACAGCATACTAACTAACTAATGCGAAATGATTGAAAGTATGAAGTTACAAAAAAGAGAATAAATAAAAAATCAGATTCAGATGGAAACCGGCATTCGTTTCATTTATCGCTCAAATTATCTTATGTTTAAGTATAAAATAAAAATAAGCACCTACCTTTTGACATTCTAACACTACGGTATAATGAAAAAAACAGATACAGAAGTCATCATTATTGGTTCGGGCTTTTCCGGCATCGGAGCCGGCATCAAACTGAAAGAAGCCGGTTATTCCTTTCTTATTTTAGAAAGAGAAAGCGATATCGGCGGCACATGGCGAGACAATCAGTATCCGGGTGTTGCGGTGGACATTACCTCCTTTACCTATTCGTATTCCTTTGAGCAAAATCCTAACTGGAGCAGAGTATTTGCCCCAGGCGAAGAATTATTCCGATATGCCAATCATTGCGTGGACAAATACGGAATACGTGATAATTTTCTGTTCAACAGTGAAGTGGAGCAGGCAGTTTATGATGCAGCACAAACCACCTGGACAGTCACCCTTAAAAGTGGTAAATCCTATACTTCCAACATGGTAATATCTGCTACGGGCGCGCTGACCGACCCAAAATTCCCGGATATTGACGGATTTGAATCCTTTAAAGGCAAGGTAATACACACCGCCAGATGGGATCATTCTTATGACCTGACGGGCAAAAGAGTGGCAGTTATCGGAACCGGCGCCACCAGCGTACAATTAGTACCTGCCATCGCTCCGATAGTTGAACAGCTGTATGTTTTCCAGCGGACACCCATTTGGATTTTTCCCAAACCGGATGCAGCCATACCGGATATCATCAAGAATGTATTTTCGACGTTACCCCTTTCACAAAATACTGTCAGAAAACTCACCGACATGCTGACACAAACGGTGATGGTGACAAGTGTTGTTAATTACAAACAATATCCTTTCCTGATTAAGTATCTGGAAAAAATATGTCTGTATAATTTGAAACAACAGGTAAAAAATCCGGATATCCGAAAAAAACTGACACCGAACTACGGGTTTGGCTGCAAACGCCCAAGTTTTTCAAACGATTTCTATCCCACCTTTAACAGGCCAAATGTAGAATTGGTAACGGACGGCATTTCGAAAATTACCAAAGACAGCATCATCACCAAAGATGGTTCGGCATATAAAATAGATACCCTCATTGCTGCCACCGGGTTTAATGTGATGAAGAATACGAACTACCTCAACTACCGGTTGGTTGGAAAAAACGGAATGGAACTCGGTGATTTCTGGAGTACCCACAGATTGCAGGCTTATCAGGGTTGTTCAGTGCCCAACTTTCCCAATTTCTTTATTATTTTCGGTCCTTATGCAGCATCAGGATTATCCTGGTTTGACATGATAGAAATCCAGCTGACACATATCATGCGGGTACTGAACGAAAAACGCAACAGAAATGCCGCGACTTTTGAAATCAAACAGGATGAACATGACAAATATTTTAAATTTATCCTGAAACAACAGCAAAACACGGTTTTTTTGAATAACAACTGCGCTTCATCAAACAGTTATTATTTTGATAAATTCGGGGATGCTCCGTTTTTACGGCCGCTGACAGTTGCCAAATCAAAAGAGATGAGCTGTACATCCGATTTAAATCACTATTCGTTTACGTAAACAGTTACCAGGACTCAAAAAATGTTATAATAAAGTATCAGTGAGCGTCATTCATTAAATCTGCCTATTTTTGCAGTATGCTAACACATGGAATATCAATTCTGGCAACACTGATTCTCGTATTCATTCTGTTTGATTTTTTACTGGAATTTATTTTGAATTACAGAAATTCCAAAACCTGGGACAAACCCATCCCTGATGAACTCAAAGGTATTTACGATGAAGAAAAATATGCCAAAGCCAGAAATTACCATAAAGCGACAGAACGGTTAAGCCTTATTACTTCAGTTTTCAGCACCGTGCTGATAATCGTCTTTATGAGTCTGAAAGGTTTTGCTTTCGTACATCTCCTGATTCTGGAAATCACTTCATCGCCGGTTCTGCAGGCATTGTTATTTTTCGGATTGTTTGCCATAGTATCGGATATTATCGGCTTACCCTTTGAGCTTTACGGCATTTTTGTGATTGAAGAAAAATATGGTTTTAACAAGATGACGTGGAAGACTTATTTATCCGACAAAATCAAAGGATATCTGCTGGGAAGCATCATTGGAGGAACCTTATTAAGCTTGTTTGTTTGGTTTTATATGATGGCAGGAACCTATTTCTGGATCTACGCCTGGGGTTTGTTTACTGCCTTTACGGTTTTTATCACCTTGTTTTATACTACTTTAATCGTTCCGATTTTTAATAAATTAAAACCACTGGAAACAGGCAGCCTAAGACAAAAGATTGAAATATTTTCTCAACAGGTACAATTTCCACTGACCAATATTTTCGTTATTGACGGCTCCAAACGAAGCACCAAAGCTAATGCCTATTTCAGTGGGCTCGGAAGTAAAAAAACGATTGTATTGTTTGATACGTTAATCAATGAGCAAACGGAGGAAGAGCTGGTAAGTGTACTGGCACATGAAGTTGGTCATTACAAAATGAAGCATATCCAGATGGGCATGCTGATTGGTATTGCACAGATGGGTGCTATCCTGTTTATCTTATCGCTGTTCATCAACAGGCCGGAATTATCGCAGGCGCTGGGGCTGCAAACGGATATTCCCGTTTTTCATTTGGGTTTGATTGCATTTAGTCTTCTATACAGCCCAATTTCCACAATTACGGGTATCTTCCTGAATATGCTGTCCCGCAAGAACGAATTTGAAGCTGATAACTACGCCAAATCTACCACTGGAACGGGTGAACATCTGATTTCCGCTTTGAGAAAATTATCCTCCAATAATCTATCCAACCTCAATCCGGATAAATGGTATGTGTTCTTTCATTATTCGCATCCTCCGTTGCTCGAAAGAGTCCGGAATCTGAAGAAGCACTAAACAATAAAGCAATGAACACAAAGAGACTAAACCGTTTATTGCATATTACTTTATTCCTGTTCATACATTTTGGTGTTTTATCTCAACAATTAGTTTCCCAACCATTTATCGGACATACTACCGGACAGGAAATCAATGTGTGGTGTATGTTCCGGAAGGCAGCAGTTGTGTATTTGAAAATTGACGGACAACCTGTAAAAATTTTTCAGTATAAAAAAGAACTCTCGTTCAGAAAATACCTGCCGGTTAATGCACACTTTGACGGTTTATCACCTAATCACATCTATAACATTGAATATTCTTTTGACAATAAACAATTCTATCCTTTAATAGGTACACATACTGCTGCAGACAGCATTGCCGATTTTTCATTTCTGGCAGGTTCGTGTGCGTTTATCGGAACCGGATTCAACAGAGCCATAAAACCATTCAATAGTCTGAAGATTTTCAAGACCATGACAAATGATACTACTGACTTTATGGCGTGGCTGGGTGATAATCTGTATTATGTTTTACAACGACAAAATTACAAGGCGCAATTAAAGCGAAATATCAAAACGCGGCTGAATAAGAAGCTTTGCTCCTTTTTATCTTCGCGGCAGCAATACGCCATCTGGGATGACCACGACTACGGCACCAACAACAGCGATGGCACATTTAAATACAAAGAAACCTCGTTAAACATATTTCAGCAGTTCTGGCCCAATCCAAAAAACGATTCCTTTAATTACTATACCTTCCGGCATCAGGATTGTCAGTTTTTTATGCTCGATGACCGATACAACAACGAACAGGAGAACATCGTGTTAGGTGACCGGCAACTCCACTGGCTGGAAAATGAACTGCTGCAATCCCGCGGAACATTTAAATTTATTTGTATCGGTATGCAGGCATTAAATCCGCTAAGTACAAAAGAATGTTTTTATAAAACGGATGATGAATACAAAAGGCTTATCGCATTCATCAAAGAACATCGTATTTCCGGCGTTTTGTTTATCTCCGGCGACAGGCACCATGCCGAGCTGATGAAAATAAATGAACCGGATCTATATCCTTTGTACGACTTTACAACTTCCCCTCTGACGATGTATCCGGTTAAAATCGGAAAGAAAAGCAGTGAATTTATCAATCCCAATAAAATACCGGATACGTATTTTCCATCTTATAACTTTGGAAAAATCAGTGTAACCGGCGTGTCCGGCCAGCGAAAATGCCGCATAGAACTGAAAAATAAGTACGGAACTGTCATTTGGGCTTATGAAATCCCGGCCAGTGAACTGAACTGAAATAATGAGGGCGGAATGATTATTCCGCCCGAACTAAATTAAATTGCCACAGATGATAAGAGAAAATAATCGTTTTGGCACCAACGATATCCAAATCTAAGTGTGATTTTTTTATAAAATAAATACAAAAAATACTCATTGTTTAAATATAATACCCACACACAACTCATAATTATTTATTTATCAATTAATTACATAAAATAAAATTAATGATTGTGTAAAACCTGTTGACTTAATAAAAAATCAACACTACCTATTTAAAAATCAGGAAAAAATAGCTATCTTTGCAACTCCAAAAAAGTAAATCATGTACGCAATCGTAGAAATAGGCGGTCATCAGTTTAAAGTAGCTCAGAATCAGGAGATTTTTGTTTACAAACTGGACGGTAACGCAGGAGATAAAGTAAACTTTGACAAAGTGCTTATGGTATCCGGTGACACCGGTGTAAAAGTAGGAAGCCCTACTATCAGTGGTGCGGCTGTATCAGCGACCATCGTTGAACATACCAAAGGCGATAAAGTAATCGTTTTCAAGAAAAAAAGAAGAAAAGGATTCAAAGTGAAAAACGGCTTCAGACAGTCTTATACAAAAGTAAAGATTGACACGATAGCTTAATTACAAACTTTAAAAATTAAAATAAAATGGCTCATAAGAAAGGTGTCGGTAGCTCCAGAAACGGTAGAGAATCACACAGCAAACGATTAGGCGTTAAATTATACGGTGGACAAGAGGCTATTGCCGGAAACATTATCATCCGCCAGAGAGGTACTAAATTCCATCCGGGTGAGGGCGTAGGCTTAGGTAAAGACCATACGATTTTTGCATTAAAAGACGGAAAAGTATTGTTCAAAAAAGGTTTTAAAGACAGAACGTTTGTGCATATAGCATAATATAGTTTTCTGTTTGAATGATAAAGATAAAAAGCCCCGCTTACGCGGGGCTTTTCTTTATACATAGTTCCATGGTTATTTTCTTACTACCCTGTAAGCAACTCTTCCTGTTTCCGGGTCTATTACCTCACCTACCTGTTGCGGAATATCGTTCTTATCTTCTGAGGAATAAGTCTGCAAATCACTCTGATAGTTAAAATTATTGCTATAATTTCCCTCCTGACATCCCGCCAGTAACAACAGTATAAAAAGAGGGATTATGTTTCTAAGAGTAAATAATCTGCCCATATCTCTTAGAATTTCATTGTAAATGTAGTAATATAATTGATTTATGTCAATACCTTAAAGAAAAATAAATGTAAAATATTCCCGGGAAATTGAATTTTTAACATATTGCGCGGTTTATTTGTCTAATATTTGCAGGATTTACAGCTAGCCGGAATAAAAAAAAACGAAATGAAAATAGAAATATGGTGGATTGGAAAGACATTTCAGGATTTTACTCAAAAGGGATATACAGAATTCCTCAAGCGTATTGAACGGTTCACTTCTGTTTCTGTTGTTGAGATTCCGGAATTGAAAGGACTGACAAACCCTTCTGCCGTAAAACAACAGGAAGCAGAGAAAATCCTGCCCAAACTGAAACCGGATGATATTTTAGTGTTACTGGATGAAAGAGGAAAATCACTCACTTCGGTAGAATTTGCTCAGTTCATCGTCAAAAAAGAAAATCTGTCTACTAAAAAACTTGTATTTCTGATTGGCGGCGCCTGGGGTTTTGATGAAAAAATTTATGCAAGAGCAAACGATAAAATTTCCCTTTCCAGAATGACTTTCTCGCATCAACTCATACGACTGATATTTATGGAACAGTTATACAGGGCTTATACCATTATGCATGGATTTCCGTATCATAATGAATAAAATAAAGCCCGAACGATCAGATTTCAATGGCGTTCTACAGCACATCCACCACCTTCTGCATATCCAAATCCATCATACATTTGAAATGGCCTTTCGGGCATTTATCCAGGCCGAAGCGATGACAAGGCCTGCAGGATAACTGATTATTTTCAATAATAACAGAAGTGCTGTTATTGACCAGATAAGGCGTAAATCCCAATCGTTTTTCGGTGCCTCCCCAAATAGAAATGATACGTTTGTTAAATGCAGCAGCAATATGCATCATGCCAGTATCCGGCGTGATGATATATTTAGCCCGTCTTATCACCGCCGCAGACTGATTGATATTGTATCTGCCGCACGCACTGGAAATCTTAAAGTGGTCTTTATTTTCCAACTGTAAACCAAGGTAAACATCATCCGGGCCGCCCAGCAACAGAATAGGAATTTTAATCTTGCTGCACAATTCTTCCAGTTTTACCATAGGTATCTGCTTTGTAAAATGCTTCGCTCCCACTACTATTACACAATAGCCGGCCAAATGAGTGAACGGAAGTTGTTGTACAGGAACTTCATCCTTTTCCGGAATAAAATAATCCAATCCTTTTCCGTCATTAATGACATTCAGAGGTGCAACGGCCGTAAAATAGCGGTCTACCACATGGTTGTGCAGCAGGTTTAACTTAAACCGTGTCAATAAAAAACGTTTAAAGCTTTGCTTGTTGTACCTGAATGCCTTCACCTTTAATGCCGATGTTACCTGGCGCGAACGTATATTGTTATGCAAATCAATGATGGCATCATACTTTTCTGACTGAAGTGATGCTATGACTTCTTTAACAGACGATTCAATAGCGTATATTTTTGAAACAAATGGATTCCCTTCGATAATTTGGCTGTAGTGTGTTTTGGTCAGATAATGTATCTCACTGTCGGGTAGTTGCTGTTTCAAGCAACGAATCACCGGACTCGTCAAAACGATATCGCCGATAGAAGAGAAACGTATGATGAGAATTTTCATTGCCCTAAATACATTTCTTTTTCCTTCAAGTATTCTTCCACCCCAAACAGCACTTTTTCTTTTACAGTTTCGACGGGCAGGGTTTTCACAATTTTACCGGGTGTACCGAGCACCATACTGCCATCCGGCACCACCATATTCTCCGTTACAAGCGCATGAGCGCCAATGATGCAGCCATTCCCGATTTTTGCACCATTCAAAATGGTAGCACGCATGCCTATCAGGTTACCATTACCTATAGTAGCGCCGTGAATCATAGCACCATGACCAATAAGATTATCCTCACCGATAATAACAGGGCCGCCAAAATCAACATGCATGATGACTCCTTCCTGCACATTGGTACGTTTCCCAATGGTTATACTGTCAAAATCGGCACGCAGTACTACACCAAACCAAACGGATACATCGTCGTGCAATTCCACATCGCCCAGTACTTTGGCATTATCCGCAATGAAAACACGTTCATGCCGGATTACCCGTTCTTCTAATTTTTGTTGATAGAGGTTCATAAAAATAATTGTCATAAACTTACAAAAAAAGTACTCATTTAAACTAGTTCCTTTTTGTACTTTTATGCGATGAAGAAAAAAATACTGATTTCCCTTATTCTGTTGTCGGCATTTTCTGTAAATGCACAAGATTCTGTTTACCATTTCGCGAGTACCAGGCCTGCTTTTTACGAAGGAATTCTGCTGGTACCCAAAGGTAAAGCACAGATTGAATTCGGTGCTGCCTATAAGAACTATTCCAACCTCCATGAAATTCAGCATCCAGCTTTTTTTTTGAAATACGGCATCAGTCAGTATTTTGAGTTACGCGTTCACGGTGATGCAACTACCTACAAATTCAGCGATAGTTCCGCAACCGGCTTGCATCCTGTCTTTATCGGTATGAAGATAAAGATGCTGGACGCAAAGCGTTATGCACCGGGCAGTTCCTTCATTGGTGGCCTCAGTGTAAATATCATTTCCACCAAAAATTTCAAGACAAAATATGTTGCCCCTTATTTTAAAATATGTATGGAGCAGTTTTTACCTAAGAATTTCGGTCTGGCCTACAATTACGGACTCGAATGGAATGGTGAAGATGCCAAACCAACCTATTTATTTGCCATCGCCAGCAACTGGACAACATTGATAAGAAAAACCGGCGGCAGACATCAGCAGATGAAATTATTTGTGGAAGTGATTGGAATTTATCCGCATGGAAAACGATTCGACGGACGTATCAATACAGGCTTTGCATATCTGTTTAACAAATGGCTGCAATTCGACGCATCCGTCGGTGCAGGATTTATCAAACAATCTCCACGCTTTATCAGCAGTATGGGATTATCCATGCGTTTTCCGACAAAAGACAAAAAGAAGCCTTCGGCAACAGAATAATATCTTATAGATATTGTATATTTCAGCTGCGTTTAGTAGATTTAATATATGAATCGTAAGATTTTTTTGCTAGCAGCCTTAGTGCTCTTACTTAGTTCCTGTAAAAAAACAGATGCGCCTTTATTATCCGAGCAACATATCATTGTATCCGGAAGCGGTACCACTTTTTATAGTGATGAAGATTACCTCGCTTTGCTGGAACTCTCTGATACCGGCAAAATCTTTAGCATCACAGAACTGAAACACAGTATGAACGAGATGGTGTTGATTTTTAATAAATATAAAGACAGAGCCGGCGCATTTCCTACGTTGTATAATGTTATCACAAATGTAGCCTATAACAGCCTGATTAACTCTACAACTCCGCACGCTGCAGATGGCAGGGCCTTCATGAACGAATTTGCCAAACATTATATCCGCAATTTTCATTCCTATTTACTCGGCGAATCCATTGAACCTGCATGGATGAATTATTATCAGCGAGTAGCGGATAATCAGAATTCCATCCTTCATCTGGCGATGTCAGGCATCAACGCTCATATCACTTATGATATACCTTTTGTTTTACTGAACATTCAGGCACAGGATGCTTTCAAAGAAGAATTTAAGGACTATACTGATTTCATCGCGGGCGCATATCCGGAAGCGGCTGCAGAAATGAGATTACAATATGATGTAAAGAATGCCGATGAGGCATTTAAATTATTCGGTATCGGCGATTTTGTGGATGGTATTTTCGGGGTAGGGTTTACCACACATGCCGTGGTAGATATACTGCGCACGGAATCCTGGCAGCGTGGCATGGACTTAATGCATGGAAAAAGAACTGAACAGCAGATGCACAATATTTGCCTGCAATCATTTAAAGACCGGGAAGGAATACTTCAGGCCGGTGACGATGCTAAGTTACTGAATTAACCATTTTTTTTTAGAACGTTGTAATATATATTACATTTAATACCACTAATCTTATTTTATCATTCAATTTTTTCAGTCTATGTACAAACAAACATATCTTGTCCTGTTGATTTCCATGCTGATTTTCAGCTGCAACCAGCATTCAAAAAATGCTTCAGCCGACAAGGACTTTGAAGCTTTTTCCGAAAAATTCTTATCAGAATACCTGGATTGGCATCCGGCTTATGGTGTTTACCTTGGCCTCCATCAATATGACGGAAAAACAACCGACTACAGCAAAGCCGGGCTGGACAAACAACTGGAATGGCTCAAATCCTATGACGCCCAATTAGCCGCTATGAACAGCAGCAGCCTGAACACCCAAAATTATTACGACTGGCGTGTACTGTGCAGTGCCGTGAAAAATGATATCTTCTATTTTGAAGACCTTGAATCGTATTCAAAAAATCCGATGACCTATGCTAACGCAGCGGATGTCAATATATACATCAAACGTAATTTCGCTCCGCTCGAACAGCGCATTCAATCTATCATCAGCATAGAAAACAAAATTCCTGAAATCATCGCGGCGGCCAAAGCCAATCTCAACGATTCTCTCGCCTTGCCTTATATTAATCTGGCTATAGATATCGCCAAAGGTTCCGCGGGTTTCTTAAAGAATGAACTGGTGATGGCGCTCAAAGACGTTAAGAATGATTCTTTGATGAAAAACTTCAACGAAACCAATCAGAAAGCGATTGCCGCTATGGAAGATTATGCGTCGTATCTGGAAAAGGAAAAACTGCCAAAGTCACACAACCACTATGCTATCGGAAAAGAGAACTTTCGTAAAATGCTGCTGTACGGGGAAGGAATTACCATGACTCCTGAAGATATTCTTAAAATCGGTTTGGCGGAATTGAAAAAAGAACAGGAATCATTTAATGCCGCCGCCCACATCATTGACCCGAACAAAAAACCGGTCGATGTATACAACGACATGCAGAAAGAACACCCGACAGCAGAGAGCCTGATACCGGATGCCATCAAAAATCTGGAATCCATACGACAGTTTCTGGTCGATAAAAAAATCATTACCCTGCCGTCTGAAGTGCGGGTAAAAGTAGAAGAAACTCCCGTTTATGCGCGTTCAACCAGCACTGCTTCTATGGATACACCGGGGCCATTTGAAGAAAAGGCGACGGAAGCGTATTACTACATTACACCGGTAGATGCGAAGTGGACAGCTAAGCAGAAAGAAGACTGGCTGGCACAGTTTAACTATTATTCAACAGATATTGTTTCTATACACGAGGCATACCCCGGTCATTATACACAATTCCTTCATCTCAATGCTTCCAAGGCTTCTAAAATCCAGAAAATATTTGGCAGCTATGCCTTTACGGAAGGCTGGGCCCACTATACCGAAAAGATGATGGTGGATGAAGGTTTTGGCAATACAGGAGACCCAGTTAAGGCTGCAAAATACAAACTAGGCCAATCGGGCGAGGCATTGTTACGCATTTGCCGCCTATGTGTGTCTATCAATACACATTGCAGTGGCATGAGCGTAGACGAGGCCACCAAATTTTTTATGGACAACTGGTATCAGGGCGATAAACCTTCCAGACAGGAAGCACTGCGCGGTACCTACGACCCGGGATATTTATTTTATACACTGGGTAAACTGCAAATCCTGAAACTGCGTGAAGATTATAAAAAGCAGGAAGGCAGCAACTACACTCTGCAAAAATTCAATGACGCAATGACAGACAACGGCATGATGCCGGTAAGCATGCTCAGAGAATTGCTACTGAAAGACAAAAAAAGCTGGGGAGCAATTTTATAATCAAATATTGACAAAATAAAAAAAGAGCAACATTGCGTTGCTCTCGTTTGGGTTTTTATGTGGGGGGTTTTTAGCTTCCAGACAGGTGTCAGTTGCTGATGTAAAGATGTGACAGAATCCTTCCGCTATCAACCTTATATCAACACATTTTGTGACATGCTTATCTAAAAGCCAACGCTTATTGATTTATGTCATTTTTACTGTATTTATTTATCTAACTTTATAAGGAAAAATGTAGTGGATTTTTTTAATGAATTTATATTATCAAAATAAACAGACTGCATTTATCCGACTCTATATTTATTTTAATAACTTTATTACGCACAAATTCTTTTATGAAAAATTTATTTATTCTATTCTCTGTTGCTTGTTTGGGTATTTCTGCATGCACCAAAAGTTCTACTTCAGGCTCCGGTGTTCACTCAACTACCAGTATTATAAATGCAGTAAATGCCGGTACCTGGAAAATCACTTATTTTATGGATAAAACTGAAGATAAGACCGGTAATTTTTCCGGATATAATTTTACATTCGGCGCAAGCAATGCACTAACCGCAACAAATGGTACAAACAATTACTCCGGCACCTGGTCCGTAACGGATAGCAACAGCGATGATGACAGCATCGATGACCTGGATTTTAATATTTCTTTTTCTGCGCCCGACAACTTCACTGACCTAACGGATGACTGGGAGATTATGGAACATACAACTACTAAAATAAAACTAAAAGATGTGAGCGACGGCAGTGGTGAAACTCATTATCTGACGTTTGAAAAAAATTAATCCAGCTATAAAGAAACTGCTAAAAGTCAGAGTATTTCTAACACTTTTTCCGGCGGACGGGCTATAACAGTTTTATCGCCATTGATGATTATCGGTCTTTCTATTAATATCGGGTGCTCTGTCATTGCCAGTATCCAATCGTTATCCGATAGATTTTTACCTTTGTATTTTTCTACATAAACAGGTTCTTTCGTCCGGATTAAATCGTGAGGTTTTAGTTTCAGCTTCTTTAGTATGGCTTTCAACTCTTCCACCGTGGGGACATCTCTTAAATATTCAATGGTCTCAAATGGTTGCCCGCTTTCTTCCAACATGCATACAGCACTCCTGCTTTTCCCGCAACGTTTGTTATGATAGATGGTAATCATGATGAGAGTAGGTATGATGAGTGTACTTAGCTCTATATCCCTGTATAATTAAACGGTGTTATCTGTTTCAGTTCATCACGGATATCCTGCCGGATTTTCAGTTCATCAATAAACGCGTGGATTTCCTGCTCTCCTATTTTTGCGTTTGTTCGCGTCAGGTTTTTTAAAGCTTCGTATGGCTTTTCGTATCCTTCTCTGCGCAGCACGGTTTGTATAGCTTCGGCCACTACTATCCAGTTGTCTTCAAGGTCTTGCCTGATTTTCACTTCGTTTACCAGCAATTTATCCAATCCTTTCACAATAGATTCCATAGCAATAATGGTATGTGCCAGCGGCACGCCTATATTTCTCAAAACTGTCGAGTCTGTCAAATCGCGCTGCAATCTCGATATCGGCAACTTTTCCGCCAAATGGTTGAATAATGCATTGGCGATACCTAAATTACCTTCCGCATTCTCAAAATCAATCGGGTTCACTTTATGCGGCATCGCGCTACTGCCAACCTCACCTTCTTTTATTTTCTGTTTGAAATAATCCATCGATACATAACTCCAGATATCCCGGCATAAATCAATCAGAATGGTATTGATGCGTGCATAGTTATGAAACAATGCTGCCAGATTATCGTAATGTTCGATTTGGGTTGTCGTCTGAGAGCGATATAATCCGAGTGTACCATTCACAAAATGATTGCCAAAATGTTTCCAGTCTTTATGTGGATACGCCACATGATGAGCGTTAAAATTTCCGGTAGCGCCTCCAAACTTGGCGGAATAGGGTATCTGTGCAAAATAAGCGAACTGATGGTCCAGCCGTTCTACAAAAACCTGTATTTCTTTTCCAAGTCTCGTCGGGCTGGCAGGCTGGCCATGTGTTTTTGCCAGCATCGGAATATCTTTATAGGCATCCGCTTTTTTCAGCAATTCATTGTATACTGAATAAAATGTATTTTGATAAATATCCGTAAAGGCTTCTTTCAATGACAAAGGAATGGCGGTATTGTTGATATCTTGCGAAGTAAGGCCAAAATGAATAAACTCACTTCTTTGCTGCAAGTCCGGGTCTGCGATATTTTCTTTGATAAAATACTCCACAGCTTTCACATCATGATTGGTGGTCTTCTCAATCTCCTTGACACGTTGCGCGTCTTTAACACTAAAGTCATGATAGAGTTTTCTTAACTCAACTATTTGATTTTCTGACAACTTTCCAACTTCACTGATTACTTTGGAAAGTTCAATAAAATATTCAACTTCCACTCTGACGCGATATTTTATAAGTGCGTATTCAGAAAAATAATTTTCCAAACCCGACACTTTATTTCTGTATCTGCCGTCAACCGGTGAGATGGAAAGCAAGGTATTCATAACGGATGTTTTACCAAAATTACGGATTAATACAGAAAAAGAATTTGATTTTTAAATAAGATATAGTGAACAAAATGGAAAATTTAGTTTTATTTGCGGGTTGAAGTGTAAGGTATTGAGTAATGAGTAGTTAGTAATTAGATAAAAATTTTGTAAAATTTTATTGAAAACTAACTATTAAAATTGGACTATCGCATACTCATTACTAAATACTTATTACTAATTACTCTGATTTATTATGGCTAAAAATTTACTGATTGTAGAGTCACCGGCGAAAGCGAAAACGATAGAAAAAATCCTGGGTAAAGATTTTATGGTGAAGTCATGTTACGGACATATCCGTGATCTGGCAAAGAAAGAAATGGGCGTTGACATCAATAACAATTTTGAACCCACCTATATTATATCCGAAGACAAAGAACAGGTAGTCCGTGAATTGCAAAAGCTTTCCAAAAATGCTGAAGTATGGCTCGCAACGGATGAGGATCGCGAGGGTGAAGCCATTTCCTGGCATTTGTGCGAAGTATTAAACCTTGACAAAGTCAATACCAAGCGAATCGTATTTAACGAGATTACCGCACCTGCTATTAAAAACGCGGTCGCGAATCCCAGAAAATTAGATCACAATTTGTTTTATGCTCAACAGGCACGTCGTGTACTGGACAGAGTGGTAGGGTTTGAATTGTCCCCAGTTTTATGGAAGAAACTAGGCAGAAGAACCTTATCAGCAGGCCGTGTCCAATCGGTAGCGGTAAGATTAGTGGTGGAACGGGAACGCGAAATCAACAATTTCCAATCGGAAAGTTTCTACAAAGTAGTCGCTTATTTCATATCTGAGCAAAAAACATTTAAAGCCGAGTTATCCGAAAAACTAAAAACGGAACAGGAAGCCGAACGATTTTTAGAAGCGGTGAAAGATGCCATCTTTAAAGTGGAAGACATACAGGTAAAACCCACGCAAAAAAGCCCGGCAGCTCCGTTTACTACATCTACCTTACAACAGGAAGCTTCTCGCAAATTAGGGTTTTCCGTGTCACGCACCATGTCGGTGGCACAAAAATTATATGAAAGCGGTAAGATTACTTATATGAGAACCGACTCCCCAAACCTTTCAGATCTCGCTTTGAATTCCATTCAATCCTACATTAATAAAGAGTTTGGAAAAGAATATTCTAACCGCAAACAATACGCCTCTAAAAACTCGAATGCCCAGGAGGCGCACGAAGCTATCCGTCCGACGTACATAGCAAATACGAATGAAGGCATTAACCGGGATGAAGAGCGGTTATATGATTTAATCTGGAAGCGTACCATTGCCTCGCAGATGAGCAACGCCAAACTGGAAAAGACAGTTGCGAAAATTGACATTTCTGCCCGAAAAGAAAAATTCATTGCAGAAGGTGAAGTATTGAAATTTGACGGATTTTTGAAAGTATATATAGAAGGTACGGACGATGACGAACAGGAAGAGAGTGGTATGCTGCCTCCATTGAGTGTAGGACAGCTGCTGATGTACAAAAATATAGAAGCACGCCAGCGCTTCACTCAGCCGCCTGCACGCTACACGGAAGCGAGTCTTATTAAAAAACTCGAAGAACTCGGCATAGGACGACCATCCACCTATGCCCCTACCATTTCCACGATACAAAACAGAGAATATGTAGTGAAAGGTGACCGTGAAGGGCTTCCCCGTAACTATCAAAAAATAGAGTTGTCTGCAAAAAAAGAAATTAGAAAAGAAACACTGAGTGAAAATACCGGTTCGTTAAAAGGGAAATTACTGCCTACTGACATTGGCAGCTTAGTGACCGACTACCTGATGGAAAATTTCACGCGGGTAATGGATTATTCTTTTACCGCAGAAATGGAAAAAGACTTTGACGAAATCGCGGAAGGGCACAAAGACTGGAGAAAAGCACTGAAACAATTCTATGGTCCTTTTCATAAAGAAATCGCCGCTTCTGAGAATACGGCTTATGTCACCGGGGAGCGCGAATTAGGAAAAGACCCGGAAACCGGTAAGTCTGTTGTGGCAAAATTAGGCAGATACGGCCCGATGATACAAATCGGGACGACTGATGAAGAGGAAAAACCACGTTATGCTAAATTAAAAACCTCCCAGAGCCTGGAAACCATTACGCTGGATGAGGCGATGGAATTGTTCAAACTCCCTTTAATACTCGGTGAATATGAGGGGCAGGAAGTATCGGTTAATGCCGGACGCTTTGGGCCTTATGTAAAATTTGGCGAACAGTTTATTTCACTGCCCAAAGGAGAAGAGCCTGCTGATGTCACTCTGGAACGGGCAATAGAAGTCATCAAATCCAAGCAGGAAGACGATGCACCGATTGCTTTGTATGAAGGCAAACCGGTAACCAAGGGAAAAGGACGTTTCGGACCATTCATTAAATGGAATAACTTATTCATCAATATTCCGAAAGGCTATCATTTTGACACTATTAACGCAAAAGAATGCGGTGAATTGATAGAGAAAAAACTTGAAAAGGAAGCTAATCGTTATATTTTAAATTTCCCGGATGAAAAGATTTCCGTGGAAAACGGACGATGGGGACCCTTTGTTAAATTCAACAAGAAGATGCTAAAACTGACCGGTAAGAAATACACTGCTGAAGAAGCGGCGCTACTGACACTGGAAGAAGTAAAGGCAATGATAGAATCACAGGTGCCGAATGCATTTGCCAAAAAAGAAAAAAAAGCGCCCGCTAAAAAAACTACTGCTAAAACCAAAACATCCAAGAAGAAATAACGTTATTCCATCGGATGTGGAAAACCCTTCTTGACATTTTATAAAAAAGAACTAAATTAGAACTAAGAACTAAAGTGAATAGCCTGACCGATACCGAATTTAGAGCACTCATCACCTTGCTGGATGACAATGATAATGAGGTGTATTCGCACGTCAGCAACAAATTATTTTCATTGGGCGTGGAAGGGATTCCCATGCTGGAATCCGCATGGGAAACTTCGGAAAATCAGGTCATACAGACACGGCTGGAAGATTTAATCAATAAAATCCAGTTCTCGAATGTAAAAGACAGGCTTATAAAATGGAGAGATAAGAATGGAGAAGATTTACTGGAAGGCGCTCTGCTGGTAGCAAAATTCCAGTATCCCGATTTAGATGAATTCAAAATTACTCAAAAAATTGAGGCGATTTCAAAAAATGTCTGGATTGAATTAAATCCGGCATTATCACCTTTAGAAGAAGCGCATGTGGTTAATCATGTTTTTTTTCAGTTGCACAATTTTTTCGGATTACAGACTCAGCAACTTGACCCTGACCTGGGTTATATCAACAACCTAATAGAATCTAAAAAAGGGAATTCGCTCAGCCTGGGTATTTTGTATATTATTTTAGCGCAGAAAAATGACCTGCCGATCTACGGTGTGAACCTGCCTTACCATTTTATCATGGCCTACACCCGCAAACATCTTGCACAGGAAGAATTAGACAATAATAATCAGGAAAAAAGTGTCATGTTTTATATCAATCCGCTGAATAAGGGTATCGCATTTTCCAGAAGCGAGATAACCCATTACCTGGAGCAAATGAAAGTGAAGACGCATCCGAAATTTTTCTCACCATGTAATAATATGGAGATTATAAAAACACTCATTTATAACCAGCTTTCCTGTTACGACCAGAACGGCAATACGGACAAAGCACATCAGCTGAAAGAATTATTTGATTTATTCGTGAACGGAGAAGAGGAAGAAAATCTATCCGATGAAGACTGATTACCTGCACAATTTTAAATTGTAGAACTGTCCTATCCCGCAGGCAATACCGCCAATACCACTCAGAAGGTGTTCTGAATTATCGTGAATATCGAAGACTATCTTGATGATGGAGGCGGCACACAACAGCATCAGGCCGCCGAAAAACACATAAGCCGGTATTTTATTCTGATGATGGTATTTATAGCCATGAAGGATAGATGATGTCCCCAAAACAAAAACGCTGGAAATGATAATGTATTCCACCCAATGATATTGCTGGAAAAAACTGCCTGCTACCGGCAGCAGAACCACTAAAATGGGTGTTAAAATGCAATGAACAGCGCATAAAAGAGATAGAAATACAGCAATTTGTTCTGAATAATGCTTGTGCTTATGTTTAATTTTATGTACTTTCATCTGTGTTTTATACTTGCAATTGAGTTACAAATATACATCACTTTTGCAACTTTATTGCATTTTCAAAATTAAATTAATGGAAATAACCGAAAAAATACTGAAACACCACGATTTGCGCATCACTCAGATCCGGATGGATATTCTGCAACATTTTCAAAAGAATAAAAACGCCCTCTCCCATGCGGATTTGGAAGGCAGTTTTAACACAAAATTTGACCGGGTAACCATTTACAGAACACTCACTTCGTTTATGGAAAAGGGATTGCTGCACAAAATATCAGATGATTCAGGCATTGCAAAATATGCACTCTGCCATCACGAAGGCATAGACCATTCTCATAATGATGACCACGTTCATTTCAAATGCAGGAAATGTGAAAAAATTGAATGCATGCATTCCATAGAAATTCCAAAGCTCCATTTGCCAAAAAAATATAAAGTAGAAAATGCCAATTTGCTGATTGAAGGAATCTGTGCGGGATGCAATCATTCGTAAAACCAGTTGAACACTTTTTTGTTATGCTATTATGGAAGATGAATTAATCCATACGAAACCGCCAAAGGCGTACGAACAAACCATTCAGAAAAAATACAGAAACTATAAATGGATTCTGTATTTCGCCATTGGCGGCATGAGTTTCATGTTTTTGAGTTTAACGCTACGATATTTCATCAGCAGCATACATAAATCAACTATCAATCTTACCCTAAATCCGTTGTTTTACTGGAATACCATTATTTTATTGGCTAGCAGTGCTGCAGTTGAACTGGCAAAATACCATTACAGGAATGACCATTTCAGCAAATACAAAACAATGCTGCTATCGGCCTTAAGCCTGGGAATATTATTTCTGTTTGGACAACTAATGGGCTGTATGCTATTATTTGATTCCGGCTTTTCCTTCAATCATCCGTCCGCTGCATATTTATACGTGATTTCCGGATTTCATGCTCTTCACATCATCGGCGGATTGGTTTTTCTTATTGTATATATTTCCAAGAGCTGGAATATGCTGACGAATTATGTTGTTTCCGTGGTGTATTTCACCGATCCGGTTGCCTACTCACAATTAAAGTTATTTGCAGTTTTCTGGCATTTTTTAGGATTTATCTGGATATATCTTCTTTTCTTCTTTCTACTGATAAAATAATATACATGTTTGGATTTTTCAAGAAAAAACCGGAACTGGAAGTGGTGGATATCATCTGGAAAAATGATAGGGCCAAACAAAACGGGATCTTAAATCATATTGGCACTGACGATAAATTTATGCTGGCCTATTATTTTCAGGATACCAAAGAAATAGCTGAGGAAACACTTCGTCATGCTTCCATTCCATTTACCGAACATGCAGGCTCTACAGAAAAAGTAGTATTTATTCAGGCAATGCAGTTAAACAAAACGTATTCCTTTAATGAGCGTATCATCTGCTTTTTAGAGCATCACCCTTCTGCTGTGGTGGAAAGGCCAGTATTAGATAATCTGTTGGAGAGCGGCAAAAAAAAGGTATTATTTTTCAATTCTTTTTCTGAACCCATTTTCCAGTATTTTGGTGCGGAAAGGATATTATCTATTTTAGAAAAATTGGGTTTCGAAGAAGGCCAGCCTATTGTACACCCGATGATCAGTCAATCTATCAAAAATGCACAACAGAAAATTGATGAGAAAGTAAGTTTTCCGTCAGATACCCGAAATGCCAAAGACTGGTTAAGTATCAATTTAGGTACTATCCTCCCGGAATAAATCCGGTAAGCACCTTGCATACCGTTTCAACACTTTCTTTCGTAATATCCATATGTGTGACCATACGAATTTGGTGTTTGCCAAACTGAACCACCAGGATATCATTTTCTTTCAGGTAAGTCAAAACAGATTCGACACTTGTCAATTCAGGGTTCAGTTCAAAAATCAGAATATTCGTTTCTGCCGGCAGAACATTCTTTATCCACGACAACTGCTGCAAAGTATCAGCAATCTGCCTGGCATTTTTGTGGTCTGCAGCTAATCGTTCTATATTATTTTCCAAGGCATATAAACAGGCTGCAGCCAAATAACCGGCCTGCCGCATCCCCCCGCCTAATACTTTCCGGATGCGCCTTGCCTTTCGAATGAATTCTTTATTACCTACCAATACAGAACCCACTGGAGCACCTAACCCTTTAGAAAAACAAATGGTTACTGAATCGCAGAGCATACCAATTTGTTGAGCAGAATACTGTCTGGCAACTATCGCATTGAACAGCCGCGCACCATCGATATGTAACCTTAAATTCCGCTCATTACAAACCTCACTGATTTCCCTGATGGTTTGCAGTTCATAGCAACTGCCGCCACCTTTGTTGGAAGTATTTTCCAGGCAGACCAAACTTGTTTTTGGGAGCCAGTCAAAATCAGGCTGAATATTTTCTTTTACCTGTTCCGCAGAGATAATCCCTTTATCACCATCTACCAATTTTACCGACACACCGGAATGAAAAGCATACCCCGCGGTTTCGTAATAATAGATATGTGCGGTTTTATCCAGGATGATTTCGTCCATGGGCTGTGTATGTGCCTTAACTGCAATCTGATTAGCCATCGTTCCGCTGGCACAAAACAAAGCAGCCTCCTGCTGAAACAGGTCGGCAACAGTTGCTTCCAGTAAGTTTACAGTAGGGTCTTCACCGAATACATCATCGCCGACCTGTGCGGCAAACATGGCAGCCAGCATCGCGTTGGTTGGTTTGGTAACGGTATCACTGCGTAAGTCAATCATAACAAAATAAATGATTAGAATTTTACTGATTATCCAAATACCTGCTGTATAAAATTACTCAGCGCATCTTTCCAGATAATTAAAATAAATAATATCCCCCATAACGCTCCGAAAAGATGGGCGTCATGGCCGATATTATCCGTACCATTTCTTCCCATATAAAACGAATACAACAAATACAAAGGTCCGACAATATAAGAAGGAATAAAAAACGGAATCGGAAAAATCATCAGCCGCATTTCCGGATAAATGATGATACTCGCAAACAATACCGCTGATACAGCTCCGGAAGCACCAACAGCGTTGTATCGTGGATTTTCGATGTGTTTATTGTACGAAAAAATGGAACTCATCACAAGTGCTGAAAAATATAATATACCGAATAATACAGAACCGAAACCGGAATAAATCTGATCTAACGCATGCTCTGTATATTTTCCAAAGAGAAACAAGGCGTACATATTGAAAAACAAATGCATAAAATCAGCATGAAGAAATCCGGCAGTAATAAAGCGGTAATATTGTCTTCTTTGGTGAATTACGTACGGATTAAACACCAGCTTTGAAAATAAATCCTGATTGGAAAATGCCAGGATACTCACCAACACCGTGATGCCTATTATAATGAATGTTACCATTAAGATTTAGTTTTCTTTTTAGCCACCCCCGGCAATACTTTTTTCAGGACAGCACCTGACAGACTTTTGGCACCGTCTCTGTTTAATATCCGGCTATTGATAAATACCTGCGCTTTATTGATGAGGCCCGGCACTACGTATGCTTCTTTTCCTAAATTATCTAAAGCTGCCTTGACGACCGGCGCCGCTTCCATCAGCATTGGCCCGTCTTTCATACCTTTGGTCATCTCCGATTTTGTCATACCCGGGCACAGCGCCATCACATCTACATTCTTATCCTTGAATTCGTAATTCATACTTTCCGCCAATGACAGGATATATGCCTTGGTGGCGGCATAATGCGACAAATAAGGATGCGCATTGAACGCGCTGATACTGGAAGTGAAAATGATACCCCCTTTACCCCGGCTGATAAATTGTTTACCAAACTCATATCCTAATATGAACGGAGCTTTAGTATTCAATTGCAGCATCTGCAGGTTTCGTTCCAGACTTCCACGGTAAAAATGGCCTTCACAGTTCATACCGGCATTGTTCACCAGCAAACCTATTTCCAGGTCTTTGGTAGCATCAAGGATATCCGACTGGAAACCATCTTTACTTAAGTCTGCTTCCACAACTCTGGTTTGTATATTGTATTTTTTCTCCAAATCTGCGGAAACCGATTCCAGCAACTGCCTTCTGCGGGCAACCAGTACAATATTTAATCCTTTATCTGCAATCTGATTGGCGAACTCCACCCCAATACCGCTGGAGGCTCCTGTAATAAGTGCCCAACTTCCATATTTTTCCAAAAACTTTTGATCCATAAAACTTTTTTTAGATAAGCAATAAATTATTTAGCTGTTTTTACAATTTCATTAATCAAATTACTGCGGAGGATGGAAGAGGCGGTCAGTACACCACTCATCAGCGCACCGCCGATTCCCACCGTTACAATATCCTGCCCTGTAAGATAAAGATTCTTTATTGGTGTTGTTGGTTTTAAAAAATCCTTGGCAAACCGATTCGGATCATGATCTAAACCATAAATTTCACCATTGATGTAATTGCAGAAATGCTTGGTGGTTATAGGCGTTGATAATTCGTACATATCAATCTTGCCTCTCAGCTGGGGTTCATATTTGTATAAATGTTCCAAAAGCCGTTGGGCAAATTTTTCTTTCAGGGCATCATATTCCTCCCCTCTCTTTTTCCATCGGGTATCCTCCCATTGCCTGAACCAGTCGTATTTGGCTACAGTGATAATTTCTATCGTCGACCGGCCCGGATATTTCTCTTCAAATTTAGGATTTTTGGCTGCCGGGAAAGAGATATAGACCACCGGAAATTCATGGTTATAATCCTGCAAGTAGTCATCGATAGCTTTGTCGTGGTCAGGTCCGTTTGGATAAATCCAGTAATTCGCTTTTGGCAACTGCAACTCTTCTGCCGTATGTTTCAGGCCGATGTACAAACTTAAATGACCGTATGACTGAGGCAAATTCAAGGCTTCGTCGAGGTGTTTAATATATACTTTTTCACACTCCGGAATTAAATTCTTGTACGTGATATGCACTCCGGCTCCACTCACCACGATATCACTTTTTATAATTCTGCCATCCTGCATCACCACGCCTTTCGCGGTGCCGTTTTCAATGAGTATTTCCTTTACACCGGCTCCTATCAGAATATTTCCACCTGCTTTCAGAATACCCGGGGCGATAGTATTAAAAATTTCTTCACTGCCGCCTACCGGGTAAAAACCACCGTTCATATAATGCAATGCCACCGCTGCATGAATTACAAAACTGCTTTTGGAGGGCGGCATTCCATAATCACCGAACTGAGCTGACAGCACAGCCTTCAGTTCTTCATTATCTGAAATCTGATCCAGCACCTCCCTGGTAGTTTGTTTGTAGTATTTTTCATAGCCCCTGCTCATAAATGATGACGCAAAAAATCGCACAAAATCCGGCAAAGCTTTCTGCATAAAATAGCCTTTCGATGTTTTATTGACATCAAATAAAAGCTCCACATATTTATCTATGGCACGCGCATCATTTTCTGAAGGGAAATATTCTTTCATCCTCTTTTTCCAGGCCTGCAACCCTTTGACGTATTCATACGTCCTGCCTTGAATAACAATCCGGTCATACACCTCACCCATATCGGCCCATTTCAGATTTTTGTCTGTAATGTATTCAAACACTACACGCAGCAGAGAACCTTTCCTGTCCATATCGCCGACATAGTGCAATCCGACATCCCATTCATAATCGTTACGGGTGAATACATGCGTAAATCCTCCCGGAGTAGTATGTTTCTCGCAAATCAGAACTTTCTTGCCTTTTTTGGCCAATATGGAAGCGGTAGTAAGGCTTCCTAAACCCGAACCGATACATATCACATCATAATGGTCCTCAATATGAGGACGCTGCTTATACGATTGAAATAATGGACTGGACATACGTTTTTTACTTTATAAATATGTTTAATTTATTCGGGTTTCAAAATCTATCAATACTTTATCTTTCATCACATCGGGTAAGGTATTAATAATTCTCAAAACACGTTGTACTTCTTTGTTGGACAAGTGTGTAAAGACCGTTAACACCTCATCCTGCATATTCTCCTGATAGGCCACCTGTATAATTCGTTTTAATCTGGCGTCATCAAATCCTTCCACAATCTTCGCGATATAACTTTTATTCTCGACATATGAAGAAATCCGGATCAGATCATCTTCACTATAAATGATTTTAGACAACTCGACCAGCCTGCTGACATCAGAAACATCTACAAAACCGGCAGCAGTAATAAATTTTTTATTGCGCATCAGTTCTGTTGTCACCTTCTTTAATATATCCATTGGAATCTGATTAATCAGAGTTTTTGCATTTTCCGGTGTCATGTAATCTGAAACTGTTGCGAGGAAGGAAATACTCATGTGCCGCATAATGGATATGGCATCGCGCGCCGGCATGTGATAACTCATGTTAGCTGCAATCAGGGGGCCCAGAACAGTTTCAGCCACTTTGGCATTCATAAAATTCGGCATAAACTTGGAAACACCGGTCAGTCGCTTCCAGATATCCGTCTGTTCCAGATGGGAAATACCGATAATCTGTAAACGCAGCTGCTGCAATTCATCTTTGGTTAATTTCTCTAAAAAGGTAAATGACTCCTCCTCTTTTACCTGCAGAAAATGCAACAACTTTTGCAGCTCCGTCTGTTTTTTGTCATGAGCATTCATGTACTAAATATAGAAAATTGATTGATAAAATCTTACTTTTGGGCAGTGAACGTTTTTGAAACTAAAATTATATGTAAAACCTTTCAGGGGTTAGAGCAGGTTCTGGCGGACGAATTGGCCGGATTACAGGCTAAAAACATAGAAATCATCAAACGCGCCGTCGTTTGTGATTATGACACAGAGCTATTATACCGCTGCAATCTGGAACTCCGCACATGCCTGAAGGTGCTGGTTCCGCTTTTTGAGTTTGAATCATCCTCTCCTGAAGACCTGTATGCCTTTGGCATCCGATTGCCCTGGGAAGATTATATGGACATCACACAGAGTTTTGCCATTGATTTCACCATTCAGTCAGATTTTTTCAAACATACACAGTTTGCTTCTCTAAAATTAAAGGATGCTATCTGCGACCGCTTCCGTAAGTACAATAATGACCGGCGTCCGGACGTAAACACAGAAAAACCGGATATTCTTTTTAACCTGCACATCAGCAGAGATAAAGTAACCATTTCACTGGATAGTTCAGGTACCTCTTTGCACCAGCGTGGCAACAGGGTTGAGCAAACAATAGCTCCAATCAATGAAGTGCTGGCTGCCGGCCTGATTTTACTGAGCAAATGGGACAGGCAGTCACATTTTGTGGATGCCATGTGCGGCAGCGGCACCATCGTTATAGAAGCAGCGAGTATGGCCATCTGCAAAGCGCCGAATCTAGATAGAAATTATTTTTGTTTTAAGAACTGGAAAAACTTCAAAGAAGCGCTCTACAAAAAAATTGTCATTCAGCTAAAAAATGCCATTATCGATTTCCCTTATAAAATTATCGGATCCGATAATAACAAGAAATCGGTTTTCATCGCGCAGAATAATGTCCGGAAAGCAGGATTCACCAATACCATTGAAATCAGGGAAGCCAGTATACAGAAAATGATTCCGCCAATGGGCAACGGCACACTCATTATCAACCCACCTTATGGGGAGCGTATGCAAACCTACGAAATAGACAGATTATATAAGCAAATCGGTGACGCGTTCAAACACCACTTTACCGGATATACCTGCGGCATTATATCGAATAATATGGAAGGATTAAAACTCATTGGCCTGAAACCGATGCGAAAATTTCCGGTAATAAATGGTAAATTAGACTGCCTGTTTTGCCTGTATGAAATTTATGAAGGCAGCAAACGAACACCTAAACCAGTCGTATGAACTACCGTAACCTATTATTGACGCTTTTCACCTTTGTTGTTACATCATCCTGTGACCTTTTTAATACAAAGGATGAAAACTATATTGATATTCCGGAAGGCTTAACGGAAGAACAACTGCAGGAACAACGATACACCTATAAACGCGATAAATCATACAGAGAGAAATTTCTCCATCAGTCAAAAACGGACAGCGCCATCGTCACTATTTACAATATCATTGATTACAAGGTAAAAGATGAGACCGAAAATATCAGCGAGGGATTTTCCTATCTGATTGTTGATTTGTCCATTGATAATTTCACAAATCAACCGTTTAACCTGTCCGGGTTTATTAAAAGCTGCCATTTATCCAACTCCGATCCGGAATTTGCATACAGCAATGTCAGTTACGCCTTAAAAATGTATCATCTCCAATCCGATTCTGCTGAAATAGACATGTCGAATATTCAAAAATTCTTTCAGGAGGTCATGCCGCCGAAAGAATTTTACCGTGCAAAATTGTTCGCCTATGAAGTGAGCAGGGACGACAAGGAACCGTTATTCTTCAATTACAGGATTGGAAATCAGAAATTTGAATATAAAGTACGGGATAAGCAATATTAAGTTTTTGGTTTCTATAAAATTATATCCCATTTAATTTTCATTTTCAGTTCTACAACTTAACTTTACAGTCCATAACAAGCAGTCTACGTTATGGCAAAATTTATCTTCGTTACCGGTGGTGTTACCTCTTCTCTCGGAAAAGGCATATTAGCCGCATCACTGGCAAAACTTCTTCAATCCCGCGGACTTAAAGTAACCATACAAAAATTCGACCCGTATATCAATATTGACCCGGGTACCATGAATCCGTATGAGCACGGAGAATGCTATGTGACGGAAGACGGCGCCGAAACCGATTTAGATTTAGGCCATTACGAACGATTTTTAGGCGTACACACTTCACAGGCCAATAATGTCACCACCGGAAAAATATATCAGGAAGTCATAAACCGCGAACGCCGTGGTGATTATCTAGGCAAAACCGTTCAGGTGATTCCTCATATCACGGATGAAATCAAAAGACGGATGTTGTTGCTGGGCAATTCCGACCAGTATGATATTATCCTTACTGAGATTGGCGGTACTGTCGGCGATATCGAATCACTTCCGTTTATTGAAGCAATACGTCAGCTGAAATGGCAATTACCGGCTAAAGACTATATGGTCATACACCTGACATTGGTACCATATCTGGCATCTGCGAAAGAGTTAAAAACCAAACCTACTCAGCACAGCGTAAAGGAACTGCAATCCTACGGTGTTCAGCCTCATATCATTGTTTGCCGTACAGAGATACCCTTGGGAAATGAGCGAAAACGAAAAATTTCTGAATTCTGCAATGTGGATTACGGTTCCGTTATTGAAGCACTGGATGCCGAAACGATTTATGACGTTCCGCTGTATTTGAAAAAAGAGAAGCTGGATGAGATTGTATTGGAAAAATTCGGGTATACCAATGTTCCGGATGCAGACCTGACAGAGTGGAATGATTTTTTAAAACGTTATAAATTCCCGAAAAAAGAAATAACCATCGGACTTATCGGGAAATATATTGAGTTAAAAGACGCCTACATTTCGATTTATGAATCGTTCATTCATGCAGGAGCCAAAAATGAATGCAAAGTGAATGTGGAACGTATTCATTCCGAAGAAATCAATAAAAACAACCTGAAAGAAAAATTAGGCCATTTAAACGGGATTTTTGTTGCGCCGGGATTCGGGCAGCGCGGAATGGACGGGAAAATATATGCCATTGAATATGCCCGGGAAAATAACGTTCCGTTCTTCGGCGTTTGCTTAGGCATGCAGATGGCGGTTATTGAATTTGCCCGCAATGTACTGAAACTGGAAAATGCGAACTCCACCGAAATGCATCAGAATACGCCTAGTCCGGTGATTGATATGATGCAGGAACAAAAAACAATTGTAAATATGGGCGGCACCATGCGTTTAGGCGCATATTCCTGCAAGATTAAAGAAAATTCACTTGCTCATAAAATTTACGGAGAAACGATGATTTCGGAACGGCACCGCCACCGCTACGAATTCAATAATAAATACCTTCATCTTTTTGAAGACAAAAGAATGATTGCCAGCGGATTTAACCCCGATTCCGATCTCGTTGAAATTATTGAGATACCTGCTCACAAGTATTTTATCGGCGTACAGTTTCATCCTGAGCTAAAAAGTACCATTTTAAAGCCACATCCGTTATTTTGTACTTTTGTAAAGGCGTGCCTGGAATAGCTGATACAGGGCTTGAATGGGTTAGTCATTAAAGGGCAGTGTTGTTGAATGATGAAAATCAGAAGATACATATCGGGTTTATTGATTATCGCAGCATTTTTCAGTTGCTCTCAAAATAAAGGTGCCCCTAATCATAAAAATGAACTGTCTGAACCAAACGCTGCTGATTCCGCATCAAACAGCCTCATAAGTATTCGCTATATTGTCGATTCATTAACCGATTCGGCTGCATTCAGGCATTATGATGAAAAATATTCCGTTGAACAAAAAGAAATTATCGCCGCACTTAACAGGCTGACGCCTTCAAGAATAAAAACAGGAAAAATAATTATTCTGCCCGATACCGTGTATTCGGATATTATGCCTTATTCACCATTTCCATGGCATCTTGACGACTGTGACAGTATTTCCAAACTTATTCTTATTTGCAAACGGATACAGGCATTTGGCGCTTATGAAAATGGCCGTCTGGTGCGCTGGGGGCCTACCAGTACAGGCCGGAAAAAAGCAATAACGCCCAGTGGTTTATTTCATACCAACTATAAAGCGAAACTTAAAATCAGTACTGTAAATGGCAGTTGGAGAATGCCGTGGTATTTTAATATCAGTAACAGAGGCGGAATCGGGTTGCATCAATACGACCTTCCGGGTTATCCTGCCAGCCATTCCTGTATTAGGTTATTCCAAAAAGATGCATTCTGGATATTCAACTGGGCGGATGCCTGGCTGCTGAATGCAGATGAGACCCTCATCGTTAAAAAAGGTACACCGGTCATTATTTTCGGAACCTACGACTATGAGTCCGCTCCTCCCTGGAAAGCACTCGTTGACAACAAAGACATTCTATATCTTACGGGGGAAGAATTAAAGATTTTACAGGAGTATATCTCCAAAATAAATACAGGAAATTAATTCTGTGAATTAGTTATTCGGTGTGTCTTTTGCCAGCAATTCTTTTACTTTCTCCTCCAACTCAGCACCTCTCAAATTTCTGGCAACAATTACCCCCTTTTTGTCCAGTAAGTAGGTACATGGAATTGAGGTTACTTTGTACAACTGTGCCACCGGTGATTGCCAGCCGCTGAAGTCGGAGCCATGATGCGTCCAAATAAGACCATCCTTGGCTATTGCTTTCTTCCACTGTTCCGCATTGGCATCCAGAGAAACCGAAAATATCTCCAGGCCTTTCGTGTGATAGGCTTTATACAATTTCACCACATTTGGATTTTCCATTCTGCACGGCTGACACCAGCTTGCCCAGAAATCCAGCAATACAATATTTCCTTTCAGGACCGACAATTGAATCGTATCTCCATTCGGATTTTGCAGGATAATATCCGGGGCTGTCATTCCTGCCGGTAGACCACTTTGCTGTTCGGCCAAAACTGATTCTTTATACCGCTGCATAGACTGATACCAGTTGTCAATATATTTTGATTCCGGTGCCGCATTATGCAGTTTTTCAGTAATATCCACCAGATAAGGAACTTCATTCTCTAAAAAAGGTCCGAAAAAATTTAGGGCAAAACAGGCAATATCGTTATTTTCCTCTTTCTCAATAAATTCTTTCACAAATGCGATATAGCTCCTTTTAGTGTTTTCATATATTGTTTTCAAAGAATCTTGTTGATTTTCTGGGGCATTTTTATATTGGATTAATGTAGAATCTACATCGGCGAATTTTGTTTTGGAGGCGGTTACTAAATTTTTGATATGACCGGAACCTCTGCTGCCACTCACCATATATTGCTGTATTTCTGCCAAATCAGCATCAATACGGATATTATCTTTTTTCTGAATAAAAAGATATATGGAATTTCGGGCATCCTCACCAAACCGCAAACGATAAATACCGTTATCCGAATAATTTTTTATTTCAAATTTATTATCACGAACGATAGTTGTATCGATAATGACCGGCGCCTGTTCAGAAATATCTTCCAGATACACTTTCATGTTGTTTCCATTCTTAACAGAACCGTTGATAGTATATCCGTTGAATTGTTTGCAGGAAAACAGCAAGAGAGAAAAACAACACAACACCAGCCATTTGAAACTATTTCTTTCCATATTGTACATTTATTAAGATTGATACCTTTAATTTTTATTGATTCAGTAATTCCTGTAATATTTTAGTAATGAGTTTAGGGTCTGCGGCACCGCGCGATAACTTCATCACTTCTCCCATAAACAAATTTATGTTTCCTTTTTTGCCTTTCTTATATTCAGCGACCTTATCGGGGTATTTATTCAACGCCTGCGTGGCCCATTGTGCCAGTTCATCCGAATCGGAAGACTGTATCAGATTCAGTTGTTCGGCCAGCGCGACCGCAGAACCGGTATTTCCTTCAGCAAATGCCATAAAGATCGATTTTGCACCGGAAGAACTGACAATACCTTCATCGACCAGCCGGATAATTTCCGCTAACCGATCTGGTGTTACCAGACAATCCGCCAATGAAATTCCTTTGTGGCTGATATACGATTTCACTTCATTAATTAACCAGTTGGCAGCGGATTTATAGCTGGACGTATGTTTAATGAGTTCGAGGTAATAAAATGCGAATTCCCGTTCATCTGTTATAACCTGCGCGTCATATTCCGACAAGTGATAATCGGAAATAAATTTATGGGCCAACTCTTTTGGCAATGGCGGCATCAATGCTCTTATTGCTTCGATAGTTGACTGCGTCACTATCACCGGCGGCAAATCCGGTTCAGGAAAATATCGATAATCGTGTGCATTTTCTTTTGTACGCAACGGAAAAGAAGAGGCATCCGCCTGATTAAAACTCCGGGTTTCCTGGTCGATAGTACCGCCATTTTCATAAATAGTTATCTGACGTTTTACCTCAACATCAATGGCACGTTTTACATTCCGGATAGAATTCATATTCTTTACTTCCACCCTGTTACGGTAAAAGTCTTCCCCTTTTAATCGAACAGAAACATTGGCATCACAACGCATCGAGCCTTCTTCCATATTGCCGTCACAGATATCGAGATAGCGAACCAATTTTCTCACTTCTGTCAGATATGCATATGCCTCGTCGCTGCTGCGGATATCCGGCTCCGATACCATCTCTATCAAAGGGACACCGGCACGATTTAAATCAATCAGAGAATAATCCGGATCCAGCTCATGGTTGTTTTTTCCGGCATCCTCTTCCATGTGGATGCGCGTCAGAGCGATCTGTTTCTTGACATTATTGACCGATATTTCAACGAAACCTCCCGTGCAAACCGGAGCTTTGTCCTGTGAAATCTGATATCCTTTAGGCAAATCGGCATAAAAATAATTTTTGCGTGCAAAATGATTGACCTCCGTAATCTTACAGTGACAAGCCAGTCCCATTTTGATGGCTTTCTCTAAAACCGCTTTATTCAACTTTGGTAAAATTCCGGGCAGCCCAAGTGTTACAGGACTAATCTGAGTATTTGGCGCCGCCCCGTAAGTTGTTTCGTCAGCAGCAAAAATCTTTGTTCGGGTATTTAATTGAATATGCACTTCCAAGCCTACCACCACCTCATATTTCTCATGATAATCCATCTATCGTATTGCGCTTAAATTCGTAATTAAGAGTCGTAAAAATACTAAAAATCTCTACAACGCTGATTAAATCAGCCGTTCAGTACCGTTTACACTACAAGATTTTTAATAATTTAACATACTTACTGAGTATATTTTTATATATTTGAACGGGGTTTTTATGGATAAAAATTTTTTAACTAGCAGGCTAGTACTACTATTTTTTACAATTTTATCAATTTATGGTTGTAAAAAGGACGGTTTGAATGAACCGGTTGCTACTGCTTTGGTGAAAACAAAGGCGGAAGGTTCAAGTATTGAAACGTATGAATACGACCATGAAAACAGGATTTCAAAATTAACTGTTTCTTTCCCGTCCAGCCCTTCTGAAAATTATTACCGGACATTTACCTATTACAAAGACACAATTTATATTTTCAGCAGTAATTATACTCGTCAGGCAATTAACGACACCTTGCCGGACGGAACACCTGTTGTAAGGCAATACAATGGTATCTGTATATTAAACAGCAATGGTTTGTTTGAAGGAAAATTCAACAATAAAAATTTCAACATCATCATTGACGGCCCGGATTACAGTTACACATATGACACCCATGGTTTTCTGCAAACGTATACCAGTTCCATTACTGATGCTTACACAAAAGATTCCCTATTTAATGATGGAGTTGATTATACCAAAAAGAGCGGAATCTTCATTGGATTTGCAGGCGAATATGAGGTGCAGTCCAGTTTTGTGTACGATACGGACAAATTCAACACCATTGGCAATAAAAATTTCGGAAACCTTCACTTAGAAAAAAGCAGCACACACCTTTTAAAACAAGAGGTCATAACACATAAACATACAACACTGGGTGGTATTGATTACTCCGAGACTAATAACTATTCTTATGAATTCGACCATCTAAACAGGGTGATTAAAAGGATTATCGAGAATATTTATGATTCAGCAGCAGGAACCGGCACCACCTATTCTACGGCGCAATACACGTATTACTGATTTTACGCTAATTATTAATCTTAGTGCGATGTCTGTACCAAGAACAACTCTTCCGCCTGCCTGAGGACAATATCTATTCCATTAACATCCGTACCGCCCGCAGTTGCATAAAAAGGCTGTCCACCGCCCCCCCCTTTTATAGCCTTTGATAATTCCTTAATCATATTGCCGGCATGCAAATTTTTACTTTTTACCAATTCCTCTGAAATAATAATGGCTATCAGCGGTTTGTCGTTGACAACCGTTGCCGCTGCAAAAAACAAATTCTCAAATTCATTTTTAAGGTCAAACTGAATTTTTTTCAATCCTTCCGCATTTACCCCTTCCACTTTTTCTATCAGCAGATTGGCATTATTGCGCTGTGTCACTTTGGTTCGCAATTGCTGTTTTACAATCTCAACTTTTTCATGCTGGAATTTTTCGATTTCTTTTTTCAATAATCCGTTTTCATCCTGCAATTGATGAATGGCTTTTAAAGCATCCTTCGGATTTCTGAGCGATTCCTGAATCTGTTTCCATTCATTCAGTTTATCATTAAGATAGCTGAACGCCGTAGTACCGCTGACCGCTTCCAGCCTTCTAACACCAGCGGCTACCGCGCTTTCCGATAATATCTTAAATAATCCCAATTCTCCGGTATAGCCAACATGCGTTCCTCCGCACAACTCAATGGAATAATTCTCGTCCATCACCACCACACGAACAACATCGCCATACTTTTCGCCAAACAAAGCCATCGCACCGAGTTTCATTGCTTCGTCTTTCGGCAATTCTTTAATCACCACCGGTATGTTCTGGCGGATTTTTTCATTCACCATCGCTTCTACCATTTCCAGTTCTTCATTCGTCATTTTAGCAAAATGCGAAAAGTCGAAACGAAGGTATTCACTGTTGTTCAAAGAACCTTTTTGCGCCACATGTGTGCCCAATACCCGGCGTAATGCCGCATGCAGCAGATGCGTAGCAGAGTGATGAAGCGTCGTTCTCCTTCGGATATCCTGATCTACTTTTGCCTGCACGGTTCCGCTTAAATCCGCTGGAATCTCCTCTGCAAAATGGACTATCAGATCATTTTCCTTCTTAGTATCTATAATCTTTACATCAGATTGTTGTATACTTAAATAACCTACATCACCTGCCTGTCCTCCGCTTTCCGCATAGAACGGTGTTTTATCCAGTACGATTTGATACTGCTCTTTTCCTTTAGAACTGATTTTTCTGTACTTCAACACTCTGGCAGTTGTCTCCAAAGTGGAATAACCGACAAATTCCGTTTTTCCGTCTTCCAATACCTGCCAGTCATCCACACTCAATTCGGTAGCGGCACGACTTCGTTCCTTTTGTTTTTGTAGTTCTTCTTCAAAGCCCTTTTCATCTATTTGCCATCCATTTTCATTTGCAATAAGACGAGTTAAGTCAATGGGAAATCCATAAGTATCAAAAAGTTCAAATGCTTCCTTCCCTGATATTTTTATTGATTTCTTTTCAGCTAAACATTTGGCTATAAATTCTGCTTTTATATTATGAATATAATTTGCCTTAGTTGAATCAGCAAAATATTGATCTCCATAAATTATTTCTGCTTCTGCACTATAATATTGAATTGGTAATGAATCTACTCTTTTTAATCCATTCTCTAGGGTTCTTAAAAATGAATTCTCTTCTTCCAGCACTACTTTGCTCACAAAATCTACCTGTTGTTGCAGTTCAGGAAAGACCTGCTCGAACTGTTTTGCTAACACCGGAACCAGCAAATGCAACAACGGTTCTTTTCTGTCCAGATAAGAAAAATAATAGCGGACGGCACGGCGCAGAATTCTTCGGATAACATAGCCTGCACCGGTGTTACCCGGCAATTGTCCGTCTGCGATAGTAAACGATACTGCACGAATATGATCAGCCAGCACCCTAAAGGCAACTGCTTGTTTGGTATCGCTGCCGTCGTATTTCTTATTGACTAACTTTTCGGTAGCGGCAATCGTTCCGGAAAAAACATCTGTATCATAATTGGAAGATTTACCCTGAATGACACGCACGAGGCGTTCAAAACCCATTCCGGTATCAACGTGTTTAGCCGGCAATGGCTCGAGGCTGCCGTCTTTTAAACGGTTAAACTGAATGAACACATTATTCCAGATTTCTATCACCTGGGGGTGGTCGGCATTCACCAGTGTTTTTCCTTCCACCTGCTTAATTTCTTCATCGGCACGGCAATCCACATGTATTTCCGTGCAGGGTCCGCAGGGACCGGTATCACCCATCTCCCAGAAATTATCTTTTTTATTACCCAGCAAAATACGGTCTTCTGCTATCCATTGCTTCCAGAAATTAAAGGCTTCTTCGTCTTTTGGAAGATTTTCTTTGGCATCTCCTTCAAAAATGGTAACATACAATCTGTTCTTATCTAATTTCAACACCTCTGTCAGCAATTCCCAACTCCAGGCAATAGCTTCTTCTTTAAAGTAATCGCCAAAACTCCAGTTGCCCAGCATTTCAAACATCGTATGATGATAAGTATCCACGCCCACCTCTTCGAGGTCGTTATGTTTTCCGGAAACACGCAAACATTTCTGCGTATCCGCAATACGTGGATTCTCCGGCGTATCATTACCTAAAAAATAATCTTTGAATTGATTCATCCCGGCATTGGTGAACAGTAAGGTAGGATCGTTTTTTACAACAACCGGAGCGGAGGGAACAATCTGATGCCGCTTACTCTTAAAAAAATCCAGAAATGCCTGCCTGATTTCTTGTGCACTTTTATAATTCATTGATTTACATTATGTTTATTGTATTGTAAAAAAGTATAACTTTGTACTGTGTTTTTTACGTTGATTTGACAAAGCGAGCAATGATTCATTCATAACAAAAAGACAACTTCACTTTGTTTATTCGGACGTAAACTATACAGCAAAAATAAAAATTTAGCTTATAACTAAATGGAAAAGGAGAAATATTATTATAATCCTAACACCCTCAAATACGAGAAGTACAAACTCAGTATCTGGCAACGCATTCTGCGTATTACCGGTTTTTTTACGTCTGCTTTTTTCTTTGGCTTTTTAGCTATGATATTAGGATACAGTATTTTTGATACCCCTGAAGAAAAATCTAAGAAGATACAACTTCGCGAAATGCAGGAGAAATATGAAATTCTGGATAAGCGAATTGATGCATTATCAAAAGTATTGCAGGATATGGGCGACCGGGACGATAATATTTACCGGGTCATTTTTGAAGCAGATCCGTTGCCGGATGACCTTCGAAGCGGTGGTGTCAATAAATCAAAAATCTATTCTGAATTGAAAACCCTTCCTGAGGCAAAAATCATCTCCGCTACATTACAAAAACTGGAACGTATGGAAAAACGAGCCTATATTCAGTCCAGGTCTTATGACGAATTAACCAAAATGATAAAAAACAAAGAACAGATGTTGGCAGGAATACCCGCTATCCAGCCGGTATCCAATAAAGATTTAAAACGCATAGCATCGGGTTTCGGATATCGGATTGACCCAATTTACAAAACCCCAAGAATGCATACAGGACTTGATTTTACGGCAGAAATCGGTACTCCTGTCTACTCTACAGGAGACGGCGTCGTGGAGATTGCCGGTTCTCAGGGCGACGGATATGGCAATAAGGTCGTCATCAATCACGGCTACGGTTATGAAACACTATACGGACACAACAGCAGAGTAGTAGTTCGTGCAGGGGAAAAAGTAAAACGCGGCCAAACCATCGCACTAGTCGGCAATTCAGGGAAAAGTACGGGGCCGCATTGCCATTATGAAGTATGGAAAAACGGGACGAAGATAGACCCGGTGAATTATTTCTTTAATGACCTGACGCCGGAACAATACGACCAGTTGTTAAAAATAGCGGAGCAAAGCAACCAGGCATTTGATTAATTCCGTTTGAATGAACAATTTGCATAATTAATAAAACCATAACTGTATGCCATATAAAGAAAAACAAATAGAGAAACTCTATTTCACTATAAGTGAAGTAGCAAAACAATTTAATGTCGCAACCTCACTGATTCGGTTTTGGGAAACTGAATTTGACATTTTAAAACCCAAGAAAACAACAAAAGGGAACCGTTTATATACCAAAAAGGATATTGAAAACTTCAGTCTTATCTATCACCTTGTCAAAGAAAAAGGATATACATTAGACGGCGCTAAAAAGAAATTAAAAGAAGGCGGTGTGGAAAAAACGGACACCTACAGTGAAATCATAACACGGCTGAAAAACATACGGAAATTCATTGAAACGCTTCACAACGAACTTTAATCAAACAATATAGATAACATGGTAAGAAAAACCACTATAAAAATTCTATTTCCGCTTTGTATCCTCTTGCTGACAATATCCTGCCACAGAGAAAGTTCTTCAGGTTATTCGCTCACCAACCCTTCCTCCTATTTTTCAAATTTGTTTTCACTGAAGGATGATGCGGTCTGCCGGGGCATCAATTTCAACCTGACCGCTGACGAAGTAAAAAAGGCTGAGAAAGCAAAGTTGTATGAGGCTACAGCAGACCATTTGTTTTACGAATTTTCCTATCCGGAAGATTCTACAAGTACATCTGAGTACGCCAATCTGCAATATTTTTTTAATGAAAACAGCCAGCTGGATATCATCACCATTGATATCTTTCTGAATGATTCCATACAGGAACGCCAGCTGAAAAATACGTTTACGGAATATTTCAAACAACGTTATGGCAAATCAGAAACTGACAGTTATAATTACGATGTGTGGACAGGAACTTTTGAAGACAAAAAACTCGACAAGGAATTTAAGTATTCGGTAGCGCTAAAAAAACTGGAGAATGAATCGGGCATTTCACTCGAATATATCCGGGAGTAAGTATATCTTTTCAAAATAAAACACTCTTAAAAATCGTAGCGGCGATAAGGAATACACCAACGCAATGAAAGATTCACATAGTGCGTTTGCATGTTGCGTGTCACATCTTCGCTTTTCTTCTTCCTGAACACATAAGTAAAGTCAACAAAGACATTATGCCAGGGCTCGTAGGTAGCTACAAGATCGAGATAAAAAGTACGAGCCATAACCCCCTGTCCGATACGGTTTCCAAACTCATTTGGTTTTCGGAGGTCATAATCCTTTAAGATATTCCCGCCCCAGTTTAAAGAGTCGTCATCTTCACCTTTTTTGCTGTAAACAAATCTGGTAGATAAAAACAAGGGTTGTATGGGCTGGTATTTTACCTCAAAAATCAGTTCAGTGAAATTTGCTCCAAGCGGATGTGCCAGCGGCTGATTGTAGTGCGACCAGGAAGTAGTGGTATCAAAGTGGGTGTAGGTATACGGACGAACCACATTGCCTTCGAGCTGTAAATCCAGATGATCCACACCAAAGGCATCAATATATTTTATGCCATACTGAGCTGCGAATTTGGTTCCCCACCATCTTCGTGGATGGAACAGGCCCCAGGCCTTACTTTTTCCGGGGGTGTTGAATTCTTTGGCGAAGTTTAATTCATCAATCAGCAATTGTCCGTACATCTGGACATGCTTGGCGAAATTCACTTTAAAATCAAAACCCAGAAACGCATTATCCGGAGAACCCAAAGCCTGCTCAACAGAACGGTAGAAAATAAGCGGGTTCAGATATTGCAGTTCAAAAGTATTTTCACGTTGAAACATCACGGCTTCAAAGATACCCAGATTTACATGCTTGGTCACATTGATGCTGAGATGGTGCATAGCCATGTATTTTTTAGTCAGCAAGCGATCACTGCCACGAGGGTAGAATTTTGTAAGCTCAGCAAAAATATTCTGGTAATTTAACTTCCAGACATTCGTGTTCAGCTTTAAGAACAAATAGCTGGCGCCGAAATCGGACAGAAATAAAGAACGGATACCATCTCCGATAAAATTATTATCGTACCCGAACTGCATATGAAAATGCTTGGATGGTGTAATCGTCACGTATCCCTTGGACAGAAAATAATCATATCCGTCTCCTTTATATTCTTTCCAATAGCCGGCTCCAGGAGGCGCCAGGCTTTGCCGGATGTAATTCTGCACGTAATTCGGAAAATTACCCTGTTCAGAAGTGAACAACGCATAAAACCCGAATATATCATCTACCTGTCCTCTGATTTCAAATCCTTTTGAAGTCAGGTATTTAAATTTCTTACTTTCATCTGTCAGCGAGCCGCCTAACCGTATTTGGATGGCAGGATTAACAGACATCGCGAAATGAGGAATTTTGACATGTAATAAATGTGCGGGATGCCGGAATAGAAACTTCAGTTTAGGATTATCAGGTAATTCAGTATGTTCATCATCAAATTCAAAATTATCTTTGTAGATATATTCGATATTCTTTTTATCCATCGTGGTCAGGTCATCGGCATCCATATCACTTAATGAATCCAGATTATTGACATAATCTATTACCATTTTCCGGTCATAAGGCTTATTGGAGGTATGAAAACCCTTCACCAATCCTGTTTTAATTTCTAGGCGATCCAGATAATGGTTAACATTAGAACCTATAGGAATATAAGTTCCCTGTGAAAAGGCAAAAACGGCTAAAAAAAGAAAACTACAGACTACGCATATTTTTTTCATACACTTACTTTAAATTCGGCAATATCCCGTCCGAAATATCGGGTAAATATAAGTAATTCAGATGTAAAAATAAGATTTACATAATTTTTGATTTATATTTGATAACTGTACACACTTTAAAACAATATCTATGTCTGAACAATCAAAAGTTTCCGTCAACTACCAGATAGCCATCATCGGCGTACTTTTCTTTTTATTCGGATTCGTCACCTGGCTGAACGGATTATTGATTCCATTTTTAAAACAGGCCTGTGAGCTGACGGATGTGGTGGCTTATCTTGTCACTTTCGCTTTTTTCATCGCTTATTTTGTCATGGCCTTTCCTTCCGGAATGATACTTAAAAAAATAGGATTTCCGAACGGCATGGCGCTCGGATTGCTCATTATGTCGTTTGGTGCCGCCATATTTATACCAGCTGCCCTCAGCAGAAATTATTTACTGTTCCTTGCCGGCCTGTTTATTGAAGGCACCGGCCTGGCGTTATTACAAACGGCCTCCAATCCATATATTACCATTTTGGGTCCTATAGAAAGTGCGGCACAACGCATCTCCATCATGGGTATCTGTAACAAAGTAGCCGGTATGATTGGAATTTTTATCCTGAATAAATTACTGTTCAGCGGCATGAGCCAGTTTTCCGAATCCATCAAATCATTGACCGGTGAAGCCAAAGAAGCCGCTCTACAAAACCTGGCTAACAAGCTCATCACTCCTTACTCGGTAATCGCATTGGTGTTAATCTGCCTTGCCTTGCTGATTAAATTTTCCAAGCTGCCGGAAATCAAAGATGCGGAAGATGACGACACTGATGTCACTACCAACCGTACGTCTATTCTGCAATACCCTTATCTGTTGTTAGGTGTAGTAGGGATTTTTGTTTATGTAGGTGTGGAAGTCACTTCTATCGATACACTGCCTTTATATGGACAATCGTTGGGCATAGCGGCGGAAAAAGCTAACCTCTTTCCTATTTACGCTTTAGTAGCGCTTACGATTGGTTATGTGGCCGGTATTTTTAGTATTCCGAAATATCTTTCACAGCAGCAGGCGCTTATGATTTGCGCATCTTTAGGCATTATTTTTACGGTGGGCGCCTTGTTTACCTCCGGAGTGATTTCCATTTACTTTTTAATCGCATTGAGTTTTGCCCATGCGCTGATGTGGCCCTGCATCTGGCCGCTTTCTATAGAAGGTCTTGGAAAATTTACTAAAACCGGTTCCTCCCTACTCATCATGGGAATTGCCGGAGGCGCCATTATTCCTTTAATTTACGGACATTTAAGCGGAGCAGACGGCGCAAACAGACATATTTCCTATTGGATTTTATTGCCTTGTTATTTGTTTTTGATTTATTTTGCACTTAGAGGGAATTTAATCGGGAAAGTGAAAAAATAAACCGCCATGAAGTATTTAATTAAAAACGGAAAGATAGTCAATGAAGGCAAAATTGAGCAAAAGGATATTTTAATTGAAGGCAGTTTTATTTCAAAAATCGACCGCGATATATCAGATGCCGCTGCAACTATAATTGATGCGGCTCACCAATATGTTATTCCGGGCATAATAGATGACCAGGTACATTTTCGCGAACCTGGATTAACACAAAAGGCAAACATCCATTCGGAAGCAAGAGCGGCAGTTGCCGGCGGAGTTACCTCCTTTATGGAAATGCCGAATACCAAACCGGCAGCACTGACACAGGAATTACTGGAAGAAAAATATCAGATTGCGGCGAATACATCCATGGCCAACTATTCATTTTATATGGGTACCAGCAATGATAATCTGGACGAAGTATTAAAGACCAACCCCGCGAATGTTTGCGGCGTCAAGATTTTCATGGGTGCCTCAACCGGTAATATGCTGGTGGATAATGAACAGGTGTTGCGCAATGTATTCTCCCGCTCCCCGATGCTGATTGCCACTCATTGCGAAGATGAAAAAACGATACGCGAAAATGTAGCACTCTATAAAGAGAAGTACGGAGAATATGTTCCCATGTCATGCCATCCTGAAATCAGAAGTGCGGAGGCCTGTTATCTGTCATCTTCCTTTGCTATAGAGCTGGCAAAAGAATACAATACGCGACTGCATATCCTTCACATTTCTACGGAAAAAGAAGTGGGATTGTTTGACAATACAAAGCCGCTGAAAGAAAAGAGAATCACCAGCGAGGTTTGTGTACACCATTTGTATTTCCAACAGGAAGATTACGCCCGGTTAGGCGCTTATATCAAATGTAATCCCGCCATCAAATATAAATCGGATAAAGAAGCCTTGTTCAAAGGGTTGCTGGATGACCGGCTCGACATCATCGCTACCGACCATGCGCCGCATACCCGCGATGAGAAACAGCAATCGTATTTTCAGGCGCCAGCCGGATTACCTTTGGTACAGCACGCCATCAATATTATGCTCGACTTTTACCATCACCAGCAGATAACACTGGAAAAGATAGTTGAAAAAATGAGCCATGCTCCGGCTGATTGTTTTAACATTCAACAACGGGGATTCTTGCGGGAAGGCTATTACGCCGACATTGCTGTACTGGATATAAACGAAACATGGAAAATACAAGAGTCCAACATTTTGTATAAATGCGGATGGAGCCCGCTGGAAGAAAAAATGGTAAAAGGGAAAGTAAAACAAACTTTTGTAAGCGGGCACTTAGCATTCAACAACGGGCATTTTGACGAAAGCCAGAAAGGCCGACGATTACTGTTTGAATGCCAATAAATATTTAAACTCTTTCAAATCGTGCCCTGATATCTTCCAGATTCCCTTTAGGAATCGCGGCAATCAGTTTCTTGGTATATTCCTGCTGTGGGTTGTTGTAGATTTCATCGGCAACCCCCATTTCTTCTATCTTCCCTTTATTCATAACCACCATACGGTCGCTCATAAATTTCACTACCGATAAATCATGAGAGATGAAGATGTATGTAAATTTAAATTCTTCGCGCAGCTGTATCAGTAAATTAAGCACCTGTGCCTGCACGGAAACGTCCAGCGCAGACACAGACTCATCGCAAATGATAAATTTCGGGTTCAATGCCAGCGCGCGGGCAATACAAATACGTTGCCGTTGTCCGCCGGAAAACTCATGCGGATAACGCTGAAAATGTTCCGCTTTCATGTTCACTTTTTCCAGCAATTCAATTACTTTATCCTTACGCTCTGCATTATTGCTGTATTTATTATGTACCTGCATCGGCTCCAGAATGGCATTACCTATCGTCATCCTCGGATTCAGGGATGAATAAGGATCCTGAAAAATAATCTGCATGTGTTCGCGCAGCAGTTTTAACGCCGACTGGTCCAGATTGAAAATATCCTTACCATCAAAAATCGCTTTTCCGCCGGTAGGTTCTACCAGTCTTAATATTGTTCTGCCTAAGGTTGTTTTCCCGCAGCCGCTTTCTCCTACCAATCCCAAAGTTTCCCCTTCATTCACATCAAAAGACACATCGTCCACTGCTTTTACATAATCCAGCGGTTTACCGAAAATGTTGGTTTTGGACGGGAACCAGGTTTGTATATTTTTCAACTGCAAAATCGGTGTATGCTGCTGCAAATCTTCATATCGCTTCCGGGTACTGTCTTCACTTACCACAAATGCTTCCACCAATGCATTCATGTCAGCAGCCTTCTCTGTAATGACACCGTCTTTTTCTTCCATAAAATCAGCGATAACGGGCAGTTTGCTCAGTCGTTTGCCTAACGGAGGCCGGCAAGCCAGCAAGCCTTTCGTATACGGATGTTTAGGATTGGAAAAGATGTCGAGAACGGTTCCCTGCTCCACAATTTTTCCTTTATACATCACCACCACTTTATCCGCAATTTCAGCGATAACACCTAAATCATGCGTAATAAAAATCGTGGACATGCCTGTCTGGCGGCTTAAATCATTGATGAGCTCGAGTATGGTCTTTTGAACCGTAACATCCAGTGCCGTGGTGGGCTCATCCGCGATTAATATTTTCGGCTGACAACTCATCGCCATTGCAATCATCACACGTTGTTTTTGTCCGCCGGATAACTGATGCGGGTAAGCCTTTAAAATTCTGTCCGGGTTAGGGAGTTTTACCTGTGCAAATAAATCGAGTGTCCGGGCTTCCGCTTCTTTCTTTGAAATCTTTTGGTGCAGCATAATCGCTTCCATGACCTGATTGCCGCAGGTGAATACCGGATTGAGTGAAGTCATAGGCTCCTGAAAAATCATGGATATTTCATTGCCGCGAAAAGAACGCATTTCCTGTTCGGGAATCCTGACCAGGTCAATGGCATTTTTTCCATCCCGGTAATAGTTGATTTGGCCACCTGTGATTTGGCCGGGAGGATTGGGAATCAGCCGCATGACAGACAACGATGTAACCGATTTCCCGGAACCGGACTCCCCTACAATTCCAACTACTTCACCTTTATTTACCTGAAAAGAAACATCATCGACCGCTTTTACAATACCGCTTTCCGTTTTAAATTCCGTTACTAAGTTTTTAACGTCTAAAAGTAATTCACTCATAAAAGTACCTATTGATTTATTTTAACATTACTGTCCGAAATTAAGGATAATCCTTTCAATTTTAAAACTATTTGTGCGGTGGTCAGAACATCTTTCTGGCAATAGGTGGTGATGCGTTCCAGCCCGTTATCCTGCCAGTAGACTTTCCCCACATCCTTACCGGAAATATCGTCTTTTGGAGAAGGAATCCCGAGGCAATGTGCCAGTAATTTCAAGGATATATAGTTCTTATAATCCCCGAATTTCCATAAATCCATGGTATCCAGCAATCCGGCTTCCCAGGGTTTCTTTGCCTGCAAGCCCTCAAAATAATCCGGCAATTTGAGGTTGTTTATCAGCATTCTCCTGCAGATATAAGGCACATCAAATTCTTTGATATTATGCCCGCAGCAAACCAGATTTCTGTTGAAGCTGGTTTGTTTCTTTAAAAAGAAGGAGAAATCTTTCAGCAATTTAACTTCGTCATCCCCCGCGAATGATTTGAGCTCAATTCCCTGAAACATGCCATCCTGCGCCAGCCAGCCAACGGAAATACAGATTATTTTTCCAAACTCGGCAAATATTCCGGCATTATTAAAATAGAAATCTTCCGTCCGGTCATTATCCCCTTTGTGTTTCCCTCTTTTTTCTTCCCATAATTCCTGAACATAAGTATCCAGTTCATCATACGACTTTACCCCGGGTACGGTTTCAATATCAAGAAAAAGAATATCCTCCATTTTCATATTATCTAACATAACTCACAGTTTTTGTTCGAATTAGGTAAAAAATAATTTTCAATATTTATGCAAGATACATCAACTATTCAAAATTTAAACGTAAATTTGCAGGAACGTAAACAAAATTCTTATGTCAGAAAACGAAAATGGCAACTCCAATGGCAGGTTACATGCTATCTACATTGTATTGATTGCCCTGTTGATTGGTGGATTGGTATACACCAATGTAAAACTAAAAAAATCCAAAGAAACCATCGTTGTTACGGAGAAACAACGCGATGAAGTCGAAACGCTAAAAACGGAACTCGACAAAAAGTATGCGGAATCATTACAGGAAATTGAAAGCTATCGTGCAGAGAATGCGGGATTAGACAGCTTGCTGACCGTAAAAGAACAAGAATTATCTTCCAAGAAAGCGAAGATAGACGCTTTACTGACACAAATCTCCGTTTTGAAAACTGGCGACGCCTCTAAAAGCAAATTGCTGGAAGAAGCGCAGGCATTGATGAAGCAAATGGAAGACGACAAAATGCGCCTTCAGACAACGATTGACTCTTTGGTAACGGTAAACAAGATACTGTTCCAGGAACGTGACAGCATTTCCGGAGAACTTTCTTCCACCCTTCAGAAGAAACAGGAAGTAGATGCGGAGAATAAACGTATGAAAGACAGAATTGACAAGGCATCTATCCTGAGCACGGCCAACATACAGGCCACTCCAATCCGCATGACCCGAAAAGGCAAAGAGGATGAAGTAAGCAAAGCGAAAGACGCGGAAAAACTGAGAGTGTGTTTCGATGTTTTGCAAAACAAAATAGCGCCTTCCGGCGAAACAAAAATTGAGGTACGTATCATATCACCGGATGGCTCTACCATTCAGTTGCAAAACCTAGGCAGCGGCACCTTCACGGAAGCCACTACCGGAAATGATATTCCGTTCACCTATTCCATCAGCCCGGATTATCAAAACGAAACAAAGACGGTATGTTCTTACTGGGCGCAGTCGTTTAAATTCGCTTCCGGAAAATATTCCGTTGAAGTTTATGAAAAAGGCTTTTTGATTGGCCAGTCTTCATTTTCGATGAAATAATTACTTTTTTTTAAAGATATTTAGGCAGCCATCCGGCTGCCTTTTTTTATGATAAAATCCAGTTTTTATAAAGGAATAGTTTTGGTCTTTTTCGGAGCCGTTTGCTTTTCGACGAAGGGGATTTTTGCAAAACTCGCTTTTAGCTATGGTGTAGACGGCCTGGAAATACTGATGCTGCGGATGCTGTTCGCCTTGCCGTTGTATGTTCTAATACTCATCAATGAGTATAAGAAAACTCCCGAAGCGATAGGGAAACAAAACTGGATATCCATTATCACACTCGGGTTAATCGGCTACTATCTGGCCGCCTTGTTTGACTTTATGGGCTTGCAATATGTAAGCGCCTCACTGGAAAGAAATATCATCTTCACCTATCCTACTTTTGTGCTTATCATGTCAAGGATATTTTTCAAACGAAAGATATACGCCGTACAGATTATCGCCGTGGTAATATGTTATATCGGTATACTTATCGCGTTTTATTCAGATAAAGCCTCCTATGACAGCAGCAACCTGACCAAAGGGACAATTTTCGTATTGCTGAGTTCACTAACCTACGCACTTTACCTGGTCAGAAGCGACTTATTGATAAAAAATATCGGTACTGTTCGTTTCACCTGTATTTCCATGATTGTTTCCTGTCTTGCTGTCCTGACACATTACGTCATCATTCATGGTTTTGCTGTCTTCTCCTTTCCATATCAGGTCTATCTGCTGGGAATCGGTGTTGCTGTTATCGGTACTGTATTGCCCTCCTTCCTGATGACAAAAGGTATCGCCCTGATTGGTTCATCCAATATGGCTATCATCGCCAGTGTCGGCCCTATCGCAACGATTGTTTTTTCCTATTACATTTTAAAGGAAGACTTCTCCATTTTACATCTCCTCGGAACGGCTTTTGTGCTGGGCGGCGTTTTGCTTTTAAGCATTAAAGGCAACAAACAGATTGTTTAATTTCATGCTTCATGTTTGTTTTATAGTTTACTACCGGTAATCGGTATTCCTCATCAACAAACTACCTTCCAAGTACTACCACACCTTTCTCGTTTTCATAAATATGTTGGTGAACATTTTACTCCCCTTCACTCGCAAACTGAACACCAACAACTACGCGGGAGGTCGATTGATTTTATACCTATTTTTTTCAGCTGGTGAGGAAACCAACCGGTTCGTGGTCGGCAGGTGACGCTTGCTGCGCTAAGGCCTTGCTAAGCTAAACACCTGCCGTGGGCGGGTGAATAATCATATGCTTTTCTTCATCTGAAAAACAATCTCTTGGTTTTTGAATGATCTTATTGCCCATTTTTACACTTTTTAGTGTAAACCTATTTCAGGACAAGACATGTAAGTACCCCTTTTTTCAGACAGTGCAAATTAGAGTTTTTTGTTGATTTAA
>CAZBED010000008.1:0-119421 GCA_964490845.1 uncultured Chitinophagales bacterium | reverse complement strand
AGTAAACGAAATAAATGTTGGATTTTTCTAGTCGCAGTAAGCCTGCCAGTCTTTTAATAGTTTTTGCATTGGCAGAAATTCTTGTTTGTTCCATATCACCCAAACAACTAAAAAAATAAAAAAGTTTAAATTTTCACAGGATTTTTGGTAATCAATTTAAACATAATCACAGACTTAGCTTATTGCTGCTGTTGAACGATATGGATAACCGGAATGGCATCCGTCAGTTCTTTTTGCATTTTTACCGTGTTTTCGTCTTCAAACACGGTACCATCTTCATAACCTACGGAAACAAATACCATCAGTTCATGGTTTGCCGGCCCCTTAAAGGTGCCTTTTACCGGGGTACAGTCTGTAAAATCTCTCCCAACCGCAAGCTGAATGTGGTGTTCGTTGGCGAAACAATTATTAGTCGGATCGATGCCTACCCATCCCAGATTGGGGACGTGTGCCTCTACCCAGGCATGGGTAGCGCCTTCGCCACGCATACCGTTCTTATTCGGGCAAACATAGCCGCTCACATACCGGCTGGGTATGCCGATGGTACGGAGCAGTTGCAGTAAAACATGAGCAAAATCCTGACAGACTCCGGAGCGGAACTCCATGATTTCGTCTATCGTCGTTTCTATGTTCGTAATACCTTTCAGGTATTGAAAGTTCTCAAAGATGTACTCTGAGCAGCTTTTTAACGATTGTAACGGCGAACAATCTTCAATGCAGATATCGCTCAGGATGCTTTGGATCTTATCCTGTGATTGAATCGTTTCTTTTTGGGCCAAATCCAACAACAACAGGTTCGAATCAATCTCTTCCCGAAGCAGATTCCAGTCTTCCCTGGTGGAAATCGATTCATCTATTTCTTTGTAAAAGGTTTTGGCAATCATCCTGCTGTCGATGATTAGGCTTTCGTGTGGCTGTGAAAGGGTAAAATAACCTACATTGTTACCCCAGTAGTCCTGAAATTTGTTGATTATCGGCTCATCGGTAATATGGAGCTCGTGACTGAGGATTTCCTGGCCATTCCGGTTAAAGGGAAAGATTTTTATCTGGTTGACGCTTTCTTTTACGGGGCGGTCGTACAGGTATTTGGTAATATGTTGAATCTTGAAAACAGGCATGAATGCGGTACGGTTAGGAAATGAGTTTTGTTCTAAATAAATCTTTTTTCAATGATACGCAAAATATACCTTACTCAGTTTATTGCTGAATGTAAATACATCATCAATAATTTCATCTAAATATTGATGTAGTCCGATTTTTGATATGGATTCCAGATCGGAGTATTCAATCCGGCTTCTTAGTCGTCCGATATTTTTTTCCAGTTGCAGGTCGGCTTCGGTGCGTTCATGCCCTATCTTTTCCATGATATGACTGATTTTTTTTACGGAATACAGGATGGAGCGCGGAAAATTGGTGTTCATGATAATCATGTCCAGTACATTCTGCGTCTGCAGCCCCGTATGATAGGTTTTCATGTAGTACTCATAACCCGAAACGGAAAGCAGTAAATTTTTCCAGTACGGAATATCCATCGGGTTGTTCAGGTCATATTCTATATCGTGGAACTTGATGTCCAGGATATCGGCCGTCTGGATGGAACGTTCAATAAATTTACCGATATTCATAAAGTTCCAGCCTTCGCCTCTGGGCATTGTCACTTCGGAAACGCCATAAAAATAAAGGCTCTGGTCAATCAGGGAGGATATGGTGTACAGCTGTTCACCGGATTCCAGGAGTTCTTCTATCCTTTTGCTGCTCACTTTTTGATAATATTCGTTTATGCTTTCCCAAACCTCTTTGGTAATATGGTCCTGCACGCCACGTGCATTCTCCCGTGCTTTTGTGATAATAGACCGTATAGAATTGGGATTGTTTTTTTCGGTAATCATGTATATCAACGCGGCGTTCGTGTCGTCTTTTATTTTATCAATTTCACGTTCGTTCAGTTCAGTAAAAATCTGTAAAACCGGGCTCCAGTTATACTGATACGATTCATTTTTGTCCAATGAGGTAACAAAATTAATCTTCAGCATACGCAGCATGCCTTCCGCACGCTCCACATAGCGGTTCATCCAAAACAGTGATTCAGCAATTCTACTCAGCATCTTTTGTTTTCATTTTTATTTCTCTTTGTTCCGAGTTCCTTGCTCCTGATTCTCAATCAATCACCCACGTATCTTTACTGCCACCGCCCTGTGAGGAGTTCACCACCAGCGAATTTTCTTTCAGCGCCACTCTCGTCAATCCTCCGGCAACCAGTTTTACACCTTCCGGCCCGCATAATGCATATGGCCTCAGGTCGATATGGCGCGGAACCAGCTTGCCGTCAATATAACAGGGCACCGTTGAAATTTTTACGGTTGGCTGAGCAATGTAGGAGCGGGGTTCTTTCAAGATGGCGGCTTTGAATTTTTCTATTTCTTCTTCTGTTGCGCTTTCCCCCATCAGCATGCCATAGCCGCCACTTTCATTGGTTTTTTTAATCACCATCTTGTGCATGTTGTCAAAAGCATATGCACGCTCTTCCGGAATTTCCATGCGATACGTCGGTACGTTTTTCAGAATTGGTTCTTCATTCAGGTAGTATTTTATCATTTCCGGAACATAGGCATACACGGCTTTATCGTCGGCTACGCCATTGCCCATCGCATTGACGATAGCTACATTTCCTTTGCGGTAGGCGGATACCAGTCCGGGAACGCCCAGCAAGCTGTCCGGTCGCAATACTAACGGATCTAAAAATTCATCGTCCACCCGTCTGTAAATAACGTCTACCTGTCTCAATCCATGTGTGGTTTTCATATACACCTTATGGTTGTCGACTAACAAATCCCTTCCTTCCACCAGCTCTATACCCATATAACGGGCAAGAAACGTATGTTCATAGTAAGCGGAATTATATATGCCCGGTGTCAGCAGCACAATCGTTGGATTTTGGATTTGCTTTGGAGCCAGTGACACCAGAATATTATGTAATAAAATAGGATAGTCCGATACTTTCCGGACGTTATACTCATTCATAAGCTCCGGAAAAATTCGTTTGGTCACATCTCTGTTTTCCAGCATATAGGAAACACCTGACGGAGTCCGGAGATTGTCTTCCAGCACATAATAAGTTCCGTCAGAGTCGCGCACGAGGTCAATGCCGGCAATATGCACATAGATATCATAAGGCACCTGAATGCCAAAAACTTCGCGGTTGTAATGCGGGCAGGACACGATTAAATTTGCGGGGATAATGCCGTCTTTTATGATATTCTGATAGTGGTAAATATCCTTGAGGAAAAAATTGAGCGCTTTCAGCCGTTGTGCGATACCCTTCTCTAAATAATCCCAGTCGGCAGCGGTAATGATACGCGGAATGATGTCAAACGGGAAAATACGTTCTATACCTTCATTGTCAGAATAGACGGTGAAGGTGATGCCCTGATTCATGAACAGTTTTTTAGCAATCTCTTCCTTTTTGTTCAATACGTCTAAATGAATATTGTTCAATTGACGGAAAATGCTTTCATAATGCGGACGAATAGTGCCTTCAGCGAGCGCCATTTCATCCCAAAATCCGTTACGCGTATGGTATTTCTCAAAAATCATGAACGTGTGGTTGATACAATTCGATACATGATAAGTATAATTTTTTAAAATTTCATTCAAGTAGTTTAAAAACATAATAAGTTTAACCAAATAGTAAACATATTTTTAGTTGTAAACTAAAGTAATGAAATCCTATGCTGTTAGATAACCGTCACACCATCGTCGTCGTTGAACAACTCTTTTCTGAGCTGATGTGCATCTTTTGGGTTTAATTTTCCGGCATTGATGAGCCGCAGCTCCCGGCGGTGCATGGCGTCTTCATACAATTCTATTTCCCGCTCGGTTTCGGGTATGACAGGTGCCGCCTTAATTGGTTTACCCTGAAAATCAAGCCCGACAAATGTAAAAAAGGCCTCATGCGACTTGACTTCTTCCTGGGTTTTAATGTTTTTGATAAATACTTCACATATAACTTCCATGGAAGTGTTAAAGGAGCGTGTGACGAAGGATTTCAAAACGACGATATCGCCCATTTTAATAGGTAAGTTAAAGGATACATTGTCGAGGCTGGCAGTCACCGATATGCCACCGATATGTTTGATGGCCGAAATACCGGCGCAGACATCCATCCAGCTTAGGAGGTGGCCACCCATCAGGTTACCGATGGGGTTGGTGTGTGCCGGCATGATGAGCTCGGTCTGGATATTAAGCGTTTCGGAAACTTTATGAGTCTGCATATGAACGAATTAGCTGTACAAATTACAAATTACGATTCAATTTGTTTTTAAATTAACCGTTAATCTTCGATTTTGATTTTATAAATCAGAAAAATGAGATATTTTTGCAACTCAGAATTGGTGTTGTGGTGGATTTTCCCCCAACTTTTAATTGATGGCTGCGTAGTTCAACTGGATAGAATATCAGATTTCGGCTCTGAGGGTTGAGGGTTCGAATCCTTCCGCGGTCACTATTTTTCTTTAAAAGTTACACAACTTTCCCTCTATAATATTATCCACCATTTTTGTTAAAAATCTTTGCAAATTGTCAATAACTATAAGGCTCTTATTAAAATCCTAATGCACCTTTTCGTGTATATTTGCTCGTTATGAGATTGCGAAGTATAGATATTAAGGGATTTAAGAGTTTTGCCGATAAAACTCAAATCAATTTTGAGAATAATATTACGGGTATTGTTGGCCCGAATGGCTGCGGGAAGTCGAATGTGGTAGATGCCATCCGTTGGGTGTTAGGTGAACAGAAAACCAAGGCCTTACGTCTGGAAAAGATGGATAATATGATTTTCAACGGCTCCAAAGATAAGGCCGCCGCCAACGTAGCGGAAGTGTCTTTAACACTCGATAATACCAAAAACCTGCTTCCGACAGAGTTTTCCAGCGTTACCATTACGCGGACGGTAGAACGCGACGGCGACAGCGATTATAAGCTGAACGGCGTCTCCTGCCGGCTGAAAGATATCCGCGATTTGTTCATGGATACAGGCATCAGCACAGATTCTTATGCCATCATCGAATTAAAGATGATAGACCAGATTCTCAACAACGTGGACAATGCCAGACGCACCCTGATTGAGCAGGCGGCAGGTATCTCCAAATATAAAACACGTAAAAAAGAAACGCTGGCTAAGTTGCAGGCCACCGAGGCCGACCTCAACCGCGTGGAAGACTTGTTGTTTGAGATTGACAAAAATCTCAAATCATTGGAGTCGCAGGCTAGAAAAGCACGTCAGTACAAGAATTACAAGGACGAGTACAAAGTCATAAGTATTGATTTGTCAAAATATGAATTACATGGCATCAATGAGAGTTTTGTACTTTCTAACAAAGAGATAGAAGAACAGGAAGACAAACGTCTCGAAATTTCCACTCAGATGGAATCGGCGGAGGCTCAGTTGGAAAAGGAAAAACTGGCAGTTCTGGAAAAGGAAAAATCATTGTCCGACCAGCAAAAACAACTGAATACTTTTTTGTCGCAATTGCAGGAAAAAGAAAGTCAGAAAAAAATAGACCAGCAAAAGTCGTCATTTCTGAAAGACAAGATTATTCAGCTCAACAATCAAATCACACAGGCAACGTCCATTATTGAAAGTTTGGGCAAGGAAATAGAACACCTGACCACCTACAATCAGGAGGACGAGCAGAAACTGGAAGTCATTCGGGTTGAATTTGATGAAGCCAAAGCCAAACTGGAAGAACAGCGCAATACCAACATAGATTTCAGAAATAATCTGGATGCCGCCAGAACCAAACACGTACAGAGCAGTAATAAGATTACTGAGACGGAAAAACTGATTGCCGTTAAAGAATCGCAGCATGAAGCACTACAGCTGAGTGCGCAGCGTTCCATGTTTGAGAATGAAGAGCGCATTAAGACACTGGAAAGTCTGAAGAGTGATATTGTGCACACGGAAGAAAAGATTTCCAAACAGAAATTGTTAGTGGAAGATTTGCGCAGGAAGGAAGAGGAGAATAATGAAAAGATTAAGTCGCTGGAGGAAAAGACGGAACACCTTCGCCAGGAACTGACCAATAAAAACAGGACACTCGACGCGAAAAACAACGAATATAAGCTGACCAAAAATATGATAGACAACCTGGAAGGGTTTCCGGAATCTATCAAATTCCTGAAAAAGAACGTCAACTGGCTGAAAGATACGCCGCTGCTATCGGATATCATCTATTCGGAAGAAAAATACCGGGTGGCTATTGAAAGCGTACTGCAGCCCTATCTCAATAATTTTGTGGTGGATACGGAGAACGAAGCGTTAAACGCCATCGATATCTTGTCGCAAAGTTCAGTAGGGAAGGCCAGCTTTTTGATTTTAGATTATTTTAAACGGTCGGCGGCCGATGGCCGTCAGATTGCGGTTGACAATGCAATAAAAGCATTGGACGTTGTACAAATAGACGAGAAATATCAGCCGTTATTATCCTATTTGCTGCAGGGTATTTATATCGCCGAAGAACATAAAGATGTTTCCCATATTTTTAACCAGCTGGAAAATAAGAAGGATGTCTTCATTATTTCCAATTCAGGGCATTTACTAAAATCTGATAAACAGATTTCCGGCGGGGCCGTCGGTTTATTTGAAGGTAAGCGATTGGGGCGTATTAAAAACCTTGAAATACTGGAAAAAGAAATTAAGGAACTGGAACTGGAGGTGATGGATCTGAAAAAAATCACACAGGATAATTTTAATGAATTGCAGCATCTGAAAGTCAATTCTTTCCGAAATGTCATTGAACGCGAAGTGCATGAGTGGCAGCAGGTAGAAAAAGAGTTAGTGGTGAAGAAATCAAAAATTGAAAGTGAAGAAAATTCCATTGGCAAGATTACTTCTCAGGCACAGGCCATTCAGGAGCAGATTGCCGCGATATTGCTGGAAACAGAACCGTTGAAAATGGCATTGTCCGAACATATTCAGGCGTCCATGCAGGATAAGGAGGCCTTGGATAATCTCGAGAATGATTTCAGAAGAGCAAACGAATTATACAACCAGTTTTCACAAACGTTTAATCAGGCAAATATCAAATTTATACAACAGGAAAATAAGTTGAAGTCGAATCAACAAACGTTGACCTACAAACAACATCAGCTCGAAGAAAACCAAAATCGCCTGAAAACAGCCTCAGAGGATATTGAAAATGCGCAGCTGGAAATTGATATTCTGGAAGAGAGCATTGCAAAAATAGAAGCGGAATTAATCGAGTCCTATAAAGAGAAAGAACTGCAGATGCAGACCTTATCCGATCAGGAAACGGATTATTATAAAGTGAAGGAAGGCATCACAGCCATAGAAGATGCTATCCGGGAGAAAAACAGGGTGAAACAGCAAATCGAGCAAACAATAATGAATAAAAAAGAGTTGCTCAGCGATTTGAAACTGAAGCTGAATGTGCTGAAAGAGCGCTTGTCTATAGAGTTTCATATCGATGCGGAAGAATTTACGTCTTCTTTGGCATTGCCGGAAACGCCTAAAGATGATTTGCAGGACAGACTGGAGAAAGTAAAACGCAGAATTGAAAATTTCGGCGAAGTGAACCCGATGGCAGAAGAGGCGTATAATGAGATGAAGGAACGATTTGATTTTATTACTACCCAGAAACAGGATTTGATTGATTCCAAAACGAATTTGCTGGAAACCATGCAGGAAATTGAAAATACCGCCAAAGGGCAGTTTCTGGAAACATTCCATGCAGTTCGTGAGAATTTCATCAGTGTGTTCAGAAGCATGTTTACAGATGATGATAATTGCGATTTGGTACTGGTGAATCCGGATGATCCGTTGGAATCCGATATTGATATTATAGCGAAACCTAAAGGAAAACGTCCGCAGAGCATCAATCAGCTTTCAGGCGGTGAGAAGACGTTGACGGCCTTGTCGTTGTTGTTCGGCTTGTATCTCTACAAACCGGCGCCGTTCTGTATTCTGGATGAGGTGGATGCGCCGCTGGATGATACCAATATCAAGAAATTCAATGATGCTATCCGTAAATTTTCCACGAATTCTCAGTTCATTATAGTTACGCACAACAAATCCACGATGGCCAGTGTTGACTCCATCTACGGGGTGACGATGGTGAAGCAGGGGATTTCGAGAGTGGTACCGGTGGACTTCAGCAGTTTGAATTAGTCTTTAACTTATTCCAGCTTTAGGCAAGCTCATCAGCAGGGATTACATTTTTATTTGTACTTTGGAAGTACTTTTTTATATGGCAAAACATAAAAAGTCAACTCCCAGACAATCACAACCTTCCGGAAAGAAGACTACGGTCGTTTCAGAAAAAGTAGGTAACCCGGTAGAAATAGCATACTGGCGCAAGTTCTACTACCTTACCGGATTGCTTGCTGTGTTATGGGTGCTCTTTGTCTGGTTCACGATATACTTCTTCACTACCGGTTATTCCGGATATCAGGTGACAATATTGGTTTATGCCATAATTGGCTTATCCATTTTTTTGTTTGTTCGCAGGAAAGTCCTACGTTATAATTTACTGGCAGTGGCGGCCATCTTATTTATTGCAGAGACCTATTTGAAGTTATCCGGAAAGGGATACCTGAATTATATGGAAGCGAACTCACCGTCCCTCATGACACCATATTTGTCTAATAATTTTGAGCGCAATCGACTGATTAACGGGCTTTACACGGGAAGGCCTAATAATAAACATGTTCTAAAAACCATTGAGTACAGTTATCAGAATAATCATAATGAATTAGGATTGAGGGAAAAACCGCTCCGTTCTTTTGCCAGTACCAATAATATTTTATTGCTTGGTGATTCCTATACGGAAGGAGTCGGAGCGCCGGCTGATTCTACCATCGAAGCTTCATTAGAATATTTTCTAAATCAGCAACAGCTTAATTATAAAGTCATAAACGGAGGCGTATCCGGCAGTGATATTGTTTTTGCTTATCAGTTGTTACGGTATTTACAACCCGTATTAAGGCCCAAAGTGGTAATTCTGAACCTGAATTACTCTGATATCAGTGATATTGCAATCCGCGGAGGCGACGAACGCTTTGTTGGCAATAATAAACTTAACTACCGCAAAGGGATGATTTGGGAATACCCGTACTCTTTTTCATTTATTTTCAGAGTGATAGTCAGGAGCTTTTTCCATCTGAATCCGTATGACTTGACCGATGAGGATTATCAGTATGCGAAGAAGATAATTTTGGATAAGACAGATGATTATATCCGGTATTGTAATTCAAAAGGAATACAGTTTGTACTGGTATTTTCTCCCGGGCCGTCCGAGTTGTATAATAATTATTTTAGCTATAACGGGGCAAAAGAAGCATTTGAACAAAAAAACGGTTATTACATCATCTACATGGATGGATTTATACGTGAGGAGTTGTCGGTGAATAAAATACCGTTAGACTCCTTCTACTACAGGATAGATTTACACATGAGGCCAAAAGGCAATTGGTTCTGGGGTAAGACAGTGGCACAGGTGCTTGCCGAAAAAAAGTTATTGTAAATCCTGCGGATGTTTCTTTAAATACTGTGTGAGCAGGTTGGCAATAATTTTTGACGCTTCCGCATTAATATGGTTATCGCTGTTGTTAACGGTATATTGTTTTAGGTTCGCATTCTTCAAAGTCGGATAAATATCAAGGCAGGCAATGCCTTTTTGCTGAATGGCATTACATAAATAACGGCTGATATATTTTGAAGTCACATTCATAGAGAATTTGTCGAGAGCCGGATAGGGAATGACGACCAGTTTAATTTTTCGGGCATTACATATCATTTGTACTTCTTCCAGTTCATTGAGGTAGCTTTCAAATAATGCAGGGTTTATCAAAAAGCCAAGAGAAGGGTCGAAATCTTTGAACAACGAAAAGACTACCTGCTGCAGGGAATCATCCGGCAGACGTGACAGCTTTAAACAATATTCTAAAGCCATAAAAGGGTTGTCCGATAGTTTGTCCGGTGAGACCGAAAGCTGAAATCCAGCAGTAATCTTTTTTCTTTGTTCAACGGTTAGACGGTAATCGAAATAATTTTGGAGTAAAAGGCCGCTCTTTGATTTCAGATAGTTAAACAATACAGAATAATTCGATATGGAAAAGTTTGTTTCCGCAAATAAAACTCCCTGTCTTACCTGACGATATTCCGTGTTATTCAACAGGTAATCCCAGTCATTGGAGCAGATTTGCAAAAACAGGATTTTAGGCTCAATAGGGATTTGTTTAATTAGGCTCTTTTCATTACGAATGTCCCATCCGCATTTTCCGGCATTGTATATGGTGTATTGGGGAAAGGCTTTCCGGATCCGGTCTGATACACGGTCTTCCGGATGTTTGATGCCATGGCCTTCCGTGTAAGAATCGCCGACGAACACAATGGCCGGTTTTTTATTAGCATCCAGCTCATCAAAATCAATATCCCTGAATTTCTGTTTGTTTTGTTTCCAGTAATAATACATCCAGGTTTTAGAACAATAGGTGTCGTTCAGCCCGTTAGTTTCAGGATAGAAAGTCAGGAATAATTCTGCGGCATAAAAGAACATCAGGAATATCATCAGTGCTGAATATGCTGCCTGTTTGCCTTTGCTTGCTATGTGTTTTATGTATTTGTCAAAAATCTGTAAAAGTAAATAAAACGATAACAGGATTAAAAAAGCACGCAGTATAAAATAATATAGAGGAAAAGAGGTGTTCGGAAAGCCATACATTATCGGTGTTACATATAAAAATGTTACATTAGATAAAGCAAAAGAGATAAAAAAAATGTTGATTATTTTCATAAATTTATACTGATGCTATATACAAATATACAGGATGTACATTAAAAATTGAAAACCTTGAGGATACTTGGAATTTCAGCCTATTATCATGATTCTGCCATTTGCCTGGTCGAAAATGGGGATATTGTATACGCAGCACAGGAGGAACGTTTTACGCGCATCAAGAACGATGAACAGTTTCCATCCTCCGCGATAAAGAATTGCCTCGAGTTCTGTAATATAACTTTGGATGATATTGATGCTGTTGTTTTTTACGAGAAACCATTTCTGAAGTTTGAACGTATTCTGGAGACATACCTTTATCATGCGCCTAAAGGATTATTTTCGTTTATTCTGGCTATGAATACTTGGACAGGTAAGAAGCTATTTATAAAATCAGAAATACGCAAAGAGCTGAAAAAGATTGGCCCCTGCTCGGATATTAAAAATATACCGCTACTGTTTTCTGAACACCATTTGTCCCATGCTGCTTCCGCATTCTTTGCTTCGCCATTTGAACGGGCTGCTATATTAACCATAGACGGAGTTGGGGAGTTTGCTACAACCTCTTTGGCCAGTGGCAATAAGAATGAAATACAGATTATAAAAGAAATCCATTTTCCTCACTCTTTAGGATTGCTGTATTCTTCCATTACTTATTTCCTTGGGTTCAAAGTCAACAGTGATGAGTATAAGGTCATGGGACTGGCAGCTTACGGGAACCCAGATTCTACGGAAGTAAAGCAATATACAGATACCATAGAAAATACGCTTATTTCAATAGAAGAAAATGGCAGCTACCGGTTGAATATGGATTATTTTTCCTATCCATATGCGCTTAGGATGGTAGATGATAAGAAATGGGCAAAACTATTCGGACTTCCTAAAAGGCATCCTTCCGATGAGCTTACACAATCTTATTGCAATCTCGCATATGCTTTTCAGAAAGTAACCGAGAAGGCGGTTCTCTTATTATGCAAAGAAGTAAAAAATAATACACAGTCAGATAACCTGTGTCTGGCTGGAGGTGTAGCGCTCAATGGGGTGATAAATGGAATCATCCGGCGAAGTAACTTATTCAGTAATATATTCATCCAGCCGGCTTCGGGTGATGCCGGCGGAGCATTGGGAGCTGCACTGGCTGCATGTTATATTCATTTCAAGACTGACAGGAAGGTTATTTCTCCGGATGCAATGCATAACAGCTTATTGGGAAATGCGGCTTCCGTGGCTGAACTGGATGCTGTGATAAAAATCCACCCGAATCATTTTATCTGTAAGGATGAGGATGAATTGTGTGAGAAAACGGCAACATTAGTGGCGGAAGGAAAGGTTATAGGCTGGTTTCAGGGGCGCATGGAATTTGGTCCACGGGCTCTCGGAAACCGCAGTATTATAGGGGATGCCAGAAATACCGACATGCAGAAGCATTTAAATCTTAAAATAAAAAACAGAGAATCTTTCCGGCCGTTTGCACCGGCTGTCCTGGAAGAGGATATTGATGACTATTTTGATTTTTCTGGACACTCACCTTATATGCTGCAGGTGCATCCTGTAAAAGCAGAACGGCGGAAAACTATTCCCGCTGAGTATAATAATTATACGCTGAATGATAAATTGTATTTCATTAAGTCGGATATACCGGCAGTGACACATGTTGATTTCAGCGTTCGAATTCAAACGGTTAGCAAAGAGCAGCATCCATTGTTCTGGAAATTGATTCGGGCGTTTAAACAACAAACCGGCTATGGCCTGCTGATTAATACCAGTTTTAATATCAAAGACGAACCCATCGTCTGCACTCCCGAAGATGCTTACCGATGCTTCATGAAGACGGGCATGGATGTCTTAGTGCTGGATAACGTGATTTTTTATAAATGAAAAAGTACGGCACATACACACTTTTGATACTACTACTGATACATGTATTTTTATTGTATTGTTATGGCATTTCAACATTCCTTACTACCTGTTTGTGTTATTACTTTATCTATATATTTTTCAGGTTCGTTTGCGGACTGATTAAAAATAAAGAGTGGAAAGATTTGGTCATTGTGAATTTGCGGAATATACTGTTAATATTGGTGGCAATAGAATTTATAATGACCTTTATCCCGCCCTTTAACTTTCTTAATAATTATATGGAACGCGATAGAGGAGTATACTTCTCAGAATATAAGCGAAAGACACAGTGCATACTGCTGCAAAAGCTGGGATTTGATAAGGCAAGGTTTATATTTGAAGATGGAAATCTGCCGGATTCAAAACGAAGAGTAAACAGAGGAGAGTATAGTTTTATACATACCTATAATGAATTAGGACTTAGGGGTAAATTGCCTCGGTTACAAAAATCGACGAATGAGATACGAATTGTTTTGCTCGGTGATTCCTTTATAGAAGGAGATGGCACACCGGATGATTCTACCATAAGTGTTTTATTGGAACAAAAATTGAACGCCGAAAATACACGTTATAAATTTTCAGTTATTAATGGCGGTATCTCCGGTTCTAATCCGATATATGAACTACAGTTTTTACGCAACAAACTTATGCGATTTAATCCTGATATGATTGTAGCTTCCGTATTCAGTAATGATTTATGGGATATTCATGTCATGAGGCATCAAAATACGTTGCCTCTGGAGGAATATCCTTTTGCAATAAGCCATATCTTCCGGTTGTTTTATTTTGGTATCATGAAATACAATGATTTTTCCTGCCTGAATCCTCCTCAAAGGACAAAAAAGCTTAGAGAAACATTACTGCATTATTTACAAGACGATTTAATGATAGCCCAAAAACAATTTAAGAATCAAGGGATAGATATGCTGACCATGTATATTCCAACTAAGGAAGAAGTGATGAACAGAAATGTATTTCTGGCACAAAAACAACATATTTCAGGTTCTATAAAGTACGATGTAAATATATTAAAGCAGTTTGATGTTAATGGTAATAATCAGAAAAGTAAATTACCAGGCAGGTATTACTGGAATAATGATGCGCATTTCAGGCCGGCAGGATATAATCTGGTGGCTACCATATTGTCAGAGAAAATAAAGCAAATTGATTGGAAAAATAGAAATACAACAATATCGGAATCTAATGATAAAAGCAATTGACATGAAGACCAGAATACTATCTTTCTTTAAGCAATACAAGGTTATTTATATACAGGTTATCGCTTTTACTATTATCGGATTGTATAAACAGCAACAGTGGTGGTGGTATTGTTCGGCGTTGCTGCTCGTCTTGCCGTTGATTTCAGGTAAACTGGCTGTATATTATATGAATACATTAGATTATATAGTGAATACCATTGGTTTGTGGCTTAAATATATGCTGTTTTTCTTTTTCTTTTTTATCATTTTATGTCCGATAGCGCTGTTCTTTTACAGAAAGAAACAAAGCACCGGTTATATTGCATACCAAAAAGAATTATCGCCGGATGGGTTTACAAAAATGTGGTAAAATCACTTGTTGACCGCTTCTCCCGCCTCAAGGAGATAGAACTCTTCAGCGGCGTCTTTTAATATTTTAAGTGCAGTTGATTTATTGGTACTGGATTCGCTTTCAGCGGTGTGGTCAAAAAATACAAGCATGTAATAAATCCTGAGTTTAACTCTCGCCTGAAGAGTGGAATTGTTCGTCTTACTTTCTATAAAATCAGACAGTTCCTCTGATATTTTTTTTCTTATTTCAGGAGAGAAATTATCAAACAGCTTGTTGGTTGCAAATAACTGGAGGAAAAGTACATCTAATTTTTCCGGAGTATCGCCAAGCAGGTTTTGATAATAAACCTCCCGTTTGTCTGCACTGTTTTTTAAGAATTCAATTTGTTTTATAAAATTATTGAATGATTCAATGTTCTTTTGGGTAATAATGTCATTAACAGAGCTGATGCTGCCAAAATGTATATCACTTAATTCGTTAAGCACCTGATTCAGGTACGTAGCATTTTGATGATGAAGCGATAAATGCCTGGGATTCTCTACATTTACAATCTTCAACGGAATATTCAGTTCAGAAGCATATTTTACCATACCCGGTAATTCTCTCCAGTTCAGTGTCAGCGGGCAAAAATTAATATTCATGTTTATTTTTCCTGCGTCCATGTATTTTTTCAGGATAAGCAGGTTTTGCTGAACTTCTTCAAAATTCCCGTTGATTCTGATCATCTCAAATGTCTCTTTAGTAACCCCATCTATGGATACGCCAATATCAAATTGTCCGGAGTCGAGCATTTCTAAAAACCTCGGTGGCAGGTAGCTTCCGTTTGTTTGTGTGTGAATGATACAGTCCGGATTGAGCTGTACTATCATTTCCCAGATGATAAAATATTGCTTAATAATCAGGGGTTCACCGCCAATGAATGTGGCGATTTTAAGATGAGGTATAAATTCCTTTAACTCCAGAAAGAAGGAATCGGGATATTTAAATTTTAACGGCGGCAGGTTTGCCCTGTTTTTCCGGATTAAAGAGGAAAAATTTTCATTGCACATGATGCATTCATAATTGCACAAATCACTCATCTCAAATGACATCTGGGTCGGATACGATTCATCATCGCTTGAATGCATATCGTATTTCAGTGGCGGAAATGAACTGTAATTATCCGCATCCAGCACATTCTGACAGGAAATACATTTGTGAAAGTTATAATTAGCCAGTGTTTTCCTGAAATTAGCGGCTTTCTCCCCGGTCCATATTTCTTTGATGGAGCTGGTGTTGATATTTCCAAGAATAAAATCGTAGTTGAAACTGCAACTGGATACATCTCCGTTCATCTGAAAATGAAGGTTGTTAAACGGGGCGTAGCAGATTCTTTTTTTAGGGCCAAATGGCCTGTTTTTGTTGTAATCAAGCACTTTGTCATAAGAAATGGTCGCCTTCTTTGTTTCTTTCGGATATCCATAGTCTATAAAATTAGCCTGTATGTTCCAGATGTTTTTGAGAAAGGAATATCCCACTGATGCTATAGCAGGCCGCTTTTGTGCAAATTTTATAAGGTTTCGCTTGATGTTCATATACCTGTACCCAATACAAAGATAAGATAATGTGTAAGATTTCAAACTAACGCCGCAAAATAGAAATGGCTTAGAAACCGTAGATTTTGTATATTGTGCAAGACGCTATACCGGTTGTATGGGAAGTTTAGAAAATAAGTTATTTAAGATTAACGCGCTGTCAAACGTGATTGTGAAGGCGTTTGATGTGTACAAATCCGTTAAGATAAGGTTTATTGATTTCAACTATGAAAAGGCTGAAAATCCCACATTATCTAAAGAAGAATTAATCGCCTATAATAAAAACAGAAAATTTGGTGTTCATAAGGAACTCTGTTTTGCTCCCAAAAAAAGTATGATTTTCAGTTTTGACGGTAATGTGTATTTATGTTGCGAAAATAAACAATACAGTATAGGTAATATTACTTCAGAGACGGTACACGATATCTGGTTTGGCGAAAAACGCGCCTTTATTGATAAAAAGATAAATACGGATTACAACTTAGAGTACGGTTGCATCAATTGCAAATACAAAATTCAGAATAAAGATTATACACTGGCGCTGGCACAGGTATTTGATTTAAAAACCAATAATCATTCAGTGTATCCGGCGCGTCTGGATTTTGAGATTCATAATACCTGTAATCTGGAGTGTGTGATGTGCAGCGGAGTCTATTCTTCCAGTATTCAGATAAACCGTTATAAGAAACCGGCTATTCCAATTCGATATGACGAATCTTTTATTGACCAGTTAAATGAATTCCTGCCGCATGTTAACTATATTAACCTGATTGGTGGGGAGCCTACACTCATCAGTATTTATTACAAAATCCTGGAACGTGCCATCGAGCTGAATCCCGGTTGTGTCTTTCATATTCAAACGAATGCCAGTACTCTCAATGACCGTTTCAGGAAGATTCTGGAAAAGGGTAATTTTCAAATTGGCATTTCTATTGATTCGCTCAAAAGAGATTTAGCGGAAAAAATCAGAATTAACCTGAATTTTGAAAAATTTATGGAGAATGTCAGGTATTATCTGAAACTTCATAATGAAAACAGAATCAAAGTAACCGTTAATATCTGTCCTATGCCCTACAATTGGAGAGAAATGGTAGATATTATACGGTTTTGTAATGAAAATAAGGTGACTGTTTTTTTATGTATTGTCAATGCTCCGTATTATAACTCTTTTTTGTCGGTATCGCCGGAATATATTGATAAGGTCCACCGTGAATTAACATGTATGCTGGGTGAGTTGCCCCGTTCAAATTATTTTGAAACAGGTAATTATGACAGATTAAAGGATTTTATCAATTTACTTCAACAGGTTAAAGAGGTAATTATCCAAAATCATTCAGCCTACACAAATTATATAAAAGAAGAAAGCGCTGCGTTGTTTTCAGTTTTTTATGACAAACTGATTGGTTATATCCAACATCCGATGAAAAAGGATTTTGCAGAAGAAGCGCTAAAATATACACAGGCAAAATTTCAGGAACTTGATGAAAATACGCGTAAAGAATTACTGATTATTATAATCAACAGTATCCGCGAGCCGATTTTATCGGCTTCTAAAGAAGAATACATGAGGTGGAGTGTTGAATTTGTGGATAGCCTGGTCTTTAGTTATACGAATCGACCTGTTTTTGAATCCTACATTAACTGATTTCTCAAAAAGAATTAAGAAATTGTTCGGCGTATGTCAGTTTGAGGTAGCGTTCAAGCAGTATTTTTTCACTGGTGAAAAAATCAGACATTGTAAACAGCCGTTCAGGATCAAAGACCTGATAAAGTGTATTGTCACTCAGGTAGTTCGCCATTAATGTGAAGATGCTGTGTGGCCCTATTATGTAGTCAACAGATTGCAATAAATAGAAGTCCTGTGCCAAAGACCGGTGTACGTTATAAACAGGTAACCCTTCAAAATCCAACAGGTTCACAGGTTCATCACTACAGATAATGAAGGCTGTTTTAGAATTAGGGTTAATGGCAATGAATTGCTGTATCAGTTTCTTGTATTGTTGATTTGAATAAAATAATCTGCCATCCAGAAACTGCCTGTAGTCATCGCGTCGAATATGAACACCCACCAGTATATCGGCATGCTGACGCAACTCAGACAGATAAGCATCCATTGGTTTTCGGATTGATTCAGCAATTTGGATGGAAGCGCGAATCGCGGAGCGATAGGCTAATGACCTTGGAATTTCTTTAATCATCATGTCCGTAATAACGGTCTTTTTTTCTTTAAGCGCGTTGTGCAATATGTCGCTCTCGTTGAGCAGTTCACTACTCTTTTGGTAATTCAGCAAGGCGACGAATCTGCTGTGGCGGACAATAGTTTTTCTGGTTGATTTTAAAAATCTGTATATCCCGTAATAAAGGGTTGTTTTAAATGATTTTTTTTGATAGTATTCCCGGATAAGAGGCTGGCTGATGTCCAGCTGGCTGATATATTTTTCTTCAAATGTACGGTAATGGAATGGGCGTTTGTATTCAATCGATAATGAGAGCAGAAAAATAAACTGATTTAACTGATGTGCGAACCGTCCTTCATTATGGAAAAGAATAATCATAGTTTTCTATTTTTGGCTCATAATGTTCAGGCATAGCGCAGCTATTTTTTCAGCTATTAGCTGATTTCCTTCCTGATTAACATGGATATTGTCGTAATACATCACATCCTTTTGCGTTTTGGTATTTATCAAATTATTCATATCATAGATGTAATCCGATGAACGTACTTGCTTTTGAATATATTTTCCGGTGGATATAAAATCTACCGGAACAATGAAAGGCTGATAGATGGCAATAAATTTAGGCTGATTATATGCACCGGATTGCAGCACTTTGTTTGTGATCAATTTTGCATTTTCTAAAGTTTTAAGGTAATTGTCGGCAATAGAACGATACCATTTGGCTTTGTTGGCGGCATATTTTTTCCGAAATGAATTAATACCGGTAATAATACCGTATCGTTTGTCAATCTCACCTAAAATGGATGAATATTTTACCAGATTTAGTCTCCAGTGTGCACATTCATTATTGAAGTAGAAATTATACGGATATCCGGGCCTTGGGTCATACGAGAGGGGTTGTATATTTTCATTATAGCCCCCGTAAAAAATTACCATATCAATTTTTTTGCCGATAAACTGTTCAACAAGTGCATGTATATGCTGATTATGATTGGAGCTAACAACGGAACAATTGGCGATGAATACCTTCTTGCCATTTAATTTTTGATTCAGTTCCGTTTCCAGTAACTCCGGAATAGGAGGGTGCCCGTAATATCCTGTGGAGCCCCCGAAAAACAATATTTTGATACAGCTGTCCGGCGCTTCACGAATAGATTTTCCAAGATATCCCATTTCATTATGATGAACATCCCAGACAAATTTCAGTCTCATATCGGGAGCATTTATATCAATGTCAATTTTTTTATGAAAATTCGGTTCTCCCGTGAATTCAATATAGGGCACTCTGAATCGTTGATTTTTAAATTCCTGAGCTCCGGGCTGGTACCCGAATTGATAATAAACTGGGAGGATATAAAAATCAAGGAGACAATAGGTGAGCACAAAAAATATAAAATATTTGTGTTTAACTACAAACGCTTTAGTATGTCTGATGATATTCTCTTTCATAGTAAAGGATGGAACGAACTTTAGATTTTTTTAGATTTATTTCTTAGGAGTCTATTTCCGCCAGAGGGATTTCGATTTTATATGCAAGATATAGTATTTCCGTTTAAAAACAATATTTACCGATAAAGACGCACCCAACAGTTGAGCTACAGTAGTCTAATCCAATATGCGGGTTGATGGAGCGATGACTTGCAGAACAGAAAATGAATGCAGCAGCGAGTCTTGAAAAAAACTTAAATTTTATACACCTAATGGTACCAAAAATGCTATTTTTAATAACAATAAACCTATTTTTAACAAAATTACATTATTACCTGAAAATCATCTGGAAATTAGTTGAGTTAAATGATGCCATAATTTTTTTTATTACTGTTGTAGTATATATGATACTGTTGAATTTTGATATAGAAGAGTTTGATGTGCCTATTGAGTATGGCAAGGAGATTTCATTCGAAGAGCAGATTCTTGTGTCAAAAGTTGGGACAGGTATCATCCTGGATATTTTAAAAGAATATAATATCAAAGCTACTTTTTTCTGTACAGTGGCTTTTGCCAGAAATGCACTGGACATTATGGAGCGAATTGTTCAGGAAGGGCATGAGGTAGCCTCCCATGGGTACTATCATTCCACATTTAAAAAGACAGATCTGCTTACCTCCAAAGAGGCTTTAGAAGCCATGACTGGTGTGCCTGTAAAGGGTTTTAGGATGGCAAGAATGCATTTTATTGAACCCTTGGATGTACATCTGGCGGGTTATACGTATAACAGCTCCATTAATCCAACATATTTGCCCGGAAGGTATAATTATTTCAGAAAGCCAAGAACATATTTTGCAGAACATAATGTGCTCCAAATACCAGCGTCTGTAACACCATTATGCAGAATCCCACTTTTTTGGCTGACGTTTCGCAATATCCCATTTAGACTCTATATGTGGCTGACGAAAATGACACACTGGAAAGACAAGTATATTAATATTTATTTTCATCCCTGGGAGTTTATGGATATATCTGACAAAAAATATGGATTGCCTGTGTATATTGTAAATAATAGTGGAAATAAGATGAGGGAGAGGTTTAAGGCATACCTGAATATGCTGATGGAAAACGGGTTTGATTTTTGTACATTTTCAGAATTTATGGACAAGCATACGTCAGATAAAAGCACATAGTACCGGTGAAATATGGATATGAATAACAGCTGGAAAGATTATTGGAATAAGGAAAATCCTGAATTTGATGAGATAATGTGTGTGACTACAAAGGTTTTCTATGAAAACCTTTGTAAAAGATTCCCGTTAAAGAATAGTGATGTCCTCTTGGATTACGGCTGCGGGCCGGGTGTCCTTATTCAGCTTCTTAAAGACGATTGCAAAAAAATAATAGGCGTTGATTCCTCGCCTGTTTATATTGAAAAGTGTAAGGACTTATTCGAAAAGGAACCTAATGTGTCTATACTGAAAATTGATGACTTCAGTGGGTTGAAAGAATTAGTAAAAGCTGAGGATATCAATATAGTGGTTGTGCTTAGTGTTATACAGTATTTTAGTTCAAGTATGCAGCTCACAGAGTTTTTAGATATATTCCGGATAACAAGCAAAGAAGCAGGGAAGGAGATACGTGTGTTGGTGGCTGATATTATCCCGGTAAAGCATATAATGGTACTTGATTTTTTTGAGATTCTCTATGATGCATTAAGAAGAAAATATCTGACTAAATACTTTAAATTTATTGTCAAATACCTTAAAGAAATTATCATCAATAAAAGAGCGAAAAAGTTACAGGTGGATTATCTCTTTTTTGAGCGATATGCGGATAATCATGGTATAGCTATTTATAAGATTAACGGATTAACAAACCATAAAAACAGGTATTCCGTCGAGATTATTTTCAGTCCCTGATTTATTTGCGGGAAATCTGTATTTTCTTAATACTGATGTTCTGCGATTTTGCTCTCTTTCGTCTTCTTTCCTTCCTGATACTTATTAAAGTAGGTAATGATATTTTCGTCTTTTTTAGGCTTTGTAGCCAGTATATTGATTCCTGCTTTTTTAAGAAAAAACCGGAAAATATGAAATACATTATGATTGAAGTAGGCAATAAAATCAGGCTGAATGCTTCCTAATCCTATTGCCATGTCAAAGGTGAAAATTACAATGGCTTTCAGAGGTTTTGGCACCCACAGCACATGCTTAGGTTTTATCTTCCTCCTAATAAAAAAGGGTAGAATGGGAATGATTTTAAAGATAAACTCATACGCATGGTACAAGTTCTGTAATGATTTGTCTTTTACATTCTGGACGTTTCTGTAAAAATAAAACTCACGGCCTTCATTTATATCGTCTATCTGTTGTTGATTTAATACGCCTTCCGCTATAGCTTCGTCCATTAATTGTGTGCCTGGCAGAAAGCATGTCCAGAATGTCTGAATCCTGTTGATATGGTTATTGGCATAAAGTTTTAATGCCGCTTCTTGTGCGGAGATAGGTTCGTGAGGTAAGCCAAACATGTGATCTACATTGACTTTTATATTGTATTTATGCATTACCTTCAGCGCATTTTCTATATCTTCAGATTTTTCGTATCTCAACAGGGAGTCTTTCTTGAAATCCTCATCCATACTCTGTATGCCCATCTGTATCTTTTTGCAGCCTGCCTCTGCAAGCAGCCTGCCTGTTTCGTCATCCATAAATTTTGGATGAGTCAGCAGCATAAAAGGCAGGTTTATTTCCTTCTTATACTTTTCACAAAACTCTACCAGCCATTTCTTTTGTGTGCCAAAGACATCATCTTCGAAATCAATAATCCTGATGTTATAGCGTTCTTTCGCATATTTCAGCTCTGCGATAACATGGTCTACACTTCTCAGCCTGACATACTTTCCGGGTTCTTCTTCCGGCAGTTTGGCAAAAAAGTTATTAAAACAAAATGAACACCTGTATGGGCATCCTCTTGTTGCCATCGTTATATACTTGTCACCCAATCGGACATAATCGTCCCATATACTGTTGTCCGGAAAAGGGATATCATCCAGATTCTGGATGAAAGCGCCACGTTTGCCTCTTATTATTTTTCCGTTTTTATCTTTAAACAGTGTATTTACAATAGGGTCGGTATCATTGTTGTTTTCTATGGCTTTTAGAATTGTCGGTAGCGCCGCATCGCCCTCGCCTATCACAACATAGTCGATATTGGGTTGCTTAATCAGCAAATCTGGAACTGCGGAAGCATGCACGCCCCCAAAAACAACTTTGACATTGGGATTGAACACTTTCGCGGCATTAATGACGTCTAATCCCCACTGGTAAGTTGATGTCAATGCACCAAATGCTATCACGTCAGGATTGATTTCCTTTATTTTATCTATGGCATCCTGGGTGTCGTCAAAAAATTTGGCAATAGACGGGAATTGTAATACAAATCTGTCGTTAAATAACTGGGCGCTAAAGGCCACACTTGGAATATGCCCTTCTTTCCTTACCACTGCTGCTAATTGACTGATGCCCAACTGTCTGGTTCCTATGCCTAAGAAAGTTACCTTCATCCTTATTTACTTTTAAAATCTTTTATATTATTATTGAACGTGTAGTCTTTGAAACGAAACCTCGTACTTAAATTGGTTAAGTCAAAGATTAAAAAATACTGATTATCCAATACTCTCCTTGTTTCGTTGTCAGGAATGGCAAAGACCGGTTTTTCACCAAAACACATTTTTTTATTTTTGATGTCTCGTTCCATTACAGGGTTTAAATAGTTGGTGGAATCATTGATATATTGGAAATAAAAACACTTATTATTTTCGGTACTATTTATAAGGGCAGAATGCCGGTGCAAAATAAAATAATGTTCTAAGTTTTTAGCATCAGCAGATACATATATGGTATTCTTAGTGATATTGTTTGCTATAATTTTCAGGTTATTATAGTATATTTTATAGTTTATTCCATTGAGAAATATAATGATTAAAGTAGAAATATACGTAATGGTTAAGATAGCATTCCTTTTTTTCTCTGAATAATCCGTATTGAATATAAAATAGTCCAGAAAGGCAATGGATAATAGTATGTTTGCTCCTTTTAAATAACCCTCAGTACCGAAAGTATAAGGATATTCCGGAAAGAAAAAGGTGATATACAGCAGTGTCAGTAATATATGTGCTGCTATAAAAAGCAATAGCCTTTTGTGGTTTAGTTTTAGAAGTATATAAGATGTGATTAGAAAAACAAACGTCACCACAATATTGATGGTGTAAAAGCTTTTCAGGAAAGTAATGATTAAAGGGGAATAGAAAAGACCGTCCATCCTGTTTTTAAATTCTAAAATTCTTAAAATAATTCCTTTTTCATAGCCGGATGAGAACAAGACCATTTTTATAATGACAGCAAAACCTAATAAGGAGAATATTTTTACGATAGGATAGTCCTTTTTTTGATACAGATTCAGGTACAACAATAACACAACGGCACATGGAATTTGTGTTAAGTGCGTAAAGGAAAGAAATATGCATAGTATAAACACTACCACGTAATAATATTTATTGTCCGGGGTTGTATTTTTTAAATAGGAGTATAATATTGTCAGATAATAAAATCCAATTAAAATATCATGATTGGGATGGAAAAATGTAAGAGTATAAAACAGGGTCAGGCTTATTAAATAAAAGGTAACCAGATATTCATCTTTAAAATAATATCTTAAAATTAAAAAAACTACGGCAGGTGTCAAGGCATAGTTAAGCATAAACCCGTATAATATCCATTGGGGGCTCCCCCCCAGATTTGCTATTATCCAGGGTAAGATTCCATTTACAGCAGTAGAAAACCGATAGTGGCCAAAAAAATTGTGTTTAAAGGCGATAGCTTCATACAATCTGTCAGCTCCGTCAAAAAGCTCTGAGCGGATTTTACCAAAATAGATACCTGAAATAAATAGTATAAAAACATATAAGCTATTAATTATCTTTATGTACCTGTATTTCCCCATCATTTATTTAAGTTTGGTAACTCTTGATTTATACTGCAATGTACTCAAAAAAACTTAATTCAAATAATGAATACCGGCCCGGAATACCCAGCAGATAGTAAATGTAATACAATATCAGTGCATTAGAATAGCATTTCCACCAGCATCATGATGATTTCAATATTATAATAGTTTGTCAAATGAACACAAAACGCGCAATTTAGCCTGCATACGGATACGGGCAATAAATGCGTTGAATCATGGATATCTTTTAGCACATTTGATAGTAGGTTTTTGATTAATTTAAACAGAAAATAGTTAACTTCGTATATGCTTCGGGTGTTAAGAAAAGTGTTTCGGAAAAATGAGGTTGTCAAGGAAGCAATACTTGACGCTGATTTTTTCTTAGATGATCAGGACAGACGATTTTTTAATGAAAACGGATACTTGATTGTAAAAGAGGTAGTCAGTAAAACTTCTATAGATTATATTCTCGAAGCATATAAGCAGCTTTCCCAATACGAAGGATTTTATGAGTCAGACGGGTTCATTACATCAGCTAATTACGGTATCGCCATACAACAGGAAATACACCGGCTTTTAAGCCGGGTAAGTCTGGATGTATTGCCCAGGATATTTGATATCAATAAGATTCACTATAACCTATTAAATGTTCTGGTCTTAAAGTTTTGTAAAGATAAAAAGGAGTTCTTTCCGCATCAGGATGTGCCTTTGGTAGAAGAAAGCAAGGGCAATACTATCTTTGCCTGGATTCCGACTACCGATATTGATGACAAAAACGGCTGCTTACTGGTGCTTCCCGGCAGCCACAAATATTTTCGCTGGCAGCGTACGCACGACCAGGGCAATTCTCCGTTAAAAAATATCCAGGATGAAATTTTAAAGCACATGATTCCTGTATATTTGTCTAAAGGAGATTTGGTATTATTCGATAATTCCTTAATACATGCTTCTGCTCCTAACCGAACCAATGAGGTCAGAATCGCTATGAATACCGGCATTGCACCCAAAAGGCTGCCATTAATAAACTACAAGGTAATCGACAAAGACAAAAAACATATTGAGAAATTTTACATCGACGAAAAATTCTGGCATGATGGCATGTACATTGACCCCCATTATGTTCCGGAACGCTATCACCCTGCTGTAAAAGAGCGTATTCTAAGAACCGGATATTTCACCGTTGATGAATTTAGAAGAATGATAAAAAAATAGCCATGTTTTTTTTCAATAGACAACATATACAACCCATACATCGCAATTTTTCGCCCTCGTATATGCTTGATGATGATATACAAGTACAACTAATGGAACAAGGCTACGCTATTCTGCGCAACATTATTCGGGAAGATGAGATACAGGAAGCCTTAGCGGTTTTTGAACAAATAAAAGAAAATGAAGGCTACGACGTGCAGGAAAAATTTGAAAGCTCAGGGAATTTTAAGTCTGTAACATTACAACAATATGTTTTTAGTTTTATCAAAAAATTTATGCTGAATACAGCACACCGGTATGCTAATCTGGAGCATTGTGAGGTAGGCGATGGCGGAGCATTTTTTATAAAACCCAATACCGGAAAGAGCAGGCTGGATCCGCATCAGGATAGCCCTGTAATAGACGAGACAAGCACCTATGCTGTATTCACCTGGATACCCTTGCAGGATATCAATGAACAAAACGGAGCATTATATGTGTTGCCTAAGAGCCATCTGTGGGGCAATTGTTACAGGTCGCAGCACATACCATGGGCGTTCGGCAGCATTTGCAAAGAACTGTGGAAGCAGATGATACCTCTGTATATCAATAAAGGCGACCTGATCGTATTCGATCCGTCTATCATACATGCTTCCGAAGTCAATAATTCGGGTCAATACAGAATAGTGATATGCGGTGCGCTTTTACCCCTAAATCATCAAAAAGTGGAATACACTTACGAAAACAAGCAGTACAAAAGATATTTTGTTGATGATAATTATTGGCTGGACGGCGGCTTGATAAGTTCCCTTAAAAATTATACTTTTGAACCAGTAACGCAGCAATTTCCCAATCCCGTAAAATACAGGATGATTAAACATTTAATATCAAAATAAAAACAATATGAGCATCTTTGACATTTTTAAAAAAAGCACTAACGACAACATCACCATACCGGAAAGACACATCAATCCCAGGTATATACTGGATGATAAATACAGAGAGGCCTATATCAAACAAGGGTATGTCATTATAAAAAACGTGATTAGCGACGAAGCTATTGAACGCGTATTACGCTTACATGACGAGATATCCAAAATGCCCGGCTATTTCGAATCCGATAAGCTGCAGACTTCTATAGCTTTTGGTGAAACAATCCACCAAAAAGTTATACAGGAAATACAGGATATCAGCATAGACATATTTAATAAAATATTAGACCCCAATCTGTGTCACTATGACTTTGGCGGCGGTATAATTATTAAAAACAAAGGATGCTGGTTTGCGCCACATCAGGATTGTTCCATAATAGATGAATACAAAGGCACTACCACGTATGCATGGATGCCGACAGTATCCATGAACGATGATAATGGTACTTTCTATGCCATACCGGGTAGCCATAGATGGGCGGCATGGCAGCGATCCAGCCAGCACCCCAGCTGGCCATTCAAGAAATACAGCCAGTTGTTATGGGATAATATGATTCCCCTTTATCTCGACAAAGGTGATATGCTGCTGTTCGATTCGGCGCTGATTCACGCTTCCGGTGATAACAAAACAAATGAAAAACGTATTGCATTCAATGCTTGCATTATAGAGAAAGAAGCACAGCATGTACAATATGTACAGGATAAAAGTACGCCCAAAGGAAAAATTGAGAAATATTTTGTCGATCTTGATTTCTGGTATAAAGGCAACCTGTGGGGCAGGCCACAGGGATATGAAAAAGTTACAGAGGACTTAATCTATCCTTCTCAGCTTAGCGAAAAATATTTATTGGATTATATTCATAAATACAATTCGTAATGCAAAGTGTGTTGTTGACAAAATATCATACCCTACAACAAGAACTATCACAGAATGGCTTTGTAAAAATATCCTTTTTAGACGCAGACCAGCTGGCAGTACTCCAAAAACATTATAAAGAGTACCTGGAAACGGATATGCCATTCAGCAATGGTATTCATATGTCTACATGGATGAGCGACGTCAATAAAAAATTAACGCTGCGAAATACGATAGAAAAAGTATTAAAGAAAAGTTTTGATCATTATTTTACGGACTACAAAGTAACCAACACTACATTTATCATCAAGAAGAAACACAAGACCTCCAATTTTCCGCTGCATCAGGACTGGAGTTTTGTGGATGAAGAAAAATATGAAGCACTCAATTTATGGATAGCTTTGCAGGATACCACCATTCATAATGGCGGACTTTATGTGATTCCCGGCAGTCATAAATTGCCTAACAAGATACGTGGTGCAGGTATGTTGAGTATTGATTACAGCTCCAGTCATAAACAACTAAAACCTTATCTGGAACCTGTTTCATTGAAAGCGGGGCAGGCGCTATTGTTTTATTACGCTGTCATCCATGGCTCGCCCAACAACAACAGCAGGTCTGACAGGGTGATACTGTCTACCAGTGTGATGCCCGAGCAAGCACCAATGCTGGTGAACTATTATAACCCAACTCAAAATACTACGGAACAGTATGCGATGCCGGATGATTTTGTTTATTTATACGACGATATAAAAACGCAAAGCACTACACAACCACCTCGCGGCATATTGATAAATACGATTCCTTACAAAAAATATGAGGCAAATGTGAGAGAAATTGTCGGCTTGATACCACCGCATTTTAACAATCCTGTGAAGATATTTTTAAATACCCTGAAAGCAAAATTATCCTGATGAGGAACTTCCTGAAAAATATATTTTTAAGTTCCGGAAAAGATTCCGTCCAAAGAACTTTTGAGCCAAAGATTTTTAAAAGTACTGCACATCAGGAAAAATTTGAAAAAGACGGATATATCCATCTCAAAGCCGCTATAGATAAGCAATATACGGATGCATTAATAAAAGTTTATGAAGAAGCTACGGAACAATTCAGGTTTTATGAAAATAACCCCAATTTCCTGAATACAATGGCTCTCAATAACAGCGATGCCAAATATTATCTGAAAGAACAGACTACACCGATTTTATCGCATGCGTTAGCATCTATTATAGATGTAGAAAAAATTGATATGCCATTTGGAGGAGCTTATTGTATAAATCCTCCAAATGCTATTATGAGCTGTAAGCCTCATCAGGATCCGGCTTATGTAGATGAAGAAAAAACATATTCAGTAATTGCGTGGATACCGCTGGAAGATATAAATATGGGAAATGGCTGCCTGCATGTATTACCTAAAAGTCATTTGTGGGGCAATAGCAAACGTTCAATCAATATGGATTGGGTTTTTGAAGACTATTCAGCCGAGTTCTGGAAGTATTTAATACCGGTTCCGGTAGAAATTGGAGATATTATAGTTTTTGATGCGGCATTAATTCATGGCACTACTATAAATACAACACAGACAGACAGGCTGGCATTGAATGTACCCATTTTACCTAAAAATGCAAAGATGGTTACGTTCTCGAGAATAAACGGGTACTTAGTCAGTAATCATGAAATTGACAGTAAATACTATCTGGATGAACATTTATTTCAAAAGCCAAGTAAGAATTATATTAGCAACATATCTGTTTTCAGCGTTAATTCACAAATAAAGAAATTACGTTCAGAATTATCAAAATCGGCCAAGCATGACAAATTATAGCATATTTAACAATAATGCACTGGATAATATTCTTAACCAAAACGGATTTGTATATACCGGCAGACTTGACCACGCGTTAGTTGACCGGTTGTTAAATATTGATAATGAGTTAAACATACCGGATAGCGTGGGTTGTGATTTTAATGTAGGTATGAATACAGAAGAGTATTCGTTGAGGTCAAGAATGCAGAATATACTTTTTAAAATTCTGAAACCGTATTTTGAGAATATACTTCCTGAATATGAATTTTTTTCTGCAACGTTAATTAATAAGACTCCTACTAAAAAATTTTTAATCACAGCACATCAGGATTTTACTTATACGGACGAACCCGATGAACCCTCCTTCATGTGCTGGATTCCTTTGGTTGATACGGATACGAATAATGGTGTAATTGGTTTTATTCCTAAGAGTCATTTGTTCTATGATTATAAAAGGGCATTTCCTTTTCCGTTTGATATTTCGCCGGTTGTAAAAAATGAATACGACCTGATGAAATACCTTGAATTTAAACCTATGAAAGCAGGTGAAATAGTTTATTTTTTCAATAAATCAATTCACGGTTCTTTCGCGAATTATACCAGTGATACCAGATACGCTTTAAATATCAGTTTCATTAAAAAGAATAGCAAAGGCTTTGTTTATATAAGAAATCCGAAAAATAAGTATGAGTTTTTTAAGTACAGTGCGGACAAGAATTTTCTGATAAAATGCAATAACTCTAAAATACAGGAGATGTACAAAGATGGAAACATAGAAATAAAAGATTATGAACTCTTATCTGTAGAACCTTTTGGCAATTACGATACCTCCTGGGAATCAGTCAGAGAGAAACTCAGAAAGTTTGATGTGAATGTCCAGGATAAAAATATTAAGTTATTAAACCGCTTCAAAACTGAAACTAAAAAAGAAAAGGTTAAGAGTTTTATATATACGGCATTTAAAAAAATTACAAATAGATAATGCACTTAAAGAATCTTTTTAAAAGAAAAATAGATACTCTGATTTCCAGGAGCTTTAATGATAAATTATTCAAAGACATAAAAGCCGGTAAAGAATTGAGCCATAATGGTTTTGTTCTTTTTAAGAAGGTGCTTCCGGAAGAGACTGTTACAAGCCTCAACGAATTGTATAATGCTATTAAACAATTAAAGGATTTTGAGCAAACAGATTATTTTATCAATTCTGTTTCGTTTAAATCCAAAGAGATTCGTCAGCAAACTTATGATAAGGTAACGCAATCCGTTAAAAAATATATCGGAAATATTTTAAATATCGACCTGTTAAGATTTCCCATCAGTGTCGGGTATTGTATAAATCCTGCTAATTCGGTTTCCGGTTCACGCCCTCATCAGGACCCGAGTCTGGTAGATGAGACATCCGGTAATTCATTGGTTATATGGATATCTTTAGGGGACACGGATGTCAATAACGGATGCCTGCATGTTATTCCCAAAAGCCATCTTTTTGGTAATCAGTTCAGGTCTAATTTCCATATGAAGTGGAATTTCGAACCTTTTATCGATATCATCAGTGAACATATGGTACCTGTGCCTACCCAAGCCGGTGATGTTATTATCTTTGATCCGGCGCTGATTCATGGTTCCACTATAAACAAATCAAACTCTGACAGGCTTGCTATACAGATGTCAACGGTACCCGCTGATAGGGAATTAATTAATGTAGTGGAACAAAACACTATGTTACAGGATTTTGCGGTGTTGCATAAAATTGATGAGAGCTATTTTACAGAAGAACATGTAAGCAAAATACCTTCACAAAAATTTCCGATATTGAGTAAGAAGAAAATAGATTATTATTATACCAAAGGCAGCTTCCTGGATTTATTGACGTTGAGTAAATAGAAATAGATTTTTTTGTTTGCTATCTTTTTATTAAGCCAATAAGCCTGTTCCAAAATCCCCCATATTCTATTTCCCCTGTAAATCTCCCATTCTTAGGCCGCTCATATATATCTTTCACAAAGTCGTCAAAGTCCAGTAAAAAGTCTTCCGGCATCTCATAGCGCTCTATCTTATTTTTTTTAGTTTTGTAATGAAAAAGCATAGGCGCCCCTTTGCTCTTAATCCCCGATGTAATAGCAATCCTTATGTCATCAGCCATGTTAGGAGATGAATAATGTATTAAACTCTGATTTAATATAACAGCTTCACCGGCTTTGGCATTGGTCGGTATACTGTTTCTGAGGACTTTCTGCATCTTATTCTGAAAATGAAAAGGAATGGTAGGTGCGCGCAAAGTAAAGAATTTTTGAGCCTGACTGCCTGGCAACACATATAAGGTGCCATTCTGTTCAGTAGTGTCAATCAATGGAGTCCATATATTGATAGCTACATATTTCTTCTCATCTACTATTGTCCAGTCTTGATGCGGAGCAAGGTCGGAGTTTTTGCCTTTCGTTTTATATAAATAAGAAGAACCGAAATAAGTGTAGTCCTTTAACAGCTTTTCAAAATAAGGCAAAAATACAGGATATAATGTATCCCTTATTATGTGTTTTTCTGCTTTGTTATGGATAAACGAAGACGCGCCAAACGTATTCTCTTGAAGATTTCCGTGAAATTTATAAAATAAGTCGGTCAATAGTTGAATATCCTCTTTGCTTAGTAAAGGTATCTTTACAAAACCTTGCTCTTCAAATGCCTCCTGCAGCACCTTATCTTTGAAAATAGGGGGTATCATGCAAATAGCTTCTCTTTAATAATATTAATCCAGTTTTTTCTTGGCGGATTGCCATATAATTTTATTAACTGCTCCGGTAATAAATCCGGGAAGTCATAGTCTGTAAATCCTAAGCTTTCACCTATTTTAGGCCTTTCCTGGTTGCTGTCATTGCCAAATTGCGTATATGTAGTAAAGAAATCGTCTTGTTGTTCGAATCTCTCTATTTTATTTTTTGATTTGTCGTGGTAGCTGATGGTGATTTTAGCATCCTTATGTGTAACAAATACATTGGTAGCTATCCTGATGTTGTCTGAGTGGTTGACCGGAGAATAATGCAGAATGCTGTTGTCAAAAATAATGGCTTCACCGGCTTTCATATACACCGGTTGCATGTATTTTTTGATTAAATGGTAGTGCTTGTCATAAATATTTTTAATGGTGGCATTTCTGTAGGTTGGGAATATCCGATGGCTTCCGGGTATTAGATGCAATGCGCCATTTCTGGGGGTGGTGTCACAAAGTGGCGCCCATATGTTCATACCCATAAATTTTGATTCATCAACCAAACTCATATCCTGATGAACGCCCAGTTCACTTTTGTTATCCGAATGTTTTACAATGAAACTGCCCATATAGGCTTTGTAGTCAGTCAGATATCGATCGATATAAGGGCGCGCGATATTTTTGATAAACTCGCTAGCTTTTAGCCTGTACTCCAGGCTGTTAAAATAAGTGGTCGGTTGAAACCCTGACTTATTGCTTTGGGTATTTTCGGTATAGAAATGGGTAAGTTTTTCAATGTCATTCTGATTATAAAACGGGACCACCACATACCCCTCCGTTTCCAGTTGTTCCTGTAAGGAAGCATCTTTCAGTACTGCATTGATATGTTTATCTTTAAATTCGAACATTGGAAGAAACTTATAAGAATTTCTGAATTAAAGATACTAATTGTTTAGAAGATATTGAAGAAGGAAAAGCTTCATCTTCCATCTCCAGGAATTGATTAGGGGGACAAGGTGGTCTTTTCATGATATCTTCGGATTCCCAGAAACTCCTTTCCACCTGGTATTTCTCAATTTTACCTTTCGGTGTTTGTTTATCTTTAAAAAATTCCACCATTTTAAAGTCTTTAGGCAATAGGGTAGAGGTAATAGCGACTCTTGTCTGATTTGATAAATTTGGCAGAGAGGCGTGTATTAACGCGGTATCCCAAACAATGATATCGCCTTTATTCACATAAACCGGTTGCATGTGCTTCCATAATAATTTCGTATGCTTTTCCAGTACCCATGGAACATTCAAGGAACGCTGATGATTGCCCCATAAATGACTTCCCGGCAATACCATAATAGCGCCGTTTTGTTCATTAATATCACAAAGTGGTATCCAAACGAATAATCCATTCTCTTTTGTTTCATCTATTACAGGAGCATCCTGATGCGGATTTAATTCACTCACCTTAGAGGGAGGTTTAATCTGAAAGGCACCGGTTGTATTATCATCAAATACTGATGCATCAAAAACGGTCGGTAAAAACTGTTTTGAAAAGGCGCCTATATTTTCCATCACAAAATTACGAATCTCCGGAGAGCGAAATCTGCCGCTATTCTGAAATTTATCATGAATGGAATATTCCTGAAATTGGGTGAGTCGATTGTAAATATCATTCAGCAGCAGGATTTTATCTTCCGCAACGACATTTTTTATAACGGCATATCCTTTCTTATTGATAGATTCCTGATAAGATTTTTCTAAAAAATAATTACTGGGAAAAACACGGGGTGTTGTTGCTATTTCTTGTGTTTTAAAAAAATCAAAAAGGCGCTTCATGCAATAGTCTTACTTTTATTTTTTAATATAGTTTACTTTCAGTTTTTGCTTTGAGTTGAATTCTGTTTTCAATAAAAAACGTATTCAACAGTCAAGTTAAAATTTAATTTTTCAATTTATCGATAAGATAGGATTTCAATAAACTCCAGACTGAAGTTTCAGGTATCTTTTTCTTATACTCAACCGGACAGTAGTGGTCATATTGTTGGACGATTATTTTCCAATTAATTTCGGTTTGCTGAAGTGGAATATTGCAAATCAGCTTATTTTTTTGAATTTTTAGTACATCAAAACCATAAAAATCATCTTCACTCGCCTCATAGGTTGATATAAACTGCTTGTCTAAACAAAAAGAAACACATAATTCCGCTTCCTTATCTTTCATGCCAATGATGGCAACATTCCTCGGCAAATCCGTTTTATTCGGCCTGGAGTAATGAATGAGCTTATGGTTGTATAAAATGGCCTGTCCCGCTTTTAATTCCGGTTCATATCCTATGTCCAGAAATTGACGGGTATATGATTCATAATCGCCCGGAATACCCAATCCCCTTAATTTCACAGGCCATAAATGTGACCCCGGAATCAGGCCAAGTGTACCGTTCTCTTTGCTGGTATTTACCAGCGGTATCCATAGATTAAATGAATTATAACAGGATTCATCTACAATTGACCAGTCATTGTGTGCTTTTAATACATCATTTCCTTTAATCTTGGTAGCCAGAGTACCGCCCAGTAATTGAAGGGAAGGGAACAGGGTATCTGTTTTGGGCTTTATAACGGAATGTAATTCACGGTTGATTAATTTTGAGTCGTCAATAGATAAATGATGTGAAGATGAAATAAAATCCTGCCCTGATGATGTAAGGTATTTCTGTGTCAGAGAAGTTAATTGCTCCACCACCGCATTATCCAGCAAATCGACAATGACGAATCCGCATTTACTTAAATCACCGGTCATTAAGCTACTTTTTCTTTTATTCTTCTGAGTACATTCAACGGATTAAATGCAGAAAGGAGACCCATTACCTTGTCTTTGACGCCGTCTTTCATCTGTTCTCCGAACAGGGACATCATGTGATGGGTCAGTTCTTTGTTGTAAACATTTCCGGCGTTCAGGATGCGCTGTTTCATTTCATCTTTACTCAGGTCTTCCCATACAAATTTTTGTTCCCCCATTAATTCATAATCTTCAATAACCTGTCCTGCATCATACATCCTTGATAAGGTACCATTGTCGTATTTCATAAAAAATGCGGGATCTATCCTGTATTTTAATAAAGTATCCTTTGTTCCTGGTTTACAATAATAATGCCTGAGTTGTGCTTCCTTCTGAGTAAAACTTAATCCAACAGCCAGACGAGGTTCATTAGTAATATTAGGAGGAGAGGAATGGAAAGTTCTGTTGTCGAATATGAGCGCTTCACCCGCTTTCATAGGCAGCAACTCAAAATATGGAAACATGGAAAACATATGCTTCGCAAGTGGTGACGGAACCTGTGGAGATGGCGAAGGGCGGACACTATTTAAAAATTTATGGCTTCCCTTGATTACGCCCATACAGCCGTTTTCCATATTGGTGTCTACGAGCGCTATCCAGCAGGTTACCGAACAATGCCGGGTTTCGTCTTCCACAAAGGTCCAGTCCTGGTGGGGCGGAACTACGCCTTTCGGATTCGGGTCTTTTATCACATAGCTGGCTGTGATCAGCTGGTAGTCCTTTAAAAATGGATTCAGTTTAGGCATTGCTATCGAGCTGATTTTGTCCATCATAGTGGCCACTAATGCCTTGTTCTCATGATCCATGCCCACATAAAACCCATAATCAGTCACTTTTTTAATTCCGGATTCAAACAAAAAGTCTTTCAGCTCTTTAATATCCTTTTCGTCTAAAGCATTTATTTTTAAATAGCCGTTTGTTTCAAAGAAGGCCTGATGTTCAGGGCTGGAAAATAATGGTTGCATGGTGGAGTATTTAGTTCTGTTTTCAAAAAGCTGTTGTCTGAACTCTTTTTCCGTAAACTTTTTAGGTGTATACGGGAATGTTTTTTCCAGAGTACCTATTTTAGGTTCCCCAATAATTTCGGGATAACGGATAAATAAATCATCCGGCATACTATATTGTTGCAGTTCGTTTTTTTGTTTATTAAAATACAACATAAATAACGCCGCATCCTTAGGCACCAGTCCTATGGTTACTGCGAGCCGTTCTTCGTGTGAGTGGTTAGGCCAGGAGGCATGCATAAGTTTCTGGTTGAAAATAAACGCTTCTCCTTTTTTGAGCGGTAGTGTTTTCAGATAATTGTCAAACTGATTCCTTTCTGCTTCAAAGGCTACCGGAAGGCTTGGCGCCCGAAAATTATTTTCAACGTTGTGGCTGCCGTCTATTACACGAATGGCACCGTTTTGTTGTGATGTGTCCTGCAGCGGAATCCAGATAGTATAAGAACCATATTTTTCTTCATCCGTCACTGTCCAGTCCTGATGAAGCGGAAGAGGGTTGTTGTCGTTCGCATTTTTTTTCAGAAAGGAGCTGCCGAGTATTTTATAATCAATGGCAATGGTATTTAGTTTTTCCTGTACAAGCGAAATAATCTCATCACTTACTTTCTTTTTGAAATCGGTGTCAGGATGGAAAGAAGTGGAGTAAAAAGTGGTCTCCGTATCGTTAAAATGAGCGTAATAAATGGATTTCAGTTTATCGGCCAACTCATCGGATAAAAAAGGGATGGTGAAATACCCGTTTATATTCAATAGTTGCTGCTGATATGCATCTTTCAGTTGTAACATTAATTAAAAACGGCTTTCAGTTTATCGAAGAGGGATTTTTTCTCAGGTTCCTCGTCAATTCGGGTGGAGAATATGCCTTTTTCAAAGGTCTGAACCGACATGTCAAAAGGTTTATAATGAATCTTACGCAGCACCTTTACATTTTCAGGCTGTTTCCAGGGGTTAAAATTCATATAAAATTCCTGATCTACTTCCAGCACATCTATATTAGTGCCGCTCTTCTGCGGGTTCATGTGGTAGTGTATGGATTTTTCCTCGCTCGGAATTAATATTAATTGTATGGCCAGTCGCAAATCATCGGTTTTATTGATAGCGGAATAATGTACAATACTGTCATCCAGTACTACGGCCTGCCCTGCCTTGAGGTTCATGGGTATCAGGTGCTTTTTAATAATATCGTGTTTGATGTTTTCCAGTTCCCACGGAACCATCGGCCCGCGGAATTCACCATAGCGTTTATGAGTTCCAGGAACTACCTGAAGGGTGCCGTTGCTCTCGTTGCTGTCTACCAGCGGGCACCAGATAGATACGGAAGTACATTTTCGCTCATCCACAAAAGCCCAGTTCTGATGCAGCGGAACTTCCCCGTCATTTGTTTTCTTGCGGATGAAGTTGGCAATAATGGGAGTGTAGTCTGCCAGATACTTCTTTACATACTTGTCAAACCGGTCAGTGATTATTTTAAAGACTAGCTTTTTATACTCAATATTTTTATCAATGAAGGTGAAGTCATAGGTGATTTTATCTTTTAGTCCGGCGTCTTCGGCTCCAATCAGGCCTCCGCTGTTGGGCAACGTTTCAAAGTAACGTTCCTTGATTTCCACCACTTCTTCATCAGTTAAAAAAGGGATAATTACATATCCGTCTTTTTGAAATTGCTGTTCTAATTCAGGATTATTAAATACGGGTCTCATCTTTTGTAGATTTATTCATCAAATTTAGTAAATTTGGACTGACCTCAAAGTACTAAATATTAAGTAAATTAAAGCCTTGCTAATGTCCATCTTCAGTAAATTTAAAGGTAATAAAAATAAAGCAGACCACCCTGAAAAGGTAGGCGATTTTTACAATAAAAATCATGATGCCTTCATAAAAGTGTATGGAGAGGTGATTCAGGCCTTCAGAACCAATGACCTGAAGGGGATATTAAACTACCAGATAGAGCAGATAGGCTTTAACCCTGAATACAGGGTGCTGGATGCCGGATGTGGCGTATGCGGACCGGCACGGCATTTTGCCAGAGAAACAGGCTGTACGATTGATGCCGTAACGGTTTCCGAATCACAGCTGAATGCCTCCAGGCAGCATATCGCCAATGAACAGCTTCAGGATAAAGTAACAGTTCATTTGCAGGATTATCATGAGGTGGATAAATTATTCCCCAAAGAGACGTTTGATAAAGTTTACTTTCTGGAGTCATTCGGGCATTCTACCGATAAAGAGAAATTATTAAAAGCTATCTGGAAGGTACTGAAACCGGGTGGAGAGGTGTATATCAAAGACTTGTTCCGCCGGGTTTCAAAGAATTGGCTGGTTCAACGAAAGATTGACAGTGAAATCAAAAAAATTAATGATGCCTACTATTATGACGTGGCGGATTTGAGCGGGTTTGTTGACCTGGTCAGAGAATTGGGGTATGTCATTGTGTTTGTCAAGACCATTGACATTCCGCTGGATGATTTTGAAAATCTGTCTATCTCCAACGAATTTCAGGAACTGACTGGTATTGCCAAGATTGACAACTGGGAAAAATACATTTTCCCGATAGACTTTTTTGAAGTGAAATTATATAAACCGGAATACGATGTCAAAAAAGGCATGCATCGCTACTTCTTACAGAATATTTTCCAGCTCCAAATGAATCACATTAACAAAGAGGATCTCTGAGTTTGGCATTCTTCAGCAATATACAAAACCGTTTATGGGCGAATGTGCAGTATAAATTCAGTACCATTTTCTGCAGCCTGTATGTCGTGTTGTTCCTGGGGCATTCCAGTGGAACCAGAATACTGTGGTATATTCTTGTTTCTATCCTGTTGTCAATGGGAATAGCAGGAATGGGATATGTGTTGAATGATTACCACGACTATCACGATGACATTAAGAATGGCAAGCAGAATCTGTTTATCAACTTTTCGAGGACCACGTCCGTTTTGCTCGTGATTTGTTTTTTATTCCTTTCTATTTTCCCATGGTTTATCCTCCCGTTTGACCGATTCTCGTTACTGTTCATCGCTTTGGAGTTTATCTTGTTCTTTGTTTATGCTCTGCCGCCATTTCGGCTGAAAGAAAGAGGCGCCTGGGGAGTTGTGACCGATGCGCTTTATGCACAGGTTGTTCCATGTATATTAGCTGTTTATACCTATTCAAAAATCATAGGCACTGTAAGGGTTGCTGACTCATTCCTAATAATATATGTTGTCTGGTTAATCTTGATGGGGATTCGGAATATACTCAATCACCAGATAGAGGATTACGACAACGACCTTAATACCCAGACGCAAACATTTGTAACCCTGCACGGAGTCCGTAAAAGCAAATCTTGGGTGATGCACCTCATGGTGCCGTTTGAATGGGGACTCTTTTTCTTGTTGTTATATTTCCTGCCGCAAACACGCCATTTGTTCTTATATGCTTATTTGTTCTACATCTTGGCTTATATAATCAAGGAAAGAATAAGCAAAAAAGCACCGTTGCTTTCTGATTTTGAGATACGGTATGATTTTATCAATAAACAGCTTCTGAACGAATTTTATGAAATACACCTTCCGTTGCTGCTGTTGTGCTATTTTAGTTTTTTCCAGCCTTTCTTTATCTGGATATTGTCGTTGAACTTGTTGCTGTTTTTTCCTATCTACCTCCGGTATACCATCGGATTTATCAAAAAATATTTTCATTTTTAAACATCTGCGCTAATCGGATTGTATCTTTAATGTGTGATACAGGCCTATTTAAGAAGTATACGCATTAAGGACTGGTGGAATTTTATTTTGCCGCCTGTGTTGGGTTTCTATGGCTGGGGTTTGTATCAGGCGGATATCGCATTTGCTGATTCCGTATTCCTGTCTGCCGGTTTTTTATTGCTTACAGTATCTGTCGCGTCGTTTGGTTTCTTTATCAATGAATGGACAGATATCAAGGATGATATCGCTGCGGGGAAATCCAATGCTGTCAGTGAATTAACGGTACGTACCCGTTGGATATTTTTCAGCATCGTATTGTTGCAAATGGGAGTTGAGTTTTACATGACCATCAGCAATCTTCATTCAGCCCTTTTATTTGCCGCGCAAATCGCATGCTTTATAGTCTATTCCTGTCCTCCATTTCGTTTGAAGAAGAATTTGTATGTAGCACCTTTACTGGATGCTTTATACAGCGGTACCATTTTCTACCTGCTCGCCATCAATATTAATTACCCTACTTTTTTTAACCTGACAGTGGTTCAAAAGGGACAGCTCGGATTTTTGTTGGTTTGGGCACTATTAAGAGGGTTCCGTAATATTATCATGCATCTTTTATTCGACGCGAAATTCGATGCGGCTATTCAGCAAAAGACAATTGGCACACGTTACAACCGCTCATCTGTCAGTAAATTTCTGTACAGGTTTGTGCTGCCATCAGAAATTCTTTGTTTTTTGGGATTCTGTTTTATCGGACTAGACAAAGCTGCCGTGCTGTTGGGCGTTGCTTTCATCGTATTTATTGTATATTGGTTTAAACGAAAGACTTACATTATTCCATTCTTACTCAAACGGCCCAACCCTTCCATGGATAATGAACTATATGATATCAATATCTTTTATGAAGTGGTATTACCTGTGTATATTTTTGGTTTACTGGCGTTACAGAATGATATTTTCTATGGTTTTTACTCCCTGTTGCTGGTAGGAATATTTCCGATAGTAAGAGTATGGGTTTGGGCAGCTGTTACTTTTCCCATTCGTTTTGTGAAGTAATAGATTCTTCAGGGCTTTACACATTTTATTTCCAGCCATTCTGCCGGATAAAATTCCGGGATGCCTTCAAAAATGTCAATATTATTGGCCTGTTCAAAGTTGTACCGAACTGAAATATCATCCAAAAAGTCGAACGGACGAATAAATTCAATTGTTAAACCTGCTTGCAGCAAGGCGTCTTTAACATCTTCCAGACTCAACGTATTGTAGGCATATTGCTGATTTATATTGCCGATGATTTTATCAATCTTTTGTTGTGCGGCAATGTTATCTCCTTTCTTTTTATAAAAGTCTTTTATGTATAAAACCCCGCCTTTCTTTAATTTTTGAGCAGCTTGCCATATCGCTAAGCGGGTATCATAGGAGTGGCCCAGGCTTTCCAGAAATAATGCGGTATCGTATTGGCTGTTAGCAATCGGCAGTTGCTCTAATTGATGATAATCTCCTGTATGTATGTTGATATTATCCTGCAGGTTTTCCTGTACTATTTTTTTTGACGCTATCTCTGCCTGCACTTCTGAAACGGTAACTGCGTCAATATGTACATTCCATTTCTTGGCAAAATAGATAGATGGGCCGGCCACCCCACAGCCCAAATCCAATACATTCATATTCCAGTTGATACCTGCGCTTCTCGCAATATAATCGAGTAGCTTTTCCGTATCTGCCGGCCTGAACGCCTGTATGACATCACCATAAATATCCAAATAAGATGCTGTCATCCTGTTATAATAAACTTTCACATCTTCCGGAGAATTTTTTGGCATATCCAGCGTATTTTTCCCTTTAAAATTAGCAATTTCGTTGGGTAACAGATATACGTATGGCATTAAAATTCAATCCATATACACATATTCTTGCTTATAATGCCTATTTTTGCATTAAATACTTCACTATCAATGAAAAAAATATTTACGTTACTAAGTCTTTTAGTTTCTCTTTATACGTTTGGCCAGAAAACGTATGTATACTTCCAAAACAATACCTCATTAAGTTTTACTGTTAATTGTACACAAACCGGCGACCATGTTATGGCGTCCTCAGAATGGTGGGGAAGATCAGGCACCTTATCCGCGTGGCAGCGCAATACGAATGTCTTGTGGACAAACAGGGATGCCGGTGTACATAACGGGAATACGTTTTACCATACTGTAAATCTTACATCTGCCGGCGAAACGGTGCAGTTAAAACTCAAGATGACCGGTAGCCTGATTGGCAGTTCTATCTGGTGTTCAGCGGCCGGACCCGGATTTAGCCAGGCCTGGTATACCGACCGTAATTTTCATACACAAAATTTTACCATGAATGGTAAATCAATGACTATTAAATATGCTTTTTATTTTACAGGCGGCTATGATGATATTTTGTATACGATTCAGGAAAATGATCCATTTCCGATTAATGCTGCTGATTTGTCGAATCCGAGAAAGGTGAATATACTAACGCAAAATACCTATATGCGTCCTTCGGAGTTGTTTTTTAATGACCAGAATGTTCGGAAGGATTATTATGATGATGTGTTGCACAACTATGATGCTATAATTTTTCAGGAGATGTTTGACGACGATGTCCGGTTGAGTATGTTGTCACAACTTACTGCCGAGTACCCGTATCAATCCACCGTAGTTGATATAGCAAATCACAGTGCCTTGGATCCGGTTCAGGATGGCGGCATTTTGATTGTCAGCCGTTGGCCAATTGAAACTCAGGATCAATACTTATTTGGAAATACCTGCAACGCGGATGATTGCCTGGCATATAAAGGATTCAAATACTGCCGAATTAATAAACTGGGTGTAAAGTATCATTTATTTGGTACGCACATGGATGCCTTTAATGAAGAAGTGGATGTAAATATCAGGAAGACGCAACTGCAGCAGGCAAAATCCTATATTGCCGGAAAAGCTATTCCTGCCGGAGAAGCCGTGCTGTTCGGTGGGGATTTGAATATTGATAAGATTACCAACAAATGGGGGGAGTATGATAGCTTGTGGACGCCCTTTTTCAATGCACAACAACCGGTTTTTGACAGTCCGTTAAACCCTTCCTGGAATTCACAGACGAACAGTTATTTGTCCTCTACCAGTGACCCTGCTGAATATCTGGATTATGTCCTGCCGATGAAAACCAATCTTTTACCTCTTTCCGCTGTAAATCAGGTTACGCCTTATCGCACTGTCGCGGATGCTATGTGGAAGAAATTTGATATCAGCGATCATTATGGTGTTAAGGGGACATTTGTTTACCCGGGTACGCTTCCTGTCTGTTCGGATGCTTCCGGTGTGAATATCTCAAGTATCACTCAAACAGCCTGTACCGTGTTGTGGAATGCCGTAACCGGCGCTTCCGGCTATAAAGTTCAATATAAACCAGTTAGTGGTTCTGCTTGGACAACGGTTAGCGCCGCTACAAACAGTATCGCTCTCAGCGGGCTGGCAGCAGGCACTGCTTATGAGGTACAGGTGCGTACAGATTGCGGTGGCTTGTTGTACAGCAATTGGACGGCATCCGTTAATTTCTCAACGCTTGCAGTTCCGTGTACGGATAACTATGAATCGAACGAGACAAAGAATACGGCAAAATCAATTACCGCGAATAGTACCATTAATGCAAAAATTGGTACAGCCACCGATGTAGACTGGTTTTCTGTTGCCACCACATCCACACAGAAAAATTTGAAAGTGCTGTTGTCGAACCTGCCTGCAAACTATGATTTGCAATTATATGATAGCAAAGGAAGTTTATTGAAGACATCTTCAACTACAGGAGTCGTAAATGAACAGGTTACCTATAATGCTTCTAAGGCGGCTACCTATTATATCAAAGTTTATGGTGTAAGTGGCGCCAGCAATACAGCCTGTTATTCATTGCAGACTACTTTGTCCAGTGTTGCTTTGAGATTAGCTGAGCCGGAAGAAGAGGAAATTGAAAAATCAGCCAATGTCTTTGCTGTATATCCCAATCCGGTTAGCAGCCAACTTACAGTTGAATTCTATCTGGAGCAGGAAAGCCCTGTTTATTTAACCGTTTACGATGTGTATGGTAAATTGGTTAGTTCTCAGCAATATGATGGCGTAGCCGGACCAAACGCGGTATACAAGAATGTTGATGGATTGTCAAATGGATTTTATATGATTGCTTTGTCGGATGAAAGACAGCAGTTGTATAATGGTAAATTTGTAAAAAATTAGTAGCGTTCTAAGCATGAATACACAGTCCCGCTCTTTTGCGGGATTTTTTTATGTATGTATCGTACATTAGGAGGACGGACTGGTTGAAAACAACTTCATACCTGTTGCAACCCCGGCGGATAATGCTGCCAATGCAATAAAGATTTCTGTAAATAGCCAGAATGAAGCAAGAAAAGAAGGATTCCAGGTTGCATACAAATTTATTGAGAAACTAATTGAAGCCAGTAGTATTGCTGTAATGCCCATAATTTTATAAGAGGAGATGACATTTATACCGCAATATAGTTCAAGGCTAAGAATAGACATTGAAAGTAGAGTAAAGAATATACGAAGCCCGGTCGGGGTCGATTTATTAAAGAAATAACCATAACCATACAGCAATAAACTGATTATAAGGGTGATTATAAAAAGGTACAAGAATGTCTGTTTGGCAATACTATATTTTGGCATATAGATGAATAAAATTTTCGATTCAAATTTACTACAAATTTTATTCAGAATATCAGTGATAAGTAAGTAGTTATTTATATTAATAAAAAAGAGGCTGCCTTGTAGATTTTAAGGCAGCCTCCTGATTGAATTGCGTTATCCGTGCTAGGCAGCAGATAACAGGTATATTAAACATACTATCATGCTTCGATAATCGATTGGCGCATGATTAATTATGTATCAATTAATGGAACTGTTCCGCTTCTGTTGAACCAGCCAATGCAGTAGTAGAAGATTGTCCTTGCTGACAAACCTGCTGAATAGCATCAAAGTAACCTGTACCAACAAATGACTGGTGTTTGATTGCCTGGAAACCGGCAGATTCCAAAGCGAATTCTCTTTGTTGTAACTCAGAGTAACCTGCCATCCCTCTTTCCATGTATGCTTTGCTTAATTCAAACATCACGGTGTTGTTGGCGTGGAAACCGGCTAAGGTGATAAACTGGAATTTGTAACCCATGGCCGCTAAATCTTCACGGAAGGTAGTCATTGCCTTTACATCCATATATTTCGCCCAGTTGAATGATGGCGAACAGTTATACGCCAGCATTTTTCCCGGATATTTCGCGTGAATGCCTTGAGCAAATTCTCTTGCCATGCCTAAATCAGGATTTCCGGTTTCCATCCAGATTAAATCAGCATACGGAGCATATGATAAGCCTCTGTCGATACCTTGTTCCAAACCGTTTTTTACATAATAGAAACCTTCTGGTGCACGTTTTCCATCAATAATAAATTTTTGGTCACGCGGGTCGATATCCGAAGTAATCAGGTTAGCAGCCTCAGCATCCGTGCGAGCAATTACCAAAGTAGAAGTACCGCAAACGTCCGCGGCTAACCGTGCAGCGGATAATTTGTTGATAGCTTCCTGAGTGGGTACTAACACTTTACCGCCTAAGTGGCCGCATTTCTTAGCAGAAGCTAACTGGTCTTCCCAGTGAACACCGGCAGCACCCGCCTCAATCATTTGTTTCATTAATTCGTATGCATTCAGGTTACCACCAAAACCGGCTTCAGCATCTGCAACGATAGGAACCATCCAGTCGCGTGTTGGTTCGCCATCCATGTATTCAATCTGGTCACGACGCATCAAAGAGTTGTTGATACGTTTAACCACCATTGGTACCGAGTTCGCAGGATATAAAGATTGATCCGGATACATTTCTGCGGAAAGGTTAGCATCAGCAGCTACCTGCCAGCCTGAAAGATAAATGGCTTTCATGCCTGCTGTAACTTCCTGAATAGCCTGATTACCATTGAAAGCACCTAAACCGGCGACCCAGTCATCCGTGTGTAATTTTTTCCATAATTTTTCAGCTCCGTTCTTAGCTAAAGTGTATTCAATTTGTACAGAACCGCTAATGTTTATCACTTCTTCGGCTGTGTAATCTCTTTTAACGTCTTTCCAACGCGGATTAGTTGCCCAATCTTTTTTTAGAGCTTCCGCTCTTTCTTGTTTTGTTGCCATTTTTATTTAAGTTATTGATTTTGTGAAAAAAGTTGATTAATCGATATAATTATAAGCTTCTAACGTTAAAAATTCTTCCAGCGTATCTTGTAAGCTCATTTTTGTGAACAATTCAATAGCAAGGTCAAATTTTGAAGCGGCATATTTATCTCCTAAAGTTGCCTTGTAAGCCTCTTTCTGTTCATTAATAAGATTCTGAACCAATTCAGCCGTTACTTTTGTGCCGTCATCCAGTTTTGCATCTTCGTGGTGTACCCACTGCCAAACCTGTGTACGGGAAATTTCAGCAGTAGCAGCATCCTCCATTAAATTGTGAATTGGCACACAACCATTACCTCTTAACCACGCTTCTAAATACTGGATGCCTACGTCGATGTTGTTTTTCAAACCACCTAAGGTAATCGTTCCTTTAGGCACTTCCAGCAAATCAGTTGCCGTAACATGTACATCTTCACGTTTTACATGAATCTGATTAGGTGTCGGCATATATTTATTGAATTCGTCCATGGCTATTTGTACTAAACCCGGATGTGCCACCCATGTTCCGTCGTGGCCCGCTTTCGCTTCGCGCTCTTTGTCGGCACGTACTTTTGCCAATGCTATTTCGTTCGCTTCCGGATTGTCCTTGATAGGAATTTGCGCAGCCATACCACCCATCGCGAATGCATGGCGTTTGTGGCAAGTCTGTATCACCAACTCGGAATAAGATTTCAGGAAATGCGTAGTCATCGTTACCTGCATTCTGTCCGGTACCAAAAACTGCTTGTTTTTAACGGTTCGTTTAATAAACGAGAAAATATAATCCCAACGTCCGCAGTTCAGGCCTGCAGAGTGTTCTTTTAATTCGAATAAAATCTCATTTAACTCAAAAGTAGCCACAATGGTTTCAATAAGAACCGTTGCTTTGATGGAACCTTGCGGAACGCCCAGTTCCTGCTGTGCATCTACAAAAATATCATTCCACAAACGTGCTTCTAAGTGCGATTCCATTTTTGGCAAATAGAAGTAGATACCGCTGCCTTGCGCCAGTCTTTCTTTGGCATTGTGGTAAAAATATATGGCAAAATCCCAGATGGAACCACTGGCCACTTCACCGTCTACGGTTACATGTTTTTCTAAAAGGTGCCAACCTCGGGGACGAACGAATAAAACGGCATGTTTATCATTCAGTTTGTACTCTTTTCCATTGGCTTCATTAATGAAAGAAATGGTTTTGCGGTTAGCGTCTTTCAGGTTGATTTGTCCGGAGATATTATTCTCCCAGGTTGGCGCGTTGGAATCCTCAAAATCCGCCATGAATACCTTAGCACCCGAATTAAGTGCATTGATAATCATTTTTCGGTCCACAGGCCCTGTGATTTCCACCCTTCTGTCCTGGATATCTGCCGGACAAGGTGCAACCGTCCAGTCCGATTCACGGATGGATTTGGTTTCCGGCAGGAAATCAGGTAATTCACCTGCATCCAGGCGTACCTGGCGTTCCACTCTCTTTTGCAGTAGTTCTTTGCGACGGGCATTGTATTTGCGTTGCAGTTTGGCAAAAAATACCAATGCTTCCGGCGTCAGTATTTCTGCGTATTCCGGCTTGTAAGCCCCTTTAATTTCTACGCCTTCTGGTGTGTTGTATGCTGACATGTACTGGAATGTATTTTAGGTCAGCGAATTTACGGATTGTAGAAAAAAATGCCGAATTTGGCATGTTACCTAAAGTTTACTATAAAGTTGCGAGATTGAATGCATGCATTGGAATTTTTGCATGTTTGGATACACAGCGGTATTAGAATAGCGGTAAGGCAGAAATACCGAAATAACCAATGCTGATGTATGCATTATAATTTGTATTTTACCTCAAATTTCAGGTATGTCGAAGCAACGAACTCTGGCCGAACCGTTTAAAATAAAAATGGTGGAGCCATTGAAAATAACCACCGAAGAATACAGGCAGGAAACGTTGAAAAAAGCGCATAATAATCCATTTCTGTTGCGGAGTGATGACGTTTTTATTGATTTACTGACGGATAGTGGCACCGGTGCAATGAGTGAGCATCAGTGGTCTGCTATGATGCAGGGAGACGAAAGTTATGCGGGAGCTACCAGCTGGGAGTGTTTGGAAGCGGAAGTGAAAGATTTAACAGGTATGCCGTATATCATTCCCACCCACCAGGGGAGGGCCGCCGAACGTATTTTATATGGAATTTTAGGAGGAAAAGATAAAGTCTTTATCAGCAATACACATTTTGATACAACACGGGCAAATATTGAATTTACCGGTGCAATGGCCTTTGACTGTTTGCCTGAGGAAGCTAAAGACCCATCATTGGAGTTGCCATTTAAAGGGAACATGGATATTGTTGAAACGGAGGCACTTATCCAAAAATATGGGAGTAAAAATATCGGCGCTGTTATACTGACCGTTACGAATAACTCAGCCGGTGGACAGCCTGTCAGTATGGAAAATGCCAAAGCTGTCAGGGCATTAAGTAATAACTATGGGATTTTGCTGGTGCTGGATGCCTGCCGTATAGCCGAAAATGCTTATTTTATTAAGCACAGGGAGTCCGGGTTTGAAGATAAAACATACAGAGAAATAGCACAGGAATTATTGAATCTTGGAGATGCATTCATCATGTCAGCAAAGAAGGATGGGTTAGTGAATATGGGTGGTTTATTGACGTTAAAAGACAAAAAACTGGCGGAACAATGCCAGAACCTGCTCATTATTTCCGAGGGGTTTGTTACTTATGGCGGATTGAGCGGAAGAGATATGGAAGCTCTGGCGGTAGGGCTTCAGGAAGTATTTGACAAAGATTACCTCCATTACCGGATAAAAAGTACAGAATATTTAGGCCGGCATCTGAATGATATGGGAATACCAACAGTGAAACCATTCGGCGGGCATGCGATTTATGTGGATGCGAAAGCTTTTTACGCGCATATTCCACCACAAAAGTTTCCGGGGCAGTCACTGGTTTGTGATTTATATATCAAAGGGGGAATACGATGCTGTGAAATCGGTTCGGTGATGTTTGGTAAAAATGATGAAAACGGCAACCTGATTCCTGCAGCCTTTGAATTGGTCAGGCTGGCAATCCCCAGAAGAGTTTACACACAAAGCCATATTGATTACGTCATTGATGTATTTGAAGAACTGAAAGAAGAAAGGTCGAAATCAAAAGGTATGAGGATTGTTTATGAACCTCCGTTCTTAAGGCATTTTACAGCGCATTTTGACAGAGTGGAATAAAACTGCTTAGTAATGAATCAACATGTGTTCCTTTTGGCGGTTTTCTCTGCGAAGAAATACGATACCCATTTCAAAAATATCTATAGTGAGCGTTACTTTCTCGTGGTTTTTAATATATTCCCAGGCTTCCTGCATTTCTTCGCTCCAGTGAATATCGTCAAACAGTAATATCGTATCGTTGTGGCAGTAGGGAAGTACGGTATTAAAATAATTGATGGTTGGCACTTCCCGGTGGTTTCCGTCAATGAATATAAGGTCAAATTTTTGCCTTTCTTCGCAAATTTTTGCCAGTTCAGAGTCGAAATTTCCAACGACGAGCTGAATATTGTTCAATTTTAATTTCTTGAAATTTTCAGCCGCAACCTGTGCAATGGATTCACTTCCTTCGATGGTAATGACCCTTGTATTCGGGTGGGCGGAGGCAAGATACGCGGTTGTGATTCCGAGTGAAGTCCCAAGTTCTAAAATCGAGTTTGCTTTGAAATGCCGGATCATCATAAAAAGCAGATGACCGTATTTTTCTTTTTTGACGTTCTTACGTACAATTTTGCTGATTTTCCGTTTAGTCGATTTAAAGGACTTTGAGCCGGCTCCTAAATCGATGACGTCAATTTCCTGATGGTCTTTTTTTAAATCATCTCTTAAGTTTTCAATGCGCTCAAAATCAGGATAATTCAACTCTTTTTCAAATACTTCCGTTACCAGTTTATAGACAAACGGCGAATGAATCTTGTATTTATTAAAGGAAGATAACCAGTAATAAATATATTCTTCTATTTGAAAGACGGTTGGCATTGTTTCAAAAATACATATTAACGCACTAAAATTAACACTTGTTTATCCACTAATATTGATATTCCGTATTTTTATAAAAATTAAACAATGCAGATTCCTAAAATAAAAGCGCTTCCCCTTGTAGGCAATGCACCTGAATTGTCAAAGGATATCCTTGGCTTTTTTGAAAATAACTTTAAAAATTACGGAGATACTTTTCTGTTCAGTATGCCTGTCAATCGGACTCTGCTTGCCACCTGCGATGCAGACGTTATCAAACAAATCCTTCAGTTGAACCATAAAAACTATCGCAAGGATTATGGTAATAATATTTTGAAGCTGGCTTTGGGAAACGGATTACTTACTAATGAAGGAGAATCGTGGTTCAGGCAGCGTAGGCTGGCGCAGCCGGCGTTTTATAAAAAGCGTCTGGAAGGTTTTTTTGATTCTATGAACACCATTACGATTGATCATATCCGGCAACTGAAGCAAAAAGGAACTACAGAGATATTTATTGACAGGGAGATGATGCAGCTCACATCAAAAGTTGTGATTGAAACGTTACTGGGTTCTGATGTTTCAGGGAAACTCAGCGAGATACAGAATTATATCTATTCTATTCAGGATCATTTGGTGAAATTAATCCGTATTCCGTTTTATCAGTTTTGGGCAAAAATATCAGGTAAAGAAAAAGCCTTCCTGAAAACTTTAAAAAAATTTGATGAGGTGCTGTATGAGGTGATAGCATTGCGCAAAAATCAGCCATATAGAAACGATCTGTTAAGCATGCTGATGGAGGCCAGAGACGAAGATACCGGAGAAGGAATGTCGGATAAACAACTGAGAGACGAATTGCTGACCATCTATGTAGCCGGTCATGAAACTTCCGGTTATACACTCGCGTGGGCGATGTACAGTTTGTGTTCACATCCGGAAGTATATCTGAAAGCAAAAGAAGAAGTACGCAGGGTGATGCCGGACGGAAAATTGACGATGGATAATTTCAGACAGTTCGTCTATCTGAAAAATGTCATTGATGAAACCTTGCGTTTGTATCCGACAGCCTATATTCTAAGCAGGGAAAGCAAGGCGCCTGATGTAGTGAATGGAATGGAAATACCGGCAGATGTTGTCACATTGATGAGTATCTATTCTTTGCATCGAAATCCGAAATACTGGAAACAGCCGGATGATTTTATTCCTGAACGATTTGAGGGTAAGGATAATTCGTTGTTCAACAGCGAAGCTTACTATCCGTTTGGCGGCGGGCCGAGAATGTGTATAGGATTTTATTTTGCCACGATGGAAATTACCATTGTTCTGGCGCAGCTATTATACCATTTTGATCTGGAGTTGGATTCACAGCATCCCGTAGCTTTTGAGCCGCTTGTTACATTAAAACCCAAATATGGTATTAAGGTAAAGATTAAGAGTACAATTTAATCTACTACTCTGTTTAGGTGATAATCAATCACATCCAGCGGTTTTTTACCGGTGTAGTTGGGGTTGTGGAATTCTGAGTAATAGGTAGAATAACACAAGCCACGTAATCCTATATTTAACTGCCTGCAGGTGGAACTGATGATACCGTCGCTGGGGCTATACTGAGCTCGTTCGAACACACCCACCAGCCATTTTAAAATAAATACCGGCAGGAAGGAGAAAATAGCCAGCACTATGTTCAGTGAATTGAAGTCATCCTCGGGTACATTGGCAGCGAGGTCATTGTATTTCCAGGTACCTGCCACATTCTCGTATTCCGGAAAGTCGCCGTTCTTCGGACAATAGATATTGCCGATTTTTAATAATCCTTTAACCGCACGGTTTGAAAATTGATTTGCCATTGTGTTATTTTTTTAATTTTCCCTGAATAAATTCGTCTATATATGTTGCTATAGTAGCTCCGCCATCTTCCTGTAAGAAATGCCCGGCATTTTCTATCGTAATGCGCTGCTGTTCATGCGCTGCCGGCATCAATTTATAAAAGAAATGCACCATCTTGCCTAAAATCCGGTCTTTGTCCGAAAAGAGGATAATAGCCGGTTTTTTCCATTCCGCCAATACTTTGGCTGCTCGGTTCATTTGCATCACGCCATCAGCAGTTTTTGTGTTTGGCGCCAGTGATGGAAATATTCGTGCACCCGCCTTGTATTTTTTTTCCGGAAAGGGTGCGTCATATGCCGCCATGACCTCTGCACTAACAGGCCTTGCACAGGCTTTGCGTACAATTTTTCCCACCGGCAGGTCAGGATGGTATTTGGCAAACGCCTGCCAGGCTTTGAACGATAAAGGGAGTTTTCTGCCATCTGATAAGGCTGTATTCAGGATGACTACACGCTTAAAGCGTCCGGGCAGTTCTCCTAAAACACCTAACCCAATCAGTCCGCCCCAGTCTTGTACAACCAGAGTTATGTCGTTCAAATCCAGTTGCTCAATGAATTTTTTTATACTGTTGTAATGCAGTGTATAAGAATAGTCCGATAGCTGCACCAGCTTCTCTGATTTGCCAAAGCCAATAAAATCAGGTGCGATGAAACGATAGTTGGATAATACCGGAATAAATTTTCTGTACAAATAACTCCAGGTGGGCTCCCCGTGCAAGGCCAGGATAACCTCGCCGTCTTTATTTCCTTCGTCGATATAATGCATTTTTAACCCGTCAACATTGATATAATGCGGCGCATAAGGGAAATCCTTAATGACCTCAAAGCAATGTTCCGGTGTAAAAACAGTATCCATTATTTGATGAGTTGGGAAGCTAACCGTTGCCCTAATGTTTTTATAGTCAGTCCCGGATTAATGCCCGGTGCATTGGGATATATGCTGGAGTCGGCGATATAAAGCGTTTTCTCTCCGTGTACCTGAAAGTCCGGATTTACTACTGATTTCGCCGGGTCTGTTCCCATGACGCAACCACCCATCAGGTGCAGTCCGAAATAAAACTGGGATTTAAAGATTTCATTGGCGCCGGCAGCGTTCATAATATTTTCAATAGCGTATAATCCTTTATCCCGTCTGGCTTTGTCCTGGTCGGTCAGGGGTTTTACAATGGTCAGTTTGCCCTTGTTGTCGCACTGGATTTCTCCGATATTCTCATCGCGCACTGCTACTTCCACGCATTGCATGTAGCGGTATTTTTTCATGTATTCCTGGTGTTTGGCACCGGTTACATTCATTAGCAGTCCTATGGAAATAGGGGAGGCGAAAACGTTTTCCAGTTTGAAGCCCTGTGCCCTGAAATTAGGGTCTTTGGAGGCAACCGACTGGAACATGCCTTTGTGTGCATCCACCGGTTCATTCTGAAATCCCAGCCACATGAATTGGGGATGCGATGAGAATTTTTTACCGAGTGCCGGAAGTTTGGATTTAAATCCGGACATCGTCATCATGCGGGTGCTTCCAAAAGCACCACCTGAAAGGATAACTTTTTTGCCTTCAAAACTTACCGGTTTCCCGTTTTGCAACCCATATATTTTGCAGGTATCACTGTTAGGTTCTACTTTGTGGATTTCCGTTTCAGCAATGATTTCCAGTCCTTCTTTTTCCGCTTTTTGAATAAAGGCCACTAAAGAACTTTGCTTGGAATCCCGGAAACATCCGCCGAGGCAGCCTGTGCAGTCATTGTTTTTATCTGCGCCGCAGTCGCTTTGCCCTCTGCGCAAAAATCCCCATTGGTAGCCCAGTTTATCACATGCATCCGCAAACAAAATTCCGTTCGGCCGCATCTCTTCGCGGCAAAACGTATGCAGTACCATATCGCTTTCCACTTGCGAGTAATGTTTGTCCATGACCTCGTTAGAAAACCAGTCCACACCACTTTCCGCCCTCCAGTCGTTCCACGCGATATCATCAAACCGATCCATCAGGCACTGATAAACGATGGAAGATCCGCCGACCATTTTGGTGCGCAGGAATCCCATTCTTCCGTCTTTTCCAAATTCGATGCCGCCACCCCAGTAGAGGTGAGCGGAGGTTTCCGCTTCCGTTTTCGGGAAAGTATCTTTTCGATAGAATTTTCCGGCTTCAATCAGTAAAACTTTTGCACCGCTTTTGTTGAGGTAATAGGAGAGTGCCCCGCCTCCGGAACCGCTGCCTACTACTATGAAATCGTAAATCATTTTGTTAGTTTATGAGTAATGAATAATGAATCAAGAATCAGGACAAAAAAGTCAAGACAGGGATTCAATTAGTCTATATAGTTTCTTCTGAATTTCAGTGATTAAATTGTTTATTTCGGTTAATTTGTCTTCGTTAATTAAGCCAATTTCTTTTGAAGTGATAATCTGAGTTTCTAATTCAAATGCAGAACCAAGAGATATTTCTAAAAATCTGATAAAATCTTTTGTTGACTTTCTGCTCGAGCCTTCCGCAATATTTGAACTAATAGAAACTGAACTTCTTCTAATTTGAGATGTCAATCCCCATTGTTCAATATTGGGAAATTCCATGGTGGTTAGATAAATATTTTTTGTCAATACTATAGATTTTTTCCAAACATCCAAATTCCTAAAGTTGTGCATCTGTCTTCAGTCTTTGTTCTTTATTCCTTAATCTTTGCTCCTTATTTGAATTTTTCTTTATTGCCAATGGAATCCAATGGTAATACGTTTTTAATGAATTTCACGTAATTTCTGGATTTTCCAAACCAGCTCAGCATCACTGCATGCAGCAACTTGTATTTATTTTCCGTATACGGATACCATTGCGGTTCGATTAATTTACCCTGTTTATCAATCAGCACAGATTTCAGGTTACAGAATGCCAGCAATCCGTCTTCGCCTTTAAAACGACCGATGCCACTGTCTTTGGTGCCGCCAAATGGCAGATACGGATTGGCTTCATTCAGCATGTGGTTATTGATACAGACATTTCCGCATTTGATAGCGCGTGCTACCCGGATACCACGGTCGGCATTTTTCGTCCATACCGAAGCGCTCAGGCCATACGGTGAATCATTGGCCAGCGCAATTGCTTCCTCTTCCGTTTTAAATTTCATGATGGCAAGTGTAGGGCCAAAAGTTTCTTCATATGCCACTTTCATGGAATGGTTACAATTTTCCAGTATCGTAGGAGGAATATGATGAGAGCCTTTTTCCTGAATGCCGCCACAGGCTAATTTTGCGCCTTTCGCCAATGCATCTTCAATGTGGTCTTCAATTATTTTCACCTGAAAAGGAGCGGTAATGGCACCCACATCGCAATCTTCCGCCGATTTGGTATTTCTGCCCGGATGTGATGTTCTTAACCGTTTTGTTCTTTCTACGATAAACGGAACCAGTTTGTCATAAATACCTTCCTGAACATAAAGCCGTTCAATACCTGTACAGTTTTGTCCGGCATTGGTGAACGCCCCCCACATAATGCCGTTGGCGGTACGTTCAATATCCACATCATCGAAAACGATACTTGGGTCTTTGCCGCCTAATTCCAAATCAACGGGGATAAGCATTTTTCCGCAGATTTCTCCCAGTTTTCTGCCTGTCCCGACACTGCCTGTAAAGTGTACTTTATCCGGGCGCTGTGCTATCAGTTTGGCGCCGGTTTCCTTGCCGCCGATGACAACCTGAACGGCATCCTTCATAAATCCGCTGTTTGCAAAAAAGTGATCCCACAATGGTTTTAAAGGCGTTACCTCGGATGGCTTTACGATAGTGGCATTTCCGGCCAAAAAAGACATCAGGGCCGGAACGATAACCTGATAAAAAGGGAAATTCCATGGTGTGATGACCAGGACAGTTCCCAGCGGTTCAATAAATTGCCTTGATTTTTTTTCCATTAAAAAAATCGGCTGGGGCATTTTCTTATCCTTCAGGAATTTCGGAGCCAGTTTTTTATATACGTCGATGACGTCCGTTACCTCAAATACTTCAGCAGCGAACGCGTCGGTGCGTGCTTTTCCCGTTTCAGCGATAATGGCATCCAGTATCAAATCAGAATATTGGATGACATAATCCCTGATTTTTTCAACTTCTTTAATCCTGTCTTCAACAGACATGGCCTGTATCTTCTGCTGTACATTTTTTGCTCGTTGAAATATATCCTGCACCTGTGCATCCGACGGGTCGTCTATTTCGTATAAAATGGTATTGCTGATAGGGTTGATTACTTTGATGGCGGTAGAAGTTAAGACATCCATTGTTTACTAAATTAGACGACTAATATACCGATAAATGGGGATAAAAAAAATGCAGGTAACAGAAAATAGTTAGAAAATTAAAAATCTAACATTTATTTAAGTTAGGAGAAAATCCGGTGTGTTTTTTACTATGGAATTATAGTTATTCTTCCTGTAAAAAAAAATAGGCTGGTGATTACAAAAAACATTGACCTTGTCCGCGATAGGTTGGTACTTTTTCGATTATTTTTCCGCCGGAGATGAGATGCAGTTCGTTGAAGCGTTCACACAATTCACCGGCTTTGCTGTGCCTGAACAAAATGGCATCACCGATATCAATAGGGTCCGTGCCTTTGTATTCAAACGGTGTCTGCACTTCGCCGGTGCCCTCGTTGACGGTAAGCTCAACGCCTTCCGGCAGGTAAGGTTTGGGCTGTTTATCTGGGCCTGTAGCACCACTGGCAATATATCCCCCGCCCAGGCAGGTATAAAATCCCGGTTTAGGTTTGCGTACAATCTGAACGGCAAAACCTGCCGCCGGTAAATGTTTAAAGTCTTTGTAATAGTCGAATAAGGCAGGGGAGAAGAATCCGGAACCTACCGTGATTTCTGTCACCCATTCTTCCTCTTTACTGCTTTCGATACTGCCGGTACCACCGGCATTGACAATTTCCAAAGCAGGATTTTTTGATTTAATATATTCCACAATTTCCTTGCGTCTTGCGGAATAATCGGCGATGGATTTTCTTTTCAAAAACGGGATAACATAATTTTTAACGCCATTTGCCGGATTTTTTTCTCCAAGGCCTGCCACCTGTGCTTCATACCCCATCACGGCGGTAAGCGAAAGATTCATGTATTTATCAAAACAATCCGCTAATTCTTTTCCTTTCTGAACAGTCGTAATGGGTGAGCGCAATACTCCGAAATGAAGTCCCGGGAAATCCGTGGACATGTCCATATCGATGCAAACGGGTTGAACTACTTCTAACTGCGCAGCTATCGCATCTATCTGCTTTAAATGCTCTTCGCAATCCACCATAAGGATAATTTTTTTGCCGTTTTTTGTAGCCATGCAGATGTCCTGAATTTCTGCCTTGTTGACAATCGGGTAACCCAGCAATAGATTGTCAAACCCTTGTACTGACAAAAAAAGCGCTTCTCTTCCGGAGTAGCACATAATACCCTGATAAATGGGGTTGGCATCCAGTATTCTTTTTAAGACATAGGTACAACGCACTGACTTGGAGGCAACGCGAATTGTTTTATGGTTACCCGTGGCCCGCTGTGCGATGGCCTGAATATTTTTATCTAATAAATCCAGGTCGCAATAAGCAAGCGGCAACTGTAAATTTTTAAAAAGAGGATTGTAATAGGAGTAAGTAGGAGGAGTCATATCCTAAAATTAAAAAATCCTCCCGAAAGGAGAGGATTTTTTAATGAGTATATTCAATAATTTTTTAATTAAATGTCATGTCCATGCGGAAACCATAGGTGCGGGGAGCTTCCAGCAAGGTTGGACGAAGGGAATATTCCCTGTTTGCAACGTTTTTAACCACAAAAGAAAAATTAAATTCTCTGTTGTCTTTAGAGAAGTGATAACCTGCGCGAATATCAGCCACAAAGTCTCCGTTGAATTTCGGTCTTGCATCTGTGAGGGAAGATCCTTTTTTCAAATGAGAGGCGCGATAGGAGTTATAGCTTTGTAAAATAAAAGGAAATATAGCGTCCACATTTTCCATAAAGCTAAAATATTGTGCTGTAACGCCAAAGGTGAAGCCTTTGAAATCTACATCCCACACTCCGATAAACTGGTGCTGAATTCTGTATTTTAAAATATTGAAAGTGGCAATATCTTTGTATTCTTCACTGTTCTCATCGTAATTTACGTACTGTGGCATAATATACGTATAGCCTAAGTTCAGTGTGGATGGGAATTTGCCGAATAATTTACCTTCACCGCCGATAGAGGCTTCCACGCCGTAAATTCTTGTTTTGCTGGTTACGTTATTAGCTTGGAAACCAAAGCCAGGTGTACTTACCAGGTTAAATTCCATCATGTTCTTGTATTCTGTATAAAATGCAGCTACATCTAAAAACGCTCTCAGGTACTTACCCATCTTGATACCTTGTTTGATACCCAATTCGGCACTCATACCTGTTTCCGATGTAAGGTTTCTATTCGGGTAAATACTTAATCCGCCATCACCCAATGTAGTTTCAGTAAACTTCTCTGCGATAGTCGGGAAACGATAGCCTTGTCCCCACGATGCACGGATAAAAGTGTATTTAGCTGCCTGTACGTTGACACCTACACGAGATACGGGTTTAACCTCCCATTTGCCTTTATCAATGCGGTTCGCTTCAAAACGGAAGCCATAAGAGATGTTCAGGCGCTTGAAGAATTTTTTATCCAACTGGAAATATCCTGCGACATTATTTCCGGTATGTATGGTGTCTCCGAACAACTGAGCAGTGGAACGCACATAGGAGGTTACCGCTCCGGTAGTTACTACAAAGTTCCATTTGTCCATCTTGCGCTGATACTGATATTCACCGTAAATGAAGTTGTTGGAGTTATCTTGCTCGTTGGAATTGTCTATTGCGGTTCGTACAAACCTGACCAATACTTTATGACTGTTTCCTTTAGTATCAGCATATCGGAAGAACGGGTCAATACTGACACGGAAGCTACGGGAAGCAGTAGGAACACCGGTGATGGCGCTCGGCAGGTATTTTGAAACTCCTTCGCCACCCCACAAAAAGAAGGTCTGGCTTTTACCTGCCTGTATATTGGTATTAATACCCACGCTCATCTTGTCATTAATTCTGTAACGAAGATTGACAGTCACTCTGCCTCTGGTTTCAAAAGCTCCCCAGTTATGTAGCTGATTCTTGAAAAACATACCGCCGGCCACGATATCCAGATTTTTTACTTTTTCCCTGTATGCAAAAGAAAATCCCATATCATACGGTCGGGTTCTGTAATCATTCTTTATGGTGGTATCTTTGCCTCCTAATAAAGCATTGGAGCTTTTTAACAGCGTAATACTGTCCTGTTTCCACCATTGTTTATCCACTTTTATTTTAGTCAGGGTTTGTGTAGTGTCGTTATAAATGTAGTCATTGGTATTCGGGTTATCTGCTACAGAGCCAAACACGGAAAATTTTGCATAAGGTTTGGAAGTCGGGTAAGCCGAACGAACATTGATAATTCCGTTCATAGCAGAAGTACCGTATAAAGCGGAAGCCGCACCTTTAATGACTTCAATCTGTCCGATGTTTTCAACAGGCAGGCCTGACCAGCTTGGAAAGCCGGCATCCGCCTGCAGAATCGGTAAATCGTCCAGCAGCAATAATACACGGGTTCCGGCACCGTACGAATAACCTGAGCCTCCTCTGATATTCGCCTGGCCATCCACAACTGTAACGCCTGTACTGCGTTGCAAGACATCTTTTACGTCGTTCAGGTTTTGTTTTTCTAATGTCACCGGTTTGATGATGTCAATAGATACACTTTCTTCCCCGATTTTTCGTTCAAATTTACTGCTGGTCACCACCACTTCATCCAGCATACTCTGCAGTTCTCCCATCAGGATATCCAGATTTTCTGTCTGGTTAGCCTTCAGGTTAACGGATTTTATAATGTTGTCATAACCTACATAGCTGAAAATGATATTGTATTTACCGGGAGCCAGTGATAATTCATATTTACCGTCCACATCTGAGGTGGTGCCTGCTGTATTGTTTTCGACGGCAACATTTACACCAATGAGTGTTTCATTGGATTTGGAATCTTTTAAGGTTCCTTTGAGCACGGCATTCTGGGCAAAAAGGGAAATGGATGAACAAAGAATGAGTACGAGCGAGAGTTTCTTCATTTTTTTATTTTGGGTGCTAATTTATGTTAAATTAATGTAAGTAGAAATGAAACGTTCATATTTTTTGACATAAAACAATTGTTTTTTTTCATATACTCCTGATTTGCGTGAATACATGCGAAAATATTTTTTTTAAATAATACGTTGATATTGAGTAACCGGCAAAAAAAAAGTCAGGCACTGAGGCCTGACTTTGTATATCGAACGATGAATGATTAAGGTAAAGTTTCTCTTTTGAAGCTTCCTTTCAATTCAAGGTTTTTACCGGATAAATCTCTTAAATCTAAAGTAATAGGGAAACCCGGAGGTCCAACATTGATATTGGTTTCACCTCTTTTGATTTTAATGCTTGTCGTTACACCTGTAGGTGTTACAGTACCGGTACCGCCTGCACGTACATTCCAGATTTTAACAAAACCACCGGGGATAGGTAATGAAGTTGTAGGAATTTTAAGTGTATCGGTTGGTCCGTCACCAATGATTAAGGAGTCCATTGCTATTTTATTGCAATCAATTGAATCCTGATGTCCTATCAGATTTCTGCCTAAAGCCAATGATGTAATAGTTAGAGTTAAACCAGATTGGCTAGACTGAAGAGAGTCATGGATATTTAATCCAGGAGGAATACCGTTGATATAAACGGCATGGGCACCTGTATCGTTTCTTGGGAAATCGGTACACTCGTTAACAGAGTCTGATTTTCCGCACCCTACAGAAAATGATGCGATAACCATCGCAATGAACGAAAAAATAAGTAATTTGAATTTCATTTTTGTTTTGTTTTTTTAGTGATGAATGTATTCAAAGTTACGATAACTTTGCAAAAAACCAACATTCAGCCTCCTTATTTTTTATTTGTGTTAATTTTTTCAGATGCCTGTATACAAAATAAAGGCGCTATGAGGAAAAAATATGTAAATTGGGTTTAATTTTAACTAAATGAAGACAATAGATGAATGGCTGAGCCTGTACGGCAGGGATCATCAAAATCCTGCCAATAAACTGATTCACTGGATTTGCGTTCCGGTCATATTTTTTACCGTACTCGGGTTGTTCTGGTGTATACCGGTTCCGGCTGTGATGGACCCTATTAATTTTGGAATAATAGTATATGCGCTGGCGCTCATTTTTTATTTTAGGTTATCCATCCCCTTATTTGCCGGATTCCTCATTACCGGCGCATTATGCCTGGCATTTAACTCGGCGCTGTTTATTTACTTCGGCAGGCTTCACTACGCCATTATCCTGGGAGTTGTATTTGTGCTGGCCTGGATAGGGCAATTTATCGGGCACAAACTGGAAGGCCAGAAACCCTCTTTTTTTGAAGATGTGCAGTTTTTATTAATCGGGCCGGCATGGCTGCTGCATTTTATTTATAAAAAGATAGGCATCAGCTACAAATAATTTTGTAAATTTACCATGTACAGCATTAATTATCCTTATAAAATTTCTACTATGACAGTAAATATTCAAAACCAAACTTATGCAGCTTTTGACGCCGCGGCTTTGGTGAACAAACAAAGGGCTTTTTTCAATACCGGAAAAACCAAAGACATTGAATTCAGGATTCAGCAACTCAAAAAATTAAGAAAGTTAATCGCAGATAACGAGCAGGCTATCATGGATGCCCTGAAAAAGGATTTGAATAAATCTCCGATGGAGGCGTATGGCACAGAAATCGGGTTCCTGCTGGCCGATATCGATCACACTTTAAAGGATATCCGCACACTTGCCAAACCGAGAAAAGTTAAGACGCCGCTGTTTCACCAGTTAGGCTCTTCCTGGATACAGGCAGAACCTTATGGCGTTACCTATATTATTGCACCGTGGAATTATCCTTTTCAATTGGCACTGGCGCCTGTTATCGGTTCTATGTCAGCCGGAAATACCTGTATCCTCCGCCCGTCCAGAATGTCGGACAATACCGCCAGAATCCTGGAGAAGATTATCAATGAAAATTTTGACGAAGCTTATCTGAAAGTGGTTTTATCCAATATTGAGCAGAGCAATGCCCTGCTTGAACAGAAGTTCGATTATATCTTCTTTACCGGCAGCCCGGATGTTGGCCGCCAGATTTATCAGGCTGCCGCCAAACACCTGACGCCTGTAACTCTGGAACTGGGCGGTAAAAGCCCGCTTTTTGTGGATGAAACCTTTAATACGAATTGGGGTATCAAACGTATGGTATGGGGTAAATTTACCAATGCTGGACAAACCTGTGTGGCGCCGGATTACGCGCTGGTAGATAAAAAAGTGAAACAAAAATTTGTGGAACTGTTTGCCAAAACCACTAAAGAGTTTTTTGGCGACGACCCTCAGAAAAGCCCGGATCTGGGACGCATCATCAATGAAAAACATTTTTTGCGCTTATCCGAATTGCTGAAGAAAGGCAATATCCTGATGGGTGGCAGAACAGATATCAACGATTTGTACATAGAACCTACACTGATAGACGGCGTGTCGCCGGATGACCCGATTATGCAGGGAGAAATTTTCGGCCCTATCCTGCCTATCATTGAATACAATTCTTTAGACGAAGCGATTCAGTTTGTCAATTCACGTAATAAGCCACTCGCATTGTATATCTTCTCGGATGATAAAATTTATCAGGAGCGCATTCTGGCAGAAACTTCTTCCGGTAACGCTTCCATCAATGAGTGCCTGATGCACGTGGGGCAGTTTGAATTGCCGTTCGGCGGTGTTGGCGAAAGCGGTATCGGTGCATACCACGGCAAGTTAAGCTTTGATATGTTCAGCCACTTGAAAGGCATTCTCAAAAAATCTACGTTGAGTGATTTGAAGCAGCGATTCCCGCCTTACACAGAAAGCGGTACCAATCTGATTAAAAAACTGATAAGCTGGTTGATGTAATTATTTCCATCTTCCAGATGCATAAAATCCCGAACCAAGGTTTGGGATTTTTTTATTTCTTGCTGAATCTGAGAAGCCTGAAACACTGATACCTGGATTTAATTTTCTTTTTTTCTTAATGAAAAAAGAAACAAAAAAATCAAGTTCAATCCAATGCACTTTTCCGGCGCTAATGGCGTCAGCTTGAAAAATCTTACTTCTGCAAATTGTTTAATCATAAACGTTTGTAATTTATTTTCAGATTGATTTAAAAAGAACAACACATTCCTATACTATCTGTTTGCACAACAATTTTAAGCCGTACAGATTTTTCTTCGCCTCGTGCTAAGGATTGAACATCAAAAAATAACCAATAGTTTATTAGTTACTTAATGAAGTAAATTGTGAGCGTTTAAAAAATACTCACAATCGAGTGGCCTGATATGGTTCCGTTTTGCAGAACCATTAAATGGTAAGTACCCTTTGGGAGAGCTGCATCCGGTCTAATCGTATGTTCTTTTCCGGGGAATAATTGCTGCTGAAAGATAAGCTGTCCGAGTTGGTTGAATAATTGTAAATACGTTTCATCACCAGAAGAAACCGTAGTCCGTACATTAAAAATCCCATTGTTTGGATTGGGATAAACGGATGGACGGGCACTGGTGGTGTTGATGGTATTAGTGGTAAAGATTATTTCTATTTCCCTGTAAGTTGTATCGGAGGCACAGTTATTGTTTGCTGATAAGGAAATGGTATAGTTTCCCGGTGAAGAATAGATATGTATAGGGGAAATAGTTGCCGAAACAGAATCATCTCCGAAATCCCAAAGCAATGTGTTAAAATCTTCAGACAAATTAGTGAACGTTACTTCATTTCCCGAAACAGAATAGGAAAAATCAGCAATGGGTGAGGGGCTAAGCGTAGTTGTGGTGGTAATGATGCTGTCACATCCCCTAGCATTCAGCAGGGTGTCTTTTCTCACTCCTGCTTCTGCTTCGTTACAGGTGAGATTGTCTATGCCTGAAAAGGTGGTCAGACACGGTGGAGGCGTACATGCCGCGGAACTTAATAAGGCATTACGGGTAGTAGTGACGATGATATCGCGAGACCGTGTTTTTTGCCCCTGAGTAAACAGTACCCTGTTGCTGCAATAGCTCATGATATTCTTGTAGGAATTGTTGGCATTTGTGCCGTTGTTGCAGCTGCTGGAACCACAATCCGGCTGCCGGTGTGGAGGTGTGTCGCAAACCCAGTCACCAAAGATGGCACATAATCCATCTATGGGGCAGCCGTTGTCGTCGCCCTGAAAGGTATGGAAGAGCCCCATGCCATGCCCAAGTTCGTGGGCGAGGGTGGAACTGCTGTATTTGATGGAGTTGGCAACAATGACGACTCCGTCCGTCGGGTAATTAAATGAAAAAGGAAAAAAGGCATAACCGCCCCATCCGCCTGCAATCTTATTGACCACCCAGATATTGTAAACATAGCTATGTGGCCAGTTGCTGAAATTTTTGGTATAGGCTTCGTCGGAGCCCGGTTGTCCCAACGCACCGATATAGCTGATGCCATAATCTTTGTATTGGGCAATGCCGCTGGCATCTTTCCGTACTATACCATTGGTGGGGTTTCCGTTCGGGTCAGTTTGTGCAAGGCAAAACTGAACTTCCATATCTACTCCTTCGGTCGTGTTTCGTTGTCTCCAGCGTTCATTGGCTCCGCGAACGGCGTCAATAATCTGCTCATCGGATATATTCGTTCCTGTTCCGACGGGCTCACCTAAATGTAACACATGCACGACTACGGGAATTTCAAGAATGCTGCCGTTTATCTTATGAGAAGTTGTATTTTCTCTTATCGCCTGATTCACGGCCTCAAAATCGGCCTTATATTTCGGGTCATTAAATAATAATTGCTGAAAACGCTCATTGGCGCAAGGTAAATCTTCCCCATATGTCCTGTTATCAAAAAAAAAGAACAGAATGAATACGAAAGTAATTGTTTGTAAATGTCTCAATGTATGGTTTTTGATACGGTAAGTTACCATTTTGAGATAACTTTTGTTGAAAAAACCGATGATAAAATGGTAAGACAGTATCTATAAAACATCTGCTACCCAGCCGAATTTATCTTCAGTAGTGCATTTCTGGATGCCTACCAACACCTCTTTCAGGCGGTTGGCTATCACAAAAGTTTTCTCATCAAGGATATAGTCTTTACCCTTATATCCAAAACGATTAACGGGGTTGACCACCGCTGCAGTGCCCGTACCAAACATTTCCGTTAGTTTTCCGTTTTGATGAGCTTCCACGATTTCGTCAAATGGAATCGGACGTTCTTCAACGGTATAGCCTAAATCTTTCGCAATGGTGATAATGCTGTCCCGGGTGATGCCTTCCAGAATGGAGCCATCTGTTTCCGGAGTAATCAGCTTTCCTTCTACTACAAAAAAGATATTCATAGTGCCCACTTCATTGGCATATTTTTTATGCTCGCCATCCAGCCATAATACATCTTTGTAGCCCATCTTCCGGGCTAATTCCACCGGATATAAGGTGCCGGCATAATTTCCGGCAGCCTTGGCATTGCCATAACCGCCTTTGGTGGCGCGTATGAAAGTGTCATAAACCAATACGGAGATGGGTTCGCCGTAATACGGACCGGTTGGGCCAATGATGACGGAAAAAATATACCGGTCAGATGTTCTCACTCCGATAAACGGTTCTGTACCAATCATAAAAGGTCGAATGTATAGGGAACTGCCGGCTGCTTTCGGGATAAAATCCTTGTCCAGTTCAATCAGTTTATGGATGCCTTCCATGAATAACTCTTTCGGCACTTCCGGCATGGACATTCTGATGGCGGATTTGTTGAGTCGTTCCCAGTTTTTTTCTGGACGGAATAACACGATTCCGCTGTCGTCCTGTTTGTAGTAGGCTTTCATCCCTTCGAAGATGGCTTGCCCATAGTGAAAAACATTGCTGGCAGGACTTAACGAAAAGTTCTGATAGGGCATAATTTTGGCATGCTGCCATTTGCCGTCATAATATTCAGCCACCAGCATATGGTCGGAAAATGTTTTTCCGAACGGAATATTGTTAAAGTCTATGGAAGGCAGTTTGCTCAGAGTTGTTTTTTCCACTTCGATTTGGAGGGTTTCCGATTCCAATAGATGCGCTGTCATAACTGAATATTTACCTGCAAAATAGTGAAAATGCAGGATTTTTTAAGGTAAAATCAGGTTAATTAATGATGATATATATTCAGCCTTTTTTCTAATGGTAAAAAATGTGTAGGTTTGGAAGTCGTCCGAAAAAGAAAAAACCTGCCATGAACAGTTTCTTTGTATTGAATTCCACCGCTATTCCCTTTATACCCGAATCGTTTTTGGGATATGTCATTTTTTATAAAAAAAGCAATGAGCCGGCAGTGGCTGAAACCCAGATGAGCCTGATGCAAAAACTGATTGAAAACGGATTGAAACTGAGTATGGATAATTTTTTGGTGATAGATATTTTGGAACAACCCGCCAGAATAACCGCCTTGAAAAAGCAGATTCAGCTGTCCAAATGTTTTTTATTCGGGGTACAGGAAAATGAAGTGGGGTTGAATGCATCCATCCCGCTTTATCAATTGGTGCAAATTGCGTCGATGGATATTTTAAAATCAGATGCTCCGGAACTGCTGGATAAAAACAGTGCGCTCAAGAGCAAATTATGGAAACAATTACAAATCGCTTTTAAACTGGCCTGATGAGTGCATTAGTCTTCGCTACCAATAATTCCAATAAGATTAAAGAGATAAACATCCTGTTGAAAGGAAAATACCAATTGAAAAAACTGGAAGAGATTGGCTGCCTGGAGGAATTACCGGAGACCCATGAAACGATAGAAGAGAACTCGACGGAGAAGGCGGAGTATATCTATCAGCATTATCAGGTAAATTGTTTTGCGGAAGATACAGGCCTGGAAGTGGAGGCGCTGAACGGCGAACCCGGTGTGTACAGCGCCCGCTATGCCGGGGAGGAAAAAGATGCCGGTAAAAATATGGATAAATTGCTCCGGGAGATGAACGGCATTGAAAATCGTTCAGCTCAGTTCAAGACCGTAATCACGCTGATACTCGACGGAAAATACTATCAGTTTACCGGTATTCTGAAGGGGAAAATCGGGTTTGAAAAAAGAGGGTTTTACGGATTTGGCTACGATCCCGTTTTTGTGCTGGATGATGGCAGAACACTGGCGGAAATGATGCTCGATGAAAAATCACGTATCAGTCACAGAGGAAAAGCCACGCAGCAGCTGATTGATTTCCTGAATGGATATAATGCTGGCTAACTTATTTCCGTTCCACAAACTGAAAACGGAGCTGCTGTTCCGTTAATTCTTTTTCTAAAATTTTGGATTTATTCTGTTCAATTCCAATCAGGAATGATACGGTATTATCTATCTCCTGTTGGATAATCAATCCATGTAATTTGTGAATGATTTGAAACGCCCTGTTGATGGCTGTATAGTCGCAGGTAATGGTATAGTAGTCCAGAATTTTGCGTTCCAGGATGATGGAGGATGCAAGCGTTTCTTTAGCAGTTTCTTTGTACGCTTCTATCAAACCGGATATACCCAACTTCGTTCCTCCGAAATAACGCACGACAATAACGAGGCAATTGGTAAGCCCTAAAGAATCAATCTGTCCGATGATGGGTTTGCCCGCGGTGCCGCCGGGTTCGCCATCGTCATTGGCGCGGTAATTGTTTTTGTCAAAGCCAAGCCGGTAAGCATAACAATGATGAGTGGCTTTCGGGTGTAGGTTTTTAACCGCACTCAGCCTTTCCCTGATTTCCACTTCTGTATTTACAGGATATGCAAATCCGATAAATTTGCTGGATTTTTCTTTGTATAAAAAATCTTCAACAGGCTCTATGGTTTTATAGGCATCCATGACATCAATTAATGCATAAACCCGATGATGACAATGCTGAAAACAGCTAAGATAAATCCGATTATTTTCCTTCGGGAAAAGGATTCTTTGAAAATAATTAGTCCGATGAGTGCTGACAATCCCACAATTCCAAGATTATTAATAGGGAATAAGGTAGAAGGATTATACCCGGTGTGTTTCAATGCCTGCATCAGAAAATACAATGAAAAGTAATTGGGTACGCCTAATACAATACCGCCTGCGACATTCTTCCATTGATACATTTCTTTGTGGCTACCATATATAGCCAATCCGGAAATAAACGCACCAAGAAAAATCATAATCGATACGATGTGGTCGAATTCCGGCGGCGTATAGTTACGTTGAATAAAATTAAAGGTGCTGTCCGTGATGCCGCTGCCCACAAAAATAATTAAAGGAAGAAACCACAAGCTTCGCCCTTCTTCTGAGATATCCTCCTCTTCCTTGTCAGCAGGTTGATAGGTGATAAAAAAAACAGCTGCAATAGCCGCGATGATACCGATGATTTTATTGTTCGTCAGTTGGTCGCCGTAAAATGTAATAGCAACAATAACCGGAATAATAAACGATAGTTTAAAGGCTATGCTTGTTGTTGCAACACCCAGTAATTGGGTGGATTTTCCGATTAATAAGAATATCAGGATGAAGCCGGAACCCAGCAATAGACAAATCCACCAGCCGTTCCATTGCGGTATTTGTTGTATCATTGATCTGTTGTCCATCGCTATATATCCGGTTATACAGCAAAAAATGTAATTAAATACAATGCCGTATTCTGTCTTGATATTCCATTTGGAAAATGAGCGCAGGATAACGACTAAAGAAGTGGAAAATAAAATACTAAGGAGTAAATATAGCATTGTGATTTTTTAAAATTTGTACGGTGTCGTTTTCTAAAGAAAATGTGTTCTCCGAAATGCCTTTAATGCAGGGAGAAGGTATCGGTATATCCTGTTCTGTTTTCGTCATTAATTGATTGGATGTAATAATATGGGCTTCGTTCCAGCAATTTGTATCGATAAATTGCCGCAGCACATTGGCGCCTCCTTCCACTAAAACGGAAATAACAGAATGTCCGGCAATGGCTGTCAGGATTTCCGGTATGCTCCCACTTAAAAATAAGGTTGGGGCATTGTTACTAAAAATAGGATAGTTTTCCGGAATATCCTCTTCATTTGCCAGCACCAGTCGTGTCGGATGCTTTCCGGTCCAATAGCGGACAGTTAATTGAGGATTGTCGGTTAATACGGTATTTTTCCCAACTAGTACCCCCTGATGAGCTGCACGGAGCTGATGCGTGTACCGTTGTGCTAAGGGTCCGGAAATTGCTATTTCTTTTCCCTGTATTCCCATGAAGCCGTCTTTACTCTGAGCGAATTTCAGGGTAATATAGGGCAGCTTATGTTGATGGAAAAACAGGTATTGATGAATTAATTCTTTGCCCTCTTTTTCCAGGACGCCTGTAATTACTTCCGTGTTATTTTCCCTCAGTCTCTGAATGCCTTTTCCGTTTACTTCCGAAAAAATATCCTGAACGGCGATAACTACTTTGGGGATTTTATGCTGAAGGATTAAGTCTGTACAGGGCGGTGTCTTTCCGAAATGGGAGCAGGGTTCAAGGCTAACATACAAGGTAGATTGATCTATAAATTGTCTGTCGGCTTCTTTTACGGAACGGATACAATTCACTTCGGCATGCGCCATTCCGAATTCCTCGTGACAGCCTTCTCCGATGATACGGTCTTCATAGACAAGTACCGCGCCCACCATGGGATTGGGGGCCACATAGCTTTCGCCGGCTTTCGCTAATTGAAAACAGCGGTGCATATATTTTTCGTGATATGATGAAAAATCAGCCATACTATTGTCTTCCTGAAATTATTTCAGCATCTTTAGTTGATGAAATTACTCCGTTAACCGTTTGGAATAACACTGCTCAAAAATACAAAATTGAACGTACAACAGTATAAAAATATCATACTGCCGATGTTGCAGGAATCTTTCGATGAAAGAGAAGCGGATAATTTATTTAAATATACACTGGAAGATTACTACAAAAAGCGATATTTTGATGTGAAGGATTATGACCTGAATGATGATGAAGTGGAAGAGCTGAATTTTATTTACGAGAAAATATGCAATCACTATCCCATCCAGTACATTTTCAATAAAGCGCCTTTTTACGGATTAGAATTGTATGTGGATGAAAATGTGCTGATACCACGTCCGGAAACGGAGGAACTCGTGGATTGGATAATAAAGGAGAATGAACCATCTTTGCTGACCGTTTTAGACATCGGTACAGGAAGCGGCTGTATTCCTATTGCCTTAAAGAAACATAAACCGGAATGGGTGATTTTTGCGATTGATATTTCTGAAAATGCACTGGAGGTAGCCAAGGTCAATGCCTTGAAATATGAGGCGGATATTGAATTCTTTCCGGTGGATATTCTGGAGACGACACACTTGTCCGTGGACAGAAAGTTATATATGGAAACACCTGATACGGAACCGCTGATGCTGGATATCATCGTCAGTAATCCGCCGTACATACCACAGGAAGAACAAGAAGTGATGTCTGCTTCCGCTATACGGTATGAGCCACATCTGGCATTGTTTGTCTATGATGTCAACCCCTTGGTGTTTTATGATAAGATTGCGGATTTTGCGCTGGAGCATCTGAAAAAGGACGGAAAACTGTATCTGGAATTAAATGAATTTAATGCGGAGCAGGTGATGGATTTACTCACGAAAAGAGGCTTTTACCCGGTGGTGTTGAAAAAAGATTTTGCAGGTAAAAACAGAATGATCTGCGCGCAAATCACCTCCAGGTAATTTTGTCTTCTATAGGAGTATTCCTGAAACCTTTCGGATGTTCAATGTCTGTATATCCTAGATATAATAATCCAAGAATATTATCCTCTTCTCCCAAACCAAGTTCATGTTTTAATGCTGGATGGTAACACATGCCGCCTGTTCCCCAGTAAGCGGCCAGCTGATGTGCTGCGGCTGTCAGTAACATATTTTGAACGGCACAGACCGTAGCTGCAATTTCTTCATTTTCCGGAATGTTTTTATTGTCGCCTCGTTTCATGGCGATGACGATTACATGAGATGCATGGTCGGGTTTGTGTAAGAGGGTGTCAAATTTTTTTTGTAAAAATTGTTCTGAAGGGGTTTCTTGCTGATAGATTTTAGCATGCAGTTTTCCGAATTCCCGAACGCCATCTTTTCCTGAAAATACAATGAAACGCCAGGGTTCCGTCATGCCGTGAGTGGGCGCCCAGTTAGCAGCCTCCAGCATTTCCAGTATAATCTCTTTCGAAACCGGCTTTCCGTTGAATACTTCCGGTTTTACTGTTCTTCTGTCTGCTATCAGTTCTTTGAGTTGGGCGCTGAAGGTGCTCATCTTTTGTAGATATTTTGTGCAAATAAACGATGCTGTAAAGAGACTTGCAAATAAAAACGGTAAAAAGATGCGGTTTAAGCCGTTCTATACAATAATGTCTTTATTTTTACCTTATAGAATAAATGCAATACAGGAAGATAATACTGTCCTTCAGCTTCGTTTTTAGCTTACTTTTCGTTACGGCTCAAACCTTGCCGCCTGATTATTCCGTTTATTCCAACGTACGCAGCAAAATGCTAATCCTTTCCGGTGATACGGTGGCGGTGGATACCCTGAGCATTTTTCCGTCCAGCCTTATCGTCAGAAATTTAAAAGATAATTCCATTCTTCCTAGGGATGCGTATACACTGGATTTTTCCGGTGCGAAACTGATTTTTAAGAGCGATAGTAAACCGGATTCTGTATTGGTGACTTACCGGGCACTTCCGCTTTATCTGGCAAAGACGATGCAGCATAAAAGTCCGTTATTGATTAAAAAAGGAGACTCGCTGCTGTATTACGATCGTTTTTTTTATCAGCCCAAAACCGAACAAACGGCAGCATTCCTGGACTTTGGAGGGTTGAATTACAGTGGTAATTTTTCCAGGGGCATTCAGTTTGGCTCCAATCAGGATTTGACACTGAACTCTAACCTGGATTTACGGCTCAGTGGCAAAATTGCCAACGGAATTGAAATTACAGCGGCATTGACAGATAATAATATCCCGCTGCAACCGGACGGAAGCACCCAGCAGCTGCAGGATTTTGATAAGGTATATGTGCAGTTGAAAAAAGACCCGCACACCATCATCGCCGGAGATTATAACCTGAAAAGTTTTGACAGCTATTTCATGAAGTTTTCCAAGCAGCTGCAAGGTATCAGTTATGTCAATGATTTAAAATTCAAGAAAGGAATCCGATTGCAGACGTCCACTTCTTTTGCCGTCAGCCGTGGAAAATTTGCCCGCAATGTCTTTCAGGGAAGTGAGGGCAACCAGGGACCTTACCGCCTGACAGGGAACAATAACGAGACATTCCTGATTATATTAGCCGGCAGCGAAAAGGTATTTGTGGACGGCGTCCGCCTGCAGCGGGGAGAACTGCTCGATTATGTGATGGACTACAACAGCGGAGAACTGGTATTTATGCCTCGCTTTCTGGTCACCAAAGATTCTAGGATAGTGGTGGAGTTTGAATATGCCGACAGGAATTATTTCAGGACGACGGTGCATGAAGGCATCAATTTTCAGTGGAAGAAACTGAACATCTATACACAGGTGTATTCGGAGCAGGATGCCAAGAATAAACCTATTACCAATACTCTTTCCGATACCATCAAAGATTATTTGGCGGGCATCGGCAATGATATTTCCAATGCGTTTGTTTCTGGTGTGCGGGAAGCGGAATATGACCCGAACAGGGTGCAATACCGCTTAACCGATTCAACGGTAAATGCGGTTGTGTATGATTCTGTATTTGTTTATGAAACCAATCCGGCCAATGCACGATATGTTTTGTCCTTTTCATATCTGGGGCCAAACAAAGGGAATTATATCCCCAATAAAAATGCCAATAATGTGCGCGTTTATCAGTGGGTGGCTCCGGTGAATGGCATTCCGCAAGGTTCCTACGAACCACTCATCCTGATTGTAACACCTAAGAATCAGTTACTGTTTACGTTTGGCGCTGCCTACACAATCAATAATAAAACCAACATTAGGGCGGAAATGGGTTTATCTCATTTCGACCGCAATTTGTTTTCGCCCATCGGGAATAAAGATAATATCGGCTATGCCGCCAGTTTTCAGTTAAACCGGACGGATACATTTAAACGAAATATCGTTTTTACGAATTCCGTCAATTATGAATTTAAGGAACGCCATTTTCAGCAGGTAGAGACGTACAGGAATGTAGAATTTTTAAGAGACTGGAACATTACCAACCTGACGAACTATACGGAACATATCACCCGTTATCAGGCTGCCGTGACAGATATAAAACATCATATTCAGGCAGGCTATAAGTTTTCTTCCTTTATCCGGCAGCAAAAATATCAGGGGTATGAGAACTGGCTGAGTTTTTCGAGTGATTATAAAAACCTGAAAGTCAGCGCGGATGCGCGGATACTGACTACTAAGGATTCGTTATACAGGTCCACTTTTTTCCGGCCGTCGCTGTATGCTTCCTATTCCATTGCTAAAGCAAGAGGCCTGGGATTTGGCATCGGATTCTATCAGGAGAATAATGTGTTCAGAAGCCGGGCCACCAATGATTTGCAACTTAATTCCTTCCGAAACAACAATATCACAGCGCAATTCTTCCTGCCGGATTCAGCCAAATGGAGTTTTATTCTGGAATACAAATACCGGAATGACCTGATGGTAAGAAATGGCGCATTCAAAGACTCCACCACCGCGCATACTATTGATTTCAGAGGGAGCGCGAACAAGCTTAAAAACCAGACCTTCAACTGGACTTTTACATTCCGCGATTTGCTGGTAAAAGATACTGCAGTACAGGCACAGGCGGAGAAAACATTTTTAGGACGTGTGGAATACGGCGCACGCATCAAACGTGGTGCGCTCCGGTTGAATTTTATTTATGAGCTCGGCGGAGGCAGGGAGCGCGTCCGCCAGTTTACATATGTGCAGGTTCCGTCTGGGCAGGGATATTTCAGGTGGATAGACCAGAACCAAAACGGTATCCGCGAGTTGAATGAGTTTGTGCCCTCCCAATTTAATGACAGCGCACAATTTGTGAGGGTGCAGACGGACTTGAATGAATATGTCCGGGCGAATTCCACATCATATACACAAAATATCACGATACAACCGAAAGCCATCTGGTACAATGAGAAAGGATTTAAAAATTTTATGTCCAAACTAACGATTCAGTCCTATATGCAGTTGCGCAGAAAAGCATACCGAAGTAATGCCGCCAGAGTGTTTAATCCGTTTGTGTTCAATACGAATGATTCCAATACCATCACGCTCAATTCCAATGTACGGAATACCATCATCTTCAATTCCGGCGACCCGGTCTATTCGATATCGTTTACCAATCAGTTGCTCAATGATAAGATTTTGCTGATTAACGGATTCGATACCCGCAAACGGATGGATAATATTCTGGAAGGCTATTATAACTTAAGTCAGAAGTTCACATTGAACCTGAAATTTATCCAGTCTAAACTTTCGTTAGTGTCCGATTATTTTACACCCAATAATTACAATATCAACGGGTATTACCTGGAGCCTAAGTTTACCTACAACTACAGAACGATGGTGCGTACATCCGTCAGCTATGGATTTACGTATAAGAAAAATGCTGCCGGCCTGGGCGGAGAGAAGGTGCTGTCGAATAAGATGGAGCTGGAACTGCGCTACAGCAAAGCCACTAAAAATACATTGGAAACCAAGTTTACGCTGGCGGTGGTGAAATTCAACGGAGAGAACGGTACAACAAAATCTTACACAATACTGGAAGGTTTGCAACCCGGCAATAACTATATTTGGGCAGCGAGCTACACCCGCAATATTTCGCAGAATCTGGAATTGAGCCTGACCTATGAAGGCCGTAAAACCGGCACCGCACGGTTGGTGAACACCGGCAGGGCACAACTAAGAGCCGTATTTTAGTAATCTACCACCCTTGAGTTCAAAATCCTTATTACTAATATCAGGCAGATTTTGTCTAGCAAAAAACGTAATAATTTATTGTTTAAATCGTATATTTGTAATATGATTTATTTCAATTATAAAATAGTGCAGCCAATATATAATTCGCAAGACAAATTATTGCAGTTACTATTTTCTATTAGTTGATACTATATTTTTTTCAATTATCATTTTTAATTCTATAAGTAATCACAATGAAAAAACAAACCTTTAAATTTTGGTTACTCGTAATGAGTGTGCTATTTATCATTGCCTGTAAAAAAGAAAACAATACTGCAGATACCCTTCCTGTATTGCAAAATCCGGTCAAAAGTGATGTAAGTAATATTACAGATACATCAGCTACGGTTAACGCTTCTGTAAGTTCGGAAGGTGGTTCGTCTATTATTGCAAAAGGAGTATGTTGGAGTACTAACCATAATCCCAACATTACAGACTATAAAACGACAAACAGGCTTGGAAGCTCCATCCCAAATAATACCACTAATGGAATTGGAAGTGAAAGTTTTACGGCTACGTTGACCGGACTTAGCCCACATACAACTTATTATTTCAGGGTGTATGCTACCAACAATAATGGAACAGGATATAGTGATGAAGGGACAATCATAACCAGTACGGTTACTGACATAGACGATAATATTTATGAAACGGTAACGATAGGCACCCAGGTATGGATGGCAGAAAACCTGAAAACGACAAGATATAATGATGGGAGTGCCATACCAATCGGCTTAACTGATTCTGCATGGCAGCATGCGTCTACAGGAGCATACGCTGTATATAATAATGAAGTATCAAACAATACCACTTTTGGCAAATTATATAATTGGTATGCGGTAAATACCGGCAAGTTGGCACCTACTGGCTGGCATGTTCCAACGGATGCGGAATGGACAACATTAATTACTTATTTAGGAGGTGAAGAAGTAGCAGGTGGGCACATGAAATCCACAAGTTCTTTATGGAATACGCCGAATACAAGTGCAGACAACAGTAGTGGCTTTTCGGGGCTTCCGGGCGGCTATCGAACCGCCAATGGATTTTATTTTCTAAGTGGCACTATTGGTCAATGGTGGAGTTCTACACAAAACTCTTCAGGCGATGCCTGGATGCGCTACTTATATCATTCCAGTAATTCTGCTACCAGAACAATAAACGGTAAAGTAAATGGTTTTTCAGTGCGTTGCGTTAAGGATTAATTGACCCGCTCCCTGTCAAAGGTATTAATTTCCTCTGTTTACAATATGTCCGATATTTTATTCTGGCAAATAATATTGATTGTGTTTTGAAATCAATTATTTGATCTTACTGCTTACCCGCATTCCACAGTCCGTTGTTGCCGGAAGCGGTCAGGGTGCCGCTCAGGCTGTCCGTGCCTGCCGGTGTGCCGGTATAGCGGTCGCCGTTGTTAAATTGTATGGAAAGGGTATTATCTTCATCCACGGCCCAGGTACCGAATAGTGTATCGAAATTCCGGTAGTTGTCTACGTTCGATGCATCCTTAAAGTATAATTCCGATTCCGCGAAAAACGTAAAAGTGGAATTGTTCTTGAAATGCAGCCTCCAGTGTGTTCCGCTGTAATCGGCAATGGTTGTCCTCTTTTTTTTGCAGGCGCCCAACAGCGCGACCGAACATATAATCAGTAATAAGTAACGCATGGTTTATTCGTTTAACATATCATTATCTTCTCCCATCAATGGAGCGCCCCAGCTTGGTTTTGCAGGAGTTTCGGAGAATTTGAACGGTTGATTGACACCTTTTACTTTTCCGTAATCAGCATGTTCCACTTCAAAAAACATTTCCCGCTCGTTAAGATGTGCGTCCTTCTCTACTTCTTCCAAATCTAAAATCGGAGACAGGCAGATGTCGTGACCTTCGGCGGCTTGTACCCACTCGTTACGCGTTTTGGTCAGAAATAGTTCCTGTAAGTCTTTTTTCAGCGCTTCCACCATCTCCGGTATCGGCATCATCCTCGGCACCCAGTCGGGTTTGCCCAGCATCACACATACGCCCTGCCAGAATTTAGGTTCCAGCGAACCGAGTGCAATCCATTTACCGTCTTTACATTTATAGACATTATAGTTGGCCATACCACCGCTCAGCATAGGCTCCCCGCGCCGCAACTGCACATTCGCATTCAGCGTTTCACCAAATTGCATGGACAATAAAGGCATTACACAATCCGTCATGGCTACATCCACAAACTGCCCTTTGCCGGTGCGCTCTCTTGCCCACAAGGCGGAAAGGCAAGCTACGATAGTTGGATAACTTCCGCCCGCCACATCTGCTGTCTGGCAGGCAGGAATGACGGGTTTATCTTTATCACCCGTTAACCCTAATATACCCGCATAGCCTATGTAATTCAGGTCATGACCGGCTTTGTATTGATAGGGCCCGTTATAGCCGTAGCCGGTCACAGCTACGTAAATAATCTTTTCGTTGTGTTGTTTGGCGGCTTCGTAGTCGATACCCATTTTTTGCAACACGCCCGGACGGAACGAATCGATGACAATATCGGCGGTCATGACGAGTTCGAAGAATTTGTTTCTACCAGCTTCCGATTTCAGGTCAAGTGTGATGGATTTCTTGCTGCGGTTGATGCTGAGGTAGTGAAGCGAGAGCGAGCCTTTTTGCGGTGGAAAAAAACGCGTATAGTCCGGTGCTTTAGGATCTTCAATCTTGATGACTTCAGCGCCTAGGTCTGCCATCATTTGCGTGGCAAGTGGTCCGGGTAACAGGCGGCTTAAATCTAAAATTCTTATGCCTTGTAACGGGCCTTGTTGTGGTTTGCGAGACATTTTTACTATTCTATCTGTTTCTGAAATATTATTTCTTCCTGTCAGCGAAGCTGAATACTTTTTTCAATAAATCGGTTGTTCTTGCCAGCGGATTTTCCCTGATTTTGTTTTCTTCTTTTTCCACCATTTTAAACACACCTTCCAGCGCTTTCTCAGTTACAAATCCGGTCAAATCCGTATTTACAGGTTTAACGAATGGTATTTTATTATAAACGGTGGTAGCTTCACCCCAGTATTTGGTCGCATTCACCTGTCCCAGCGATTGGTCAACGATGGGTCTGAATTTTTCCGTTAAGATAGGGGTGGTTGTTTTTTTCAAGTATGCCGTTGCGGTTCCGTTGCCCCCTAATACAATTTGCAGGGCATCCTGAATGGTCATTTGCTTAATAGCCTGAATGAAAACATCAATGGCAACCCCGGACGCTTTTTCTGCCGCGCGGTTCAGGGAAGTGGTCACATTATTCACTTGCTTTTGCATGCCTAGTTTCAGCATGGCATCCATGACGGGTTTGGCTTGTTCGGGCCATGGGATTTTCACTAAATCATTTCCTAAGAAACCATCGGTTTGGGATAATAAACCCATACCATTGGTAATTCCTATACCGAGCGCTTCTTTGATACCGTTTCCTGCTTCCTGTTCTGTCGGATCAGCTGAGGCAGAGCCTAAAACGGCATCTACTGTGTTTTGGATTTGTTGTGCCGTGCATCCAAAGAGTAAAAGGGATACCAAAAAAATACTCAGAAATCTTTTCATAGAATTGCTTTTATTTGTTGAATCAAAAACTTTACCAAAAATTTTTTGTCAATTTAGGAAATTAATCTCAAATAATGAAAGCTACCATACTTTGTATTGGCGATGAGTTGTTGATAGGCCAAACCCTGAATACGAATGCACAGTGGATATCCAGGGAGATGAATGGAATCGGTGTGGATGTTATCCATCATGTTTCCCTGAGTGATGAACGAACAGATATTGTACAATCGCTGGAGCAGGCGCTTTCTGTTTCCTCCGTTGTGCTGATTACGGGTGGTTTAGGCCCCACATCGGATGATATTACCAAAGATGTCCTGAATGATTATTTTGGCGCACAATTGGTATATAACGAAGCTGCTTTTCAAAATATCGCTTCTATCTATAAACTAAGAAACAGGGAAATTACGGAGGAAGCCAAAACGATGGCCTGGGTTCCGGATAATTGTACAGTTATTCAAAATGCCCTGGGAACCGCTCCGGGTATGTTGTTCAGAAAAGGAGATAAGGTAATCGTTTCCATGCCGGGAGTACCTTATGAAATGAAGGCGATGATTACAGATGCGGTGATTCCGTATTTGCACCAGCATTTTACACTGCCTGTTATACTGCACAGGAACATCCTGACAGCAGGAGTGGGGGAAACCGTGCTGGCGGAACGGTTGAGAGATTTCGAAGCGTCAAAAGATGCGCGTGTAAAATTGGCTTATCTGCCAAATGTAGGAAAAGTGCGACTTCGGCTGACGGTAAAAGGCGATGACAGGCATGTGCTGGAAAAACTTATCATCGATGCGGAGACAGTTGTGGTGAATGCCATTCAGGAATTTATTTTTGGATTTGAGGAGGATACACTGGAACAAAAGGTAGGCGAAATGCTCCTGGAAAAAAGATGGACGCTCGGCACGGCAGAGAGCTGCACAGGCGGCTATATTGCGCATCTGATAACTTCTGTTTCAGGGAGTTCGAATTATTTTAACGGAAGCATTGTTTCGTACTCCAATGATGTTAAAAAAGCGGTGTTAGGCGTAAAGGAAACAACATTAACAGCGCATGGTGCCGTGAGCGAACAAACGGTTCAGGAAATGATAAACGGTGCACTGGAGGTACTGAAAACGGATGTTGTAATCGCTGTTTCAGGAGTTGCCGGCCCCACAGGCGGAACAGTTGAGAAGCCGGTAGGAACCGTGTATATTGGTGTGGGAAGTAAAGAAAAAACAATTGTAAAACGCTTATCTTTTACTAATAACAGAGAAAGAAATATCCAGCTTACAGGAGTCGTGTCGTTAGTAATGCTGCGAAAGTTTTTATTGAATCAATTAAAACCTTAATTTTAGTACCTTATAATAAGATACAATGGCGGAATATAAATTGTTAATGCCTAAAATGGGCGAGAGTGTGATCGAAGCTACCATCCTTGCCTGGCATAAAAAAGTAGGTGATACGGTGAATGAACAGGATGTGGTCTTGGAAGTGGCTACCGACAAAGTAGATTCCGAAGTGCCGAGCCCAGTCAGCGGCGTTATTAAGCAGTTGCTGTATGAGGTGGATGCCGTTGTAGCCGTCGGTGAGCCATTGGCTATTCTGGAAGTGGAAGGAGATGCGCCGGTACAGTATATTCCTGAAAAGAATAAGGGAGTGGAAAAAATTGAACCATCCATTCCGCAAACTGAAACAGTTAAAATACCTGTTGAAACAACCACCGGACAGGAAGAAGCAACTTCAGTCAAACAGGTGGAAAAGACGGTTGTCATTGCCAGACAAATCTCACAGTCGCCGGTTTCTCTACCAGTAGGCAGGTACTATTCTCCTTTGGTATTAAATATTGCTCAGGTGGAAAATATTTCCATGCTGGAACTGGAAACCATCCAGGGAAATGGTGTGGATGGACGTGTCACGAAAGAGGATATATTAGAGTATGTAGAAAAGAAAAAGAAGGGTTTGGCCGTTCAGCCGGCAAAGGTTAAAGAAGTTCAGACGGAGCAGAAAGTGGAAAAGAAAATGATTACGGATACGGTAGCGGAGTCATTGTCGGCGGGTTCGGCTAATACGGAGATAATTGAAATGGACAGGATGCGAAAGCTGATAGCGCAGCATATGATTAACTCCCGTAAAACTTCCGCACACGTTTCATCTTTTGTAGAATGCGATGTAACCAATGTGGTGAAGTGGAGAGAGAAGCATAAGCATGCATTTCAGAAGCGTGAAGGATTCAGCCTGTCCTTTATGCCTGTATTTGTGGAAGCCATCGCCAAGGCGATTAAAGATTTTCCCATGATTAATGTCAGTGTAGATGGCGATAAGATTATTAAAAAGAAGGATATTAATATTGGTGTGGCTACCGCATTGCCCAGCGGCAATCTAATCGTTCCGGTAGTACGGAACGCGGATCAGAAAAGTTTGCTGGGTATTGCCAAGTCGATGAACACCATTGTTCTGAAAGCACGTTCCAACTCTTTGCAGGCGGATGATGTTTCAGACGGCACATACACCATTTCCAATATAGGCACATTTGGGAATATTATTGGTACCCCCATTATCAACCAGCCTCAGGTGGCCATAATGGCGGTAGGCAGTATCACTAAAAAGCCTGTTGTAATTGAGGTGGACGGGCAGGATGTGATAGCCATCCGCCATATGATGTACCTGTCTCACACCTACGACCATCGTGTGGTTGATGGTATGTTAGGCGGACTATTTGTAAAAAAAGTAGCAGATTATCTCGAAAAGTTTGATTTATATCAAGAAATTTAGTATTTTGCTTTTGATAAGTGATAGAAGGCCTCTTTTTGGAGTTTATAACGTGGAGTTTAAATACAGGAAATGAAGCCATCTAACATGTGTTTTCTGACAATAATAAGTTTCTTAAATGCAAAAACCCAAAATAAACATTGAAGATGCAAAAAATCAGTTACGGGATTATTTTCTGTCTTTAGGGCCGAATACCCCGCTGGGTGAATTAAATGAACTGGTTGACGAGTTTACGCTTGACAAATTTTCAAAGAAAGAGATAATTCTGGAAGCCGGTGAGTTTACAGATGATGTCTATTTTATATGTAATGGCATAGTCAGGATTTATTATGTAAAAGAAGAGAAAGAAATAACCACCTGGTTCATTAAAGAAAATATGGTATTCGCTGCTACTTATAGTTTATTATCAGGCAATGCGAATTTCAGCAACTATGAGGCTCTGGAAGATAGTAATGTTTTGAAAATAAAATACTCGACGCTGGAATCCTATTATAAGAAATATCATTCACTGGAACATCTGGGAAGGAAAATGGTGGAGTCTTATTTTTCTAACTTCATGAAACGTTCCTTTGATGTCATGTTTTTGTCTGCGGAAGAAAGATATCAGTTGTTTGTAAAACAACATCCTGATTTATTGAACCGGGTGCCATTAAGATACGTGGCATCTTATCTGGGACTGACACAGGAAACACTCAGCAGGCTGCGTTCCAAGCATTAATTTCTTGCAGGATTTTTCCGGGCACTTGGTGAATTTTGAATTGATGTAATTTTCCATACCCTTTTTCTGAAATTCCCTTACTATTTTCAGAATTCTTGTAAAATTTTCTTTGGTTTGGTATTTTCTGTTTTATTTTCAAATAAATAATTACTTTTTTCACATATCCTTAATTTGTTATTAAAAATAGGTTGTTAATTGATTTTTGATATAAAGCAATTTATCAGTTGCATCCTTTGGACAGAATGTTTTAAATTTGTAGTGTAAACAATGATAAAATATCCCAACAAACACACGGAAGCAGAAGCCAAAGAGTTTCTGAAGAGATTCCTAAGCTCTATTGTAGATGTACAGGAGAAGGATTTAAACTTATTGGTTAACCTTTTTGACCTCGTTACCTTTAAAAAAAATTCAATCATCATTAATGAAGGCGAAGTCGCTGAATACTTTTATTTCATTTACAAAGGAATCGTAAAAGTTTATTTCTACAAAAACGATAAACCCGTTATAGAACGATTTGAAAAGGAAGGCGGTTTGTTTGGCGGGAATTTTACACATCTTACCAAAAAACCAGGAACACATGTCTATGAATCCATAGAAGATGTGACTTTGCTGAGGATTAAATATGCAGACCTTGAAGCCTTGTGTGCCCAGTCGCACGAAGTAGAACGCCTCTACCGTGTCAATATGGAAATGTTTCATACGAAGTACGCCGAGAATTTGTTTATTTTCAAATCCTGTCCTCGGAAGAAAGATATTATGAGTTTGTGAATCAGTTTGGCGATTTAACCAATCGGGTTTCCTTAAAAGAAATATCCAATTATTTAGGGATGACACCTGAGACACTCAGCAGAATACGCGCCAAATTCGATAAAAAATAAATTACCGCAGTTGCCGGTATTTGATTTTTTTCCTTTTCATCTATCCTTTACAATTATTATAAATTATTTAATTTTGTACATCTGCCTAACTGCAGGCTGTAGTACTCTATGAAAACAAAAGAAGAGATTAACCCGACAGATGCGTTTAACTACATGAAACATGTGCTGGATGTTAGTTATTCCATTCCGGCCGCAAACATGCAGGCCTTATTGCGCTTATGTAAGCTGGTTACCTTCCGTAAAAAATCTATTATTTTCAATCAGGGTGAAATTGCCAATAAGATATATTTTATACACAAAGGCATTGTAATGGCCTATTATTTTAAAGATGAAAAGATGGTAATAGACCGCTTTGTCAGCGAAGGAGATTTTATCGGAGGGCAGGTTTCTTACAGTACAGGAATACCGAATAATTTTATCTTTGAAGCAATCGAAGACTCGGTAATGGTGGAGATTGATGCAAAAGGATTTTTGCAACTATGTGCGGATGACCATGAAGTTCAGACGATGTATGCTGCCCACATGACCCGGCATTTTAAAAAATATTCTGATATGATTGTAGCATTCCGTTCGTTAAACGCGGAAGATAAATATACTACCTTTCTGAAGATGTACGGAGCGCTTATCAACAGGATTTCAATGAAGAATATTGCTGTATTTTTGGGTATGACACATGAAAACCTGAGTCGGATCCGTTCCCGGTACATGAAACTGAATGCGCCTGAGAAGTAAACGGAATTATTGTCCCTGTTCTTTTATTTTTTTCCAAATCATCATTTGATTGGAAAATATTTTGGCAAAACCTTTGACATCGTCTCCTGTCCAGCTATTATTCATCTCTCCGTAGCTGCCGAATTTACTGCTCATCAAATCAAATGGTGATTCGATACCGCATAGTTCAAAACGATAAGGAGAAAGCTTTATAAATACTTTCCCGCTTACCTGCGATTGGGTATGATCTAAAAATGCCTCGAGGTCTCGCATCAGCGGTTCAAAAAATAATCCTTCATGTAAATTACTGCCGTAAACATTGCTCAGCTGGTCTTTCCAAAACAATTGTTGCTTAGTGAGGGTATGTTTTTCCAGCAGATGGTGTGCTTTAATCAGAATAAGTGGCGCTGCCGCTTCAAAGCCTACACGCCCTTTGATGCCGATTATGGTATCACCGACATGAATATCTCTGCCGATACCAAAGGGTGCTGCCTGTTTATTTAAGGCTATAATAAGTTCTGTTGGGTGTGTATACGTTTTGCCGTTCAGGCCAAACGGCTCTCCTTTGATGAATTCAATTTCTATGGTTTCCTCTTCCGTTTTGGTTGCCTGAGTTGGGTATGCCGTTTCCGGTAAAGTAAGTCTCGATGTCAGCGTTTCTTTTCCGCCTACGCTGGTTCCCCATATTCCCTGGTTGATGGAATAGGCTGCTTTCTTCGCATCAATCTCTACACCATACTTTTTCAGGTAGTCAATTTCTTCTTCTCGAGAAAGTTTATTGTCTCTGATTGGAGTAATGATACCTGCTTCCGGCAGTACAATATTAAAGACCATATCAAAACGTACCTGGTCGTTGCCTGCGCCGGTGCTGCCATGTGCTATAAAGGAGGCGCTGATTTCTTTTGCATATTCCGCTACCGCAATAGCCTGAAAGACACGTTCCGCACTCACCGAAAGGGGATAAGTGTTGTTTTTTAATACATTTCCGGAAATCAGGTATTTGATGCATTTATCATAATAATCTCTGACAACATCACGCACCACAAATTCTTTTACCCCCAGTTCTTTTGCTCTCGTTTCAATTGCCTGCAGTTGTTCTGCCGTGAAACCGCCTGTATTGACGGTAATGGCGTAAACATCCAGCTTTTTTTCTTCCGTCAGGTATTTGACACAATAGGAAGTGTCCAAACCGCCGCTGTATGCCAAAACTACTTTGTTGTTTGCCATGGTATTATTTTTTATTCGCCTTACTTTTTCCTGCGGACTTTACTACACGGATGCGTTGCGCCTTCGGTGTTTTTAGTTTTGCAGGAATTTTCTTTTCCACTTTCTTAGCCTTTACAAACGATTTTTTCTTTTCGTCCTTAGGGTCATAGAGCATGCCTGTACACAAGCAATTTTTTCGGCCTGTGCGGGTTAAAACATCAAAATTGATACAACTCTTGCAGCCGCTCCAGAATGCATCGTCCTGTGTTAGTTCGGAAAACGTAACGGGTTTGTAACCTAAATCCGAGTTCAGTTTCATGACGGCCAGACTGGTGGTGATACCGAATATTTTTGCCTGCGGATATTTTTTGCGGGTATACTCAAAAACAAATTTCTTTATTTTTTTTGCCAGACCGTGATGGCGGTATTCTTCCCTGACAATCAGACCTGAGTTGGCGACATAGTTTTTACCTTCCCAGGTTTCGATATAACAAAAACCGGCAAGTTGATTTTGATGCGTAGTGGCAATGATGGCCTTATTCTGAAGAATTTTTTCGATGATGTATTCCGGATCCCTTTTGGCGATTCCGGTGCCGCGTTTTTTGGCGGAATCTTCGTATAATTTGCTTAATTCCTGGGCGAAACTAACGTGCTCGGCAGTGGCAATTTGCACATTGAATTTGTCCTGTGATTTTTTCAATTTGGGTAAGGCATTTTAATGTATCAACATTTTGTCCTAACAAAAATATAGAGCAATTTGTAAATTGAATGTTATGTTTTGAAATAGGTAGCGGAGGCTCTGATGGTTATATACAGAACAAGAAATATCAAAGGGTATAAATCTCAGAAGCAACATTTCGTTTGCTGTCTGTAGTTGCAATATATATAATTGCCATTTTTACGTTTATTAACTTTTGGCCATATATTTACCGGTATGGTCTAAACGAAATTAATTGCTAACTTTGGCGCACAAATTATACGCATGAACAGTCTATTGGCATTTATCATACATTGGAACATCCGGCCGGAAATCTTTATGATATCTGAAAATTTCGGCATCCGCTGGTACAGCTTGTTGTATGGTGCTGCTTTCTTTTTAGGATATAATATCCTCTTTTGGATTTTTAAGAAAGAAAATAAAGATACGGAAGGCGCCGACCAATTGCTGATGTATATGTTTTTTGCTGTACTGATTGGTGCACGTCTTGGCCATGTGTTCTTTTATCAGTGGGATTACTATAGCCAGCATCTTTTGGAGATTGTACAAATTTGGAAAGGAGGGCTGGCCAGCCATGGCGCGGCTATCGCTATTCCTGTCGCGCTTTTTTTATACAAGCGCCAACATCCGGATCAATCATTCCTCTGGATTATTGACAGGGTAGCCATTCCTACGGCTATCGGTGGTTCTTTTATACGTTATGGTAATTTCTTTAACTCTGAAATTGTGGGTGACTACACGGATGGAAGCTGGGGGGTTGTGTTTGAACGACTGGGAGAAACAATGCCGAGAGTGCCGGTTCAATTGTTTGAAGCTTTCCTGTATGATTTGATATTTGTGGTGATACTCATTATTTATATCCGTTCCAAAAATAAACCGCGTGAAGGAAGTTTGATGGCTATATTCCTGTTTATGATGTTTGCAGGCAGATTCTTTCTGGAGTTCTGGAAAGTGGATGAAAATCAGCTGACCATGCTGGGTGTAACTCTGAACCACGGACAATGGCTTAGTTTTCCATTTATTTTTATTTCACTCGTTATTTTCTGGGCATCCTTTAAATTCGGAAAACCTGCGGAAGTTAAATCCTAGGCTTTTTTTATTTATGTTTAGTACTGTCTTCCTTAAAATCCAGACTAATGGAATTGATGCAGTAACGCAGTCCTGTTTTATCTCTCGGGCCATCTTCAAACACATGTCCTAAATGAGACTGACATTTTTTACAAACCACTTCTATCCTTGTCATGCCATGTGAGTAGTCCATTCTTGTTTCTACGGCGCTGTTTCCCGCTTTATCATAAAATGCAGGCCAACCGCAGCCGCTGTGATATTTTGTTTCTGATGTAAAAAGGAGATTGCCACATGCTTTGCAGTAGTAATTGCCTTTGTCATCTGTATCGGTATATTTGCCGGTAAAGGGACGTTCAGTGCCGGCTTGACGCAAGACAGCATATTCTTCATCAGAAAGGATTTGTTTCCATTCTTCTTCAGTTTTTTGTACGGGTGTTGTATCCATGGGCGTGGTGGTTTTGGTTGATAACGAAATGGGGTGCTGTAATCTTTTGGGCCGGTGTCCTGACTGACATGTCAGGCTTGTCAGTGCGATTGCCGTTACTAAAAACAATAATACAGGTATTTTTCTCATGAACGTATATTAAAATTAAACGTTTTTTCTAATAAAAAGTTTTATGACTATATTCGTTCCATGAATTGGAATCCTCTTAAAATACTTTATATCTTAACATTTCTTATGCTCTGCAACAGTGCGCTGGGATATAATGAAGACATGAAAGTTCCGGCGCTCTCAGCTTATTCCAATGCGAGTTTGTTGACAGTCGGAAGAGGAGATGAGCAAATTTATCAGAATTTCGGGCATACCGCTATCCGTATCAGGGATTCTATTTTGGGATGGGATATCGTCTATAATTACGGCACCTTTAGCTTTGCTGAGCCTGGTTTCTTAATGAAATTTATCAGGGGAAAACTTATGTATTATGAGTCGATTGACAGCTATCCGATGTTTGAAGAAAACTACAGGGAGGAAAACAGATGGATTCGCGAACAACCCCTGAACCTGAAGCAGGAACAAAAGCAACGTTTGTTTGAGTTGCTGACGATTAATGCCCGGGAAGAAAATAAATACTACAAGTACGATTTTCTGTTTGACAACTGCTCCACCCGCCCCAGAAATGTGATTCTCTCTTTATTCAAGAATAAAAAATATAAGGCGGATATTGACGATGCTTCTACTTACAGGCAGTTAATAGACAGAAACGTCAAAGATGAGTGGCTGGATTTAGGTATGGATTTACTGATTGGCGTTCCTACGGACCAACAGGCAGGTTTTGGAAGAACCTTTCTGCCGGATGAGCTGATGCAGTTGTTTGACAGCGCAACCGTTGACGGGAAACCGTTGGTTTCCGGAAATAACCTGATTCTGGATGTTGTGCCGGAACATCATCCCGGACAATGGTTTACGCCCGGCTTACTGTTCTGGATATTGTTTTCACTAATTCTGATTATTCAAATTAAAACGAGACTGTTTGCAAGGGTTAAATTTATTCCCGTATTGTATTTTGCCATATTGGGCTTGTTAGGCTGGCTCTTTGTATTTATGTGGTTTTTTACTGATCATCATTCCACCAAATGGAATCTCAATATTTTATGGTCTATGCCGTTAAATATTCCCGTTATCTTTTTCATGCTGAAGAAAAACCCACCGGCCTGGTCCATATCCTACATCAAAGTTTACCGTATCATTTTAATTGTGTTGCTGATAGGATGGTGGGCTAATCCTCAGACCTATCATGCGGCAGTCATACCATTGATTCTGATAGCCGTATTGTTTTCTTCCATCTTTCTGCCGGTACCGATAAAAAATGATTTTAAACGAAGATGGTTCGGATAATGCTGTGTTTAGGCTTCCTCGAATACGGTATGTTGTGCAGGAACTGTAATTTCATGCATCTTCAGGGCCTTATAGTAAGTGTCTGTTAATTTCTGATACGAACGTTCAATGGAATATTGCTTGGATAATTCTAAGTATTGTTCTGCGGCCTGTATCAATTCCGCGCTGTTGGTAAAAAAATAATCAATCTTTTTTGTCAGTTCGGCTTGTGTTTTAAAGAGGAATTTCTCCCCAAGAGCAAATTGTTTGGTGGCACTCAGCACAGAATCGGCTATCAACAGTGGCAGCCCGCAAGCCATTGCTTCGAGAGCAGTCATACATTCTACTTCTATGGCTGCGGAATGTACATATAAATCAACGGAATTGTAATATTCTATCACCTTTTCCTGTGGTACCAGTTTGAATTCTGTTGTTCCGTTTAGTAACTCATGGCTTAGTTTTTCTAATGCATGGCGTTGCGGACCGTCACCGAGAATAATCAATTGTATTTTGTCTTTGTATTTAGAATCGGCAATGGCGCGAATCAGCATTTCCTGTCTTTTTTCCGCTGCATTTCTGCCTACTGTCAGGATGGTGAATTTCCCGGGATATCTTTTGGGGATATCTATCTTTCTGTAGTCCGGTGTTACGCCGTTAGAAATGACGACAGTGGGCCGTGTCACGCCATAGCGTTTAATCTCCTGTTCAGCAAATTTACTGGGGCAAATGACGATATCCGATTTATTGTAAATGTGTTTAACAAAGTAACGGTAAATAAGCTTTGTCCAGAAAGGGTGCGTCAGTCCGCTGTTATACATTATCTGTTCGCCCTGGACATGGAATGTAGAGACAAGCGGCTTGCCCAGTTGGTTGGCAATACGCACAGTTGCAGCCCCCAGCCACAGTGGAAACTGATTGTGAACGATATCCACTTCAGAAAAAACCCGCTCCATCTTTGCTTCGTCCGGTTTTGCAAAGACAAACTTCATTCGTTTTAAAATCCGTTTGGTAAATGGAATAGGAGGGTAATAAGAGCGTAGCGCCACCTTATCAGTCGCCTCTTCACCATTAGCAATCAAAATGACACGATGGCCTTGCTGTCGTAATAATTTGGTGAAACGCTGTGTGGAAATGCCACCACCGTTGATGGCATTTTCAAACACATCAATGACTTGTGCGATCTTAAGATTTGTATGGCTAGCTTCCATTAGTTTCTACAGTAAAAATAGTGATAGCAGCTTATAGTACAGATAAAAATGAAGTAATATTTTTAAAATACACCCTCTGAAACTAAAAATGCCTCACTGAAAGCAGTAAGGCATCTTTATAAAGGTTAAAAAAAGCTGAATTAGTTTTTAGCTGCAGCCTTAGTGTTTTTTACTTTATGAGGTCTTGATTTACCAAATGAACCTGCAAAGATTTTTCCTTTTTTTGTTTTCTTATCACCGCGTCCCATGTTGACTTAATTTTTAAAATGACTAATTTTATGTTACAAAGATACAAAATAATTTAATTCCCGCAATCTAACTTTATTACACATTAAACCTGAAATGCATCACATCTCCGTCTTTTACAATGTATTCTTTTCCTTCAATGCGTAATTTACCGTGTTCCCGGCAGGCCGCTTCGCTCTTGTAATGGATGAAATCTTCATATCCGATGACTTCCGCCTTGATAAATCCTTTTTCAAAGTCGGTATGAATGACACTGGCCGCCTGCGGTGCTTTCCAGCCTTCATGGATAGTCCATGCGCGTACTTCCTGCACGCCGGCAGTAAAGTAGGTAATCAGGTTCAGAAGTTTGTATGCAGAACGGATTAAACGGTTTAACCCCGGTTCCGTAAGGCCATATTCCGACTGGAATAAAGCTTTATCCTCTTCTTCCATTTCAGATATCTGTGCTTCCACTGAGTTGTTGAGTACAATCACCTGAGCGCCTTCTTCTTTGGCTATCTTTGCCAGCGCTTCCGAGTATTTGTTTCCCGAAAGGATAGATGCTTCATCTACATTGGCCACATATAAAACAGGCTTGTCTGTCAGAAAGCATAAATCCGCGAAAAGCAGTTTGTCTTCTTTGGAAAAGTTCAGGGAACGGATGTTTTTGCCATCGCTCAGGCATTGCTGGCATTGCAGGAGTACATCATATTCATGTTTCGCTTTTGCGTCATTGCCGACTTTCGCCTGTTTCTGGATTTTTGAAATCTTCTTCTCAACACTCTCCAGGTCTTTGAGCTGCAGTTCCGTATCAATAATATCTTTATCTCCTACAGGATTAATAGCCCCTTCTTCGCGCAGGATATTTTCATCTTCAAAGCAGCGGATAACGTGAATGATGGCATCCACTTCACGGATATTCGCCAGAAATTTATTTCCCAATCCTTCTCCTTTGCTGGCGCCTTTTACCAGGCCGGCAATGTCCACAAATTCAATGGTAGTAGGTACGATTCGATTTGGGATAACAATTTCTGCGAGTTTGTTCAGGCGCTCATCCGGAACATCCACTAATCCAACATTAGGCTCTATCGTACAAAACCGGTAGTTGCTGGCCTGTGCTTTCGCATTGTTACTGACTGCATTAAAAAGAGTTGATTTTCCAACGTTTGGTAATCCTACGATGCCGCATTGTAATCCCATAGTATAACTTATTGATTAAGTTGAAATTTTGAGTGGCAAAGATAAGAAAAGGAGTGTGGATTTAAAGTTATGTTGTTTTTATCATTTCTGGTAATATCGATCATTCTACACAATCACAGTCGATACATGGCTGCGACACACGTTCTGTTTCGAGGGTGATATGATGAATGTTGATTTTTAATAATCGCTGTCGAAGTTCCTGTTTGAGCCTTTGTTCGGTGGCGATATCTACATTGTTATCAAGTAAGAGATGTGCTGTTAATGCATTTTCGGAAGTGCTGAGTGCCCAAATATGCAGATGATGCATATTGATGATACCCTGAATATCGCTGGCTGCATGTCGTATCGCCCCGATATCGATATTCTGTGGTACACCGTCGACAGAAAGCTGAATGCTGTCAATTAATAACTTCCAGGTGCTGTATAATATTACGATTGCGATTAGTAAACTTAAAATAGCATCTATCCGGTACCAACCGGTAAAATAGATAATAATTCCGCCTATTACAATTCCTAATGAGAGGAGAGCGTCCGCCGCCAAATGCAGAAATGCACTCTTTATATTCAGGTCATGGTCTTTATCCCTGAAAAAGAAGAAAGCGGAAATACCATTGACAAATACGCCTGTGAGTGCAACAATAGCTACCGTTTTGCCAGGCAGTGCCACCGGGTGCACAAGATGAATAATGGATTCATAACAGATGATGCCAATGGAGATGAGCAGAATAATAGCATTTGTCAAAGCAACTAAAACAGACGTCTTGCGATAGCCATACGTGTATTTTTGAGTAGCTTTAATTTTATGTAGTTTAAAGGCTATCAGCGAAAGCAACAGGCTGGCTACATCTGCGAAATTATGGCCTGCGTCTGAAATGAGCGATAAAGAATGTGACTTAATGCCATAAAAAACCTGCACGAGTACAAATGCCAGATTGAGCAAGATGCCGGCCATAAACGCATTACTGACTTTTGATAGTACCGGTGCCTGATGTGGATGGTGTGAATGTGCCATAATTATATGAAATAGATGCGTTCAGTAAGCCTGCAGTTAACAAAAATGACTAATCAGATGCGTATTTACAGTAATGTACCATGCAGCAACAGGGACGCGACGAGAAAATAAATCACCAATCCTGTAACATCTACCAGTGTAGCAACAAAAGGAGCAGAGGAGGTTGCAGGGTCAATGCCGGTTTTCTTTAACAGGATAGGCAGCATTGAGCCGCATAACGTACCCCACAGAACAACACCCATAAGTGTTATCGCTACAGTAAACCCAACTAAGATATAGTGTTCGCCGTAAATAGGAGAAAAAGAAGACCAGAGAATGATACGCAAAAATCCAATACCGCCCAGAATGGCTCCCAGCACTAATCCGCTCATAATCTCGCGCCGCATGACACGCCACCAGTCTTCAAAGGTAATTTCACCCAGCGCCATAGCACGAATAATTAAGGTAGATGCCTGTGAACCGGAGTTCCCGCCGCTGGAAATAATTAAGGGAATAAAGAGTGCCAGAATAACAGCTTTAGAAATTTCGTCTTCAAAAAAACTCATAGCAGTTGCGGTCAGCATTTCGCCTAAGAATAAAATGACCAGCCAGGGGGCACGCTTTTTCATCAGTTCAAAGAAGGCGGTATTCATATAAGGTTCATCGAGTGCTTCCGTACCGCCTATTTTCTGAATATCTTCCGTGTCTTCCTCACTCTGAACACGTAAAATATCATCAATAGTTACAATTCCTAAAAGTATTCCATTGTCATCAACCACCGGCAACACCGCTCTGTTGTTTTTTCGGAAAATGGAAGTAGCATGCTCTTGGTCGTCAGTAACGTGCAAGGCGAGGTGTTTGGTATCCATGAGGTCGCTGAGCCGGGTTTCCGGAGAGGCAATGAGCAGTTCTTTCAGGTTGATATCGTCAATCAGTTTTTCATGGTCATCAATGATATAAATAAAGTTGATGTTTTCTATTTCCCTTCCATATTTTCTGATTTTATTTAACGCTTCCTGTACGGTATAGTTCGACTTGACTTCAATATAATCGGGGTTCATCAGACGGCCAACGCTGTCTTCAGGATAACCTAAAAGCGATAATGTTTCAATCCTGTCTTCATGTGGCAGAAACAAGACCAGCTTTTTGACCGATTCGCTGGTGAGTTCGCTCAGTAATGCAGTTCTATCATCAAAATGCATATTCTGAATCAGTATGGCGACCTTATTGGATGGCAGTGTATGGATGAGTTTTTTCTGAAGTTTGAGGTCGAGAAATTTCAGTGTCTTTACAGCACGGTGAGGGGGTAAATTTTCAATAATTTTATTGCCGTACTCCGGATAATCATTCAGGAAGTCCGCTAATTCCGTTGTGCTGAAATCATCAAAGAAAGGCTGCTCGTGTTTGAGCACATCTGCTATCAGTTCTTCTTTGCTGATTTCCATAAACGATAAACACTAAATGGGTTTGGAAAATTTCAGCAGTAAAAATAGGGTATTTCCTTTTAATTTTTCAGATTGTATCCATATAATTAACAGTTATCATCATAAAAAAAAGAAGTACGATGATTGTACAAACATGAGTATATACGGCTAAATAAGAATTGGGTACCGCTTACTTTCCCGGCTGTGATAACGGATTGCTAGCAGGTTGTTGCTGTTGTTGTGCAGGTGCTTCCGGAGCAGTTGGGGTAACGTTCGGAACATTCATTTTGGCGGCTTCTTCCGTCAGTGTTTTGATTTGTTCCTTGCTGCCTGATTTAGGCACGACAAAAGCGGTCAGTACACACAAGGCCAATAATAGGATAGCGCTACCCCAGGTGGTTTTTTCCATCACGTCGCCGGCACTTTGTACACCAATTACATTGGATGCCGCACTTCCCAGTCCGCCGGTTAGTCCACCGCCTTTAGGGTTTTGAATTAAAACGATCATGATAATAAACAGACAAACGACAATTATCAGTATGGTAAGGAAGGTAAACATATTATTCTTTTTTTTCTATTGTTTCAATAAGGCCTGCAAAGTAACTACTTTTTTCGGGAAATTTCAAGAGAAGTGCGTTATAAATCTCTAATGCCTTTTCTTTCTTTCCTTGCTTCAGATATATTTTTGCCAGCGTTTCTGTCATCATATCTTGTTTAAAACTAACTGATTCTGAGGCGATTTTGGTTACTTCCTCATCAATCTCATGAAACAAATCCACTTCACCTTCTTCAAAATTAGGTTCAAAGAGCTTTGCTTCTTCCTGATTATTTAATTGTTTGTTAGCAATTGCCTGCTCCACTTCGTACCTCGGAATTTCTATCCAATCCGTATTTTCTTTGGGTTCTTCTGTTTTTTGTACTTGCAAGTTACCATCAATCAATTGCAGCCATTCCACAAAAGTGTGCGGTTCTTTTAAAGCAACCTCGTCCAGTTCTTTGGTGACGATTGGCTGGCGGATAGCTTCTGACTCTATTGATTCAGTTTGATGAGAAACCGTTATGTCCGGAGTCTCTTTATCGGTTTCTATTTCTGTTTCAATATGTATTTCTATAACATCTTCTTCGACATCCGGAATAAACAGGGATTTTTCTTTTACCGTTTCAGAAACTTCTGCCGGAGATACCGCAACATCTGCTAGCGGCTTTTCAGAGGTCTGCTCTTGATCATTACGTTCTGCAGATGATTCTTTCAGTAGAGTGGACTTATCTATATGCACCAGTAAAGGTTCCGGATATGATTCTGCGGACAGATTCAGGATATCATTTTCTTCTGCGGATGTTTCTGAATTTTCAACTGTTTCGTTGTTTGCGGAAACTTCTGGGGAGGTGATGGCTGTAATTTCTCTATCAACTTCCGGAAAATCGGAAATTATATCCGTTTCTTTTCGGATGATTGTAATGTCCGTTTCTGATTTGTTGTCATCGGTTTCTGTTATCTGTATTTCAGGTATAGTTCTGTCCGTTGACTCAATAATCTGAATGTCTCTGTTGGATTCATTTAAAATTTCCGCTGTGTGTTCTTCTGTTTTTGGGGGTACTTTTATTGCTGATTCCTCCGTTTCTGTTTCTGTGGCAATTGATTTTTTCCCTCTATCTTCTTTGATTTTGCTTATTTCCGCTAATATCTGTTCTGCAATGGAAAGCGGTTGGGTTGCTTCAATTGTTGAAGTAATATCCGGATCAGGAAAATTCTTTTTAGTAATGATTTCTTCTGGAAGGACAACAGGTTCTGTTTGTGGAATTTCTTCCTGTTTTCGTATATCTATTATTGTTTCTTCATTTTCTATGCTTTGTTTTTGCTCGATGCGTGGGTCTGATATTACAATTTCTTCTGTTGTTTCACTTATCGCAGCATCTTCTTCTTTTTGAACTGTCGCTTGCTCCATACCCGGAAGTGGATATATAGAAACAGGGCTTTCTTTTAATAAGGAATAGAGCTTCTCTCTGTTATTAAAATAAAATGCGCTGTGCTGCAGCTCTTTCTCGGTGTAATTTTTTTTTCTTTTTAAAGCGGCTAATTGAAACAAAGCGACATACGGATATTTTTCTAACCAGCCCTGAAGCTGTTCATCCGGTACTTCATATAATAAAGCAGGATTGGATAATATGTGGTGTAGTTGAATCTGCATGCTACCAGTTGCCGAAAGTGCGATTGAAAATCTGTTGTACCAGTCGTTCGTATATGCTGTTTACCAAACCGGTTTCCACATCAGAAAATTGTCTGTTTGCATCATAATTTTCTCCGTCTCTGAATGTCTGGGAGAAGCTTTTTGATTTGTCTGAATTATTAATACAATCCACCTTAACCGTAATATTTAACCGGTTCTGTGCCGTTGTTTCAGTATTAGTGATAGCAACAGGTTCAATGGAATATTCGGTAATGGTGGCGCTGAACTCCAAATCACCGTTATCTCTGTTCAGCGCAAGGCGTGTGTCACGAAGGAATTTTTCCTTCAGCCTTTCCGTAAAAGAAGGAGCAGCATTTGGGTTTTGCAAAGTGGCGATATTCAGCGTTTGTGATAAGGTAAACGTTTTCCAGTTCGGGTCAACGCTGGCATCCGTAAAGCGGTATATTTTACAGGAAGAGAGCAGAGCAATGCAAAATATGCAAGCAATAATCAACACTTTTCTGACCGGGAAATGTGTAACGATAAAGTTCAATCGTTGACTAATCTTCCAGTTCATACTCTTTAATTTTTCTGTATAATGTACGTTCTGAAATACCTAAGTCCAGAGCGGCGTCTCTTCGTTTGCCTTTGTGTTTTTCGAGCGCTTTTACAATCATATTTTTTTCCATATCGGCGAGCGACAGGTTTTGTTCAATATTGCTTACTTCATAATCCGGTTCCTGATTTAAAACAATCGTTCCCGGTGAACCAGCAGGTATATTTTGCGGAAGAGGGTGCTCTATCACCGGCAATTGTTTTGACGGGTAATCAATATGTGCTGTGTGCTGATTTTCTTTTATAATATCGCTGAAATCAATATTGGCATTCTGGATATTTCCGTTGGTGGCATTCCAGACAAAACGTTTTAATTCGTTCAAATCATGTTTGATATCGAAAATCATTTTATACAGCAATTCTCTGTCGGTAAACGATGCGGATTCGGCGGAATGCGCCAGCGCCGGCAGATTGGAGGTTTCTATATTCGGGATAAATTTTACCAGTTCTTCCTTGGTGATAGTCTTCTCTCTGGATAATACAGATACCTGTTCGGATATGTTTTTTAACTCGCGTATGTTTCCCGGAAAGCGGTAATTAATCAGTACCTGTTTGGCGTCTTCTGCCAGCTGCACCGGAGGCATCCTGTATTTTTCGGAGAAATCAGACGCAAATTTCCTGAAGAGAATGATGATATCTTCTTTGCGTTCCCGTAAAGCAGGAACAGATATCGGGACGGTATTCAACCGGTAGTACAAATCTTCCCGAAATTTTCCCTGCTGTATAAGTTTGGGTAAATCAACGTTGGTAGCAGCCAGAACGCGGACATCCGTTTTCTGTACGACGGATGATCCAACTTTAATAAATTCGCCGTTTTCCAGTAACCGGAGCAGCCTCGCCTGAGTGCCTACGGGCATTTCACCGATTTCATCTAAAAAAATGGTGCCGCCATTCACTGTTTCAAAATATCCTTTGCGTTTATCGTGAGCACCGGTAAACGCCCCTTTTTCGTGACCGAATAATTCAGAGTCTATAGTTCCTTCAGGAATGGCGCCGCAGTTGACGGAAATAAAATTTTCGTGTTTTCGTGTAGACAGATTATGTATAATTTGGGAAAACACCTCTTTTCCCACACCGCTCTCTCCGGTAATAAGCACGGAAAGGTTGGTAGGAGCCACTCTCACTGCCACCTCCAATGCTCTGTTGAGTGCCGGCGCGTTGCCGATAATTCCAAATCGTTGTTTGACGGATTGTAATTCCATGAATAGTCAGTTAGCAGTTTTTATAGGTAATCATCCGTTAATTCCAATACTTTTCCCCTCAGTGTCGCCTTGTTGCAGCTTTCAATTAATACATTGACGTATTGGCCGATTTTATAGTTCTCTCTCGGAAAGACAATCATCTTGTTTTGTGAGTTTCGGCCACAAAGCTCATCTTCACTTTTTTTGGATGTTTTCTCTATGAGCACTTTTGCGGTTTTTCCTATGTCCTTGAGGTTGTTTTCTAAAGAATGCCTGTTTTGTAAATCCACGATTTCATTAAGCCTTCTTTTTTTGACTTCCATTGCCACATCATCCTTGTATTTTCTGGCGGCTAATGTCCCCGGACGTTCGGAATAGTAAAACATGTAACTCAGGTCATACTTTACAAATTCCATCATAGAAAGTGTTTCCTGATATTCTTCTTCGGTTTCTCCGCAGAAACCCGCAATTACATCGCTGGAAATTCCGCAATCCGGAATAATACGTTTGATGGCATTCACTCTTTCCATATACCACTCCCGGTCATAGGTTCTGTTCATCCGTTCCAGGCAGCTTGAACTTCCGCTCTGAACGGGGAGATGTATGTAATTGCAGATATTGTCATACCGCGCAATAGTATGCAGCACTTCATCTGTGATATCTTTAGGATGAGAAGTGGAAAAGCGAACACGAAGTAAAGGACTTACCTGTGCCACAGCTTCGAGCAATTGCGCAAAATTCATCACCACCTCAGCGTCTTTATTGGTATGGTTTTCTTCTCCCTTCCATTTGTAAGAATCCACATTCTGGCCCAACAAGGTGACTTCTCTGTATCCTTTCTGAAATAAATCTCTTGCTTCAGCCAATATAGTCTGAGGATCTCTGCTTCGTTCACGTCCGCGGGTAAACGGCACCACACAAAAAGAACACATGTTATCGCAGCCGCGCATGATGGAAATGAATGCGGTGATACCGTTTTTATCCAGCCGGACCGGAGAGATATCTGCATACGTTTCTTCACGGGATAATAAAACATTCACACCTTTTTGTCCGCCTTCCGCTTCTTCCAGCAATTCCGGTAAGGAACGATAGGCATCCGGGCCAACAACGATATCCACTAATTTCTCTTCTTCCAGAAATTTTGATTTCAATCGTTCTGCCATACACCCCAGCACACCTACCAGCATGCCCGGTTTTTGTTCCTTTATTTCATTAATTGATTTTAGGCGGTTGCGGACTGTTTGCTCTGCCTTCTCACGGATAGAACAGGTGTTCAGCAATACCAGGTCCGCATCAAAAATATTGGTGGTGATGGAATACCCCTGTTTGTCTAAAACAGATGCCACAATTTCGCTGTCGCTGAAGTTCATTTGGCAGCCGTAGCTTTCAATATAAAAATGCTTATTATTCCGAAATTCAGATTCGTTCAACGGTATATTCAATGCCTCCCCCTGACGGGATTCATCATGTTTTTTGTTACCAATATAGTCTAATAGCTCATTCATTAATGCTTGGATGATATCGGTTATCAGTTTTCAATAAATGGATTGCAAATATACAAAAAATCAAACAAAAGTGACATTTTGACAGATTGGTTTTTTAGGCGAGATACTTAAATACTCTTAAAATTCCCCGGTGTGGAACCATTGGTAATACTTTTTAAGTTTTTGCGACGTATAAGCATAAACGAACCAGTGACAACGACCGTATTTTTTTTGGTGGTGCTTGCCTTTGCTGGCTGGATGATACTTCGCAGGAAATCAACTTCGGAAGAGGATATTAATGCATTCAAGCCAAAAGAAATTCCGGAAAATCTCACTGAACCTATCCTGTCTTATAGCTTGTATGTCATAGACACCCGGCTGAACAGACGTATGGAACTGCAGTCACATGCAGATTTTCCGCATCAATACGGTATTATTCAGGGGCAAACAGCAGAGTTGCACTGGAATGTATTGAATGCCGACTGGATTTCGATAGAAGGGGATGGGTTTGTGCAGGCAATAGGCAAAAAGGAATTATTTCCACAACAGCATACAACTTACAAACTCATTGCTAAAAACAGAAATTATAGTAAAGAAATATCCTTTCTTATTCGTGTGTTCCCTGTGCCGGTGATGGAAAAGCTGAAGATTCCGATACCGGAAATAAATACGCATACAATTGAATTATTTAAAACAACACTTTCTGTAATTAAAAAGCCGGATAGCATACCTTTTCCGTCTTTCCGGGTACCGGGGGTGATTGAACTGCAAAGAAATCATAGTATTCCCCAACCGGTGCCGGAAGCATTAAATACCCATTTGATAAGCCGTACTATCGACGCAAAAGGATTTACCACTTTTAAATCCGGTTTGTTGGACAAATTGGAAGATACCTTTAAAGAATATCCTGAAATCAAAAATATTGTTCAATCGATTCGAAAATATTACAAAAAATAACCAGTCAGATATGACTGTTCATAAACTGAATAACCATGGAATCAATACCACATACCCAACAACCCATTCGAACCATCAGTGGATTTACCCGTTTTTTCTGGTGGTGCTCCGGCGCGAATACAGACATACTTCAGGAAAGTCCGCATTCAGAACAAAACAAGTATACAGGTATTGGAGCTACCGTCTTTTTTACGGGATTACTCGCTTCCCTTTCAGGTGGATATGCTTTGTTTACCGTATTTAATAGTTTGTTTCCCGCCATAGCCTTTGGTTTTGTGTGGGGGCTGGTCATCTTTAATCTCGACCGGTTTATCGTTTCCACTTTGCGGAAAGAGGATAATTTCTGGAATGAATTTAAGCTGGTTTTACCCAGGATTGTTCTGGCCTTTATTCTGGCCATCGTGATTGCAAAGCCTCTCGAGTTAAAAATTTTTGAAAGGGAGATAGCGCAAAAAGTTGAAGAGAAACAACGGGAGTTCACCCTTCAGGCGCAACGAAAAACCGAACAGCAATACAATCCGGTAATGGACAGCCTGCGTACGGAAATCAATTATTATAAGAATGAAATTGCTAAGGTGTCAGCATCCAGAGATACCCTGTTTAATGCATTTATAAGCGAAGCGGAAGGGACACGCGGAACGATGAAATTGGGCAAGGGGCCGGTTTTTAAAGAAAAGAAAATACAGTACGACAAGATAGAGCAGGAAATGAAAGAACTGCAGGCAAAATACCAGCCGCTGATAGATGAACGAGAAAAACAGATTCTGCAATTGAAAGCACAACGGGATACCTCTTTTGCCAAAGCACAGCCGGTTATTTCGGGGTATGATGGATTAATGGCCAGACTGGACGGGCTGGCTCAGTTGCCGCAGTTGCCCAGTTTATTTATCATGTTGTTGTTTATCTGTATAGAGACAGCGCCTGTATTTACAAAACTATTTTCTGCCAAGGGCCCTTATGACGAGAAGCTAAAGAATATAGAGCATGAGATAGAGTTGACGACTCTTTCAACTATCAACCAGCGAAACCACGAATTGAATAAAAAACTAACTTTGTATACCAATCTGGATAAAGCACAGATTGACCAGGAAATCATTAACAACACGGAAGCAATGAAGATAATTTCCGACGCGCATCTTGAACTGACCAGAGAAATGGTGAATGACTGGCTGGAAAAAGAAAAAGCAAAGTTAAAAGAAACCGCGAATAGCTGATTTGCAACATGCTTAACATCTGATACATGTATATTAAAATCAATTTAATGTACACTCCATGAATTCATAATGTTAAAAATAACAGCGTTAATGCATTGAATTCATTAACTTTATGAAATAAAACTATTGAAAATGAATAGAGTCTTCCTTTTACTATTATTATTTTGCTTTTGTTTACCGGCCACTGTAAATGCGCAAACGGCCGAAGAGTTCCTACAAATGGGCAGTGAGAAAATAAGCGCCGGCAAACAGTTAGATGCCTTGCAGGATTTTAATAATGCTGTTTTATTAAAGGCTGATTTTATGGAAGCCTATTTCAAAAGAGCGCAGTTGTTATTTGATTTGGGAGATAATACAGGGACGATACGTGATTGCAATACGGTCATCGCATTGTCGCCTGATTATGTTAACGCATACCTATGCAGAGGCAAAGCAAAAGATAAAACAGGTAATGATATTGGTGCCGTAAGTGACTTTGATGCAGTGATTAAGTTGGATTCTGTCAATGCAGAAGCTTATTATTGGAGAGGGAGATCAAAAAAATCATTGAAAGATTATGAAGGCGCTATAGCCGATTATAATAACGCGATTGAAATAAAACCTGATTTTGCGGATGCCTATAATTACCGGGCCATCGCTAAGTTTTATTCGGAAGACGATAACGGCGCATTAGAAGATTTTAAAAAAGCAATAGAACTGGCTCCGAATAACGGTGATATCTACAATGATTTAGGATATTATTATTACTATTCCGGCGAAGAAACTGATGCATGTGCTAACTGGCAAAAAGCTTCAGAATTGGGCAATGCCGCCGCCAAAGAGATGCACAAAAAGTACTGCGCGAATATCAGTGCATCTGCCGGCAATTAAAATATCAGATTTGTTAGAGGGAGCTAAATAAACAATGATATTTGTCATTGGTAACTAACTCTATTCTTAGTAACTTTACCATGCTAATTTATAGTTAAACAATTCAGGAAACATGAAAAAATCGAATAGCATTATTTATTTCTCATTAATAGCTGTAATGATATCATTTTTCAGTCTGGAAGTTTCCGCGCAAACAGCGCTGGAATTTTTTAAAGAAGGGTACAGGAAAAATGAAATCAGGGATTATTACGGCGCTATACACGATTATACCAATGCCATTACAATAGATCCTTTTTATAATAAAGCATACAATAACAGAGGAATCGCTTATTTTAAATTATTCGAGTTTAAAGATGCCATGAAGGATTTTACGAAGGCGATTTCATTAAAGCCTGATTATATTGACGCCTATTATAACCGTGGCATGGTGCGAGGTGTTATCGGCGATTATTACGGAGCCATCAGGGATTTTGATTTGGCGGTGAAACTGGATTCTAATTTTGCAGATGCTTACAACAGCAGAGGAATCGCAAAGGGAAATGTCGGACTGTATAAAGAAGCACTTGTAGATTTTAATAAAGTCATTTCTTTAAAACCGGATTATTCAGATATTTATTTCAATCGTGGTGTGGTGAAAGAAAAAGTAGGTGACCACCAGTCCGCGATTGAAGACTTTAATAAAGCTATTGAGTACAATCCTAAGTTAGGAGAAGCTTACTTTAAAAGAGGTCTGGCAAAGGATAATATGGGAGATTATTCCGGTGCATGTTTTGACTGGAGTGTTGCAGGCGAATTACAGGAATACGGCGCCTATGATTTAATCAAGATGTATTGTAAATAAATATATCCAATGGCCGATATACCTATTGATAAATTGCTATTTTGTTGCTAACTTAAATATAAAATATAACAGTATGAAAAATTTATCTAAACTGAAGGTAGTTTTACCTTTTATCATCCTTACACTTTCATGTTTTTCCTGTAAAAAAGCGGATGTTAACCTGCCGGCGGAAGCATTAGCAATTTTACCACAGCGCTTCGCTAATAATCTGGCAAATAACGGGTTTACCTTTAATACCGGCAGTACTCCATCGAACATAGAGAATATCTATCTCTTCGAACCCGTCAACGATTATGATAACTCAGGGGTGTTTACTAGTGGTCAATCCGCCTTCGATGCGAAAATAAAGATTGCCAACCAATCCGGAAGCGATGCGGATGTGTTTATCTATAACTGGATTGTAGGGGTATATGATACTTCTCAGGCAAATCTGATTATAGGAACCGGCAACAGTATTACCGTTTTCGCGCAGGCAACCGGGAAAGTCGGAAGTACCGTTTATAAGTATGATTATGTTTTTTCAGGCACATTTGATGCTGCAGCCGGGATACGCGACCTTAAATTTGCCTTTGTTATGGTTGATAATCCGGGTGCACCGGGTGTTGCAGCTACCGGTACCCAACGAATCTTCCACGATAAAGATGCTTTGGCTGCTTTTACTTCTTTCTTCAGGCTGTCAAATTCGTCAAACAATGAACCGACTAAAATCCCTAACGGGATAAAATCTATTTTTTCGAATTAAAATCTTATACTGCACATAAAACAAAAAGACATCTCCCGCAGAGATGTCTTTTTTGTTTCTTTCCGTTAATGTGTGATAACAAAAAAATCCGGGAATCATTTAAATTCCGTCCTTTACTTTGGTGCTGTCTGTTGTTTTTGCCTTGCTCCACGTTCCGCATCCGTCACCAACATTCTTACCGGTATTTCTGTTGCATGAACCTGCAATTATTATCGCCACAGCGAATAAAACGGATAACACTAATTTTTTTGTCATTTTCATATGGGGTAATTTATATTATAAAGTTAACCAAAGTACTTTAAAAGTGAGTTATGTGAATATAAAAGTATTGAAAATGGTATGTAAATAATGTAAACAAAAAAGGCTTTCATTTCTGAAAGCCTTTTCATTTTTGTAGCCCGTAGGGGAATCGAACCCCTGTTTGAAGAATGAAAATCTCCTGTCCTAACCCCTAGACGAACGGGCCGTTCTCTAAAAGCGAGTGCAAATATAGAAACCTTTTCCATTTTTTACAATAGCATCACCGATATTTGTTTTGCCAAATCATTAATTCTGACTTACTTTGGATTTTAATTAGAAAAATATGTCAAAACCAAGAATTGCAGTTAACGGATTAGGGCGGATAGGCCGGCTGGTATTTCAAATCTTATTTGATAAGGGGAATGTGGATATTGTAGCTATTAACGATATTGCTCCCAATGATGCACTCGTGTATTTGCTGAAACACGACACCGCTCAGGGTAAATGGGAAAAAAACATTACGGCACGGGAAGAACACTTGTTTGTTGAGGGAAAGGAAATCATAAGCACCTCTATCGCGCAATCCAAAGATTTACCCTGGAAAGAACTGGATATTGATATTGTAATTGAATGCAGCGGCAGGTTCCGCGACCGTGCAAAACTACAGGAACATATTGACTCGGGGGCAAAGAAAGTGATAATTTCTTCTCCGGCGGACAAGGAGGTTAAAACAATAGTTTTAGGAATTAATGATGATATACTTTCAAAAGAAGACAGCATTCTGTCTAATGCATCCTGTACAACCAATTGTCTTGCACCAATGGTAAAAGTGCTTTTGGATAATTTTGGACTACAGCATGCCATTATGAATACCGTTCACGCTTATACCGGTGACCAAAAACTGCACGACAGTATTCATGGTTCCGATTTTAGAAGGGCAAGGGCAGCGGCCCAAAATATTGTACCTACCAGTTCTAATGCGAATAAAGCACTGGAATGGGTGATACCGGAAATCAAAGGAAAAATTAAGGGTGGTGCCGTGCGCGTACCGGTTATCGTGGGCTCTCTGACGGAATTATATTGCGCATTAGAAAAACCGGCTACTGCGGAACAGATTAATCAGGCGTTTAAAGCTGCTGCGGATGGCTCTATGAAAAATATTTTAGCCTATACAGAGGATCCTATCGTATCCTCCGATATTATACATTCACCGTATTCCTGCATATTTGACGCCGGTTTAACACAACAAGTCGATAATCTAATTAAGATTGTTGGCTGGTACGATAATGAATACGGCTATGCCAGCCGCTTAGCGGAACTTGTGGAGAAAGTAGCAGCCTTATAAGTCCACACAGGCAGAGACACCAATTTACATAATTTATGTTTAATTTTGTTTAGCTGATTAATAATAACTCACTTATATGCAAACCGTAGATTCCATCAATTTTAACAACAAACGTGCTTTAATCCGTGTGGATTTTAATGTACCGTTTGACAAAAATTATAAGATTACCGACGACACCCGTATCAGGGCGGCTTTGCCGACCATCAAAAAGATTTTAAATGACGGAGGCAGTGTTGTGCTGATGTCGCACCTTGGAAGGCCTCTAAAGAAACTGAAAGAAGACGGAACGATAGATACGGAAAAATTTACCTTAAGACATATTATCGCACATTTGTCGGACTTATTGAACAGAAATATAAAATTTGCGGAGGATTGTATCAGTGAGGAAAGCAGGAGGCTGTCTGCCTCCCTGACTAAAGGGGAAATATTATTGCTGGAAAATACGCGATTTCATAAAGAAGAGGAAAAAGGGGATGAGATGTTTGCCGTCAGGTTAGCACAACACGGAGATGTTTATGTAAATGATGCTTTTGGTTCGGCACACAGAGCCCATGCCAGCACAACCATTGTTGCCCGACATTTTCCAAAAGAACATAAATGCTTTGGTTACCTGATGGCTGCTGAAGTTGCGAATGCTGACAAAGTACTGAACAAAGCAGAGAAGCCGTTTACTGCTATTTTAGGTGGCGCAAAGGTTTCGGATAAAATTTTAATCATCGAAAATTTATTAAATATCGCCGATAATATTATCATCGGCGGTGGTATGGCCTATACTTTCTTTAAAGCACAAGGAGGTAAAGTCGGCAGTTCACTGGTGGAAGAAGATAAACTTGATACGGCTATGGAAGTACTGACGCGTGCTAAAGAAAAAGGAGTATCGGTTTTATTGCCGGTTGATTCAATCATCGCGGATAAATTTGATAATAATGCGAATACCCAGATCTCGAATAACATGTCCATACCGGATGGCTGGATGGGACTGGATATTGGCCATGATTCGATTGTAGCATTTGAAGAGGTGATAAGAAATTCCAAAACAATTTTATGGAATGGCCCCATGGGAGTTTTTGAAATGGATAATTTTCAAAATGGTACCAAGAGTATAGCGGTAGCGGTGGCACATGCCACTCAGGAAGGCGCATTCAGCCTGGTGGGCGGTGGCGACAGCGTTGCTGCTGTCAATAAATTCAGGCTCGCGGATAAAGTGAGCTATGTATCCACCGGGGGTGGCGCTTTGCTGGAATTCTTTGAAGGAAAGACATTGCCTGGAGTTGCGGCTTTGTTATAAAGTTACCAGGTAATTTGTAGTTTCGCATTAAACCTTCTCGATGTCAGATAATTGGGTATGGCCCAAAGTTGATTGTCCGTATCTTTTATCCAGCGGTGGGAGAGAGTATTCTTTATTCCTAAAATATTAAAGACTTCAAAACTGAACCAGATTTTATCGAATTTACTTCCAAAGCTATTAGGTTTCTTGACGGCGCGTTTTTCTCCGCTGAGCAATAACGCTGAGAATCCAATATCCAGACGGCGGTAAGGCGGCGCTTTCAAGACATCTTTGTATCTGTTCTGATCAGGAGGTCCGAATGGCAAGCCCGTGCCGATGACCAGATTTAAATGCACTTTAAAACGTTTGTATTTTTCCAGATAATCCTGAAAATATAAACTGACAAACAAGGCCTGATCGGTCGGCCTGCGTATATAACCCGGATAATTGGTCAGCGTGTCTGTTATCGGGTTCGGGCTTTGATCCGGTGAGTTGTAGATGCTGCCCGTACTGTCTCTGTACGTGAGATAAGAGTCGTTTTTCAGATTTTCTTTGGTACTTAAATAAGAAATGGTAATCCAGGAATCCGCGCCCTTTATCATCTCTCCGAATAGACGAATGTCAAAGCCAGCTGCATAGCCTACCGCATTATTTTGTGCAAAATATCGTATACGCACATCTTGTATCTCATACGGATTCAGGTTGCGCAAATATTTGTAATAGGTTTCAACGGTGAGTTTAAAGGGACGTTTCTTAATCCTGAAATTATAATCTGCACCCAGTACAACATGATACGACTGCTGTGCTTTCAGGTTTCGGTTAATGGTACCGTCAAAGGCGCGCATCTCCCGGTAGAATGGCGGTTGTACATACATGCCGCCGGCTAATCGAAACGTGACATCACTCTTCAGTTTGGGGTGATAGGTCAACTGTATACGTGGACTTACCAAAAATTCTTTATTGATATTCCAGAAATTGTAGCGGATCCCTGCAGTAAGCGTTAGGGTAGTAGAGTCTCTGTTAATGATATTCCAGGTATCCTGAAAATAGCCGTGTACACGAAATGAATTCAGATTGTTTTCAGACTTTAAACGATACGGAAATACAATACCGGAGCCATTGTTCGGAATCGAATAACCGGAAGAATCGATGCGTTGCCATTCACTCAGCTGGTCGTTGATTTTTTCATACTGAAAAGTGGAACCCCATTCAAGCAAATGTTTTTCTTTGATATTGTATTTTCCCGTATGGGAAAAATTAGTGACTATCGCGTTCAGTTTATTCCGGGCCCAATCCTGAAAGGTACCGATACCCAGATTGGCTTTTACGTTGCCGAAGTTGTCGCTTTCAGGGTCTATTTCTATTTCATCTAATGAGTAATAACCTGTAATATTAAATGTTTCGCTTTCCCGCATCTTCCAGAAAGAAGACAAAAATTTAAGGCTCAGCTTGGTGTTGGGGATAAATTTGTAGGAAAGCCCGACCATGGTGTTGTCAAAACGGTCTTTCTCATTTCCGTCAAAATCTACCAGAAACCGAATCAGCTTGTCAAAGGTTCCGGCCCGTGTTTCCTGTGTTACCGGAACGAACTTAAAGTCATTGAATGAGTGGTTCACCAAAATTTCGATGTCGTGTTTAACGGATGGTTTGTAATGGAAGTTGGATTGCAGGTCGAAAAAATTGGGATTGTATTCCCCTTTTTTATCCAGACTTCCCAGTAAATATCCGTTTGATTTAAATCGTGTACCAATCAGGTAGGTAAATTTCTCGTTTTTTGTAGCACCTTCCACATGTGCGGTTACACCCAGCAAACTGGCCATCACGGAGCCTTTAAATGTAGTCGGGGATTTGTATTTTATATTTAGTACGGAAGACATTTTATCTCCGTATTTTGATTCAAACCCGCCTCCGGAAAAAGTGAGTTTGTCCGTTAAATCCAGATTCGCAAAACTCAAGCCTTCCTGTTGTCCGCTGGAAATCAGGAAGGGCCGGTAGATTTCGAAATCGTTTACATAAACCAGGTTCTCATCGTAATTTCCACCACGTACATTGTACTGGCCTGAAAGTTCATTGTTAGATTGCACACCCTGTCCCATGGTTTTGATTAGCGTCCCGATATCGCCTGTGGGATTGGGAAAATATTCAGCGCTTTTCGCATTGATGACAGATTCTCCGGTTTTGCTTCTGCTCGCTTTTATTTCTACAGTGTCAATCAGATTGTCGTTTGTCGGAAACTGAATATCTTTAAAAACGCTTACCTTATTGGTAGGATATAAGACAATATATTTTCTGCCTAAATCTACGCTGCTGAATTCCACAACGCAGGAATCATCGTACTCCATTTTCAGGGAATAAAAACCTTTGTTGTTGGAGATGGTACCGTTATTTGTTCCGGACTGCAACACGGATACATTAGCAACGGGATTATTGTTTGCATCCGTTATCTTTCCTTTCAACACTAAACTTACCTGAGCATGCAGTGAAAAAAAAATCAGCGAACAGATGACAGATATAGAGATTTTGGGCATCATTCTTTCATTTAACGGAAATAGCTACACTATATTTTTTAAAGCGTGAATTGTCTGTACAGGGTTTTCTGATCGGAATACCGCATTGCCGGCCACGAGTACATCCGCACCGCATTCCACCAGTTTTCGGGCATTTTGCAGCGATACTCCTCCGTCAATTTCTATCAACGCGGATGAGTTTCTTTTTATGATAAGGTCTTTTAACCGGGATATTTTTTCGTAGGTGTTTTCAATAAATTGCTGCCCTCCAAATCCGGGATTGACACTCATCAGGCATATCAGGTCAATATCTTGTATCGTGTCTTCCAGCAGGGATATGGAAGTATGCGGATTGACAGCGACACCGGCTTTCATTCCGGCGTTGTGGATTTTTTGTATTGTCCGGTGAAGATGTGTACAGGCTTCCAGGTGTACTGATAAAATTTCAGCGCCCGCATCTTTAAATGCATCTACATAGTTGTCCGGTTGTACAATCATAAGGTGTACGTCAAAGGTTTTAGCAGTAAGCGGACGCATGGCTTGTATAACCGGAAACCCGAAAGATATATTTGGAACGAAAACGCCGTCCATTACATCAATATGTATGAATTCAGCTTCGCTGTTGTTTAAAAATTCAAAGTCTTTTTGTAAGTGGGCAAAATCAGCCGACAACACAGAAGGAGCAATGATGGGTTTATTCATGTGTTAAAGATAAAAAGTTATTTGTTATTCGTTTCAAGTATTTTTATTCTGCCTGACTGTCGAATAGCGCTCTTTTAATATCTTTAATTCAGATAAGATTTGAGTTCTTTAGTAATGGCAAACCTTCGCATCTTGCGGATGGCTTTATCTTTCAGCTGTCGTACGCGTTCGCGGGTGAGGTTCATTTTAATACCTATTTCATCGAGGCTGTAGGATTGATTAAATTCGTTCAGCCCGAAATAGTATTTTACGATTTCCACCTCTCTGTCTGATAAGGCCTGCAAGGCATGTTCCAGCTCATCGTGCAATGATTCGTCAATCAGGTTTTTGTCGGGGGTGGACATCGTTGTATCCGTCATCATATCGAGGCTGGTAGTTTCGTCATCTTCTCCAAGAGGAGAGTCTACCGATAAATGGAAAGTCAGTGTGGCTCGAAGTAATGCCAGTTCATCTGCTTTCATTTCCAGCAATTCTGCCAGCTCATCATTAGACGGTTCCCGCTGGTTTTTCTGTTCGAAGTCAACAATCGCGCGTTGAATTTTATTGTAAATGGTTGCTTTATTCATAGGCAGGCGAACCACTCTCGGCTGTTCTATCAGTGCCTGCAGTATCGACTGCCGAATCCACCAAACGGCATAAGAAATAAATTTAAACCCTTTGGTTTCATCAAATTTGGTGGCAGCCTTTATCAGGCCAATATTCCCTTCATTGATGAGGTCGTTCAGCGCTAGACCCTGATTTTGGTATTGTTTGGCCACAGAAACCACAAAACGCAGATTGGATTGAATCAGTCTGTCCATAGCGGAAACATCACCTTCTCTGATACGTTTGGCGACTTCCACCTCTTCTTCTTCCGTCATCATGGGAAGTTTGGAAATTTCGCTGAGGTACTTGTCTATGGAGAAGCTGTCCCGCGAGGTGATTTTGGTGGTAATTTTTAGCTGTTTCATGTGTAGTTTTTAGGGGTATATTAATACACATGCTGTCACTACGACCATCCAACAACAAAATAAAGATTGTTTTTTGTATAGAAATGTCATAAGCAGCATTCAATAGTTCTAAACAAGATACGTTAAATAATGAGAAATAGTTTCAATTATTTAACAAAATTTAGCACAAATACCATTTTTCAGGTATTTACAAATAAAAAACTATTAGAATATGCTGCCTTTACTACGATTTAAGGCAAGTTAGGACTGTTTTTCCGGTTTTGGCAATAATACTTTGCGGCTCAGTTTAAACTTACCGCTTTTGGTATCAATATCCAACAGTTTGACCTGTATTTTATCTCCTTCGCTTAATACACCTTCCAGCGTATCCAGACGGGAATGAGAAACTTCAGAGATATGTAACAAGCCTTGTTTGCCAGGCATAAATTCTACAAATGCACCATACGGCATAATGGATTTCACTTCCGCCTCGTATTCGGCACCTATTTCCGGTACGGCTACGATAGCGTTGATGCGTTTCCATGCAGCCTGCATGTTTTCTTTGTTATTGGATAGTACGGTAACTTTACCGATTCCTTTTTCTTTATTTTCCTCGATGGTAATAACGGTATTCGTTTTTTCCTGAATATCCTGGATAATTTTTCCGCCCGGCCCGATTACAGCACCGATAAACTCTTTAGGAATGTTGATGCTTTCTGCTCTTGGTGTATGCGGTTTTAAATCAGGTCGGTAAGCAGGCATGCAGTGCTCCATCGCATTCAGGATATGCAAACGCCCCTGTTTCGCCTGATTTAACGCTTCTGCCAGCACTTCATAAGAAAGCCCGTCTACTTTTAAGTCCATTTGCACACCGCAGATGCCATCTTTGGTTCCGGTAACTTTAAAGTCCATATCTCCTAAATGGTCTTCATCTCCCAAGATATCTGAAAGGATAGCATATTTACCGTCTTCCGCAATCATACCCATAGCAATACCGGATACATGCTTTTTGAATGGAATACCGGCATCCATCAGCGCTAATGAACCGGCGCAGACTGTAGCCATGGAAGAGGAGCCGTTCGATTCCAAAATATCAGATACAACACGGATAGTATATGGATTCTCATCTTCACTTGGCAGCATTTGTTTTAAAGATCGCATGGCCAGGTTTCCGTGTCCCACTTCACGTCTGGAAGTACCACGCAGCATTTTTACTTCACCGGTGGAAAAAGGAGGGAAATTATAGTGCAATAAAAATTTACTGAAAGTCAGTTCTTCCGCTTTGTCTATCATCTGCTCATCAGTTTTAGAACCCAGTGTTACCGTAGTCAGGGATTGGGTTTCGCCTCTGGTAAATAAGGCAGAGCCATGCGGAGATGGCAATACATCCACTTCCATTGCCAGCGGACGGATTTCATCTGTCTTTCTGCCGTCCAGACGGATGCGCTCATTCAGGACGCAGTTGCGGATGGTTGTTTTTTCCAGTTTGCTGTAGTAGCGGTTAAATAATTCCTGGTTGAAGATTTCTAGTTCTTCTTCGGGGTAGGCAGCCATGAATTCCGCTTTAATTTCTTTCAATGCGGCTTTACGTTCGTGTTTGCCCATCGCGGATAATGCAATCGCTTTAATGCTTTCTTCCGCGAAATCTTTGATTTTTTGTTTTAATACCTCATCTTCTTCCGGAGCAGCAACTTCTTTCTTAGCTTTTCCGCATTTTTCCTTCAGTTCGATTTGTGCCTGGCATTGTTTGATAATCACCTCATGGCCGGCTTTAATCGCCTGAATCAGGTCTTCCTCGCTGGCTTCTTTGGCTTCGCCTTCCACCATCAGGATATTATCTATGGTTCCCGCCAGTATGATATTCAGTTCCGCTTTTTCCGCTTCGGCTGGAGTTGGGTTTACAACAAACTGTCCGTTGATTTTGGTAACCCGCACTTCTGAAATAGGTACCAAAAATGGAATGGAAGAGATGCTGAGTGCTGCGGAAGCCGCTAAACCAGCCAATGAATCCGGTTCTACCGTCTCATCGGCAGAAATCAGATAAATTAAAACCTGTGTGTCGTTTTTGAAGTTATCGGCAAACATCGGGCGGATAGCTCTGTCTACTAAACGGCAGATCAACACTTCATAGTCGCTTGCACGGCCTTCTCTGCGATGAAAACTTCCCGGTATTCTGCCGGCGGAAGCAAATTTTTCCTGGTACTCAACCGTTAATGGAAAAAAGTCAATGCCCTCTTTTGCTTCCTCTGCCGCTACTGCTGTAGCTAATATCATGCAGTTGCCGCAACGTACAACTACGGCGCCGTCTGCCTGGCGGGCTAATTTGCCTGTCTCAATGGTTACTGTTCTTCCCGCACTGTAGTCTACAGTTTGCGTATGTATATTAAATGTCATTATATATAATTTAAATGGATAAAAATAAAAAAGCGAGGCGTAAGCCTCGCTGTATCAGAGAAGGATTATTTTCTTAATCCCAATTTTTCAATTAATGCTCTGTACTGGACAATATCCTTGTGGGCAAGATATTTGAGCAAACGTTTTCTTTGTCCTACCAGTTTGTATAAAGAACGGGTAGAAGAGAAGTCTTTTCTGTTTGTTTTTAAATGTCCTGAGATGTGGTTGATTCTGTGTGAAATCAGGGCTACCTGAGATTCTACGGAACCTGTGTTGGTAGCGGAGCCACCGAATTCTTTAAAAATTTCTTGTTTTTTTTCTGTCGTCAACATCGTCTTAATATTTATTTGTCGTCTAATTTTGAAGTGCAAAGATACGAATTTTCTATATTACCACAAAATTATTATTGACATTTTGTGTATTAAGTAGTCATGGAGGTGATTGGCATGTTTCATAGGAAATAGCACCGGTTACAGGAGGGTAACGGATGTATCGGTAATATACTCATTTTGAGGTAATTATTTCATAGTGAATGGTTTGGGTTTTAAGATTTCAATCAGTCAAAGCCTGCTCAATATCAGCGATAATATCTTCTATATTTTCCAGCCCGACGGACATCCGTATCAGTCCGTCTGTGATGTTGTTGCGAAGACGTTGTTCTTTGGGGACATTCACATGGCTGGTAGATGCCGGGTGGGTAACCAAAGTATCCGCCGTTCCTAGTGAAGCTGTTAAGGTACAGAATCGTATACCCCGCATAAAATTCATGCCGGCTTCCAGTCCGTCTTTCAATTCAAAGCTCAGCATGCCGCCAAAACCATTCATTTGTTCGGATGCCAGTTGGTGGTCGGGGTGTTGCTCCAGTCCCAGATAATTAACCCGGCTGACTTTGGGGTGTTGTTCCAGGAATTTAGCCAGCAGCAGCGCGTTTTTCTGATGCTGTTCCATGCGTAGCGGCAATGTCTTTAGCCCGTTATTCAGCAGGAAAGCCTCGAAAGGAGAGCAGATGCCGCCCATCATTTTCTGTATACCGTACAGTCTGGTGCTGATAAACTCTTTATCTTTTCCAATTAACACACCGGATGTGCCAGTGCCATGGCCATTCAGGAATTTGGTAGTGGAATGGACAACGATATCAATGCCGTACTTTAACGGTTGCTGAAAATAAGGCGTCACAAAGGTATTATCCACGATAGTTTTGATGCCTAAATTCTGCGCGATGGCAGCGAGGCCATCCAGATCGTATAATGCCAGCGTAGGGTTGGCGGGCGTTTCGATGTACAGTAATTTTATTTTTTCATCATTGATGATGGCATCCTCTACAAAGTTCAGATCTTTTAAATCGGCATAGATGGTTTCAACTCCAAAATCGTTGAGGATACTGATGAGCAATTCATTGGTAGTGCCGTACAGATTTTCCTGCGTGATGATTTTATCGCCGGTTTTTACAAAACCCATGATGGCGGAAGCGATGGCAGCCATACCCGAAGCAAACAGTAAACCATAGGCATTTAGTGGCTGTCCGTTCTCATCGCTGATGTTGTATGCTTCTAGAGCGGCGATTTTTTCGGCTACAAATTTTACAGTCGGGTTGCCTAAGCGAGAATAGGTAAATACATTTTCCGTTTTTCCGCCACTTTTAAAAAAATCAAAAGCCGCCTCCAGATTTTCATAACTGAAGGTGGATGTGGCGTAGATCGGCGGCACATGTGCCGACAATCCGTCTATCACCGGATCTTTCACGCAAATGGAATGGAATCCCTTTTTAAATGATGAAGTATTCATGTTTGTAAAAGTAAAAAGATTATACTGCAATACAAGACAAGAATACTACGAATTCTCATTCAAATCCGCCAGATACTAATTTTTTGTTTCCATCATTCAGATAAGGTATTAAATTGCATCATCAAATAACATGATTTAAATCATACATAACCTGAAAAATTAAAATCAACTTTAACAAACACATTCACTCACAAAAAAAACTTAATTATGAAAAAGATGCATTTTAAAAAAGTATTCCTGTTATTCTTCATTATAGCCGTCACAGCTATCAGCGGGTGTAAGAAAAGCAGCACGGAACTGCCTGACTTTTCCGAAATTAAAACGGCCGACTGGCGTACTAAAATAGGAACGGAATTTACCGTTGAAGGCTATTACGATGAAGAAAACGGCATAGGAAAAATATACAGCGACCCTGAAGATGCCGGTGTTGACGGGCCTACCCGTGAAAACAAATACCTCTGGATTTACAAGCCAATAGTGGTAACACACGTTCCGGATTACAGCGGCTTTGTCGGAAGAAAAGTAAAAATTAAAGGCAATCTGCTGGAATCTACCGAACAATCACTGGTAACTACTGCGGCATTGTTTGGCGATCCCTCACTGGCAGGTCTTCGTGTTTCCGAAATTAGCTTAATTGACAGTGTGAGCTATTTCAGAAGACCGATTGTAATAAATGATTTCTGTACCAGATTTCCTGCTATTTGCGAAGCCATCATCTCGCCTGTTCAGACTAAAGTGGCGCTGCTGTACAGCGGCGGTATCAATTCCGGAAACGCGCACCACCGTTACTGGAATGACATTTACACTCTGCATAAAATATTAGTGAACCAGTTCGGTTTTACTGAAAAAAATATCATCGTAGTATATAAGGCAGGTGTTGCAGATGACCATGGCGATGAAACACCGGTAGATTATCCGGCAACAAAAGCAGGACTGAACAGCGCACTGGCAGATTTAAGAAGTAAAATGGGCGTATCCACCAAATTCTTCTGTTTTATCAATAACCACGGCGGCGGATTTGAGACTTCTACAGGCGACCAGTACGGCATCACCGATTTAAACAACGATGATACCAGGGCAGGTGTAACGGATCACAACACGGATGAAGTGATATACTATTACAACGATGCTACCACTTTCTCCGATGATTCGCTGGCGGCCAAAATCAATACGCTTACCTTCGGTACAGGGATATTCCTGCTGAAGCCATGCTTCAGCGGCGGATTGATTTGGGATTTGCGCGGCGCGAACAGAGTTATAATTTCCGCAGGGACAGAGTTTGAAGTAACGCACGGCCATGCTCCCGATTATAATTTCGGCGACTTAACTTTCCACTTCATGGCGGCTATCACAGGCAGCAAACCGGATGGCAGCGGTGCAGTAGATGCAGACCTCGACGATAACGGAAAAGTATCCATGTATGAAGCATTTAAATACATTAATACGAACCACACGGCTTCCGACCATCCTCAATATGAAGATGATCCGGACGGATACAGCACTACGACTCCTTCCAGCACAGGGCTCGGGTCGACAGTTTTCTTATAATTATTGATATGGTTAAAAAGAAAGGGCAACGCAAGTTGCCCTTTCTTTTTTCGTATTTATCAGAGATAGAATTTCAATGTGTCATCTTTTTTAGTTCTGCTTCCAGCCTGTCGAAGTTCTCTTCATTTTTTTCCGAAATAAAAGCGTAAAGCTTCTGGCATTCCTCCGCATCGTTGAAAATCATCCTGAACACCACTTTTGTTTCGCGAACAGTATGTTCTTCAAATGTAGTGACAACCTTGAAATGTGGTTTGGTAATGCGATCCCAGGCAATCAGTTGTTGGTCTTCTACCGAAATAAAAACAGACTCATTCGGATAGTCCCTTCCGTCGGGGCCGTGCATCAGCAGGCGCCATCTGCCGCCAACCTGCAAGTCATATTCATGTATGGTATTGGTAAAGCCATTTGGCCCCCACCAGTTTTTCAAATGCTCAGGGTCTGTCCAGGCCTTGTACAGCAACGCCCTGTCGCCCGAGAAAATTCTGGTGCTGACAATTTCATTATTTGTTTTGTTTTCCATAACGCAGAATGGTTTTAATTTAAGCAATTGCTTTTTTCAAAACATCTATATCGAGTTTTTTCATCTGCATAAACGCTTTAATTACTTTTTCCGCTTTATCCGGTTCCCGCATCAGTTCCGGAAGTATGGATGGAATAATTTGCCAGGCGACTCCGAATTTGTCGCGCAGCCATCCGCACTGCACTTCCTGTCCGCCATCTGTCAGCCTGTCCCAGAAATAATCAATTTCCTGCTGGGTGACGCAGTTTACCACAAACGAAACCGCGTCATTAAACGTATATTCATGGACACCGGGGCCATCCATCGCTATAAAATCTGTTCCGCTCAGTTTAAATTCGGAATACATCACCTTGCCTTCATTTGCATCACCTTCGGGGTAGGGTATGAGCGTTTGTACAGACGAATTATCAAAAACAGAACGATAAAATTGAATCGCTTCTTCCGCTCTGCCAAACTGCGTATCGGTGAAAAGGAAGGACGGTGTGATTTTTGCCTCGGTCGTTTCTGTTTCCGGAATAAATAACTGCCAGGTCAGCCCGAACTGATCCTGCACCCAGCCGTAGCGTTCACTCCAGGGATATTTGTCAATCGGCATCAGCGCCTTGCCACCTTCCAGCAGCCGGCTCCACAACTCATCGATTGCTGCGGTTGTGGTGCAGGTGACAAAGAGGGAGACAGAAGGATTGAAAGTATGGTGCGGGCCACCGTTCAGCGCCATGAATTTTGCGCCGCAGAGCTCAAATGTCACTACTATTGGCGTTTCAGCGGTGATGGCGGCGTTCTCGAATAAGGAACAATAAAATTCCGCTGCTTCTTTTGCCTGGTGCTGATACCACAGGCAGGGATAGATAGGTTCTGTCATTGGTTGTTGTTTTCTTTTTGAAAATAGGGAATAATGCAGGATTTACCAATCTTTTCCTGATTATTTATCATACCATTAAAGTCTCACTGAATGTAGGAAGGTGTCTTTTGAATAGTGAAGGAATATACGAAATGTGTAGCAGAAACGGATGTGCGATACAATCAAAGATTGTCTTCCTGCGGTCGACAGGACAGATTTCTTTCTGATGTTTATTGAGCACGGGGAGAGTTACAATCATTCCCGCGGAAGCGGGAATCTCATCTTCAACAATTAGTAGTTTATCACTCCCGACGTCCCACCGAACGTAGTGAGGTGTCTTTTGAATAGCGAAGGATATCCGAAATGTATCTTCGATTTATAGAAAGAGAAAGAATAACCACGGTAATGGCGATAAAAGCGACAGCAAAAAGCCTGAAAAACAGGATAAAAGCGCTGATTTTGGAATTCATAGCACCCAAATACAAGGTGACGTTTCACATAGTAATATTTTAAAAAATAACCGACAACTAAAAAAACAGAATCAGTAATTCTTTTTTTAGATAGTTGCGCAACGGCTACCCGTGTTAGTGGTAGGCTTTTCTAATTTTTATTTACTTGTTTCAAAACTCGGTTAAAATTATAAATGAATTCTTTTTGTTGCTCTTGCAAATATTCTTCTGAAAATGGCGACCCACAGTCTTCACTGCTTATTTGGTTTATTAATTTTCCATTTTCAAAATAGCTTCTAGTTTCTTCGATTTCCGATTTTGCTATATCAAAAACTTCTTTATCATCTTGTTCCGGTTTTTGCTTCCAAATAGACCTATTATATTTTAGTACTTTTTGATAAACAAAGGATAATTTTCCGTTCATTAGATAATATTCTGTCAAAACTTGAAAAGTTTCGCCATACTCTTTTGTTACTATTTTGTCTAATTCGTTGTTCCAATGATAATAAGTAACTTCTCCACCTTCATTTGTCCCTTCTAAATATTGAGTAACAACTGAACTCCAATCGTTCATTTGAATTGAATTTATTCGTTTGAAATTTTCTCTAATCGGTTTTAGTCTTTCAATCAAATATTCATTTGTTGGTTTGTCAACTTGATTAAATGATTCTTTTATTAAAAAACTGTCTTTCTCCTTCTTGTTTGGGCTTCCTTTCTCGGCATATTCTTGTCTAATGTTTGCTTTTTGTCCAGTTGATTCACAATCTACAAGTGAAAAAATAATAAGTGTTATTATCAAAAGTTCTTTCATTTGGATTCTTTCGGTAAGTTTGCCACTAACGGTTCTCAGCTATACGCAGGCAGGGACTTTTAACACTAAAGTTTCCTACGAAGAATTGAATTTTAAATTTATTATTTTCCTGACCTACGAAGCACGAAACCCCTGCTTGCGTATAGTTGATGTTGTGCGTTCGGTGTTCTCTTTCGTCCGTTTGATTTTCGGTCGGTTTGGTCGTGCAGTTGGGCAGACACACTCTTCGCCAAGTTTTTGCTTGCGGGTCGGCTGGTGCGACTTGGTAATGTGTGTGGTTGTGAAGCGTTGGCTTTATGTCTATTTTGTTATATAGCATTGACTATTCCTTTTTTCTTTTAGCTTATTTAATTCTATTGCTTTGATGCTTGTCAAGTCAGATTTATATTTCATGAATCAAAATAACTAAAATTCCAGCCTATCCTTGCTTTTCCATCATTGTGCTTGGTATGGATTTTATCAATGATTGGTTTCTTATGCTCGGCACCTACAAAAAAAACAGCTCTTTGAAACTGATTCATTTCTGCATACTTGCAAATATTGGAAATCATTTCACTCTCACGAAATTCATTAATACTAATCCACTTTTTGTGAATTGATGTAAGCTTATCTTTATCATAGACTTCTGCTAATCGTTGCTCCAAAAAGTACTTTTGCGCAAGAAGAGCCTCACATCTAATGCTATTTAGGTAGGGGAATCCAAATTCATGTGTCAAATGTTCTAATAATAACTGTATATGCCGATAGTCGGGGCTTTTGTTAAATATCTCAATCATGGTGTTAATGGAACTTTTAAGTGATTTGTCAATGAGACGATTTCCGTCTATATCTACTGGATGATGAAACACCTGATAATTGTTTAAGTAGAGTTTTATTGTTTCGGTTTCAAGAGAATCTGATAACTGTCCCTCATATATTTGATTAAATGCCGGTTTGGAAAGCTCTTCGAAGATTACATCATGTAAGTACCCCTTTTTTCAGACAGTGCAAATTAGAGTTTTTTGTTGATTTAA
>CAZBED010000007.1:0-140038 GCA_964490845.1 uncultured Chitinophagales bacterium | reverse complement strand
GGTGGTGTGAGAGGCGCACCTCATCGCTTTATGCGGTGAGGCCGTCTACTCGATTGGCGGCTGGTTTTCTATTTTTTTAGTCTTTCCTTTTGTCTATTAAGTTCTTGTTTTATCAGATTAACCAACAGTCCAATTTCCTTTTGAAGTTTTGGATATTCTTTGTCGGCTTTCTCTTTAAATTCAATATCCTTATTTGAAATCATTCCTAATCCTGTGTCACCAATTTTAGATGGCAGGCTTTGTCTGTAATAAGACGACCAAATAAACATAGCTTCGCTAACGTCATTTAGTTTTTGGTTTATTACTTCAGGTGCAATCAAGTTGGCTTTTGCAGAGTTAATTGATTTTTCCCGAAACAAGTCCTTGTAGTTTTCACCACGTTCAGTGTATCGGATTGCCATTTCTATAGATGAAAGAAGACTTACATAAAAGGTTTCTAATTCGATATACTCTTTCAGTTTGAGGTCTTGTAAAAACTTATTCTTCTCTCGTCTATTAGTGAAATACAAAGTTATTCCAACTGCAAAAAGAGTAGAAGACGCTGTAATAATTGAGTTTGTAATATCCATAGGACACATTATGGCTCAATTCCTAAAATTAAAAGTGGAACAGGTGGATTATTTCGTCCGTGTCTTAGAACATTATAAACTTCGCCTTCATAATAAGCCACTCCGCTACTCATTTGTGATTGCATTTTCTTCGTTGGTAAAACTTCAATTCCAAGATTAATTACACCACCTGAATAAAAAAGAAGATGTTTAACGAATAAATCAAAAGCAACAAAGGCATACTTGCCAAACTGCACTTCAACTGCTATTTGGTCTTTAACAAAATCTGTCTGCTTGTAAGAGGAAATAGGTTCCTTTATTCCCTTTGATACTAAAAAGTCCTTTTGCTTGTCGTAAGGCAATGTAATAAGTTCAGGTAATAACTTTTGTTCAGTCGTTACATAGTATTGATAACGTGTCTCGTGCCAACCAAGTTTATTGAATTTTTCATTGAAAGTTTTGTTGAGTTCAATTGGACTGTAAAGCATTTTACCTGTCATTGTTTTCTCCTTACTTTCTTTTGTCAAAAATTTTGATGCATCAATACTTTCAATTACATCAATTATTTCTTTGTAGAGTTTTTTGTGATGAACGATAAGATATTCTTCTCCGTTCAAATGCGAATATTTTTGTGCTATTTTCATTAGTGTCCGTTTGTTCCGTTACCGTTTACAAATGCAAGTTCTGCCCATTCTTTTGGTATTTGAGCAACCTTATCTTTTCCTGTCGGCTTGTGGATTGGTTTATTAATTGGTCTTATTTTTAATTTTCCTTCTTTAAGGTCATCAATTCTTTTGTTGGCGATTTTGCAATACTCTTTTTCTTTTTCAATTCCCATTCCGTTGCGGTTGTTTTTGATTGCACCAATTACTGTTGAGCCAACACCAGCAAATGGGTCAAGAACCCAACTTCCTTCATCTGTCAATGCCAAAACGCAACGTTCGACTAATTCAATAGGAAACTGGCAAGGATGTTCTGTTTTTTCAGGATGATTTGATTTTACATTCGGAATATCCCACATGGCTTTGTCCCAGTCTTGTTCGATTATTTCCCAAATGTCACTTGGATTTTTGCCAAGTGGATTTCCAGATGGTTGTCCTTTTTTAGGGCCTTTGAAATGTCTTTTGCCAGGATACTTTGAAGGAACTCTTACATTGTCCAGATTAAAAATATAGTCGTCTGTCTTGCTAAACCAAAGTAAAGTTTCATAACGTCCGCTAAAGCGGTTGCTGGCGTGAAGTCCGTGTCCGAAATGCCAAACAATACGGTTACGAAGTTTCAGTCCGTGCTTTTTGAAAATCTGATAATAGAAAATGTCAAGTGGAAAAATTTCACCTTTGTCAACGTAATTGCCAACTTGCCAACAAAGATTTCCTTTGACAGAAAGTGTTCTTACCAGTTCAGATATTATTTCTTCCTGTGTTTCAAGGTATTTTTCAATGCTCGTTTTTGTCTCATAAGATTTCCCCACATTGTAAGGTGGTGAAGTCAAAATGAGGTCAAATTTGCCGTCTTCAATTTTCTTGAGGACGGTCAAGCAGTCACCGTTTTTTATAGCATAGTCGGTGTCTGGGCTTATGTAGTCAAATAATGGCTCTTTTACTCTCATTTTCTTTGTCCTAAGTTATTTAGCAAAGTTACTTTTTTAATGTGTTAAGTCGGTCAAAATTGTCCCGAAGTTGTCAACGGTTTTTTCTGTCGGTTCGGTTTTTTTAGCCTTGCCGGTAACGGTCCCGGGATTTGCAAGCAGGCGAGGACTGAACCTTTGCGCTGACCCAGAGCCGGATATTCTAATTTACAACTTTTATTGATTCAAAGCGCGTCCGCCCGCCTGGTGCAAAACCCGTGTTATGCCCAGTTTTTTCTTTCTTCATAGTTGTTGTCGTAATATGATGTTTAGTTCGTCCACTTTATTTAGGGTCATTAAGTGACCTCCATTTTTAATTGTATAGTTGCATTTTACAAATTTGAAAGGTAAAATTCTGTCGCTTGTGCCGTATATATGAAAAATATTTTTGGTCTGCGTTTGGTTTGTCCACCTTGCAATTTTGTCAATAGCCCACTTCAAAAAAGATGGGTCAGTGTCAATTAGAATTTGTTTTAAAAGCTGTTTCTCAAACGTTGATGTTGTCCCGAAAAACCAGTTTGTAATAAAGTTTGAACTTTTTAGAAGACGGGTCGGCATTATTTTGTGAAGTCTAAGGAATCCAGCGATACGATAGTAAAATGGAATTTCCTTTTTTGTTTTGGCAGAAGCAATTAATATTACTTTTTCAGTTTCAACTTGTTTGGCTATTTCAACCGCCATAATTCCACCAAATGAAAGTCCGATTAGAATAGGTCTTGTTGTTGTGATTTGATCAATGAGTTGTTTTGCATAATTTTCAATTGTTTCTTGTTCTTGCGGTATAATCCATTTTATAAAGGTTATCGAGAATCCAGAAAAGTCAAGCTTTTGAAATACTCTTTCATCTGCTCCAAGTCCACTTAATATGTAAATTTCTTTTGTCAAGTATTTGTTGGTTTGAATGCATTACTAAAATTGGGCATAACGTGTTGCGGCTGTTGCGGTGTGCGGGATTTGGGTGAATAAATTTGATATTTAGTACAATTTAAAAGTAACTCAAAATTTCCAATGAAGCAAACAGCCCGCATAACGCAAAACCGCTGTTGGCAGCTGGCAAAAGAAAATGATGATTTTTAAATATCATCATGTAATCAATCTCCTGTAAAGTGAGAATTTGTCATTAGCCTCACTTTGTCTTTGTTATACTTATTTGTCTTGATTTAATTATATAGTAAACCAGAAAAATAATATTGAAACAAAACAAAATATTTATAACCCTAAAATAATGGTTTATGATGTCTACATATGCTTGAGGGTAATTGTAAATTGGGAAAATTGTACTCCAGATACTACCAGCTGTCATTGCATTATGTATAGATATGGTATAAAAATAGATTGGAAATGCCAAAAGTAAAATGGAAATCACCATTTCAAATCTGCTTATAACAGTTCTCATCTTATGGTGTCTGAATGAAATAGCTGCAATCATTAGAAAATAAAGGAATAAAATTATTCTAAATGTTTTAGGTGTTAGCTCAATAATTAGATTTCCTGAGCTAGTCAGAAAAGAGTAGTTCGAGAAAAGTTCGGATTTAAAAGTAAATGTTAGTCCAAGTATCAAAATACCTAGTACTGTGAAAACATAAGTCAAAAATTTATACATATAACTCAGTTTTTTGTGTCTGCTTTTATTGTAATGTAACTAAAAGGTCAGGTACGTCAGGGTTGATAATTACGATTTAAATTTATCACTTTAGTTTGTTTTGATCATAGAAAAATTAAAGTGTATTTCTTTTTTGCATTGTCAGAGTTGCTTGCTGCCAACGTCCGCGGGCAGGCGTCAGCGGCGAGCTCGAAGGACAACAGTTTAAATTTAGAGAAAAGATTTTAAAACCTGGAAGTTGAACTTAGGATTTAGCAGCCGTTGCGCTTTTGCCCGCTGTTATGTGCTGGGCGAGTTATTTAGCATATTTTTTCCTCTTTTCTTCATTGTAGATAAAAAATATTTCCCAGAATCCTGTTTGTGGTTTACCATGAAGATATGTTACTCCAAAATCTGGAATGGTACTGAGAGCTTTTTTATATTCTAACACAAATATTGTATCCTGTTTTATGTTGTCTTGAATGTGTATACTATCAATTTTACCATCCTTATTTGTGTAAAATTCACCCCATATGATAAAATCTTTTGAATTCATTTGTGGTATAAGTTGCCAATCAATTTTTGAATAGATATAGTTATGAACTGTATCTTGGTTTTGATATTTTGTTTTTCTGGTTTTAGTATTGTCACATATATTTGTACTAAGTAAGATTCCATTCTTAAAGTTTAATTCTAACTCTGTTTCATATAGAATTGGATTTTGTGATATTTGTTTCCCTTGGGGTGAATATATACTTTCTGATACCCAATCAGCATGCACGTAGTTATTTATATAGTTATTAGGAAATAATTCCTTCAAATTTGGTAGATTTCCTTTACAGCAATTATATAATTTAGTTAAGCAAAGTTTGTTATTTATTATTTTCCATTCGCCAATATACCCTTTCCAACACTGAGAGTTCCAACATACATGATGATAACCGTATAGCTTCTTTATTAATTGAAAAGTAGTATCTGGAGGATAAAGTATTTCAAGTGGGTCAGATAATAATTCAAGAGTATCATTATTGTAAATTAATAAATCGCTTAACTGATTAGTTGAATAACACTTTGAAAAGTTTATTAGAATTGAGAAAATTAATATGTAGATGTTTATTTTCATTGAGTTAGCAAGCCTTGCACATAACTTGTTTATATGTGTGATAGAATCACACATATACATCCGATTTAGGTGGATATGTGTGGAATTTCATGCCACTATTTATTTCAAATATAATTAAACTTATTTATAAATCATCAAATGGCGATTTTATATTTTGTAAGCTTTTTGTACTTACATGAGTGTAAATCTCTGTTGTTTTACTGCTTTTGTGACCCAATAACTCTTGAATATATCGTAAATCTGTTCCTGACTCCATTAAATGCGTTGCATAACTATGACGTAACCAATGCAATGATACTGGTTTCTTGATATTACTCTTTTCTACAGCATCTTTTAATACACTTTGTAAGCTATATTCAGAATAAGGTTCGCCCTTGTTTTGTCCCTCAAATAACCAAATTATGGGTTTATAGCTTTTATAATATGCTCTAAGCATAGATAAAATCTTTTCAGACAATGGTACTATTCTGTCCTTTTTGCCTTTAGCTGCCCTTATAATAATTATGTTTCTTTTAGAGTCTATATCAGCAGGTTTTAATTTCAGTAATTCACTGCGCCGTAACCCGCAACTATAAATCAATGAAAGCATGGTTCGATGCTTGATATTACCCAAGACGTTTAATATTTCTTTCACTTCTTCCTTGCTCAATACATTTGGCAATACTTTCTCTCGTTTCGGTCGGTGTATCAATTCTTCCTTCATCACTTTGTTTTCTACTGTCCTGAAAAACAGTTTCACCGCATTCACTATCTGGTTCTGGTACGATGCGGATAGATTGTTCTTTAAAATGAAATCGTTATTGTATGTGATAAGGTCTTCATTCGTAATTTCTTCCACAGGTTTGGTATTGTAAAAAAGTAAAAATGATTTTAAGGCATCCGTGTACGTTTTTATCGTATTGTCGCTGTAGCGTTTGGATTTAAGCCACCTACTGAATCGTTCGGATTTTGCGGCTTTGTCTGCTGCCAGAACTGTATTTTCCAGTTTAAACCGCACTCGGTTTTCTTCCGTATTCGGCAGATGCCAGGCTCCCAGGCGGTAACTCCATCGGGCATCTTCCAGTTTTTTGATGCGTTCAATCCAATCTTTCCGTTTCTCGAAATAAACGGCAATCCTGCTTTCGTGCTTATACTTTACGATACGCGCTTTCCATTCCATTTTATCCGGTTATACTATTGAGAGACAAAAATTCATGAAATTCCATAAAATTTTAAAAATTTATGCTGTTGTAGAAGAAATAATCTATATCAAGCTTTTGGAGAGGTATCTGTGTATAGTTCATAGTTAACTTTAGGAGTCGGCTAATCTAAAAAATATAGATTTTTATGCTTATAGTTTATATTTTAACTACAATTGAATGGTAAAGTTTCCAAACGCAGAAGAGTAAGGTTTACGAAATGCACAGCAATAGCTGTAAAATCAACGAAGCGGAGGCTATCAGCATTTGGGTTGATTTTATCAGCTGTTGATAACGATAACAATCGGTATCAAATTGCCTTGCATTTCGCTAATTCTTTTTGTTACTTTTTGGAATCAAAAAGTAAATATATTTTAATTAAGTCATTCTTTTAAAACCACCAGCAGGAATATAGGTTAATTGTATTAAAAACCACTTTTATAGCTTTAGTATTAAAGGAATCAATATCAAAAATTACTATTTTAAACACAGTATAAATAGATTATTATACTCAATGTGATTTTTTTTGTCATCTGAAATTTTACTGCTAACTTGTCTGCATGTTTCCGCTTCAGAAATTTTGCAGCGCCTGCGGGCAGCCCGTCGTCCTCAAACCCGCCGAAGGCCGCGAACGCATCGTCTGCGAACATTGCAACACCATCCACTACACCAATCCCAAACTGGTGGTGGGTGCCCTCTGTGTATGGGAAGATAAAGTGCTGCTTTGCCGCCGTGCCATAGAGCCGCGCCGCGGATACTGGAACCTGCCCGCCGGATACCTCGAAGATTTTGAAAAAGCCGAAGACGGCGCCATCCGGGAAACCTGGGAAGAGGCGGGCGCGGAAATTGAAATCCGGCAGGTACTGACGGTCTATAACCTGCCCCAGGCGAATCAGGTGTATATCCACTTCCTCGCGCGCCTCAAAGACGGCATCATCCGAAACGGTGAGGAAAGCATCGAATCGGCCCTGTTCGCCGAAGAGGAAATTCCCTGGAAGGAAATGGCATTCTCTTCCTCCGCCTTCGCCCTCCGCAAATTCTTTGAAGACAGAAAAACAGGTGTTTTCAACACCCATCTGGCTACATTTCCGGAAAAATAGTAGACAAAAGCCCTGAAGAGCATCATTTTTGAACAATGATTTCTGAAATGAACAAATTTCAGTTTTACTTTTTATATTTGTAACACAACAGACATCAAATGAACACATCAAAATTTTGGGTAATTACAGGTTTAATCACAGCAACCGTCATTTTCAGGCTTATCCCGCATCCATTCAATGTTACGCCCGTTATGGCGATGGCCTTGTTTGCCGGTGCTAAATTTCAGGATAAGAGATGGTCGCTGCTTATTCCCGTGCTGGCTATGCTGGTGAGTGATGTGTTGCTTTCTTATGTCAATAACTATACCCTGCTGCACAATACCATCTTTTTTGTGTACGGCGCTATTCTGCTGAGTGTGTGCCTGGGCTGGTTGCTGCATTCCGATAAAATCAACGTGGTCAAAACGGCTGCGGTTACACTCGTCAGTTCCGTATTGTTTTTCATCATCACCAATATGGGGGTGTGGATGTTCGGCGGTTTGTACACTGCGGATGCGGCCGGCCTTACCAAATGTTTTATCATGGCGATTCCGTTTTTTCAGTACAGCCTGCTCGGGGATGTATTCTTTGTAGCATTACTTTTCGGCGCTTATGAGTGGATAAAAGCGGCATATCCGAAATCCCTGGGTTTATCTCCGGAAAGGAGCAAATAGACATTAATCTTTTTGTATTTTTTTCTTACCTCAATGTTATTTTAACACGTGTTAGAATCTTTACTTTTCGTTCGTAGAGCTTTATTGTCTACATTTGCCTCACTAAATTTTAAATAGTGTCATTAATAAAATCCATATCAGGTATCCGTGGGACGATAGGTGGAAAACCGGGTGATGCGCTGACACCGATTGATATCGCGAAATTCGCATTGGCGTTCGGTACCATTCTCAAACAGAAAGACGGAAAAAAAGTCGTGGTGGGCAGAGATGCCCGCATCTCCGGCGAGATGGTGCATCATATTGTTGTGGGCAACCTGCTGGGCATCGGACTGGACGTAATAGACATCGGACTGGCAACCACGCCGACTGTAGAGATGGCGGTGACGGCAGAACAGGCGGATGGAGGCATCATCATTACGGCGAGCCACAATCCGAAGCAATGGAATGCGCTGAAATTGCTGAACAATAAAGGGGAATTTATTTCAGAAAAAGTGGGACAGGATGTATTGAAGCGCGCCAATTCCGGAAAGTTTGATTTTGTGGAAGTGGACCAGCTGGGTGTAGTCACTCAGAAAGACTACCTCGATTATCACATAGAAAAGATACTGGCCATTCCGTTGGTGAACACGGAGGCGATCAAAGCCAAAAAATTTAAAGTGGTGGTGGATGCCGTTAACAGTGTGGGTGGTATTGCCGTTCCAAAATTATTGAAGGCATTGGGAGTGGAAAATATTGTGGAGCTGTATTGTGAGCCTACCGGCAAATTCGCGCACAATCCCGAACCGCTGCCCGAACACCTGGCCAATCTGGCATCTGAGGTGAAACAGACGAAATCGGATATCGGCATCGCCGTGGATCCGGATGTGGACCGCCTGGCATTCATCGACGAACAGGGCATTCCGTTTGGAGAAGAGTTTACGCTGGTGGCTGTTGCGGATTATGTGCTGCAGCATAAAAAAGGAAATACCGTTTCTAATTTATCGTCCACCAAAGCGCTGCGGGATATCAGCCAGAAACACGGGGTGGAATATCATGCTTCCGCGGTGGGTGAGGTGAATGTGGTGGAAAAAATGAGAGCGGTAAACGCCATCATCGGCGGAGAGGGAAACGGAGGTGTTATCTATCCGGAATTGCACTATGGCAGGGATGCATTGGCGGGAATTGCCTTATTCCTGTCACACCTGGCAACATCCGGAAAAAGCATGCACTCCTTGAGGGCGCAGTATCCGAAGTATGTTATTTCAAAAAATAAAATACAACTCGAACCCGGAATGGATCTGGCGAATATTATCCAGAAAATAAAGGAGAAATACGCGCAGTATCCGCAGAACACCATCGACGGGCTTCGCATAGACATCGACCAGGATTGGGTGCATCTGCGTGGCTCCAACACAGAGCCGATTATCCGGATTTACGCGGAAAGTTCAACCGAAAAAACGGCCAATAATATCGCGCAGAAAATGCAGAACGATATTATCGAAATTCTGAAAGGATAAGTGTTCTATGCACATGCACAGGGTAGTGTGAATCAATTTCATGACAGCCTGTTTTTTATTGCAGCCTATAGTTGTAACTTGTGTGCTGTTAACGTTAATACATTTTGGCAGCTACCCTCGATACCATCTGGAAAGATTTGCAGGCAAAGAAATTTGATGCTGTCTATTTTCTGTGCGGCGAAGAATCATATTATATCGACCTAATCGAAAATTTTATCTCGGATAATGCGCTGGAGCCGCATGAAAAGGATTTTAATTTTTCCCTGTTTTACGGAAAGGACAGCGACCCGGTTCAGGTAATCAATGAAGCGAAGCAATATCCGACATTTGCCGAGCGAAGAGTGGTTATTGTCCGGGAGGCGCAGGAATACAAAGTGAAGGACTGGGAAGTGGTGGAAAAATACCTGGAAAATCCGGCAGCTTCTACGATTTTGGTCTTCTGCCATAAAAATAAAACACTGGATAAACGCACCAGCCTTGCCAAAGCGATAGAAAAGAAAACCACCTATTTTGAATCGCAAAAAGTTTCGGAGGAGAAACTGCCGTCCTGGATTTCTGCGTATGTCAAAAAGAAATACTTTTCTATAACGGATGCTGCCGCGCAGGTGCTGGCGGATAACCTCGGCAATGATTTGTCCAGAATTTCCAATGAACTGGATAAGCTGTCGGTCATGCTGCCCGAAAAAGCGGCCATCACGGAAGAAATTATTGAAAAGTATATCGGTATTTCCAAAGAATACAACGTCACGGAATTCAATAAGGCTATCATTCAGCGCGATTTTTCTAAGGCTATGAAAATGGTCTTGTATTTTGAGAAAAATCCCAAAGCAGGGCCGCTGATAATGATTTTAGCATACCTGTACAATCACTTCAGCAAACTGTTTGTGGTGCAGACCATTGGCGACGCGAAAACCGCCGCCGCTGTTATTGGATGGATACACAAAGATGTTTCGGACGGACAGAAATATTATCCGCTTCCCAAAACGAGAGAGATTGTTCAGCTGCTTTGTGAGTATGATGCCAAGGCAAAAGGGTTGTATGCCACCGGAGGCACCTCGGATGCCGACCTGATGAAGGAATTAGTCTATAAAATTATGCATTGAGATTATTGCTCAAACCCGAATTCATCAAAGATAAATTTCAGGTCTTTATAAATATGTTCCTTGTCAAATCCGTAGGTTTCCAGAGAATACGTGTGTTTGCTGGTGTATTGTTTGGCGGTGGAGGTTGCCAGTTCCAGGCGTTCCCTGAAATCCGGTTTTATTTCCAGTTTGAGCTGCTCATAAATTTTCAGTATCGTTTCTTTCGGCTGGTCGATGAAATCATTATATGAAATGGTCATCAGGTTTTCTTTTTTAAAGGAAGCTTTTTTTTCATTGAAGTACTTGTAATATTCAATGCCCAGTTCGCCCCATTCCCGGTAGGCATCTGAGTTTTCAGGTATGGCGGGATAAAACAGCGACCAGGGTTCAGCAAACATGGAGGTAAACGACGGAATCGCCTGATACGGACTTCTAACTAAGAAGATGATTTTTACATCCGGAAATAATTCCTGCAGCAATTCCAGCCTGCCGGAACTCATCACGGTTTTACTCAAGAATATTTTATCGCTACCCAGTGCGTACATCCATCGCTGAATGGTGGCGTGATAGAATTTCTTGATATCCTCCCTGCTTTTTGCATCCAATCTATCCGGTATGTAAAGCTCTTTGAATTCTTTCAGGAACGGAGTGGCCAGTCCGACGGAAGGAGAGATGCCGGAAATGAAATGCAGCCCCTCGTCTTCATCGGATTTATTAAAACCGGTGGCATGAATGTCATCCCAGCCTTTGAATAGTTTGCCATTCACGAAATCCAATAGTTTGCGCAAAGGCATTCCAATCTTTTTGTCCACCGTATTGAAAAACTGCACCATCCTGTAAAATGTGATGGATGGGAAGGTCGTCTGGTAAAGGAGGTTGAATACAAACTTTTCTTCATCGAGGCACATTAGACGATGCATGAAGGTAGAACCGCTTCTCGGGTTGCTGATGATGAAGACGGGTTGTTTGATTTCAATTTGCCTGTAGTTGGGAAATAAGATCTCATCAATCAGCCTCCAGAGGGTGTTGGTGATGCCAATGACGTTTAAAACGATAAAATAGATGATGCCTATGATGAATCGTCTGGGGCTGGGGCGTATGATACAATGGATGTACACAAACTTCAGATGCGTTTGCATACGGACATAATAGGTGGAGGCATCGATAAAGTTCATCTGTAACGAGGTGCAAAAATAACATTAATCGGCAAAATAGCACTATTCCTCAGAAGCTTATCCGCTTATTTAATGGTACAGTTTTGTTCCCCTAATATATAGCCATTATCATCAATAATGGAAATGATATAATCTCCCGGTTCTTCAATCTTGGAATAGGTGGCAGTCCAGTTGGTTCCTTTCTTTACCGGCATTTCCTGGCTGTAAAATCTGGCAAAGTAAAATTTTTCCACTCGTTTGGCGATGCTTAATTTGTATTTTGCACTGACCGGATATGTTTTGTCGTGATGATAAATGACACAGATTTTATCCGTCTTTGCTTGCCATTCTCTCTGTGGTTCCTTTGGAATGCCATTTCCTGTATAGGATTTACAGAGGAATACTTCACCTGCAAACACGGAGAAACTGCCGGTGACAATAAGAAGTGTAAGAATTTGTGTTTTCATGTTTGAATTTTTATAGTTCTACAGTGCCTCTGAGATGCCCCATCTGGCGCAGAATCCAGTTTTTTCGCTTGTTGATATACCCGTTGGGTTTGCCGGCATTCCATTTTCTCGGATTAGGCAATACCGCTGCAATCAGGGCAGCCTCCGCCGAGGTCAGGTTTTTGGCATCCTTCTTAAAATAGGTTTTGGAAGCCGCCTGTACACCATAAATACCATCGCCCATTTCAATTACATTCAGGTATACTTCCATGATACGTTTTTTACTCCAGATTAGCTCAATCAGAAAGGTGAAATAAACTTCCAGCCCTTTGCGCAGATAGCTGCGTTGCGGAAACAAATAGACATTCTTAGCGCATTGCTGGCTGATAGTACTGCCGCCTTTGATGGGTTTGCCGCGTTTTTTTAACTTCTCATTTTGCTTCACAACTTTTTCTATTGCTTCAAAATCAAATCCGAAATGTTCCGCGAATTTCTGGTCCTCAGAAGCTATCACAGCCAACACGATATTGGATGACATTTCTTTCAAAGGAACCCAATCTTTTTTAATGACAGGAAACTGTCCGTCTGCTATCTGCTCGACACTCCGGATAAGCATCAGCGGGGTAACAGGAACAGGGATAAAGCGGAATGCGGCCGTGGACAAAATACTTAAGACAAAAAATGCGATGACGGCTCGCTTTGTCCATTTCCATATTTTTCGCAGATAAAGATTCATCTTATGTTAACTACAAAGTTGGAAAAGTAACGTAACTTGGTTCTGTTGAAATATCCACGTTATGTTAATGACGAAAAAATTTGAAGAACTCCCGCACCCCGATACGATGAATGTATTTCTGGGTAATTTATTGCAGTTAAGAAATGAACGCATTCAGTTTTTTCAGAATCAAAAGAAAAAAATGGGAGATATCTACCGGATAAAAGTTCCGACACGCAAGGTGATGGTGCTGACTGACCCGGAATGGATAAAGTATGTGCTGGTTGATAACAATAAGAATTACACAAAAAGTTTTGCATATGATTCTATCCGGCTTTTTCTGGGAAACGGATTGCTGACGAGTGAGGGGGAATTCTGGAAAAGGCAGAGAAGGCTGGCGCAGCCGGCATTTCACAAGGAAAAGCTCAACCTGATGTTCCAAAATATGGTGGAACAAACCCAAAAATGCATCGACCATCTGGAAAAGTATGCCGATACAAATCAGCCGGTCAATTTGGGTAAAGAATTGTATAAGCTGACATTGGATATCGTCAACAGTACACTTTTTTATAATGAAGTAGGAAGTACTACCGATAAGATTTATAATCTTGTTTCTGAAGGAAGTGAATTCATCACACAGCGTATCGACAATCCGTTTCACTTGCCGGAGTGGGTGCCCACCCCGCATAATCTGAGAGAGAAAAAAGTACTGCATTCAATGGACGATGTGTTCTTTTCCATCATAGACAGACGCAGGAAACAAAAGGAAGATCATGAAGATTTGTTGTCTATGCTGATGGAAGCCCGTGATGAAGAGACAGGCGAAGTGATGAGCAACAAGCAACTGCGCGATGAGATATTAACCATCTTTGTCGCCGGGCATGAGACCACGCAGATAGCATTGGGCTGGACTTTTTATCTGCTTACTCAGTATCCGGATAAGCTCGCTGTTTTGAATGAAGAAATAAAGAATGAACTGAAAGGTGAAATACCTACAGCACAGACCATACGGGGATTGCATTACCTCAAGCAGGTGATTGATGAATCCATGCGCTGTTTTCCGCCGGCATGGATTATGGGGCGTCGTACCATAGAAAAAGATATAATTAACGGTTATGAGATTCCACCTTATACTAATATCATTATGCCCATTTATGTGGTGCATCACGATGAAAAGGTATGGGAAAATCCGTTTGATTTTGTGCCGGAGAGGTTTTCGATTGAAAACCTGAAGGAAAAGCATAAATACTCCTATTTTCCGTTTGGCGGCGGCCCGAGATTATGCATCGGTAATAATTTCGCCATACAGGAAATGCAGGTATGCTTAGCCATGATTCTACAGCGTTTTACTATCGAAGTAGATGAACATTTTGTGCCTGAATTGGACCCGTTGGTGACGCTGCGTTCCAAACATCCTATTTATGCAAAAGTGTGGAAAAGGAAATAGGTATATACATTGAATATTGGTATTTTTGAAACAACAACTTTTTTTGATTGAACATGGCAGCAACTGAAACTATCCGAATTCCGTTAGGCTATCAGGCACCCGGTTTTTGCCTGCCGGATACCGTTTCCGGAAAATTGGTTTCATTACAGGAATTGAGAGGAGAGAGGGCAACTGTTGTAATGTTTATCTGTAATCATTGCCCGTATGTCAAACATGTGAATAAACAGTTGGTCACTCTGGCGAATGATTATATCCCAAAAGGTGTTTCATTTATTGCCATCAGTTCCAACGATGTTGTCAACTACCCGCAGGATTCCCCTGAATTAATGAAAGCGACAGCTCTGGAAGAAGGTTATCCGTTCCCATACCTGTATGATGAATCGCAGGAAGTAGCGAAAGCTTACCATGCAGCCTGCACCCCTGATTTCAGTATTTACGATAAGGAACTGAAATGCGTGTACCGCGGCCAGTTGGATGATTCCCGCCCGAAGAATGACAGCATATCGGATGGTAAAGATATCCGTGCCGCATTGGATGCTGTCTTGATAGGGATGCCGGTCAGCGATAAACAATTTCCCAGTATGGGATGTAATATAAAATGGAAGCAAGAAGTAAGTTAAGGGTTATTCATTATTCGACTAAAATTTAAGAAAATAATACACATAACTTATAACTTTATAACCTATAATCTGCAATGAGTTTATTCAAAAAAATAACCGAAAATCCGATTGTGGAAAGTGCAAAAGCTTTTCAGAATGCTACTAAGACGGTGAATAATCTCTTTTCACTCATTTCGGATAATAAGGTTTCTACGTCAGTGCGTGAAATGATTCAGGGGTTGCGGACCGTCATCACGGAAAAACCAAACATCACTTCGGTCAATCATTACATCAATCACTTTTTGTTGAAGATAGATCCGGAAGGACAGCCCATCGTCATTAAGGAGTTACTGGAAGTCTTTCATGAGCGCTGGAAAAATGTAGACAGAAAAACAGCAGAAATTGCCGGCCAGACATTTGATTTTGACAACAAAACACTCTTGTTATTTGGTAATGATATTAATGTTCAGTCGTTAGTGGATTTGCTGAATGTGAGCCAAAAGAAATTTAATTTAATTCAGCTGGTTTCGTTACAGGATAAAATAGGGAAGGAGCAGGCTGCGGAACTGGCTTCCAGAGGAAATAAAGTAACCGTCATTGATGATGCCGGCCTTGGCCGTTTTTTGCCGGAAGTGGACGTCGTGCTCATGGGTTGTGATATTATCATGCATGAAACATTTATGACCAAATCAGGAGCACATCTGCTGGCCGCCGCAGCCCGGTATTATAAGGTTCCGGTTTTTGTGCTCGCGGACAGCCGGAATATCCTGAATAAGAAATACTTTCCACAGTCGGTATTAGGTACGTTTATCGGCAAAGAAGAACGTTCCGGAGACGAAATCTGGAAGAATCCTCCGGAAAATGTGGAGGTTATTTTTAATCATATTGAGGAGGTTCCCAATCAGCTGGTCACCAAATTTATACTGGAAAAAGAGGCCCTTACCCCGCATGAGCTGATAGAAAAAATAGACAAGGTGCTTGTCGCTAACTTCTTTTAACACAATAAATGGTATGGATTTTGTGTTTAATAACACAAGTGAGTATTTAGACGGCGGGAGAATCAAATTAAAAATTGATTTTTGTTGCTGCAACTAATTGCTCCATTCAAATTACAGCTATATGACACAGGCGGTCCAAATACAACAACGTCAATCCGATCAGCAATCTTTATTGATTACGATTGCCATACTGTCTTTATTGCTGGGCACACTTTTATTTATTAAGCTTTCCCATCCGGTGATTGAGGATGCTATATCCGGTGTGATGATTGATTTCGGAGACAATGAAGATGGCCTGGGTACCGATAATGAGCAGGAAGCCGGCGGTCAGAATTCATCTCCTGCTGAAGCATCTACTAATCCTCAGCCAACACCGCCCACCCCGACACCGGTGAAGGCAGTTTCTACACCGGTGAAAGCGCCTGCCAATAATACCGTCGTTTCGGAAGACCCTCAGGCTGTAGCCATTGCGAAAATGCAGAAAGAAGAAAAAATCCGTCAGGAACAGGCGTTGAAAGAGCAGCAGCGTATTGCGGAACTGGTGAAAAAAGCCGAAGCAGAACGCCTGGCGCGCGAAGCCGAGGAAAAGAAAATCAAAGACCAGATGGCGGGGGTATTTACAAAAGGTAAAAACGGAAAAGGCAATGGCACCGGAAATGCCAGCGGTAACGGAACCGGCGATGGGGAAGGGAATACTAAACCCGGCGGCAACCAGGGAGCACAATGGGGTACGCCCGGCGGTGATAAAAACGGAACGGGAACAGGTACCAGCGGAAATGGCCCCGGCAGTGGCGACGGCATGAGTTATGACTTAAAAGGAAGAACCTGGAGACAGAAACCACTGGTATTTGACAACTCCCAGAAGACAGGAAAGGTAGTGGTGGCCATCAAGGTGGATAAGGGGGGGAATGTCGTTTATGCCAAATATCAGCAAAAAGGAAGTACCACCACTGACGCCTACCTGATTCAGTTAGCGGAACAGGGCGCCATGAAAGCGAAATTCAGCGCAGACTTAGGCGCGGAAGATGAACAGTTTGGTACGATTTCCTTTAAGTTCAGCGTACAGTAAATATTAACGTTACCATATTTCCATTTAATTGCTGAAATTTGTCGCTTACAATTTTTGATAAGGCATGACCTATGCGGAAACACTCGATTATTTATTTGAAACACTGCCGATGTTTTCCCGAATCGGAGATGCCGCTATCAAAAAAGATTTGACGAATACGCTGGCCTTATGCTCTTTTCTGGATAATCCTCACCAAAAAATTAAAACGATTCATGTCGCAGGTACCAATGGCAAAGGTTCTGTGGCGCATATACTGGCTTCCGTTTTACAGGAAGCAGGATATAAAACGGGGTTGTATACATCACCGCATTTGAAAGATTTTCGGGAACGCATAAAAATTAACGGAAAGCCCTGCAGTGAAAAGTTTGTCATCCGTTTTACGGAGAAGATAAAGCCCAAAATAGAGGAACTGTGTCCATCCTTTTTTGAAATAACGGTAGCGATGGCATTTGACTATTTTGCCGGCGAAAAGGTCGATATAGCAATTATTGAAACAGGATTGGGAGGACGGCTGGATTCTACCAATATTATTACGCCTGTTTTATCTGTTATCACCAATATCAGTTTCGACCATCAGCATTTGCTGGGCAATTCACTGAAAGAGATTGCGGAAGAAAAAGCGGGTATCATCAAACCTACGATACCGGTGGTGGTGGGCAGAAAACATCCGGAAACGGACGAAGTATTTGTAAAAAAAGCCACCGGTTTATACACCTCCGTTTTCTTTTCCCAGGATTGGGTAAAGCATGCCAAAGTTATCAGCACTCCGAATTTTTTATTAGTGGATGCCTCTATTGAAGAGGTACATTACAATGTTTGCTGCGATTTGCATGCAGCTTATCAGGAGGAAAATATAAAGACTGTATTGCTCGCAATTCATCTGCTGAATAAATACAAGTTGCTGGTAATATCGGAAAAGGCTTTGCAAATAGGGTTTTCTAAAGTCAAAGAAAATACACGGTTAATGGGCCGGTGGCAGATAATGGAACAGCACCCTAAAATAGTAGCGGATGTGGGTCACAACGAAGATGGAGTCCGTAAGATACTGGAACAGCTGAGGGCAGAGAAATATGAACAATTGCACATCGTTTTCGGGGCCGTAAAAGATAAAGACATTCATAAGATACTGGCGCTGCTCCCGAAAGAAGCGGTTTATTATTTTACAGAACCACCGTTGCCGCGGAAGCTGCCGGTGGAGGATTTGTATCAGTCGGCAAAACTTTATTCACTGAACGGAGATATATTTCCGCATCCGAAAGATGCGCTTGGAGTAGCCAAATCCAAAGCTGCAGATGATGACCTTATACTGATATTGGGAAGTTTTTTTGTAGTGGGAGAAATTATCTAATGCCTTTATTTTCAATAGTCCATATATAGTTTTAAAAAAAATACCAGCTATATTTGGTTAAACCATTTTTTTGTTTAATTTGTGGAAACATTAAACACACATGGCTAAAAAAATTCCATTTACGGTAGAAAGAACATTTAAATCCTCTCCCGCAATTTTATATTCTTTCCTTACCACACCTTCCGGTTTGGTGCAATGGTTTGCTGATTATGTGGATCTGGATCCGAATGGCGAAGTTTTTACGTTTGAATGGAATGGCGAAGAACAGGTGGCGGAGGTACTCGCTTATGAAGAAGATGAATTTATCAAATTGCGCTGGGAGGATGAAGAAGATGATAAGGCCTATTTTGAATACCGCATACGTGTAACGGATATTACAAAGGAAACGATACTTACCGTAACCGATTACGCTTATAAAGATGAATTAGACAGTTCTAAGGAGCTTTGGAAAAGCCAGTTGAACGACCTGGCCAAAGCATTGGGTAACGGCTAAGTATTAAAGTATGAAATACGATAAAAAGGGAAGGCATCGCGTAGCGATGCCTTCCCTTTTTTATATCTACCACAAAATTAGACTTCTTTTTCCACGACCACGGCCGTGCCGTAGGCCAGCACTTCCGTTATTCCGCTGATGACTTCATTTGCATCATACCGGACGTTGATAACTGCATTGGCGCCTTTTTCATTGGCGTGTTTCAGTAAAAGCTGATAAGCTTCTTCACGGGTTTGCTCGCATAAACTGACATAAATCGAATTCCGTCCGCCGAAGATGGAAATCAGCCCGCCGGCGAAATTGCCTATAATGCTTCTGCTTCGAACTGTAATGCCGCGAATAATACCTAAGTGCTGTGTGATTTTATAGCCTTCCAACGCGTTGGAAGTAGTCACTAACTTCTCATTAACCATGATAAATTTATTTAACCCATAAACTGTGTCAGACGTAAAATAGTTCCCGTAAAAAGAGAAATGGGTTATCGTGTAAAATGTGAGTCATCCCTGCTGATGGACTGATAGGCGCACATATATATAATGCCCGGGAATTTTTCAATCAACTGATAGTTGTGTGTGGCAAATATCATGGGGGTATGCGTTTCCTTGAAAATCGTATAAAACAGATTCATGATTTCATCAGTGGTTTCCGGGTCCAAATTGCCGGTAGGTTCATCCGCTAATATCAGCTCCGGGTCATTTAAGAGCGCTCTGGCAATGGAAACACGTTGTTGTTCGCCGCCGGAAAGCTGGTTGGGGTATTTATTGATTTTATCACTGAGTTTTACCATTGCCAGTGATTCTTCAATGGTGTTTTTAATCTTGTTCTTATCTTCCCAGCCAATGGCCTTCAGCATAAACTCGAGATTGGCAAAAACCGTTCTGTCGGTCAGTAACTGAAAATCCTGAAATACGATGCCCAGGCGACGGCGCAGGTTGGGAACATCCGAACGTTTCAGCGTTTTAAGGTTATATCCGCAAACATCTCCGTCACCGATGGTAAATTCCAAATCACCGTATAATGTTTTGAGCAGGCTGCTTTTTCCGCTGCCGGTCCTTCCGATGAGGTAAACAAAATCACCTTTGCGTACTTCAAAGTTTACATTGTCCAATACCAGGTGGTCGCGATGCATAATTTTAGCATTCTTGATATCTACCACGCGCGGCATTATTTTCGATACACTCGGATTATTTATTTCGATAGCTTCTGCCATGATCTCATTTACAGGTTAATGGTTATAGATATAACTAACTTCCATTCAACAAATCTACAACAAAAATAAAATCGAATAATTCCGTATTTTTGCCCATTATGTTAACAAATGATATACTTTTAAAGGCAGCCAGAGGCGAACAGGTAGAACGTATTCCGGTATGGCTGATGCGACAGGCGGGCAGGATATTGCCCGAATACAGAGCAGTAAGAAGCAGTGTGAACGGATTTAAAGAGTTAGTGAAAAACCCCGAATTGATTTGCGAAGTAACAATACAACCGGTTGATATCTTAGGGGTGGATGCCGCCATCATTTTTTCCGATATTCTGGTCATTCCGGAAGCAATGGGGTTGAATTATGAAATGGTAGAAAGTAAAGGCCCGTTTTTTCCGAAAACGATACAATCAGCACAGGATGTGCTTGCGTTGACCGCGGATGTGGTGCCGAACCTGCAGTATGTTTTTGATTCCATTCAGCTGACAAAACAGGCTTTAAATAACCGTGTTCCATTAATCGGTTTTGCCGGCGCTCCCTGGACGATTTTTTCTTATATGATAGAAGGAAAAGGGAGCAAGACGTTTTCGCAGGCAAAAAAGATGCTGTATTCACAACCTCAGTTGTCACACAGGTTGCTCGAAAAAATAACGGATGCGACGATTGTCTACCTCAAAGCACAAATCAGCAGCGGCGCGGATATTGTGCAGGTATTTGACAGCTGGGCGGGTGTGCTCAGCAAGGCACAGTATGTGGAGTTTGCGTTACCCTATATGCAAAAGATTGCCGCTTCCATTACTGAAGTGCCCGTCATATTATTCGCAAAAGATGCGCATTATATTTTATCGGAATTCGCTCAAACGAACTGTTCTGTCATCGGGCTGGACTGGACGATAGAACCTGATAAGGCCAGAAGGGAAGCACCGAATAAAATACTTCAGGGAAATCTGGATCCATGTGTGCTGTATGCTGATAAAGAAACAATAAAAAAGGAAGCGGAAAAAATGCTGCGCGCCTTTGGAAAACAACATTACATCTGCAATCTGGGGCATGGTGTCTATCCGGATGTGGATTTTGAAAAAGCCAAATACTTTATTGAAGTAGTGCAGAATTTCAGATAATTGTTCCGCTTGCTCAGTTACATTACCGTTCACGTATTAACAAGCTCATAGAGGATTTGTATCTGTAAATTTGTACAAACTATTTACTATGAGCCAAATTATGAGAACCGGTATGGTTTATCTGCTGATAGATATACTATTGATTATCGTCTTTGTATATCAGTCTGTGTGCAGAAAAACGGAAACTGGTAGGAAAGTGTCATACACTTCTATCATTAACACAGAATCCATTAGACCGGATACTACCATTTTTTATAAGCAATGAATAATTAGAAAATGGATTTTTGAAGTTTATCCGGATATGCTATTGATTATTTAAATAGTTTTGTATATATTCACTTAAACTAAAAAATAAAATTATGAAAAAGATTATTTTAATTATCGCGGCCATCGCCGCATTGGCCGGGGCTTTCTTCTGGGGGAAACATTCCGGAAAGAGTTGTTGTAAAGATGAGGGAAAAGTTAATGGGTTAGCATCTGATGGTTTTAAAGATGGACCACAATCCAGAATACGCATACTCAATGTTTTTGCATTTCAAGACACAAATCTTGATATAACTAATTATAAGTATGTATATAAAATAGACAATGGTCCGGTAGAAGTTTTACCTATATATGTAGAAGGAAACAGACGATATTCTGCGGTATTTCAAAGTTTCCGAAAAAAAGGTGGTGGTCTCAATTCGGAAAGACCTAAAAATGATGGAGATTATGAGATTGATGATAATAAGCAGTACCAGTCCACTTTTATCATAATACAGATTGATAAAAAGAATGGAGATAGTACGGAAATATTTAAAACATCGCATGAAAAACAATATACAGGTAAAACATTAAAAGATGCGGAATCAAATTTATTTTATCAGTTTATACCGGTTCGTAAAAAAGATAAATCTGCTGTAACAAGTCGTGATGGCGACATTAAACCCCTTCAAAATCCACCAATCAATCCTATTGGTCCGGCACCGGGTCCCGGATAATAGATATCCATATATCTGAATAAAATAAACAGGCTGTCTTTGGACAGCCTGTTTATTTTATTGTACCTGCTGCAGCAGTACTTTTAAAAGAGTTTCCGGATTATAAGGTTTGAACAGTAAATCGTTGAAACCATATCCGAGTAATTCTTCTTTGCTAATGGATAATAAACCTGCAGTAGTGGCGATGATTCGTATATTTTTCAAGATATCATCTTTCCGAATAGCTGTAGTTGCTTCTATGCCATTCATTTCAGGCATATCTAAATCCATCAATATGATTTGAGGCTGTAGATGCTTTGCTGTTTCCAGCGCTTTTTTTCCGTTTTCAGCTTCCGTGATGATGATTTCAGGATGGAAGTGTTGTAATAATTGCCTGGTGGTGGTTCTGCTTTCAGCATTGTCATCGGCAATCAGGATATGTAGTTTGTTCAACTGATTTACCGGTTGGTGTTTTTTTCTGTTTTCTTTTTTTACAGACTTATCAGAAATTTTTAAAGGTAAACTTACAATGAATTCTGAACCGATTCCCGGTTCGCTGTTTAGTGCTATTTCACCGTTCATTAGTTCAATTAATTTTTTGGAGATAGCCAGTCCGAGGCCGGTGCCGCCGAATTGAATGGATGTCTCTTTGTCAGCCTGTGTATAGCGTTCAAATAAGGTTGCTTTCTTTTCAGGCGAAATACCGATGCCGGTATCCCTGATGATGATTAATAGGTTGCTTCCCTCTTTGTTGAGTTCGATTTCGACTTTTCCGGATTCTGTAAATTTCAGCGCATTGCTAACCAGGTTAATGAGTACTTGCTTTAATCGGTTAGCATCTCCGACTATCAGTGTTTCATAGTTAAATGAGGTTTTGTTGACTATAAGAAATTGTAGATTTTTGTCCAATGCTTTGTGTTCTAATTGGGCATGTACTTCCGAAATAGTTTGTATTATGTTGAATGGTGCAAAAATCAAATCAAATTTTCCTGCTTCAATTTTGGATATATCCAGAACGTCGTTGATGATTGATAATAGAATTTGGGCATTGCTGTTTAATCGTTTAAGGAATTGTTTCTGGTTGCTGTCAAGTCGGGATTGCTCCATAAGGTAGGTAATTCCAATGATACTGTTTACAGGAGTTCTTATTTCATGACTCATGTTTGCGAGAAAGTCATGTTTCAGACGCGCCATCCTTTCAGCATTTTCTCTTTCTGTATTGATGACTTTTACTTCATGACTGATTTGCAGATTTCTGATCTTTTGATTCGATTCCTCATTAAAAATCCGTTCATTCAGTTCGTGATATTTTAACAGTAACTGGAAAGCTTCTTTATACCGGTTCTTTTGCTGATATACCTCGTAATATAGTTTGTAGCATCTGAGCAGTATCTCATTGGCAGAAGAAGCGATGGCATCCCCCTCAATTTCCTTAAGTATCTTTTTGCATTTAGCGTAATCTTTAATGTTCAGCAAAGCATTGGCATAGATTATCTTCGCTTCCAGCAGCTCTATCTGGTTTTTATTTTTGCGGAATATCTTAATGGACTCCGCAACGAAGTCTATGCATTTTGCATATTGACCTTTCTTCTGATACAACAATGCCAGGTTACAGAGACAATATCCCAGCAGTATACCAATGTTTTTATTTTCTCCTTCTCCTTTTATAATTTCAAGCCCTTTGTTTAATATGGTTTCTGCGTATATTAAATCCTTTTCAATAAGACACATGCCATAGTTATTATAAAGGTTCGCCAGTATGTAGGCATCGTTTATTTTAAACCCGTATTTTAAGGCAGTTTCAAATTCTTTGTAACATTCTTCAAAATTTTTAATATAGTAATATTGATTCGCAGATACTATATATGTCGAGCATTTTCGTCTGTCATCGTTTAGCTGTAATACATAGTCTTTACATTGAATCAAATACTCTTCTGCTTGTGCATAGTCACCGAGTAGCTGATATGTATTAATCAGGAAAGAATACATCAACAAGAGTTCATCCTGAAAATGTTCTGCTTTTGCTAGTAAATAATTTTTGATGCCTACATCTAATGCATCCTGCAGATTATTGTTTTGAGCATAATAGCTGGTCAGAAATGCACGCGTCTTGCAGAGTAACTTTTTATTTTTATTGCTGTCTGCCAGCTCTTCACAGTTTTTTAGCAGTCTGTATTCCTGTTCCTGGTCATTGGATTTTCGCTCAAACCAGTTATAGTTATAAATAAATTTTTCAGCTTGTTCTATATTGGAAATATATTCCATGGCATTTTGATAATTGAAAAATAATCATTATTTTTATAAAACAGGCACTAAATAATCTTATTTATGATTTCCGCTATCATTGTTGAAGACGATCCGATATTTAGAGATATGCTGCTGGATATGCTCCCGAAAGCAACTATTAAAGTGAACTTACTGGAGACATGTGCCACCATCCGACAGGCAAAACTGGCGATTGAAAAATACAATCCGCAACTCGTTCTTCTGGATGTGGAACTGCCTGATGGAAAAGGTATGGACTTGCTGAACCATTACGAGGAATTCGGAAATTTTGAAACGATTTTTATCACGTCTCACGACAAATATGCCATTGATGCCATTAAGAAAAATGCCGCCGATTATATAGTAAAACCGGTAAAGCTGGACGAGTTTAATCTGGCATTGCAAAAAGTGCATAAACGACTCGAAGTCTATTCTATCTTGCTGAAAGTGGAAGAACTGACCACCTATGTCGACAAACTGAAACAGCAGAATCTGCAGGAAAATAAAATCATGATTAACACCAACGAAGGTGCCATTTTTGTCAAAGTAGGGGATATCATTAAACTTGAGTCGGAAAGCAATTATACCATTATATACCTGGAAAACAATAAAAAAATTATAGCATCCAAAACATTATCCGTCTTTGAGGAAATGCTGGATTCATTAAATTTTATGCGCATTCACCGTTCTTTTGTTATCAATCTTACAAAAATCAAAACTATCGATAACGATAACGGAAATTACTTTGCACGAATGACGGATGGTTCAAAAGTGGAGATTTCCCGAAGGAAAAAGAAAGATTTTTTTGAAAAGATCGCTTATAATTCCTGATTTCCGCCGAATACTCAGTGAAACCGCCCGAATACTCAGTCCTTAACTGATTTTAAGATATTTATTGCAATTTACGGATACCAAAAACCGTTCAATATATATCCTTAACGGGGTTTTATGTTTCTATGTTAAAGGTTGTCCCCGGACGGCCTTTTTTTATTAGAACCGCGCATAGACACCCAATGGCAGCTTTTGATTCGTAGAGGATGGAATATAGATTTCTCCGTATGCCGGGTTGACAGTTGTAATAGCTGATTTCTTCAAATTATCTGTCATCAGGTTTTCGATAATGAGAGACGAAAATCCAAGTGAATAAGTGTTCAGGATTAAAAAATGATGTTCTTTATCGAGCAGATGCAGCACGTCTGCAATCATCTCGTTAATCTGGTCTTCCAGCTTCCATTTCTCTCCGTCCGTCCCATGCCCGTATGCCGGCGGGTCGAGGATAATACCCTGGTAGGTCTTGCCCCTTTTCAGTTCCCTTTTTACAAATTTGACGGCATCTTCCACCACCCAGCGGATGTCTTTCAATCCTGATGTTTCCATATTGCGGTTCGCCCAGCTAACAACTTGTTTAATGGAATCGACATGGTAAGTTTCTGCGCCTGCGGCATTGGCAGCCAGGCTGGCGCCGCCTGTGTAGGCGAACAGATTCAATACTTTTGTGCTGATTCCTTTTTGTTTCTGCTTACTGACCTTATCGTAGATAAAATCCCAGTTTACACTCTGTTCCGGAAATACCCCGACATGTTTGAATTTGGTCAGCGCCAGATTAAAAGAAATAGTAGTATTATCTTTTAGCGGATATTTTATAATCCAGTTCTCCGGCATCTTTTTTAAGTAATCCCATTTTCCGGAAGAAGAGGATATGGGAGTGAATTTTACATGTGCCATGCTTTGCCATTCCGAGGGGGATAAATTTTTATTCCAAACTGCCTGCGGTTCCGGACGGATGGTAATGTATGGTCCGAACCGTTCCAGTTTCTCAAAATCCCCCGAATCAATCAATTCATAATCTTTCCAGTTAGCGGGATAAATGGTGTGAATGGTATTCATCCACAATTTTAGTGATTTTTTCTATTTTAATCCACATAAGCTGTAATTCATTGCTTTGTTCGGAATAAAAAGTTTACATTGGATGTGTAATTGGATGCCTGAATTCATGTACACCATAAAACGATCTGCACTTACAGGAATATGCATCATATTCTTCTTTCTTAATGTTGCTCTGGCACAGGATTCCTCCGCAATATCAAATGCGGCCATCACTCCTGTCATTACACCGGAAGTTCCTGTTAAAAAACTTACCCTGATGGAGAAAATGAATCAGAAGGGGTTCTATATTTCGGGTTCTGCGGGTTTTCAGCTGGGGTACAATTATGTTTCCGGAATTCCTAAAAGAATGCAGCCTTTTACCTATCAGTTTACCGGTGATGTAACCTTCCGATATAAGGATATCATTGAACTTCCCTTTTCCTTTGTTTTCAGTGAGCAGGAACGGAAATTCAATCAGCCGTTTAGCCAGTTTGGCCTTAGCCCGCGCTATAAATGGCTGACGGTTCACGGAGGTTTTCGGAATATCAACTGGAGTGAAAATTCCATGGCCGGCCACAATATGCTGATGATTGGCGCGGAAGTAAATCCATCCTATTTCAGAGGCGGGATTTTATTCGGTCGATTAACCAGGGCCACCTTTGCCGATACGGCGAAAATAGACAGCCTGCATTTGCAGACGTTTGTACCCTCTTACAAGCGGTTGGGCTTAGCCATTAAACTGGGTGCAGGTACCGCGAATAATTATGTGGACCTGATTTATTTCAGAGCTTGGGACAAGGCCAAAGATTCGCTGTTCTTTTCTAATGATGATGGTTCAAAATCATTATTGCCAAAATCTGAAAACGCAGTCTTTAATATCATCACGTCTAATAAAATTGGAAAGTACATTACGATTAAAGCGGAGTATGCGTTGAGTACCACCAATGTGGACAGAACACTCCCTAAAAGCAAGGATTCGGCAGATGCGTCCTACCCCAAAATCGCGGGTATTTTAATGAAGCCCAATAAATCGGCCATAGGCGGGCATTCTGCAAACGCGGAATTCAGTTTTCAGAAAGACGGATGGAGTACCAACGCCGGATTTAAATTGCTGACGCAAAATTTTAATACGTTCGGCGCTTATTTTCTGCAAACCAACTACTACGACGTTCATGTACGGCAGGTGATACCGCTCCAAAAACAAAAGGGACGGCTGAATATCAATTTGCAGGTTTCGGATGATAACCTCAATAAGAAAAAACCATTCACCACCTTAAGGACTATTATTCAGACCGGGTATGATTTTAATGACGTCAAATTCGGCATTTCCACACAATATGTACTGGCATACACCAAACAAAAAGGATTGACGGACAGTATTAAATTGTCTCCGTTCAATGATTTGATGATGAACCAGATGAACCATACGTTTATCGTTATTCCGAGATACCTGATTATTAAAGGTAGCAATACACATATGCTGCTGCTCAGTGAGGTGGCAAACCTGTTAACCGATTTGAATAAAAACACCAAAGAAAATACCAGATTCTTTAATAATGTCATCCATCTTTCTTATACACTGAACCTGCCGTTAAAATATTTCAGCATGACAAGTAGTGTTTACAATACATTTGTCAAAAATAAATTCAGCACGGTTTCCAGTTACGGCGTAAGTGTTACTACCAATGAGTCATTCGCCAAAAATAAAGTTACTATCAGTGATGCTGTAGCCGCCACATACAGTAAAGTGGCAACGGTGCTGAACGTTAATCTGAATGTCAGCTATTCTCCGGAAAAACATCATCGGATATATCTGAATAACAGTTTAATCTGGAACCGGTCCGCAGTAACGGCATCACCGAGTTTTGTTGAACTAAGAGGAACATTTGGATATTTGTATTCATTTTAAAAAAGAAAACTATGAAAAAGTTGATTTCAGGTATTGCAAAGATTATAGCAGGAATCCTGCTTATAGGTACAGGCAGTACGCAACTATTCGCGCAGGTCAATGTGACGAGTGTCATTACGCCGCCTTTTTCCAACGATATAGATGATTATGCGAATATCGCCAAAACAAATGTGATGATGATGTCCACAACAACAACCTATACCATCTATCCTCAGTTGTCCATTACCGGCAATAATGGCATCACTATAAAAAGTATAAACAACAGTTTTTTATATTCTGCATCTACATTGGTTCCGTTTACACCCACTACTTTGAATTCAGTGCAGTTATCTCAGTTGTTTGACAAAAATAAGTTGACGGTTTCAGGAATGGACAGAGACCAGCTTGCCGCGTTTATGGCGAATGGTACTATACCCGCCGGCACCTACACTATATGTTTTGAGACATGGAGCGGAACTGCGGCTGTTGTAAAAGTATCTAACCCTGCACCCAACGGATGTGCTACATTGGTCATTGGTAATCCGGCAGGATTCAGCAGGTCACTGAATGAAGCCCCCCGGACTATACTGCCACTTTGCAATACGGATGTTTTGCTGACAGTCCCGCAGAATGTCGTCTTCACCTGGATGGATCCGAGCTCCGCGAATCAGCTGAATGCAAACAATGACTTTCCCGGATTACAGGAATATATTTTAAAGATTGTGGAAATAGTCGGAAAAAAATCAGCCAATGAAGCGATGCGTTCTGCTACCACTCCGCCTTTTTTTGAGAAAACAATATTTGGTACATCATACGTATTTGGTCCGGCAGATCCCCCGTTTAAACTGAATACCCAGTATGCGTATACCATCAGTGTAAAAAATAACACCAAACAATACCAGAATTTTGGAGTCAGTGATGCCTGTATGTTTACTTGCGTATCTGCGGTTCCGACGCCAACATCTTCAAGCAGCCCCGTAAAATCGACCACCCCTAAAGCGCCAAAACCTTCCTCTAATATTACCTTCGATGAAACAAAAGTTTTTCAGCCTATTCCCATCAATACGATTAAAGGAAGATTGATATATGCTTTTAAGAAAACGGAAGAATCTAAAGATCCTACACCGCTGACTTTCTCGGCATCATCATCCGGTAGCACAAAAGTTAACGATTTTAATGCCGTTAATAATGTCAATGCTTTTTTACAGGGCTATGGCAATACGAATTCCTCTGCTTCTGCGGAGAACAAACCATTTGATGCAAACGTCAACTATGTCAATACCAGTCCTTCTCTGGGTAATATGTCTGTCGGGTCAAGTCCGGGAATATTTCAGAATTTCGATTTTACGAATGAACAGAATAAATCCATCTATCAGAAAGTAACGGAACGAATAGCCGAAAACGCGGGTGTACACAAGTTTCCTTTAGCGAATACTAAAGTGAAAGTGTCACTTTGGGTGAAAGATGAAATTATGGAAGCTTATGTGAAGAATAAAGGGATGAAAATACCTGATGTTACGGGCACTTCCAGCGGGGGAATGAAATTACCTCCTAACGATATTTATGTAGGAACAGCCACAACGGATAAGGATGGAAATTTCTCTGTGAATTTCACCATGCCGGATATCGAAATGGCTTTTTATGATGTGGAAGTCTGGATTGATAATCCACAGTTTGATTTTCCGGTGATTCCCATTCCGTTCAATGATGATAAAACAGGAACATATGATGTAGGTACCGTACTCGGATTGGCAAATACATACCGGCTGACCTTAAAGGCCATAGGTATGGAAGGCAAACCGGTAGAAAAAGCGGAAATGCAGGTCAGGCGATCACAGGATATCTATCCTCTAAAGCCATATCTTAATCCGGAGGGTAACAGATTTTTTGATGTGATAGACGGAAAAATACCGGAAGATAAACCATCCGGCAAATCAGGAGACGACAGTTATGAATCTTCTTACCCGGCGTATCAGGGCCTCAATTTTTATTTGCTGATGGATAACAGCGTTCCCGTCAGCTCCTGTGCAACGGGTAAATGTACCTTCCCAAGATTATTCGAATCCAATGGCAATGATGAAAAATATGAAGTGGTGATTAAAGCAGAAGGCTATAAACCATTTCACACAACGCTGGAATTCTGGCCATATCACACATTGAATTTTGGCGGTGCGTCTCTAAATTCTTATGTTAAGGATAACGGTATCATGCAACTGGATGCAACATATTTCCTGACGCCGGAACCTCCCAAAGTAATAGGAAGAATAGTGGCCAAAGAAAATGAACTGCCGCTGAAAGATGCGCTGATAACGTTGACGTCTAAAGATGGCAATGATGTCTATACTGCCGTATCCAAAGAGGATGGGAAGTTTTCCATTACCAATATTAAAAAGAGTAATGAACCTTATCAGTTGACCGTGAAAGGAGATGGCATCACGACATACACAGACCCGGAGCCTGTCTTTCTGACGTCTGATGGTATCACCATAAAAAAAGACCCCATTTATGTAAAGGTACAGATGATTCCGGTTGCAGGTGTTGTCGCTGAAGTTCACGGTCCGGTCATCAACGGTGCCGAACTGCGCTGGAAATCGGGAGGCAATGCGTTTTACACGAATGAACAGGGCCGGTTTATCACCTCTAACCGTGCCGGAAAATATATACTAGTGGTTAAAAAACCCGGTTTCAGGGAAAAAGAAATAGAGGTTGATATAAAAGCACCTTCCAAAAATAGCAAGATAGTTATTGACCCAAAAGCCACTCCTGACTATTCAAAGATGACGGGGCAGTTGGTGAATATTCTTAATAAAATGCCCTCCTCCAAATCAAACCCGGTCGTAAATCCAGCAACCCAGCAGGCATTCATGAATTCATTCGGATACTCCGCACCCGCGGCGCCGTCAGATAAAGCAGATGTTGCCACCTATCAGAATTTTATTACAGGAAATTTCGGATATTCCTTACCATCATTTCCGATTGACTTACTGAACACCGTTCAACTGGATACTATTTTTCTGAGCCGCTTCTATGTAAAAGTGACGGTGAAGGATAATGATAACAATGAGCCGATAAAAGATGCGTCAATAGAAGTTCCGGATGTCGACGGTAAATTTGTAACGGACGAAAATGGAGTAGCCGTAGTCAGTAATGTACCCCAGGGTGCGCCTACTATTTGGGTGTATGGGCCTAAGGACAAAAATTATATCGCGGTCAGTACGGAAGTAACTGTATCGGGAAATAAGGATACTTCTGAAGCCACCGTCTTACTGAAAGGCGGCGCGGTGGTGAGCGGTACCGTTACCTCAAAAGGTAGCGGTGTAAAAGATGCAGATATCTATATTGAGGGGAAGCCATATATCAAAACTAAAACCGATGCATCCGGAAAATACAGTTTCTCTGTGCCTGTCGGAGAGTATACGTTGAAAGCGGTTAAGACAGGATTGGTCGGAACTTCCAAATCCCAGCTTTTTGAAAAGCAAAATTATAGCATAGATTTTGAATTAAAAGATCCGGGTTTTAATGCATCCAAGTTACTTGGTTTTGAAATTGCGCTGGATAATTCGGAACCTACCTCCAGTCCGGATGAATTTATTATTTCAGGAGCATTCCAGAATATCCCGTCCAATTTATTTTTCAAATTTCCTTCCTCTAAAAAACTGGAATTCAAAAATATCACCATCGTTAAACAAGGCGATATGATTGTTCCGAAAAGCGGAGAGGTGGTGACCAGTTGTTCGCAGATTCCGTTGCAGTTATGGGATTACGTAAAGCTGGTGTTGGAAAATCCATCCGGGATAGTAGTCAAACCTTTTGGTGGTGATAAAACTAAAGGTGTTATTGGAGGAGAACTGAAAGTGGATGTTGCCGGCAGCTTCGGAATGAGCTATGGGCTGAAGTGGCCTGCCGTTCCGCTGAAATTGCTGAGTGATAAATTGTCGGATGTTCCGGTCTTTACCAGTATGACCAGCCCGTTGGATGCGGCAAAATTCAGCTTGTCAGGGCCAAGTGACGGATGGGATATTTATGGTGTAAAATTAGCGGTGGATTTTGCGAATACAACTATTGATAATAAAGGGATTTCTTTTGCAGGCAGCCTGAATCTCAAAGATATTCCCGGATTGTCATCGGCCACCCTGAAGCTGGAAGAACTGAGAATAAACACGACGGGTAATATTCAGAAATGTGCTATCAGTGTTACGCCGAATCCGGAAATAGCGCTTCTTGGCTGGAAATTAAAAATCAACGCTGCAAAAATTAATCAGTACGGATTAACCTTTGGCGGTGGAATTGAAATACCAATTCCCGGTTCTGAAACAGCTAAGTTTGATTTCGCTAATCTCGGTATCAGTGCGAACAGTTTTACTGGAGGCTCCTTCTTCATTCCATCTGCAGGTGTCAGTATTTTCGACGTAATAAATTTTAAAGGTATTGATGGTGTGCCGTTTTCGTTCTGCAAGATTCCGTCAAAAGATGCCTACAGGATTACAGGAGGCGGAAGTATTGGTTTCCCAAAATACATTTCTAAAAAAGTGGAAATAGACAATTTTGTTATAGCTACCAATGGAGAATTTGGCCTGACGGTAAAACCGAATTTTGAGGTGGGTTTTGCAGATGTGGCTAATCTGAAGATTACCACGTTGGGATTATATCCCTCACAAAAGAAATTAGATGTAGGTGGCAGTTTTAAATTGTTTCTGCCGGGAATGGGATTTGGTGCAGGGGCAACCGTTCATTACAAACCCGGCAGCTTCACCGTCGATGATTTAAGTTTTAGCGCTTCCGCCGGTCCATTAGGTTCTATAAAACTGGATAAATTCAGCTTTAAGGAAAACGGATTTGAAGGCGGTGGTGGTCTCGATATCGCCGGCTTTGGCGGATTAGGAATGTATCTGAAATATTACAAGCTTTCAAGCGGTCTTAATATTGCCGCTGATTTCACGAATCCCGTTCCTATTCCGTTGGGGCCGGTTACATGGGAAAATCCCGGCGGTGGATTTGAAGTCAATACGGCGACATCTGTTTATGATGTACACTTAACAGGAAGGGTAGTATTAGCGCCGGGCACATCTGGAGTAGTGGCTCTGGAAAAACTGAAAGTAGGGGTTACCGTTCAAACGAAAGGGCCTGTTTTTTATGGCGAAGGATATCCAAAAGTCATTTCTATGACCATCGGCAAAGCGGAATTCCAGTTGAATGTACCGGATAAATTGTTTTATGTAAAAGCAAATGTCGGAGCCAACTTCAACCTCATTCCGAATATAGGCATCAGTGGAAACGCAGGATTTACATTGTCAGCGTCAGCGAAATCCGGAAATGAATATTGGCTGGCCGCCTATTATAACAACGTAAATATTTTAGGTTTATTTACCGGTTATACAAATATTGCCGGTGGGTGGGGGCCTAAGAAATCAGAGTTTCCTGCGGAATTATCCTTTGTGCCCGATGAATATGTTTCCGGTGGCAGAATTTATGGCTTGCATTTTGCCTGCGCTTCGTTTCAGGGGTTGACAAAAGAACAAGCAAAATGCGCGGGAGATCCGCTTGGTATTGCCAATGTTTGTGTGTATGCATACAATGATATGAAACTTAATTTTCATTCCAACCTGCAGAGTAATACGTACGGACTGGGCATAAAAAACGGATGGGGAGCAGGCGGTTCAGTCGATTTCTTTGGTATTGGTGTTGGAGGATTTAATTTTGCTGTAAATTATGCCCTGAATGCCGGATATGCCGGCAATAACTGGTTTGTGAATGGCAATGCGAATGCGAATTGTAACGGGTGGGTAGGATGTTCCTCCTCTTCTTGCGGCAACGGGCTCAGTTGGGGATGTTGTTTTGACCCATGCTTCTGGGATAGTTGTGAAATTTGTCCGTGCCCGTGCGGTGGCAAAGTTTGCTTTGGAGTCGGTGTGAGTGTTGATTACAGTACAGCCACCGGAAAATTTAAATTAGGATTAGATTGGTAAAAAATAAAAAGATATATGATGAAGAAGTTATTATCAGGTTGCTTAATGGTTTGGTCTTTATTGCTTTCAGCGCAAAAAGTAAAGACCGCCACGCTGATGCTGAAGGAAAGCCCGGAGGGGGTGTATATACTGTTAGGAAATCAGCGGATTTCTAAAACAGATATTATGGGAGATAATATCAGCGGTGCTGTAATTTACCGGGCTGCAGGTAATGAGAAATTCCGGGAAATCGGTCAGCTTAAGCCGGCATCGACACCATCCGAATTTAAATCTATATTGGGTGACAAGGCGTTGTTATCGATTGCAGAATTGAAAAAGTTAAAAAACGAAACCGAAGCATGGGAGTATGTTCAGTCACATCCTGAATTAAACGATTACGGATTGCTTGCGATGAATATCAAATTTGGTGTCGCGATGGGCGCTTACTTCTTAGACAGGGAAGTAGCCACCATGAAAGTTGCTGATGTAAAATATCAGGTGAGGTATATCAAAAAAGATGGCAAGATGGCCGAACCTATAGAAACGTCTATTACTTTGGGGCTTCCTTCGTCCATTCCTTCACCTGTGTTTCTGTCTAAGTACGAATCGGATTCTTTTATCGTAGTAAAATGGTACCTGCCGGCAAGGACTGGTTCTGACGCTGTTTTTGCAAATGTTTTCCGAAGTACCGGAAATTCCAATAAATACGAATCAGCCGGCAAAATTTTCGCTACTGTAAATCAACCGAGAGCGGATTCCGTACTGTTTAAATGGGAGGATAAAATAAAAAAAGGGTTTTCTTATAATTATTTCATTCAGCCAGTCACTATGGCGCTTCAACCCGGCGCAAATTCCGATACGGTGAATGTAATTGGAGCCAATTTTTCAGCTTTGCAACAGATTACTAACTTAAATGCAAAAGATACGGCACAGGGTATTTATTTATCCTGGTCTGCCCTGCCCAATTCAACAATTTATTCCGGATTAGTGATAGAGAGAAGCAGCCAGTCAGTTGGCCCTTTTATTGTGCTGGATACCATACCTTCTGTTGCCAGCAGTTATCTGGATACAAAGCTAAAACCCAATCAGTCCTATTTTTACCGCATCTATGCAGTCACAATAAGAGGCGTGAAACTTGCACCTTCAGACAATACAGGCGGAGTGCATGCCAAAAATAATATTCCGCCGGATGCACCGAGAAATCTGACGCTTTCAACTTCTGCAAAAGGCAGGTTGCTTAAATGGAATAAAAATATAGAAGCGGATTTAGCGGGCTATTATGTATTCCGTTCGTCAACGACCGAAAGCCCCGAACTTATTTCTTTACTCGTGAAAGACACTACATTTTCAGATACGGCGACCTTATTCGGAAGAAATACATATTACTACGAAGTCAAGGCATATAACAACAACAATATCAGCGGTGAAAATTCCAATCGAGTAGCTTTTCAGCCGGAGAACAAAGAACTGCCGAGAACACCCACGGGGATCAAAGGTTATGCGGAGATGCAGCGTGTTACCATCAGCTGGGATGATGTAATGTTACTCGATAAATTTATTACGGGATATACTGTTTACAAAAAAGAAGGAAAAGCGGTACTAACAAAAGAAAATAATACCGGTGCGGATTTGTCCAAAGCCGGATTTCGAAAATTAAACATGCAGCTATTGCCCGTATCAACATATACTGATGTAGCGACTTCCGTCGGTGCTTACTGCATTACAGCTACGGATATTTTCGGGAATGAAAGTTTCTCAACAGATATTATCGTGCTGACACCTGCGCCATCCACGTTCATGCCGCCATCAAATGTCACTGCGCGAAAAATATCAAAAGGTATTGAAGTGGATTGGGATAAATCGCAGCAGACAGGAGTGAAGCAGTATGTGATTTACAGACGGGCGGCCAATGAGACGCAGCCGGCAAAAATAGGTTCAGCAGATGCAACTAAAGAACTCTTTATAGATACTGCGGTGAAAGCGGGAATAACATATTATTATTCCGTGGTCATCAGCGGTGACGGTGTTTCCAGCGAGAGAAGCCTTGAGGCAGGAGTAGCGTATTAGTGTTATTTTTCTTCTTTAAAAATTGCCGCACCGATTAAAGAGGCGATGGCGCCAAAAAATAAATTGGCAATTAAAGCAAATACAGCCATTATCCAGGGAGAGGTAAAGGTTTTGGTCATTTCCAGCGCCTTGTCTATCTGCTCTTCATTTAATCCTTTTTCCGTCATTTGTTGCCTTGAAATTTCCAGTATCTTTCCGGTGAAATTTGTTTCGATAAAATTCAGGTAAAGAAAAAAGTATAGAATAGAAATGATGGCAATGACAAATGTAATCAACATGCCGGCGCCAAAAAGACTGCCGAATGGTTTTAGTTTCCTTTCATTTTCAGCAGCAATGGTTTTAATGCCTAATAGCACGACTGAAATCAACACCAGTGTACCTATCCATCTTGCCCAGGTTTCAAACTGCATATCCGTTAAAAACAAAACGACAGAAACAAGGACGCATCCCATTCCGCCGATGATACCGAATTTAATGCCCGTATTTTTTATATTTAACGGACTTCTGTCGGGTATATGTTTGTCTAATGTATCATTGCTCATGTTGACTTTTTATCAAAATTATAAAGAATAGAGGAAAAATAGTTGATTTGTTTTATTGGATGTCTCCCTTGGAATGCTCTCCGATTGCTGTCCCCGCAATATAACCCGTTGTCCAGGCCGCCTGAAAATTAAATCCACCTGTCACCGCATCTATATCCAGCACTTCGCCAGCAAAATACAGATGTGGTATTATTTTGCTTTCCATTGTTTTAAAATTCACTTCTTTCAGTGAAATTCCGCCGGCAGTTACGAATTCATCTTTGTTGGTGCTTTTTCCGGAAATGGGAATCTCACAAGCCGTTAAAAAATCCGCGATGCGCTGCAGTTCATACTTCGTGAGATTTGCCCATTGCTTGTGTTCATCTATAGGAATAGACCTTAGGCAATTTTTCCAGAACCGGCCGGCCAATTGAAAAGGAGAAAGGTTCTGTACTTCTTTTTTGGCATGTTCCGTTTTAATGGATTGGAGTATAGCTGTTGCTTCCTGTTTGGAACAATTAACCCAATTGATGAGTAAGGTGAAGCTATAATTTTTCTCAGCCAGAAATCTTGCACCGAAGGCGGATAGTTTCAGTATTCCCGGTCCGCTGATGCCGGTATGTGTGATGAGTAAGATCCCCTCTGCTGAAAAGGAAGTTCCTTTAATATTTAGTTGTGTATGCAAAACAGAGATACCTGCCAGATCTTTAAATAATGTGTTCTTGCTATTGAATGAAAATAAACTGGGCACCGGAGAAACGATGGTATGACCCATGGCAGCCATCAGGTTCCAGACAGAAGCATTTCCGCCGCTTGCCAATAACAAGAAATCCGCTTTGTATGTATGCTGAATGGTTTTAACAGTAAACCGGTCGCTGTTTTCAATGGCCGTTACTTTGGCTTGCCGGATGATATGTATGCCGTATTTCCGTGCTTGTTCCAGCAGGCAGTCTACGATGGTCTGAGAATCGTCGGTGGTTGGAAATATCCGGCCGTCTTCTTCCGTCTTCAGAGTTACCCCTCTGTTTTCAAACCATTGAATGGTGTGTTTACAGTTAAGCCGGTAAAATGGCCCTGTAAGTTCCTTATTGCCCCTGGGATAATATTTTACCAATTCCCTGACATCAAAACAGGCATGTGTGACATTACAGCGCCCACCGCCGGAAATTTTTACTTTCCCCAGCACTTCATTTCCCTGCTCGAGAATTAGAATATCAAAATCCGGGTTGTTTTCAGCTGCCGTAACAGCGGCAAAAAATCCGGCAGCTCCACCACCAATGACAAGTAATACTTTTTTCTGCTGCATTTATACGAAGATATATAATTCCTTCACCAGTCAGAAATCCATTTGATAGAATAATAAACGAAATAGTATGCTATCAAAACATGATTAAAATCATGTTTAGTATGTCTGTTGTCACATAATAGAATTTAAATCAGATATACCTTTAACAATAATTAACAACCAATTAAAAATAGTTTTATGAAAAACAGAAAGAATTCCATAGCAATAGTAGCAATGTGTCTTTTTTGCGTGGGGCTGATTATGAACTGTACCCATGCAGATCAGGATTTAACACCAGTTACTCCTCCACCGACAACAAGTGACAAAGAACTGATATCACTTAAAACAACATCACCACCTGTAATAGACGGTGTTGTAGATGCCATTTGGGCAAATTGCACCAAACTTCAATTCAGTACTTCCGTGCCGGAAGTTACCGGGGATGTTTTCAGGGGATATGTTGGAAATGTCATTCCGTCTGTTACCATGCGTTCATATTATGATGATAATAATATTTATTTTTTGGCAGAATGGGCAGACCCCACACAATCTCTTAAACGCAGTCCATGGTACTTTAATCCCACTACTCAAAGATGGGCACAGGAATCTGGCACATTTGATTTTACATCAACCAGTCCATATCGACCTCCGTTTTATGAAGATAAAATGGCAATTTTATGGAATATTGATAATTCTGTAAGTAATTGGAATAGTAGTACATGCTATAAATCTTGTCATACAGGCTTACCGGCTTCTGATGGTTACAGCAAACATTATACAAATTTTCCTTCTGAAAGAATTGATATGTGGCATTGGAAATCTGTCAGAGGTGGTGTAAATGCAGGCAATCAGATTCATGATCAATATCAGGATAATTCATATCCAAATGGCAGAAAATCTGATCCGGGTACAGATGTATATACTAATAATAAAAAGACATTGGCTATCACCGGTTCATCTCCGGCGGTTAATGTGGATGTCCCTAAATATATTATTCCGGATAGAACTGATTATGGCTGGATATATACAAGTGAAATCAGCGCCGGAACAGCAAAAGAAGTTATGGCTGTTTCCGCTACCGGAGAACTTACTTTGAGCGATGCAACAACTATTGATCCGAATATTGGTACTGATTATAAAAGAGTTGGATTAGGAGTTGGAGCTAAAGCTGTACCTGGTATATATCTTAATGACGTGGGATATACAGGAAACGCCGGAGACATCTCTTGCAGGGCTTCATATACCGGTTCAGGTTGGATATTAGAATTCAAAAGAGCTCTGAAAACTGATGATACTGAAATGAAAGATGTTGATTTCACTTCTCTGCAAGACCAGTACTTCGGATTTGCAATTTTTGAAAATGCACAGATTGCACACTCCATTAAAACGAATTTGGTATTAAAATTTAAAAAGTAACAAATCGTTATTGTTTCGTTGTTCTTTTTAAAATCAATTAAAAATAAGATCATGTCAAATAAAATAAAAATGTCAGTTGTATTGTCGGCTTGTTTTGCCGCCAGTATATTCACGACTTCCTGTTATCGTGACGTAACCGTTCCTGAGTTAGCACCGGAAGTAAACACTGAGATTAGTTTTTCAGCAGATATAATACCAATCTATAATAGTGAATGCACTAGTTGTCATAGTTCAGGTGGAACAGCTCCGGATTTGACAGTTTCCAGTGCTTACAGTTCATCCTTAAATTATGTCAATACTGGATCACCTGAAAACAGTGAGTTGTATCAGAGATTGGCAGGTTTAGGCACTAAACCGGTAATGCCTCCTGGCGGAGCGAATCAGGCGAATGCCGCCACCGTATTGGCTTGGATTAAACAAGGAGCAAAAAACAATTAAAAATTTAAGAGATGAAAAATATAATAAGCAATTCTTTGTCATTTTTATTTACACCGGCTTTGCTATTGTTGCTATTCTTCAATACGAATGCCGTAAATATAATGGCACAAACGGATTCAGCAGCTGTTTCCGCAGATGTTCCTCAGAAGGAAGAGATTCCTAAGGGATATAAAAACAAGAAGACAGTTAAAACGCCTTTCAAAAGCATTTGGCTGATTGATAATGCAACCACTACAGTACCCGTGAAGAATACGGTAGAATTTGATATACAGCACAGATTTGGTACTTTCCTGAATGGCTATAAAGACTTTTTTGGTATCTATGCTGCTGCCAATATACGTTTTGGTGTTCAGTATACTCCAATCAATGATTTGATGATTGGTTTCGGTTTTACAAAAGAAAGACTGCAATGGGATTTCAATGTAAAATATGCCATCGTAAAACAAAAGAAAGGAGGCAACCCGATTAATGTTACCTATTTTGGAAATATCGTGATAGATACTCGCGGTAAAAGTAATTTCCGTCATGCATCTGACAGATTCTCCTATTTCAACCAGTTGATATTTTCCAGTAAAACCTGTGAATACTTTTCTTTGCAGGTTGCCCCAAGTATAACCTGGTATAATAATGTTGAAGGATATGTAGATACAGAAGGAAATATCAAACGTAAAATGCTAAATTATCATTTTGCCATTTCTATGCTGGGCAGGATACAGGTGAATAAAAAAATGGCTATTACTGTTGGTTACGACCAGCCGCTTACCAAACACACCACCAATAATCCGGATCCTAACATAAGTCTGGGATTGGAAATGAGTACAAGCGGTCACTCCTTTCAGGTATTTATTCAAAACTACCATGGAATCGTTCAGCAAAGCAGCAATTTCTACAATGACAATAATTACAGGAAAGGCGCCTTCCTCATAGGATTTAATATCACCAGGTTATGGAATTTGTAATTAAACAGAATGAATAATAAATCCTGCACTCATGAAAGAGAAATCAGATAACGCAACCAACGCAAGGCCCCGCCGGGAAGTCATTCTCGGCGGCCTTGCGCTTTTTGCATCGGCATTCGTGGCAATTAATCCATTTAAAACCGCGTCCAAAAAATCAACTTCGGAAAAGTACAAGATGCTTTCTGAAGATGGGAAACTGGTGGAAATAGACGCTTCCGTTATAGAAATGTGTAGAAAAAGAAAAGCCAGCAGCGAAGAACTGCAGGATTGGGTAAAAGTTAAATAGAATAAAATGTCTGAAAACAATAACGAAGAAAGTATATCCAGAAGGCAATTCCTTTCTGCGGGTATTTTAACTGCGGTAGCTGCAGGTATCAGTTCTTGTAATAATCCTTTTACTTCTGAGGCAGATAAAGGCATTGTCCCATCGGGAGAGTTGGTAAAACTATTGTCCGTAGATGGTGAAATTATTGAAGTAGATAAAGCATATCTAAAGCCAGTTCCAGACTTAGATCCGAAATTTAATAATGATGTTAGAAGAGGTATTGATGGAAAGAAATTTGTAATGGTAATAGATTTGGCACGTTGCAAAAATGCAAGAAAATGTGTTGAGGGTTGTCAAAAAATGCATCATACACTTCCGCCTATCGAATATGTGAAAGTTAAAGAGATGAAGGATGCCGACCTTAGTGCTCCTTATTGGTTTCCAACCATGTGTTACCAATGCGACAATCCTCCTTGTACAAAAGTGTGTCCGGTAGATGCCACCTTTAAAAGAAGTGATGGTATAGTTGCAATAGACAATGAACGTTGTATAGGTTGTAAGTTTTGTATGGCTGCATGTCCTTATTCTGCCAGAATATTTAATTTCGGAAGTCCTAAACAGGTTGAATTTGACGAAGCACACAAAAATGATAAAGACAAATGTCACGCAAGTGACCGTTCAAATGAAGGCACTGTTTCAAAATGCGATTTTTGTCCGGATTCTGCTGCTAATGGAATTCTGCCATCTTGCGTTACTTCTTGTCCAAATGGAGTATTTTATTTTGGGGATGAGAATGAAGATGTCGTTTCAAACGGTGAAAGTGTGGTTCGGTTAAGTACTCTTTTGAGAGACAATGCGGCTTATCGTCAGTTTGAAAATTTTGGCACAAAACCAAGGGTGTATTATTTGCCTCCTGTTAACAGATTATTTCCCTTTAAAGAAGATACCGAAGAACATAATACGCAGATATAAGTCAAAATTTGATTCGCATTTTAAATAATGAATAAAATGACACATGAAAAAATAGTAGATGACAGCGCAATGCTGATCAAATACGATCAGATGGAAGAAGATTTACTCAGACCAATTCAAAAGATTGGATTACGTGGAAAAATATGGATTGGCTCTCTGCTGTCTATGTGTATCATTGGTCTCGGGGCATATGTTATACAAGAAACAAGAAGTAAAGCTGAAACTATTTCACTTAATGATTACACGATGTGGGGGGTATATATCTCAAACTTTGTTTTTTACGTTGCTCTAAGTTTAGTAGGTGCATTGATGTCTGCTGTTTTAAAATTGACAAATTTTGAATGGTATCGCCCTATAGCACGAATTGCTGAGGTTATTGCCGTAGGTGCAATTATGTTTGCAGGAATCAGTATAGTTGTTGCAATGGGCCGGCCAGAGCGGCTTTACTATCTTGTCACACATGGCAGAATACAATCACCAATTGTTTGGGATGTTATAGTGGTATTTACGTATTTAGTTTTAAGCAGTTTGTTCTTATTTATTCCCCTTATACCTGATATAACGATGTGCAATATTCGTATTGTTAATAAACCCAAATGGCAGATGTGGATTTATAAAAACTTGAATTTTGGATGGAAAGGAAATTCCTCACAATGGAAAATTGTTAAAAAGTGCGTTAAAATATTGGCTGTTATGGTTATTCCCGTAGGTATAGCCATACATACTGTGACTGCATGGCTATTTGCTTCAACATTGAGGGCAGAATGGGATAGTACCAACTTTGGTGCATACTTTGTATCTGGAGCTTTTTTATTAGGTGTAGCAGCTATCATTATTGCTGCATTCATGTTCAGGAAGTTTTACAATCTTGAAAAATATTTGACTGACATGCATTTTGATAAACTTGGTCAAACCTTGGTATTTTTCTCTTTTGTTTATCTGTATTTTAATATAAATGAATATTTTGTACCTGCATACAAGATGAGCAGTTTGCATGCTAATCATTTACTGGAGTCATTTACAGGAAGTAATGCTTGGATGTTTTGGCTGGTCGGATTATTTGGAATTGCCATACCTGCCGTGTTTCCACTTTTCCCATCTTTAAGAAAACCTTTGCCATTGGTAATTATTGCAATATTTGTTGCTATCTCGGCCTGGTTTAAGAGATATATTATTGTTATACCTGGATTGTCCCATCCATATTTGCCAATTCAGGATGTACCTCATTCATGGTTACATTACGTGCCAAGTTTAATAGAGATGACCATAGTAATCGCAATTTTTTCTGCTTTTTTATTATTTGTTACGCTGTTTTCCAGGTTGTTCCCAATAATTTCAGTTTGGGAGGTCGCGGAAGGAGATGGGGTTGATATAGAGAAAATACACGAGCAACAGAAGAATACAAAATCAATTATCGATAAATAATAAAGTTATTTTTATGATTTCCGTTAAAAAAGTTAGCAGGTGTTTTAATAATATAAGAATTTTATTTTCTTTATTTATTTTCTTGTTTAGTTTTTCTTACAGTTTTGGACAGGATGATGAAGAAATCAGTAAGATTGATCCTCTCGTAAATATTAATTTTTTTAAACTTAACGATAGCAATATTTTCGTTAGATTAAATGTAAAATATAAAGAAAAAAAGAATTTCTATCCGATTACAAATCAAAAAATCAGGTTGTACTTAAATGAAGCAGACTCTGCTAACTTAATTGGCGATATGCTAACAAATTTAAAAGGTGAAGCCAGAATTGTTTTCTCTGAAAAGTTAAAACGGATTATTGAGTCAGAATCTTCTTTTGATCTTATTGCAGAGATGGATAGTTCTTCAAGATATAATAGTGTTTCAGAATTAATTTCTATTGTAAATGTTCATGTCGAGTTTGAAACAGAAGAGGTGGATTCGGTGAAATATTTACGTGCATATATATATAATAAAAAGGGGGAAGATAAAACCCCTCTTCCAGAAATAGAGCTAAATTTTTTTGTAGCTAGATCATTTGGATTGGTTCCGTTATCTACAGAAAATCTTGTTACAGATGAAAGTGGAATGGCTGAAATGGAACTAACGGACATATTACCGGGTGATGAGGCAGGGGATTTAATGTTAACCGTTAAACTTTCCGATAAGGATACATATGGTGAGGTGGCAAATTTTGATAAAAAATCATGGGGAAAAAAAGTGGTATTTAATAAGGATGATGCGGTAAAAAAAGCATTATGGGCATCTAGAGCAAATGTTCCATTATGGTTATTAGTTATTTCAAATAGTATAATTATTGCAGTTTGGGGAACTATATTTTATCTGCTTTTTCAAATATATAATATAAAAAAAGCAGGAAATATAAAAAATCTTTAATTTGGTATGATATTTGAAATACAATGAATAAAATCAAAACAATTTTTATAAGAAGATTTTAAAAAAAACATTATGAAAAAGACAATTGGAATTTTTACTATGGCTGCGGTAATGATAGTGTTATCGTCAGCATTTAAGTTGGGTGATGCACCTAAACCTTGGCCGGTGCCGGCAGCTTCCAGTGCCAAAAAGAATCCTGTAGCATCCAATCCAGCTTCCATTGCGGAAGGGAAAGAATTATATACGACCCATTGCGCTTCCTGTCATGGTAAGAAAGGAAAAGGGGATGGAACTAAAGCAGCTCAGTTGGATACTGATTGCGGTGATTTTTCAACTGCGGCATTTCAAAAGCAAACAGATGGGGATATATTTTACAAGTCACAAATCGGACGCGATGATATGCCTTCTTTTAAGAAGAAGATTCCGGAAGCAGATGATATCTGGAGTATTGTAAACTATATCCGAACACTGAAACAGTAATTTGTTTTTCATATGGTTTTTCTTAACCGCTCTTGGAGCGGTTTTTTTTATATTAAATATGAATAATCTGAATGGATACAATCCAACAGTTTATTTTAACTTAGATGATTTTAAAAGAATATGTATACTACAGAAAAAATACTGTTTCCGGTGTTAGCATGTATTCAGGCTTTTGTCGCAGCAGGAGCGCTACCGGTTGGCTATTTGTTCATTACTCATCCGGATGGTAGCGCAGCAGGTATGTCTGTAAGTATGCTTTCAGATTCTCCTTTTCATGATTTTCTCCTCCCCGGAATTGCCTTATTTACTTTTAACGGCATATTTCATCTTTTCAATGCTGTATTATGCTTTTTCAGGTACCATTTTGCACCCTGTTTTGCCGTCATACTAGGCATCGGACTTATTATTTGGATTTTTGTGCAGGTGTATTCCATTGGACTAAATAGTTTCCTGCAACCGGCGTTTTTTGCCATTGGTTGCGCAGAACTGGCCCTGGGGATTATTTTGGTTAAAAAACAGAATATGGAATAAGTATTCAAATCCTACACTATTAACTATTTTTTACTTGATTTTCAACTGTTTAAAATATCTGTTCTTGTCGTTAAAATGTGGATATCTCAACGTTATTTAACTTCAAAAAGCGGGGTTAAATCGGTATCTTTGCAACGTAAAAAAATTACGTAAATGTCAGAAGAATTAGAAGAAGAGAAACGCTCTAAAATTATCCCCATTAACATTGAAGATGAGATGAAATCCGCCTATATCGACTACTCGATGTCGGTGATAGTCTCCCGTGCATTACCGGATGTAAGAGACGGTTTAAAACCCGTTCACAGAAGGGTATTATTTGGTATGTCCGAGCTGGGCATGACCTCCAATAAACCGTATAAAAAATCTGCCCGTATCGTCGGGGAGGTGTTGGGTAAATACCACCCGCACGGCGACAGTTCCGTGTACGATACCATGGTGCGTATGGCACAGGAATGGTCTTTGCGCTACCCATTGATAGATGGGCAGGGTAACTTTGGTTCCATCGATGGCGACCCGCCGGCAGCAATGCGTTATACTGAAGCAAGACTGAAAAAGATTGCGGAAGATATGCTGGAGGATTTGCATAAAGAAACGGTCGATTTTCAACTGAATTTCGATGATTCATTAGAAGAACCAACTGTATTGCCTACCCGAATCCCGCAATTGCTGGTAAACGGCGCTTCCGGTATCGCTGTGGGTATGGCTACTAATATCCTTCCGCATAATTTATCGGAAGTGATTGATGGCATCAATGCCTATATAGAAAACAGGGATATCACCGTCGATGAACTAATGAAATATGTGAAAGCTCCTGATTTTCCTACCGGTGGGATTATTTACGGCTATGAAGGGGTAAAAGATGCCTTCAGAACGGGTCGTGGTAAAATAAGGGTGCGCGGCAGAGCCAGAATCGAAGAAAACAAGGAAGGCCGCACTCAGATTATCATTTCAGAAGTTCCGTATCAGATTCAGCCCAAAATGATTATTACCCGGGCGGCAGAACTGGTCAATGAGAAAAAACTGGAAGGCATCTCGGAAATCAGGGATGAATCGGACAGAGACGGTTTGCGTGTCGTATTTGACCTAAAAAGAGATGCTATTCCAAATGTTGTATTGAATAATTTATATCAGCTTACACCGCTTCAAACCAGTTTTGGGGTGAATAATATCGCATTGGTGAATGGCCGCCCGCAGATGCTCAACCTGAAAGACATGATTCAGTATTTTGTCGAGTTCCGCCATGAAGTGGTGACCAGAAGAACAAAATTTGAATTGAAGAAAGCGGAAGAGCGCCTGCATATTTTGGAAGGTTACCTGATAGCACTGGACGCACTGGATGAAGTGATTAAGTTAATTCGTGGTTCCAAAAATCCCGAAGACGCCAAAGAAGGATTGATGGCCAATTTCGGCATGTCTGAGATTCAGGCAAAAGCAGTGCTGGCATTAACGTTACAGCGCTTAACCGGCCTGGAAATTGACAAAATCAGAGCGGAACACAAAGAGGTTTCCGATTTGATTGCCCATCTGAAAAATATCCTGGAGCATGAACATCTTCGCTTTGAAATCATAAAAGAGGAGATGAATGAAATCAAAAAGAAATATGGTGATGTACGCCGTTCAGAAATAGTAATGTATGGAGATAATATCTCCTATGAGGATATGATTGCCGAAGAAGATATGGTAGTTACCATTTCCCGTTTAGGCTATGTGAAACGTACTTCCCTGGATGAATACAAAAAACAAAACCGGGGCGGCAAGGGCTCTGTGGGCGGGAAAACACGCGATGAAGATTTTATAGAACATTTATTCGTCGCGTCTACTCATAATTATTTGTTGCTGTTCACCGAACAGGGCAAGTGTTACTGGTTAAAGGTGTATGAAGTACCGGAGGGCAATAAAACATCCAAAGGCAGGCCCATCCAGAATATCATTAATATTCCGCAGGATGATACGATTAAAGCATTCATCAATATCGAGGATTTGAAGGATGAAGAATTCCTGGATACACACCATATCATCATGGCGACCAAACGAGGTACCGTCAAAAAAACATCCATGCGCGAATATTCCCGCCCTCGTTCCAATGGGGTGAATGCGATTACCGTTAGAGAAGGAGATGAGCTGGTGACGGCTGCGCTGACCAACGGGAAGTGTGAGATTATATTAGGTTCTAAAAAAGGATATGCCGTTCGTTTTAACGAAGATGAAGTGCGCGCTATCGGCAGAACCGGTTCAGGTGTGCGTGGTATCACCCTGCGTGGCGATGACGATGAACTGATTGGCATGGTTTGTGCAGATACTACGGCTGAAGTGAAGGAAGATATCATGGTCGTCTCGGAGAATGGATATGGTAAACGTTCCGCGTTGGATGACTACCGTATTACTTCCCGCGGCGGGAAAGGAGTTATTTCACTCAATGTGACCGATAAAACCGGTAATATGATTGCTATCCAGTCTGTAACAGATGATAATGACTTAATGATTATCAATGAATCCGGCCTGACGATAAGAATAGGATTGAATTCTCTTCGTACGATGGGAAGAAATACACAAGGTGTGAGTCTCATCAAACTTAAAGACAATGATGCCATTGCAGCAGTTTCAAAAATTGAACACGAAGACGAAGATGAAGAGGAGGACAATGCCGGTGAAAACGGAACGGACGCACCCGATGATTTATCAGATACTAATTCTACAGAACAAAAATCAAAAGATGAATAACATGAAGAATTTAAAATGGATAGTATGGATGCTGTGCTCCTTTTTTCTGATGCAAAATACGTTTGCTCAAAAAGGGAAAATAACTTCCGCACAGCTTTCCTTGGAAGATGGCAAGGTGCTGGATGCAAAAAAGGAAATTGATGCTGCTTTGTCAGACGCAGAAGTACAGAAAATGGCCAAGGCATGGCTGACAAAAGGAGATGTGTACACTAAACTGTATGAGACTAAATTGTTCTATGCGCAAAATCCAAAATGCCTGTTTGACGCCAAAGAAGCCTATCTGAAAGGATTTGACCTGGAAACAAATACCAAGAAACAAAAGGAATACGGTACACCGTTAAAGAATCTGTTCAGCTATATATTTAACGAAGGATTCGATCGGTTTAAAGGCAATAAATATGATGACGCTTACACGCATTTTCAATCCGCACTGGAAATCAATAATTTTTTATTTAACAAAGGATTCGTTTCCACATTGGATACGAATGTGATTTTTGCAACGGCAATGTCCGGTGCTAATCTGAATAAATCGACTGAGATTTTACCGTTGCTGGAGGTGCTGGTGAAAATGGATTATGATAATCCCGCGATTTATGAAACAATAGCACAGGTGTATGAAATTCAAAAAAATAAAGCAGCCCTGACGGATATCGTTACTAAAGGGTTGAAAAAATATCCGGATAATAAAAACCTCAGAGTCTATGAATTAAATGCGACATTAGACCAGGGAGACGTACAGGAGTCTATTGAAAAGTTTGAAAAGGCGGCATTGGCTGACCCTCAGAATGTTTCCATTCTGTTTAATATTGGCGTACTGTACGATAAATCTAAAAATCCGGAAAAAGCAATTGAAGCATATCAAAAGGCAATCGCTATAAAACCAGACTATGGCGACGCATATTTCAACTTAGGGGTTTTGTATTTTAATCAGGGAGTGGAATTGAATAAGAAGATGAACGCCGTAGATGAAAAAGAAGACAGGGATGGCAAGAAATATGAAGCTTTTAAAAAACAACGCGATGACGCTTTTACCAAAGCATTGCCATTTATGGAAAAAGCATATAGTATTAATCCTAAGAGTCCGGAGTATAAGCTAAACCTGAAAAAGGTGTACGCCAGTATGAATATGCTGGAAAAAGCGAAAGCACTGGATGAACAATAATCTATACGAAATGAAATAAAAAAACCGAACATTTTGTTCGGTTTTTTTATTATAGTATGAGGTGTTAATTCCAGTTGCTGCGCAACAGTTGTCCGAATATTTTCTTTTTCCCAAGGTCTTCATGGAACCCTACCACACCATTATTGCTGTATGCTTCCGTTCCATTAATGAACACATGTTTCACCACTTTGCCCGAACGTTTTATCAGGCGATAGGTGCCCCCGAATTTTTCGTGATAGTCTTCTATAGGATCTGTATTTAAATCGGTTTCCAGTTTAGTTGGGTCAATTATAATCAGGTCAGCCCGCTTTCCGACAGATATATCGCCTGCATCAATACCCAGATAGTCGGCAGCTTCTTTTGTAATGCGGTGAATGGCACGCTCTATCGGCATCAGATCGGGATGCCGGAGCGCCTGTCTCAATAAATGCAAACCTCCGTCGTGAAAGGCCATATTCAGGTTGTGTGCTCCCGAATCATTAAACCCCGGAAAGCAGTGTTTGCTGGTCAGCAATTCCATGCGAACGGATTCGCGGTGATTAGATGTTTCGCATTTCCAACGGATGTGCGTATCATATTCCGCTAGTAAATCCATGAAATGCGCAACCGGCTCCTTGCCGGCATCTTTTGCAATCTGCTCAAAATTTTTGCCAATATGTGAGGCGTCAGGTGAGTTTACCACCCACATCTCTTTCAGTGCTTTCGGAAATACGGATGCTGCTTTGTGATTCCACTCTTTGACAAACTGTTTTCGGAATTCGGGATCACGGAACAGTTTTTTGCGCTCTTCTTCCTGCATGCCAATAGCCTTAATCATCGACGGGAATTCTTCAAATAAAGGTGTTACCGGGCCATCACCAAAATTCAGGAATGGTACCGATAAGGTTTGAAACTTCATGTCTGCTCTTAATACATCGTTGCCAATGAAACCGAGCAGTTTTAACAGGTTGTATATCTTTTCGTTGGACTTTAAATCCAATGCTGCCACAATGGTGGTTTTTAAACTCTTTTTAAAAAATCCTCCCTGGCTTAAACGGGTAATGGTGAGGAAAGAGGATTTATCTACAGCATTGGGCGTAATCTGTAATACCCGGTTGCGTCTGCGCAATACATTGGAAAGCCTGAAGTATTCGGATTTTGCAGCCCGTTGTGACGGTACGGAGAATCCTAAATATTTCTCGCTATACACTCCTGCCCATCGATGAAAAGGCAGCATATCAATCGATAACCCAAGATAGCCGGCATCCATCGCTTCTTCCACGATTTTCTCCATCTTTTTCAATTCCTCTTCTGTGGCATTCTTCTGCATAAAACTGCGATCAAGGCCCATGACATCCATGCGTACATTGGAATGCCCTAAGAAGCTGGCAATATTTGGCCCAACCGGTAAAGTATCTAAATGTTCGTAATATTCACGGACGTTTTTCCATTTGATGTTCCCGATAATCCATTCACTCAATACTTTCGCGGGGATATTTTCTACTCGGGCAAATAAGTCAACGATTTCTTTGTCTTTGCCTAATGCTGCCGATAGTGAACAGTTGCCAATGATGACGGTTGTAACGCCATGCCGGACGGATTCTTCCAGAGCCGGCATTACTTCGAGTTCCGCATCGTAATGTGCATGTATGTCCAGCAAACCCGGAGTAATCCAGTGTCCGGTGGCATCAATTTCTTTTGCGCCTTCTACGGAAGGGGCTTTGTCCAGAACAGCATCGATTTTATTGTCTTTAATGACAACATCTTTTTGCTGTCCTTTTGCGCCGGTGCCGTCAAAATATAAACCATTCCGGATGATAGTAGTGGTATTCATACGCTTTAGATATTCTAAGAAATATTTTGGTTAAAGGTAAAAAAAAATGTCGTTAAATAATTTGATAAGTATCAATATGCTTATGGAATGCCGGCATTCACTTTATCTAAACCATCGTAAATTAATTAAGCTTATTGGCTTCTTTATTTGTAAATGAGGATTGATTTTATAACTTTGAGAACAGATATACTATATGGGATACTCGGTTAAAGTAATATTAGACGGCCTCGACCACGAAATTACAGTAAATGAAGGCGAAACAATTCTGGAAGCTGCCATTAATGCCAATTTAGACCCGCCTTATGCATGCAGGGTGGCTGCGTGTTGCAGCTGTAAGGCTAAACTACTGGAAGGAAAAGTGGAAATGGACGATGATGAACCGCTGACGGAGGAAGAAATAGACGAAGGTTTTATCCTGACTTGCCAGTCGCATCCCAAAACAACCCGGGTCGTTGTCAGTTACGATGAGGGATAATGAAAGGGTTCTCTCATATTTGTATTCTTAATTGATTTTTCGTTACCAGTTAAATTCTTCTCCAACTTTCAGAATAGCCAGTTCACCCTTGAGTTTATTCTGTTGTTTGAATTCGTGAACGATATTTTTAGGTTCGGATGCCGGTTCGTCGCTCAAATCAAAAGTGCCGTAATGCATGGGAATAAATGTTTTCCCGTTTAGCTCATGGAAGGCCTGTATGGCTTCTTCCGGCGATGTATGTGCCCACTCCATGATGAATTTTGGCTTGTATGCGCCTATGGGCATTAGGCAAACATCAAAAGACGAGAAATGGGAATTAATCTCTTTAAAATGATGCGCATAGCCGGTATCACCGGCAAAATAGATGCTTTTGGATTGATGTTGAATGGAAAAACTGCCCCAGAGCGTTTTATTGTAGTCAGTAATGAATCGGCGGTTCCAGTGCTTGGCAGGCAAAAAGGTAATATTCAGCCGTGGAATATCATATTGCTGCCACCAGGCAGCCTCTTGTATTTTTCTGATACCGGTGGATTGCAGCATATTTTTAAAACCAAGTGGGCATAATATCTCCATATCCGGATTTAGCTTTGATATTTTTCTTAGCGTGGGTAAATCCAGATGGTCTCTGTGCCCGTGTGATAAGAGAATATAATCGATATTTTTAAAGTCTTGTACAGGGCAGGGAAGTGCATGTTTTCGCCGAAGGAAAGGAGTGAGGTCATGAAATACAGGGTCGGTCAGTATTCTCTTTTCATTCAGCTGAATATAGAAGGAAGAATGTCCGAGCCATACGATTTTATCCTGTTCGGATGTTAAAAAGGCATTGGTACGAATCACTTCAGGAGCAAAATTATCCTGTTTTTTCTCCTCTCGTTGAGGGTTGGAGGTAGTCATCCATTTTACTAAACGCTCGTATGGCAGCCTTTCCTTTGCTTTATGAAAGACATACTCTCCGTCAATATGCAAATTGCCTTTTATATCATCACGGACGAATGGCAGTTGCGGGTTGTATTTATAAGTAGTTTTCATCATAAATAAAAAAACCTGTTAGGAGTACTAACAGGTTTTTTATAAAAAAGTTTAATTTGAATTATTTAGCCGGAGAAAAGTCAACACGTCTGTTTACCTGATGTTGATTTTCATTGTTGGCATCTTTCACTAACGGATCAGATTTGCCCATAGGCAATTTGATGAATCTGTCTTTGGAGATACCATAGTGTATGTTCAGGTAATTGATAGCGGCATCTACACGGCTCTCAGAAAGTTTCTGGTTATATTCAGAAGATCCTCTGATATCGGTATTGCCTTTAACATTCACTTTCATGTCAGGGTTGGTGCTCATAATTACACCGACTTTTTTCAATTCGTCAGAAGCCGGATTCGTAATAGCAGCTTTGTTGATATCGAAGTAGATGGATGTCATTTTCCATACATTATCATCTATTTTTTGTACTTGTTTAACCAATGGTTCCGGATCGAAAGGCGGAGTTTTTTTAGCTGCCGCAACCTCTTCCGATTCTTTAACTATGTTTTTGCAATCTGCGATTGGCAAGGTAACATTAGAGAATGGTTCCGGATCTTCACTGTCAGGACAGCCATCTTTGTCACTGTCTAACGTAACACCGTGAGAATCTACGGCATAACCCGCAGGAGTTGTTGGTTCTTTATCCAGAATATCCAATACACCATCACCATCAGTATCTTTCATATTAACTTCTTTTGGTTTCGGTACATTCGCCATGATGAAAGCCAGTGGATTTACCCATTCAATATGTTCTTTCTGAGAACCGATACGTCCAAATTTATAGGTAAAATTGAGGTTGATATACGCGTAAGCGTCTCTGTTGATTTTAGATAAGGAGTTTACTGTTTTTCCACCCGCATCCACACGTGAATTAAACTGGAAAGCATCCAATTTGTCGGAGTTGGTAAAAGTAAAGGTACCTTCTAATCCTAAGTCAAAATCTTTAGTGACTTTGAATTTAATACCCATTCCTAAAGGGAATACTGTCTCTGTAAATTTATTGGTGAATCCTCTTAAGTACTGGCTGTTTTTGATAGGCTTATCATCTTTCACGTTATAGATTTGTGAGGAAAGACGGATAAACCCGATACCAATCTTGGTATAAAATGCGAATCTTCTTGATTTGATAGGTTTGCCGGTAATTTGAGATTTAATGAATTTATTGTAGCTGGTACCTAATCCTAACCAGTCGATATAAAAACTAAGGGCAGCCTGATGGAAAATACTTGTTTTGAAGTAAACCGGACCGTCAGCATCCGTTCTTTCCGGGAAAAGTTGTTTCCAGTAGGCTCTTTCTTCAGCAAAACCACCACGGCTGACAGTACGGCCTAAAAGCCTGCCTAAGGTATAATCAAGATTCAAACCAAATGCGCTGTTAAACATTTTAGTCAAACCGATACCGGCGCCCCACTGCATCTCACTAGGTTTGGAGGTTTGTCTTACCCAGTCATAACTTCTGATGTCTGTAAACGGAGTGGTTGTTCCAAAGTGAACGGTTAAACTCCAGTCTTTCAGGTACTTCTTAGCTTCAAGATTATAATATTTCTTAGCCGCTTTTGCATCCAGTGTGGTACTGCCGGTATTGGCTGTTACGTCTACACTGGAATTTTTGTTCTTTTTGGAAGACTGAGCATATACAGATGTTGCCATCGTAAAGCAGAAAGCACTAAGCAATAAATAGGATAATTTGGTTCGCATTTGGTATGATTTTGAGTATAAAAATAATAAATGTTGCCCAATTTACAAATAAGAATTAATATTTAATGATTTATTCAACAAAATTCAGGTCTTTTCCATACGTTTCATGCAGTTGTGTCCATGCAATTATTGCAATTCCGATACAAATGGCACCGACCGTCAGATTGGCGCTTTGAGTGGAAAAATGGAAGTTATTCTTCAGAGATACATACAACAGGTTGATACCTATAACTGAACCTCGCACAAAATTCGGAGCTGTACTGCTCACAGTGGAGCGTATATTGATTCCGAACGACTCCGCCGCAACACTCATAAAAACCGCCCAGTACCCTATTCCAAGCCCCAGCATGAAAATCATGCCATAAAAAATAGCCATGCTCCATCTGCCAATTATCCAGAATATCAGAATGAAAAGCAATAACATTAGTAAATACGTTAAGACCGCCTTTTTTCTGCTTTTTAAAAAGTTGGATAATAAGCCACAACTTACGTCACCAATCGTGAGTCCTGAATAAACAGCCATGATAGCATATATAGCAACTTTCTTTTTGTCTTCATAAGCCAATCCAAGCGCATCTGCTAACTCCGGCGCGTATTTCGCATACAACTGCACCACGTACCAGATGGGAATGGCGAGCAGGATAATGGATAAATATCGAATCAGTTTTTCTTTGTCTTTGAACAGAATGGAGAAGTTGCCCAGGTTGTGCGTCTTTTCTCTGACATTCAGGTACATGCCGGATTCATACACACTGATACGAAGGATGAGTAATGCAAAACCCATCCCACCGCCAATCAGATAACATATTCTCCAATCTTTTATCCATAACACAATGAGGCAGCCGAATACGGCACCCAAAACGCCGAATCCCGCTATGAATGCCGTGGCGATGCCCCGTTTTTCCTTACTCATGCTTTCGTTGACCAGCGTTACACCGGCACCCAGTTCGCCTGCCAATCCGAATCCGGCAACAAATCGCAGTAGTTCATATTGCGGAATGGTATGAATAAAAGAGTTTAGGGCATTGGCGATGGAATAGGTAATAATAGACCCGAACAAAACCGTCAGACGTCCCTTTTTGTCACCCAGAACACCCCAAAATATTCCTCCGAGCAGCATGCCCAGCATTTGCCAGTTATCTAACCGCAGGCCAATAGGCTCCAAAAGGGATTCTTCTACTCCCAATCCACGCAAACTGCTGATGCGTACCATACCGAACAGTAATAAATCAAATACATCAACAAAGTAACCTAATGCGGCTACAATCACCAAAAGGGTAATGCCTTTTTGTCGCGTTTCATTCATACTCTGAATTTTAAGAAACACAAGTTACAATTTGTCTGAATGATTTTAAATAAAATGGAATGTAAAAATGTAATGGTTAGTATGCAGTGCTGCTATTTGCGTATAGCCATTTTTAGAATTTCCCAATAACTTTGTTTCAATAACCCATACTTATAAAAGCCCCGCTCCATCAATATTTTGTGTAATGCCGGAGAATTATAAGAAGGCATGTTTTGCAGGAAATGATGTTCTAAATGATAATTGACATGCAGGGGGGCAAACAATATCCGTTCCATAAAATTGGCATAGGTAGTGCGGGTATTTTTATATGGATCGTGTGTGTCTTCCACCACGCTGTGTTCGGCAATGGAACGGATACGCAGACTGAAATTAAATGTAGTCAGATTTGCTCCAATCCATAAAAGGTAGAGCCAGGGTTTGCCGGAGGCAGATAAAATCAAAAATAAAATAGTATTCACCAGTATTGGGCCTCGCAGATTGTAATAGGCATTTCTCAAAACAATCTTCCACGGGCGATTTTCCTCCGGAATTTTTTCGATGAAATTACCCAGGTTGTATTTGATGAATCCTGTGTGCATAGCCAGAAGGCCAAAGTCAGCTTTTATACCCGTTAGTTCGGACAGGTCGCGCAACAGTTTGCGCAGCATGCTGGCAAGTTTCGCCGGATAACCTGCTACTAAATTAATGTCGGGGTCATCCGAAGTTCCGGTCGCGATATGATGCTGAAAATGATATGGCCGGTACTGTTCCACATTATTGAAAATAGGATATGCACCCAGGAAATTGCCGATAATGTCGTTCAGCTGCCTAGTTTTGAATAAGGAATAATGGGACGCATCGTGCATAATGATGGCGCAACCTAATTGCTTGCCGCCGAGAATAAACAATGCGATGACAATCGTTAGTACATTCGGATAAAACCCGGCTAATGCAAAGGCGAAAGCAATCCACAACCATACACTGATTACCTCCCAGGCGCCTTTCCAGTCTGATTTCGCAAGTAGTTTCTTAATTTCTTCTTTGGATAAATACTGATTTATAATTTGCTTGTACTTTACAACCTGATGGTTTTCAGGTTTGACATTAAATTCCCAGTTGTTGTAAGTAGTTGCCATGTTCGTGTGCTGCAAATTTAACGATAAGGACAGTTATTAGGATGTTTCCCTGTTTAAAATACTGTATTCTATAAATATGTCTCATACAAAAAGTGTTTCATCGAATTCAGTGTTTCCTGTGGATAAAGGTTCAGGCAAAAATGCCCGCCTTCCATCTGTATATAAGGCTCATCCGGTGGTCGCACTATTCGGTCGCGTTTGTCATGTATGCGCAATGGATTGGGAAGCTTGGATGGGATTTTCGGTGCATAAATCATTTCGGACATCAAGGCTAATTGAGTATTGGTAAACGTATGAAAATTATCCATCACACCTGCCTGTACATTTTTGATGTGCTCGTTTTTTATTTTTCCCAGAAGATATTTTTTTAGCGCGGCTGTTTTTATGATGCCTGTCAGCGCCGCAATTTGCGTGATGCGCGGCACTTGTGGAACGGTATGGAAAACTTTCTCCGGATCGCTGAATGAACCAATCAGGCAGATATCACATCCAATCAGTTCGCGTATCTGGAATGAAAAGAAACCACCCATGGAATGGCCGACGAGTTTGTCGCCGGGATGAATCCCATAGTGTTTTATCAGCTGCCGTGCAAACTGCTGAACGGTAATCAGCGGAAAAATGAATTTGTTCAGGACAGGCCGGTAATCAATATGAATCTTTTCGTATCCGGAAATCAGTTGTTCCAGTTCATCAAAGCAGCGTTCATCTTCGCCAAAACCCGGAAGCAAAAAAAGTCTTTTTCCCATCCCGCTAAAATAGGCATCTTTTGAAAGATTTGTATTGCAAAAGATAGTTTATATATGGCAAAGGCTTATTTTTGCAGCATGTTGCAACGACGATTACCGGCTGAGTGGGAACCACAGGACGCCATTCAGATTGCTTTTCCAAGCAGGCAGTCTGATTGGCTGAATTATTGGGAAGAAGTAATCCCTTGTTATATACATATCATAAAGATAATTTCCTCTTATCAGCCCTTGATAATTATCTGTGATGATATAAAAGAAGTACAGATTCATCTGGCATCTGTAAATAGTTCATCTGTTTTTTTGGTGGAAATTCCCATCAATGATACCTGGGCAAGAGATTACGGAGCAATCACCGTTGAAACATCTGATGGCTTTGTTATAGAGGATTTTATGTTCAATGGGTGGGGGCTGAAGTTCGCAGCGGATAAAGATAATCTCATTACGCGGCAACTTTGGGATAAAGCTATCTATCAGAATGCGCAAATCCAAATACCTGATTTGGTATTGGAAGGCGGCAGTATTGAAAGCGACGGAAAAGGAACAGTACTGACGACGTCGAATTGTTTGTTGTCGCCCAACCGCAATCCGCATTTAAACAGAACGCAGATAGAAGAAAAACTAAAGGGGCTGTTCGGGCTGAAAAGGGTATTGTGGCTGGAAAATGGCCATTTGCTGGGTGATGACACTGATGCACATATCGATACTGTTGCGCGTTTTTGCGATGAATATACTATTGCTTATGTACAGTGTGCAGACAGCAATGAAGTGCATTATTCATCGTTAAAAAAGATGGAGGAAGAATTGCAGCAGTTCAGGACGTTGGAAGATAAACCGTATAGGTTGATTCCACTGCCGATGGCCGATGCCATTTACGCACCGGATGACCGGCGAAGATTACCTGCCACATATGCCAATTTCCTTATCCTGAATGATGTGGTGTTAATGCCAACGTATAATGTCCCACAGGACACGGAGGCTATCAAGCAATTACAAAAAGCGTTTTCCGGCAAACAAGTCATAGGCGTGGATTGCAGTGCATTAATATTACAGCATGGTTCATTGCATTGTATTACGATGCAGTATCCTGTAGGCAGTATAAATTTCCAATCATTAAAGAAACAACAGGTTTAATGAATTTAGAATTTTCTAAAATAAATCAGCTATTATGAAAGTAGGTATCGTTCAACAATCCAATACATCAGATAAGGCAGCCAATATTGCAAAGAGTATTAAAGGCATAGAAGAATGTAAGGCGCAGGGTGCGGAACTCGTGGTGTTGCAGGAGTTGCACTGTGGTATCTATTTTTGTCAGGCGGAAGAAACGGCGATGTTTGATTTGGCGGAGCCGATTCCGGGTGAAACTACTCAGCTTTTTTCAGACGCTGCGAAAAAAAATGAAGTGGTGCTTGTAACTTCTTTGTTTGAAAAGAGAGCGCCCGGTATCTATCACAATACGTCCGTAGTTTTTGAAAAAGAGGGTAGTGTTGCCGGCAAATACCGTAAGATGCATATTCCGGATGATCCGGCGTATTACGAAAAATTTTATTTTACCCCCGGCGACCTCGGGTTTAAGCCGATACAGACATCCGTCGGAAAATTAGGCGTGTTGGTTTGCTGGGATCAATGGTACCCGGAAGCTGCCCGTTTAATGGCTTTGAATGGTGCCGAAATTTTAATCTACCCTACAGCCATCGGCTGGGAAAGCACGGATGTGCAGGCGGAGAAAGAACGACAGCACAACGCCTGGCAAACGGTGCAACGAGGGCACGCAGTTGCAAACGGGCTGCCGGTAGTGACGGTGAACAGAGTGGGTGCAGAGCCCGACTGGACAGGTGTGACCAATGGCATTCAGTTTTGGGGGCAGAGTTTTGTTGCCGGCCCGCAGGGAGAGCTGCTGTTTGTAGCACCTGCCGATAAAGAAATAAATACCGTTATTGAAATTGACAAACAACGTACGGAAGATGTCCGCCGTATCTGGCCTTTCCTCCGCGACCGGAGGATTGATGCCTACTCTGATATTCTCAAACGTTTTGTCGACTAAATGTTGATGAACAATACAGGTACCAGCAGATAGCAAAATAAAGTAATCAGGATAACGGAGGCTATATTAATCCAAATGCCGGTTTGCATCATGTCTTTTATTTTCAATTCTCCCGTCGAAAAGACGATGGCATTCGGTGGTGTTCCCATCGGCAGCATAAAACCACAGCTGGCCGCCAGTGTCATCGGAATGATGAGATAATAAGGTGGTAACCCGAATCCTTTCGCAATACCGGTCATCACAGGTAACAGGATAGTTACCTGCGCCACATTCGATAAAAATTCTGTCATTACCACACTTAGTGTAGCCAAAATTAATATCGTTAAAAACAGATTGTTGCCCAATCCGTCAAATAACTGACTGATGAGTTGTATGAGACCTTGTTTCTCCAGCCCGTCAGCCAGGCATAGCCCGCCACCGAATAATAACAAAATTCCCCAGGGTAGTTTTTGGGTATCTTTCCATTCCAGTATCCTTTTATGCTCTTCTGCAGGTAAAAGGAACAGCATCACTGCCGATGCGAGTGCTATTGTTGTGTCGCTGACATTTATTCCCACCGGAAGCAGTTTCAATATATATTCTCTCAACATCCAGCTTACGCAGGTCGCAATAAAGACAATCAGTACTTTGCGTTCCCCGCCTTTTATTTTTCCTAATGCAGTTAATTGACTGGTTACATTTTGTTGCAGATTGTCGTAGTGCTGTTTGCCCAGTGGAAATAAAATATATGCCATCAGATACCAGGCGAATAACAGTAATAAAAATGATAAAGGTGTTGCAAACAGCATCCATCTTCCGAAACCGATAGTTTGATGGTGATGTTCAGACATGTATGCAGCAAAAACCACATTTGGTGGCGTGCCAATCAGTGTTGCCATACCGCCGATATTGGAGGCATAGGCAATTCCTAACAGCATGGATTTGGTCAGGTTATCGTGCAGTTGTTTTTCATGGTGCGATTCCAGTACCGCCAACAGTGATGTGGCAATGGGCAGCATCATAACGGCTGTGGCCGTATTGCTGATCCACATACTGATAAATCCGGTGCTGAGCATAATGCCAAGCAGTAACCCTTTCGCGGTACTGCCTGTTTTTTGAATGATAAACAGCGCGATACGCTTATGCAGATTCCATTTTTCCAACGCCAAAGCCAGAATAAATCCACCCATGAACAAGTAGACAACGGAATTTCCATAAGCTGGTGCTACTGCTTTTGCGTCCATAACACCAAAAATGGGGAATACTATCATTGGAAGCAGGGCGGTAACTGCCATGGATACCGTTTCCGTTATCCACCAGTAAATCATCCAGAGGGCTGTACCGATTACGGCACAGACGGGCATAGGAGCATGAACTAAAATGGCATACAGGATAGCAATAAGAAAGAGGAGCGGGCCTGCCAGTATCTTGATGCTGTTCATTCGGTTTCCGTTGTTCATTTATAATAAACAAGATACTGATTTATCCTTGAATAAATTAAATGAACAGAGCAATGAGTGAGAAAATAAAGGTTATTCTTCAAATATCAGATACAAACCGATAAATATAACGACCAATCCAATGCTGGTCAGTCCATACAACATAAATCCGCGCAATTCCGGTACCAAATCCAGCATAGTAAACAGGCAACTGATAAAACCCAGGAATGAGCCGATTCCGGTTAGGGCAAATCCGGTGGTTTGCCGGTCGTCACAGCATTTCTTTTTGTAGTGGTGAAGTATCTCAGGTATATGCAATTCTTCCACTCCAAACTGGATGAGTTCTTCTTTGATGGCTTCTTCAGACAATTGTCTGGTTTTCCATTTTTGGAACAATTCAGGATAAGACGCAGTAATTTCGATCATAAAATGCGTTTAATATAACCTCAAGTTAAGAAATAAGAAACAAATTGTAAAGTTTTTAGATGATAAAATTAGGTAGTAGTAGTTTAAAATATTAAAAATCAATTGGGATTGGAGAGTAGATAAATGACAAGTTCTGTTTATTTACCTTGTCTTTTCCACGCTAGGAGAAAACTTGTTATAACTTAGAAAACGGAGAATGAAGATTTATAAAGAGAGTAATAACGAATATCTGTTAGCTCACCCTTACCGAACATAATACGGATAACGGTCACCCGCGGGTGTTTCACAGCCATGAGACAGTTCCTGTTGATGGGAAGCCAGTTGCTGAAAATACGTGCGTACCGGATCTTTTAAACGCCTGAGTAACTCTTCTACATCTTTGTCGGCCGCTGCCGCGTCACTCATCCAGGAAGAGTGAATGTCAATGCTGCCGGTCGCATTGCCCAAGCCGGGTACTTTGGTGGACAGCCGCCGTATGTTCGCCTGTTTTCCCCAGTATTCATCTTCACTCCAGACGCTGTCGGCACCGGCATTCATATTCTCCGGTAGTTTGCTTTCAAAATCAGACCAGGCTTCAATAAAGGTGATTTGCCCCTGGTCGTTGAACGTGAATTCCTCATAAATCGGACAACTGTCACCGCTGTAATCAAAGATGACATGACAACGGCAGAAAGGCTGTTCGTCGAAGTATTTGCAATCCATTTTATAGTATTGCGTTGGATTTAGCTTTAACAGGATATCTGAAGTGATTAAGAAATCTTTTCCGAGTCCGGTCAGCAGCAGCCACGGCGGCCATTCCCATCGGATGACAAACGGTGAATAATCGGGGACTACATTATTCGGAATATCGGATTGCATGGTGAGAAAATATTTCACCCCTTGTTCTACATAATAAGCTGAATCAAATTTTGGGGTCAGGCAGGTGGAGAGTGCGCCATCCGAACCACAATTTTGGGGAATGGAAATTGGAGATTGTTTTTGCTCTTTGTTTGAACAACTACTGATTGCAAATAAAAGCAACCCTGAAAAAACCAAATGAACCGTTTTTCTCATTTACTAAAATTACGATATAATTTTTTAATGTAAGAGTCATTCCCTTGTAAAAGAAAATCTCACAATTATTTCCGGCTAAAATTTACTATGGTTGCTGAGGTTGCCCACCATTAGAAAATAAATTTAATTTGTATTCCCCGAATTCTCACTTAATTCTTCTACAGTTTTCTTTGCTCTTGCCAAACGTATCTGTTTGTTTTTTTCTACCAGCTTTTGAGTTGCCCATGTTTCCAGACGATGATGTAATGGTATCAGCAAGGCAGCAATGCAAACTAATGCTAATAACATTAAAACAGGAGAATGGTGCGTTATGGTTTCTAAAAATGGATGCAGTAATAAATTTAAAAATTCAAATACTAATAATAAGGCTAAGATACCTATAAATTCTATCAGTTTGGCATTGGTGATGAAACTTCTGCTTAATAATAAGAACAGCAACACAAATGTAAAGATGCTGATGGCAATAAAAATGAATTGAATATTGTGTTTGCGTTCTTCTTCTTTCTTTACTTTTTCTGCCTCCAGTTCCTGCTGCCGCAATTGTTCATTAAATTCCAGACTTTGCAGGTGTGTCATTTTGTCATTGCTGAACATGTTGTTTTGTGTTGCAATCATCATACTCTGATATTTATAGGCACTGTCTATCTTATTTACTTGTGCATATAATTTTGTGAGCAATGTACTGGCAGCCAATTGATATACTAAAAATTTGTGCTGATCTATAATGGATAAACTTTTAGTGGCATAATAGATAGCTGAGTCGAGCATATTGAATCTGTCGAAATGTTCTGCAAAATCAATATAAGTTCTGGACTGTATTCTGAAGTTTTTTACTTCTGCATTTAACTGGATAGCCTGTCTGAAATATTCTTCCGCCATTTCTTTTTTTCCCATTTTAGAATAGATAATACCACTTTCAGCATGCATACCACCACCGAATATATTCACACCCTGTGTTACCCTGTATGCCATAGCTTGAGCTTCCTGCAACAATGTAAATGCAGAATCCAGAATATTTAATTTTTCATAAGTTTTTCCTTTATCTATTAAGATAGCGATAGAATATTCATTATCAGGCATATCTTTCAGATAAGATGCTGCTTTATCATAATATCCAAGTGCCTGACGATAATCGCCTGAGTTTCTTGCAACGGCAGCCAATCCTGTATATATTCCTGCTGTGACAAGAGGGTTGTCAATAGATTCCGATATTTTTAATGATTTCAGGTAGGTTTCTTTCGCTTCCGGAAAATTACCTGAATTCCAAAATTCAGAAGCAAGTTCATTTAAATATATTATTTCAGCATCAGCAGGCAATACGTTCTTGTATTTAATGGTTATCAAAACAGCTTGTTGGGTTTTTATGATAGCAGAATCCAAAGAAGAATTATTATAGCTGTCCTGCATATTCATTGTGGAATAATAAATTTCCTTTATAGGTTGAATGACAGCCATAAATTGCTTGTCATTTTTTACATTATTTAAATCAGTATCATCTTTTATATGTGAATAATCAAGAAAGCCCGCTTTGATTGTTTTAGCCATATATTCTGCAGCCTTTTCTTTGTTATTTAGTAATGCATACGTACAGCATAAATTGTAAAGAGAATTGTAGTAGTAAATCTGGAATCTGGCTTTATCCAGGCTGGATAATTTCTCATATTTATCCTGGAGTTTTTCGAGTATTTTTTCTTGTGTGTTTACATCCCTTTTTTTGTAAGCATTTACCATCAGGCTGTCCTGTAATCTGGCATATAGATCAAATTCGGTATTAATTGCTGCATATGATGAAATGCCAAACAATAAGGTAGTTAATACAAGGAATAGTTTTTTCATAGTCGTGGTTATGGTTTCTCGAAAATGATATATAAATGTAGGGAAAAGATTTATAGAGAATGGGATTTCCTATAAATAAAAAATGCCGGGCTTATCGCCCGACATTCTGATTACTAAATACTATTTACTAATTACTCTTTGTAAAACTTCTTACCTGTTTTCGCATAATCCACTAAGATTTGTGCAGGGGTGAAACGCTCGCCGAATCTTGCGGTCAAATCATTCAGGATATCCACCACTTTCTGTGCCCCTAAGGAGTCGATGTAACGGAAAGGCCCGCCGCGGAACGGAGGAAAGCCCAGGCCGAAGATGGCGCCGATATCGCCGTCCAGCGGGTTGGCAATGATGTTTTCCTGCAGGCACAGCGCCGCTTCATTCACCATCGCCATTGCACAGCGCATGTGTATGTCATTGGCATCAAATTTCTTTCGGCTGTTGCCGCCATAGAATGAATAGATATTCGCATCCACCTGGCCGGATACTTTCTTGCCGTTTTCGTCGTATTTGTAGAAACCTTTTTTGTTCTTTCTGCCTTTGTATCCGGCTTTGGAAATTTCGAGCAGGGTTTTACTCACTTTAAAGGTAGGTCGCGATGCCAGCATTTCCTGCATCAGTTCGCCGCTCATGATATGTGCTCCCACGTCGATGCCCACTTCATCCGCCAGTGTGATGGGGCCTACCGGGAAACCAAACAGGTTCATCTCTTTGTCTGTTTGCAGGATATCGCCTCCTTCGTCGAGCAGCAATTGTGCTTCGTTCATCAGCGGTGCAAGAATACGGGTGGTATAAAAACCCGGTCCGTCGTCCACGACAATCACTGTTTTGCCTTGACGTACGCCTACATCATAGCAGGTAGCAATTACCCAGTCCGCAGTCTTATTTGTCTTTACAATTTCCAGTAAAGGCATTTTCGGCACAGGAGAGAAGTAGTGCATACCAATCACCAGCTCAGGGTTTTTGGCATTTGCTGCTATATGTTTAATAGGCAATGCGGACGTATTGGTGGCAAAAATAGTATCTGGTTTTGCGTTGGCTTCCACATCGGCGAGTATGCGTTGCTTCAGTTTCAAATCTTCAAACACCGCCTCGATGATGATTTCCTGATTGTCTAAATCTTCATAGTTCAAGCTGCCGGACAATAAAGCCATCTTTTCTTCCAACTCAATTTTTGTCATTGCCTTTTTTGATACCTTCTTTGCATAATCACCATAAATGGTTTTGTATGCGGAGGAAATCATTTCCTGGTTGATATCTTTCAGTAATACATGGATATCATCGTCCATGGAAACTTCCGCGATGCCCGCGCCCATGAAGCCCGCGCCAATCATCCCCATGCGTTTCACATGTTTCACCTTATCTTCGCCGTACGGATTTTTCTTTTTATCCGTCATGGCAAAAAAGATATTGATGAGCTGTCGTGATACCGGAGACAAGATAAGTTCTTCAAATTTTTCCACTTCCGCCGCGTAGCCTTTTTCAGGGCCTTGGTTCCAGCCTATCTCCACACACTCCATAATTTTATAGGGTGCCGGATAGTTGCCGTGTGCTTGTTTGTCAACCATTTTCTTAGCCTGGTCAAATACAATCTTATTCACCAGCGGCGCTTCGAGTACGATATTGGTCAATGCTTTTTGAATTGCCGGAAAACCCGCTTTTACTGTATCCAGATTTAACTCATTACGTTCGCGTTTAATGGGTTTTTCCACTAATTCCAGCGCCATTTTCTGCGCGGCATTTTGCAGAGAGGAAACATGCACCACTTTGTCTACTAAACCCATTTTGAGGGCTGGGTAGGCAAACACGTTTTTGCCGGTCAGCATCATATCAAGCGCGGCCTGTAAACCCACCAAACGCGGCAAGCGTTGTGTTCCGCCGCCACCCGGCAATAAACCTAATTTAACTTCAGGCAATGCTACCTTAGTAGATTTATCATTAGACATAATACGTGCCTGACAGGCTAATGCAATTTCTAGTCCTGCGCCTAAGGCATTACCGTGAATGGCTGCTACGATAGGCTTTTTAGATTTTTCTATTTGATTTAAGATCGCATGACCTTTTTGCGCAATAGGTTTCCAGTCGCCGGGTTTTTCCACTTTTTGGAAAGCTTCAATATCGGCGCCGGCAATAAAATCTTTCTTTTTGCTACTCAGCACAAATGCCTTGATGGAATTGTCTTTGTCCAACTCGGAAAATACTTCTTCAAACAAGCCAATCAAATCCGGTCCGATTTTGTTAATCTTTTCATTTTTCTGATCCATCCAGATAGTACATACGCCGTTGGTGTTTCTTTCGATGGTGATATAGTCTTCTCGTTTTAAAGTTGCCATTGTTTTTTATTTAGGTCGATAGTTCATGGTCGATAGTCGATAGCAAAAAATACTATAGACTATTGTCTATTGTCTATGGACTATTACTAATACTTTTTAATAATCATCGCATGGCCGTGCGCGCCGGCAGCACAAGCGGCTAACAACGCATATTGACCTCCGCTTTTTTGCAATCGGTTAGCAGCCATAGTCAGCAACCTTCCACCGGTAGCGCCGAACGGGTGACCGATAGACAAAGAACCGCCCCACTGGTTGATTTTATTTAGCGGAATCTGTCCGATTGGTTTATCGAGGCCCAATTGTTTTTTACACCATTCAGAAGATTTTAATGCATTTAAGTTGGCCAATACCTGACCGGCAAATGCTTCGTGTATCTCGAATACATCAATATCATCGACGGATAAACCGGTTTGTTTCAACACTGCAGCAATGGAGTAGGCAGGGCCTAATAACAATTCTTCGTATAAATCGCCTGCGGTGAAGGCGTAATCTACAATCTCTGCTTTCGGTGTCAACCCTAGTTCTTTGGCTTTGTCTTCAGATGTCAACAATACTGCAGTAGCGCCGTCAGTCAGGAAAGAAGCGTTGGCAGCCGTAATGGTTCCTACATATTTGTCAAATGCAGGTTTCAGCTTCGAAATTTTTTCAACGGTAGTATCTCCGCGCACACCGTTGTCTTTCTCGATAGGTGTAAAATTCGGAGGCAATTGAACCGGAATAATATCAGATAATAAACCGGCTTCCTGAGCTTTACCCGCATTTTGATGTGATGCTGCTGCAAAAGCATCTTGTTCTTCCCTTGTTACTCCGAATTTTTGTGCCAAGATTTCGCAATCCTGTCCCATGGTTCTGCCGGTGATGAATTCAGAAACAGAGGGCCTGTCCGGAAGAAAATCAGTCGGTCTTAAGGTCATAGCGAATTTCGCATATTCCATCGGTGTGCTCAGTTTCTGAGCCGCAAATAATTTTTTGCGCATTTCTTTGGTATAGCCAATTGGTGTATCAGATGTATTTTCCGTACCTCCGGAGATAATCACATCGGCTCTGCCGAGCTGGATGGAATCCACCGCATTGGCAATTGCCTGATTGGCGGATATACAAGCTTGTTTTACCGTATTGCAAGGTGCTTTGACCGGAATGCCAGCCGTTACGGCTGCTTCACGGGCTACGTTTTCCGTTCGTACATTGGAAATTACGTTGCCATATATTACTCTATCCACTTCATTCACATCCAGTCCGGTGCGGTCTAACAAGCCTTTAATGGCAAATTGTCCCAGCTGATAAGACATCAAATCCATATAATCGGTTCCGGATTTCAGGAAAGGGGTGCGTACACCGTCAATAAAAACTACTTTTTTCATTTTCTTATTATTTATAAACCAAATATAGACAAATTCAATGCATGCATTGTAAATGCAAGGTTAAGTTATTGGTAATGTCGTGGAAATTAACAAAGGAATAATTCCGGTATCGTGAAAATGGAATTTCTAACTGATATAGGCGATTTATGCCGTTTTCAGGCCGTAACCCGGAAGGTATGCCTTCATCTTCCAATCTTCCAGAATGGATGGGTCGATGCGGAATTCCATAACGTATTCCTGTTTGATAAAGTTGAAAATACTGGCAACCAGATAGGCTGAACCCGTCACCACAGCTTCCAGCGATAGCTGTGTTCTCCGCGACTGGATAAAGATATTGGGTAAAATGACAGCCATGCTTTTTATAATATGCCTGTAATATGTATCACTATGGTAATTTAAACCGATATAAGGGGCTACATCTCGTCCTACAAAATAGCTGACTAAAATTTCGGGTAATTTGTTTTGATTTTTTAATGATGTATTTGTCAGTATGGATGGTGTAAAAATGCTACGCATGAAATTCAGTATGGCATCTACCAGTGCTTTGTTTTCGACACCTAATTTCTTCTCTTTGTCGATGAGGTAATGGAATAATAACTGACCATCCTCAAATGATTCAGGATTAAATGAATCATCTACGCCGAGTAATTTTCCGGCGATGTGCCAGGTGTACATCACGGCATCTATCTCTTCGTCAGAAATCAGCAAACCCATTTTCTTTATGCCTTCAATATTGCAGACGGAGAATGCCAGTAAGGTACCCATCATATCTTCCTGACAGACCGGTTGGTCATATTCTGCGGCATATTTTTCGTTCCAGCCTTTATCCCACATGAATTTGCGCACATAAGCGTGTATGATGCGTACTTTGGTGGCTGCAAAAAATCCGTATTTGCCGGGTTGAAAAGAATCACGGCTCATGATGTCTATGAAGAACTGGGCGGTTTCCATCAGCCTCCGGGCCACCAGTGCATAGTTGTCTTTGCCGACGAGATAACCGGTTTCATACAGCACTTTGGTGCCTTTATAGGAAGAGTATAATTGCGGCAGGCATTTGGCAATCAGCATCAGAAACATGGCATGGCCGTTTTGCTGAAAATATTCGGCAGCCAGTTTTATTTTTTCTGGATATCGGATGAGAATGTTTTCCTGACTGGTTTGGTGAAAGTCTCTTATCTCTTTGGGTAGCGCAGTATAATCGATTTCAGAAAATGTGTGAATAAGTTGCAGGTATAGTTTTCTGGCATCCTTATCCCCATAGGTTTCAAATAAGCCCTTAACGAGCCGGTCGGCGGGTTCATCACAACGTTGTCGGTATTCAGCGGTAGGAAACTGCATCTGAATTGTTTCAGACAAAATACGTTTTTTAAATCAATTAAATATTTACATTTGTAAACAAGTAGTTTACCATATTAAAAATCTCAGATTTTAAATTCTCAAATCTAATTTATGTCATTCAAAAACAAAACAGTCTTCATTTCCGGTGCCACACGAGGTATTGGACATGCAATAGGAATGCGCCTGGCGAAAGAAGGTGCGAATATTGTCATCGCGGCAAAAAGTACCGAAGAAAATCCGAAACTGGGCGGTACGATTTATACAGCTGCCGAAGACATGACGAATGCAGGTGGCAATGGGCTCGGCATTAAATGCGATATCCGCAACGATGAGGAAGTGGCCGCTGCCATAAAGCAAACGGTGGATACGTTTGGAGGTATCGATATCTTAATCAATAATGCTTCTGCCATTAACTTGTCTCCCATAGCCCAACTGGATATGAAGCGTTACGACCTGATGCAGGATATCAATACACGCGGTACGTTCTTATGTTCTAAGATGTGCATACCATATTTGCTGAAAGCAGAAAACCCGCATATTCTCATGCTGTCGCCGCCTTTGACATCCATTACGGAGCGATGGTTTGCTGGACATACGGGTTATTCGATTGCCAAGTTCGGTATGAGCTTAGTCGTTTTGGGGCTGGGTGGTGAATACCGGGGGAAAATAGGAGTGAATGCGTTGTGGCCACGCACCACTATTGCGACTGCTGCCGTGTTGAATCTGCTGGGTGGTGAATCCGTTGCCAATTCTTCCCGCAAACCCGATATCATGGCAGATGCGGCTCATGCCATTTTAAGAAGAGATGCCAAGACAACGACCGGGAACTTTTTTATGGACGATGAAGTTTTGTTCAGCGAAGGGATTACAGATTTGGAGCCCTATGCCGTAAAACAGGGTGCGCCGCTGACTCCCGATTTCTTTGTCTGAACTCCTCAACCTCGCGGGTTGGCATTGCTTTAGCCAAGCTAACCTGCAAGGTTGTAACATAAAAAATGAACATGGAAAAAAAATATTTTTCTTTCGAATTATTTTTTTGGATAACAGCATTGATATATCTAGCGATGATTCATCCGGCTGACGCTCATTTTTCGTTTTGTCTCTTCAAACACCTGGGGATTTCCTGGTGTCCGGGTTGCGGCATCGGGCATTCCATTGCTTTTCTGTTGCATGGAGATATTGTGAAATCGGTTGAAACCCACTGGTTGGGAACTTTTGCGCTCCTGATGATTGTTTACAGAATCTTACAACTTATACTATTTAAAACCACAAATAAACTACACTATGGGAAATCCGTTCATACATTTTAAATCTGTCACTCCTGTGGAGATGGCGCATCTGAATCAAATCACTGTCGGCCTGTCCGAAGAAAAATTAAGAAACTTTGTCTCCGTATATGGATCTAAGCGCAGAGAGTCAGACCTTGTCCTGCTCATTTCGTGTATTGGGTTAGTAGGTGTTGCCGGTATCCAGCGCTTCCTGGTCGGTCAGATAGGAATGGGTATATTGTATTTCTTTACCGGCGGTTTATGTCTTATAGGTACCATTCTGGATATCATCAACCACAAACAACTGGCAGATGAATATAATATCCGGATGGCAAATGAGACAATGCAACTGGTCCAATAATGCCCGCCACCCTCGAGGTGGGTTACTTAAAACTAAATTTGACCTTACTCGGTTCTATCCGCAATGAATCCATCTGCACCACCCTTAGAGGTGCGCTGAAACCAGCAGTGGCTTTCAGCGACGATTTGAAACTGGTTATGATGTCGTTGGTGGTTTTTACATCGGCAGTGAACGGCTCCAATACCGGTGTAGAGATGACTTTCGATAAAGGGATGGATATTTTCTGATCAACCGGAACCATCAGTTCGCCCTGTATCTTCACTTTTTGTTTAATCGGTACATGTGCCACCACCGGAATAATGGTCTTTAACGGAATATGGTAATCCTGCATACTCAGTATAAGGGTGTCTTTCACCTGCAAAGGTTGGTTGATCGGGATATTGACCTTGACAGGAATCTGCGCTTTCACCGGCAGGGAAATATTGAAGAAGTGTTTAAAATTCGTTCTTATTTTGGTGTCTAGCGGAATGGAGAAATCTACTGCCAGCGAGTCATCGATTTTTAATTTCTTTTCAAAGGGGATGACAAGGTCTTTCAGCGGCATTTCCGTTTCATCCAGATTGATATCTACCGGCAGGTCAAACTTTAGATCCAGTATCTGGTCCATGAATACTTCCGTATTCAAGGGAACCATCAGGTTCATTTTCAGCGGAACGTCAAACGTTTCATTGAGCCTGATTTTGAGTTCATCGTTCACTTTTATCTGCGTATGCAGGTCGTTCATCAGCGCTATTAAGATGGTGCTGTCTATCTGCGCTTCCAATGGCACCCTGTCTTTTATATGAATCTGAACCGCTTTATCAATCTGCATCTGAATCATAGATTTGGTAATAAAAACGGTCATACCGATGATCAGTGCCAATAATATGCCGCCTCCGATAAGATATTTCTTCATCTGCTGTGTTTTATTTAACAATATAAAAATGTTTTACGAGATAATAGTTTGCTTTGGTAAAGTAATTTTAGTCGAAGTATAAAATACTTTTGTTGTATGGCTGTCCGTAAGTTTAATTATGAGTTTGACGGTGTGCATTATTACCGTTTCAGCGTGTATCGACTGGGCAGCAATGTGCAGACAGTATATGCCTTTGTGGTGGATGATGTACTGATAGATACCGCTCAAAGTCATAATAAAGAGAACATCTTAAAGGTGGCTAGTCAGCATGGCATCTCGAAAATCATATTAACGCATCATCATGAAGACCACAGCGGCAACGTGGCCATGCTGATGAATACACTGGATATTGACGCCTACGCCCATCCGGAAGCAGTCCGCATTTTGAAAAAAGGGCTGAAAATTTCCCCGTTGTCCAAATTGTTGAGCGGCAGTGTGGCCAGTGCGCATCTGAAACCTTTACTGGAAACGGATGTCGTAAAGACCGAAAATCATATCCTAAAGCCCATATACACGCCGGGCCATTGCAATGACCATTATTGTTATTATGAGCAGGATAAAGGCTGGTTATTTTCCGGGGATTTGTATGTGGCGGACAAAATTAAATATTTTGCCACGTTTGAAAGCCTGCTTACTCAGATAGAATCCCTGAAGAAACTGGTCGCGCTCGACTTTGATACCTTGTTTTGTTCCCATAATCCAAAAACGCACGGCGGCAAGCAGCGCCTAAAAAACAAATTGCAATTCTTCGAAGATTTTGCCGGGGAAGTGGAACGGTATTACAATCAGGGGCACAATGCCCGGCAGATTTTCGCGTTAATGGGAATGAAAGAAAATTACGTAAACAAATACATTACATTGGGTGGTTTTTGTGCCGAAAATATGGTGCACAGCGTGGTCAGGGATTTGAAGAAACAGTCGCGCTAATCATTCACTGACCACCCGCAATAATCCAGAAGCAGTTCCGATAAGCAAAGACTGATGCGGTCCGAAAGTATAATTTCCGATTATGTTCTGCATAGAGATGTTGCCTGCATTCTTAAAGTCAGGCATCAGTGAAAACTGAATGGGATTAGAACGGTCTGCCTTATCGTTGCGTATTGCGGATACCCGCCATTGATTGCTTTCCGCAGGATGATATAGGTATAGCTTGTAATTGGTCTCAGAGAGTTTGATGGCTGCGGCCCCTGCTGTGGTGCCCTCCTGTAATTGACTCCAGTCATGATCTTTTTGCCAGATACCTGTAGCCGTACAGGTGAATTTTTGTATGCCCTTTGCAGGATATACGTCGGAAGCATCGAACGGTTTTGCCGGGTGGCCAAAGGTATTGCCGGCTACGATGGTGTTGTTGTTGCAGGTCACTGCATTGTTGACGGCGCTGCCGTAGGCCTGTTCAAACAAACGGAAACGGTACTTTAACGTTCCTTTGCCGGCATCTAAAACAAGCAGGTTGACTTGCGGAAACGAGTTATCGCAGAATACTACTTCATGGCGTTCGGAGTTATAGGCCGGTGTAGTAGCTGAGGTAGCGGCCACCGATCCCGATGGCTTCAGAAAACTATTGTCATATGCCGCAGACCAGTCTGTTGTAATCGATGCGGTCGCGGCATTGTAATGTACTTTGTACAGGCCGGCATTCGTAACCACTAAAACACTGTTGTGATCTGCGGAGGTAATACTGTTGTGCAGGGTCTGGAAAGGATGCACTTTAAAGTCAAAATAACGGATAAGTTTACGCTTGTTCTTTGCCGTTGGGGTATCCAGTTCAAGTCGGACATACTTCCAGAGTGCATCCGGATTTTCATACGTCTTATTGGAATCCAAAGCAGCTTCCTTTTCTCTCAGCAGATTGGAGTATAACGTATACCGGGCATTTTCCAGGTATTGATGGCCGTAAGCTTCGGGATGCTCGTAATAGCTTTTGTACAAACGTGCCGTGTCGGTGGTTTCTTCATCCGTCATTCCCTTCAGTTTCTGATAGATCAGCTGTTTGTATTTTGCCTGCATCTCGGCATAACGGCCGGCATCCAGATTGAAATTGTACAATGCCACGTATTCTTCGTAAGCAGCATCACTCGTCTTGGAGGTAGTCTTTGGCAGGCAGCCTGTAATGCCCTTGTCAAAGTTCATCCAGATATTGCCGGCATCGTCGGGATGTGCTGTAAGCATCTTGGGAGCATAATGTAATTCCGGATTTTGGAAATGGTATACATCGACCGCTGTTGGCTGTATGGTCCATTGTTTGTCTGCATTCTTTTGTGGATGAATGACCCATAAACCGGGTGTGGTCTTTGAGCAATTTTTCCAGTGCAGTTGCCCGTTCCTGCAAACCGTTGCTTTCCCAGTATTTACCGGCAACACGATGCTGTTGTCTGCTCTGTTTATATAAAACCAGTCTTTGCTGTCGAACAGCGTGGAGCTGCCTTTGAAGGGATTGGCTACCGGAACAGCGATGGATGCTGTTACCTGCATGGAAGCGTTGCTGATGTCAATCAGCAGCAAACGGGTTTCTTTTGGCGTGAAAAGAATGGTTACGACCGTTTGCGGATCTATAAATGCAATCGAAGAAAAGGCTTGTTTGCCGGGACGGCTCTTGCGATTGACGGCAGACAGTAATTCATATTGAACGTTCTTGGGAGAAGGGCCTTTAACAGCTGACGTATTCGTCGAAGTCAGTTGTTCGAAAGATGCTAGTGATAAGGCACTCAGCAAAGTGGTGTCTTTTACCCGCTTAAGGGAGGCCTGTTCATTATTGGCCGCGGTAAAATTTTTGAACAAAGAACCGTTCGGAGTATACTTCCATTTAGCCGCCAGTTTGGGAGCAAGGCTGGCAGGTATTCCGGTTATGTGTTGTACCCGCAGTATTTCTTTTCGGGTATCGGTGGCATGAGTATTGAAAGACCATGAAATGATTGTCGAAACGAGCAGAAGAGTAAATCGCATTTTTTAGAAAGTTTTAAACGGCAGCCGAAAATACCAAAAAGTGCGGTAAATAGAGAATAATTTAAATTGACTTAAGATAAATTATTAGAAATCCGCACTCAATAATAATTCCAGGTCGGTGAATTTGAGGTCGAATTTTTGTGCAATGAATTCTTTGGTCAAGGCTCCTTTGTACAGGTAAGCGCCGTGTCTTAGTCCGGCATCAAATTTCAGTAAGTGCTCTATCCCCCCAGCCTGTGCGGCATGTTTCAGGATCGGTGATAATATATTGCTCAATGCATAGCTGGCCGTTCTCGAAACATTGGAGGCAATGTTCGGGACGCAGTAGTGAATGACATCATGCCGTGTATAAACCGGTTCATTGTGATTCGTAACCATAGAGGTTTCAAAGCAGCCGCCGTGATCGATGGAAACGTCAATGATTACGGACCCCTTCTTCATGGAACGTACCATATCCTCTGTCACTACACGAGGCGTCTTGCCATTTTTCGGTTTCAGTGCGCCAATTACCACATGCGCCCGGGAAATATTTTTCAGCACGTTGATAGGATCCATAACGGAAGTATAAATCTTGTTGTTCAGGTCTGCCTGTAACCTCGATAAACGGTAGACATTGTCATCAAACACCTGCACCGAAGCGCCCAGTGACAGCGCAGCCCTTGCCGCCGCTTCACCTACCGTTCCTGCTCCGAGTATCATCACTTTTGCCGGTGGTTGCCCTGCGATGCCGCCTAACAGGATGCCTTTGCCGTATTCATTGCTCAGATAACGGGCAGCGGTCATGATGGCATAGTTTCCGGCAATTTCACTCATGCTCCGCATAAAAGGATAGGTGTTGTAGTCACCTTTCACATATTCAAAAGCGATGGCAGTGATGCGTTTTTCCATCATGCTCTTTATCATATGCTTGGTCTGGTTCGGCAACAGAATCGGGGAGAGTATCGTCTGGTGGGAATGAAGTAAGGTTATTTCATTAGGGTTGACCGGCCCAGATTTCAGGATAGTGTCAGCCTTAAAAACATCTTCCTTGGTGTACACCACATCTGCGCCGGCCTGTACATATTCCTCGTTGCTGAAATTGGCATTCTCTCCGGCATCTTTTTCAATCGCAATCTTGAAACCGTAATTCACCAGTGCCGCCACGGAATTGGGTGTCAGCGGAATCCGTTTCTCCTGATAGTCGGTTTCTTTGGGAATGCCGATAAACAACGATTTCTTATGTGTTTCCACTTCGGCTAAAACCTCTTTGGGATATAACGCATATTCCGATTTTATTTTGCTCAGGATGGATTCCATGGTTTTTAAATTGGTAAATTAATAATTAGCAATTTTTCATTTCACTGCCGACTGTTACTGATTATTTCGATAGTCCTGATATCCTCCTCTAATTTACGAATAAAAATCTTAATGTGTTTCTCCGGAAGGATGGATTCAAAGTTGTCCGGCCATTCAATAAAACAGGAATTGCCGGAATAGAGATATTCTTCTATGCCTATGTTGAGAGCTTCTTCCACGGATTTCAACCGATACAGGTCGATGTGGTAAATGATCTTGCCGTCTGCAGTAGAATATTCGTTGATAATCGGATAAGTTGGTGAGGAGATGGAATCGGTCACCTTCAGCTTGCGGCAGACAGATGCTATGAGTGTTGTCTTTCCGGCTCCGAGGTTGCCGTAGAAACAAAAAACGGAATTGGTGGCTGTCAGTTGAATGATGGCTTTCGCCACTTGTTCCAGGTCATTCAGATGGTTAATCGGAAAAATCATACACTACTTGCTTTCAAAAACGGCGACCGGAACAATCATTTCTTCGATGGATACACCGCCATGCTGGAAGGTATTCCTGTAATAATTGACAAAATGGTTATAATTGTTGGGGTAACAGAAATAGTAATCTTCTTTCGCGAAAACATAGGATGAACTCAGATTGGACTTTGGCAAGAAGGCTTCTTCCGGATTTTTAACGGCAAAGACTTCTTTTTCAATATAGTTCAGGTTCTTGCCGGTTTTGTACCGAAGATTTGTCGTGGTTGCTTTGTCGCCAATAATTTTAGACGGATTCTGTACGCGTATGGTACCATGGTCGGATGTGATGATGATGCGAACTTTTTTGTCTTTTAATTTCTGAAGCGCATTTAACAAAGGAGAGTGGTCAAACCACGACATCGTGAGGGAGCGGTATGCCGCCTCGTCGCTGGCTAATTCTTTCAGTACTTCCATTTCCGTCCGGGCATGCGAAAGCATATCCACAAAATTGTAGACAATCACATTAAAAGCATTGTTGAGCAGATTCAGAATATTGTCTTCCAGCGTCTTTCCGGACTGGTGATTGGTGATTTTAGTATAGCTTGTTTTGAGATTAATGCCGAATCGCTTGAATTGTTCGTTCAGGAAAAATTCTTCATGCAGGTTTTTACCGGCATTCTCATCGTCATAAAACCATTTTTCCGGATATTTTTTGTCGATTTCCAGCGGCATCAGTCCTGAAAAAATAGCGTTTCGCGAATACTGTGTAGTGGTAGGAAGGATGCTGTAAAAATAATCTTCGCTAACTTTTCTGAAATCTTCCTTTATCAGTGTTTCTATCATCCTGTAATGATCGTAACGGAGATTGTCAATCAGCAAAAAGAAAGTGGGTATATCATTCTCAATGGAGGGAATAATCTTGTCCATGAAGAGGGTATGCGATAAAGTAGGCGTAGTGTCTTTACCGGCTTCCTTCAGCCATTTTAAATAATTTTTAGATATAAACTTGAAAAATTCTTTGTTAGCCTCACTCTTCTGCATGTCCAGAATATCCTTCATATCCGGATTATTGGCTTTGTCCAGTTCCAGTTCCCAGTAAATAAGTTTTTTGTACAACTCCGCCCACTCTTTATGGTCGTTTACATTATTTACTTCCGTCATAATATTCTGGAACTCCTGACGGTAAGAAGTAGTGGTCTTTTCAGAAACCAGTTTTTTATTTTCTGTTATTTTTTTGATGGATAATAAAATCTGATTCGGCCGAACCGGTTTGATTAAATAGTCGGCAATCTGGGAGCCAATGGCTTCTTCCATGATGTTTTCCTCTTCATTTTTCGTAATCATCACGATAGGAATATCGTTGTTGATGGCCTTGATTCTTGCCAGCGTTTCAAGCCCGGAAATGCCCGGCATGTGTTCGTCCAGAAAAATTAAATCGAAGTGCTCGGTTTTGCATTTGTCCAGTGCGTCGTGACCGTTGCTGACAGGATCAACGGTATAGCCTTTTTGCTCCAGAAAAAGTATTTGCGGTTTTAATAAGTCTATTTCATCGTCTGCCCATAGTATTTTTATATCGCTCATGGAGGTAAGTTAAAAGTTAATTGTTATAAGTGATTAGACTTTGCTATTTTTGTGCTGTATAATGTTATAGCTTTATTCGCAAAATACATAATTTTATTTTATTAAATAATGCTAATAAACTACATTATACGGGAATAATCAGGCTGTTTTTGGCAAACCTCGGAAGTATATCATCCAATGAATAAACGAAAAATATTCAACGACCCCGTTTATGGCTTTATTTCCATTCCGTATGATATTGTATTTGATATTATTGAGCATCCGTATTTTCAGCGATTGAGACGTATACAGCAACTGGGATTGAGCGCTTTGGTTTATCCCGGTGCTACGCACTCCAGATTCCATCATTCACTGGGTGCGATGCATCTGATGTATAAAAGCCTGGAAGTCCTGAAGTCGAAAGGACATGATATCAGTGAGGAGGAATCACAGGCGGCAGTACTGGCAATATTACTGCACGACCTGGGACATGGCCCGTTTTCACATTCTCTTGAAGGATTGCTGGCTCCGGAAGTGCATCACGAGCATATTTCCATGTTGCTGATGCAGCGATTACAAAAGGAGTTTGGCCCGCTGATTGAAACGGCTACCCGCATTTTTACGAATCAGTACCCCAAAAAGTTTTTGCATCAACTGGTGAGCGGACAGCTGGATATGGACAGGATGGATTACCTGAACCGCGATTCTTTTTATACCGGAGTGAGTGAGGGCGTCATAGGGTACGACAGAATCATCAATATGCTGGATGTACATAATGACAATATTGTCGTAGAGGAAAAAGGTATTTATTCCATCGAAAAATTTATAGTGGCAAGAAGGCTGATGTACTGGCAGGTCTATTTACACAAAACCAGCCTGGTTGCAGACCTTATGCTGAAAAATGCACTCTTAAGGGCACGGAAAATAAAAGTCTCTCCTCACGGAATTTCAGATAATCTGCATTTCTTCCTGCATAATGATGTAAGCAGGGAAAATTTCTATCAGTATATCGATAAATTTGTCCTGCTGGATGATTATGACATTATGCAGGCGCTGAAAGTGTGGATGCAAAGTGAGGATGAAATATTAAAGATATTGTCCACGTCGATTATAAATCGAAAGTTGTTTAAGATTGAATACCTGGATGAACATAAGGCGGAGGAGAAATATTCCTTGCTGCGACAAAAATACACACCCGATGAAATGGATTTTTTAGTATTGAAAGGAACAGCGCAGAATAATGCATATAATCCGTCAAAAGACAATATTTACATACTCTTTAAAGATGGTAGTATCAAGGAAATAACCGATATTACAGAGCAATGGAATATACGCTCGCTGTCAAATCCGGTGGTGAAACATTATATTGCCTATCCCAAAAAATAAACGCGTACGCTTGTTTACCTTAATACAAATAGCAGAGCAGATAAACGGTGAAGTTGCCGGAAATAAACAGCATCTGATTCGTATGCCGGCGAGGATAGAAGAAGCGCAATCCGATCAGATAACATTTTTAGCCAATGAAAAATATCTTCCTTATTTATCAACCACAAAAGCCGGTTGTATTGTTGTGTCTAAACATCTTTTTGACAGGCTTTCGGATAAGGGTAAACTGAATTTTATAGTGGTGGAAGATGCTTATTCGGCGTTTACAAATCTGTTGCAACTCTACCAGCAGCTACAGTCCGGACAAATTAAAAATACGTATGAGGCAGGAAAAGATACGGTGATTTATCCGAATGTCTATATTGGAGAGAATGTGACCATAGGTGATAATTGCATCATCTATCCGAATGTATCCATTTATCATGATTGCATTATCGGCAATAACTGCATCATTCATTCAGGTGCCGTTATCGGTTCTGACGGATTTGGTTTTGCCCCGCAAAAAGACGGAACCTATCAGAAGATCCCGCAATTGGGGAATGTGGTTATTGAAGATGATTGCGAAATCGGCGCCAATACCTGTATAGACAGGGCAACGATGGGCTCTACCATTTTAAGGAAAGGAGTGAAGCTCGATAATCTGATACAAGTAGCACATAATGTAGAAATAGGAGAACATACCGTTATCGCGTCACAAACAGGTATTTCCGGCAGTACCAAAATCGGACACCACAACATGATTGGCGGCCAGGTCGGATTTGTCGGGCATATTGTAATTGCTCCGTTTACAAAGATAAATGCCAAGAGCGCCGTTGCACAAAATATAACGGAAGAAAATCAGATACTTTCCGGTATTCCCGCTATTGATATAAAACAACATTTTAAGGCTACCATCATTTATAAGCAGCTTCCCGAACTGGAGAAACAAATAAGAGCGTTGCGGAATGAATTAAATAATCTTAAAGATACTTTGTGAAAAGTTGTACGTATTCATTTATTTCGTAGCTTTGATAAGCAACTTTGTTTATACTATAACACCTTTCATTTGAGAGTACAGACAACAATTGTTCGTCCCGTTCATTTTTCCGGAGTAGGTTTGCACACGGGCTTAATGTCCAATGTAATAATTAAACCGGCTCCGGATAATTTCGGTATTCAGTTTTGCAGAACGGATATAAACCCTACTTTGTTTATACCGGCTAAAGTGGAAAATGTTTCCAATACCAACAGAAGCACAACCATTAAACTGCAGGAATCGGAAGTGGTGACCATCGAGCATCTCCTGTCTGCTTTATATGCATTGGGCATAGATAACGCATTGATAGAAATTGATAATAAGGAGGTGCCTATCCTGGATGGAAGTGCCAAATTTTATATCGATCAGTTAGTGGATGAGCATATCATTGAACTGACGCAGTATAAAAAATATTTTACCATTCACGATGTCGTGGAATGGAAAGACGAACAAACCGGCGCGGAGTATATCTTTTTGCCGCATGAAGAGTTTTCCGTCACCTGCCTGATTGATTTTCCTTCCAAGATTATCAAACACCAGTATGCAGTACTCAATGACATAAAGGAATATGCGGAAGAAATTGCCATTGCCAAAACCTTCTGCTTTCTGCATGAAATAGAATACCTGTACAACAACGGGCTGATAAAAGGCGGCAATTTAAATAATGCACTGGTCTTTTCCGAAACCACACTAAGCAAAGAAAAAATTGAATGGCTGGCACAGACTTTCCACCACGCGGCAAATTCAATACCGGAAATGGGGATACTCAATCCATTATACCAGACTTTTGACAATGAAGCGGCACGTCATAAAATACTTGATGTTATCGGTGACCTGGCGCTGACACAAACCTATTTTAAAGGCAAATTAATCGCCTATAAACCCGGACATACTTCCAATACCCGTTTTGCAAAATATTTAATGGAAAACTTCGTTCTGGCAACTGTAGAGCATTCCTTCTGACGTATTCAGAATCGTTTACCTCCGAATTAAAAAATAGCTATCTTTGTTCAAATTCTGTTTTCTTGAATAATTTTATTCATCCGGGCGCGCAGTTAGGTACTAATGTTCAGGTAGAACATTTCGCCACAATATATGAGGATGTTATCATAGGAGATAATACCTGGATTGCCCCGAATGTGACCATTTTTCCGGGCACGCGCATAGGAAGTAGCTGTAAAATATTTCCGGGCGCAGTACTGGGTGCCATTCCGCAGGATTTAAAATTTGACGGTGAATATACCACTGTTGAAATCGGCGATTTTGTGAGTATCCGCGAATGTTCGACAGTCAACCGCGGGACCTCGGCATCAGGTACAACAAAAATTGGCAGCCATTCACTCATTATGGCCTATGTACATATTGCGCATGATTGTTTTATCGGTGAGCATTGTATTTTGGCCAACGCTACCAATTTAGCCGGCCATGTGACCATTGAGGATTATGCCTACTTTGGCGGCATGAGCGGTGCTCACCAGTTCATTAAAGTGGGTAAGCACGCGTTTATTTCCGGTGGCAGTATGATAGGTAAGGATGTCCCGCCTTTTTGCCTGGCCATGCGTAATCCCGCCCAATATGCGGGTATCAACTCGATAGGGTTGAAGCGGCATGGCTTCACCACTGAAGAGATACACATGATACAGGATGTGTATCGTTTTATTTTTGGCAATAATGGACTGAATACCTCACAGGCATTGACGAAGATTGCAGAAGAAATTCCCGCATCTGCTTTACGCGATTATATCATTGATTTTGTAAAAACCTCCGAACGCGGTATCATAAAAGGTATGGATTAAGGCGGGCTGCTATTGGAAATATGACAATACAACTGGAAAATATCAGTAAGCGTTTCGGATTCGAATGGATTTTTAAACAGGTGAATTTTCAGTTTGAATCAGGTGGTAAATATGCAGTCGTCGGTCCGAATGGCAGCGGGAAATCTACTTTGCTGAAAATTATTTCCGGTGGATTGGTGCCTACTTCCGGCAAGTTGCATTACTCTATACCGCATAAACGGGTTACCGACTTTGAAGCGGCTTCCAAAGAGATTGTTTTTGCCGCGCCTTATATATCGTTGATTGATGATTTTACATTAGAGGAAATGTATAACTTTCATACAGCCTTTAAAATGATGAAATGCGCATCAAAAGAGGAGTTTTTAACGGTTTCGCAGCTTGGACCGCATAAAAATAAATTTATAAAAAATTTTTCATCAGGTATGCGGCAGCGATTAAAGTTGTCACTGGCATTCTTAACGCAGTCGCAGGTATTGCTGTTGGATGAGCCTACTTCAAACTTTGACAGCAAAGCCATTGACTGGTATTTGTCATTAGTGGAGCAGTACACGGATGACAGGTTGCTTATTATCGGTTCCAATCAGGAGTATGAATACCGTTTTTGTTCCGGGCAACTTGCTATTGCGGACTTTAAATAAAAAATTCGGATACTTTAGTATCCGAATGTAGTATAGCAGAATTTAATAAACTTATTTAGCGCCCATCTTTAATGGTACTTCGGGGATAAGACTGTACGCACCGTCGATAATTTTTAGGGTATTGTGATCGTTGCTTATATTAACCCGTATCCAGCCATAATGGAATTTTCCGGTTAGAGGATTGTTAACAAAAAGAGGAACAAATTTATCTCCGCTCCCCGCAAAACCACTTAGTTCAGTTCCTTTCTTGAAGTCAATGTAAACATAACTGCTCCATTCTTTTACACCGGGAGTATATACGGTGGGAGCTTCATTCTTGTTTAATGGCTTAATTAGGTATAATGAACTTACTTTTTGTGTGGAGTCAATATAAAAACCAGTGGCAGGAATTCCCACCATGATACTTGCACTGCTGTCGCCGGTACTTGTTTTTTCCATGCCAACCCGGAAGTCAGGTTTTGTGTCTAAATTCATGTCAACCGAATCTGCTGCAATGCTACCCGATACAGCTATCAGTGTTTTATTAAAAACCGTGAATACGATATTCGGGTCGTCTGCTTTCTGGCACGAACTGTTAAAAGAAACAAATGCCATCATTATCAGAGTGTACATGAGCGGTTTTAGAGATACTTTTTTCATAAAGATTATTTTCATAAAGTTATAATTATATAGTTGTTTTCAAAAAAGCTGAAGTTACAAATTAGTTTATATGAACTGAATAACGGATATGCATGGCTTGTTTGGTCAATGATTGTATTGTTCTGGGATATTATCCAACTGCCTTCAGATGACGTAAATGCTCATAAAATTAATTATTTAGCACCCATTTTTAACGGAACATCGGGAATGAGATTATATGCGCCATCAATAATTTTGAACGTTTTATTATCGCTGCTGAGATTGATACGCATCCACCCATAATGTTTCTTAGAGGTAATTGTGTTTATGAAAAGGAGAGGAATAAATTTATCGCCGGCACCTGAAAATGCACCCATAACATCCGCCCCCCTTTTTATTAGTAGAAACCCAAAGAGTGTCCACTCTCTTTTGGTGGAGAATAAAGCAGGTGCTTCATCCTTATTTAAGGATTTACATAAATAGGCAAGTCCTAAATTTTGAGTAGAATCGATATAAACACCAACATTATCTCCAATAAATCCAATTGCAATGGTATCAGAAGCGGGCCTGGTATTAAAGGAAACTCTTAAATCGGTATGGGTATCCAGATTAAAATCCAATGAGTCTATTAAAATTGAGCCCGGAACACCCGATATCGTTTTATTAAAAGTGGAATATACAATATTCGGATCGCCTGCTTTTTTACAAGAAACAATAAAAGAAAAAAATGCGAATATAATCAGCATTAATGGGGTTAAGGATATTTTTTTCATTCGGCTTGTTTTCATAAAGTTTAACTAAATAGAGGGATTTGTCAAGGAAGCAAAAGTTACAAATTCGTTAATAAGGTCGAATTACTGATTTACGTATATTATTTCTTTGTAGGTTTTTCAGGTTTAATAATATTTTTATTTTTTTTTCTCTTTTTATTCTTCTCCACGGACAGAGTTGTTTTTTTTTGCTGTTCGTAACACAGGGTTATCAAATTACTGATTGAACCTTCCAGCGGTAGTTCAAATTCTTTCGCATCCATAAGCTATAATTTTGAGTGTTTCCGAGTAAATTCAATACAAGCTATTTATTTTATTTAACAACCGGACGAATAATGAGTAATCGTCAGAAACGAATGAGAATTCGGACGAAAAAAGCCATCCTTTTGGGATGGCTTATAAAATATAATGGTGTTTTTTTTATTTAACGCCGGCTTCGATTTCGGTGTCCGGAGTTTTATGGTAGGCCAGTTCTACAACCTTCAGTGATTTGTAATCGTCCGGAATATTGACTTTCATCCAGCCGTAATGTGTACCATCAACGGCGCTGAACCTGAATCCAATCAGTTTATCGCCTGCACCGGCAATGCCAATACTGGACGTTTCGAGTGTTCCTGCCATAAATCCAAATGAATTCCATATAGTTGAAGAAGGACTAATTTTATCGCCGGAGTTAAATACTGTAGTGAATACAGTCGTCGTTGTACCGAGGTTTTGTGTATAGGTGAGCACATCACCCTTGATACAGGCACCCCCGTAAAATGCGGTATCCGCAACCCCGCTGACTGCTCCAAACAAGAATTTAAAATCAAAATTGCCATCACCATTCACATCGATAGAGTCATCCGCGCCATACCGGCTCGAAGAACCGCCTGTGGTTATTGTCTTATTAATGGTTTTATCTTCTATTAGCGGATCATTGCTTTCGGTCTTACAGGCTGAAAACATCAGCAGAAAGAGAAAAAAGACAATTGGGAAAAGAATCCTGTTTTTCATAATATGCGTTTAATTTAGTATCATAAATAAAGATTACACTCTCTTTAGCATACTGTCATAAATCTGAACCAATGTAGTGTGCAAATCATATTTGAAGTTCCATTCCGGATAATGCTGTTTGAACTTAGAGACATCGGAAATATACCATATATGGTCGCCGATACGGTTGGTTTCCACATACTGGTAGTTCATTTTATTGCCTGAAATTTCCTCGCATAGCGATATTCCTTCCATCATCGAACAATTGGAAAATCTGGAACCGCCGGCATTGTAAGCTTCACCTTGTTTAGGATTCAGATAGAAATGCCAAAACATATTCACCAGGTCATAGCTGTGAATATTGTCCCGAACCTGTTTGCCTTTGTAGCCGAAGATGTTGTATTGGGTGCCGGTGATGGCGCACTTCATTAAATAGGAAAGGAATCCGTGCAGCATGGCGCCGCTGTGATTGGGGCCTGTCAGGCAGCCGCCGCGAAATACTCCGATATTCATACCGAAGTAACGGCCATATTCCTGACACATAATATCGGCTGCCACTTTTGAGGCACCGAATACAGAATGCTTGGTGTGGTCTAAGCTCATGAACTCGTCAATACCTTCTTTGTAATATGGGTGGCTTTCTGCAATTTCCCAGCGTGTTTCCAGTTCCACCAAAGGCAAGTAATTCGGATTATCACCATAAACTTTGTTGGTTGAGGTAAAAATAAACACTGCTTTAGCACAATGCAGGCGGGTATATTCCAGCATATTCAGGGTGCCGTTCGCATTCACCGTAAAGTCGGTAAAAGGTTCCTTTGCAGCCCAATCATGGGATGGCTGTGCAGCGGTATGTACAATTAGTTTTATGTCCTCACCATATTCTTTAAAGACGTTTTCCAGTTCTACATTGTTGCGGATGTCGATATTGTAATGTTTGTAGTTGGCATATTTCTCTTCGAGGCGGTGTTTATTCCAGGAGGTGGAAGCATCGCTGCCGAAGAAGTAGGAGCGGAGGTCATTGTCGATACCGACAATGAGGTCGAATTTATCGGCAAAAAATTCTACGGATTCACTGCCAATTAATCCTCCGGAGCCGGTTACAATACAAATATTCATTTTTATAAATTTCGGTGCAAAGATAGAAAAAAACTACTGTAATTTAGCCAAAGATTCCTCCAGCGATTTTAGTTTGGACAAGCCATCAGCCATTTTTTTTCGCTCATTTTCAATGATTTCGGGTTTCGCATTGGCCACAAATTTTTCATTAGACAGTTTCTTTTCTACGCTAGCGATAAATCCTTTGTAATAATCTATTTCCTCGAGCAGTTTTTTCTTTTCGGAAGCAGTGTCGACCTGAACTCCAGTTTCAATATATAATTTGTCGGTTTGTATTAGCTGTGATACCGTATTATCAATGTCCGTTTGTGTAAACTGCAACGGGTGCGTATTCGCAATTTTCTCAATCAGGCTGTCAAATTTTTGATATAAACCATTGTCCTTTGCCTGTATATAAACCGTCATCTTGATTTTAGGAGATAAACCGTTTTTATTTCGTACATCCCGAATAGCGGAAATGATTTCTTTCAGTTGCTCTCCTTCCCGGATTATTTTTTCGTCATAAGTATTAACAGAAGGATATGCAGCGACACAAATGTCATCTTCCCTTTCTTGTAAATGATGATAAACTTCTTCCGTTATAAAAGGCATGAACGGATGCAGTAATTTCATCAGTTCTTCAAAATAACCAATACTTTTCTGATAAGATATCGTATCAATTTTTTCACCAAACGGAGGTTTTACAAACTCCAGGTACCATGAGCAAAAATCATCCCAGATAAATTTGTACAAATCTATTAATGCTTCTGATATACGATACGAAGCATACGATTTTTCGAGATTATCTTTTAACTGTTCCAGCTTGTTATCCATCCAGATGAAGACGGCTTCGTTGGAGGATGGTTTGGTCGTGTCTGTTTCCCAGCCTTTTACCAAGCGTAAGGCATTCCAGATTTTATTGGTGAAATTTCTGCCCTGTTCGCACAACTTTTCATCAAATGGTAAATCGTTGCCCGCCGGAGAGCAGAACAGCATACCGGTGCGTACGCCATCAGCCGAGTATTGCTCAATTAAATCGAGCGGGTCAGGAGAGTTGCCCAGTGATTTGGACATCTTGCGACCCTGTTTATCTCGAACGATACCCGTCAGGTATACATTGGAAAATGGTTTTTCGTTGCGGTATTCATATCCGGCGATAATCATTCTCGCTACCCAGAAGAATAAAATCTCCGGTGCCGTTACCAGATCATTGGTCGGATAATAATAGTTGATGTCTCTGCCATCCGGATATTTAAATCCGTCAAAAACGCTGATAGGCCAAAGCCAGGAAGAGAACCAGGTGTCAAGTACATCTTCATCCTGAATCAGATTTGGGATTTGAGATGCCGGATTGGAGAATTTTTCCTGATATATTGTAAGTGCTTCCTCTTTCGATTTAGCAACCACTACATTTCCCTTTTCATCGTACCATGCCGGAATACGGTGCCCCCACCACAATTGTCTGGATATACACCAGTCGTGAACATTCTCCATCCAGTGGCGGTAGGTATTCTTGAATTTGTCTGGAATGAGTTGAATGTTATCGTTCATCACATTTTCCAGAGCCGGTTTGGATAATTCCTCCATCTTTAAGAACCACTGCATGGATAATTTTGGCTCTATCACAGCATCCGTTCTTTCGGAATAACCGACTTTATTTCTGATGTCTTCAACTTTGACCAGATGGCCTTTTTCTTCCAGTTCAGCCGCGATTTTTTTGCGAACGGCAAACCGGTCTTCGCCTATATATAACTGAGCCTTTGCACTCATGGAGCCATCATCATTCAATACATCGATTACTTCAAGATGGTGCTTGATTCCAAGATTGTAGTCGTTGATATCATGTGCCGGTGTCACTTTCAGTGCGCCGGTTCCAAATTCGATATCGATGTAGTCGTCAAAAATAACTGGTACCGCACGGTGAATTAACGGCACTATAGCCGACTTTCCGTTCAGATGCTGGTAACGTTCATCTTCCGGATGAACACAAACAGCCGTATCACCTAAAATCGTTTCGGGACGGGTGGTTGCAACGGTTATATATTCATCGTCGGTATGTTCAATTTTATAACGGACGTAGTAAAGCTTTGAATTGACTTCTTTATGTATCACCTCTTCGTCGGATACGGCTGTCAATCCTTTCGGGTCCCAGTTGACCATACGCACACCCCGGTAAATTTTCCCTTTGTTATACAAATCGATGAATACGTCGATAACCGCTTCACTTAAATCCTGTTCCATAGTGAAACGGGTTCTGTCCCAGTCGCAGGAAGCGCCCAGTTTTTCGAGCTGTTTCAAAATGATGCCGCCGTATTTCTCTTTCCATTCCCAGGCATGTTTCAGAAAATCCTCGCGGGATATATCTTTCTTGCTGATTCCTTGTTCTTTGAGCAGGTTCACAACCTTGGCTTCCGTGGCGATAGAGGCATGGTCGGTACCGGGTACCCAGCAGGCATTTTTGCCCTGCATTCTTGCACGCCTGATTAAAATGTCCTGAATAGTATTGTTGAGCATGTGCCCCATGTGTAATACACCGGTTACATTGGGTGGCGGAATGACAATCGTATATGGTTCCCGTTCATCCGGTTGAGAATGAAAATATTTTTTTTGGAGCCAATGGCTGTACCATTTCTCTTCAATTTGAGTGTGATCTATATTTTTCGGAAGTTCTTGCATAACGAACGGTGAACTTTTGATAATGAATTAACTGACAAAAATACAAAATTGTCCCTCGTTCTTTGTTAAGTGTCAATTATTAATCGGCAGAAACAGGCTGGACGGTATAGCCCTGGCCTCGCAGTAATTGTATGATGCCGTTCTCACCGCCCAAATGGCCGGCGCCAACTGCAAAGAAGCATGCTTTCTCCTGAATCAGCTCTCTGATTTGCGGAACCCAGTTTTTATTTCGTTTATCGAGTAGTTTTTCTAGCATATTTCTGTCCTGTTCCTCTTCAAATGCTTTTGCCAATCCAGGCAGATCCTGATGGATGTAGAGTTGAATCAGTTTTTCCAGTTCCTGCGTTTCAGTCTGGTAGTTTTTTATCGTGGTGATAAGGCTTTTTAACTGGGTTTCCAGAGGGATTTCATCTAAAAACTTTAGCTGCTCTTCATAGGTCTCCAGTCCACTGACAGGAATATTTTTATCCTGGGCAATTTTTTTTAGGTTAATCTCATAGGATTCATTTCGTTGTCCCATGTATTTTGTAAATAATAATTGCTCCAGATAGAAAGGCTTGAATTTGGCATAGCCGTTTTCGAAATTGTATTTGGTAATGCCTATGGAGTCTTCCATGAATCGCTGCAAAACGGTATAATCCGAATCGCTCATATAATTTTTGACGGTTGTCCCTTTTTCCAGAATACTCGATTTCGCCAGTTCAATCACATCAATATTCTCCATATCAAGTTCCATAATCAGTTCCTGGCTTTTTTGCAGTTTTTTTAAGGTGTTTTTCCCCAGGAAAAATCTGTCCTGGTCGATGAGGTGAATGGTTCCGAACAAATATGAAGCCTGCTTTAGCCCGTTTCCTGAAATTTGCCAAAGCAGTGATTTATCGGTGTTCAACGGTGCATCTAATTTAATGGGGCGCTGGCTATCGGTGCTTTGTGCGGTATGTGGCGTTTTGCATCCGGGAAGGAGGAGTAACAGCGAACAGGCGGCAATAAATGATTTCATCGGTTGGTATAAAAACTACAGGAATAGTTTATGAAAAGTAAATTTTAGTTGTTTCATCAACACTTACACCTATTGGGGCTGTACCCAAGGGGTTGTTCTGGGGCTAACATAAGTCGCTTTGTATTCATCCAGATTCTTACCTTTAGACGGCATCCAGAAGTCCTGAGCTAAATAACTGATGATGGGTTCAAATTGAGGAACATTGATATATCCTTTTAGTGGTGTAATCAGTTCATATTTATAATTCAAGACACAGAAGGTAGGATAGGATAGTTGTCCCTGCATGAAATAAGCGGCAAGTTCATGGTAACCACTCCTGCCTCCGGGGACAAATTTCCAGGTTCTGTCCTGGAATTGTATGTCTTCTTTTCTTTCTGCATCGAATTTTACGCAATAGAAATCCTTCATCATCATTTGTGCGATGATAGTATCTTCAAACGTATTTTTGTCCATTACCTTACACCATCCGCACCAGGAGGTGTAGAAATCAATGAAGATTTTCTTTGGATGCTTTGCATTCAGTTCCACCATTTCTTCCCAACTCAGCCATTTTATTTTTTTCAAATCTTCCTGATTGGCAGCGGGGGTTACGGCTGTTTTGACTTTGGTCACAGCCGGTTTAGATGCCACCTGTTTGGTTGCTGGCTTGGTTGTTGTAGCCGTTTTAGGTTTATTGTTATCAGCGCTAAACGAGTGGTTGGCAAAAGCTAAAGTAATGAAGAAAAACAGAATAGTCGAAATGGTCGAAACTTTCATATAAAATAGGTTATTTATTGTCCTGATTGAAATTGTTGAAAATCCATGGTTTTATAAACGCCGGTTTTGAAATAGTTGAGAATAGTATTTAATGTCTCCACATCTTTGTAGCCGGGAAATGTCTGTAATTTATTCCCGTTTGCATCCAAAACCACCAATGTAGGATAGCCTAATTTTCCGCCTACCGTTCCGAGGTCTAAGGCAAGCTGATTGGCGCCTCTTGAACCGGTTTTGGTAAAGGAGTATGTTTTACCGTTGAATACTACCGGTTCTGGTATTTCCGCGTTAAATTTTACGGCGGTAAAATTTTCATTCAGGCTGGCAACAATACCTGGGTCTGTTAAGGTATTCTCATCCATTTTTTTACACCATCCACACCAGTCGGTGTATAAATCAACTAAAATAAATTTTTTGTTGGTAGTTTTTGTCGCGTCAACAGCTTTGTCGATAGTGGTCCAGTTTACTTCGGCTTGTGAAAAAGGGGCTCTTCTGATTTTCGCTTCAGCATAACTGATTATAAACGTAGAAAAAATCATCAGTAACAACCATTTGTTTGTTCTTGTTTTCATGACTCGTAGTTCTTTTTTTTGTTGAAACAGTCGGATGTGATTTTGTTTATCTTAACTATTTCAATCAAATTTTGTTATTTTACCAAGATGTTACAAATTTAATACCAACTTACAGGAATGGTAAATTTAGGGAATAATTTGCACCTTTAATCTGTTATAAAAGACTAAATGAAAAGAAAAATAGTAGTTTCCGTTTCCGGCGCCAGCGGCGCTATATATGCTAAGGTCTTGTTTGATAAGCTCTTAGGATTAAAGGATTCGTTGGCAGCTGTTGGAGTTGTCTTATCGGATAATGCGAAAGAGGTTTGGAAATATGAGTTGGGAAATGATGATTATAAGCAGTATCCGTTTGATTTTTACGAAAAAAATGACTTCATGGCTCCGTTTGCTTCCGGCAGCGCCCGTTATGATACAATGATTATCTGTCCGTGTTCTATGGGTACTTTGGGCAGAATAGCCGGAGGGATATCCAATGACCTGACAACAAGAGCGGCAGACGTAGCCTTAAAGGAACGAAGGAAATTGATTTTGGTAGTGCGTGATACTCCTTACAACCTGATTCATATTAACAATATGAAACTTGTCACAGAAGCCGGAGGAATCATCTGCCCGGCAACACCCAGCTTTTACAGCAAGCCAAATACTTTCGAACAGCTGGCTTCAACAGTAGTGGATCGCGTTGTAGATTTATGCGGATTAGAAAATTCAACCTATCGTTGGGGAGAATAACTCATTTTCTTTTATAAATATCAAAATATGAGGTGGATGTGTAGCGGTTGTAGTTGGTATAGAGATAATCCATGATTAAGTACTTACCGGATACTCTTTTTTCAATTTTAAATAAACCAATGGAAAGGAAAGCGGTATTGTATTTGGGTATTGCGATGGCTACAGATGTATTGGTTTCTAATTCATGAATAACTTTCTGAAGAATTTTCTTATTCGGGACTTCTGTTTTATTCGGCCATTCCGTTTTGATAACGGAAGTATTGGAATGTAAAACGGAACAGGCTGTGAAATCCGGCAATACAATTAAGTTTGGGATATTGCGCTTTAAAGAATCCAACTCCGTTAAAACATCAAAGGTGTTTTTATTGGTGTAAATGCCGTCAGCGCCTTCCACAATATCATCTAAACGATAACACAAACTTGCTTTATTTGCATCTCTGTATATATTGGTTGTTCGGGTGTAATAAAAAAAAATAAGTGCAGCTATTACTATAAAATATGTTGCATACTCCAATTTCTGGGGTGTGCCGGCTGAATCGGCAAATAATAGATATAGCCATAAAGACAGGCATCCTCCCAGAAATAATGCCGGAGTATTATACCCGACTGAAACAGAAACACACCAGGCCAGTAGCAGGCAAACCAATATAGCCGTTGAAAAACGCTTTTTGAAAAGTTCATAGAAATAAAGACCCAGAATATTTCCAAAGACTAAAAAGCTATATTTTTCATGATAGGTATTTGTATGCAATGCATATAAACAAACGGCGAAAACTATAACAATATAAACGATTTTCAGCAGTTTATTGCCGATGAATGAAACACACAATACAGCAAAGATGGAAACATAAAACAGCCGGCTGCTGCTGTAGGGCAATATACCTGTTTTTACTAACTCGTTATGACTTCCAAGTTGTATCATTAAATCAGTCCAGCCACCGTTTGATAATATAAAGAGAACATATAAAAAAATGGGGAGCAATCCAATCGCCAGATTTAAAGCTGCTTTTTTTCTGCCGAATAGTATTATTGTTGTCGGAAGAACAAGGAGGTAATTCTGCTTGCATAATGCAGCGAAACCAATAAAGAAAAACCCGGCAGCAGCATATTTTTTTGATGATTGGATAAAATTGATACCCACCAGACACATAAGCAATCCGTCTATGGTATGCAATACGGAACAGGGGAAATAATGTACGTTAAAAATAAAAGTGACCACAATTAACAGGTACTTGTTTACAGAAGAAACAGTTGACGGGATCGTTCTCAGGATGAAGCGAATCCACAGGAATGCAATAAGTACCTGCTCCAGCCAGAATACAAAACGGGAAGTAAGGAAGATGTGTCTCTTGTAAAACAACAGTTCCGGTATATGGAGATAGGCATAGCCCAGCGGACGAACTGAGGAAAAATCCACATGAGGGATTTGTCCGTGCATTACCCTGTTGGTGGCGGATAGAACAAATCCTTCATCTGTCGGATTAAAACCATACCTTGAAAATAATGCGTGACAAATAAAAGCAATCAGCAGTATGAAAATACCATCATATACTGTGCTTGATTTGGTCATGTCATGCTGGGGTATTATCGAACGTCAATCAATTCAATGTCGAATATCAGTACCGTATTCGGTGGAATGGAAGCATATCCCGCTGTTCCGTATGCCAGTGCGGAAGGAATCAGCAACTTGATTTTTCCGCCTTTTTTAATCTTCGGAACACCCTCAATCCATCCCGGAATAAAGCCGCCCAAAAATCCGCTGATAGGTGTTCCGGCAGGGTTCTGGTCAAAAATAGTACCACTGGTATAGTAACCTTTGTAGTAAATGGTGATATATGATGTTGTAGTCGGTATATTTCCGGTACCTGAATCAGCGATAGCATAATACAATCCGGATGTGGTGGAGTCCACAACTAAACTGCTGTCTGCAATATACTTTAACAGGATTTGTTTGTCTATTCTGGCCTGTTCTGCTTCAGATTTTTTGCAGGAATACACTATAACGGGAACAAGCAGTAGTAAGAGGAATTTCTTCATGAATAAATTGTTTTTTGAATGAGTTAAAAACGGAATACTACGTTTGCAGCACCCCTACGTTAAATTTTTCTACAGGTGCATTGTTGGCGGCTTCTATCCCTGTTGAAATCCATTGTCTGGTTTCCAGAGGGTCTATCACCGCATCCACCCACAAACGGGCGGCAGCGTAATAAGGAGTAGTAGTTTTATTGTAATGATCTTTAATATCTTTTAAGATTTTGTTTTTTTCATCATCACTGAGTTGTTGGCCTTTTGCCTCCAGTGCACCCACTTGTATTTGCAGAATAGTATTGGCCGCCTGGTCGCCGCCCATAACCGCTATCTTTGCGGAAGGCCATGCTACAATCAGCCTTGGGTCATAGGCTTTGCCGCACATGGCGTAATTGCCTGCCCCGTAAGAGTTGCCGGTAATAATGGTGAATTTCGGAACTGTAGAGTTGGAAACGGCGTTCACTAATTTCGCACCGTCTTTGATAATACCACCGTGTTCGCTTCTGCTGCCTACCATAAAACCGGTTACATCCTGCAAAAAGACTAACGGAATCTTTTTCTGGTTGCACAGCATGATAAATCGGGCGGCCTTATCTGCCGAATCAGAATAGATGACGCCTCCTATCTGCACTTCACCTTTTTTACTTTTGACAACTGAACGTTGGTTGGCAACAATGCCAACGCTCCATCCGTCAACGCGCGCATATGCACAAACTATGGTTTTCCCGTAATCTTCTTTATATTCTGTAAAGTCAGAATCGTCTGTAATGCGTTTGATCATTTCCCGGACGTCGTAAGGCTTCGCGGAAGCAAACGTATAAATACCATAGATGTCTTTCTCGTGAGCTTTAGGTCTCTTTGATTTGATGCGGTCAAAACCGGCAGTTTCAAATCTGCCATATTTATCCATCAGTTTTTTGATGGTATCCAGGCATTCTTTATCGTCTTTTACTTTGTAATCGCATACGCCGCTCAGGGCGGTTTGTGTTTCCGCACCTCCTAATGTTTCTTTGTCCACATTTTCGCCAATCGCAGCTTTTACGAGATACGGGCCGGCTAAAAAAATACTGCCAGTTCCTTCTACTATCAGGCTTTCGTCGCTCATGATAGGCAGATACGCACCACCGGCCACACAACTGCCCATAATGGCAGAAATTTGGGGAATGCCCATCGCCGACATTTTTGCATTGTTACGGAAAATGCGCCCGAAGTTTTCTTTATCAGGGAAGATCTCATCCTGCATCGGAAGAAAAACCCCTGCGCTGTCCACCAGATATATAACGGGCAGCCGGTTTTCAATGGCAATTTCCTGTGCTCTCAGATTTTTTTTACCGGTAATTGGAAACCAGGCGCCTGCTTTTACAGTAGCATCGTTGGCCACTATCATACACTGCCTGCCGGACACATAACCAATGCCTGTTACCACGCCGCCACTCGGACAGCCGCCTTCTGCTCTGTACATATCTTCACCCGCCAGTGCTCCTATTTCCAGGAAATAGGAATTCTTGTCAGTCAGGTACTGAATGCGCTCACGGGCGGTCATCTTGCCTTTTTTATGTTCGGAGTCTATCTTCTTCTGTCCGCCACCGAGATATATTTTTTGCAGTTTGGCCCTGAGTTCATCCACTGCCAGCCGCATCTTATCTTCATTCAGGTTAAAATCAATGTCTGTCATGGCATAAAAGTAATAAGTAAAAAGGGAAAAGCCAAAAGAAGGTAGCTATTACAGCCATTCTCTCGTTATTAATTTAACCTTATTTTTAATTTCAAATCCTGAATTAATAAGTATCTTTGCAGCCGGGCAAGTCTTATACGACCAGCTCCTGGCAAATCCTCCAGGGTCGGAAGGCAGCAAAGGTAGTCGGTTGAGCGGTGCGCTGTAAGTAACTTGCCTTTTTATTTTCAAACATTCCATCTACAATAAAGATGCTCCGGTAAACGGAGCATTTCTTTTTAATAATCTATAATATTGTTGAAAATAATTATTCATCCGCCAGCGGTTCATAGCGTTCTTTCAGTACGCGCAGGTGATGAATCTGATGACCGGCCAGCATAAAGCCTAACCCCAGTACAGGTACTCTGCGGTTGAAACAGGTACCCACTCTCTTCAGAGCTTCCGGTTCCAGACTTTTAAAGAGCAGGATGGTTGATTTTCGGACGGTCAGCAATTCGTCAATTAGTTCATCTAAAGTGCGGTTGTCTGTCCGTGCATTGGCCGCAAAGCTATTTTCATCATAGCCGGGTAGTTCATGAGTATCTCCGCGTGCAAACCATAAAGCACGAAATGACTGTATCCGTTCATTGTCGATGATGTGCTGTAAGATATCATGGACAGTCCATTTTCCAGGTTCGTATATTTTGCTGCCTATCTTACGAAGTTTGGTTTTGTCCAGTTGTTCTACTGCCCGCTGTGCATTTTCCAATGCTACCAGCAAATCATCTTCTTTCACCAGATTGATATACCGTTCAAAGAATTCAGGCATGGGGTTGATATCGCTTTTCTTCATATGGTAAAATAAGTTTATGCGTTTATGTATTATTTAGTTGTCTTTCCTCCCATTCTTGTAAACACGCTGTCAACGGGTTCCCAAAGCTCCAGCTTATTTCCATCAGCATCCATGATGTGAACAAATTTACCATAGTCAAAGGCCTCGATAGTATCCACGATGGTCACACCATTTGATTTTAACCTGTTTACCAGTTTTTCAATATGCTGAACCCGGTAATTAATCATAAACTCCCTCTTTGACGGGGCAAAATAGCTGCTTCCTTTCTTAAAGGGACTCCATTCCAGATAATTAATTTCATCGGGCCTGTTGGCATTTCTGAACTCAAAGCTGGACCCCCACTCATTTACTTCTAATCCTAAATTTTCTGCATACCATTTTCTGGTTTTTTGGGGATTGTCGGAAAAAAAGAAGATGCCGCCGATACCCGTCACTTTTGGAGTAGTATCATTGGTGGCAATAGCGTCTGCACTTTCAACAGGTTTATTTTCCATCTTATATTGATGGGTGTTTGAAGGATTGCAGCCTGCAAAAAATACTATTATTAAACATGATGCTGGCCAGTTTCTCATAATTTATGGTTTTAGAGTTATAACTATTCCCATCCTAAAAATAGTAAAATGATTTCAGTTAGTAAAGTCCATACAAATGAAAACTATCTATTCATTTTACAGTATGACTTTGACATATTTTTTTTATTTTACAGATGAATGAAAGACTATTACAAGGTGCTCGGTTTGCGGTTTGGCGCTCCCTCTTCGGAAATAAAAGCGGCCTTCAGAAGGCTGGCATTAATGTATCATCCGGACAAAAACCCGGGAGATAAAAACGCAGAACGGCAGTTCTTAGCCATAAACGAAGCATACGAAATATTGTCTGACGAACATAAAAGAATCCTGTATCATGCTGCCTATAACGAATCACTGAATGATATTTACCTGAACAAACTGCCGCAGGAATCACTAAAAGACAAATACAGACGCAATCCGACCTATGTACCCAAACAGCCCGTGGCGCCGGCTTCCACAGGAGATGTGCCGTTTCCGGGACTACGCATCGTGTTTTTTGGTTTATTTTTGCTGATAGTGGGATATTTGTTGTTTGAAGCGCGCCGGGAACTGAAAGAAAAAGAAAGAAACCGCAATGCTCAACAGCTCCAGGTGCTGTTACGGGATACGAATAATAAGCCGGATACCGTTAGTACCGATGAGTTTTATACGATACTTTCCAATGAGTTCCTGTTATCACATGACTCCATGTTGCTGAAAGCCAATATTGATTCTCTAAAACACGTTTATGATTCTTTGCAGCAACTGCACAAAAACTGAAAAAGTTTTATTGCAGGCGGTTGAGGTAGAGGCGTATTGTATTTTCCAGCCCGAGATAAATGGCATCGCAAATCAGGGCATGTCCAATAGATACTTCGTCCAGTTGCGGAAGTTTTTCTTTCAGGTAGTTTAAATTAACCAGATTCAAATCATGGCCGGCATTGATGCCTAATCCGCATTGAATGGCTATTGTGCAGGTTGCCTTAATTTCCTGAATAGCTACTTCAGGATTAATCGGAAACTGTTTGGCATATGGACCTGTGTAATACTCTATCCGGTCGGCGCCGGCATTTGCTGCGCCTTCAATCAGTCTTGACACCGGGTCTATGAATAAGGATACGCGGATGTTGTTTCGTTTGAGTTCTGCGATACGTTCGTTCAAAAAAACCGAGTGCTGAATCGTATCCCAGCCATGATCGGATGTGATCTGATTCGGGGCATCGGGTACAAGGGTGCATTGGTGTGGTTTTACTTTCAGCACTTCCTGTATGAAGTGGTCATTCGGGTAGCCCTCGATATTGAATTCAGTAGTGCAGATCTCCTTTAGCGGCTGCAGGTCGGAAAACTTACAGTGGCGTTCATCCGGACGGGGGTGCACGGTGATACCTTGTGCACCGAAGCGTTCACAGTCGGCCGCTACCTGCAATAAATCAGGATAATTACTGCCTCGTGAGTTGCGGATGAGCGCTATTTTATTCAGGTTTACGGATAAACGTGTCATGGATGATAAAGGTATAAAAAAGTTGGCATGAGATAAGCAGGAACAGTCTTTAAATTATTCTGCTGTTATTAAATGCCAAACATATGATGTGAAATTTGATGGCAAAAGTGAATTTTATAATACTACAGTCGGGATAGGAAGCATTAAGTTAAGAAATGACAACAAAACAGAAACCTCCGTTACAACGCCATACAGATTGGGAGATTTGGTGCAGGTATATCAGGATTCGGAATGGAAGCCGGCCGTCATCGTGGAGATATAAGGCGGTGATCAATATAAAGTAAGGTATGACGGGCTCAGTGATTTCTACAACAATGTAGTGGGCGTGGGCAGTATAAAGCCAAGAAATAACACTTTCTGACAGTTCATTAAACATGCAGCGCCATCCGTAAAACGGATGGCGCTGCCGTTTTTTCTTTATTATACTATTTTTTCACGCTGAAAGATGTCCATAATCTTGTCAATCGTTTCCTCGATAGTCAGGAAGGATTTACCGCCGGAGGCGTTGCGGTGGCCGCCGCCTTCAAAATGTTCCCGGCAGATTTTTTCTACGGAAATATCACCTTTACTTCTGAAGGAAAGCTTAATGATTTTGGGCTCCTGTTTGATGAGTATGGCAACCTTAACATTTTTAATGGTCAGCGGATAATTCACCAATCCTTCCGTATCGCCTGTTTGCAGGTTAAAGCGGTAGGCGTCTTTTTTATCCACTACAATGATACCGATGCCGATGTCTTCCCGAATAATCATGTTGCGGAACAAGGCATTGCCCAGGAAACGGAGTTTCTCTTCCCGCCCGTTCTGATTAAGCTGTTCCTGTACGTTAATGATGTTGAGTCCGCAGTCGAGCAGGTGTGCCGTAATGACCAGCGCGTTTTTGTTGGTGGCGCCATTCGAAAAGCTGGCGGTATCTGTGAGTATACCCGTATAGATACATTCCGCCACCTCTTTGGTAGGAACGTAACCGGCATCCACCAGGCCGAGAAACCGGTAGACCAGTTCGCAGGTGGAGCAGGCTTTCAGGTCGTGTAAGATATAATGCGCAAAATCTTTCGGGTAGAGGTGGTGGTCAATCAGCACGATTTGAGCGTTGGTATTTTCACGTATGAATGCATCAAGCGGTTCTATCCGGCTCAGGTCGTTGAAATCAAGGCAGAAAATCAAATCGGCTTCACCGATGGCAATCTGGCTCAGGTTTGGATTTTCCAGGTAATTCCATACTTCCTCACAATTGGGTAAATAACCGAAATAAGCCGGAAACTCCGTAGGGGAAATGACGCGCACATTATGGCCTAAGGGTTGTAAATAATTGTACAGCGCCAGGGAAGAACCCATCGCATCACCGTCCGGTTTCTGGTGGGTGGTGATAACGATATTCCGGGGTGTCTGTAGAAATTCAATAAGTGCTGCTATATTTTCCATGCCGCTCAAAGATACTAAAGTGCGGGTGAAACAGAAAGTAAATGTGGATTTACGTTAAGTAATGGTAAATCTTTTAACTAATAACCAATAACTTATAACTTATAACTATTTTCGCACAAAATTAAACAAATGGCTACCAACAGAACTTTTACAATGATTAAACCCGATGCGGTGGAGGCAAACAATATTGGCCCCATTCTGGCAATGATGACAGAAGCGGGTTTCAAAATCGTGGGTATGAAATACACCAAATTATCAACTGAACAAGCTGGAAAATTTTATGAAATTCACAAAGAACGTCCTTTTTACGGCGAACTAGTTGAATTTATGAGCAGAGGCCCGATTGTCGCGGCTATCCTGGAAAAAGACAATGCGGTGGAAGATTTCCGTAAGTTAATTGGAGCAACCAACCCGGCACAGGCAGAAGAAGGTACTATCCGTAAGCGTTTTGCCAAATCCATTGGCGAAAATGCGGTTCACGGTTCTGATTCCGACGACAATGCTAAAATCGAGGGAGATTTCTTCTTCAGTCAGCTGGAAAGATTCTAAATGTCATTCCGCGAAAGCGGTAATCTCAGATAATCTATAAAGTGCCCGGATGGGGCACTTTTTTTATTTTGTAATTGGGGATTAGATTTCCAAAAGATATGTTCTTTTTCCTTTTTTATCTTTGTTTTGTTAAATTCGTATATTGAAAATCTTTAAATATAGCCCTATCTTTAAAAGATGCATCTAAAACCTTTTATATCTTCTATCAATTCTTGGTCTGACTTCAAGAATGTACTCAATACCAAAACAAAACTTGAGAAGGGTAATGCATTTGAAGAACTGGTCAAATACTACCTGCAGTATAAGCCAGTTTACAAGTCCAAACTTAAGAATGTCTGGCTCTTTAAGGAAGTACCAACTGCTGTATTAAAGAAACTGAATCTGCCGTCCAATGACCAGGGGATTGATATCATAGCCGAGACCAATGAGAAGGAATATTGGGCGATTCAATGTAAGTACCTTCAGGATGAAGACCAGAAGCTTTCGCACCGTAAAATTGCCACGTTTATATCTCTTAGTACTGGCATAGCAGAAAACATTAATTACTGCTTAGTTTGCACCACCGTTGATGAATACGCTAACCTATATGTAGGCAAAGAAAATATTGGTTTCTGCAAATCGGACGAGTGGAATACACTCGATAAAACCTTCTTTGACTGGGTACGAAATAAGCTATCAGGCAAAGAGTTAAAACTTAAACCATACAAACCAAAGCCTCATCAGAAAAAGGCATTAAAAGAGGCTGAAAAGTACTTCTTAACCGAGAAAAACAATAGAGGTAAACTGGTATTTCCCTGTGGTGCGGGTAAAAGCTTAACCGGATATTGGTTTGTCCAAAAGTTTAATGCGCAAAGAACGATTGTTGCCGTTCCCAGTTTATCACTTATAAAACAGACACTTGAAGTTTATCTAAGGGAAACCGTGGCAAACAAAGATTCGGTTGAATGGTTGTGCGTCTGTTGTGATGAAGGAATAGGAAAGAATGATGATATTGCAATTCATACTCAGGATATAGGTATCCCCAGTGTGACAAATAAAGATACGCTGGTTGATTGGTTGGTAAAACATAAAAAGAAAAAGACCATAATCTTCACCACATACCAAAGCGGTAAGACGATTGCTGATGCGTCTAAAATAGCTGATATCACATTTGACCTCGGTATATTAGACGAGGCGCATAAAACAGTCGGTGTAAAAGACAGGTTATTCAGCTACTTGCTGTTTGATAAGAATATTTCCATTGACAGGCGAATATTCATGACTGCCACAGAAAGGCGGTACGCCGGTTCCAGTGACACCATATTATCAATGGATGACGAGGATGTTTACGGGGAAACATTCGCCACAATGTCCTTTAAAGAGGCTATAGATTCTAAGGTTCTTTCAGACTATAAAATAATAACCTTATTCATTACTGACACCGAAGTAAAAGAACTTATTCAAAAAAATAAGTTCGTAAAAACAACTGGTAAAAGCTGGAATACGGAAGCTGAAGCCAGAACACTAGCTTCACTGATTGCTCTTAGGAAAGCGATGTATAAATATCCGATTAAACATGCAGTGACATTTCATTCCAGTATTGCTAAAGCAAAATCATTTCAGGAACTCCAACCTGTATTTCATAGCGTCTATCCGTCCTATTCAAGCGTTGAAAGCTTTCATGTTACGGGTGCGATGCCGACGGCAAAGCGCAGTAAGATAGTGGAGGAATTTGCTCAGTCGGAAAAAGCCATCATCACCAATGCTAAATGTTTAACGGAAGGAGTGGATGTGCCAAACATAGATTGCGTCTTATTTGCCGACCCCCGAAAATCTACTATAGACATTGTACAAGCGGTTGGAAGAGCATTGCGTAGAAAAGAAGGTAAAGAATTCGGTTATGTTATCATACCAGTATTCACCAAATCTAAAACAAAGGAAAGCATCATTGACAGCGATGAATTCAGTGAGGTGTTAACCACATTACGAGCATTGGCATCCAATGATGAACGAATCATAGAATACTTCCGAGATATAAGTCAGGGTAAGCAAATCAATAGAAATGAAACACCTATAACATTTGATGTAGACACTAAACTATCCAGCCTGATTAACGAAAATGAACTGATAAATTCATTACAGTTAACAGTATGGAATAAACTGGCTAAACTGAGTTGGAGGCCATTCGAGGAAGCAAGAGCTTTCGTGCGCAATTTGAATCTGAAAAATGAGAAAGATTGGAAAAAATACTGTAGTTCAGGTAAAAAACCTATGGACATACCATATAAACCCCAAAGGACATATTATTTACAAGGGTGGGTAAATCTTGGTGATTGGTTAGGTACTGGTAAAATTTCAAATAGGAATAGACACTACAGACCCTTTAAAGATGCAAAAGAATTTATTAGTTCTCTAAACTTCAAGAACACATATGAATGGTATCAATATTGCAAATCTGGTAATAAGCCTAAAGATATACCTTCTAATCCTGGCATTATATATAAAGACTCTGGATGGGTATCTATAGGTGATTGGATTGGTACTGGGTCTGTCGCTAATTTTTATAGAGAATATTTGCCATATGATGAAGCAAAAGAATTTGTTCGAAAACTTAAAATAAAGAATACTGAGGAGTGGAGTATATTTTGTAAATCAAAGAAGAAACCAAATAATATTCCAGTACACCCAAATCAAACGTACAAAAATAAAGGATGGGTGAATTTTGCTGAATGGTTAGGTACAAGTAATATAGCTACTCAGAAGAGACAATATTTAGATCATAATGATGCAAGAGAATTTGCACATACCTTAAAACTTAAAAGTGTAAAAGAATGGAAAAAAATTTGTATTTCTGGGAATATACCCACTGATATACCTGCTACCCCGAATCAAGTTTACAAGAATAATGGATGGAAAAATTGGGGAGACTGGTTAGGTACAGATAGTGTTGCAAACTATAATATAAAATATAGACATTTTAAAGAAGCAAAAGAATTTATTCGTTCGTTAAAAATTAAGAACACACAAGAATGGTATCAATATTGCAAATCTGGAAATAAACCTGAAGATATACCTACTAATCCACAAAGAACTTATAAGAACGATGGCTGGATAAACTATGGGGATTGGCTAGGCACTGAAAACATTGCTAATTTCCAAAGAGATTATAAATCATTTCATAAAGCTAAAGAATTTGTTCAAGCCTTAAAATTAAAATCTAAAAGTGAATGGGTTAAATATTGCAAATCAGGTGACAAACCACTAGATATCCCAGCGTCTCCAAACAGAACGTACTTAAATGAAGGATGGAAAAGTATGGGAGACTGGTTAGGGACTGGAACTGTTGCCCCTCGTTTAAGAAGTTATAAGTCATTCAAAGATGCTAGGCAATTTGTTCATAGATTAACCCTTAAAAATACTGACGAATGGAGAAGTTATTGCAAATCAGGATTAAAACCTGATGATATTCCATCCACACCTTCAATGACTTATAAAATTTCAGGTTGGATAAGCTGGAATGATTGGCTGGGTACTGGTAAAATTGCAGATATAAATAAAGAATTCAGACCATTTGAAGAAGCAAGAAAATATGTTCATAAACTTAACATAAAAACGTGGAATGAATGGAGGCAGTATTATAAATCTGGCAAAAAACCTGACGATATTCCTACTTCACCAGACAGAACTTATAAAGACAAAGGTTGGATAAGCTGGAATGATTGGCTGGGTAAGAAATAACATAATCTATTGTTAAGACGCGTCATCCTATTCTTTTTTGTTCTTTAATCGTATCCACTCAAGCTGTTTTTTACTTACAGATTAAACAGGATAAACTCGAACAGAAATATGAAATGAAAAAGAGGCTCCATTCGGAAGCCTCTTTATTGTGTAGCGGGAACAGGACTCGAACCTATGTCCGCCAGCTGGCGGATATGAGCCCGACGAATGAATTATGTTAAAAGAGATTGAATGAAAACTCTGCCTTGAGCGGATTTTAGCTGTTTTTCTCTTTTCTTGGCCTCAGCTTTATTGTCAAAAGATTCGGTATGAATGACTTTCCAGGGCCTGAATTTAATAGTCCATCCTTTTTTAGCAAGTGAATTATGAGATAAAAGTCTGTTTTCCAGATTGGAAGTAAACCCTATATAGATTTTCTCGTGTAACTGAGAATATAAGACATATACGATGAACATACGATATAAAAGAAAAAGAGACTTCTATATATGAAGTCTCTTTACTGTGTAGCGGGAACAGGACTCGAACCTATGACCTTCGGGTTATGAGCCCGACGAGCTACCAACTGCTCCATCCCGCGATATGCCACAAAATTACACTCTTTTATTTGCATATCCACATTAATTTTGAGTAAATTTATAATTACATTGAATTACAGGATTTTTTTATAAAAATTTAGACCATCTACCATGAACCATAAAGCAGGCTATGTCAATATCCTGGGCAAACCGAATGTCGGTAAGTCCACACTCATGAATGCGCTCGTTGGAGAGCGCCTTTCCATCATTACTTCCAAAGCCCAAACCACCCGTCACCGGATTCTGGGAATCGTGAACGGTGAGGATTTTCAGATGATCTTTTCCGATTTACCGGGTATCATCAAACCGTCGTATAAAATGCAGGAATCCATGATGGACTTCGTGCGCACCTCTCTGGAAGATGCAGATGCCTTCATTTATATGATACAAATCGGCGATAAACCGGAAAAACAGCCCGAAGAATACGAGAAGATAAAAAAAATGAATGTGCCGGTGGTGGTGCTGCTCAACAAGATGGATATCGCCGAACACGATGAGGTGGAACAGGAAAGCCAGCTTTGGGAAGCGGATTTCCCGCAGGCGGTGGTGATGCCTTTCTCCGCCAAGTTTAACTGGAATCTGGAAAAACTGATGAAAGGTCTTGTCGATTATTTGCCGGAAAGTCCGCCGTATTTCGATAAAGATGAAATCACCGACCGGCCGGAGCGTTTTTTTGTAACGGAGGTGATACGCGAAAAGATCCTGCTGAATTACAAACAGGAAATACCGTACAGTTGTGAAGTGGTGTGTAATTACTTTATGGAAGACGGGGATATCATTAAGATTTCGGCTGAAATCTATGTCGAACGCGAGAGCCAGAAACCAATACTTATCGGTAAAAACGGCGAAATGCTCAAAAAAGTAGGTACGCAGGCACGCCTGGATCTGGAAAAGTTTTTCGGCAAAAAGATTTTTCTCGAAACGCACGTCAAAGTCTCCGACAACTGGCGGAATAATGAAAGCATGCTGCGGAAGTTTGGCTACAGGGATTATTAATCGGTTGATTTGGTAATGAAATAATGTTATAATGAGATTTTAATAAATTGTCATTCAAGGTTATAATGCACTTTATCCGTACCTTTGCTGTTTGAAATTATACAAAACGTACATCGTACAATAAAAATCATACATCACCGTGTCTTATACAGTTGCTATCATAGGTCGTCCGAATGTGGGAAAATCCACCTTGTTTAATCGTTTGCTGGAAGAACGAAAAGCCATTACCGATGACTTCAGCGGGGTGACCCGCGACCGGCAGTACGGCATCACCGAATGGAACGGTAAAACATTCAATGTGATTGATACCGGCGGTTTTGTACTGCATTCCGAAGATGTTTTTGAAAAAGCGATCCGCAGACAGGTCAGGCTGGCTATTGAAGAAGCCAACCTGATGGTGTTTATGGTGGATGTGACCACCGGTATCACGGATCTGGATGAAGCACTGGCGCAGGAATTGCGCAAAACGAAGAAGCCTGTTATTGTCGCCGTCAACAAGGTGGATAATACGGAACGTTCGTATCAGGCAAATGAATTTTATGGATTAGGGTTTGAAAACCTTTTTTGCGTTTCCTCCATGAGCGGAAGCGGCACGGGAGAGATTCTGGATTTTATTACCGATCAGATTCCGGAAGAATTGGAGAATGCGGTCGACATCTATGCCGACCTTCCCAAGATTACCATTGTAGGACAGCCAAACGTTGGAAAATCTACCCTGCTGAATGCATTGGTAGGTGAGGAACGCAATATCGTTACGGATATAGCCGGAACGACCAGAGACTCTATTCATACCCATTACAACCTGTATGGAAAGGAATTCCTGCTGGTAGATACTGCCGGAATCCGGAAGAAAAATAAAGTGCACGAAGATTTGGAATTCTATTCCGTCATTCGTGCGGTGAAAGCCATAGAGGAAGCGGATGTCTGTATTCTGATGATTGATGCAACGGTGGGACTTGAATTACAGGATTTGAAAATCTTCAGCATCATCGAACAACGCAAAAAAGGGGTGGTGATTATCGTCAATAAATGGGATGCTATTGAAAAAGACTCTAAAACCATTCTAGATTTTGAAAAACGAATAAAGGAGAAAATAGCGTCGTTCACCGATGTTCCCATTGTATTTATCTCGGCATTGGAAAAACAACGTATCTATCAGGCGGTGGATAAAGTGCTGGAAGTATATAATAACAAACAGATTAAAATTCCAACCCATAAACTGAATGAGGTGATGCTGGCGGAGATAGAAAAATACGGCCCTCCGGCTTATCGCGGTGAGTATATCAAAATAAAGTATGTTACCCAGTTGCCAAGCAAGACACCTTCTTTTGCTTTTTTCTGCAATCATCCGGACTTTATCCGGGAGCCATACAGAAACTATCTGGAAAACAGGATGCGGGAACAATTTCCGTTATCAGGAGTCCCTATTAATATTTTCTTCCGCAAGAAATAAGAACTATTTCAGCTCCTCTAAAGCCCGCTGAATCATTTTGTCATCCTGTGCGGAGACACTGTAGTACCCATCACTTTTCCATCTTTGTTTGGCAATGTATGCCTTTATCCGGTTGCTCAGGTAAATCCTGGATTTCTCCGTATAGGAGGCCGTTTCTTTATTTGCACCATGACTGAAGCAATAAGAAACAAAAACGCCGTACAGGTCATTGTTTATGGAGAAGTTGTTTTTATATGCTTCTATATTCGGATATGCACTAAAGACATCTTTATGTTCTGTATAATAATTATAGCAAAATTCCTGTAGCAGGTTTTGTCCGAATACTTCCGTTACAAATGGATTTAACATACTGGTATCAAGCGGAACAAAAATATCGGGAGTGATGCCTCCGCCGCCAAATACCTTACGGCCTTTGATCAGCGTTTTGTAAATCAGTTTCCCGTTTTGTTTAATGCTGTCCTGACTAAATACTTCCCCGTCCTGAAATCGTTTGGTGATATCGCCATAGTACGCATTCACATTGTCTTCATACGGCCGTTGTATGCTGCGCCCGCTTGGTGTGTAGTATTTGGCAACGGTAAGCCTTACCGAGCTGCCGTCACCCAGCGGATATTCCTGCTGTACGAGCCCTTTGCCAAACGACCGTCTGCCGATAATACTACCTCTGTCCCAGTCTTGCAGCGCGCCGCTCACAATTTCACTGGCCGATGCCGAACCTTCATCAATCAGAACCGCTAAAGAGCCGCTCTCAAAAAGGCCGGAGGTGCGGGCTTTCTCATACGTTTTCGGCATGGTTCTGCCCTCTGTATACACGATGGTCTTATCTCCGTCCAGAAATTCATCGGCGATGGCGATAGCCGGTTCCATAAATCCTCCCGGATTCTGCCGCAAATCCAGCACCAGCCGTTTCATGCCTTTATTTACCAGTGTATCCAGTTTTACCATGAACTCTTCATAGGTTGTCTTGGAAAAACGGTTGATTTTAATATACCCGGTCTGTTTATCCAGCATGAATCCGGCATCCACACTATAGAGCGGAATTTTATCCCTCTTAATGGTGTATGAAATGATTTTTCGGGAACTGCTTTTCAGCATCGTAACCTTTACCGTACTGCCTTTCGGCCCTTTCAGGTTTTTCATCACCGATTCGTTGGTTACACTTTTTCCAACAAACAGAGAGTCATTAATCTTCAGGATTTTATCTCCGGCTGAAACGCCGACTTGTTCTGCCGGGCCGCCACTGATGGGCGTTAACACGTGAACCGTATCGCGGATAATGGAAAATTCTATTCCTATTCCTTCAAAATTCCCTTCCATAATTTCCGCTTCGTGTTTCATTTCCATAGGCGGCAGGTACACACTGTGCGGATCAAGGTCTTCCAGCATCTTGGTAATGGCATCGTCATACAGTTTCTGCTGATCCACCGTATCCACATATTTTGCATCAATCAGCCTGAGGATGTTGTCAATTTTTGAACCTACCGCTGAATTATAGAAAACTTTATACCGGGCGGCATTTCTGTCCTGAATTTTGTATCCTAAATAGATTCCTGAAGCTAATATAACAGCAAATAAAAACGGATAAAATGCTTTCTGCTTATTCATGGCGCAAAGGTAAAGTTTTCTGTACTAATTCTATCTTAAATATGTTTAAACAGGCCGGACTCGAAAAGGTGTAAAAATGTATAGCGGAACCTGACGTGAATAACATTTAGCGGCTATTTCGGTTTATTTTAGTATTATTGTAGCTAAATAAAATCAGGAATGAAATTTTTTGTTGATACCGCCAATTTAGCACAGATAAAAGAAGCCGCGGATTTGGGTATTCTGGATGGTTGTACGACTAATCCATCGTTGATGGCAAAGGAAGGCATAACAGGGGAGAAAAATGTATGGAACCATTACAAAAAAATTTGTGAGATTGTAGATGGGGATGTGAGCGCAGAAGTCATTTCCACCGATTATAAAGGCATGGTGGAAGAAGGAAAGAAACTGGCGAAACTGCATAAAAATATTGTTGTAAAGGTTCCCATGATTCGTGAAGGGGTGAAAGCCATCAAGTATTTTTCGGATCAGGGTATCAAAACTAACTGCACACTGGTATTCTCATCAGGGCAGGCGCTGCTGGCTGCAAAAGCCGGAGCTACCTACCTGAGTCCTTTTGTTGGGCGACTGGATGATATCAATCTGGACGGTATGGATTTGATTCACCAGATTCGACATATCTACGACAATTATCAATTCAAGACACAAATATTAGCTGCTTCCGTCCGAAGCTCCTTGCATATCGTGAAATGTGCCGAAGCCGGTGCTGATGTAGTCACTTGTCCGCTGAGTTCCATAGTCGGTTTGTTCCACCATCCGCTAACGGATAAGGGGCTTGCCCAGTTTCTGGCTGACCATGCCAAGGCTAACAAGAAATAGCAGCTAATCGTGGAATACGATGCATTATAAGTATCAATATATCCGTTCTGATTTAAAATCGTTGCTGCTGAAACGTCTGGTCTGGCAGTTGACCTTTTTTTTCCTTTCAGGATTATTCTCTGCATGTAATCCATTCTCAAAATTTGATTATGATGCAGGCTATAAAGCCGGTTATCTGGATGGTTACAACGCCGCTAAAAAAGAATTTGCCCCTCAAATCATATCAGAGCCGACACTGCCCGGGCAAAAGGAGGAAAAAACAGAGAAAGAGAAACAGGTTAAGACGGATACTTCCATTCCTCATAAAGTAATACAGGTTTTAGGGTTCATCAGAGCCAAAAATAAAGCGCCCATCGGCTATGAAGGAGGGAGGCGTTTTGGAAACTATGAGAAACTGCTGCCAGAGCGGGATGCCGCGGGCAATGTGATTAATTACAGGGAATGGGACGTTAATCCGAAAACAGAAGGAAAGAACAGAGGAGCTCAGCGGCTGGTGACCGGCAGTGATGGCAGGGCATGGTATACCGGTGACCATTATCATTCATTCACGGAAGTAAAATAAGATGCAGACATTCAAACACAATTTGGTCGTAAACGGGATTTTTCTGGCATTTATTGATGGAGAGAAATGCTCTGTATTACCCTATTTTTATGATGAAATCGCGAAGGCTTTAAATTTTCCGGATTACTTTTCTCCAAATTTCGATTCTTTGGATGAATGCCTGAATGATTTGTCCTGGATAGAGCAAAATCATATTCAGCTGCTGATTTTTAATTATGAGGATTTGTTGTATGAAGAAAAGTATAACCTGGAAGTTGTCAATAATATATTTGCCAATGCCATCAGCGAATTAGAAGAACGCGGCAAGCATTTTTCCGTCTTTACACAACAGTTTTAACCTAATCTGTTACAGCCATTTCATAAACTCACTTCTGAGTTTGCCGGTCCATGGAGTTGATTTTCCTGTAGACGGGTTGGTCGCTACGATAATACCTTCTCCGTGTGCAGCGATGGTCCCGTTACACTTAACTATGTGATGAACGGTCAGGCTGGAGTTTCCAATCTTTTTGATGCCTACCGAGATTTCTATTTCAGCGGGATGGGTGATTTCTCTTATGTAATTACATTCTAATTTTCCTACCACAATGCGGATGTTTTCATCAAAATAGGTTTGCCAGAGATTGGTTCTGTTAAAAAATTCCACACGGGCCGTTTCAAAATAACGGAAATAAATGACATTATTGATATGGTTAAAGGCATCCATTTCACCCCACAATACCTGTTGTCTGACCGGAAACGGAAATTTTATCTGTTGCAGGAAATCTGTCGTATTCATACTGTAAAATAAAAAAGTCCTGTTGTAAAACAGGACTTTTGAGTTGAATAAAAAATTAAGTTTTATTTTTTCTTCTTGGTTTCAGCCGCAACATATTTGTCATGGTCTTTATCCAAATCATACATGATAGGAGAAGCGATAAATACAGATGAATAGATACCGACAATTACCCCTATTAGCATCGCAAAAGAAAATCCTTTCAGCACTGAACCGCCAAACAGGAATAATATGAATACCACTATGAATACGGTAAATGCCGTATTGAATGTTCTGGATAAGGTGCTGTTGATGGCCGCGTTCATGGTGTCTTTCATCACCGCATTCGGACGTAATTTTAAATATTCCCGCAATCTGTCAAAAATGATAACCGTGTCGTTCAGCGAGTAACCGATAACGGTCAGTAACGCGGCGATGAATGTCTGGTCTATTTCGAGTGCGAATGGCAGGATGCCATGGAAGATGGAGAACAAGGCCAACACTACAAATGCATCGTGCGCTGTAGCCGCCACCGCACCAACAGAGTAGCCATAACGTCTGAATCGAACCAGAAGGTAGATAAAGACGACAATTAAAGAGAAAATGGTGGCAAGTATGGAACTTCTTTTGAAGTCACCGGTCATAGTGGGATCCACTTTGGTGAAACTCATCAGATTCACCCGCTTAAAGGTTTCCAGTGATGTGTTAGGTATGAATTTACTTAACCCTTTATAAACGGCAGCTTCTACTTGTCCGTCCACTTCCTTTCCTGTTTTTTTAATCAGATAAGATGTCGTGATTTTCACCTGATTGGCAGAACCGAATTGTTTAACAACTGTTCCGTTGCCTAATGTTTCATTTAATGCTTCGCGAACATCATTGGTATTTACCGGTTTTTCAAAACGAACTTTATATTCACGACCACCTTTGAAATCAATCCCCAGTTCAAATCCTTTTGTAAAAAAAGAAATAAAACCGATAATGATGAAAATACTGGAGATAGCATAAGTGATTTTTCGTTTTCCGATAAAGTCAAAGTTTTTACCTTGTAAAAAGTTTTTAGTAAACGGTGTAAAATAATTCAGGGTCTTTCCTTTTTCCATTCGTTTATCGACGATTATTTTTGTCAGCAAAACAGCGGTAAATAAAGTTGTACCGATACCAATCATCAGGGTTACGGCAAATCCTTTCACAGGGCCTAAGCCGACAAAGAACAAGATGGCCGCGGTCAGGAAGGTGGTAATGTTACCATCCAGGATAGCAGCCAGTGAATGTTTAAATCCTTCTTCGACGGATACGACGAATCCCTTACCTTCCCTTAGTTCTTCCTTTATCCGCTCATAGATGATAACGTTCGCATCTACCGCCATACCAAGGGTTAAGACGATACCTGCTATGCCGGGCAATGTCAGTGTTGAACTGAATCCGGCCATCAGGCCTATAATCATAAATAAGTTCAGTAATAACACGAGGTTGGCTACCACACCGGCGGAAGAATAAAAGAAAATCATGAATATGACCACCAGTATGAAACTGACTACCATGGATATTAATCCGGCATTGATGGATTGTTTACCAAGTGACGGGCCGACCAGTTCCTCTTCGATGATTCTTGCGGATGCAGGAAGTTTACCTGTCTTTAATACATTGGCTAAGTCAACAGCTTCCTGTACATCAAATCCGCCGCTGATTTGAGAGTTTCCTCCGTCAATTTCACCATTCACAACAGGAGCGGAGTATACTTGCTTATCCAATACGATGGCGATATGGCTGCCAACATTTTTACGGGTAAGGTCTCTCCATGTTTTTCCTCCGAGGGTATTCATTTGCATGCTTACCACCACCTGGCCGTTCTGGTCATAATCCTGACGGGCCTGGGTTACCACACTGCCGTCTAACGGAGCATTTCCGTTATTGGTGTTTTTCTTGATGACATAAATGGAGTAGAATTTTTGTTTATCGCCGAAAGGTTTTGCTGAAAGCAAAAACTCCGCATCTTTCGGGAAAGTGGAACGTACATCAGGGTTGTTCAGATAACCGGTAAGGGTAGCTGTATCTAATGCGCTTACATAGCCAATCACCGGTGATTCCTGGAATCTGTTTTGTTCATCAACAGCAGGCTGTAATACCGCAAATAATGGATTCTCGTTTTTGAACTCTTCTATTTTTTTCGCTTTGGATGTATCTTTCTGCGTTTTTTTGCTGCCACTCAACGGGTTTACCGCTGCGGAGTCTGTCTCATCGTTGTTGTCATCCAGCAGGTTCTTAGCTTTTGTCTGTACAGATGAATCTTTTCCTAAATCTTTTTGTGTGTCAAGATAGTTTTTCAGTGCGGTGTTGGCATCATTGATAGATTTAGCGATTTCCGTTGCTTTGTATGTTTCCCAGAATTCCAGGTTGGCCGTAGCCTGCAACAATTTTCTTACCCGCGCAGGATTATCAACACCGGCAATTTCCACAGTGATTCTTCCTTTATTTGGCTCCAGGGTTACCGTTGGTTGTTTGGTTCCAAACTGGTCAATACGTGACTGGATGATGCTGTATGTTCTGTTAATCGCATCAGTGGATTGTTTGCGTATGAACTTCTCTACATCATTGTCTGAGCTTTCAAAAGTGATATCATCTTTATTGTTACGGGTAGCGAATACGGAAGACAGTTTGTCATTTGGCTTTAATTCTTTAAATGCTTTAATGAATAACGTAATGTAATCATCATTGCTGGTAATCATACGTTGTTCTGCCAGCGTAAGCGCCTCCCTGAATTTAGGATCGCGGCTGTTATCGGAAAGGGATTGCAATAATTCCGTTAAGGAAACCTGTAATACCACACTCATACCACCCTGCAAGTCAAGGCCTAAATTGAGTTGTTGTTCTTTACACGCTTTGTAGGTATTCCACAGATATACTTTCTCGTTGGCTACAGAATCCAGATATCTGTTTTTGTAGACTATCCTCATTTGATGTACGGAGTCCTCATATAAAAACTGCGCCAACTGATTTCCCGGATAACGGGTGGCAGGGTCTTGCATGGAGATATTTTTCTCCGCTAAAGCCACTGCATTATTCTCTATGGAATTTACTTTAAATGTGAATGACAAGCAATATATGCAAATCAATACTACTAATGCCGTTAAAATAACGAGCGCCGTTCTTGTTCCTTTACCCATGTTTGTAATTTGTTAAATAAGGGTGCGAATATAAGGGTTTTGTGCATAAAATCGTAATGATTAATGCACATAATGTTACAAATCAATTAATAAATGACCACTTTCTGTGTGTACTGTTCATTCCGGAGCGTAATTCCCCTTATCAGGTAGATATCTTTCGGCAAAACAGGCAGTAACAGGTTGTTTTCTGGATTAGTGAATTCCTTGACCAGCATTCCTATCGAATTATAGATTTCCAGTTTATCCATACGGGAGCCGGAATGGTTCATGATGGTCAGTGCTGTCCCGTTCAGGATAAATTTGACCGGCCGATTGGTCAACTGTTGTATTCCTGAAAGCGTGGAGGTGTCTAAAACCGTTAAATGGACAGTAATGACAGAGTCACAATGGAAGGATACTGTGCTGAGATTGTTAACATAAGTTCCTGATGCTGAGGTAGTAGAGCCATTTGGTAAGGTGTATACATCATTTTTGTAAATGGTATCCTCTTTAAAAATAGTATACACAGGATTAACGGTAACGGTGCTGGTGATAATGGAGTCACATCCGACGGAATTACTGAATGTATCTATAAATACTCCTGCAACGGTGGTGGTATTGCCATGCGGCAATGTATAAGATTCACCCTCACAGATACTAGCGGATTTAGCAATGAACGTAGCGTTTATCTGAGAAAGGGTAGTGGTAATGATAGAATCTTTTCCGGAAGGCAGCACAAAATCAGTGGTGTAAATCCCCGGCTCGGAAACTACTCTTCCATCAGGCAGTGTATATGTCCTGTTCTGACAAAAAGATGCAGTTTGCCTCACCTGAATGGGTATCTGACGCAGTTGGATATTGATGGTATCTATTCTTCCATTAGCCAGATTGACGGAAAAATATTTGGTGATATAGCCTGTTTTTTCTGCTTTAAAACGCGTCAGGCCTGCTTTGGCGGTACCTGTTTTATAGAATCCCAGGAAGTTAGTGTTGGCGCTCATGGTGCTATCCACAAAGCTGATTTTAACACCTGTAATCGGCAGAGTGGTATTGGTATCCGTTACAATACCCTGCATACGGGCTGCTCTGACATAGGTAGGTTTTACTACAAACAATCCTTTTATCATGTCACTGAGCGTTATTACTCCGGATTTGTAATAACCCCAGGCGCCCCATACGCCATTTTCTGTTTGCGTAGATGAAGGCTGTGTATCGTAGTAACCTATAGTGACCACATTTGTCGGGTCGGATGCATCAAAAATTGCTACACCGTCAGAGTAGTATGAAGTTATGATATAGTCATTCAAAACATGGACATTATGTGCTATTTCCCTGTTGGTCGGGCTAACTTTAAATTCTGCCAACTGTTTTATATTGCTTAAGTCTGAAATATCATAGGCTTCCACTGGAAGATTGAAGGACTCATGCGAGATAAACAAGGTTTTGCTGTTGTCGGATAACCAAATATTGTGCGGATAGGTATACGGAGTAGTAAAATCACTTATCTTGACCGGATTAGCCCTGTTGCGAACGTCCCAGATGGTAAACCGGTTATTGTAAATATGTGCCTGATACATTGTATCGTTTCTTACATAACAGTCGTGAACGTAATTCACCCCGCCGGTACCGAACAGATTTTGGGTAAATCCCACATATGTAGGCTTTTTCGGGTTAGGCTTTAAGTCATAAATAAGCACACCGTTAGTTCTTACCCCATTAACTTTCGCATCGCCGCCATTCAGGTATAAAAACCCTTTTTCATCAATATACAGGGAGTGGCTTCTTCCGATATAGTCTGTGGTTGATGGGTTGGTACCTTTAAAGGTGTCCACTTTCCCGGCAGGTAAGGTGCTTAAATCATAAATGAGCACCCCTTCGGATCTGGTTGTGTCATTGTCCTGTGTAATATAGGCATAACTCTTATATGTCTGACATTCTCTCCAGGTGCCTTGTTTCCCATTGATAAACTTAACTTCTACAGGACTGGATGGAGTGGTAATATCCACTATTGATAATCCCATTGTGGTGCCGATTAAAGCATATTCCTTGTGGTTGACAGTATCATTATAACCCCAGCTGCCGGACAAATTCATCCCGGTGTATGTTTTTTTACCCAGTAATTCAAAGTTGTATTGTGCAAAAAGCTGAGAGGCAGCAATCAATAGTATTGCTGTACAGAAAAAAAGTTTTTTCATAAAAGTTTAAGGTGTTGCGATTTCAAAAATTCCGTTTACGTACCTGTAAAGATACAGATTTGTATTATCGTAGTAATTAATTTCCCCATTTTTATTTAAAACGGGGTTAAACTGGAGTTTTATTTGAGTTAAATCAAAATTATTGGAAAAATTATAGGTGGTATTGTTTAAATCCTGGTTATTTTCCAATATATGAAACAAATAGGTCATGATGTCATAGCCCTGAAAGGCTGTTTCAGTAGGTTTTTTGGTATATTTTTCTTCATATTTCGCGGCAAATACTGCGTGGTTAGGCGTTTTGGTATTGTATGGCCACACCGTAAAAATTGTATGCGGGAACTTGCTGTCTGCCAGTGATTTCACGTTTTTCACACAGGAAGAGGTGAAAATGCGAAGCGGATTCTTAATCGGTTTTAGTTTTGAGATAATCGTTTTAACGTAGGATTCTTTGGTAGAATAAATCAATATCACCCGTTCGGAAACAGAATCCGGTTTTACCATCTTTTTGGTAATGTCATCCCATATTTGCAACGAAGTAAAACTGATATTGCTGTAACTGAAATAATTGCCGGCAATATCTTTCAGGGTATTGATACTTTCCGCCAGTGAATCCTTACCGTCAAAGATAACTTCTACTGTTTTTCCGGGGTAGCTGGTTTTTATCGTTTCGAGTAAAAAGGAATACTGCCCCCTTAAAGAAGCATTGGCATTATAATAAAAAGGATTGTTGCGGATATACATCGAATTCGCTAAAGGCGAAATCAACGGTATTTCGTGTTGCTTTGCCAAATCCGCCGCTAACGAAAGAGTAGTGAAATAAAGCGGCCCGATAATATAATCTACATTTGGAAACGGTTTTCGCTGAAAAAGCGTTTCAATCGTGGAAGAGTCATTTTTGCTGTCTAAGAAGTACACATTGGTAGTCGATTTTATACCTTCAAACTTCTCCCGTGCCATCTGGCAGCCAAGGTAAAATTCGATGGCATTTTTAGAATCAGCGCTAAGTTGTTTGGTAGTGTCATCGGCATATTTTCCTAACGGAATCTGATCTAAATTGAAGGGTAGCAACACCGCTATGTTGCTGACCCCGTCCTGCATTTTTACGCCGACAGGAGTTTTAACCTCCGGCTTCGGTGAAGTGCTTTCATTATCAAGGTCAAAAACAACCGGTTTCCTGTTGAAGGAATCGTCCATGTTCGCAGCAGCCGTTTCTTTTGGGGTGTTGATGGATACTACTTCCGTCTTTTTAGTGGAGGTAGTACCTAATTCGGAAGCGCTGATCTTTTTAGCGGCACAGGATGAGATTCCTACTAGACAAAAGAGCAATACCAATACATTATTCCCATTCAATAGTGGCCGGCGGTTTAGAGCTGATATCATATACTACTCGGTTTATCCCTTTTACGTTATTGATGATTTCGTTCGAAATTCGTGCCAGAAAATCATACGGCAAATGGCTCCAGTCCGCAGTCATTCCGTCCACACTGGTTACCGCACGCAAAGCTACAACATTTTCGTAAGTTCTTTCATCACCCATCACCCCAACGCTCTGGACGGGAAGATACATCACACCGGCCTGCCACACCTGGTCATACAATCCGGACGATTTCAGGCCTTCAATGAAGATGTAATCGGCTTTTTGCAAAATTTCGACTTTCTCCTTCGTGATGTCGCCTAAAATACGTATGCCAAGCCCCGGCCCGGGAAACGGATGTCGGTGCAGTATGTTTTCGGGCAACTGCAGTGCCTTGCCCACTCGGCGTACCTCATCTTTAAACAAACGGTTCAGCGGTTCAATGATTTTCAGGTGCATCTTTTCCGGAAGGCCTCCCACGTTGTGGTGGGATTTTATTTTCGCTGAAGGGCCGTGCACGGAAACCGATTCTATGACATCAGGGTAGATGGTGCCCTGTCCCAGCCATTTCACGTTTTCAATTTTGGCGGCTTCCTGCTGAAAAATATCAATGAACACTTTTCCGATAACTTTGCGCTTCGCCTCCGGCTCTGAGATACCTTTCAGCTCGGCGTAAAACTGTTCGGACGCATCCACGCCGGTTACATTCAATCCCAAATGCTGATAGGAATCCAGTACGGTTTCAAATTCTTTGTACCGGAGCAATCCGTTGTTCACAAAGATACAGGTCAGTTGCCTGCCAATGGCTTTGTGCAGCAGCAAGGCTGCCACGCTTGAATCCACGCCGCCCGAAAGGCCGAGAACGACATGGTCGTCGCCCACAGTCGTTTGTATTTCCGAGACGGTTTCTTCGATGAAGGACAGGGGAGTCCAGTCCTGACGGCAACCGCAGATGTCTACCACAAAATTTTTCAACAACGTTTTTCCGTCAACGGAATGAGTTACCTCCGGGTGGAACTGAATGGAATACAGTTCTGTCGCCGTGTGTTTGAAGGCGGCTACCGGAATAGAGTCTGTGGTGGCGAGCAGGTCGAATCCTGCCGGCAGTTCCAGCACAGAATCACCGTGGCTCATCCACACCTGAGATTTCGGAGGTATATCTTTAAATAATTTATTAGAGGGTTCAATATAATCCAGATGTGCCCGGCCATATTCCCGTTTAGAGGAACGTTCCACTTTGCCGTCAAAAATATGCGCGATATACTGCGCACCGTAACATACGCCGAGTATCGGAAGTCTATGTTTTTCCTGTACCTCTTTCACCGGAAACTGCAGCGCATCTTCCTGCAAAACGGAGAATGGAGAGCCGGATAGTATAATACCGTTAAAGTCCTGTTTATCTAAAACAGCAAGATGATTGTATGGGTGAATTTCGCAGTAAACATTTAACTCGCGGATTCTTCGGGCAATAAGCTGGGTGTATTGGGACCCGAAATCAAAAATCAGAATTTTGGAATGCATGTGCAAAGGTAAGACCGGGAAAGCATATATGAACGCCGTCGGATAAAAAGTTATCAAGATTTAAACTATCGGCTGCATCTGCCGTGTATTTCCGGAATTCGTTTAGACGAAAACGAATTCTTTACTTTTAATTAAAATTCAAAATCGGATAACCTTCGGCAGGAATGCATAGATTGGAGTAGAATAATATCAACAAGATTATGCGTATCTGGAAAATTGAGCATGTTTCGCTGGAAGGATTACAACAGCAGAGCAAAGGAACCCTGGTAGAACATCTCGGCATTGAATACCTCGAGATGGGGGATGATTATGTGAAAGCCCGGATGCCGGTGGATCATCGTACACGGCAGCCGATGGGCTTGTTGCATGGTGGCGCTCATGTGGTGCTGGCAGAATCACTGGGTAGTATGGCCGCGAATCTGTGTTTGGATATTACCAAAGAGTATGCATTGGGTTTGGATATCAATTCCAATCATATCCGTAGTGCACGGGAAGGATGGGTTATCGGTATTGCCCGGCCGGTTCATCTCGGGTCAAAAACGCAGATATGGGAAATCAAAATTTATGATGAAAAAGAAAACCTGCTGAATATCTCGCGGCTGACGATGATAGTGCTGAAACATAAAATATAAGACAGGATTGGTTATTTTTTTATCACCTCCTGAATCGCATTTCCAATACATCCACTCGGCATTTGTATGTGCAGTAAACTAGATAAAGTAGGAGCGATGTCTGTCATATAAGTTTTGTCGTATCTTTTTCCTTTCGCGATTCCATTGCCGTAAAATAGCAATGGAATATGAGCGTCATACGGACTCCAGACTCCATGTGTGGTACCTTTGCCGCCGTATTCGTCGTCGATATAACCGGGTTTCAGTAATACCAGCACATCCCCGCAACGATTCGGATAATAACCATTGATGAATTGTTCCTTGATGGATGCGGGCAATACTGTTTTTTCTAATTTGCTGTATTCAATGACTCTTTCCACGCCTGTTGTTTTCTGTAAAAAGGCGATTGCTGCGTTGGTGATTTTTTCTTTATCCAGTTTCTTTGCTTCTATCACTGAATGGTTCAGGTAAAACTGATAATTCCAGCTGCCCAGGCATAAACTGTCTACTCCAAACTGCGTTTTCAGTTCCTGATTTAAGGCGACATCGACCTTGGAGCCGGTCACCCCGCCGTTCGGTAAACGGTGCTTTTCCAAAAATCCCGGCACGTGCGCCACGCCATGGTCGGCTGTAAGAAAAACGGTATAATTGCCTGCGCCAACCTGTTTGTCCAGTATTGAAAGAAATAATTCCAACTCCTTGTCCAGACGCAGGTAAGTGTCTTCAATCTCTATGGAATTCGGGCCGAAGGAATGCCCGATATAATCGGTTGAAGAGAAGGATACTGCCAGAAAATCAGTGACGGAATCCTTGCCCAATTGTTCATTCACCAAAACCGCTTTCGCAAAATCAGCCGTTAGTGAATTGCCGTAAGGTGTGGAGCGAATCGCGCCATAATTTTTCTTTTCCGCAAAACGTTTTAAATCATAAGGGAATCCTTTCTGGTCTTCGCCAAACGGGGTGTTCTCATAAGGGTTTATATCGGTATCGCTTTCAGTGTAGGTGTTTATGGGGTATAAGGTATTCCAGTTTTTCTGGTAGTAGCTGGCCACTGTACCGGAGGCATTAAAGTCCTGTACCCATTTGGGTAATTTTTTCATGTAAAAAGTAGACGAAATAAAATTGCCGCTTTTGTTATCGTACCAGTAGGCGGCATCGGCGCTGTGCCCGGCCGGCAATATGGCGCCCCGGTCTTTGATGGCTACACCTATCACTTTCCCTTTAAAATTAGTGGCGAGTTTCAGCTCATCACAGATAGTGGTGGTCTGCATATTTCGGGGGCTCATCTGTCCATTATCATTTGATGTCCCGACAGATTGTACCGTCTTGTCTTCGCTGCAATACATTTCACGGTTTGCAGTATAATCATAAAAATTATTTCCGGCAATTCCATGAATGGCGGGTACGCTTCCTGTGTAAATACAGGCATGTCCGGCTGCCGTAACAGTGGGGCAATAAGGGATGAATGTTTGCTCACAACTGAAGCCATCGTTCATCAGGCGCTTAAATCCGCCTTTGGAGTATCGGTCGTAATACCGGTACAAAAAATCCCAGCGCATCTGGTCTACGACAATGCCGACCACTAACTTTGGCCGGGCGTTTTGAGGAGTTGGCCTTAAAGTTGTCTGCGTAAATATAGGTGTAAATAAAAGTAAAAAAGCGAAAGATGAAATACCTTTTTTCATGGACAAATTTTATGCAAGTTACTAAAACATGTTATTTAATCAGGTGTGATTTTAGTGAATAGTGGAGTTTGTTAATATTTGTTCAATTCTATTTTCTCAAATCTTAAATCACATATCTTTTTTTATCTTTACCCTATGGCAGGAAATTCATTCGGTGAGATTTTTCGTATCACTACCTTTGGTGAAAGCCACGGCGCGGCATTAGGTGTTATTATTGATGGCTGTCCGGCAGGGTTAAAAATCGATACGGCATTTATACAGACTGAATTAGACAGGCGTAAGCCCGGACAATCGAATATTGTGACGCAGCGCAAGGAAGCGGATGAGTTTGAAATCCTGTCAGGAATCTTTGAAGGTGTGACACAGGGAACACCCATCGGCATCATCATACGCAACGAAGACCAAAAGTCTAAGGATTACGAACACATCAGGGATAGTTTCCGCCCTTCACATGCCGATTTTACCTATGATGTAAAATACGGTTCCCGCGATTATCGTGGCGGTGGCAGAAGTTCCGCCCGCGAAACAGCAGCACGTGTAGCCGCTGCGGCCATTGCCAAACAGTTGTTACAACATTTGGGTATTGATGTGAAAGCCTATGTTTCCAAAGTTGGAAAAATTGAAATTGGAAAACCATACACCGAGTTGGATTTATCCCAAACAGAAGACAATATCGTCCGTTGTCCGGATGCGGAAACAGCGGATAGGATGATAAAACTGATTAAAGAAGTGAAGAAAGACGGCGATACCATCGGTGGTCTGGTGAGTTGTGTGATTACAGGTGTACCTGCTGGTTTGGGCGAACCTGTTTTTGATAAACTGCATGCCGATTTGGGAAAGGCCATGCTGAGTATCAATGCGGCGAAGGGCTTCGAATACGGCAGCGGGTTTGCCGGTACGGAATGGCGCGGCAGTGAACACAACGATGCATTTTATAATGATAATGGTGTTATCAAAACAAAGACCAACCATTCCGGTGGTGTGCAGGGCGGCATCAGCAACGGAATGGATATTTATTTCAATGTGGCTTTCAAACCTGTCGCTACTATTATGCAACCGCAGGAATCCGTGGATAAAGACGGCAACGAAGTGTCCGTCACGGGCCGAGGCCGTCATGACCCGTGTGTATTGCCGCGCGCGGTACCTATCGTTGAGGCTATGGCTGCATTAGTGATTGCCGATCATATCCTGAGGAACAGAAGCAGTAAGTTGTAAGTTACCGGTATTGTCTTTGCAGCACCCCGTCATTTAACACCACCCAGCCGTCATCCCATCATTTCAACCTTAGGAGAAATCTTACTAAGCTTCAGAAGAATAGCTGCCGGAAGCTGCAGGATCTCTCACTACGTTCGAGATGACTGTTGTCAAAAAACAGCAGGACTGCTTTACCCAGCCGTCATCCCGTCATTTCGACCTTAGGAGAAATCTTGCTATGATTTTAAGGAATATCTGCTGGATGAATGCATAATCTCTCTTCGTTCGAGAAGCTGTTGTCAAAAAACAGCAGGACTGCTTTACCCAGCCGTCATCCCGTCATTTCGACCTTAGGAGAAATCTTGCTATGATTTTAAGGAATATCTGCTGGATGAATGCATAATCTCTCTTCGTTCGAGAAGCTGTTGTCAAAAAACAGCAGGACTGCTTTACCCAGCCGTCATCCCGTCATTTCGACCTTAGGAGAAATCTTGCTATGATTTTAAGGAATATCTGCTGGATGAATGCATAATCTCTCTTCGTTCGAGAAGCTGTTGTCAAAAAACAGCAGGACTGCTTTACCCAGCCGTCATCCCGTCATTTCGACCTTAGGAGAAATCTTGCTATGATTTTAAGGAATATCTGCTGGATGAATGCATAATCTCTCTTCGTTCGAGAAGCTGTTGTCAAAAAACAGCAGGACTGCTCTACACTGAACGTCGTCTGGTATTTACTTTTTCTTCTTCTTTCTTATACAACATTTTTTCTTCGGCTTCTTCACGGTTTTTGGTTTTACCGTTTCCGGTTTCGTCTCTTGAAGGACCGCTGATTTATCCGCGGAAATAACCGTTTTTACTGCTTGTCCGTTCCGGATATACGCCTCATTCTTCCAGGAACCTGCTGTATTCGGCGAACCTATTCTAGAAGAATAACTTTTATTAATCAAGGATGTTTCTGTTACCGTTCCGTTTTGTATATCTCCCCTGATGTTGTTGGCGATTTCCGTGTGGTTGCCGTTGATTGAATACAATCCTTTCAGTAATCCTGAACCGGTGATTTCATTTGCGATGAAATTCATGTTATCACCTGAATTGCCATTCATCACTATGCCATAGCCTTCTATCCGGTTTCTGAAAAAGGTATTATAAGGCCCGTTGATGCCATGCGAATTATCAATGACGAGGTTTTGAAAAATATTGCCTTCAAACAGGTTGGCATAAGGATAATTACCGTGCAAGACAATATCTCCTGCCGAGTTGGACGGAAACCAGCCTTCCGTCCAGTATGGGTCGAATGAATAATTGTAGGCGATAACATTGCCGTTCGCTTCAGCTTGCAGTAAAAAGGAATGCCGCAAATGTTGGACGATGTTGTCAAAAATAAAATTATCGCCGGCGCCAAACTGCAGCACCACACCGTATCCTTTTCCGCCGCTGCCGTAGTCAAACGCGTCGTGGAGGTAATTGCCGGAAACGGTAATGTTTGCTGAGCTTTGCAGCGTGATATGTGCGTAGTTGGCATTTTCCAGTTCCACGCCTTTCACCCGGCAGTTCACCGCATAGTTGAAGAAGATGTTGGAAGTCTGGCCGGAACTTGCATCGCCGCGTTTGATTTTCAATGATTCAATTCCGACATGTTGCACCGGATTTATTTTCTGCACAACAGGACTGTTAGTTAATAGAAAATCTAATCGCAGCGGCCTGTCTATGCTGATGTCATTGCCGCTGATCTTTGTAATTTTTACAATTTGGAAAAAGGCAGTATATGCCCAGTTCGAGGCCAGTAAACTATTGGCGGTCTGTTTCACCAATATATAATCATTCACGGCGAAATTTGCGGCACTGTTTACTTTTAGCGTTTTACTTTCTTTGACGGCGCCGGATAAAACAGGAGCAGAGAGATTGCCTGCTGTACCCTGAATGGAAAATAAATCGCCGCTGCCGTTCAGGTTAAAATTCAGGATGGTCTTATTGCTGCCCTGTCCTTTAATAACAGTATTAGACGGGAGAGAGATGGTTTTTTTAAACAAGTATGTACCGGCGGGAATTTCAATTACACCCGCATTTCCATTCAATGCTTTCAGAGCATTTTGCATCGCCGTGGAATTATCCGTTGAGTTGTCGGCTTTGCAGCCAAAATCCATAAGTGTGATTTTTTTCGCGTCAGCCGGAAGTGTACTTTGTGCGCCGGCCATAGTCCAGTCGGCTAACATACGCTTATCGAGAGCAGAAACATGCAACGCAAACAGGATGGATACTAAGGAAATGAGCGGGTATTTTTTCATACATTTTTTACAGGAAGATTTTCAAAAAACATACCATCTTTTTGGACGGGCAGATATCAGAAGGACAAAAATACAGGTATAATGTACCATAATTGATGTATGCTCTGCTCTTTTTATTCATTTTTTTCGACAAATAATATAATAGTTTTATTAAGGATAGATTTCTTTGTAATTAACAGTATATCAATAAAATATGATTTATTCAGGCTTGCTGTTTTGGTTGTAAATCTGACATTTGTCAAGAAAAGATTAAAAATAATTGTTAAAAAATTTGCTATTTTGTTAGATAGGATATAAATTTGCTTTGTAAACCCTAACTGAAGACTCTTAAATTTAAACATTTAAAGACTAGAAACAAATCGTATGACCCATTTTTTCATTATCAATTATTGTATCATCTGATTGAATTCAGCTAACGCATTAGCGCATTTCTATCTCTCCTGATACTCTCTTTTCCGGGTACATTATTTGCTTCAGTCCTTAATTCTAAAATTAGAGAATTTGAAACAATATTTACAAAAGAAACCCAAAACCCCACAGACAATGAAAACGTATTTTTTAAAAACCCTGTTGCTGACCGCACTCTTCGTGACGTGGTTAGGTCAACTGAACACCAAAGCCCAGTACTTACCACCACCTACTGCTAATATGGTAACCATTCCGGTTGGTTCCTGGGTGATCGGTATGGATAATACCACACAAGGTATCAGTGGTGTGTTTAATCCGAGAGCTTACGGTTTAGCCGTAGAGTTATTATGGAATGATGTGCCGTTGAGGTGGATCATTAAGACAGGTAAAGCTAAAGACAGTATTGATGCATCATTTCCCGGCAGGAAAATCATTCCAACGGTAGGTTCTGTTGTTCTGAACCATTTCAGGTCAGGACCATTTGTGATTTTGCCGGCAGATACCGCCAAAGCACGTACGGTTGTAACAGCTTTCAATGCTAAAATTACGACAGCCACCCAAAAGGTACAGATTTATTCTGTTACGGCTGCCAGGAATGTAGATGTGCGGCATATCCTGACACATAAACCGTTTATCGCGGTGTATGATGACGGGGGCAATGAAAAGATTCACACCGATTATTTGAAAGCCGCCCTGGTGGATACCAGCCGTTACCGGGTCATACATACCGGGTATATTCTCGACTCCTCCTCCTGCTTTACCTATGCTTCTACCCCGCACTGGAACACTGCAGCCGCTTACAGCCATGATGACTCCATACGTCTGAATAACTTACGCTCTTTCTTATTAACAGGGGGTAACTTCCTGGGTGAATGTGAGGGGATAGAAAAAGTGGAAAATTATGGCGGATCATATTATGTATCAACTGCCGGTATAACAGATATAGGTACAAGTATTACCACCCAGTTATACGGCAATACGGATATGCCTGTATTCCAGATGCATGGTATCTTTACGCAGGACGGAGGATCTATTCCGAACTTTGCCATGGTCACACCGGCATCCGGCAGAAAGGACCCTGAATACAAAGGTGGCTTTTTCTTGAAAAATGTATGGGGGGATGCTGCATTAGACACGATCATCAATATCAATGCAACCAAAATAGGGGATCCTAACCAGGCGGGTGGTACCATCATTTATTTGGGTGGTCACTCGTATAGTGCCAGCAGTGTTGGTGGTGTTAATGGTATGCGTATATACCTGAACGGTATGATGCTGCCTGCACGACGTATCATCAGCAACGGTATCGTATCCCCGGGTTTCAATATCTGTCAGGGCGATACCATCCGTATCGATTTTCAACCGCCTAGTACCGGATATACTTTTTCCTGGACTGGACCCAATGGATATACTTCAACAGTGGAAGACCCTGTCATACCGAATGCAACAACAGCCAAACAAGGTACTTACTCCGCCTGGATTTATGCCGGCGAAGGTTGCCGATTCCCTTATTCTACTGCTGTAACCGTTAACCCTAAACCGGAGTTTTCCGCCACTACGACAAACTCCTCCATTTGTAATGATGACAGTTGTACGGTTAGTTTTACACCGTCCGCGGGAATTACCATTCAAAACTGGTTCTTAAAAGATGAAACAAAAGGTGGCTGTGTGCCTAAAGGTGCCGTTTTGTTTACGGATGCCAGTAAAGTGGTAAAACCGGACACCACCACTACCTATGTGGTAATAGGTTATAATACCTATGGTTGTAAAGATACGTCCTGTATTACCATTACGGTAGACAGACTGCCCAAATTAACTTCCCCGTTCCCGACTTCCACCCCCCTGTGTTATGGAAGAGGAACGATTGTGAATATTACACCGGGTAATGGTGGCGGAACCGGTTGTGTGGAAACCTACCAATGGCGTATGGACGGAGGAGCCTGGCAGGCATATACATCCGGAACAGTTGTGGGCGTAGGTGCAATAGATTCCGTGGAAGTAAAAGCGAACAGGAGTTGTTCCACAGGGTGTATAGGAAAAGTGGTAAGGGTAAAATGGAATGTTGCCCCGCAACAGACCGTAGGCTCCGGCAGCAGTTTATTTAATTGTACGGATGCAGCGGGTTATATCGCTACGTTAACGGCTACCAATCCAACACCATCGACAGGTGCATGGTCCATAGCAAGCGGCCCGGGTAGCATTGCCTCTCCAACCAGTTTGTCTACGACCATTGGTTCTCTTTCCAGAACCGGCGCTACCACTACCGTTCGCTGGATCGTAACGAATACCTACAACTGTAAGGACACTTCGATTCAGACTATTACACCGCCGGTAGTAGATACCACCCTGGTTTCTAAATACTCCAACGAGTTCTGTATTTCCTGTCCGATACAAAACGGTAGCACATACAGCTATTACGATGCGACAGGAAAACTGCTGGCGAGTGTAACGGACAGTGCGGATGCAGTTGCGATAGGCGCTACTACCTTCTGCGCACAGTTGCCTTACAATGTCTCCGGAAATCCGGCTGTCGGGGATGTTCAGTCCGTAAATTCCTGGATTCTGGATGTGGGATATTTGCCACAGCCATACCTGCCGAGAGCATGGAATATCAATACGACTAACGATGCGCCGATGACCATTAATCTGTATTTTACAGATGCGGAGGTGGCAGCCTTGCAGGGTGCTACACTGAACAACGGCGGTTACTATTACTTTGAAAATCCACCTGAATTATTCCTGGTGGCCTATCCGAGCACAACAGATAGCTTTATGCCGCCGAAGGTTTCTCCAAACCCAACGGTGATAAGCCCGAGGTTTACACGAGTAGGCGGATACTGGCAAATATCATTTGAAATTGATGAGTCTTCCACATTCTACCTGTACCCGACATTCTGGTCGAATGAGGCCTTGCCGGTAGAGCTGACCACGTTTGCGGCAAAAGCGGTTAATAATTCATTAATCCGGTTAGACTGGTCTACCGCTTCAGAAAAGAATAACGTTCGTTTTGATATTGAACGAAGCACGGACGGTGTGAAATTTGAGAAGATTGGCGAGGTAGCCGGAAATGGAAATTCGAGAACTGTGAAGAACTATCAGTTTGATGATGAATATGTGAAATCAGGCATAGTGTATTATTACAGGCTGAAACAAATTGACATTGATGGGAAATATACACATTCTAAGATAGTACAGGCTAAGATAAACGGAGGAGAAAAACTGATCATCAGCGATTTTATGCCGAATCCGGCCAGCACGAAAACAACGATTTCTGTCTCCAGTGTGGAAGCGATGGATGTAAATATCATGATTTACACACTCGATGGTACAAAAGTAAAAACCCTCGCTTACGATATCGCTCAGGGAGAAACCAGCCTTGAACTTGAAGTGAGCAGTTTGTCAAAAGGAACGTATATGGTTCAGTTACAGACAAAACTGGGCACACAGATTCGTAAGTTAGTTAAATTGAATTAGACTTAAGTTACTGCAATAATAGTATTGTAGTTCATAATTATTGTTTTAGTGGTTTTAAACAGTTTTGGTAACGCCCTGCGAAGCATAGCTTGCAGGGCGTTTTTTTATGTCCGGGTTATAGTACGGAATAATTTAAATAATGTATTTTAGTAAACCCTTTAGCAGCAGAACAGGAAAACAGTATGTCCGCCGGAAAAAAAATACAGCCTAAACCGAAATCAAAAACAACCTCGAAAATAACCATACATCGCGGGTGGTGGGAAGCGCTCATTGTTTTGCTGCTGGTGTTTGTTACGTATGGCAACTCCATCAAAAATGATTACAATTTAGATGACGGATACGTTGTGTCCTTAGACGAGGGAAATCAGCAGACGATGAAAGGCATCAGCGGTATTCCGGAACTACTGACTACCAACTACAGCAACGGGCCCGGTGTTACATACGGCTATCGCCCAATGGGTAAAATTACGCTGGCTATTGAATACAGCCTGTGGGAAAATAATCCGCATTACAGTCATTTTGTAAATGTGCTGTTGTTCGCACTCAATGTTTTTTTGTTGCTGATTTTTATGAAAAAAGTTGCAGCAGTGCTTGGCTACAAAAATGAAATAGTCATCTATACGGCGATATTGTTATTTATCATTCATCCCATCCATACGGAAGTGGTGTGCAGTATCAAAAACCGGGAAGAGCTATTGTGCTTTTCTTTTGCCATTGCCGCCTGGCTGAGTGTACTCCGTTTGATGGAAACAGGAAACAAGTGGTATCTGTTTATTATTGCATTATTTTCGCTCATGTCTTTTCTGTCAAAGGAAACGGGCATCATGGTCATTCCTGTTTCATTTATCTTACTGATATGCTATACGGTTATTCATAACGAGGAGGGACTTATTTCAAAGTCTGCTGTAAAGAAATTTCTGAATGCCTCCAATGCATGGCTGCTTTTGGGGTTGGCTATTCCGTTTTTTACATTTATCAAAATGAGTTCATCCGTTTCGCCAAGCGACATCGGATATAAATTTGAAACGACGCCTACTATTTACTACGCCGCCAGCCATACTATTCCCAATGGCATGCAGACGTTGTTTTTTTATGTAAGCAGGTTGCTGGTCCCGTTTCCGCTGTGTTTTTATTACGGGTATGATATGTTGCCTGACAGGGGTTGGGATAGTTTTTATCCTTACGCGGGTATATTGGTTATAACGGGATTGTCAGCTGTTGTTGGCTATAATATAGCAAAACGAAAAAACCTGTATTTCACCTTTTGGCTGATGGTATTCGGAATCAGCATCGCATTGTTTTCAAATATAAAACCAGCGCCACCGATTACAGGGATTGTCGGCGAACGTTTGGTTTATCAGACCTCAGCGGGATTTTGCGTGCTCATAGCAATCGGGTTGTATCAGTTAGCCGTTTGGGTTAAACAGTATATTTTTATACAAAAAGATATTACCCCAGCTAAAATAACCGGATGTTTTTTGTTGCTGGTTTTTATTCCGTATGAATGGATGACACTAAACAGAAACACGCAGTGGTATGATAAGACAACCCTCTTCCATCACGACATACGCTATCTTACAAAATCGGCAAGGGCTAATTTTATGATGGGCAGCCATATCATGAAAGGTGTTAGTAAAGAAAGTGATTTTGTCGAGGATAAAGAGATGGCCATCATGGATGCTAAGTCCTATTTTGAGAAAGCAGTTGCCATTTATCCCAAATGCAACGACGCCTGGATTGCAATGGGAAAACTGTACCGCTCGTACCTGAATAATAAGGATAGCGCGATAGCCTGCTGGAGCCGGGTCGATACGCTGCAAAAATTTACCTATATCAATGCTCAGGAACTGATGGGGAATATTTACTATTTTGATCAGCCGGAATATGATAAGGCTTTACCGTATTTTAATACTGCGTTTGAAAAATACACTCAAAATCAGATACTTTACGGTAAGATAATAGACATTTTACTACAAACCAAACAATATGAAGCCATCATTCCCTTGGCTGATATTGCCATAAAAAATCACTGGATTGACGGTTTTGTGAACAAAGGCGATGCCTATCTGAACCTGAAAGATACTGTTTTAGCCGTTCAGAATTATGAAACCGCGCTTTCTAAAGGCTTCAAAAGTGAAGTGTTAATCAGCAATCTGGAATATTACTATAAGTTGCACGGAAAACCCGGCCAACTGCCTAATAAGTTACCCAACAGATAGGCTTTATTTTTACAAATTATGGTTTTAATCATAATCTAATCCTAATAATGGTTCAAATCTAATTTGTTAAATTTTAAAAAATAGATTACCCCGATGTGAGTTTTATGTAAAATTTTGTTAATATTGTGTTGGGGAATAGAGTAAAAATGCAAGAAAGTATTACCAAATTTTTAGTAAAAATGCGTGAAAGTACCATAGATTAGGTACTTCAGGCCATATCTATACCTAATTGTTTGCATAACAAAAGTGATAGGATGGCGCGCAATATTTTCAGATTTGGGTACCTCGCAGAATGAGAATGAGAGTGAAAAGAAGGGGATTGACTGAGCAGAAAACAGTATCATGCCAATTTATCCTGATTTTTCAGTGACATTATTAAAGTAAAGTAATACATAACTAAAAATAAAATCAATACCGTATGAAGAAGATTTTCATTCCATTACTTTTCCTTGCATTTTACTGCACTACTGTCAAAGCACAGGCTACTGCGGATGACTTACAAGGCATTTGGACACTTACAGCCCTCACAGGTGGAGATACCGCTCAGGTACTTTCCCCGGAGGATGAAATTGCAAGAGGGGAGAATTATTTATCTGATTTTCCTTTAACAACGACAAAACTTAATTTTTCAGGATCCAATTTTGTGTATACGTATTATACAGATGGAGAAAGATCCTGGGATGGTTCATTTGACTTAACCGGTCAATCACTTACCCTCACCGGGTTTCCAACCGGTTGCAATGACTGTGGCCAGAAAGTGATTCAATTTATTATCCGGTCTGTCAGTTCCAATGAACTGGTACTGGATGTGTATGATGAAGATTATGGTAAATCAACCTTTGCCCACTTTACATTTTCCAAATAGACAGGATTAGAACTGAATGTTAAAAAATATAAGCATGATTATTATGAATACATCTAAAATCAAAATCGCCCTCATAGCACTATTTTGTTGTTGGGCAGCTATAGCAGAAGCCCAGATGGCGAATGTGACGTATAGCACAAGATCGGGTTTTGTCAGAAGTTCAGACGTGGATTGTCAGGATGGTGACACCGAGGAATATACCGCCTGGCTGTGGACAAAAGATAATGTCGATGGCACAGAAGGTACGACCAACTGTATGACAACAAACTTTAACGGTACAACTACCTGGGCCGTAAACTCTCCGGCAATTGTGTCGAATCGAACCAATGCATCCTGGCAGATTATTGCCCGTATTGATGCCTGGGAAGAAGATTCGGACAACCGTTGTGTCTTCCAGGGAGGCCCGCCTGCCGATGCTTGTCGACAGACTGCTTCGCAGACATTTGACTTCAGGGTACTGGCATCTCCTTCTAATGGTACCTGGACCAATGGGCCTACATCAGGTAGTGCCAATAACCACCAGTATGCCATTGGTGTAACCTGGAAATATGCATCCGGTGGCTCTTCAATAACTCCTGCTTTATCTTGTAACGGAACCGGTCAGACGGTAGCTTACTCTTCAGGAGTAATACCTTCCTGGTCAGTAGCCCTGACTGCCGGAACGACTTATGTGTTTGAAAACTGCGGACTTGCCTCCAATGATACTTATCTCCGTCTGTATGGTACAGATGGTTTTACGGTGGCAGCGTCCAATGATGATGGTTGTGCGCCGGCGAGTTCAATTACCTATACCCCGTCTGCTAGTGGTACCTACTACGTGGAAGTTTCTCAATTTACCCGAGGAGCTTTGTCAGCAGCAGGTTCATTGCGTTACTATATAAAAGATGTCACCACACCTGCGGTAGCAACTTGCCCTGCTAATATTGCTTTAAATACTGCGGCAGGTACCTGCGGAGCAGTAGCAACCTATGCGACTCCTACTTTCACGGATAACTGTACTGTAACAGTAGCACGAACAGCAGGCGGTGCAAGTGGATCTACTTTCCCGCTGGGTACTACAACGGTTACACATACCGGTACTGACCCGGGCGGACGTGTGGCAACCTGTAACTTCAATGTAACCGTAACGGATAATATAGCACCGTCCATCACCTGTCCTGCTAATATCGGGGTGAATGTGGCAGCGGGTACTTGTGCCCAAACGGTTACTTATACTGCACCAACAGGAACAGATAACTGTTCAGGAGCATCCACCACCCAAATAGCAGGTTCTGCGAGTGGCGCTTCTTTCCCTAAAGGAACAACCACCAACACATTCAGAGTTACAGATGGAGCCGGTTTAACCAGTACTTGTTCATTCACAGTAACCGTAACGGATAATATTGCACCGTCCATTACCTGTCCGGCTAATATCGGCGTGAATGTGGCAGCAGGAACCTGTGCTCAAACGGTAACTTATACAGCTCCAACCGGAACAGATAACTGTTCAGGAGCATCCACCACCCAAATAGCAGGTTCTGCGAGTGGCGCTTCTTTCCCTAAAGGAACAACAACCAATACGTTCAGAGTAACGGACGCTGTAGGAAATTCAACTACCTGTTCATTTACGGTAACCGTAACGGATAATCAGGCACCGTCCATTACTTGCCCTGCTAATATCGGGGTTAATGTGGCAGCGGGTACCTGTGCTCAAACGGTTACTTATACTGCACCAACCGGAACAGATAACTGTTCAGGAGCAACCACCACCCAAATAGCAGGTTCTGCGAGCGGCGCTTCTTTCCCTAAAGGAACAACCACCAATACATTTAGAGTGACAGATGGAGCTGGGTTGACAGCAACTTGCTCCTTTACAGTAACGGTAACAGACAACGAAGCACCGTCCATTACCTGTCCTGCCAATATCGGGGTGAATGTGGCAGCCGGTACCTGTGCTCAAACAGTAACCTATACTGCACCAACCGGAACAGATAACTGTCCTGGTGCATCCACCACCCAAATAGCAGGTTCTGCGAGTGGCGCTTCTTTCCCTAAAGGAACAACCACCAATACCTTCAGAGTGACGGATGGAGTTGGATTGACAGCAACTTGCTCGTTTACAGTAACCGTAACAGATAACGAAGCACCGGCCATTACTTGCCCTGCAAATATTGGGGTCAATGTAGCTGCGGGTACTTGTGCTCAAACAGTAACCTATACTGCACCAACCGGAACAGATAACTGTCCTGGTGCATCCACCACCCAAATAGCAGGTTCTGCGAGTGGCGTCTCTTATCCTAAGGGAACCACCACCAATACATTCAGAGTAACGGATGCAGTCGGTAACTCAACTACCTGTTCATTCACAGTAACCGTAACAGACAATGAAGCACCGGCTATTGCCTGTCCTGCTAATATTGCAGTCAATGTAGCTCCGGGTACGTGCGCTCAAACGGCTACGTACACAGCACCAACAGGAACGGATAACTGTCCTGGAGCAACTACAGCACAAATCACTGGGTTAGCCAGTGGTGCTTCTTACCCAACAGGTGTTACTACCAATACTTTTAGAGTAACAGATGCAGTTGGAAATTCAACAACCTGTTCATTCACAGTGACTGTAACAGACAACGAAGCACCGGCTATTACATGCCCTGCAAATATAGGAGTGAATGTAGCAGCAGGTACTTGCGCCCAAACCGTAACGTATCCCGCACCAACCGGAACGGATAACTGTCCTGGAGCAACTACCGCACAAATTGCAGGTTTAGCCAGCGGCGCTTCTTATCCTAAAGGAACTACCACCAATACCTTCAGGGTAACGGATGCTGCCAGTAACTCTACAACCTGTTCGTTTACAGTAACGGTAACAGACAATGAAGCACCGGCTATTACCTGTCCTTCTAATATAGGAGTGAATGTTGCAGCCGGTACTTGTGCTCAAAACGTAACCTATACTGCACCAACCGGAACAGATAACTGCCCTGGTGCAACTACTGCTCAAATAGCAGGTTTAGCCAGCGGCGCTTCTTTCCCTAAGGGAACAACTACCAATACCTTTAGTGTAACGGATGCAGTTGGTAACTCAACTACCTGTACATTCACAGTAACGGTAACAGACAACGAAGCTCCTGTTGTTACATGCCCTGCAAACATTTCAGTAAATAATGACTTGGGAGTATGTGGTGCAGCGGTCAGCTACACTATTACATCCAGTGACAACTGTCCAGGTCAAGCTGTAGCTCAATCCGGAGGCCAGATAAGCGGCTCGACATTCCCAATAGGAACAACGACCAACTCATTTACGGTAACAGATGCTGTTGGCTTAACTTCAACTTGCAGTTTTACTGTAAGCGTGGCTGATGCAGAAAATCCGACTATTTCTTGTCCTGCACCAATAACAGTAAATGCAGCTTCCGGAATATGCGCAGCAACAGTAACCTATACAACTCCTGCAGGTGCAGATAACTGTTCCGGCCAAACAACAGCACAAACAGCTGGTTTGGCTTCAGGAGCAAGCTTCGCAGTGGGAACAACAACAAATACATTTACAGTAACGGATGCCAGCGGAAATACAGCAACTTGCAGTTTCACTGTTACCGTAATCGACAACCAGGCGCCGGTAATAACTTCCTGCCCGTTAGATAAATTTACGGCAACAGATCCGGGTACCTGCTTAGGTAATGTATCCATTGGTGCATTGTCTGCAACAGATAACTGTAATGTTCAAAGTATTAATAATAGCTTTAACAACACCAGTGATGCCAGCGGTTTATATACTAAAGGTCTGACAGTAGTAACATGGACCGTTACAGATGTGAATGGAAATACAGCTACCTGTCAAACCTCTGTATATGTATATGACGCAGAATTACCTGTTGCTGTTTGTAAAAATGTGACATTACAATTAAATGGTGCAAGCTTTGTAAGCATTACACCTTCTACTATCGATAACGGATCTACAGATAACTGTACATTACTTACAGGTAACAGCGCGGTATCTCAAACAACATTCACTTGTTCTAACTTAGGAGCCAATACAGTCACATTAACAGTGATTGACAATAGCGGCAATACCGGAACTTGTAATGCTACAGTAACTATAGTTGACAACGTGGCTCCAACGGCCATCTGTCAAAATATAACCGTTCCATTGGATGTAAACGGAAGTGTAACAATTACACCGGCTCAGGTAAATAATGGTTCAAATGATGCATGCGGAATTCAAAGTTCTTCATTGAATCTTTCAACATTCACCTGTGCCAATTTAGGCTCCGGAAATACAGTTGTGTTAACGGTTTCTGATAACAGCGGAAATGCATCTACTTGCAGTGCTACTGTTACTGTAATTGATAATATCAAACCAACGGCTGTTTGTAACAACTTTACAGTAGCCTTGAATAATTCAGGAAATGCTACAGTTGCAGGATTAGACTTTAGTGGTGCCAGTACCGATAATTGCGGTATTACATCCAGAGTTGTCAATCCAAGCAGTTTCACTTGTGCCAATTTAGGTACAAGCCCGGTTACCGTTATTCTGAGTGACCAAAGCGGTAATTCTGAATTCTGTTTTGCGTCAGTAACGGTAGTAGATAATACTGCTCCATCAATTACCTGCCCGGCTAATATTGCTGTGAATACTGATGCCGGTCAGTGCGGTGCGCTGGTAAACTTCGCAGCTTCAGCAACGGATAACTGTACATTATCTTCTTTAGTTCAGACAGGTGGTGCCGCTTCAGGAACTCAATTCCCGGTTGGCCTGTCTACCATCAGTTATATAGCAACAGATCAAAGTGGAAATACTTCAACCTGTTCATTTACTATTACGGTAACAGATGCACAAAATCCAACGGCAGTCTGCCAAAATGTAACGGTTTCATTGGATAATACCGGAAACGGTGCTACTACAGCTGCAGCGGTGAATAATGGTTCTTCCGATGCGTGCGGTATACAATCGTTAGCATTAAGCAAGACATCATTCAACTGCGGTAACGTAGGAGCGAATGCAGTGGTACTGACGGTAACGGATGTGAATAGCAATAGCAGTACTTGTGGTGCTACAGTAACAGTACAAGACAATGTTGCGCCTGTTGCGCTCTGTAAAAATGTATCTGTAACCTTAGTGGGTGCAAATGGCTCTACAACACCGGCAGCAGTAAATAATGGTTCTAACGATGCATGCGGTATAGCCGGATTGGCATTGAACATCAGTACCTTTACGTGTGCCAATGTAGGTTCAAATGCGGTTGTACTGACAGTTACAGATGTTAATGGTAACAGCAGCACGTGTGGTGCTTTGGTTACCGTAACGGATAATACAGCTCCGGTTGCAATCTGTAAGAATATAACAGTTCAGTTAAATGCTGCGGGAACTGCATCCATTACAGGTGCTGATATAAATAACAATTCTACAGATGCCTGTGGAATTGCATCATTGACAGCTGCACCTAATACATTCAATTGCAGCAATGTAACACCTTCTACCCCGACAGAATTATTCATCTCCGAATATGTAGAAGGAAATTCTAATATTAAGTACCTCGAAATTTATAACGGAACTGCAAGTTCTGTAAATTTAGGTAACTATACTTTGAGAAACTATGCGAACGGTTCAACAACAGTTACTTCTTCTAATGTGTTATCCGGTTCATTGGCATCAGGCGCAGTAGTAGTCTATAAAAATTCTGCAGCTACAGGCTATGCAGGCACTGCAACAACGCTGGGTATGATGACCTTTAACGGTAATGATGCGGTAGCATTATTTAACAACTCCACCAACCAATTCTGTGATATCATTGGTAATATTGGAGATGATCCGGGTTCGGCATGGACGGCTCCGGGTCTTTCAACCGTAGACAGAACATTGCGTCGTAAATCATCTGTTAATAAAGGTGTAACCATTGATCCTGCTGGAACGGGTGCAACTTCATTCACTACGCTTGCAACAGAATGGGATGGATACCCAACAGACGATGTGTCCGGATTAGGCAGTCATGCCATATCTCTTGGTACACCGGTTGTATTAACGGTAACAGATGTGAATGGAAACAGCAGTACTTGTACTTCTACCTTAAAAGTAGAGGATAAAGTGGCTCCAACAGCATTGTGTAAAAACATTAATCTGCCGTTGAATGCTGCCGGAAATGCAACGATTGTTGTAAATGATTTAGATAACGGCTCATCCGATGCTTGCGGTATTTCAACAAGAACGATTTCTAAATCATCCTTCAATTGTAGTAATGTTGGTGCAAATGCAGTAGTATTGACCGTAACAGATATCAATAATAATACATCTACCTGTACATCTACTGTAACGGTTCAGGACTTGGTGGCTCCGGTAGCTCTTTGTAAAAATGCAACAGTTTCTTTGGATAATACCGGTAGTGGCAGCATAACAGTAACGAACATTAATAACGGTTCATCCGATGCTTGCGGAATTTCAACTACTGTATTAAGCAATACAGCATATACCTGTGCTAACGTGGGTGCTAATTCCGTTACTTTAACGGTTACAGATGTGAATGGTAATTCCAGCAGCTGTTCTGCTACCGTTACGGTACAGGATTTGATTCCGCCAACTGCCAACTGTAAGAATATTACCGTTCAGCTAAATGCTGCTGGTACAGTTTCTATCACAGGTGCGGATGTAAATAATATCTCTACTGATAATTGTGGCGTTGCATCTACTTCTGTTACACCAAACTCATTCAATTGCTCCAATTTATTAGGAGCAGTTCCAACAGAATTGTTCATTTCTGAATATGTGGAAGGAAGCTCAAATATCAAATACCTTGAAATCTATAACGGAACGACAGGTTCTGTAAATTTAGGTAACTATACTTTGAGAAACTATGCAAATGGTTCAACAACAGTTACTTCTTCTAATGTGTTATCGGGCTCATTAGCTTCCGGTGCAGTTGTAGTCTATAAAAATTCTGCAGCTACGGGTTATTCAGGCCCTGCAACAGCATTGGGTATGATGACCTTTAATGGAAATGATGCAGTAGCATTATTTAATAACGTAACTAATAAATTCTGTGATATCATCGGTAATATCGGAGATGATCCGGGTTCTGCCTGGACGGCTTCCGGCCTTTCTACCGTTGACAGAACATTGCGTCGTAAATCAACAATTACTCAAGGTATAATTGTTGACCCTACAGGTTCAGGGGCAGGCTCATTCTCTTCATTGGCATCAGAATGGGATGGATTCCCTACAGATGATGTTTCAGGATTAGGTTCTCACAGCGTAATTGCGGGCGGTAATAATCCTGTTACTTTGACTGTTACAGATGTGAATGGAAATACTTCCATATGTACTGCAATTGTTAAAGTAGAAGACAAAGTAGCTCCTGTTGCAACATGTCAGAATGTAATTGTGCAATTGAATAGTGCAGGCAACGGCTCCACAACGGCGGCAGCGGTGAACAATGGTTCATCTGATGCTTGTGGAATAGCAAGTTTGTCATTGAATACAACAGCATTCACCTGTGCTAATGTAGGTGCAAATGCAGTAGTATTGACAGTAACGGATGTGAACGGCAACAGCAGCACATGTGGCGCGACAGTAACCGTTCAGGATAATGTTGCTCCGGTAGCATTGTGTCAACCGGTAACAGTACAATTAGACAATACAGGCAACGGCTCCACTACAGCAGCGGCAGTGAACAATGGTTCATCTGATGCGTGCGGATTCAGCCTGGCTTTGAGCAAAACGGCATTCAACTGCAGCAATGTAGGAGCGAACGCAGTAGTATTGACAGTAACAGACGTGAATGGTAATAGCAGCACATGTGGTGCTACAGTAACCGTTCAGGATAATGTTGCACCAATAGCATTGTGTCAGAATGTAACGGTACAATTAGACAATACAGGCAACGGCTCCACCACAGCAGCAGCGGTGAACAATGGTTCATCCGATGCCTGCGGATTCAGCCTTGCATTGAGCAAAACGGCATTCAACTGTGGAAACGTAGGAGCTAACGCAGTAGTATTGACAGTAACAGATGTTAACGGCAACAGCAGCACATGTGATGCAACGGTAACAGTAGAGGATAATGTTGCACCAATAGCATTGTGTCAGAATGTAACGGTACAATTAGACAATACAGGAAACGGCTCCACCACAGCAGCAGCGGTGAACAACGGTTCATCTGATGCGTGCGGATTCAGCCTGGCATTGAGCAAAACGGCATTCAACTGCAGCAATGTAGGAG